>CAJYPK010000001.1 GCA_913776615.1 uncultured Hymenobacter sp.
ATGCTTCGGCAAGCGGACGCCAGATGAGCATGACAACCGTATTTAATAAAACCTCTTTCGATACGCTAACCCCGCGCAAATAATTGACCCAGCTTTACCCTGCCCCACCTACTTTTAGCAGCCGATACATCACCTCCCCTCACCCATGTCTACCGACTACCTCTCCAGCGTTCGCAAGCAATTCGCTTACTACCAATTGCTAGGCGAGCAGGCGATGGCGCAGGTACCCGACGAAGCACTCTTCTGGCAGCCCAACGCGGTCAGCAACAGCATGGCCACCATTGTGAAGCACTTGTGGGGCAACATGCTATCGCGCTGGACCGACTTCCTCACCACCGACGGCGAAAAGCCCTGGCGCGAGCGCGAAGCCGAATTCGACAACGACCTCACCACCCGCGCCCAGGTACTGGCCCAGTGGCAAGCCGGCTGGCAATGCCTCTTCCAGGCCCTGGATACCCTGACGCCCGCCGACCTCGACCGCACCATCTACATCCGCAACCAAGGCCACAGCGTGACGGAGGCCATCAACCGCCAGCTGGCGCACTACCCTTACCACGTGGGCCAACTGGTGTACGTCGCCCGCCTGGTGGCCGGGGACGCTTGGCAATCGCTGTCCATTCCGCGCGGTAACTCGGCGGCGTACAACGCCGAAAAGTTCGCCCAACCGCCGCACCAGGCGCACTTCACCGATGAGCTGCTGAGGCGCTAGCCGGCCCCGGGCTGGCTGGCCCCGGCATTAAATTGTTATTAATAATCGGCTACCTCTGCAATATACTCAGCCGTGGCGCGTCTCTACGGGTAGACATCCTTTTCCTTAACACCTGTTGCTATGCTCTACCTGTTTGGCCGCCTCGCGCTGAGCGACTCACTCGACTACCACGAAAATTTTCAGGACGACGACTTCCTGCCCGCCGCTCGCCACGAGCGCAGCGGCTGCCCCGAGCCGGAGACCCGGGCCACCGCCCTCGACCGCCCGTCCCGTCCCTGCCCGCAGCCGGTTCCGGCTGGCCCCGCCTGCTAGTTCCATGCTAGCCCTCGCTCCCGGGCGCGGTCTTCGCCCCGCCCCCACGCTGCACTAAAAAGCCCGCCCCTGACGTACAGGAGCGGGCTTTTTACTTGGCTACCGAGCGGCGACTACTGGCCGAGCACGATGGCGAAAATGAGCGGGGCCACGATGGTCGCGTCGCTTTCGATGATGAATTTCGGGGTTTTCTCGCCCAGCTTGCCCCAGGTGATTTTCTCGTTGGGCACGGCACCCGAGTAGCTGCCGTAAGAGGTGGTAGAGTCCGAAATCTGGCAGAAATAGCCCCACAGCGGCACCGAGTGGCGCTGCAAGTCCTGGTGCAGCATGGGCACCACGCAGATGGGGAAGTCGCCGGCAATGCCGCCGCCAATCTGGAAGAAGCCTACTTTGCTTTCTTCGGTGGCCGTATTGGTGTACCAGTCAGCCAGGTACATCATGTACTGGATGCCGGTTTTCATGGTGTGGACGTTCTTGATGTCGCCCGAAATGACGTGGCCGGCGTAGATGTTGCCGAGCGTCGAATCTTCCCAGCCGGGGCAGATGATGGGCAGGTTTTTTTCGGCCGCCGCCAGCATCCACGAGTCTTTGGGGTCGATTTGGTAGTACTGCTCCAACTCGCCGCTGAGCAGAATCTGGTAGAAGAACTCGTGCGGGAAATACGCCTTGCCTTCCTGGTCGGCCTTCTCCCAGAATTTCAATACCGTGTGCTCCAGGCGACGCATGGCCTCTTCCTCCGGGATGCAGGTATCGGTTACGCGGTTCATGTGGCGCTCCAGCAGGGCCTGCTCGTCGGCGGGCGTGAGGTCGCGGTAGTTGGGCACGCGCTCGTAAAAGTCGTGGGCCACGAGGTTGAAGATATCCTCTTCAAGGTTAGCGCCGGTACAGCTAATAATCTGCACTTTATCCTGGCGGATAAGCTCGGCCAGCTGAATGCCCATTTCGGCGGTGCTCATAGCCCCGGCCAGGGTAATCATCATTTTGCCGCCTTCGGCCAGGTGCTTGTTGTAGCCGTCGGCCGCGTCGATGAGGGCAGCGGCGTTGAAGTGGCGGTAGTGGTGCTTGAGGAAATTGGTAATGTGCATGTTTTAATGCTTGATACTTGGTGCTCAGTACTTAGTACGCAGTAGCGCCAGGCGAGGTACAATGAGTTGTATTGTCAGTTGACAGAATTAGTTTACGCTGGCCGGAGCTGGAATTTCCAAATCGCGGCAGATTTTAAGCGCTGTCGGGCCTTTGATTTCAGTATGGCGCGGCACGGCCGAGACCGTTTTCAGCACCGGGTTTATAAATACCGAATGGCTACCACCTTCGCGCTTCAGCACGCAGCCGTGCTGTTCCAGGTGCCGCACCAAATCACGCCGCTTCATCAGGCAGCAGCCAACCGAATTGCTTCGCGAATAACCGAGCGCCCAGCTTGCTGCTCTTCGGCTAGCTCACGGCGCACGTCTAAGACCATTTCCAAGGCTTCGCGCAAGTTTTCACGGGCTTCCTCCAGTGTTTCACCCTGCGTATTCACCCCGGGAATTTCTTCTACGTAAGCAGTATACCCCCCTTCTGCTACGGGCTCAAAAACGGCAGTAAACTTTACGTGAGCTTCCATAAGCATACCTAGCTAGGCTCGGCGATAATGAGGTTGTGGTTGGTATAGATGCAGATGTCGGCCGCGATGTGCAGGGCTTCTTCCACCATCTGGCGGGCGGTGAGGTGCGGGGCGTGCTTTTTGAGGGCCAGCGCGGCCGACTGCGCGTACATGGCCCCGCTGCCGATGGCCGCCACGTCGGAGTCGGGCTCCAGCACGTCGCCGGTGCCGCTCACGATGAGCAGTTCGTCTTTGTCGGCCACTACCATCATGGCTTCGAGCTTGCGCAGGTACTGGTCTTTGCGCCAGTCCTTGGCCAGCTCGATGGCGGCGCGCTTGAGGTTGTTGCCGTAGGCCGAGAGCTTTTCCTCGAAACGGTCGAGTAGCATGAAGGCGTCGGCGGTGGAGCCGGCGAAGCCGGTTACGACTTTGCCGTCGTTGAGCTGGCGCACCTTGCGCACGTTGTTTTTAGCCACGTGCTTATCCATCGTGGCCTGGCCGTCGGCCCCGAGGGCAATCTGGCCGTTGTGGCGCACGCCGAGCACGGTCGTGGAGCGAATTCTGGTCATTTAATCAGGTATCAATAAACAGGTAACAGCCTGGCAACGGGATCTGAGCCGATAGCGCAGGCCGCGATACGAGCCACAAAGTTCGCTCATTTATCGCATTGACCTCGCACTACCCGCTCAGGAAACCGTCACCAGGCTGTTAAATGGTATTCGCTACCCAGTAAATACGCTAAAACCGCGCTTGTAGCTTGGCAAACAGAAAGCGGCCGTTGCTACCCATCTGCACCGGGTCCCAGGCGCCCCCGGTTTCGGTGGCCTGGGGGTTGAAGAAATTGGGATACTTATTAAATAAGTTGGAGCTGCCCAGCGAGAGCCGCAACTGGTTGGTAAGGGCGTAGCTCAGGGCCACGTCGGTGGTGAGGCGCGGGTCGTAGCGGTTGTTGTCGCCGTTGTAGTCAATGAGCGTCACGCCCCCGAACTCTACGAAGCGCACGAGCGCCCCGAAGCGGCCCACGTTGTAGTCGAGCGTCAGGTTGATTTTGAACGGCGGGGCGGAGGCTTTCACAAATGCCTGCTCGCGGGGGCCAAAAAAGATGTCTTCCTTGCCAGCCAGCTTGGGCGTAGTCTGGACGCTGGTGACGGTGAGGCGGTTGAAGTTGGCGGCCAGCGTGGTGGTGAGGCGACCGCTGCCCACGCCCAACGTGTTGGCCACTACGGCGTCGAGGCCCCAGGTACTGGTCGAAGCCGCATTGGCAAAAAACTGCGCCTGCCCCACGTTGAGCGCCGTGAGCGTGGTACCAATTACGTCATCATCCGACGAAAAAGCTCCCGTGAGCACAATACGGTCTTGGATGTGAATGTAATAGCCATCTACCGTGAACGTAAGCAGCGAGCCGGCGCGGCCCGTGAAGCCCAGACTGGCCGAGCGCGACAGCTCGCGCGTGAGCGGCGGAATGCCGATGGCCTGCGTCACCGCCCCGCCGTTGCGGTCGAGCAGCACGTCTACCGGCTGGCCCTTCACGAAGTTGGTGAATACGGTGTTGAAGTTAATCTGGGCCAGCGAGGGGGCGCGGAAGCCAGTGCTGACCGTCCCGCGCAGCGACAGCGCGTCGCTGAGCTTGAGGCGGGTGGCCAGCTTGCCGGTCACGTTGCTGCCGAAATCGCTGTAATTTTCGAAGCGCACGGCCCCTTCGACCAGGAAGGCTTTGGTAATGTTGAGCTCGGCGTCGGCGTACACGCCGAGGTTGTTGCGGTTGGCCCGCACCTCGTTGCGCGGCTGGAAGCCCGGAAAGCCCTGCGCCCCGGCGGGTCGGTTGGAGGCCGGGTTGTAGCTCAGATACGAGCCGGGCTCGCCGGCAAATATCTGGTACCATTCGCGCCGCAGCTCGGTACCAAAAGCCAGGTTCAGCCCCTGCGCCACGGTCTTGAAATTGCGGCTTACGTTGAGGTTCACCACGTTTTGCTGCAGCTGAAAGCCGCCCGCGTCGAAGCTGGTGGGGCTGCGCTGGCCCAGCGTCGCGTTCAGGGTATTTTTAACCCCGTACTGAAAGCGGTTGGAGCCGAAGGTGTTGCTCAGGTCCACGTCCCACTCGCCAAACGTGCCGCGCACGCCCAGCGCGCCCTGCCCGTCAAAAATATCGCTCGTGATGATGGGGTCGTAGCCGTTGGGATACAGCCGGGCGTTGCTGCGCGGGTTGGGCACGGTGGTCGTAAACTCCGTGGTACCCACGGTATAGGTACTGTCGGCCGTGGGGTAGCGCGACCAGGCGTAGGCGTCGCCCTTGCGCTTGTTCACGCCACCGAAGGCGTACACGTACAGCTTGTCGCTGAGCGGCAGGCGGGCGTTGAGGTAGGCCGCCGAGTTGAGGGCCTTGGGGTCGCCGTACTCGCGGCGGGCCAGCCCGTCGGGGCTGGGCACGTTGGCCCGCTGGGTATGCTCACGCTGGTTGAAATCGAGCGTAGCGTTGATGAAGCCGCCCTTGCCCACGGCCACGCCGTAGTTGGCGTTCACGTTCAGGTTGCCCCCGTCGAAGGTCTTGTCGTCGAAGCGGTATTTGGCCGTGTACGCCCCGTAGTTCGCATTAGCCGTTAGCTCCTTCACGCTGCTTTTGAGCACGATGTTGATGACGCCCGCAATGGCGTCGGAGCCGTACTGGGCCGACGCGCCGTCGCGCAGAATCTCGATGCGCTCAATGCTGGCGGCCGGAATGGTATTGAGGTCGGTACCGGTGTTGCCGCGCCCCCGCGAGCCAAACAGGTTTACGAGCGCCGACTGGTGCCAGCGCTTGCCGTTCACGAGTACGAGCGTCTGGTCGGGGCCGAGACCGCGCAAACTGGCGGGGTCCACGTGGTCGGCCCCGTCGGAGCCGGTCTGGCGGTTGGAGTTGAACGACGGAGCAACGAATTGCAGGAGCTGGTTTACGTCGAGCTGGCCGGTTTTGGCAGTCACTTCGCGCACGTCGATGATATCGACCGGCGAGGGCGAGTCCGTCACGGAGCGGTTGACGCTGCGCGAGCCTACTACCTGCACGCTTTCCAGCGCCGTACTGCCGCTGGCCAGGCGCACCGTCACCGGACCGGTTTCAACGCCGGTTTCCTGGGTGGTGTAGCCCAGCGCGCTTACTACTAGCCGGGGCTGGGCCGTGCGCGCCCGCAGCGTGAAACGGCCATTGACATCAGTACCCGTGCCGTTGTTGGTGCCCTTTTCTACCACCGAGGCCCCGATAACCGGCTTGCCCTCGGCATCCAGAATCTGACCCGACACCGTGCGCGTCTGCGCGCAAACGCCGCTGGCCACCAAGGCAAATGGCACAATAAGTAAATTTTTCTTCATGTATGTAGCTCAGGTATAGAGGAAGCCAAATGTACACGGGTTTTTTACCTAATTGTTATGCAGAGCGACTAAAATGACTAAAAACAAAAAAATCAGCCCCGGGGGGCTGATTTTTAAGGTCACTTTTGCTACTTGGGCTTAGATGAGCATCCGCAGGGGGTCTTCCAGCAGGGACTTCACCGTTTGCAGGAAGGCCGCGCCGGTGGCACCGTCCACTACGCGGTGGTCGCAGCTCAGCGTCACTTTCATCACGTTGCCAATGGCCAGCTCGCCGTTTTTCACCACGGCGGTTTGCTTGATGCCACCCACGGCCAGGATGCAGGCATCCGGCGGGTTGATGATGGCGGTGAACTCGTCGATACCGAACATGCCCAGGTTGGAGATGGTGAAGGTGCTGCCTTCCCACTCGGCCGGCTGGAGCTTCTTGCTCTTGGCCTTGCCCGCCAGCTCTTTCACTTCGGTGGCAATCTGCGACATGCCTTTGCCGTCGGCGTTGCGCACTACGGGTACCAGCAGTCCTTCGTCCACGGCCACGGCCACGCCGATGTTTACCACCTTATTTTGGCGGATTTTATCGCCGAGCCACGACGAGTTGATGGCCGGGTGCTGCTTGAGGGCTACCGCGCAAGCCTTGATAACCATGTCGTTGAAGCTCAGCTTCACCGGCGACAGCTCGTTGAGCTTGGTGCGGGTTTCCATGGCCTTGTCCATCAGGATTTCCATCGTGAGATAGAAATGCGGGGCCGTGAACAGGCTCTCCGACAGGCGGCGGGCAATCACCTTGCGCATCTGCGACACGGGCGTATCGGTGTAGGTGCCTTCGGCCGCGGCGGGAGCCGGGGCAGCCGGGGCGGGCTTGGCCGCGGGCTGCTCCGGCAGCGCGGCTTGGATGTACTCGCTCTGGGCGGCCGGGGCGGCGGGCTGGGCGGGAGCGGCGGCTTGCTGCGGCTGGGCGTTTTGCAGGTCGCGGGCCACGATGCGGCCGTTTTCACCCGAGCCTTTTACCTGGCGCAGATCCACGCCCTTGTCTTTGGCAATGCTCTTGGCCAGCGGCGAGGCCAGCAGGCGGCCGGTGCTTTCGGCCTGGGGAGCGGCGGCCGGGGCCGCGGCGGGAGCCGGCGCGGCTTCGGCCGGGGTAGCGGCGGGGGCGTTGCCGCCGGCCGAACCACCGTTGAGCAGGGCCTGAACGTCAGCACCTTCCTCCCCGATGATGGCGAGCACGCCGTCTACGGCCACGGCTTCACCTTCTTTGGGGCCGGTGTAGAGTAGGGTGCCGTCCTCGTAGTTTTCCAGCTCCATCGTGGCCTTGTCGGTTTCGACTTCGGCCAGCACGTCGCCCGATTTCACCTTATCGCCCACCTTTTTGAGCCAGGCGGCAATGGTGCCCTCGGTCATGGTATCGCTCATTTTCGGCATGCGCACCACGGTGGCTTTCTTGCCATTGGCGGGCGCGGCCGGGGCGGCGGGTGCGGGGGCCGGCTGGGGAGCCGGGGCGGGCGCGGGAGCCGGAGCCGGGGCCGGAGCCGGCGCAGGCGCGGCGGCCGGCTGGGGAGCGCTGGCCCCCTGGCCGTTGAGCAGGCCCGAAATGTCTTCGCCTTCCTTGCCCACGATGGCCAGCACGCCATCTACGGGTACGGAGTCTTTCTCTTTGGGGCCGATGTAGAGCAGGGTGCCGTCTTCGTAGTTTTCCAGCTCCATCGTGGCCTTGTCGGTCTCGACTTCAGCCAGGATGTCGCCCGACTTCACTTTGTCGCCTACTTTTTTGAGCCAGGCCGCGATAACCCCTTCGGTCATCGTGTCGCTCATTTTCGGCATTTTTATAATTTCGGCCATCGGAGTTGCAGGTTGGGATTGGGGGCCAAAATTAGCCGCCAAAAGGTGGGGAAACAATCGAAAGACAACGGGAGCGGCACGAGGCAGTACGAACGGGCAGCCGTGCCTGCTCGTTACCTCCGGCGCACGGCGCGCTACTGGCTGCCCGCTAAGGGGCCAAGTGGCTTACGTCTAAAAAATTGCGGATGGTATACTGCCCATCCACGTAGTGCAGCTTGTAGAGGCAGAGGTTCTGGTGCTCAAAGCCGTCCATGTAGCGTAGCGGGTAGCCCAGCAGCTGGCACAGCAATACCCGCAGGGCGCGGCCGTGCAGGCAGACGAGCACGATTTCATCTTCGGGCCGGCTTTGCAGCAGCTCGATGAACGGGCGCTGGCGGGCGGCTACTTCGGCCGGGCTTTCGCCACCGGGCAGGCGGGCGTGGTCGTTGCCGGCCTGCCACTCGGCCAGTACCCGGGCGTACTCGGCATCTTCCTGGGGCGTGATGCGGGTGCCCTCGCGGGTGCCCCAGCTGATTTCGTTGAGGCCGCCGTGCGCCTCGTGCGGCAGGCCCGCCTCGATGAACCGCTGCACCGATTGGTGCGTGCGCTTGAGCTTAGAGGTGTAAACGCGGGCAAACGGGGTGTCCTGATAAACAGCCCAGAAGCGAGCGGCCTGCTCGCGGCCCCGGGCGTTGAGGTCGGAGTCGACCCCACTCCCCTGCACAATGCCTTGCACGTTGAAATCGGTCTGGCCGTGGCGAAGAAGGTAAAGCTGCTGAACTGGCACGGGGCGAAGCGAAGTAGTTTTGCCGAACAATGCCGTAAAGTACGGAGTTTTTTAGTGGGTAATTGGTACTGGGCAATGAGTAATAGGCACCGGGTACTGGGTGCTAGCTATCGAGTGGTAGTAAGACTGCGCCAACCCCTAGCCACCATTCAAGCCAGGCTCTATTCAACAAGTAAAAACTACTCATTATCTATTATTCAGTACCCATTACTCATCCCCCATGACTCTCGACGACGTAAAAACCTGGGTGGGCCACCGCCCTACCCTAGCCGACGCCCTCGGCATTGAGCTCACCGACCTTACGGAAGGCTACCTCGAAGGCCGGATGCCCGTGGATGGGCGTACCCACCAGCCCATGGGCCTGCTGCACGGCGGGGCCTCGGTGGCCCTGGCCGAAACCCTGGGCAGCATCGGCGCGGCCACCCGCATCGACGTGACGCGCCAGGCCTGCGTGGGCCTGGAAATCAATGCCAACCACCTCAAGGGCGTGCGCTCGGGCTGGGTGCGCGGGCGGGCCACGGCCCTGCACGTGGGCCGTAGCACGCAGGTGTGGGAAATCCGCATTACCCACGAAGAAACCGGTGCCCTGGTGTGCATCAGCCGCCTCACGATGGCGGTTATCGACCTGCCCGCCCCCGAAAAACTCGCCTGATGCGCGCTGCTGAACCCCGGCTGCTGTCCTGGCCCGCCGCGGCCCGCCCCGAGGCGTGGGCCCGCCTGCGCCACCTGGTAGCGGGCGCCCTGCGCACGGGCCGGCCGCTGGCCCTGTGGCGCGAGCCGGGGGCCGACCACCCGCGCCTGCTCATCGCCCGCTCGCTCGAAGCCGCTTACACCGGCCTGCCGCCCGCCCTCGACCCGGCCGCCCCGGCGGGCTTCGCGTTTTTCCCGTTTCGCGACTCCGATCACAACCCGGCGCTGTTCCTGCCAGCCGACGTGCAGTACGACTTCGCCCAGCCCGACGTGGTGCGCGTGGCCCCCGCCGCCCGCGAGCTCGTGCCCAACCTCACGGCCTGGCTGGCCCTGCCTACCCCGCCCGCGCTGGCCTGGCACTACGGCACTCAGCCCGCGCCACCCGCCGCCACCCAGGCCCAGTACACGCAGCTGGTGCGCGCCGGCGTGGCCGCCATTGAGGCCCGGCAGGTGGTAAAGGTGGTGAGCTCGCGGGCGGCGCACCGACCGCTGCCGCCGGATTTCGACCCGCTGGTGGCCTTCGCCGAGCTGAGCCGGCAGTACGAGCGGGCCTTCGTGTCGCTGGTGAGCGTGCCGGGCGTGGGCACCTGGCTGGGGGCCTCGCCCGAGGTGCTGGCCGAGGTTACGGCCGACGGCTTTTTTCACACGATGGCACTGGCGGGCACCCAGCCGCTGGTACCGGGCCACCGCCCCCAGGATGCCATCTGGCGGCAGAAGGAGATTGAGGAACAGGCACTGGTGGCCCGTTATATCGTAAGCTGCTTCAAGCAGTTGCGCCTGCGCGAGTACTACGAGGCCGGCCCGCGTACGGTCGTGGCTGGCGAGCTGCTGCACCTGCGCACCGATTTCGAGGTGGATTTGAAAAACGTACCCGCCGCCGCTTCGCTCGGCACCGACATGCTGCGGCTGCTGCACCCCACCTCGGCCGTGGGCGGCATGCCCAAAGCCGCCGCGCTGGATTTTTTGCAACGCCACGAGGGCTACGACCGGGCTTACTACAGCGGCTTTCTCGGGCCGGTCAACGTAGCTGGCCCCGGCGTGGCGCGGCTGTTCGTCAACCTGCGCTGCCTGCAAGTGCGGCCCACCGAAGCGATTCTCTACGCCGGCACCGGCCTCACTGCCGACTCGGACCCCGACCGCGAGTGGCACGAAACGGAGTTGAAGCTGCGAACGGCCGGGGCAATTTTAAAGTAGAAATACCGGTCAGGCTTATGTAGCGTCCGCTTGCGAAGCATAGCGGTACGTTTTTTCACGTTATTCCCGCCATGCAAAGCATTCAAGCTGTTTTCAACATCGCCGAAATCTGCGCCCGGCACGGTATCACCGACGTCATTCTCTCGCCGGGCTCGCGCTCGGCCCCGCTCACGCTGGCCTTTGCGCGGCACCCGGCCTACCGGGGCCGGTTGCGGGTGGTGCCCGACGAGCGGGCGGCGGCCTTCATTGGGCTGGGCATCGCACAGGCCACCCGGCGGCCGGTGGTGCTGGTGTGCACCAGCGGCACGGCAGGCCTCAATTACGCCCCGGCCGTGGCGGAGGCTTTTTTTCAGCAAATCCCGCTGCTCGTACTCACCGCCGACCGGCCGCCGGAGTGGATAGACCAGCTTGATGGGCAGACCATCCGGCAGCGCAATCTCTACGGCGCGCATGCCAAGGGCACCTTTGATTTTCCGGCCGATACTACGCACCCCGATGCCAAGTGGCACGCCGAGCGCATTATTAACGAGGCCATCCACCTCACGCGCACCGGCCCGGCTGGCCCGGTGCAGGTCAACGTGCCGCTACGCGAGCCTTTTTACCCGAAGGCGGGCCAGGAAATCGGCTACGAGGCCAGCGTGAAAATCAGCTGTGACGACCACTCTAATACCATTCTGCCGCCGGCCGAAATCCTCGACCTGCGCCGCCAGCTGCGCGATGCCGGGCGGGTGCTGGTAGTAGCCGGCCAGCAGCCCGAAGACCCGACCCTGACCGCCGCGCTCTACGAGTTTGCCGAAGCCCGGCAGGTGACGGTGGTGGCCGATACCATCGCCAACCTGGGCAACGTGCCCACTGTGCGGCACCACGATATTTTTCTGGCTGGCTTGCCGAAAGAGCAGAAAGCCGACCTGCGGCCCGACCTGCTCATCACCTTCGGACAGTCGCTCATCTCCAAGGCGCTCAAGCTGTTCCTGCGCGACGCCGCGCCCGCCCAGCACTGGCACTTGCAGCCGGCCGGCGAGGTGGCCGATACGTTCCGGCGGCTCACGCGCATCATCCGGGTGCAGCCGTCGGTGTTTTTTCAGCAGCTCGCGGTTTTCGACACCAAGGATTACAACCGGGCGGCCAGCCCAATTCCGGGGCCATTCATCAGCTTGCGCGAGGCGCAGAAGCCCTCGGTTTCCGCTCCGGTCGCGGGCGCGAGTCCCTGCGTCTCCGCTACCCCACCGCCGCACGACTCCCAGGCGGACGCAGCTGCCCAGCCAGCCGTAACGTGGCAGCAGGCCAACGCCGCCGCCCGGGGATTCCTCCGCCAATTTTTCGCGATTGAGGGCCAGCCGTTCAATGAGTTCGGGGCCATGCGCCGGGTGCTGGGCCGCCTGCCCGAACACACGGCTCTGCACCTGGCCAACAGCATGGCCGTGCGCTACGCCAACATCCTGGGCCTGCCCGAGGGCCGCCAAATTGACGTGTTTGCCAACCGGGGCACCAGTGGCATTGATGGCTGCACCTCCACGGCCGTGGGCGCGGCGCTGGCCCGGCCCGAGCGCCCGGTGGTACTGCTGACCGGCGACGTGGCCTTTTTCTACGACCGCAACGCCTTCTGGCACAACTACCCCACGCCCAACCTGCGGGTAGTGCTTTTCAACAACCACGGCGGCGGCATCTTCCGGCTCATCGACGGGCCGCGCCAGCAACCGGAGCTCGACGAGTTTTTCGAGACCCGCCAAGCTCTTACGGCTGAAAACCTGTGCCGCGATTTTGGCCTGCGCTACCTGCCCGTTTCGGCGCCGGCCGAACTCGAAGCCGCGCTAGCAGTTTTCTTTGCGGCCGAAAGCGGCGCGGCGGTGCTCGAAATCTTCACCGATTCCAAAACCAACGCGGCGTTTTTCGAGGAATACCGTACCGCCGTCAAACAAGCTTTTTCCTAATTCAGCTTCCGCGCCCGTCCGCGAACTCTTCCGCGCCTTCCGCGGTGAATATTTTTACCGCGGAAGGCGCGGAAGAGTTCGCGGACGGGCGCGGAAGCTCAATCCCTACCTGTATGTCAGAACCCATCGCGTGGAGCCCGATTAAGGAGTTCCAGGAAATTCTTTTCTCCCAGCACGGGGGCATTGCCAAAATCAGCATCAACCGTCCGCAGGTGCACAACGCCTTTACGCCGCTTACGGTGCAGGAAATGATTGAGGCTATGGACATTTGCCGCAATCGCACCGACATCGGCGTCATCATCCTCACCGGCGAGGGCGGCAAGGCCTTCTGCTCGGGCGGCGACCAGAGCGTGCGCGGCCACGGCGGCTACGTGGGCGAAGACACCGTGCCCCGCCTCAACGTGCTCGACCTGCAAAAGATGATTCGCAGCATCCCCAAGCCGGTGATTGCGATGGTGGCGGGCTGGGCCATCGGCGGCGGCCACGTGCTACACGTGGTATGCGACCTGACCATCGCGGCCGAAAACGCCCGCTTCGGCCAAACCGGCCCCAAAGTGGGCTCCTTCGACGGCGGCTTCGGGGCGAGCTACCTGGCGCGCATCGTGGGTCAGAAAAAAGCCCGCGAAATCTGGTACCTGTGCGACCAGTACGACGCCCAGGAGGCGCTCGACATGGGCCTCGTTAATAAGGTAGTACCTCTCGACAAGCTGGAGGAGACCACCGTATCGTGGTGCCACAAAATCTTGCAAAAGAGCCCGTTGGCTTTGCGCATGCTCAAATCCAGCTTCAACGCGGAACTCGATGGGCAGGCCGGCATTCAGGAGCTGGCCGGCAACGCCACACTGCTGTACTACCTCTCCGATGAGGCCAAGGAGGGTAAAAACGCCTTTTTGGAAAAGCGCCAGCCTGACTTCGATAAATTTCCAAAATTTCCGTAGCCGAGCCGTTGGCCTCGCTGCTGCACGCAAAAGCCCCGCCGGATGGCGGGGCTTTTTTTGGTTTGGTAGAAGGGCGGAGAGTGGGTGGGAACAGGGAAATTAAAAACTGAAGCCGAGGGCGTGGCAGCCCGCGCACCAGCCGAAGAAAAAGCGCAGGCGCTCCTGCTTACGCCACTTTTTCAAGGCTTTAGCGCGGGCTTTAAGCGCCGCTAATTTGGGGCAAGGCAGGGCGGCGGCGGTGAGCGCGGCGGCCGGTACCACTTCGGAGGCAATGGACGGAGAGGTTGTCATGGCGGAAGGGATTGGTACGGCACAAAGGTACGTGGCTTTTTTAAAAAATCAAAAGTAAGTACTCACTTACTAGTAAAGCCACTTTAAATACGAATGGTTCATCGGCAGTTCATACCCGTTATCCGTAGATAAGGACCGTACTTTTGCCCCATGCCCTCCCCCAATCTCCCGACCTCTTTGCTGCTCAACGGCCGTACGTTTACCTACGATTCCATCCAGCAGACACCCAGCCCGCACGCACAGCTCAACGGCTACGAAGCCAAGGTGTTGGAGCTGCTGCGCCAGTGGCTGACGGGTGCCCAGGAGTTTGGGCTGCGTACCTCGGGCAGCACCGGCCAGCCGCAGCTTATCGTGCTGAGGCGGCGGCAGTTGGCGGCCTCGGCGGCGCGCACCGGCGATTACTTCGACCTGGGGCCGGGCGACCGGGCGCTCGTCTGCCTCAACTGCGAGTTTATCGGCGGCAAGATGATGCTGGTGCGCGGGCTGGAGCGGCACATGCACCTCACGGTAGTGGAGCCCCACGCCGACCCGTTTGACTTCGTACCGGCCGAGGCGGAATTTGATTTCGCAGCCTTCGTACCCTTGCAGCTGCGGGCCGTGCTGGCCGCTGGCCGGGCCAGCCGGCTCAACCAGATGCGGGCCATCCTGGTGGGCGGCGCGGGCGTGGAACCCAGCCTGTTGCAAGAAATTCAGAAATTGAAAGTACCCGTGTACCTGACCTACGGCATGACCGAAACGGCCTCGCACATGGCCCTGCGGCGCCTCAACGGCCCGCAGGCCAGCCCGCACTACCGCGTGCTGCCGGGCCTGCACCTGGGCCAGGATGAGCGCGGCTGCCTCACAGTGCGTGGCGACGTAACCGACGACAAGCTCATCGTCACCAACGACCGCATTACCCTCATCGACAAGCACACCTTCGACTGGCTGGGTCGGGTCGATTTCGTCATCAACTCGGGCGGCGTGAAGGTGCAGGCCGAGAAGGTAGAGCAGGTGCTCGACGTAGCCCTGGCCGAGCTGGGGCAGTCGCGCCGGGCCTTCGTAGCGGGCCGCCCCGACGAGCGCCTGGGCCAGGCCGTAACCGCCTTCGTGGAAGGCGAGGCCCTGCCCGCCGCCGCCGAAAAGCGGCTGCTGGCATTGCTGGCCGAGCGCCTGGGCCGCTACGAGGTGCCCAAGGCCGTGGTGTACGTGCCCGCCTTCAAGACCACGGCCTCTGGCAAGCTCGATCGGGCGGCCACGCTACGGTGCGCCGACGCGCCGCGCCGCGAACGTTAAATAGTATGAATGAATAAATTACGTAGCATTTTTCTGCGTCGCCGCAGCCGGCAGCGGCTCCTGGGCGGTGGCCTGCTGGCCCTCGGCTGCGCGCTGCCGGGCCGGGCGCTGGCCCAGCGGGCCGATTCGACCAAAACCACTACCGTGGCCGACACGGCCGCCGCGCCGGTGGTCGCCGCGAGCGCGGCGGCCACGGGGGGCCTGCCCTCGTCGGAATTTGAGACCTACAACGTGAGTGGGCAGGGCATTCGCTACACGGCGGCGCTCACCGGCATTTACAGCACGGGGACGGTGGAGCGGGTGTACTTCACCACCAACCACACCGGCAACCTGGCGCTGGGCAAGCACTGGCTATTACCGGCGGCGCTCAATTTCAGCTACGGCCGGCAAGACGGGGCCTTGCGCGAGCGCGAACTGCTGGGCCTGTTTACGCCCGCCTACAAGGTGGGCCGCCTCAAGTACTATGCCCTGGGCGAGGCTGAGCAGAGCAACCTGCGCGCCATTGCCCGTCGCTTCGTGGTGGGTGGCGGCGTGGGCTACCAATTCTACCTCGACACGCTGCGTAATGAGGTATCGGTCAGCCAGTTTTTTCTCTACGAATACACGCGCTACCTTGATGAATTACTGCGGCAGGTGCCGCGTAGCTCTACCCGCCTCAAGCTGCGCCTGACGAAGGGGCCGGTGGTATTCACGTCGCTGATATTCTACCAGCCCTCGCTGCAAAATTTTATCGGCGACTACCGCATTAATTCTACCAGCAACCTGAGCTTTACGGTGAGCCGGCACCTGGCCCTCACGGCGGCCTACACGTATTCGCTGGAAAGCGTGGCGGTGGAGAACCGCCGGCCCGTCAATACCAATTTGACGGTGGGCTTCACGTATTCGACCGGCAAGTGACGGGGGCGGTGCAGATAAACCCCTGAGCTTAATCGCCAGCCTATAGTTACTCGCCGTAAAATCGGCGGCGCGTGCGGTTGTTGAGGCCGCGGGTGCGCAGGTCTTTCTGCGAAAAAAGCGGCTCCCGGTTGCGCCGGATGCGTAACAGCGGAGCGATGAGAATCTTGGCGCGCAGGTAAAAAATGGGGCCGCTTATCTCGCGGCGCACTACGGGATCGACGAACAATGGCTGCCGCCAGCCCGCGCCCGCGCCCAGGCTGGCCCAGGAAAATACCCGCAGCTGGGCCGCCATCGAAGGCTCGACTAGCGCAATAAAATCGCTGGGCGTGCGGGTACGGCGGTTGTTGCGGGCGGTATCGGCCAGGTCGTATTCCACGCGCACCGACCCCATACCACCTTGCAGGTTCATCCCCAGTTCCCAGCGCGGGTTTTCGATGAGCACGTACTCGCCGTAGAGGGCAATATTGTAGAACCGCAGGGTAGCGTCGGCCTCGTCGGCGGCATTAGTGGGCGGCTCCAGGCGCGTGGGAATGCGGCTGCTGAGAAAGTAAAAAGCCGCGCCGGTGCGCACCCGGCCGCGCCACTCCAGCCCCAGCTTCAGGCCGTTGATGGTAGAAAAGTGGTAATTGATAATCGAGTACCGCGAATCGACCTGCACTACGAGCCGGCGGCGCGCAAACACCGGGGACGCCCGGGTAGAATCGTGCGGGGCGGGCGGCACCCCGGCGGCCAGCGCCGGGCCAGCCAGCAACAGCCCGAGCAGCAACCCACCCAGCCCAAATCGCCGGCACCAAATCACTTGAATAATAGAGCGTAACAACTAGAAGTTTACCTCTCCGGCTTCAGTACGCGGGGCGCGCCGGAGCCGTTACGGGTAGTAGGTCAGGAGTACCTAACAGGTGAGGTTAGCTTAGGGTTTCAGTGCCTCTTCCAACGCGTTGTCGATGGCCGGGCTGGTGGAGGGCCGGGGCGGGTGGTTGGAGATGATGCGGCCATCGCGCCCGATAAGCCAGTAGCTGGGGATGGACTGCACGTTGAACGCCCGGGGCGCCGGGCCGTCGAAGGCCCCACCATCGTGCAGGTGCACGGCGTTGGCGCCAGCCACCACCTTGGCCGCCAAATACTTTTGCCAGTCGGCCGCCTGGGCGTCGAGCGACACGTAGAGAAATACTACGTCGCGGCCGGCAAACTTGCGGCGCAGCTCCTGGCTGGCGGGCATCTCGGCCAGGCAGGGCGCGCACCAGGTAGCCCAGAAATCGAGGTACACCACCTTGCCCCGAAAATCGCGCAGCGCGACTTTCTTACCGCTGGCATCGGCTAGCGTGAAGTCGGGAGCGGGCTGGCCGCTGGCCAGGGCCAGGTGAGCGCGCACGGCCCGGCGCAGGTCGCGGGCAATGGCCGAGTCGCGGTTGTGGGCCGCGAAGTCGGGCAGCAGCGGACGAATATCGGCCCGCTCGCTTTCCACCTTGCCCAGCAGGTACTGGCCCACGGCCACGTCGCGCACGCGGCCCGCGCCCAGCGCGTCGGTGGCCCGCTGGTAGAGGCGGCGACCCGCGTCGGGGCCGGTGGGCAGGTTGCCGGCCTCGTCGTTGAGCTGGGTGAAGCCGTAAGTCATCAGCAAACTCAGGAATGCGCTCTGCGTCAGCGATGAGTCGCGCCGGCTTAGTTGCAGCTCGCGCAGAAAATCGTAGTAGCCCACCGGCAGCGTGGCGTAGCCGTCGCGCACGCGCTCGGCCGACTGCCGCACCGCGTAGCTGAGCAGGGTGCTGGCCCATTCGGCCTCCAGCGCCTGGCGCTGCTGGCGCACGAAGGCGGCGGGCAGCGGCCGGGCCGCCGCGAATGCCGTGAGCGCAGCCAGCCGGCGCTGGCGGTAGGCATCGGCGGCGCGGCGCAGCTCGGCGGCGCTGAGGCGGCCGGCCTGGGCGTCGGGCGTGCGGCGGGCCTCGTCGTCCTGGCTGGCCAGCAGGGCACTTTGGGTCAAGTAGTTGTTGGCATTGGCCCCGCGCCCGGCGAAGGCCAGGGTTTGCTCCAGGCGGGCGGGGTCGAAGGTCAGGCGCAGGTCGTCGCCGGGCGAGAGGTAGAGCGTGGCGAAGCTGTTGTCGTAGCCCAGGCGCACCTCGGCGGGGGCGGCCAGCCGGGGCAGCGTCAGGCGAAAATCACCGGCCGGGCTCAGCTTGGCCTCGACCGTATGGGTGAGGGTACCGCGCCAGTCGGGACCGTAGCTGAGGGTAATGACGCGGGCGGTGGGCCGGGCCACGTGGCCGCTCACGGTGGCCGCCCCAGTGGCTTGTGGCACCGGGGCGGCATCGCGAAAAGCTGGGGCTTTAAAGGGAGGCGGGGCCAGTCGCTGGGCCGGGGTGGCCAGCGGCAATCCGCACAGGAGCCAGCCAGCCAGCAATTGCCAGGCAGAAAAACGACGCCTAGTAAGGCAGTAGGTCAACGGAGCAGCCATAGAGAAGCCGGTACTGGCACCAGCTATTCAAAGATAACCCCGCCCCTCCCCGGCCACGGCGACAGCGGCGAAGGACATCCCGGCCACGGCCAGCCTCACCGTGCCGCTGCGCAACGCCGACGTAACCGGGGCCGACCGCGCCGCTTTGGTCATCGACCCCGGCAAGAAAACCACTATGGGGCTGGGAAAGACGACAGCTACGTGCTGACCGGTAGCTTTCAGGGGACGCCCGTCACCATCGGCGAGCTGCGCACCGACAGCCAGGACCGGCTGCTGGTGCTGGCGGGCTTCGGCGTTTCGGCCAGCCCGGCTCCGGGCGGTGCCGGGCGGCTGGTGGTACACGGCTTTACTGCCCACCGGCCAGCGGGTTATCTGTTTCCACAGCCTGCCCGACACCGTCGCAATGCTCGTGCGCAGCCCGGCCACGTTCCTGGCCGAATTCAACGCGGCGGCGCTGCGGCCGCAGCCGCTGTTGCTGGCCACCCCGCCCCGGGTGCGCGCCGTGGACGCCGGCATCGCCCGCGCCCGGCAGCCAGCGGCCCCCGGCCTACTGTGCGTGGGCGATGCCGCGCTGGCCTTCGACCCACTGGCGGCGCAGGGGTTATTCTTTGCGCTCTACAGCGGTCTGCAAGCCGAGCGCACGCTGGCCCGCTGCCTGGCCGTGCCCGGCTCGCAGGCCACCGCCCGGCTCAATTACCAAGGGCAACTAGACTGGGTATTTCAAGCCAATCAGCGGGCGCGCACTTATTTCTACGCCAGCGAGGGGCGCTACGCGCAGCAGGCCTACTGGCGCAGCCGCTTGGCGCTACGGGGAACGCTTCCGGCGATTCATGCTTAAGGTGCGTGGCTGTTGCTCGGTCGTGGACACCTCGCCGGCTACGCTTCGGACAAGAACCGGGAGCGGGCGCTGCCACAGCGTAGGCTTAAGGGGTTAACGGAGTGTTCTCCGCGCTGGTAAGGGAATGGGGCCTGGCCGCGTTGCGCTACGCTAAACTCGCACCAGCGTAATCTCGCCTAACCGTCTTCGCGCCCAGTGGTGAGTGCACCGCTAGCGATGTAGCCCGCTGGCGCGAGTTTAGGCGGAGCCGTAACTCGCCGCCGATCAGTGGGGTGGAGTTTCCAAACTCCACTGCCGTGCTAGCGGCAGGCCTACGTCCGCTTTGTCACCGTGTACACTACCGCAACTTGCCGCGTTGCGGCAGTGGAGTTTGGAAACTCCACCCACCACTGGGCGGCGGCGAATTACGGCTCCGCCTAAATTCGCGCCAGCGCTACCGGGTCCGTTTTACATTTTGGCACATTCCTGCTAGCTCGGGCGGTACATGCGCCGCATGAGCCACCAGCCGCAACCGTATTTTCGAGCCGTGAGCTTCGTTCCCTACTTACCCTGCGCGGCCCTGCGGCCCTACTTACGCCTGCTGGCCGTGCAGACCGACGCCACGGCGGGTTGCTATAAAGTACTACCGGACACGGGGCTTGTGTTAGGTTTTCAGTACCGGGGCGGGCTGGCTTACCACGCGCCGCACGGTCCGGTGGCCCTGGCCCCGGCGGGCGTCACGGGCATCCGGGATGCCTACCGCGTATTTGCCAACGAGCCCGGCACCAGCACCGTGCTGGTGGCCTTTCGGGAGGGGGCGGCGGCGCCCTTTTTCCGGCTGCCGCTGCACGAGTTGGCGCAGCAGAGCATGGGCCTGGAGCAACTGTTTGCCCGCGACCAACTGGCGGCCCTGCTCGACGACCTGCACGCCGCCCCCTCGGCCACTGCCTGCGTGCGGCGGGTGGAAGCTTTTTTGCTGGCCCAGCTCCGCCCCACCGCCCCCGACCGACTGGTGCAGGCGGCACTGGCGCACTTGCGCGACACCCGCGGCACCGTGCGCATCAAGGACCTGGCTCAGCACCTGGGCACGAGCGCGAGCCCCCTGGAAAAACGCTTCCGCCAGACCGTCGGCACCACGCCCAAAAAATTTGCCCTGCTGCTGCGCCTGCAAACCGCCCTGGCCCAGTACCGCCCCGGCCAGTCGCTGACGGAGCTCAGCTACGCGGCGGGCTTCTACGACCAGGCGCATTTTATCCATGCTTTCCAGACGTTTGCCGGGCAAGCTCCCGCCGCTTATTTCCGGGCCGAGCGCTAGCGGGCGCACGACGGGCGGAGTAGCCGGTACGGGCGAGGGTGCGCCAGCCGCCTGCGGCGGGCGCAAACTAAACGGTTTTTTACAAGTGCCAACCGCAGGCCCGGGGGACCTTTGCCAGCCAGTACCGGTAACTCTTCCTCTCCCCCATCCCATGTTTACCCTCGATCAGATTAAAGCCGTGCACGCCCAGGTAAAAAGCGGGGCTGATTTTCCGCAGTACGTGCAGCATATGAAGCAGCTAGGCATAGTGGCCTACGACCTGTACGTGGCCGATGGCCACGCCCGGTACGTGGGCTTCGAGCAGGTGCTGGAGTCGGAGCCGGCCTACCCGCCGCTGGCCGTAGCGGCGACGGGCAGCCAGCCGGCCTTGGCGCAGGCCCTGACCCAGCACCAGCAGGGCCACACCGACTACCCTACCTTCTGCCGCCAGGCTGCCGCGGCGGGCGTCGAAAAATGGACTACCCGCACGGTGGAATTATCCTGCACTTACTACGACCGGCAGGGCCAGATACTCGTGGTAGAAGCCATTCCGCTGCCAACTCCGACCGCGCACTGATGAGCAGTTTCCGCCGCTTACCGACAATCGCCCCGCCCCCGAGCCCCGACTCTTACTGCGCGGCCGTGCGGGCGGCCTTGCTCCCCCTGGCCGATGCCGCCCGGGCCGCGCAGATGCGGGCGTATCTACGGCAGCAATTCCCGTTTCTGGGCCTGCCGGCACCGACCCGCCGGCAGGCCGTCCGGCCCCTGCTACCCTTGCTCGCTTCGGCCCCAGCTGGGCACCTGCTGGCCGTAGCCGAGGCCCTCTGGGACCAACCCCAGCGCGAGTACCAGGCCGTGGCTATCGACCTGCTGGCCCACCACTGGCGCACGCTGCACGAGCCGCACGTGCCAGCGCTATTGCAGCTGGCGCAACGTAAAGCGTGGTGGGATTCGGTGGATGGACTCGCCAGCGTAGTCGGCGACGTGCTCCGGCGCCACCAGCTGCACACCCCGGGGCCGCTGGCCGTGATGGAGCAAGCCGTGGGCGCGCCCTGCCGCTGGGTGCGCCGCATTGCCATGCTGCACCAACTCGGCTGGCGCGCTGCCACCGATGCCCCGCGCCTCTGGGCCTTCGCCCGGCAGTTGGCTCCCGAGTCGGATTTTTTCATTCGCAAAGCCATTGGCTGGGCCTTGCGCGACTACGCCCGGCACGACCCGGCGGCCGTGGCCGCTTTCCTGGCCGAGGTAAAACCCCACCTCGCCCCCCTGACTTACCGCGAGGCCAGCCGGCACCTCAGTATCTTACCGCCAAATTTGTAGCTTATATTTAGGCAAGCTGCCGACTCGCAGAATTACGAGTCTACGAGTCTCTGCCCTCTTTTTACCGCCCATGCGCGAACAGACCGTTGCCGTGTATTGCTTGCGCGATGCCAGCACCGCCCAGCTGACGCGCCGCCTGGCACGGGCGGCCGGTGCCTGAACGACGCGCAAGCGCTAACCACGGCCTTGGAGCCGCTCGACGGCAATCTGGTATCAGCCAAGCACTAGAGGGAGCAGTATCGGACCCAGCCGACTGAGCAAGATCGCCTGCACGCGTCTACCAATACGCTCCATACCCTGATTTGCGCCAGCAATCGTGCTCTTTATTTCCGCCCTCGCTTTGCACCAAGCCGGCATATAGCCCGCAACCTGGGTTAGCTAGACACTTCGCAGCTTATGGAGCTGCAAAACGAGCTGCTGTTCAAGTTCGGCAACAGGTATTGCCGTAGAACCACCAAGCGCCTGCATAAATAGCAGCCTCCCCAATTGAGCCATTCGGTAGCTGGTTGCCGCCTGGGTGTCCTTAACTCGCTCTGCTTCGGCGATCTGGTCGTCATACAATAACCCGCCGGCAAGCACAAACCCCAAAGTGCGCAGGCGCTGCGCCTGCGCACCGCCATCCCCTAGCTCGTAAGTCGCCCGAATGGCAGCGGCGCACGCGTGGGCCCGAGGCTCCTGACCAAGCTGCGCGCGCAGCTTCCATTCTAAAGCCAGCGTCAACTCTACCCACGTCCAGAGATTATAGTTGTTTTTAAACGTATTGTCGTTGAGCAGTTGACAGACTTGTAAGCTCAGCCCAGGCTGCTCTAGTACATAAAGTCGGTATGCCAAGTGGCTAGCACGCTGTAGGGAGACAGCTGTAGTATCCTTAAAATGCTTGGCCAGGCTAGCCGCTAGCCGGGCTTCTTTGGGATGAGCCCGCAGCTGGTTCGCGATTTCCGCGAAAACCGCCCGCTTAGTTTCTGCTCCTTCAGTCATAAACGGCAAGATAATGCGGGCCATCAACCCTCCCGACTACTACGGCGCAGCGTTTGTTTACCCGGGGCACCCTGGGACTATATATCCGGCGGGCCGCCGCGTTCACGCGCCGCTTCACCCCGGCGCCCAGCCGCTTGACCGGCACCAGCAGTCGCTTCACCCCGAAAGCCCTGGCGAGCGGCGCGGCGGGCCGGTAGCTTTGACGCAGTCTTTCACCGCTCGCCCATGCTCACGCCCGACCTCCTGTTTTCCCTCGCCAACCCGCTGGCCTTACTCGCCTGGGCCTTGCTCGTGCTGGCTCCGCGCTGGCGCGTCACCCGCACGCTGGTACTCAGCGGCGCATGGTCGCTGGGGCTGGCGGCGGCCTACGCGGTACTCATCGGCGCGCACTACCTGGGCGCGCACGGCGGCGAAGGCGGCTTTAGCTCGCTGGCGCAGGTGGCGGCGCTGTTTCGCGACCCCTGGGCGCTGCTGGCCGGCTGGCTGCACTACCTGTGCTTCGACCTGTTCACGGGAGCCTGGGAAGTGCGCGATGCCCAGCGGCGCGGCGTGCCGCACTGGGCGCTGGTACCCGCGCTGCTGCTCACGTTCTTGTTCGGGCCGGTGGGCCTGCTGGTGTATTTCGGCGTGCGCCGGGCCGTGGGGCACTCGCCTATTGCTTCCGCTTAATCTTTCCTTTCCCATGAAAACGCTGCTGCTTACCGATGCCGCTGCCCCCGCGCAACTAGCTCCCCGCCTTCATTCGGCCCCGCTGGCTAGCGCGGGGCCGGCAGCCGCGCTGCGGGTGCTGCACCGCGTCAACCCGGCGCTGTCGTACGCCGGCTGGCTCAACCTGGCCCTGGCCGTCGTAGCCCTGGTGCTACTGCCCCTCGACCACCGCCACGTCACCGGCCTGCCGGTGTGGATGAAGCCGCTCAAATTCTCCCTTTCCATCGTGGCCTACGCCTGGACGCTGGCCTGGCTGCTGGCCGACCTACCCGCCGTAGCCCAGCGAGCCGTGCGCCGCCTCAGCCTCGGCGTGGCCCTGAGCATGGTGGTCGAGATTGCCGTGATTTTCATTCAGGCCGGGCGGGGTACCACTTCGCATTACAACGGCAGCAGCGCGCTCAATGGCTTGCTGTTTGGCCTGATGGGCATTTTCATCCTGGTCAATACCGTCCTGGTCAGCTGGGCCGTGTACCTGGCCTGGCGGCACCGGCCGCACGGCCCGGCCGGCTACGTGTGGGGCCTGCGGCTGGGGCTGCTGGTATTTTTGGTGGGCTCGGTGCTGGGCGGATTTATGATTCACGCCAATCAGCACACGGTGGGCGCGCCCGACGGCGGCCCCGGCCTGCCCGGCCTGGGCTGGAGCACCGTGGCCGGCGACCTGCGCCTGGCTCACTTCCTGGGGATGCACGCCTTGCAGGCACTGCCGCTGCTGGGCTGGGCGCTCAGCCGCTGGGTGCCGCGTCGGGCGGTGGCGCTCACGGGGCTGGGCACGGCCCTGTACGTAGCGGCCGTGGCGGGCCTGCTGCTACAAGCCTTGTCCGGGCGGCCATTCATCTCTTGATAAAGCAGTTGCGCGGACTTTGCAGTCCGCAACCCATCGCACACTACAGGCTTCAGATAAAGCAGTTGGGCGGACTTTGCAGTCCGCATCCCACCGCACAATACAGACCTCAGAACCTGATAATGTAGTTATGTAGACTTTGCAGTCCGCAATCCGGTCGCCCAACCCAAGCCTCAAAGCACGAGCAGCCCACCGGACGTTGCCCGGCGCGACGCGGACTACAAAGTCCGCGCTACTGCTCGCCATAATTTTCCTCCAACGGCTATTGTTAATGATTTCCTTCCACCATCTCAACATCGCGCTGCACGTCGTATTCGGGACGCTGGCCCTGGTGGTGGGGCTGGGGTCGCTTTTTACCACCCGGGCACCGGCGGCGCACCGGCGCTTTGGGCGCTGGTTTTTGGGGCTGGCAACGGTGGTGCTTGTCACGGCCGTGCTGGGGCTGGTAGTGTTTCGGTTCCGGCCGTTTCTGGCCGTCATCGTGCTGCTGAGCGTGTATCAGGCTTTTGCCGGTTACCGCACGCTGCGCGTACGCGCCACCGGCCCGCGCTGGTACGACGGCCTGGCGGCGGCGCTGTTTTTGGCGGGTGGCTTGGTTTTTCTGGTCTGCCTGCCCCGCATTCGGCTGGTATGGTCGCCGGTGGTGATGTACAGCACGCTCGGCGCGCTGCTCGCCATCACCGGCTACGACCTGGGCCGCCACGCCTGGGCGAGCCGGTGGCGGCGCAGCCAGGCGTGGCGCTACGAGCACATCTGGAAAATGCTCAGTACCTACTCCGCGCTGGCCTCGGCGTTTTCGGGCACGGTGCTGGCGGCTTATCAGCCTTACAGCCAGTTTCTCCCGTCGGTGCTGGGTACGGGGCTGGCCCTGGCCTTCATGTGGCGAGTGCTGCGGGGGCCGCGCCGGCCCAGGCCAGCGGCGGTGCTAGCTTAGGCCCCGCCCAGCCCGGGTACTTTTCGCATGAACGACCGTCGCTTCCGGCTCATTGGCATTCCCGTCCTGAGCTTACTCATTGCCCTGCTTACGGTGCCGCTGCACGGCTTTCCGGCCCTGCCGCACTTGCTCGTCAGCCTGGGGGTTTCGCTGTATTTCACCACGGCCCTGTGGCTGGGCAATCGGGCGCTGTGGGGCTGGCTGCTGCGCCGGCTGCCGCACGTCGACCAAACGCCCCGGCGCCTGGCGGCGCTGGCGGCCGCGTCGGTGGTATTTACGGCAGTGGCCACGCTCCTGCTGCGCCTGCCGCTGCGGTGGCTGCTGCCGGCCTATTTCAAGTTTAAGGGGCCGCGGGAGGGCCTGGCCATTGCGTTTAACTTGCTGCCCACGCTCGTTGTCCTTACCCTCTACGAGAGCATCTATTTTTTTCAGCAGTGGAAGCTCAACCTGCGCCGGGTCGACCAGCTCGCCCAGGCCCGCACCCAGGCCCAGCTCGACGCCCTGGCCCAGCAGCTCGACCCGCACTTTCTCTTTAATTCGCTCAATACCCTGGCGGCCCTCATCGACCCCGCCGATGAGCCCGCCCAGCGCTACGTGGAGGGCCTGGCCGACGTGTACCGCTACGTGCTGCTGAGCCGCGAGCGCCCCACCGTGCCGCTGGCCGAGGAAATGGCCTTCGTGCAAACCTACCTGGCGCTGCAAAAAGTCCGGTTTCGGGAGAATGTGCGGGTGAGCTACGCCCTACCGCCCGCCGCCCTGGCCCGGCGCGTGGCCCCGCTCAGCGTACAGCTGCTAGTCGAAAACGCCCTCAAGCACAACGAGGCCAGCCAGGCCCGCCCGCTGCACCTGCGCCTCACCGCCGACGCCGACGGCACCGCCCTGCGCGTCGAAAATACCTGGCAGCCGCGCGCGGCCGGCCTCGCGCCCGGCACCGGCACGGGCCTGGCCAACGTGCGCCAGCGCTACGCCCTGCTCGGGGCCAGCCAGCCGGTAGCGGTGGAGCAGGCGGCTGGCATCTTTGCCGTTACCCTGCCGCTTTTGCCCGCCTAGCCTGCCATGCTCCCGCTCCGCATTCTCATTCTGGAAGACGAATATCCCGCCGCCGAGCGTCTCCAGCGGCTACTGGCCCAGGCCGCGCCCGGGGCGCAGGTGCTAGCCGTGCTCGACACCGTGGCCGGCGCGCTGGCCTGGCTGGCCACCCACCCCGCGCCCGATCTCATTCTGAGCGACATCCAGCTCGCCGATGGCCTCAGCCTCGACGTATTTGCCCAAACGGTGGTGCGCAGCCCGGTCATCTTCACCACGGCCTACGATCAGTACGCGCTGCAAGCCTTCCGCACCACCAGCATCGACTACCTGCTCAAGCCCCTCAAGCTCTCCGAGCTACAAGCCGCCTTCGCGAAGCTGGAAGCGCTGG
The DNA here is from genome assembly GCA_913776615.1 of uncultured Hymenobacter sp. Classification (GTDB taxonomy): domain Bacteria; phylum Bacteroidota; class Bacteroidia; order Cytophagales; family Hymenobacteraceae; genus Hymenobacter. Next base: position 26,519 of record CAJYPK010000001.1, read on the forward strand.
GCTACGGCGCAAAAGCCGAGCCCCGCACCGCCCAGGACCCAACTCCTAACTCCCAATTCCTAACCCATAATTTCTCATTGGAGCGCCTGCTCGATGCGCTCCCCCAGCCCCGGCGACCTTATAAAACGCGCTTCCTGGTGCGGCAGGGCGAAACCCTGCTGCCCCTGCCCACCGCCGAAGTGGCCTGGTTTCAGATCCGCCACGAGACTACCACGCTGGCTGCGCTCGATGGCCGGCGCTTTGTGGTCGAGTACACCCTGGAGCAGCTCGATGCCCTGCTCGACCCTAGCCAGTTCTTCCGGCTCAACCGCCAGCTCATTGCCCAGCTGCCGGCCGTGCGCCGGCTAGTGCCGCACTTCGGCGGCAAGCTGCTGGTCGAGCTGGCCCCCGCCCCCACCGAGGAAATCATGGTGAGCAAGGAAAAAGCCGGGGCCGTCAAAAGCTGGCTGGAGGGCTGATGCGCGGGGTCACCCGGCCGTCATTTCCACGTATCTTGTTGCCTGAATTGTGATTCACTATGGAAGTCATCAAGCTAAAAACCGCCGCCCTGGACCGCCTGACCGACACCGAGTTCTTCGAGTTTTGTCAGGACCATCGCGACCTGCGCATCGAGCGCGATGCTACTCATCAAATTACTATTATGCCCCCCGCCAGCTCCGAAACCGGTGCCACCAATAGTCAACTAAATCGCCTGCTGGGCAACTGGAACGAAGAAACTGGCCTTGGCATCGTCTTCGATTCCTCGGCTGGTTTCACGCTGCCCACCGGGGCCATGCTCTCGCCCGATGCCAGCTGGGTGGCCCGAGCGCGCTGGGACGCGCTTAGCCCCGACGACCGCCGGGGCTTTGCCCGCATCTGCCCCGATTTCGTGGTGGAGCTGCTCTCGCCCTCCGACCGCCTCACCGACACCATGCGCAAAATGGAGCACTGGCTGGAAGCCGGCGCTCGCCTGGGCTGGCTGCTCGTGCCCGCCAGCGAATCCGCCTACATCTTCGAAGCAGGCCAGCCCGTGCGTCCCCTCGTGGGCTTCGATCAGGTGTTGCGTGCCGAGCCGGTACTCCCGGGCTTTGCGCTGGAGCTTAGTCGCCTACGCCCGCGCTAGTGCGCACCGGCGCGGGTTTAGCGGAGCGTAACTCGCGCCAGTGCCACCTAGTATGCCCCTTGCTCCCCTAGCGGTCGAGCCAGTTTTTAAACACGCTCACCTTCTCCCGACTCACCAGTACTGGCCCCTCGCTCTCGGGCGGCGCGGGCTTGAGAATAGTTTGCAAACGCGAGTTGGTGTAGTGAATAATATCGTGGATGGCCGCTTGCTGGGCCAAATAAGCACGGTTGAGACGAAAAAAACGCACCGGATCGAGCAGATTTTCCAGCTGCTCCATTGAGTAATCGACCACATATTTGCGGCCGTCGGTGCTTTGCAGCAGCGTGGTTTTTTCGAGGCTGAAAAAGTAGGCCACCTGCTCTACGGGCACCACCTTGAGGTGCTCGCCCACGCGCACCACAAACTGACTTTTGTAGCTGGCCACGGGCGCCGGCTGGCGCAGCTGCTGAATGAGCGCCGCCAACGTAGCCGCGTCCAGCGCGGGGGCCGGCGCTGTTTCTACGACCGGCTTTGTACTGGAAACCGAACTTTTTATACCAAAATCATCGCCTTGGGCGGCGGGCAGGCGCTGCTGCAATTTCGCGACAGCGGCGCGCAGCTCCTCCTCATCGATTGGTTTGAGCAGATAATCAACGCTATTGACCTTGAAGGCGCGCAGGGCGTACTGATCGTAGGCCGTAGTAAAAATCACGGGGCAGGTCACCGCTACCAGTTCAAACAACTCAAAGCTGAGGCCATCGGCCAGGTGAATGTCGAGAAACAGCACGTCGGGCGCGGGGCCGGCTTGCAGCAGGGCCACGGCCTGCGCCACCGATTCGGCAGCGCCAATAATCTCGAACGGCACGGCTTGCTTTTGCAGCAGCCCCGCCAGGCGGCGGGCGGCCAGCGGCTCATCTTCCACGAGAAGGGCGCGAATCATAGATCAGGAACGGAATAGCTTGTATTCGTGGGCCACGTAAGGGCGGGCGGCTCCGCTCAGAGCGCGAGCAGCGGCAAAATAACTACGAACTCCTCGTCTACCGGCCCCGCCGCTACGGGGCGCGGCGTGAGAAAGGCGTAGCGGGCGCGCAGGTTGGCCAGGCCCCGGCCCGAGGCCTCGCTGGCGGGCAGGCGGCGCGGGCGCAGGGTATTGCGCACGGTGAGCGTGGCGGCGGCCACGTCTACGGTCACGCGCAGGTGCAGCGGACTGGCCTGGTACGCGGTGTTGTGCTTGAGGGCGTTTTCGAGCAGCAGCTGCAACGCCAGCGGCGGCAGGTGCCAGGTGGTCGCCTCGGCGGCGGGCGGCAGGTCGAACTCCACTCGCAGGGCTTCGTCGAGGCGGGTTTTTTGCAGAAAAATGTACGCCTCGGCAAAGGCGAGCTCTTCGCTCAGCGGCACGAGTTCCTGGCTCTGGCTTTCGAGTACGTAGCGGTACACGCTGCTGAGTTGGCGGATAAAGCGTACGGCGCGCTGGGGCTCCTCCTCCACGAGGCTGGTGAGGGCATTGAGCGAATTGAAGAGAAAATGCGGGTCGACCTGCCGGCGCAGCGAATCGAGCCGGGCCACGGCCGACTCCTTTTCGAGGCGCTCGGCCCGCACGGTAGCCTCGCGCCAGGCCAGCAGAAAAGAGCGGGAGTGCATGAAGAGCGACACCACCACCGTAGTGAGCAGCGGAAACGCCGCGTTGGGCACAAAGTGGTGACGCAGACTATAGCCCAGCGGCCGGTGCATCAGCAGCACCGACGTGAGTTCTCCCACTACCGCCATTACCAGCACCGACGCCCCAAATGAGGCCCCCACCGTGAGCAGCAGCCGGCGAATGGGCCGCTCGCTCCAGCCCACGCGGATGTTGAGCAAATCGGCCGTATACGCATTGGCAAACCATAGCCCGGCGGCGTAGCAAAAGGCCACGAGCAGCGAGAGGCCGTAGCGGACGGGGTCAAGCCAGGGCGGCGGGGCAAAGAACAGCGCCGTGCCCGCGCACACCAGAGCTATCCAGCCCAGCACCCGCCCGAAGGCCCGCACGTTGGAGCGGGCGATGGTCGTCACCCAGGGTTGCCCGGCGGGCGCTTCGTCTTCGTAGGGCGGGGTGGCGGGCGGCGGAGGCAGCAAAGGCACGGCGAGCAGGGGCATGAGTGAAACGGGGCTAAAATAGAGAAGCTGGCGGTGGGGACCCGGCGGCTACCCCGCCGCTACGGCAGGGTGACCGCCGGGTCCTCGCGCTTACTTAGTCGTCGAGGTAGTGGCTGCCGAAGCAGCAGTGGCCGGCGTAGCGGCAGTTTCGTATTTTTTGAGGCGGCCCAGCACCTGGTTCTGGCCCCAGTTGGGGGCCAGCGGGCCGGCGGGCCGGAAGGCGGCGTACTTAGCCTTGGCTTCTTCAAATAACGGCTTGGCGGCCTCGGCCCCGCCGCCAAACATGCTGGGCGTGTAGTACACGTTGTTGGCTCCGATGAGGTAGGGACGCGGGTTGGTAGCATCGGCTTTTTTGGCCAGGGTCACGGTTTCGCTCACCATGCGCGAGTACTTCATGCTGCGCAGCATGGGCGAAATGCCCAGCCGGGCCTGGTACACGTAGGCTTGCAGGGCCAGCAGCTCCGACTCGTCGCCCTTGAGCTGCCGGGCCTGGGCCAGCGCCACCTCGGCGCGGTCGAGCAGGGCGTCCTTCGCGTCGCCATCTTCCTTGCTGGTAAAGGCGCTGATGAGCAGCGCGTAAGCCTGGTAGTAGCGGGGCAGCCAGTCGGCGGGGGCCACGGTGGCAGCGCGCTCCAGCTTGGCGGCCAGGGCTTGCAGCTCGGCGGCGTCGCCGGTATTCATCACCTGGGCGACGGTAGCCCCGAGCAGTCCGGCGTAGGAGCCGGCGGCAGCCGGCGCAGCGGCGGGGGTAGTTTGGGCAACGGCGGCGAAGCCAAGGGCGGCCAGGGCGAGGGTGAACAGCGACTTTTTCATGGCGGTGTGGGGGTTGAGGTGGTTGATGAGTCAAAGGTGGCCGACCCGTTACCGCCCCCAAAACGCCCGTCGCCGAACCGTCGAAAGTCGCTCCCGAAGCGTCGCAGGCTCCGGTAGAAGCGTTTGGGGTGACTACCTGAAAGCTCACCTGCCGTCTCCCGCCGGACACGCTGCCCGCTGGCCCCGCTGCCTGCTGGCGCGAGTTTAGGCGAAGCCGTAACTCGCCGCCGATCAGTGGGTGGAGTTTCCAAACTCCACTGCCGCAGCGCGGCAAGCCTGCGGTCACCTCGTTGTTGTGCTTAAGCTCACGCATTTTGCCGCTTCGCGGCAGTGGAGTTTGGAAACCCCACCCACTGATTGGCGGCGAGTTACGGCTCCGCCTAAACTCGCGCCAGCGGGCAGCGGGCAGCAGGCAGCCAGTAGTAAGGGCGAGCAGCGAGCGCGGACAAGCGATATTCTGCCGCGGCATAAGCTAACAAAAAAGCAAACGCCGGGCATTGCCCGGCGCCTGGTCGTCATCCTTTCCACGTGGTATTTCTCTTTTAGCACTATCCTGATGCCAGGGAGCGCTTTTTTGCCCACGGTCAGTCAGTTTATTTTTTATTGCGCCGGTTAGTCCGGGGCCACCGCCGTATTGCCCGGGTTCTTTTTATTGATGGAGACGAGCAAGGCCGCCACGACCATGCGGGGCGCCAGCTGGCGCTGGGGCACGGCAGCGTACTGGCCGGTGGTAGCATCGGGCGTGGTGGCGTAGCGATAGCCGTAGAGGTTGTCGCGGCCCAGCACGTTGGTCACGCCCAGATACACAATGGTGTACTGCTTAGCCAGGTGCGTGAGGTAGCTCACGCTCAGGTCGAGCTGCTGAAAGCTGGGGGTGCGGCCCTGGTTGTAGCCGGGCTGGTTGGGGTCGAAATAGGCCCGGGGGCTGCCGTAGCTGTAGGTGGCCCCCAGCTGCGTATGCAACGCAGCCAGCCAGTATTTACCCACGAGGTTTAGGCTGTGCGTGGCGGCGAAGGTGGGCACGGCCTCAGCGCGGTCGGCGCGGGCCTGGCGGCGGGTATCGAGCAGGCTGTAGCTCACCCAGTAGTCAATTTTCTTGAACGTCTGGTAGCGGTCGCGCCAGAACAGGTCGAGCCCCCGGGCGTAGCCCTGGCCTGAGTTGTTGTAGCGGCTGGCATCGAGCGGCTGGGTGCCGTCGAAGCGCGTGAGCTTCCGATAGTCTTTATAGTAAAGCTCGACGCGCAGGGTGCGGGCGGCGGCCGTGCGCTGGTAGCTCAGCAGATAGTGGGCCGCCTGCTCGAAGCCCAGCGCGGGCTGCACCCGCAGCAAATCGTTGGTGGGCGACTGGTAAAACAAGCCGCCGGCTACCGACAGCTGACCGGCCGCGCCCAGCCCGTAGGCCAGGGCCAGGCGCGGGGCCAGCTTAGCCTTGTTTAGCAAGGCCGAATATTCGCCGCGCACGCCCACCCGGCCGGTAAGGCGCGCACTCAGGCTCAGGTCGCTTTCGGCAAAGAGCGCGGTGCGCTTTTCAAAGAAGGTGGTCGTAAATACCGGCGCGTCGGCGGTGGCCTGGTAGCCCAGGGTATAGTGCTGAGCAGTAGCCTCGGCCCCCAGCTTGACGTTAAACCAGGTGCTCGCCGAGTCGTTGACGAGCATGAGGCGGGCGGTGGCGGAGCGGTCGGTTTCGGCCAGGTGCAGGGGCTCGGGGCGCACGTCGTTGAGCTCACGGGCCAGGGCCAGGCCCGAGTTCAGGCTCCAGCCGCGGCGCAGGGTGCTGCGGTAAGTGGCGTTGAGGTAGGCGTTGTCGTTGCGCAGGCCCGTGCGGCGGCCGTTCTCGACGTAGGCGGCCTCGGGGTCGGGCAGGCGGGTAGCCACGCGCTGGGCGTTGTAGGTGGCGTAGATTTTCAGCATGCCGTCGCGGCCGGTGCGGTGGGCCAGGCGCACGGCCCCGCCCAGGTTGCGGGGCGCCTGCTCCCAGCGCTGGTCGGGCGCGGTGAGGCCGAAGTAGGGGCCGAGGTTGGTATAATCGACGTTGGCCGACAGGCTGGTGCGCTCCCAGCGCTTGGTGCGGCTGAGGCTACCGCCCACGCTCAGCAGCGAGATACCGGTCTGGGTTTCGGGGGCGAGGTCAATCGAGCTGAGGCCGACCACCGCGCTCAGCGCCTGCCCATACTCGGCCGAGTAGCCCCCCGTGCTGAAGCTCACGCCCTTGAAAAGCGTGGGCGAAAAGCGCCCCCGGGCCGGTACCCCGCTTACCGCGCCGCCGTAGGGGCTCTGCACGGGCAGGCCATCGAGGTAGGTGCGGGTTTCGGAAGCCGCCCCGCCGCGCACGAAGAGCCTGCCCTCCTCCCCCACCCGCGTGGTGCCGGGCAGGGTGTTGAGGGCAGTGGCGATGTCGGCGTTGGCCCCGGCCGTGGTCAGGATGTCGAGCGGCTTGAGCACGGCGGCGCGGCGGGTGTCGCTGGCTTCAAAGGCCCCGGCCGTTACGACTACGTCGGCCAGCGAGGCGCGGCTTTCGCGCAGGCGGCGGGTGGGCAGGGCCAGCGCTCCCCCGGCGGCGGGCAGGGCCAGCGGCGTTTCCTGTAGCTCGTAGCCGATGAGCGTTACCACCAGTGGCAGCGTCCCCTGGGCATCGGTGGCGAAGGCAAAGCGCCCCAACGAGTCGGTCGTGGCCCCGTCGAAGGTCGTCTTTAGAAATACGTTGGCTCCCGCCAGCGGGTGGCCGGCCGCGTCGAGCACGGTCCCGCTGAGGTGGGTGGTGGCGCGGGCGGGCGCGGTGGGGGCCAGGGCTGGGCTTTGGGCCAAAGCAGCGGCGAGGGGGCTGGCGGTGAGCAGCGCGGCGAGTAGCGGAGTTTTCATGGGGCCGGCGGGTGAGGCGGTGAAGTGGCTCAAAGGTGCCGGGCCGGCGGGGGCAAGCTCAACTAAAAGCTACCCAGACCGCCAAAACGGGTGCCGAACCGTCAACTGGGTCGGTTGGGCGACGCGAGGCAACGCGAAAGCGCGGCAGCCGTTAAGGGGGACAGCTGGCGTGTTCTTTCGCTGGCATTACTTTTCTGCATCCATGCCCACCGCCACGCTGCCCGTCAATTATCAGGAGGTTTTCCGTTCTCTGCCCGAGAACTTTTTGCTCATCGCGCCCAATCCGGAGGCCACCATTCTGGATAATACCGACAGCCACGTAGCCGTGTCGCTCAAGCGCCGCGAAGACGCCGTGGGCAAGCCTTTCTTTGAAGCCTACCCGGCCAGCGACGAGAGCGGCGCGGCCCAGATCCGGGAGTCGCACGAGCACGTGCGCCGCTACCTGGAGCCGCACACCATGCCGCTCATTCGCTACGACCTGGCCCGGCCCGCCGAGCAGGGCGGCGGCCTCGAAGAATTTTACTGGCAGGCCACCCACTACCCCATCATCAACGAGCGGGGCGAGCTGCAATACATTTTGCAGCGCACCCAAAACGTAACCGAGCAGCTGCGCGCCGCCCGCGCCGCCAACGAGGCCCAGCAAAAGCTGGCCGACGAGCAGGAGCGCACGCGCTTCATTCTCGAAAACCTGCCCGTACTCATTTGGACGGCCACACCCGACGGCCTGCGCGACTACTTCAACCCACGCTGGCTGGCCTTCACCGGCCGCCCGCTGGAAGAGGAACTGGGCGAACAGTGGCTGACCAGCCTGCACCCCGACGACCGCGACCGCGTGCGCACGCAGTGGCTGCAAGCGGTGGCCGACGGCACCCCCTACCAGGTAGAGTACCGCCTGCGCCGCCACGACGGCCAGTACCGCTGGATTCTCTCGCGGGCGCAGCCGCGCCGCGACGCCGATGGCCACATCAACCTCTGGGTGGGCGGGGCTACCGACATCCACGACCAGAAAATGATGGTCCAGGAAATCCTGGAATCCAATGAGCAGCAGGCCATCTTGTCGGAGCAGGCCTACCGCAACTACCAGCGCGCCGAAAACCAGCGGGCTATGTACCAGGGCTTGTTTACGAACGCCCCGGCGCTCATTTGCATCCTGCGCGGCCCGAGCCATCGCTACGAGTTTGTGAACACGGCCTACCAAGCGCTGTTCCAGGACCGTCAGCTAGTGGGCCTTACCGTGGCCGAGGCGCTGCCCGAGGTAGCCGCCCAGGGCTTTATCGACCTACTCGACAACGTGTACAACACCGGTGAGACCTTCACCGGCAACGAGATGCCGATTAAGATTGCCTCGCCCGATGGCCCTTCCTACCCCGGCTATTTCAACTTTTCGTACCAGCGCTTCAGCGAGCAGGGCGAAACTGCTGGCATCATGGTCTTTGCCTACGACGTTACGGAGCTTGTCAATGCCCGTAAGGCGCTGGAGTAGCCCCTGCCGCTCAGCTTTTATTTAACCTGAGCCAGCCGCTTTGGCACTCCCTGGCCGTAAATTTGCTAGCGGCCGCTACCCTAGCCCGCCGGGCGATGCCCGGCATCTTTCGTAGTATTCTTCCCCACTGCCAGCGGCGGCCCCCGGCCGGCTCTTGCTTTTCTTTTGCCTCACATGGAGCTTACCGCCCTCGACTTTCAACAAGCCCGCGTCAAGCAGGTGTTGTTTAAGTCGCGCCTGCGCTCGGTACTCTACGGGGTGCGGGAAGCCGAGCCCAGCTTATTTTCGATGCAGGATAATCCGCTGGGACAGTGGCTGAATGCCGTGCTCAAGCCGCACTATGGCCACCGCCCCGAAATCGCGGGCATCGAGCGCCTGCTGCGCCAGACCCTCGACACCGGCCAGGCCCTCGTGCGCCAGCACCAGCGCGGCGAAATGGAACAGGCCCGCGCCGGCCTGGAGCAGATTGAGCGCCTCGCCAGCGAAATTGATCAGCTCCTGACCGCCGTGGAGCACAGCGCCTAGGCGCTTACCGTCCAGCTTTTCTACCCTCAGCTGTCAGGTGTCGGTTAAACTGGCAGCGTAGTGGCGGCAGGCAACGCATTGTCAGTTGGTTACGAAGGCTTGGTGCTTTGCCGTGCGGGCGGTATGTTTGGCTAGTCGCCCGCTTCGCACCCAGCTCCGCGCCCCTTTTCCGCATGATTTTTTACGGCACCAACGGCAAGCATTACGCCACCGAGCCCTTGCCCGGCACGCCCTGCCCCGCCTGCCAGGCTCCCGACGGCCTGCACGTCGCCCTGGTGAGCCGCTACGCGCACGTGTACTGGATTCCGCTCTTCCCGTACCAAAAAATTGCCCTTACCCAGTGCGCGCACTGCCAGTCCACCTGGGAGGAAAAGCAGCTGGCCCCCGACCTGGCCCCCGCCGTGCGCTCCGTAAAAACGCACCACCACGCGCCCGCCTGGACGTGGGCCGGGCTGGTCCTCGTGGCCGCCTTCAGTCTCTACGGCTACCTGCGTAGCATCCGCGATACCCACACCGACGAGGCGCTGCTGGCCAGCCCCCGGGCGGGCGACATCTACACGGTGCGCGCCGATAGCAGCCGCCGGTATTCGCTGCTCAAGGTGCGGCAGGTGGGCGGCAACGTGGTGGAACTGGTGGCTAACGAGTACGAGACCGACGAATCCACGCCCCTCAATTCGCTCAACGAGCCCGCCCGCTACAGCAAGGAGCCCTTCACGCTCACCTTCCTCGACCTGCAAATAATGCGGCGCAAGGGCCAGATCACCGACGTAGACCGGCTGGCCCCGGCCGAGTAAGGCCCGCCGCCCCGGCTACTGGTAAGAGCCCAGCGAAATCAGCGGCAGATAGTCGCTCAGGCCGCTGGGGCGGTCGAAGACGTGGATAAACAGGATGGCGTCCTCACCCCGGCTGCGCCAGACTTCGGCGTAGAAGTTTTCGACTGCAAAGAGGCGCAGCTCGCAGCCGTCCTCGCTGCGCTCGGCCAGCGGGTGGCCGTGCCGGTCCAGGTGCGCGACCTGCTGACGCTGGTGCAGGTTTTTAAACGTGGTAATTGTCATAAGGCTAACCCGAATATACGCCCGCCAGGCTGCGCGGCCAACCACCCACCGCTTACCCCGGGCAACGCACCTTTGCGGGATGAAGTCAATTCGCTTTCCGCACCCACTGGTGCTCCTCACCCTCTTTATCATCGTGGCCGCCGCGCTGAGCTACGTGCTGCCCGCCGGCCAGTTTGCCCGCCGTCCCAGCGCCGCCACCGGCAGCGAAGTGGTCGTGCCCGGCTCTTACCACCGCGTACCCAGCACGCCCGTGAGCCCGCTGCAAGTGGCCGTATCCATCCCCAAGGGCCTGGCCGACGCGGGCGCGGTGGTATTCTTTCTGTTTCTGGCCGGCGGGGCCTTCACGGTGGTTGACCAAACGGGCGCGCTGCGCTTCGGCGTCGATTGGCTGCTGCGCCACGCGCAGGGGCGCGAAGTGGCCATTTTGCCCGTTATCAGCCTGTTATTTGCCACGCTGGGCGTGCTGGAGAATATGGGCGAAGAAGTAATTGCCCTCGTGCCGGTGCTGCTGGTGCTGGTGCGACGGCTGGGCTACCCCACCATTACGGCGGTGGCGGCCAGCCTGGGCGCGGCCATCGTGGGGGCGGCATTCAGCCCCATCAACCCCTTTCAGGTGGGCATTGCCCAGAAGCTGGCGCAGTTACCGCTGCTGTCGGCGGCGGGCTACCGCCTGGTATTTCTGGCGCTGGCCCTGCTCATCTGGATCGGCGGCACGGTGCGCCACGCCGTGCGCTACCGCCTCGCCCCCGAGCCGGCCGACCCCGCGCAGCTGGCCGCGGGTAAGGGTGCGGGCCGGCACGGCCTGGTGCTGCTGTTGCTGCTGCTTACCTTCTCCCTATTCACCTACGGCGTAGTCAGCCTGGGCTGGGACTTCGACCAAATGACGGCCCTGTTTTTCATCCTCGGCGTGGGGGCTGGCCTGGTGGGCGGGCTGGGCCTCACCGGCACGGCCGAGGGCTTCGTGGCGGGCTTCCGCGACATTGCCTTTTCGGCCATCCTGATCGGGTTTGCGCGGGCCATTTTCGTGGTGCTCGAGCAGGGGCACATCGTCGATACCATCGTGCAGGGGCTGGCCACGCCCCTGGCCCACCTGCCCGTGGCGCTGGCCGCCCTGGGCATGATGGGCGTGCACACGGCCCTGCACCTGCCCGTGCCCAGCGTGAGCGGCCAGGCGGTACTCACCATGCCATTATTCGTACCCCTCTCCGACCTCATCGGCCTGTCGCGCCAGGTGACGGTGCTGGCTTACCAGTACAGCGCCGGCATGACCGACCTGCTCACGCCCACCAACGGCGCGCTCATGGCCATGCTGGCCGCCTGCGGCGTGCGCTACGACCAGTGGCTGCGCTTCGCCGGGCCGCTCTACGGCCTACTGCTGGCCCTGGGGGCGACGGGCGTGCTGCTGGGCATCTGGCTGGGAGTGGCGTAGCAGTGTATCTTATTGCTTATAATGCATTTATAATACGCAGCTAAATAATTTACACAAATCTCATCGGTCATGCTGAGCTTGCCGAAGCATCTCGCGTGGTGCAGTAACCAAAACGCACGATATTACTGCACCACGCGAGATGCTTCGGCAAGCTCAGCATGACCGACGTTGTTAATGCAGACTTCTAAACAGCATTGTAGTCAGCTGAAATCAAGAAACATTTAAATTTCAAATTCGCTACTCACCTTCCCACTTCATGGCTCCACCTGATCTCGACTCGTTACGCTTTCCCATCGGCCACCCCCAACTGCCCACCGCCCCGCTCACGCCCGCCGAGCGAGCTGGTTATTTGCAGCAACTAGTTGACCTGCCCTTGAATCTTATGCTCGCCGCCCGGCAGGTAGGCAAAGAGCGCCTGCAACTCCCCTACCGCCCCGGTGGCTGGACTGGCCTCCAAGTCATTCATCACGTGGCTGATTCACACTTAAATGCTTATGTGCGTTTTCGACTAGCCCTCACCGAGGACAACCCCACCATCAAGCCGTATGAGGAAGCCGCCTGGGCCGAGCTGCCCGATGCGATAGCCAACCCTCCTTTCATATCGTTAGAACTACTCGCCACTTTGCACACCCGCTGGCTTGAGTTGCTGCACCACCTCAGTGAGGAGCAGTGGCAACGCACTTTCTATCACCCTGGCACGCAGAAAACCTTTACCCTCGACCAAACGCTGGCGCTCTACGCCTGGCACGGCCGGCACCACGTAGCTCACATCGAGTTGCTGGGTGCCGACAAGCAGCCAGGAGAGCAATAGCGCGGACTTTGTAGTCCGCGTCTTAACGGCGGTTGGGAAACCCCTACCAAACGCGGACTGCAAAGTCCGCGCTACTGCCAACCACGAAAAGCCCGGCCCGCTAATGGAGCGGACCGGGCTTTTCGTGACGGGCTGGTTTTTACTTTCCGCCCCGCACCATGCTGTTGCTCTTGCCATAGCGGCGCAGGCTTTTCTCGGCCTCCGGGTTCAGGCGGGCGGCTTTTTCCAGGTCTTTGCGGGCTTCCTTGAGCTTGTCGAAGCTGGCGTAGCTGATGCCCCGGTACTCCAGCGCGTCGGCGTAGAGCGAGTCGAGGGCCAGGGCGCGGCTGAAGTCCGACACGGCGGCTTTGTACTGGTACATCTGCATCTTGGCCACGCCCCGGCCAAAGTAGGCCTCCTTGTCGTCGGGCCGCAGCTTCACGGTACCGCTGAAGTCGTTGGCGGCCGATTTATACTCCCGCAGCATCAGCTCGTTCACGCCTTTGTTGTAGTACACGTCGGGGTTGCCGCGCATAGTGCGCAGGGCGGCCACGTAGTCGGGCTTGGCTTCCTTGTAGTTTTTGAGGTTGGAATACGCCCGGGCGCGCTCGAAATGCGCGCGGGCATCCTTGGGATTGGTTTTGAGCACGAGGTTGGCGCGGGCCAGCTGGTAGCGGTAGTCCGTGGCGCTCATCTTGCGCTCGGCGGCGCGCTCGGCCGACGCGGCAGCGGCCGACAGCGCGTCGGGGTCGGCTACGGCCGTGGCGGCCTCGGCGGTGGGCGCATCCAGGGCCTCGACGGGCACGGCAGCGGCCCGGGCCGAGTCGGCACCGGCGGGGCTCGGGGTGGGCAGGGCGGTGATGTCGGTAGCGGCGGGGGCGGCCGCGGCCGCCGTAGTCGGCGCGCTGCGGTTGGTAGCGGCCCGGGCCGCCGTGGGGCGGTCGGCTTCGGTAGTGGAGGCGCAGCTGGTGGCCAGGGCGAGTACGGCCAGCGCAGCGGGCAGATAAGTAGTAGAGGACGACTTCATTAGAAAAAAGGGTAAGCCAGAAAACCGGCCTTTTGCCGGCACGTCGCCCCTTCTACGGAAAAGCCGGGCAATGGTAACGCTTAAAAGTAAGTCGCTCCTAAAAAGCTGCCCGAACCGTCTGCCCGGCCCTGGGGTTATCTTTGCCCGCCCCGCCCTGGCTGGCGGCGTTTCCTATTTTCATTCCTCGTTTAAGTTAACCTCATGGCATTGCAATTTGACCTGGTAGTAATTGGCTCAGGCCCCGGTGGGTACGTGGCCGCCATCCGCGCCTCACAGCTCGGGCTGAAGGTGGGCGTGGTCGAGCGCGAAAGCCTCGGCGGCATCTGCCTCAACTGGGGCTGCATCCCCACCAAAGCCCTGCTCAAAACCGCTCAGGTGTACGAATACCTCCAGCATGCGCAGGACTACGGCCTGACCGTGAAGGAGGCCGGCTTCGACTTCGACGCCGTTATCAAGCGCAGCCGGGGCGTGGCCGACGGCATGAGCAAGGGCATCAACTTCCTGTTCAAAAAGAATAAAATCGAGGTGGTAAGCGGTACCGGCAAGCTGCTGGCCCCCGGCAAAGTAGAGGTAACCAAGGCCGACGGCACCAAAGAAACTGTGGAGGCCAAGAGCATTATCCTGGCCACTGGCGCCCGCGCCCGCCAGCTGCCCAACCTGCCCATCGACGACAAAAAAATTATCGGCTACCGCAAGGCCATGACCCCCGACAGCCTGCCCAAGCGCCTGGTCGTGGTGGGCTCGGGTGCCATTGGCGTCGAGTTTGCCTACTTCTACCGCTCGCTCGGCACTGAGGTTACCATCGTGGAGTACCTGCCGCGCATCGTGCCCGTGGAAGACGAGGAGGTATCGCGCCAGATGGAGAAATCCTACCGCAAGCTGGGCATCAACATCCTCACCAGCGCCGAGGTAACCAAGGTGGACACCAGCGGCGCGGGCTGCAACGTGTTCATCAAGACCGCCAAGGGTGAGCAGCAAATCGCCTGCGACGTGGTGCTGAGCGCCGTGGGCGTGCAAACCAACCTCGAAAACCTGGGCCTCGAAGAGCTGGGCATCAAGACGGAGAAGGGCCGCGTGCTCGTCGATAATTTCTACCAGACCAACGTGCCCGGCGTCTACGCCATCGGCGATATCGTGCCCGGCCCCGCGCTGGCCCACGTGGCCTCGGCCGAGGGCATCATCTGCGTGGAGAAAATCGCCGGCCACCACCCCGAGCCGCTCAACTACCAGAACATCCCCGGCTGCACCTACGCCCAGCCCGAAATCGCCAGCGTGGGCCTCACCGAGGCCGAAGCCAAGGCCAAGGGCTACGAGATTCGCGTGGGTAAATTCCCCTTCTCCGCCTCCGGTAAAGCCTCGGCGGGCGGCGTGAAGGACGGCTTCGTGAAAGTTATTTTCGACAAGAAATACGGCGAGTGGCTGGGTGCCCACATGATCGGGGCCAACGTAACCGAGATGATTGCCGAAGTGGTCGTAGCCCGCAAGCTCGAAACCACCGGCCACGAAATCATCAAGTCGGTGCACCCCCACCCCACCATGAGCGAGGCCGTAATGGAGGCCGCCGCCGCCGCCTACGACGAAGTAATTCACTTGTAAGCAACTCAACGCTTGCACGAAAGGCCGGACTGCTGTGCAGTCTGGCCTTTTTTATTGACGGCAGGCGGTGGGTAGCCCGTCAGTACGCTTGGCTATTGAAGCTGCGTAGGAATAGCTTTCCAAATAGCTTAATTACCCCACTCTACCGACTGAAACTTGTTGATTATATGGGTAAAGACAAGGGTGTGTGCAACTTTTTATACCCATGATAAGGCCTCGTTAAAAGTCAAGGCTGCGTATTAAAATGCAGTGCGATAGTCTGCCGAAAAAATGGCTGGCCGACATGAACTGGCCGCTCTACTACTAAATAACCGCGGAACGTTTTTTCCACCAGTCGCCCATCCACCACCACGCGGTAAAAACCCGGATTTTCTGACATATCGACGTAGCTGGCGTGTATGCGTCCGTGCGGATCCAGCTTGTTTTCCGCAAGCATAAACTGTTGCCGGGAACTAGGCACCGAATAAGGAGGAATGTGGCAGCTCAGGCTGCGCTCCTGCAAAGCAAACCGCACTATCGATTGCAGGGTACTATCGCGGCCCGTAAATGTGGCGTTTAGGCTATCCAGCGTAATTCTGTACGTACACCCGCTCCCAACGGCCTCGACAAGCTTGACGTAGCGGGCGGCAGCAAGGGCAGTAGTCTGCCAGGTATGCGCGGCGCGGGTAGCAACAGGGGCGGCCGCACTCGCGGCCACCAGTTGCCGCGCCACCCGGGCGACACGCTTGAGGCTCAGTGGTTTTTGCGGAATGGTCGGAGGTAGGGGAACCGAGGCGGCTGGCGGGCCGGCCTTGAGAGTCGAGAGTTGCTGCTGGCACGCGTACGCCACCACGCGCAGCTGCGCGTTCTGAATTTCCAGCTGTTTCCGCTGCGCAAGCAATTCGGGGCTGGGCCACCAATCAATCTCGTGGGTAAAGGGAAATAGCGAAGCTTTAACCGCAGTAGGGGCGGCGGGCGTTTGAAAGTTCAGCCCCGACGTCACGGCATTAATCCCCGAGGCATTCACGAAAACCAGGCAACCGTTGAGCATAGCCAAGACGCCGGCCTGGTAAGTACGGTGTCTACGGGAGCGCGTAAAAAAGAAGGAAAATGTCAGCAGCTCGGATAGAAACAAAGCGATAAGCCGCCATTGCTGCGGGGTAAAAAAGTCCTTCGCCACTACCGACGAAATAACCGCGCAGCATAACCAGACAGCTCCAGCCGAGCCAGCTAGGGTATAAAGGCTTCTAGTCGAAAAAAACTCGGTCGGGAGCGTTGGTAAGGGTCCGCCCTGAGTACTGGTAGTAGAAGTAGAATCAGCCATGGTAGCGGCCCGTTGATAAGTTAGAAGAGGCAAGATAATAAGTTTATTGTATTTTAACCCATCATCAATGCTGAAAATCAACTGATTCCCATTATAAATCCACCAGGTATCTTGTCGTATCTGTTTCTTTCGTTACCTTACTGCCCTGCACTGCCCGCTGTTGACCCGGTGTGCCTAGCTAGTGAGCGATTGGTATCGCAGGAGTTACGCCAGTACTAGGAAGCGAAGCTGAATTTACAATGCTTGTAATGCGCAGGCCATAAGCCAGCGATACAGGACGTGAACCGATACTTAACTCCCAATTTTTATGGATAAGCTCGACCTTAATGAACTGCTCCGATACTTTGTCATCGGACTATTCTTTATGTTACTCAACTACTTAGTCATAAATCCTAACTGTGTCGCAGAGCAACTAGCGCTTTTCGGCAAGGAAGGCATAGTTTTGCTGTTCTCCGGTATCAGCCTCGTGAGCGGCGCAATCATCTATGTGCTTTATCGCGCTTTTTTCTACCCTATACTCGTCAACCCCCTCACGACCTGGGTAACGCATAGCCGGCGAAAGATCAAGTTTGTATTGTTTAGGACGCGCAAACACTGGCCTTGGGAAATTATCCTTATTATGGATAAGAAGCGGTGGAAGGTAACTGGGGATATGTTTACCAAAAACCTTCCAGAATGGGCCAGCCAGGTGCATTTTCTGTATAATCTGGCTTTTTCCTGTTTAGGAGTGTGGCTTCTGAATAGGTATGTACCCAGTATTTATGTAGGATACGGAAGCCAGAAACTACTACTTACTTTTGGGCTGCTTCTGGCTATTGCTCTTTTGCACCACATACGGTATAAGCACTTTGAAACAGAAGTTCTTTATGAACTCGAGCTTATAGAGCGAGGGTCTAACATCCTTGTTTGATACGCTTCACCTGATTAAAAAACCCCGTTTTTACACCATCCTTCCAACGCGCCGACATATAGGCCGACGTGTTGGAAGGATAGTGTAAAAACGGGGTTTTTGTGTAAAAGCTTCCGTAGCAGCTTAGCCTTGCTTAGCTACTACGTTGAAGGTCAAATCAAACGTGTCGTTGATGGCTTTGTCGCCGATGCTGCTGAAAAACGACTTCGAGCCGTATTTCAGGCCGAACTTGGTGCGGTCGATGGTCGCCTTGCCGCTCACGGCAGCCACGCCGTTTTTCACGCCGGCCTTGGCGGGGAAGCTGATCGACTGCGTTACGCCCTTGATGGTCATGTTGCCGGTGATGGTCACGTTGTCGGCATCGGCCTTGGCACCGGCGATGGGCTTGATGCTCGTGATTTTGAAGGTTGCGGTGGGGTTGGTAGCTACGCTGAAGAAGTCGTCGCTGCTCATGTGGCCCACAAACTTGGCGTGGTTCTCGGCATCGGTGATGTCAGTCGCCTTCATCGTCTTCATGTCAACCACGGCCGAGCCACCCACGATTTGGTTGCCGTTTACTTCCAGCTCGCCGCTGGCAAACTGCATGGTGCCTTCGTGGCCGTGCGTTACGGCGGCGCCTTTCCAGCCCAGGGTGCTCAGCTGCGGCTGCAGCTTGTAGGGAACTGCCTTTTTAGCAGCAGCCGTGCCCGCAGCCGGAGCAACGTGCGCGAAGGTGGCGGGAGCAGCAAGCAGGGCAGCGCCCAGCAGCACGGGCATCAGAATCTTTTTCATGAGTTGGAATAAAAAGAAAAAAGGGAGTTAGGAGGTCATGGTGACTGGCCCAGGGGCCAGCCAATTATTATGCCCGAATTTTATCGAGCAGGTAGTTAAGCTGTTCAAACTCGCTGTCGCTGAGAGTATTCATGCCAGTCTGAGCGGCCACGAGCACCCCGCTGTCGTCGATCTGGCGCAGCAGGTCCAGGCCGGCGGCAGTGATGCGGATATCGACGGCCCGGCGGTTGCCGGGGCACACGGTACGCGTCACCAGCTTCTTCTCCTCCAGCTTGTCCACGATGCGCGAGGCGTTACTGGTTTTATCCAGCATGCGGTCGATGAGCAGGGCCACGGTGGCGGGCTTGGGGTGCTGCCCACGCAAGATGCGCAGCACGTTAAATTGCGGCAGTGTAACGCCGTACGGGCGAAACGCCGCAGCTTGCCGCAGCGAGAGCCAGCCCGACGTGAACACGATGTTCAAATAGGCTTTTTGGCCTTCACTTTGGAAAGAGGTTTGCTTTATTTCGTCTTCGAGGCGCACGGTGTTTTCTGGATTGCGAATGCAAATTTAGTGTACATACATTAAATGTAGCAACATTGTTCGTTGCTTTTACCAACTTTTTTTTTGCTGCGTAGAAGGCGATGGCTGGGCTTGCCCCCAGAACTTTACTTTTTCTTTCGACACCTTATGCGCTTTTCTTCTCTCTTCGCCACCGCGCTGCTGGGCGCCACGCTGTCGCTGGCTGCGCAGCCGGGCCACGCTCAGTCGGGCGGCACCCCCATCCGCCCCAACCGCAATGCGCAATTTGTGTTTCGGGATGGGGAAGTGGTGCAGCGCCTGGGCACGCAGATTACCCCCCTCGCGCAAAACGTGCGTCTGCCCAACGGCACTAAAATCAACGTCAAGAGCGGCATCGTGGAGTTTCCCGGCGGTAAAATCACCAGTCTCCACGAGGGCGACTACATCAACGCGGAGGGCGGCATCGTGTTTGGCACGCCAGCCAGCGCAGCGGCCGCCCGCGGCGACAACTCGGTAGCCGCCGATGCCAAGTTCGACAAGTACGTGCAGGTGGGCACGGCCCCTACTACCGTGATGGGCGACGCGCCCAACGAGCGCGAGCAGCTGCTCATGCACGAGGTAGAGCTGCTGAACCGCAAGGTGGCCCTGCTGCAGCAAACGCACCCCAACGCCCCCAATACCGAGGTGGTTGACCGGCAATTGCAGGAGCTCGACGCCAAGCTTAAAACGCTGAAATAATCCTCCGAACACCTACCCTCCCGCGCCAGTCAGGCGGCTGCCCGAGTTAGGGTGGCCGCCTTTTTCGGTTTCAAATAGCTCGCCCGCTTCTTCGTGCACCAGCTTAAACGGCTCGTGGCGCAGGATGAGGAAGCCGTCGAGGTCGTGTACCTCGGCCAGGGCGCTCACTTGCAGCGCCGACCAGATGCCAAGCGAGGTTTCGACCATGCAGCCCAGCATGGGCAGCAGGCCGTAGGCGCGGGTTTGGCGCAGCAGCTCAATCCCGCGCTGGTAGCCGCCCGCCTTCATCAACTTCACGTTGACGCCGTGAAACTGCCGGGCGATTTCTTCGAAATCGGCCTCGTCGGTCACCGACTCGTCGGCGATGAGCGGCAGGCCGGCGCGGGGGCGCAGGTAGCGATAGTCGGCGGCGCAGGCAGCGGGCAG
The DNA here is from genome assembly GCA_913776615.1 of uncultured Hymenobacter sp. Lineage (GTDB taxonomy): Bacteria > Bacteroidota > Bacteroidia > Cytophagales > Hymenobacteraceae > Hymenobacter. The sequence goes on from CAJYPK010000001.1 coordinate 45,960, forward strand.
GGGCTGCTCCAGCAGCTGGAGGCGCAGGCCGGGCACGGCGGCCGTTTGCTCCAGAAAGCGCAGCAGGCTATCGGCATCGGGCCAGGCCTCATTGCCATCCACGAGTAGTGGGCGGCCGGGCAGGGCGGCGGCCACGGCCCGCAGCAAGGCAAGCCCATCTTCTTGATTTACTTTTATTTTCAGCAGCCGAAAGCGCTCGGCCCGGTGCTCGGCCAGGAAAGCCGCCACCTCGCCCGGCTCCATAATGGGCAGCGAAAATGCCGTGGCCGTGTGCGAGTTGGGCGGCGGCACGCCCAGCCACCGCCACACCGGCTGCCCGGCGCGGGCGGCCAGGCAGTGGGTGAGCGCCGCTTCGAGTGCAAAGCGCAGGGCGTGGGCTACCGGCCGGGCGGCCAGCAGCGCCGTCAGCTCGGGCAGGGTATCGGCCTGAGCCAGGCCGTGGGCCAGCAAGTCCTCGAACTGGGCTTGCAGCAGGGCCGGCGACTCGCCGTAGCGCACGTTGGGCGCGGCCTCCCCGCGGCCGCTGGCCTCGCCCTGGGTGGCTTGCAGCACGAGGTTGGTTTTGGCCGCCGAGGCGTTGCGCGCGATTTTCCAGAGGTAGCTCAGCGGCAGGTCGTGAGTGGTGAGGGTCCAGATAGTCATGAAGCGGGCGGCGGGCGAGTGGCGCTACAAAGGTGATACAGCTGCGGTCATAAATCTGACTTTGTGACGACTAAAAGTATTTAGCCGCCGTCTTGCGAACGGTCCGCCGCCCAGGTTTCGGCCCGCCGTGCCGTACTTTGATGCCTGTTTTCAGTTCGCTTTCATTTAGTGCATGAAGTTTTCCCGCTCTGCCTGGCTGGCCCTGTTTCTAACGGTAGTGGCCGCCGTGCTCACGTACCTATCTATCCATCAACTTGCTACGCTGGCTACTCCGACGTTGGGTGGACTTCCGGCTCCTGAAACCCCGGCCGCCGGGCAGCCGCTGGCCACCGCCGCCACCGTAGCCCGCTGGCTGGCCCTGGGCGCGCTGGCGCTTTTCGTGGCGCCGCGCCGCTCGCTCACCGGCTGGATAGTAGTGGCCATGCTGGCGGGCATTGAGCTGGGCCACGATGTGCCAGCCGTGGCGCTCAACCTGAAAGTACTGAGCGACGCCTTTCTGCGCCTGGTAAAAACCATTATCGCGCCGCTGGTATTCGCCACCCTGGTGGTGGGCATTGCCGGCCACGCCAATCTCAAGCAGGTGGGTCGTATGGGCCTCAAGGCGCTGGTGTACTTTGAGGTCGTGACCACGTTTGCCCTGCTTATCGGGCTGGCGGCCATCAACTTCACCAAGGCCGGGGTGGGCATCAAGCACACCGCCATCGCCGAGAAAAGCGACGCGCTGGCCGCCGCCGCCCCGCAGTCGGTGGCCGACATCATCCTGCACATCTTCCCCGAAAACATTGCCAAGTCGGTGGCCGAAGGGCAGGTGCTGCAAGTGGTAGTGTTCGCCATCATCTTCGCCATCGGCCTGGCCCTCACACCCGAAAAGCCCCGCCGCGTGATGCTGGATTTCTGCGAGAGCCTCTCGGAAGTGATGTTTAAATTTACCAACGTGGTGATGTACTTCGCCCCGCTGGGCGTGGGCGGGGCCATGGCCTACACCGTGGCCAAGCTGGGCTTCGGGCCGCTGCTCAACGCCTTTCAGTTGCTGCTTACGCTCTACGGCGCGCTCATTGCCTTCGTACTGCTGATTTTGCTGCCGGTGGCGCTGCTTATGCGCATTCCGCTGCGCCGCTTCGTAGCGGCCGTGGCCGAGCCGGTGAGCATCGCCTTTGCCACCACGAGCAGCGAGGCGGCCCTGCCGCGGGCGATGGAAGCCATGGAAAGCATCGGGGTGCCGCGCCGCATTGTGGCCTTCGTAATGCCCACGGGCTACTCGTTTAACCTCGACGGCACCACGCTCTACCTCTCGCTGGCGGCCGTGTTCGTGGCCCAGGCGGCGGGCATCACGCTGTCGGTTGGCGACCAGATGCTGTTGGTTTTCACGCTCATGCTCACTAGCAAAGGCGTGGCCGGGGTACCCCGCGCCTCGCTCGTAATCTTGCTGGCAACGTTACCTTCGTTTAACCTGCCGCCCTGGCCGGTATTCATCATCCTGGGCATCGACGCGCTCATGGACATGGCCCGCACGGCCGTGAACGTACTCGGCAACTGCCTGGCCTCGGCCGTCGTAGCTCGCTGGGAAGGAGAGTTCATTGATAACTACGAAGCCCCGGCCGATCTGCTGGCGCCCGAGCCGGCACCGACCGCCGGCCATTGAGCCACCCCGCCGAAATAGTACTTTTCGGGCGATTTTAATCGGAATACACCTCAGCTACTTACGCAAAAAAGACGACTACCTATAACGATAACTGACCGCCTATCATTACCTTAGCAAATAATTTTAAGCCCCGCCCTACTTTCTTTCTGATATCTAACGTCGTCTTGGCATAATTCAACTACCAGCTCCGTCTGACACCTGTATGAAACTATATTTTCCCGCTGGCCGTGCTCTTTGGCTGACAACTCTCGCGCTGGCCAGCCTCGGGGCCTGTAAGTCGGTAAAAGGCACGTTTTCGGCCACGCCCACGGCCACCATCAGCAAGCGCCTGCCGCCGCTGGAAATCACCGCCGACCCCGGCCCCCTGGCCATGAACGACGGTGCCCTGCCCGAAGACCCGCTGCGCCTCTTCAAAGCCGAGTTGCAACGCAACGTACTGGAGCCCACCGATACCGCTACCTACGGCTACGCCCGCTTGGTCGTAACCAAAGTAAAAACCGTGCGCACCGGCCGCAGCCTGCAAGCTGCCCAGGTTATCACTTTCTTGATTCCCAGTATTTTCGGCGCGCCCCTGGAATGGTATAAGACCGACCTGCAAGCCGAGGTACAAATGATGAACGCCAACGGCGAGCTGCTGGGCACCTACACCGGCAAGGGTACTTCCAACGTGAAAGTGGCCATGTACAGCGGCTACTCGCAGACCGAAGCCCCGCGCCTGGCCGACGTAATCGCCCTGCGTGAGGCCCTGGCCCAGATTCGGCCGCAGCTTGATACGGCCTCGAACCGCCTGCGCCCGCTCATGATGGCCGGTGGCCAGGTAAACAACCCCACTCTGCCCGGCAGCAGCAAGCAGTAGTTTTGTAGTGGCTTCAGCCACTGCGTAGCCCGGCTTCGGCACGGTGCCATGCGGGCACTGCCGGGGCCGGGTTTTGCGTTAGCTTGAATTATGAAGATTTTTTTCCGCTGCGCGGCCTTCGCGCCCCTGGTGGCCCTGGCGGCCGGCTGCTGCGCCAACAATACCTGCAACTGCGACGACTTGCAGGCCGATTCGCTGTACCTGGTGCTGAAAGATGCGCCCAGCGCCGGAGTAGCCAACGATACGACCTACTTTACCGCTGCCCAGCTAGATACGGTGTATCTACAGCGCTACGCCACGGCTAAGCCCGCCCAGCCGGCTACGGCTACGACGCCCGCCATTGCGGCCCAGCCCGAGGGGGCGCTTTCGGCACCGATTACCATCATCCGGGCGCAGCAGGCCAACGTAAATAGTGCGCTACTACGCAAGCTAGCCAGGGCCAATCTGCCAACCACTACGCTCGTCATCAGCAACAACACTCCTTTCGCACCGGGCACCACCGGGGGTAAGCTCGACGCCTTCAACTATCTGCTCACGGTGCAGGATCGCTCGGTGAAGTCCCCGCGCCGCCTCTACACGTTTACGTTTAAAAATATTGCGCTGCAAGGCCAGTACGCCGGCGATGGCTGCTGTACGTGCTACGAGAATACTCAAAAACAATTTCAGCTGGTAGGGCGCGCTACGCGCACTATCAACGTAACTGAAGCGGGCAGCGCGGGGGCTAAGACGCCCGTTCCCGTCATCATTAGCAAGCTCGATTAAGCTGGCAGTTCGCCGGCCGCCTACGCCTCTACCTTCCCTTACTTTATGCCTGCCCCTACCCTGCCGCCGGCCGCCGCCGATGCCCTGACCCGCGCCGCCCTGGCCCCGGAGCCCCGGCCCGAAGGACCAGCTGGCTTTCCCTTCGCGACGCGCCTGAGCCTGGAGCCACTCATCGCCTACTGGCAGGCCCGTGAGCAGGATGCCAACCCCGGCGTGGCGCGCCTGGCCCGCAGCGTAATGCAGCAAGTAGCCGAGACCCCCTGCTGCCGGGGCCGCCTCCACGATGTCGGGACGCTCGACGACTGCCACGAGGTGGTGGCCACGCTCATGACGGCCGTGTTCGCGCCCGCCATCACGGTCACGGCCATTCTGGGGGCGGTAGTACCCTTCAATCGCCAGAGCTTTTACTATACGCCGCGCTTCGCGGAGGTACTGCTGGGCAAGGACCGCACCATCAAGCAGCCGCTCAACGTGGACCTGGCGACGATGGAGAGCCAGATGACCCGGCTGGCTTACCTGCTCATCCTGGTGCGCGAGTACGGGGCTGAAGCTCCCGAGCAGGGTGCGTTTATTTTCACGGTGCCCGACTACCGCATCGGTCTCTACCGCCACTACGGCCTGAGCTTCGACTCGACCTTCGTGGAGGTGAAAGTAGTGGGCGAGAAGCCCGCGCTCACGCCCGAGCAGGTGCAGCACTTGCTGCACAACCGCCACCGCCTCGACCTGTGGCGCGAGCTGCTGCCGCCCGAGCACTTCGCGCTCGAAGGCTTTCAGCTGCTGCAATTGGTGGACGTCACCACCCAGGAAATCCTCTCCGAGCTGAAGTACGACCTGCTGGAGCGCGACGTGCTGCAAGCTTCCGACCGCCTGGAGCAGATTCAGGAAAAGCTGCGGGTACTGTTTGCCCGGCCCGCCTTGCAGGTGGGCATTGCCGCCTACGACGAGCGTAAAAAGGCCTTCGTGGACTTTGGCCGCAAAATCAACCACAGCTTTCTAACCAAGCACTTGCAGGGCGACAACCTGCTCGAAGGTGAGTTTCGCCAGCTCTACGAGCGCCTGCTGAGTGAGCGGCAGCCGCTGGTGCTCGAAGACGTGGCTACCGAGCCGGGTATCCCCGAAGGCCTGCGCGCCCAGATGCTGCGCATGGGTATTCAATCGGCCATCCTGGCGCTGCTGCCCTACGGCCCCGACACGGTGGGCCTGCTGGAGCTGGGTTCCCCAACCGCCAATACCCTGGATGAGTTTGACTTGGAGCTGGTTAACCAGTTCGTGCCGTTGTTTGCGGTGGCCGTCAAGCGCAACGCCGAAGACCTCGAAACCCGCATTCAGGCGGTGATCAAGGAGAAATTCACCGCCATTCACCCCACGATGGAGTGGCGCTTCAACGACGCGGCCCGCCGCCTGCTGGCCAAGCAGGAAGACGGCAACCGCACGGCCGAGATGGAGCCCATCGTCTTCGAGGAAGTGTACCCGCTGCACGGCTCCTGCGACATCCGGGGCAGCAGCGTGGCCCGCAATGAGGCCGTGCAGGGCGACCTCATCGAACACCTCACGCTAGCCAACCGGGTGCTCAAAAAGGCGTCCGATTTCCAGCAGCTGCCCATCCTGGACGAGCTTAAATTTTACGTTACTAAAAACTTACGCCGGCTGCGCCAGGGTATTCTCAGCGGCGACGAGGTGAGCATCTACGACTCCCTGCGCACCGAGGTCGAGCCGCTGTTCGAATACCTGGCCCAGAACAACGCGGAGCTGCGCCCGGCCATCGCCGCCTACTGGCAGCAGATCGACCCGCGCCTGGGCATTCTCTACCACCGCCGCCGCGACTTTGAGGAGAGCGTGACGCTCATCAACGACACCATCAGCGACTACCTCGACGAGGAGGAGGCAAAGGCCCAGCAGATGTTTCCGCACTACTTCCAGCGTCTGAAAACCGACGGCGTGGAGCACAATATCTACGTGGGCGGCAGCCTGGTGCAGGACAAGCCCTTCGACCTGGTTTTCCTCAAAAACCTCCGCCTGTGGCAACTGCTGGTGATGGTCGAAATCACGCGCCGCACCCACGCCCTCAAGGCCGAGCTGGCCGTGCCGCTCGATACCACCCAGCTCATCCTCATTCACTCGCAGCCGCTGAGCATCCGCTTCCGGCAAGACGAGCGGCAGTTCGACGTCGATGGTGCGTATAATATTCGCTACGAGATCATTAAGAAGCGTATCGACAAGGCCACCGTGCTCGGTACCGGCGAGCGCCTCACCCAGCCGGGCCAGCTGGCGCTGGTGTACGCCCAGCCCCGCGACGCCACCGAATACCTCGAATACATCGACTATCTGCAAGACCGCAAGCTGCTGGAACCCGGCATTGAGGAACTGGAGCTGGAAGAGCTGCAAGGCGTCAAGGGCCTGCTGGCCCTGCGCGTCGCGGTGAAGCTCTGATCTTTACTTAAGGCACTGCCTGAGCAGTTTACTGCGGGTGGTGCTTAAAAGCTGTTTAAATTATCACTACCCATCTAAAAGCTGTTTGTCCTTGCGAGCGCAGCGAAGCAATCACACCCGAACGCCAGGCTGAACAGGTGTGATTGCTTCGCTGCGCTCGCAATGACAGACAGTTTAGTTAACTTAAACAGCTTCTTAAGAAAATCTACCGCGCAACCCAACCGCCAGTCATGCTGAGCCTGCCGAAGCAGCTCGCGTGCTGCCCTAACTATCCCGTTAGGTGTGGCGAGCGAGCTGCTTCGGCAGGCTCGGCATGACTGGCGTTTTAGATGCAGAGTGCCTACCTACTAGCAAAGCAATTTTCAGATCAATCCACAGGGCGCTACCCGATGCCCGGCTACAAGTCTCCGTGACTTTGCAGCCGGGCTTCCTTGTTTTCCAGCACTCCACTGGCGAGCGGTCGGCCACAAACCTTACCCGCCATTATACAATCCCGTTACCCTAATAATACAAATTGTAAAAAGGACTACTAAGCAGTATTTTTACCAGTTAGAAGGTATCAATCAGGATAATATCGGTTATTTTTTTGTTCATTTCAAAGAAATTAGCCTTATTGAAACCTTTTATTTTTCAGATGCTTTACCCCCACAAGTACAATTTATACGCTTCGATTAATTCTTACTCCAGCTTATCTCTCCGGTCGGTTTTGCTTACCAATTGCCGCTGCTTACCGGCAAGGCCGACCGGAGACTTTTCCACGGTTTATGTACCTTATTCTACCTGACGCTACTGCTATTTCTACCCTTACCCGGCACCTTAGCCTTTGTATCAGGTGCCTTTTTAGCTGGCCGACTACTCGCGGAAGACACCGGGCCGTACTGCTCCTGCTGGGTTGCTGGCTAGCAACGGGCCGCCTGCTTGCCCAAACCGGCAGTTGGTCCCCGGTCGGGGCCGACTTGAGCTACCCGCGCACCCTGCTCAAGCTCAGTGACGTGCCCGCCGTGCGGGCCAGCCTGGCCACGCCGGCCAAGCAGGCGCTATACCAGGGCCTCTACAACGAAGCCCAGGGCAGCGCCAGCGACGACAACACCTCGGCCAGCGGGCGCCGGATGCGGGCCGCATTTGCCAAAAATGCGGCGTTCGTAGCCCTGCTTGACTACCAGCCGGGCCGCGACAACCAGGCCAACCTCGACCCTGCCGCGCGGGCGGCCCTGCTGACCAAAACCCGGACGCTGCTCGAAAGCCTGAACTCCAACGTGGAGGCCCTCACCAGCTACACCGAGTGGCAATGGCGCTCGAAGGAGCTGATTGACTACCTCGTTGCCTACGACCTGCTGCGCGGGGCCGGCGAAACGCCCGCGGCGCTGGCCCCCAGCCAGGCCCGCTTGCAGGAGTTTGCGGGCAACCTGTACCGGCAATCGACCACGCCGTTCATGGGCATCAGCTTTTACAGCTACGTCAAGAACAACCACACCCTCATGACGGCCGCTGCCCTGGGCATGGCCGCCGTGGTACTGAGCGAGGCCGACAGCCCCGATCGCAACCGCCAGCCCGCCACCTGGGCCGGGGCCGGCCTCTACCACATCGACAACGTGCTGTGGCGCGACGCCCAGCGGCAGTCCGACTCCACGCAAATTACGGGCTACGCCGAAGGGCCTTACTACTGCAAGTACGCGCTGCTCAATTGCTTGCCTTTCTTCCGGGCGATGGGCCACTTCCTGCCCGACGGCCGGCAAACGTACACCTTCGGTACCAGCGCCCGCTCCATTCGCAATCCGTACTACGACCCGAAATACACCCGGCTCTACGACTGGCTGGCCGCCATCACGCTGCCCGACGGCCGCCTGCCCGCCCTCGAAGACTCGTACGTGGACATGGCCATGCCCGAGCTGGCGCTCACCGGCCAGGCCCGCTACGTGCAGCCGCTGGCCCTGAGCCGCCTCACCGGCACGCCTATGCGCTCGCTCACCGCCCAGCTGCGCGACGTGACCGTGGATATGCGGGCTGCCTACCTGGCCGCCGCCCTGGCGCCTACCCCACCCAGCCACCCCGCCCTCACGGTACTGCCCGGCAGCGGCAATTTGATCTTCCGGTCGGGCAACGACTCGCTGGCCGCCTACCTGCACCTCTACGGCCGGGGCGGGCTGGCCCAGGCCAACTCCGGGGGCCACAGCCAGGGCAGTGCCGGCAGCTTTCTGCTGCACGCTTACGGCCAGCAGCTGGCCCTCGACCCCGGCTACCTCAGCTACAATCGGCGGGCCGAAGTGGGCCAGGCTTCCAACCACAACCTCGTGCTGGTCGATGGCGCGGGGCCGGCCATCGGCACGGCCGGCGTGGCCAGCCCGGCCATGAGCGCCATTCAGCAGACGCTCCGCGCCGCGGGGCTGGCCTACGGGGAGGTGAAAACGGCCTACCAGGGCGTGAGCATCGTGCGCAAGGCACTGTTTGTGCGGAATACTTACTATTTGCTGGCCGATGAGATAACTGCCGCCCAGCCCCACACCTACACCTGGCAGCTGCACGGCTACGGGCTGGCCGGCGGCCAGCCGGCTACCACTGGCACCTTCACCGACAGCCTGGCCGCGCACGAAGGCCTGTGGCAGAAAAACGGCGTAGCCCTGCTGGCCCACGTCACGGCCACCGGCGGGGCCACCACTTACACCACGGCTACCAATCCCCACGAAACCACCTACGGCACGGCCGAAAACCACACTACCCTGCTCGTAGGCAAAAGCGGCGATGCCCAGACGCATTTTCTGGCGGCGCTCTACCCCAGCACCGGCCGGCGGCCGCGCATCCGCACCATCAGCGGGGCGGCTACGGCGGCGCTGGCCAGCACCGGGGCCTTTATCGACGTCGCCTTCGCCCAGGCCGATACCATTTTGCAAGCGGCCACCAGTCCTAAGCTACCCACCGCCGTGCGCGCCGATGGCCGACTGAATTTTTACTCCGCCGACAGCACCGGGGCCTTCGCCCAGCTATTTATACAGCAGGGCACGGCCCTGTACCTCGGCGATAAGCCGGTGCTGCAAGCCGCCGACCGCGCTACGGTGAGCTGGCAAAAAACCGGCGCTGCCCGCTACGAAGGCGCAGTGAGCCGGGCCACCCGCCTCACGCTGGCGCTGGCCAGCGCCCCCGTTGCCCTCACGGGTGATAGCATCGGTAGCTACCGCTACGATGCCGCTCGCCAGCAACTGTACGTAGTGCTCGCCGGCGCGTCGGCCTTCACGGTGAAGCTGGCCCCTGCGGCCAACGCCCAGCCGCTACCCGTCACGTTACGGGGCTTCACCGGCGAGCGCGTAGCCGCTAGTATCGTGCGCCTGCGTTGGCAAACGGCTTCCGAAGTCAATAGCCGGGGCTTTGCGGTGCAGCGCCAGACCGCCGCGGGCCTCTTCGAGACGCTCACTTTTGTAGCCGGCCAAGGCGCGGCCCAGCAGCCGGCCAGCTACGAGTTTACGGACGCGGCCGCACCCGCCGCCACGGCCTATTACCGGCTACAACAGGCTGATAACGATGGCCAAATTCACTACTCGCCCGTGGTAACAGTAGCCGGCCCCGATGCGACTACTCCCCACCTGCTGGCCTGGCCCGTACCGGCCCAGCGCACGCTGTGGGTGCGCTACGACGCCGCCGCCGAAGTGCACCTGTACCTACGCGACGCAACCGGCCGGACAGTGCGGCGGCTGGCCCTTCAGCAGCAAGCTGAGTTGGATGTGAGCGCGTTACCAGCGGGCTTGTACTACTTGCAGGTCTACGCTGCCGGCCGCTCGCTCCCCGTGGCTAGTGCCAAGGTGGTGGTAGCGCCGTAAGGCAACGTGGATCGCCTATTTTAAACCACCCCCACGACGCCAGTCATGCTGAGCTTGCCGCAGCATGACTGGCGTTTTACATAATGCTGACTACAAGACTGCGAAGGCAGCCCAGGCCTCCTACAAACTCTTCTTTTGCTTCCAAAACAACTCCACGCCCGCCCGCAATAGCAGCAGCCAGGCCGTACCAGCGGCAAAGCCCGCTACCACGTCGGTGGGATAATGCACGTGCAAATACATGCGCGAGCAGCCAATCAGCAAGGCCCAGATTACCAATAAAATGGCCCAGCCCCAGCGCCCGCCGTGCTGCACGGCCAGCCAGGCCAGGCAGCCGTAGTAGGCCATGCTCATCATGGCGTGCCCGCTCGGAAAGCTCAGGCCGTATTGATAAATCAGGGCCGTGGTGGGCCGGTCGCGGTGAAACCAGAACTTCAGCAGCTCATTGAGAATGAAGCCCCCACCCATTGAGATCAGCAATTCCACCGCGTAGCGGCCGTAGCCGCGCCGGTACAGCAGGTACGGGGCCAGCAGGCTGGCGGGCACGAAGAACCTAACTGAGCCAAAAAATGTGAGCCGCAGCACCCAGGGCGTCAGCCAGGGGTGGGCGGCCCGCAGGGCGTCCATCTGGGCAAAGCCCCAGTTGTCAAACACCTGCGAGTGTTCCCGAAACACCACCCGCGTAAGGTAAAAGAACAGCCCGAAAGCCAGCACGAATAGCATGCCGCCCGCAATGGCCTCGGCGGTGAGCAGGCCCGCCAGCCCGGCCGCTTTAGTGGCAGTGGTAGAAGAAGACGAGTCGGGTGGGGCAACGGGAGCAGGCATGGCGAGCAACGAGCGTAAACTGCGTTGAACGTGATTTCTTCCCGCTTGGCTGCGTCGAGCCCCGACCTCGGCGGACTACCCGGCGTAAACACAAAAAAGCCAGCCCGTTGCGGGGCTGGCTTTTTGCACTTGAATCGTGCGCTCGGAGAGACTCGAACTCTCACACCTTGCGGAACTGCCGCCTGAAGACAGCGCGTCTACCAATTTCGCCACAAGCGCAGATGTCTCATTCAGCAGAGCCGCCCGGTTGGTGGTTGCTGTTTGATGATGCAAAGATAGAGGGCTGAATCGGCTTCATGCAAGCGTAACACTGATTTTTCTGGCGCGGGCCGGGCAGTGAGCAGTCCGAAAATTTGTTTTTCAGGCACTTGGACTCTTAAAAAAATTTCTAAAAAACCCACTCTGGCGGGTTTCCGTTGCGATTTTGCCCATTTCCACTCGCTTCCTTTTTACCCTATGTCGCCTTTCACTACGCCAACCCCACCCCCAGCCCACCCGCCGGCGGCCGATTTTGGTCCGGTAGCCTGCGTGTACGACGCGCTGGCCGGGCTGGCATTTGGCGGGGCGCTCCGCCGGGCGCAGCGAGCAACGCTGGTAGCGGGCCTACCGCCGGGGCCCGCGCCCCGCGTGCTGGTGCTGGGCGGCGGGGCGGGCTGGGTGCTGCACGAAATCTGGCGGCAGCGGCCACGGGCGCAGGTGCTGTACCTGGAGGTATCGGGGGCCATGCTGGCGCGGACCCGTGCCCGGTTGCGGCGGCACCCCGCCCCCGCTGGTGCGACGGTCGAGCTGCGGCAGGGCACCGAAGCCGACTTGCGGCCCAACGAGCAGTTCGATGCCGTCGTCACTTTTTTCGTACTCGACTGCTTTACCGAGGCGGCGCTGCCGGGGGCGCTGGCCCGGCTGCACGCGGCCCACGCGCCGGGCGCGCCGTGGCTGGTCACCGACTTTCGGCCCGCCCGGCGGGGCTGGCGGCGCTGGCTGCTATGGGCCATGTACCGGTTTTTTGGCCTCACGGTGGGGCTGCGGGCGCAGCGGCTGCCGCCCTGGCCGCAGGGGTTGGCGGCGCTGGGTTGGCGGCCCGGTTGGCACAGGTATTTTTTCGGGGGTGCGGTAGTCGGGCTGGTTTTGCAAAAGCCCGGATTATTACCGGTGCAAATCGCCCCGGGCACCGCTCCGTAGTGCGTGCTTCCTGTTTACTTTGCATCGACTCAAACTAGGTTGAGCGCACTGAGAAGCAGTATTTAGCATTATTTAATTGGTTTTTATGAAAAAACTTCTTCGCGAGGGAGGATTGGCGGGGTTAACGCTAGCCTTGCTGCCAGCTTTAGCGCAGGCGCAGGGGGCGGCAGCCGCAGCCCCGGGTCCGGCCGTGCGTTACGCTGTTACTTTTCCTAATGCCGTGCACCACGAGGCACGCATTGCGGCCACATTTGCGGGCCTGCCCCCCGGCCAGAAGCTGGTAGTGCGCATGGCCCGCTCGTCGCCGGGCCGCTACGCGCTCCACGAGTTTATCAAGAATGTCTACTATACCGTGGCAACCGACGGCGCGGGCAAGCTCCTCGCCATCACCCGGCCCGACCCTTACTCCTGGGAAGTCACGCCGGGGGCCGATGGCACGGTGCAATTCAACTACACGCTCTACGGCGACCGCTCGGATGGGACGTTTGCCGGCATCGACCAGCAGCACGCCCACCTCAACATTCCGGCGACTTTCTGCTACGCGCAGGGCCTGGAAAACCGGCCCACCGAAGTAAAATTCGAGCTGCCGCCCAACTGGAAAGTGGCCAGTCAGATGAAGGGCAGTGGCGAGGACAAGGCGACACTGACCGCGCCCAACCTCCAGTACTTCATGGACAGCCCCATCGTGCTGGGCTCGCAGCAGTTTTTGCACACCTGGCAGGACGGCGGGCGCAACTTCGACATGGCGACCTACTACGCCGGCCCCGCCAGCGAGGTCGATGCCTTCGTGAAGAAAACCCAGAAGGTGGTGCGCGAGGCCGCCGGCGTTTTCAACGGCGAGTACCCGCAGTTCGATTTCGGCCGCTACACTTTCCTGGCCGACTACCTGCCCCAGGCCACCGGCGACGGCATGGAGCACCGCAACTCGACCTCGCTCACCAGCTCCCAGCCGCTGCGCGAGGAAGGCACGCTGCGTAACCTGGCGACGGTATCGCACGAGTTTTTCCACGCCTACAACACCGAGCGCATCCGCGCCAAGGGCCTGGAGCCGTTTGACTTCCAGCGCACCAACATGACCGACGCGCTGTGGTTTGGCGAGGGCTTCACGCAGTATTACGGCGAGCTGATTCTGCGCCGGGCGGGCTTCTACGACGACGAGCAGTTTTTCGAGCGCGTGAGCTCCTGGGTGAACGCCCGCCTCAATGCGCCGGGCGCCCGCTACGCCTCGGCCCTCGACATGAGCCGGCAGGCCCCGTTCGTGGACGCGGCCGTGTCGGTCGATCCCACCAACCGCATCAACACCTACCTCTCGTACTACATCCAGGGCGCGGGCCTGGCCTTGTGCCTCGACTTGCAGCTGCGCCAGCGCTACCACACTTCGCTCGACAAGTACATGCAGGCCGTGTGGCTGGAATTTGGCAAGCCCCAGACGCCCGCCCTGGCCCCGGCCAAAACGTACACCGTGAAGGATTTGCAGCGCGTACTGGGCACTGTGGCCAAGGACACGGCCTTTGCGGGCTCGTTCTTCCGGCGCTACATCTACGGCCACGAGGCCCCGCGCTTCGGCGAAAACCTGGCTTCGATGGGCCTGGCCGTGGTACCGGTGAAGGCGCTGGCCGCCGCCCTGCCCCGCCAGGTCGAGTTTGACGAGGAAGGCCGTTGCATTCTGAATCGCAATACGACCATTGGCTCGGGCCTTTACAAGGCCGGCATCGACCGGGGCGACCAGATCGTGACCCTCGACGGCGAGAAAATCGACAACATGGCCACCCTCGAAAGCATCATGCGCCGCCACACCCCCGCCGACCTCGTGCCCGTGAAGGTGCGTAGCCGCGCCGGCGTGGAGCGCAACGTGCAAGTGGTCCTCACCGAAGACACCAACGTGCAGGTGCAGCCCATGGAAAGTGTGGACAAGATGACCGCCACTCCCGCCCAGAAAGAGCAGCGCGCCGCCTGGCTGGCCAGCGCCGCGAAGTAAAAGCAAACTGCGACAGGCAGTCTATCAGCAGCACATCAAAAAACCGTCCGTCATGCTGAGCTTGCCGAAGCATCTCGCTCACCCAATTGAACGGCTCGGATGAGGCGCGAGCGAGATACTTCGGCAAGCTCAGCATGACGGACGGTTCTGAGGCGCATTACATGCCAACGATGGCAAGTGTTACCAATGACTCCCCTCGACATCAACACTAGGTTAGAACGAATAATCAAGCCATAAAAAAGCCCCGGCCGAATTGCGGCCGGGGCTTTTTGCTTTCTACTAGCTGCTGCTAACGACTAGCGGCGACGGCCGAAGAAGCGCAGCAGGAATAAAAACAGGTTTACGAAGTCGAGGTACAGCGTAAGAGCGCCCAAGATGGAAGCTTTGTCGTGCATTTCCTCGCCCTCGGTAATGCCGATAAAGGCGATTTGCTTCAGCTTCTGGGTGTCGTAGGCCGCCAGCGCGGTGAAGAGGATGACGCCGATGAACGAGGTAATGAGGTTGAGCGTGGAATTACCCCAGAACATATTGACCACCATCGCGATCACTAAGCCAATGAGGGCCATGCTCAGCAGCTTGCCCCAGCCCGAGAGGTCCGACTTGGTGAAGTAGCCAAAGGCGCTCATCACCCCGAACATAATAGCGGTGGTGAAGAAAGTCGAGGCAATGGAATCAGCCGTGTAAGCCAGGAAGATAACGCTCAGCGTGAGGCCGTTGAGCAGAGCGTAGCCGATAAAGGCGGCCTGCGCCTGGCCCCGGCTCCACTGGAAGATGCGGGCTGAGAGGAAGCCTACAATCACCAGCTCGGCGATGATGAGGCCCAGAAACACGAAACGGGTGCCGAATACGAACTCGATGATGGCCGGCGAGCCGGCGGCAAACAGCGCCACGCCGCCGGTGAGGGCCAGCCCGGCGGCCATCCAGCCGTAAACCTGGGCGAAAAACTGGGCCTGGATGCGGGCGGCTTCCTCGGCCGAAATCTGACGGGCCACGGACCGGTCGCGGTCCGGTAAAAATTGGTTGTCGCTCATGAAAAAAGGTGCTTGCGCAAATGAATTGGGTTGTCGCAGCCAACTTACGAACTTTGGCCGATACTGGTGGTACTATAACAACTTTGCGGCCGAAACGTGCCGCTCGCCCCGCCTGCCTTTATGTCTGCTCCCGTTCACTACCGCCGCAATGAGGCGCTTCCTACCATCCGCCCCGGCTACCCCGGCAACAAGCTCGTTGGGACCGAATTTTGCAACGGCGAGGCGCTGTACGAGCCGTCGTTTGGCACCGTGCTGCGCTGGCAGCTCACGGCCAACCCGCAGAAGGAAGAGAAGAAACGGGATACCTGGACGCCCGCCGTGGTGCCCTGCGCCGAGGCCTTTTTCTCGACCGAGGACATGCTGGTGTGGCTGGGGCACGCCTGCTTTCTGCTGCGCGTGGGGGGCGTGAGCTTGCTGTTCGACCCCGTGCTGTTTTCGTCGGTGGGTTTACGGCACCGCCACGCGCTACCCTGCCGGCCCCAGGACGTGCGCAACATCGACTACCTGCTGCTCTCGCACGGCCACCGCGACCACCTGGATGAACAGTCCATCAAGCTAGTAGCCCAGCAAAATCCGCAGATGCAGGCGCTCGCGCCGCTGGGCATGGCGGGCCTGTTGCGCGGCATGGCCCCCGCCCTGCCGGTGCAGGAAGCCGGCTGGTGGCAGCAGTTCGACCTGGGGCCGGCCGCCCCGTTTGAGCTGTACTACCTGCCGGCCAGCCACTGGCACCGGCGCGGGCTTTTCGATTTGAACAAGGTACTGTGGGGCAGTTTTTTAATCAAAACCGAAGACCGCCTCATTTACTTCGCCGGCGACACGAGCTACGGCGACCACTTCGAGCAAATCGAGCAGACGTTCGGCCCGCTCGACATCGTGCTGCTGCCCATCGGGGCGTACAAGCCGCCGTTTATGATGCACCTGAGCCACGTGAATCCCCACGAGGCCGCCAAGGCGGCCAACGTGCTACGGGCCGGCCACCTGGTACCCATGCACCACGGCACCTTCGACCTCAGCGACGAGCCCGCCTCCGAGCCGTTGCGCCTGCTTACCGAAGTGGCGGCCAGCGGCATGCTGCGCGGCGAGCTGCACGCCCCCGCCGTGGGCGAAATCCTGCGCTGGCCGGCGTGGGAATAGGTGAAATGGTGAGCTGGTGAAATAGTGAGTACGCAGTAATGAGTGCCGCACTAGCGAGTAGTGAGCGGGCGGGCGGGTAACTTTGCAGATTGCCAGAAGTGCGTACTGGTTGCGCCGCAGTTTACAACTCACCATTTCGCCAGCTCACCATCTCACCGCATGTCCCCTACCCTTATTCTGAGCCTGGTTGCGGGCTATTTTATCGTCCTCATCATCATTGCCCTGCTCACCTCGCGGGGGGCGACGAGTGAGAGCTTTTTCGTGGCCAACCGCAATGCGCCGTGGTACATGGTAGCGTTTGCCATGATTGGCACCTCGCTGTCGGGCGTCACGTTTATTTCGGTGCCGGGCAACGTGTACGGCAAGAGCTGGAGCTACCTGGCCGTGGCAATGGGCTTCGTGGCGGGCTACCTGGTGATTGGCACGGTGCTGCTGCCGCTCTACTACCGGCTGCGGCTGGTGAGCATCTACTCCTACCTGGAGCAGCGCTTCGGCTACTGGAGCTATAAGACGGGGGCGCTGTTTTTTCTGATTTCGCGCTCGCTGGGCTCGGCCCTGCGGCTGTACCTGGTGGCGGGCGTGTTGCAGCTGGCGGTGTTCGACTCGATGGGCGTGCCGTTTTCGGTTACCGTGATGGTCAGCATCTTCTTCATCTACCTCTACACGTTTAAGGGGGGGCTCAAGACCATTCTCTGGACCGACACCTTCCAGACGCTGGCCATGCTGAGCTGCGTGGCGCTGAGCATCTACTTCATGGCCGATGCGCTGAACTACTCGTTCAAGCAGCTCATTACCACGGTGCGCGAAAGCCCGATGTCGCAGGTGTATTTCGACAACTTTCGCGACGACAAGTTTTTCTGGAAGCAGTTCGCCTCCGGCATGTTCATCACCATCGTGATGACCGGCCTCGACCAGGACCTGATGCAAAAAAACCTGAGCTGCCGCAGCCTCGGCGAAGCCCAGAAAAACCTGTTTTGGTTTACGCCGGTCATCGTGAGCGTCAACGTGCTGTTCCTGACCCTGGGCGTGCTGCTGTACAAGTACGCCGCCGCCAAGGGCCTCGACCTGGCGCACATGCCCCAGCTCCTCAACGCCAAGGGCACGCTCGATACCGACAAGGTATTTCCCTTCCTGGCCACCACGCAGTTTTCGCTGGCGGCGGGCATCATCTTCATCCTGGGCATTATCGCCGTCACCTATGCCTCGGCCGACTCGGCGCTGACCTCGCTCACCACGTCGTTTTGCGTCGATTTTCTGAACATCAAGCAGTACCCCGAGGCCCGGCAGGCCCGTCTGCGGCAGCTCACGCACCTGGGCTGGTCGGTGGTGCTGATTATCATCATCCTCATCTTCCGGGCGCTCAACGAGCAGAGCCTCATTGATGCCGTGTACAAGGCGGCCGGCTTCACCTACGGGCCGCTGCTGGGGCTGTTTTCCTTCGGCATTTTCACCACCCGACGGCTGCGCGACGGGCTGGTGCTACCCACCTGCGTAGCGGGCGTGGCCCTCACCTACCTCATCGTGTCGCACTCGGTGCAGTGGCTGGGGGGCTACAAGTTCGGCTTCGAAATTCTGCTCCTTAATGGGGCGCTCATCTACCTGGGCTTACTCTTGATTTCGCGGCCCGCCGACCGAACCGAAGCCGCCGCGCATTTGTCCTAGCCTTCGGTATGTACTTGCTGCCCCGGCCAGCCGGCGAGGCAACCCATCCGGCCAACTCCCCGAGTACTGAGGCAATTACCCCAAGCTCTTCTTTCTCGCGCTTTTACAAGCCTATGCGTCTTACTCTTCTCGCCCTTGCGCTAGCCGCCCCGCTGGCCGCGCTGGCCCAGGCCAAGCCGGCCCCCGCCAAGGCCGCCCCCACCAAAGCCCCCATCGTGCTCACGCCCGGCAACATGCAGCTGCAAGCCGGCGGCGGGGCCGAAAACCGCCCCGACCGCGCCCCCGAGTTTCCGGGCGGGGAGGAGGCGATGGGCGAATTTTTCAGCCAAAACGTGCAAATCCCGCCCAAGGCCAAGCAGGCCCGCGTGACCGGCGACGTGCTCGTGACGGCCACCGTGGACGTCAACGGCAAGCTCATCAACCCCAAAATCGCCAAGGGCCTCACCCCCGAGTGCAACGCCGAGGCCCTGCGCGTGGTGCAGACGCTGCCGGCCTGGCAGCCCGCCACCCGGCGCGGCGTGCCGGTGCCCGTGATGGTGCAGGTGCCCGTGCCCTTCGACAACGCGGGCGTCGTCAAATTTGAGAACGACCGCAAAGTGCCCCGCTCGGCCAAGGACGCGCCGGGCTTGAATTAACTTTTCTTTTTCTCTTTTTTCTGCCCTCTTTCCTTATCTGTCATGCTGAGCTTGCGAAGCATCTTCTCACGCTTGAACGCGCCATTCAACCCTGACAAGATGCTTCGCAGGCTCAGCATGACGGACGTTTTTGCAGATATGGGTACTAGCGCAAAGTACCCGCGCCTTGTCTGCGTCTAGTTAAATAAATGGGCCGGCCCCAGCCAGCCCGAGTTACATTATGGCCCGAAGTGGATTGAATACGAGTGGCAGTGACCCGTTGACGGAAACGCCTAAAGCTAAAGTCACCAAAGAAGCGATTACCCGCGCTTTAGAGATGTTTCGCTTCGTGCGGCCCTACCGCACAAAATTTATAATCGGTATGCTGCTGCTACTTTTCAGCAGCAGCACGTTTCTCGCGTTTCCGTGGGTAGCTGGTAAGCTCGTAGATGCGGCCAATGGCCAGCCTTACATCCTGCCGGGAGGCACCACGCTTACTGTGGGGCGCATTGCAGTCTTGCTGTTTTCGGTCATCGTCCTCCAAGGAATTTTTTCCTTCGGCCGCATCTGGTTTTTTGCGCAGGTAAGTGAGTATTCGGTACGCGACATCCGCCAAGCGCTCTACGCCAAGTTTGTGCAGCTGCCTATCTCCTTTTTCGAGCAGACGCGGGTTGGCGCCCTCATTTCGCGCATTACGGCGGACGTAGCCCAGGTACAGGATGCTTTTTCGCTGACGCTGGCCGAAGTATTCCGGCAGGTGTTCACGCTACTGGGCGGCATTGGCTTCATCCTGATCATGTCGCCCAAACTGTCCCTGTTTATGCTGCTTACGTTTCCGCCCATCGTGCTGGTAGCCGGGCTGGCAGGCCGCAAAATCCGGGGCTTGTCGAAATCGACCCAGAAGGAGCTGGCCCAGGCTGGGGTTATCGTGGACGAAACCCTGCACGGCATCAGCTCGGTGAAAGCCTTTACCAATGAGTTGTTTGAGATGGCACGTTATAATGCCGGTCTTAATCGGTCGGTAGCGGCGGCGTTGCGCAGCAGCTTGTTTCGGGCGGCTTTCGTATCGTTTATCATTATCGGCATGTTTGGGGGCATCATTCTGGTGCTGTGGCGCGGGGCTACCCTGGCCCAGCTACCCGCGAGCAATCCCGATCACTTAGCCATCGGCACCCTTATCTCTTTCATTCTGTACACGGGCTTTATTGGCGCCTCGGTAGGCGGGCTAGGCGAGCTGTACGGCCGGGTGCAGGGCATTTTGGGAGCAACCGAGTATATCCGCCAAGTGCTGAGCGAGCCTACCGAGCCCACCCACCTGGAGCCCGCCGTGGGCCTGGTACCGGCCCAGGTGCAGGGTGATATCCGCTACGAGCACGTGGCCTTCCGCTACCCCACCCGGCCCGACGTGCCGGTACTGCAAGATATTGACTTTCACATTGCGGCAGGCGAAAAAATCGCGCTCGTCGGCCCCAGCGGGGCGGGCAAAAGCACCATCGCGGGCCTGCTGATGCAATTTTACCCGCTTAGCGGCGGGCGCATTTTGGTGGATGGCCACCCGGTGGGCGACTACGACCTCACGGCGCTGCGCCGCCACATCGGCATCGTACCGCAGGAGACGCTGCTTTTCGGCGGCACCATCCGCGAGAACATCGCCTACGGCAAACCCGACGCCACCGACGCCGAAATCATCGAAGCCGCCCGCCGGGCCAACGCCTGGCAATTTATCAGCGCCTTCCCCGAGGCCCTCGATACGGTGGTGGGCGACCGGGGCATCAAGCTCTCGGGCGGGCAGCGGCAGCGCGTGGCCATCGCCCGGGCCATTCTGAAAAACCCGGCAATTCTGATTCTGGACGAAGCCACTTCCTCGCTCGACAGCGAGAGCGAAAAGCTCGTGCAGGGTGCCCTCGACGAGCTGATGCAAAACCGCACTAGTCTCATTATCGCGCACCGGCTCAGCACCATCCGCAAGGTGGACAAGATTCTCGTCATCGACGGCGGGCGCATCGTAGAGGCCGGCTCGCACGACGAGCTAAGCGAGCGCGAGGGCGGGCTGTACGCCAATTTGCTGCGGTTGCAGTTTGAGTTAGCGTAATATCCTCGCAACCGTAGCGAGCTGTGACAGCCTGTTAAATAGCCCGCTACGATTTCAGCCCCCTGCTTACCCCCACCGTTTATCCCCGCTAACGCTTCGAACCCTGGCCCGGGAAAGCCAGTAGATGAAGAAAGCATGAGCCCCGCGCACTGCTAGCACAGGTGCGGGGCTTTTTCGTGCTCACTCATCACTGCATTTATCATGACGGAAAGCGAGCGTTTAACTCAACACTACGGCCGGCAAGCCAACTGGCTGCAATGGGGACCCTACCTCTCGGAGCGCCAGTGGGGCACCGTGCGCGAGGACTACAGCGAAGGCGGCGAAGCCTGGAGCTATCTCTCGCACGAGGCGGCCACCGCCCGCGCCTACCGCTGGGGCGAAGACGGCCTGGCCGGCATCTCCGACGATACCCAGACGCTGTGCTTCGCCGTAGCCCTCTGGAACGGCCAGGACGACCGCCTGAAGGAGCGCCTCTTCGGCCTCACCAACGAGGAAGGCAACCACGGCGAGGACGTGAAGGAATTGTACTATTACCTCGACAACACGCCCACCCACAGCTACCAGAAATTCCTCTACAAGTACCCGCAGGCGGCCTTTCCCTACCAGGAGCTGCGGGAGAAAAACGCCCGGCGCGAGCCCAGCGAGCCCGAGTTTGAGCTGCTCGACACGGGGCTTTTCAACGACAACCGCTACTTCGACGTGCTGGCCGAGTACGCCAAGGCCAGCCCCACCGATTTGCTCGTGCGCCTCACGGTGAGCAACCGGGGGCCGGCCCCAGCCACCGTACACCTGCTGCCCACGCTGTGGTTTCGCAACCGCTGGAGCTTCGGGGTGGAGGCAGAAAAACCACTTATCAGCCGGGGCGCGACGCAGACGCTGCGGGCCCACCACGCCCGGCTGGGCGACTACACGCTTTACTTCGCACCTTCCGACGAGGTATTGCTCACTGCTAATGAGACGGTCACTGAACAAGACGGCGAATTAAAAAAAGATGCCTTCCACGCGGCAATACTACGGGGCGAGGCCAGCCACCCCAGCCGCTCGGCCGCCACTGGCACTAAGGCCGCGCCGGTATATCGGCTGCACCTGGCGCCGGGCGAGTCGGCCGAGGTGCGCCTGCGGCTCAGTCAGGACGGGGCGCTGGCCGCGCCGTTGGGCGACGACTTTGCGGCGGTGTTTACCGCCCGGGAGCGCGAGGCCGACGAGTTTTACGCGCCGCTGGTGGCCGACAACGAGCCGGCCCTGGCGGCCGTGAAGCGCCAGGCCTGGGCCGGCGTACTTTGGAGCAAGCAATACTATAACTACGACGTGGCCCGCTGGCGGGCGGGCGATCCCGGCCAGCCAGCCCCGCCCGCTGGGCGCGGCGAGGTGCGCAACGGCGACTGGCCCGATTTTAAGGCCGAGCACATCATTCTGATGCCCGACAAGTGGGAATATCCGTGGTTTGCGGCCTGGGACCTGGTATTCCACTGCGTGGCGCTGGCCCCCGTGGACCTGACACTGGCCAAGGAGCAGTGCCTGCTGCTGGCCGCCACGCCCCACTTCGCCATGCCCGATGGCCGCATGCCGAGCTACGAATTCGATTTTTCGAACACCAACCCGCCCGTGCAAGGGCAATCGGCCTGGCTGCTCTACGAGTACGAAAAAAAGGTACTGGGTAAGTGCGACACGGCCTTCCTACGGGCGGCGCTGGACGCCTTTCTGCCCAACCACGGCTGGTGGATGGAGCGCTTTCACCGCCACCCCGAGGAGAGCTTCAAGGGCAGCTTCCTGGGCTTGGATAATGCCAGCATGCTCAACCGCGAGGAAGTGCCGGGCGGCGGCTACCTCAAGCAGGTCGATAGCTTGTCGTGGCTGGCGGGCTACACGCTCTACCTCATGCGCGCCGCGCTGGAGCTCGCCCCCGAGGATGCAGCTTATGAGCAATTGGCCATCAAGCTATTCCGCGATTTTGAAGAAATTGGCGGCGGGCTGGCCGAGCTAGCCGCCGAGTGGCAAGATGACCCCGAGCTGAGCAAAACCGGCTTTCACTATGACATTCTGGTGGAGCCCGACGGCCGACGCCGCCCGGTAGCCATGCGCTCGATTCTGGGGCTGGCCCCGCTGTTTGGCAAGCTGGTGCTCAAGCGCCACACGCTGGCCCACGTGCCGGCTTTTGTGGCTGCAGTGGACAATCACCTCACCAGCGTGTGGGCCGCCCCGCGCTACCCCACCGTCTCGGCGTCGGAAGACGGCGAGCGCTGGCTGTTCAGCCTCATGCCCCGCCAGAAGCTGGAGCAGGTCATGCCTTATTTGTTCGGCGAAGATGAGATGCTGGGGGCCAGCGGTATCCGCTCGCTTTCGAAGGCCCACCAGGCCCAGCCCGCCCGCATGGAAGTGGCCGGCGAAACCCACGAAGCCACCTACACCCCCGGCGAGTCGGACACCAACGTGATGGGTGGCAACTCCAACTGGCGCGGCCCCGTGTGGCTGCCGCTCAACTTCGTGCTACTGCTGTCGCTGCGGCGGCTTAGCCAGTTTTACGGCGAGGGCACGGCCACCGTGGAGCTGCCCAGCGGCTCGGGCCGCCGCATCACGCTGGCCACCGCCGTGCAGGAATTGGCCCGGCGCATGCAGTCGCCCTTCCTGCCCGACGCCCAGGGTCGTCGCCCGCTGCACGGCGACGATGCGCGCTACGCCACCGACCCGCATTTCCGCGACTTGCTGCTCTTCTACGAGTACTTCGACGGCGACACCGGCCGCGGCTGCGGCGCCAGCCACCAGACTGGCTGGACGGCCCTGGTGACGCTGCTCGATAAGCTGTAGCTCTGTAGGGTAAGCTTTAGCTTGCCCGGCGTCCGGCGAGCTTACGACCACCTGACGCCGGGCAAGCTAAAGCTTACCCTACACCCTAAGCCCTCCTCTTTTCACTGTTCTACCATGTCCATCCCCAACGACCTACTCAACACCGTCCTGCGCCACGCCAGCCAGGAGGTATCGCGCAAGGAATTTCTGAGCCTGGCCGGGCGCGGGCTGGCCGCGAGCGTCGCCGTGGGCGCGCTGGCGGGCTGCCAGGATCAGGGCGCGGCCAGCACAGCCGCCACCACGCCCACCACCGGCACCCCGGCCTCGGAGGTGGATGCCAGTACCACGTTTACCGCGCCGGGCGGACAGCAGGTGCCTTCCTCGGAAGCGGTGTCGCCGCCCGCCAAAGTGCCCGCCGCGCCCGACAAGCCCATCGAGCTGGAAGCCTGGAAATCGGACGTGGACCCTAAGTCGCCGCCCACGCCCACCCCGCTGCCGCCCGACCAGCGCGTGGGCTACGCGCTCGTCGGCCTGGGCCACCTTACCCTCGAAGAGCTGCTACCGGCCTTCGGCGAATGTAAGAAATCGAAGCCGGTGGCCCTCGTGAGCGGCTCGCCCGAGAAGCTGGCCAAGGTGGCCAAACAGTACGGCATCAAGCCCGCCAGCTGCTACAGCTACGCCGACTACGACAAACTCAAGGACAACCCCGAGGTGCAGGCGATTTACATCGTGCTACCCAATTCCATGCACGCCGAATACACCATTCGGGGGGCGCAGGCCGGCAAGCACATTCTCTGCGAAAAGCCGATGGCCAACTCCGTGGCCGAGTGCGAGGCCATGATTGCCGCCTGCAACAAGGCTGGCAAAAAGCTGATGATTGCCTACCGCATTCAGTACGAGCCCTACAACCGCCTGGTGCGCGACATGGTGCGCGACGAGAAGTTTGGCAAGGTTAAGTACCTCCAGGCGCAGAACAGCCAGAGCTCGGCCAACCCCGACCACTGGCGGCACAAGAAGGCGCTGGCCGGCGGTGGGGCGCTGCCCGACATTGGCCTGTACTGTCTCAACACGGCGCGCTTCCTGCTGGGTACCGAGCCCACCGAGGTTTTCGGCTATTCCTACAGCTCGCCCGGCAACCCGCTGTTCAAGGAAGTCGAGGAAATGATGTCGTGGCAGATGCGCTTTCCCGGCGGCGTGGTCGTCGATAGCATTACCCACTACAACACCCACGACTCGCGCTTCTACCGCGTGAACGCCGAGCGCGGCTGGCTGCACCTCAACAACGGCTACGCCTACCGGGGCCAGCAGCTGCAAACCTCCCACGCCGAGGGGTCCGCCCGGATGGAAAATCACATCACCATCGGGGCCAAAAACCAGTTTGCCGCCGAGATGGACCACTTTTCGGCTTGTATTTTAGAAAATAAGAAGCCCCACACTCCTGGCGAAGAAGGTTTGCAAGACCAGCGCATTATGGAAGCCATTTACCAGTCGGCCCGCGCAGGCCGGCCGGTGAAGCTGCCAGCCGTGGCCGGCACCGACGTGTTTCGCGGCCCCGAGCCTACGGCGTAGATTATCTGATCAATTGATACTGCATTGGGCAAAGCACTGGGTTGCTTACCTGCCGGGTGACCTCACCCCCCGGCCCCCTCTCCTTGGGGAGAGGGGGAGTCGAACATTACAATAATTATACTTTAATTAATTCGCTCTTTACAATAGCGTATGGCTCCCCCTCTCCCCAAGGAGAGGAGGCCGGGGGGTGAGGTCCCCACGGCAGGTAAGCAGCCCCTTGCTTTACCCACCGCAGCCCTAACTCTTCGTGCCACACTCGGCGCAAAACTTCTGCTCGGGCTTGAGGCCGGTGCCGCAGTTGGCGCAGAAGCGCTCCTGGGTTTTGGCGGCGGGGTTGGCGGTGCCGCAGCTGGGGCAGAATTTTTGGTCGGCGGCGAGCTTGCCCTGGCAGCTGGGGCATTGCAGCAGCGCACCCCGGCCGTAAAAGTCGATGTTCTGGGTGTAGTCAGTAGCCCGGGTTTTGGTGCGAATCTGCTCGCGGGTGGCCTGGGCCTGGAGCGACCGCAACGACTCCTGCTCGTCGGGCGCGCAGGCTTCGCAGAGGCCGGCGCTGGCGTTCCAGCACACGTCGGGGCACACCCAGTGGCCGCAGTGGGTGCACTGCTTGAAACTCTGCTTGCCCTCGGCCACGGCTTTTTCGAGGGCTTCGTCGTGGGCCTTGCCGCCTACGGCCCGCTGAATCTGGTAGGTCGCGTTTTCGACTCCGCTCAGCCCACCCAGGAAATTGCTGGCCGCACTGAGCAAACTACCCGCGATACCCAGCGCATTGGGCTGGAAGCGCGACATGTAGCCGTTGTGGCACTGGTCGCAGTGAAACTTGAACTGGAAGCCTTTGTCCGTGGAAAGGTCGTCGTAGTTGGCGACGAATTGAATCATGTTGCTCATGATGCAAGCAAGGAAAGAGTTGAGACGCAAATGTAGGCGGGCCGCTGCGGCTGGCTGTATCGACTGTGCGTCAAATACGCCATAAATAATTTATATAATATTTTAATTACTATGCAGCGTTAGCAAACACGCTACGGCTTAGTTGGTGAAGAAGAATTCCGTGCTGGCGCGGGGCCATGCCCCGTGCCAGCTACTGGCAGTTCTACGGCCTGCGACGGTAGCAGAGAACACCGGACGAGTACGTGCCGAGCAACCCGTCCAAGTCCTAAAACCACCCCCAAATCCGGGTTCGTCCGACGTTTAGGGGGAGTGGGATAATATTTTTTCAGTCCGGCAAAGCAGCGGCCAACCTTTGGGCAACTCCGCTATTCGCCTTGCCTTCATGACTATTGCTACACGTTTTTTCTGCCCCACGCTCTCGCTGCTGGCCATCGCTGCTGTCGCCCACGCCCAGGCCCCGGTAGCCGGCACCGTGGCGGATGCCGCCGGCCAGCCGCTGCCCTTCGCCACCGCCGTGCTGCTGCACCTGCCCGACTCGGCGGTGGCTGCCTCGCAGACCACCACCGCGCTGGGCACCTTTCGCTTTGAAAGCGTCGCGGCCGGCCGCTACTGCCTCAAGGGCCTGGCGCTGGGCCACGCGGCCGGCCGGGCGGTAGTGACGGTAGGCGGCCAGCCTGTGCAGGTGCCACCGCTGCGGCTGGCCGCCACCGCCACGGCGCTGCGGGAAGTAGTAGTGCAGGGCCGCCCCCCGGTGCTGGAGCAGCACGCCGACCGCACGGTGGTCAACATGGACCGCCTGAATACGGCCGGCGACAACGCCTTGGAAGCCCTCCGCAAAGTGCCCGGCCTCACGCTCGATAAAGACGAGCATATTATCTACCGGGGCAGTGGCAGCGTACTCGTACTACTCGATGGCAAGCGCACGTACCTGAGCGGCGACGCGCTGAGCACCTTCCTCAAAAGCCTGCCCGCCGCGCAGCTGAGCCAGGTAGAGCTGATGCCCAACCCGCCCGCCTCGCTCGACGCGGCCGGCACGGCGGGCGTCATCAACATCCGCACCAAGCGCAGCGTGCTGCCGGGCCTCACGGGTACCCTCACCGGCTCGGCGGGTAAAACGCGCTACGACCGGGCCAGCGCCAGCACCAACCTGGCGTACAACGTGGGCCGGGTGCGCAGCTTCGGCCGCGCCGGCGTGGGGTATTATGACACGTTTAATGAATTGTCGATTACGCGCCTGATTCGGGACACCACTTTCTCGCAGCGGAATTTTTGGCGTCCCCTCGAACGGCAGCTGAGCTACGCCGCCGGGGCCGACGTGACCCTGACCAAGCGCCAGACGCTCGGCGGTCAGGTTCGCGGCAGCTACGGTACTTCTGACGCGCAGGTGAGCAGCGAGTCGGTCGCCACCGCCCCCGACGGCCGCCCCACCAGCCGCCTGGCTATGAACAACCCTAAAACCGGCTTCGCCCGCGACCTGGCCCTGAACCTGAATTATCGCCTGGCCCTCGACACCCTCGGCCGCGAGCTGACGGCCGACGCCGACTGGGTGCAAACCGCCGACGACGCTCATCAGGATTTTCTACTCCTGACGCCCCCGCCCGCCGAGGCGCCCGGGGCCTTGCGGGGCCAGCAGCGCAGCCAGGAGGCCAGCCAGGTAGAGATTCACGCGCTCAAGGCCGACTACGTGCAGCCGCTGCCCCAGCACTGGCGGGCCGAGGCCGGGGCCAAGGCCAGCTGGGTGACGACCCGCAGCAGCATTGCGTTTGACCAGCTGGGCAGCGCGCCGGGCGAGTGGCAGCCTGACCCCACCCGCACCAACCAGTTTCGCTACGAGGAGGCCATCACGGCCGGCTACTTTACCCTGAGCACCACGCGCAAAAAGCTGGAGCTAAAGGGCGGCCTGCGCGGCGAGCACACGCGCTCGGTGGGCGAGTCGCCCACCACCGGGCAGCGCGTCGAGCGCAATTATTTTCAGCTGTTTCCCACCCTGTTTGCCAGCTACCAACTGGGCGAGCACGACCAGGTGAGCGCCTCGGCGGGCCGCCGCATCAGCCGGCCCGCCTACCAGAGCCTCAACCCCTTTCTCAACTATACCGATGCGTACACCGTGATGCAGGGCAACCCATTTCTGGCGCCCTCGCTGGCCCGCTCCTTCGAGCTGAACTACCTGCGCGGTGGCTTCCAGGTGCTCAGCGTGAGCTACTTGCTCGAAAACGACGTGGTGAGCGAAGTGGCGTACCAAAATGATCAGACCAAGGTCACGACCACCCGGCCCATGAACCTGGCCCAGGCCCGGACGCTCACCCTGGGCTCGGGTGGCCACACCGACCTGGCGAAGTGGTGGGGCATGGACAACCAGCTGCAAGTAACCTACGGCGAGGTGCGCACCCTCGTGGCCGACCAAGCGGTGCGGCTGCGCCAGTGGGGCGGGTACCTTTCCTCCAATCACACCTTTACCCTGCCCCGCCACTACCAGGTACTGCTGGGCGGCGAGTACAGCGGGCCGAGCGTCAACGGCTTGTTTACTCTGCGATCCAGCGGCAACGTAAGCCTGGGCGTACGCAAGCAGCTGTGGCAGGAGAAAGCCACTCTCAGCCTGCGCCTCAGCGACGTGTTTTACACCAGCGGGTGGTTTAGCTCGCTACGCTACCAGAACATCAACACCGATTGGGTAAACCGCTACGACAGCCGCCGCTTCATCATCAGCTTTATATACAAGCTGAGCGGCGGCAAAACGCACACCCTCCGCACCGGCGGCAGCGCCGACGAGCAGGGCCGGGCCGGGCATTAAGCGGATTTTGAAATTAAAAATTAAAAATTAAAAATTAAAAATGTGCAGCCAATGATTTGCACATTTTTAATTTACACATTTTTGATTTTTAATTCTTAAAAACCGCTGCAACCCCGGGCCGCTAGCCGTTGGCTTGAAGCAGCCCCGTTGCCAGCGCCCGGTCGTTGCTCAGGCGCGGTACCTTGTTTTGCCCGCCGAGCTTGCCCACGCTTTTCATGTAGCGCTGAAAGGTGCCCGCCGACAGCGGCGTGAGCAGCAACGGCACCAGGATAGTGCCCTGGCGCAGGTCGTCGTAGTAGGTATTGCGCCGGCGCAGCGTCGCGTCCAGCACGGCGGCGAAGCTGGCCGCGTCATGCGGCGGCCGGGCAAATTCCACCAGCCACTCGTGGCGCGAGGGCTGGCTGGGGTCGTCGCTCACGAGCGGGGCCACGGTAAATTCGGTCACCTCCGTTTCGGGGTGCTGGCGCACGGCCTCGCGCAGGGCGGCTTCCACTTCCTCGCCGATCACGTGCTCGCCGAAGGCCGAGAGAAAATGCTTGATGCGCCCCGTCACCACGACCCGGTGCGGGTGCAAATCGACGAAGCGCACGGTGTCGCCCAGCGAGTAGGCCCACAGACCGGCATTGGACGTGAGCACCACGGCGTACTGCTTGCCCAACTCAACTTCGCCAATGGTGAGGCGGGGCGGATTTTCCTCGAAAAACCGCTCGGCGGGGACGAATTCGAAGAAAATACCGCTGTCCAGCCGCAGCAGCAGGCCGGGGTTGCCGGGCTGGTCCTGGAAAGCCAGAAAGCCCTCGGAGGCCGGAAACAGCTCGATGCTATCCACCGGCCGGCCGATGCTTTCGAGCAGGCGGGCGCGGTAGGGCTCCATACTCACGCCACCCGACACGAACAGGTCGAATTGCGGAAACACCTCCCCCACCGGCCGCCCGGTGCGGGCCGTGAGCTGGTCGAAATACATCTGCACCCAGGGCGGAATGCCGGAGATGAGCGTCAGGGGCTGGCCCAGGGTTTCGCCCACGATGGCGGCGAGCTTGGTTTCCCAGTCGTCGATGCAATTGGTGGCGTAGCTGGGTAATTGATTGCGCCGCAGGTAGGCCGGCACGTGGTGGTTGACGATGCCCGAGAGCCGCCCCGTGGGAATGCCGCCCACCCGCTCCAGCTCGGGCGAGCCGGAGAGGAAAATCAGCCGGCCGTCCAGAAACCGGGCGCGGCCGGTGGCCGCTACGTAGTGCAGCAGCGCATCCTTGGCCCCGTTGATGTGGTTGCCGATGCTGGCTTGGGTAATGGGAATGTACTTGGCCCCGCTGGTAGTGCCGCTGGTCTTGGCCAGGTACAGCGGGCGGTCGGGCCAGAGAATATCGGGCTCGCCGGCCTTCACGCGGTCGAAGTAGCTTTTCAGCGCCTCGTAGTCGCGAACGGGCACCCGGGCGGCGAAGTCGGCCGGCGTTTGCACGGCCCCCAGCTCGTGCGCCCGCCCGAAGGCCGTGCCCGCCGCCCGCTGCGTCAGCTGGCGCAGCAGGAGCAACTGCGTGGCGGCCGGGGCCAGTTGCCACTGGCGGTAGCGATGCACGGTGTAGGCGGCCAGCGGGCGGCTCAAAACGGCTTTTAGTCCCATTGGGCACAAAAATAGGCGGCTGGCTGGTGCAGTTGCGCCTAAGTGAGATAATGGAATAATGAGAAGCAACTCACAAATTCATCTTTTCACAACGTCTGTCATGCTGAGCTTGCCGAAGCATCTTGGCAGGTTCGTTGAAGGGCTTAGCAACGAACCCTGCCAAGATGCTTCGGCAAGCTCAGCATGACGGACGTATCAAGTAGAAATGACTTCCTAACAACAGCTTCAATAGCTCGGACGTGAATTCTCCAAAAAATCTTCCTGACCACCGTAAGCTCTTTTAGAAATTTTGTTTAGCTTTGCCTTCGCAATCATTAAACAAAACCTTGCACGGTAACTCATCCGTATGATTGCCGCTGGCTCGGTCGCCAGCGCCTATTTCTTTCCTCTTTTTATTTAAAAAACACTCATGATCAACCAATTCGGCAAGGCCCAGTGGCAAGGCGACGGCAAAGGCCACGGCACCATCAGCACCAAAAGCGGCGTAGTAGAGGCTCCGTACTCGGTCGGCACCCGCTTCGAGGGCGTGAAGGGCACCAACCCCGAGGAGCTCATCGGGGCGGCGCACGCGGCTTGCTACACGATGTTTCTGGCCATCGTGCTCTCGCAGCACGGCCACACGGTAGAGGATTTAGCTACCACTTCGACCGTTTCGCTGGACCCGGCCCAGCAGCCGCCCGTCATCACCAAAATCGCGGTGAGCGTGACCGGCAAAGTAACCGGCGGCAACATCACCCCCGAAGACTTCCAGAAGCACGCCGAATTTGCCAAGGCCAACTGCCCCGTGTCGAAAGCCCTGAGCGCGGTACCCGAAATGACGCTGGAAGCCAAGCTGGCATAGAGTTAGGAGTTGGAAATTATGAGTTAGGAGTTGGGTGGTTCGCCTGTTTGGCAGGCCGTTGCGACTCATCGCTCATTTTCCGGCAGTTGGTGAGTTATGAGCTGGGGAGTGGCCCGTCAGGCAATTCTTCCCCGGCTCATAACTCATTTTGCTTGAGGGCGGCGAGCTAAAAGTTATGAGTTATAGCCTGGGGAATAGCCCATTGGCTAATTCATCCCCAACTCATAACTCATAACTTTTAACTCCTAACTACTTTTGCCCCATGCCCACTGGTACTACCCGCATTCGCCTACGCCCCGCCAACTCTTCGCGCCTCTCCTTCGGGGTGCAGGTTTCGCTGGCCCTTTTCGCCATCGTGTACGCGCTGCTCATGCTGCGCAACTCGCCCGATACCCAGGATTTTTACTGGCTGAGCTACGTTTTTCTGGCAATGTGCGTGGTGTACCTGGGCTTTATCCTGGTGCACAACGCGCCGGTGTTCGGCACCCAGAGCTACTTTGAGTTTGCACCCGGCTACCTGGTGCACAAGGCCGGTCTGTTTCGCCCCAAGCAGGTGTTCGCGGCCGAGAATATGACCCAGCTGGAGCTGCTGCCCCGGCAGCTGCGGGTGCGCCTCAAGGACGGTGACATCCACGTGCTGAACCTGCGCGAGGTGCGCGGCACCCGCCGCCGCGCCGTGCTGCGCGGCCAGCTCGAAGGCTTTGCCCGCCGCTACAACGTCGAGCTGCGCGAGGAAACCGCCACCAAGTAGCTCTCCTGCCCGGCCCCAACTTCGCGGCCAGCCCCCCGTAAACCACCCTCGTTAAAGACGCCCGCCGGCGTCTTTACTTTTGTGCGACTACGCCATTTCAACCTCTCTTTCCATGCCCCTCTCCCCCGACGTTCAGCAGCGCATCAACACCTGGCTCACGCCCGCTTACGATGCTGAAACCCAGGCTGAAATTAAACAGCTCGTCGATACCCACCAGGACGACCAGCTCAACGACGCCTTCTACCGCTCGCTGGAGTTTGGTACCGGCGGCCTGCGCGGCATCATGGGCGCGGGCTCCAACCGCATGAACCGCTACACGCTGGGCATGGCGACCCAGGGCCTGTGCAATTATCTGAAAATGAATTTTCAGAACCAGGAGATCAAGGTGGCCATCGCCCACGATTCGCGCAACAACTCGCGCTTGTTTGCCGAAACCGTGGCCAATATTTTTTCGGGCAACGGCATTACGGCCTACCTGTTTGAGAGCCTGCGGCCCACGCCCGAGCTGTCGTTTGCCATCCGCCACCTGGGCTGCCAGAGCGGCTGCGTGATCACGGCCTCGCACAACCCCAAGGAGTACAACGGCTACAAAGTGTACTGGAACGACGGCTCGCAAGTAGTCGCCCCGCACGACAAGAACATCATCACGGAGGTCAATAAAATCACCTCGCCCGAGGAAGTGAAATTCGCCGGCGACCCCAGCCGCATTCACCTCATCGGCAAGGAAGTAGACGACGCCTACCTGGCCGAGGTGAAGAAGCTGAGCATTAATCCCGCCGCCATTCAGCAGCAGCACGATTTGGGCATCGTGTACACGCCCATCCACGGCTCGGGCATCAAGCTCGTGCCGCCGGCGCTGGCCGAGTTCGGCTTCACCAACGTGAGCGTGGTGGAGGCCCAGGCCACGCCCGACGGCAACTTCCCCACCGTGCAGTCGCCCAACCCCGAGGAGAAGTCGGCCATGCAGCTGGCCCTCGACCAGGCCAAGGCGCAGAACGCCGACATCGTACTCGCCACCGACCCCGACGCCGACCGCGTAGGCGTGGGTGTGAAAAACGACAAGGGCGAGTGGGTACTGCTCAACGGTAACCAAACCGCCGCGCTGCTCACGCACTACATCCTGTCGGCGCGCCAGCAGGCGGGCAAGGCCCAGCCCAACGATTTCATCGTGTACACTATCGTGACGAGCGAAATCCTGGGCGACATCGCCAAGCACTACCAGGTAAAATCGTACCGCACGCTCACCGGCTTCAAGTACATCGCGGGCCTCATCCGCGACCTGGCCGGCAAGGAAAACTACATCTGCGGCGGCGAGGAAAGCTACGGCTTCCTCATCGGCGACTTCGTGCGCGATAAAGACGCCGTAACGGCCTGCGCCCTCGTGGCCGAAATGGCCGCCGTGGCCAAGGGCCAGGGCCGCACCCTCTACGAAGAAATGCAGCGCATGTACGCCGAGTACGGCCTGTACGTGGAAGACCTTATCTCGCTGACCAAGAAGGGCCAGCGCGGCGCCGAGGAAATCCAGGAGATGATGGCCGACCTGCGCCAGAACCCGCCCAAAACCCTGGCCGGCTCGCCGGTGGTGGAAATCCGCGATTACCAGACCGGCAAAATCCACCACCTGCAATCGGGCCAGGAGGAAAGCACTGGCACGGAAAGCTCCAACGTGCTGCAATTCATCACCGAGGCCGGCGATAAGATCTCGGCCCGCCCCAGCGGCACCGAGCCCAAAATCAAATTCTACTTCAGCGTGAAAGAGCCGCTGGCTTCAGTGGCCGACTACGAGGCCACGCACCAGAAGGCCGAGGCTAAAATCAAAAGCATCATTGAGGAGATGCAGTTGAAGTAGCACACAAAAGGAAGTAACACCAAGCTCCAGCTTGGTGAATCGTTGTTAGGCATTCAAATGTACCTTAGCAACGATTCACCAAGCTGGAGCTTGGTGTTGTTATGTTGATGGGCGACCTTACTTTTTATGAACGCAGCTTACCACATTGGCTACCACCGGGGTGTACGCTTTTTCTAACGTTTCGCCTGGCAGGTACGCTCCCGGCTGAGATCCTGGCTTACTATCAGGCCGAATGGGTACAACAAGACCTTGCCGCATCACGAGAAGAGCCTTCCTACGCTCGTCAGCGGCGCTATTTTGGGCGCTTCGATGCACTGTTAGCGGGGGAGCCTGGGCCTACTTGGCTGGAGCAGGAGGCAGTCGCCAACTTGGTGCGCGACAGCTTACAGTACTACGACGGCAAGGCTTATCAACTAAATTGCTACTGCATTATGCCCAATCACGTGCACGTACTGCTTACGCTGCCCGACGATGCCCCGCCCCTATCTCGCACGCTGCAATCGATTAAAAGTTTCACAGCGGCTAGAGCCAACAAACTTCTGAACCGGACCGGCGCTTTTTGGCACCGCGAAACTTACGACCATGTCTGTCGAAGCACCGATGAAGTAAAGCGCATTACTGACTACATCTTGCTCAATCCCGTAAAAGCCGGCTTGGTTGCGGAGTGGCAACATTGGCCTTATACCTACCTGCCGTAACACCAAGCTCCAGCTTGGTGAGTCGTTGTTAAGCACGCAAACGAACTTAACAACGACTCACCAAGCTGGAGCTTGGTGTTACATAGCTTAGACTTACGCCCGCTGCAATTGCAGCTGCTTGACCTGCTGCGTGAGGTCGAGCACCATGCTGGCCAGGTGCTCCAGCGACACGCCGCCGATGGGAAAGGCGCTGCTGATGTAGCTCTTGGCTTCCCAGATTTCGAGGATATCTTCGGCTTTAACGTCGTAGGGCGCGAACACGGGGTTATCCGAGTGCAGGGCGAAGAGGGCGTGCTGCTTGAGCTTGTTGAAGACGCGCTTGAATACGATGCCGTCTTTCTGGCTGACCACGATGCAGGGCGTGCCATCCTTGATGGCGGCCCAGTCGTCGACGTAGCGGCCCACGATGGTGGTCCCGCTGGCCAGCGGCAGCATCGAATCGCCGGCGATTTCAAAGGCGCGGTAGGTGCCGGTGCTCGCCAGCATGGGCAAGCGGAAGCGGGGCAATTCTTCGATAAATTCCCGGTCGGCGTAGCCGTTGAGATAACCGGCGGCGGCTTTGAGGGGCACCAGCTCGATATTTTCCTTGTCGTCGGGACCAACGGTGAAGGCCAGCACGCGCAGGGGCTTGTCTTCGGGCTGGGCATCGACCAGCGGACCGGCTTCGCGCAGGGCGGCGGCGGTTTTGGCGTTTTTACGCTTGGTGAAGTCGGTGGTAGCCAGCGAGTCGAGCGGGATATTGAAGAGCCTAGCCATGTTGACGAGCGTCGCCAGGCGGGGCTCGGCGCGGCCTTCTTCGTAGGCACCCACCAGCGAGCGCTTAATGTTCAATTTATCAGCCAGTTGAGCTTGCGTTAGACCCAGCTCGCGGCGCCAGAATTTGAGGTTGGTATTAATCATAACGGTAGGGAAGACAAGACGGTGAAAACCCAACGCGGAGGGCGCGCGACGCACAAAATCAGCAACACGGGCTGCAAGTTACTAATTCCATTAGACTTGTCAACGCTAACGCGGTGGGAATTGTTGGACCCGGAAAAATTTGGACGTGGGCAGTAGCGAAAACAGCCGCCCGTTACCGGGCGGCTGTCTTTGGACGGATCTAGGTAGTATAATAAGCTCAAGCCAGGCGTGGGCGAATCGGCCCACCATCCGTTATTTTTCAGGTCTCGCTCCAAGCCTGCTTCGCATATCTAGGATTCACCAACGTATTTCGGTCGCCCACGCCAAAACCTGCGAATAGCTCGGAGCGATAACGAATACATCCCTGGCCAGCAGGTCACGCTATTTAGGGAAGCGTAAAATGGCGCTGGCTTTTTAAAACTTCCACCTCTGGTTCCAGCCGCCGGTTAGCCACCCGCAATTGGTGCACCGCCCCCCCCTCCGCTGCGTCGGCAAGTAGCGGCAACTGAGCAGCCTTTTGCCAGCCGCCACCTCTAATTTATCGCGTGTGTCGGGTTAGCCAGTCGCCTACCAGGCGCAGTACGCCCGGGTCGAGGGTGGTGTCGAGGTCGTTGTACTCGTTGGTCAGGCAGGTGTGGCAGGGTTGCAGCAAGTGGTTGAGGCCGGGTAACACCTGGGTTGTCACGTCGCGATTGCCCGCCTGGCGCAGGGCCGTAGCAGCCGCGGCTAGGCCGTGATAATCTACCATCAGGTCGCGGTCGCCGTTGAGGGCCAGCACAGGTACCTTCACCCTGGCGAAATAGGGTGCGGGGTCGAAGGCGACCTGGTAGCGATACCAGGGGCCGGTGGCTTGGCGCACGTAGCTGTCGAGCGGGAAGCGGAAGTGGTCGTTCGTCACTTTATCGGCTAGCAGGCGGGCGTCGTCCTGGGTTTTCCAGGTTTGGTAAGTAGCGCGCAGCTGGGCCTCCAGCTCAGGCGAAGCGGCGTAGTGGTGAGCCGTGCGAAACATCAGGTCGTTCAATTCACCATAGCGTTGTTTTTCGCGGGCCGAAATGGGGGCCACGCGCACCAACTCGGCATTCTGGAAAAGCAAGGCCTGCAAGCCGGGCGTCAGCAGACCGGCCAGGCTCACTACGAAGGCTACGTCGGGGCTGGCGGCGGCGGCCATCATGGCCGCTGCGCCACCCTCGCTGTGCCCCAGCAGGCCTACGCGGGCGGGGTCGATGTCGGGGCGCTGGCGCAGGTAGCGCACGGCGGCCAGGCCGTCGCGGGCGAAGTCGGCGGTGGTGGCTTGGTCGTAGCGGCCGGAAGTCTGGCCCACGCCCCGGTCGTCGGTGCGCAGCACCGCGAAGCCGCGCCGCGTGAGATAGTCGGCCAGCACCTCGAAGGGCTGGTGGCCGTTGGGGCCGGGCGCGCCGTTGCGGGTTTGGGGGCCGGTGCCCGAGAGGATGACCACGGCCGGCACCCGGCCCTGGCCCGGCGGGTGCGTCAGCGTACCGCCGAAGCGCATGGAGTCGCCGGCCGACGAAAACTGCACGTCCTCAGCCCGGTAGGGCAGCGGCAGGCTGGGGGCCTGGGCCAGCCGCAAGGGCTGCACGGCCGCCACCGGGCGCAGCACCACGGGCAGCGTCTTGGCATACTCGCTGAGCGTGCCACTGAGCACGCGGCCCCGGTCCGCAAACCGGACCCGCAAGGCCGGCTTACCGTACTTGGCAATGGCCACCAGGCTGTCGCCGGGGGTACGCAGTGTGGCCAGCGGGGCCGGCGGCTGCCCGCTCTCGGGGAGGGCCAGGGTGCTGGAGTCGCCGCGCAGCGTGAGCACTACCCGGCGCGTGCCCACCTGGCCCTGCCAGATGCCCGCACGCGGGGCGGGCGCCTGAGCGGCGGCGGGCGCGAGGTTGGCCAGGGCGGCCAGCAGCGCGGCCGTGGCGACGTCATATTTTTTCATCGGGTGTCCGCTTACTTATTACTGTATTTACAGCAGTTCTCGGGTTGGTGTACTGGTAACCCCAAGCTCCAGCTTGGGGACGCGTCTGGGTGTACTCCTCGGGCGCCTCCCCAAGCTGGAGCTTGGGGTTACACCAGTACACTGACTTGACGAATTATGCTAGGAAGTAAAAAGGGCCGTCCCGCTGAGCTCGCCGGAGCATCTCTGCCAAACAATGCGGCGCGGTAGAGGTACTTCGGCAAGCTCCGCAGGACGGACGACCTTTTCGGGGCATCATCCGGCTGCCTACTTCGCCGTGCGGGCTAGCTCCACCATGGCTTGCATCTCGTCGGCGAGGGCGCTGGGGCTGCCGGAGTAGCCCACGGTGATGAAGCGCAGGGTGCCGCGGGGGTCGATGATGAGCTTCTGCGGGATGCCCGACATCTGGTAGGCTTTGCTGTACTGGCTGTACACCGCGTCGAGGGTCTTGCCGCCGGGGGCCTTCTCGTCGAGCAGCACCCGGAAGGGAAAGTTTTTAGTAGTGAGGAAGTCGCGCACCTGCTCCTTGTAATCGGGCTCGGTTTCCTCGGTGTCGATAAAGAGAAACACCACGCTGAGGTCGTTTTTGAAGCGCTCCTGGGCCAGCTTCATGCCGGGGAAAGACGCCTTGCAGGGCACGCACCAGGTGGCCCAGAAATCGAGCACTACCGTCTTGCCCCGCAGCTCGGAGAGACGCACCAGCTTGCCGTCGAGGTCGCGCAGGGCGAAGTCGGCGATGGGCTTATTGACCATTTTACTAGCCAGGTCGGCACGGACGGCAGTTTTGGCAGCTTGGTCTTGCAGGCCGGCCAGGTACTGCTCGTAGCCGGTGCCGCCGGGGTGGGTGGCCGTATAGCGCTCGCGCAGCCAGTCGAGCATGCGGGGGCTGGCCTGGTTGAGGTGCACGCTGGCTTCGAGCAGCTTTTGCAGCTGGACCTGGTCGGCCGCGCCGCCGGCGTGCAGCAGCCCGGCCTGGATGTCGTTGAGGTTGGCCAGCTTGTACTGGGCCACCTGCTGGGCCTGCTCGGCGTAGGTGCGGGCCTCGGCGGTTTGCCCTAGCTCGGCCAGCAGGCCGGCGTAGTGGATGCGCCAGGGGTTGGAGGTCTGGGCCTGGTATTGCCGCCACTCCTGGGGCGAGAGGTAGGCAAACTCGGCCGGGCGCTGGTCGCGCAGCGCGTCCATGCGCTGCATCAGCAGCGTAGCGGCGGGCAGGGCTTGGGCCGGCGTGAGCAGTCCCGGTCGGATGCTAATCTGCACGGCCTTGTAGTACATATTTACCAGGCCGCCGTAGCCCAGGCGGGGCGCGTAGGTGGTCAGGGCCGAGTAGTCGCGCTGGCTCATGCGCAGCAGAATAATGTCCTGGTAAATTTTGTCGTAGTCGATGGCGTAACGGGCGGGCACTTGGTAGGACGCCTCGGGGGGGTAGGCTTGTAGAAATGCCTCCCAGCCCGCCAGCTTCTGGGCCACGTCGCGCAGCTTGTTCACCTCGCCGAACTTCGCGTGGCGCGCCAGGTAGCCCTGCGGAAAGCGCTGGTTGATGGCCTGGGCAACCGAATCGGCCTTGGCATTGTCGCCCAGCACGTTGGCGTAGCCGTAGTAAATACCGAGCAGTTCCACTTCGCGCAAGTTGGGCTGGCGGCTGGCCAGGGCCAGGCCGTGGCGGGCGCGGGGCTGGTAGGTATCGGGCTGGTAAGCCTTGAGGGCACTCAAAAACTGCGGCATCAGGGCCGGGCCGTTTTCGGGATGGTAGCGCAGCTCCTGGCTCAGCCAGTAAAACAGCGCGTCGTTGCCGATGGTGTACTTCTCAAAATAGTTGGGAATGCCGAGGCCGAAATCAGGCTTGCGCAGCACGCCGTAGCCCATGTACGCACCGGGGGCCACGAGGCCGCGCCGCGCAGGGTCGCTCAGCATATACGCGTAGCCCTGGTCGCCGTGATTGTCGGTAGTGCCGTCGGCGGCCACAAACTTGTAGGCCGTAAAGCCCGCCCCCGCCTCGGGCGTGAAGCGGCCCGTGAGCTCCCCGCTCTGGGCGCCGGGCTGCAAGGCCACGTCCTGGGCCACCCAGCGCAGGTGGTCGAGGTCGAAGCTGTACACCACGGCGCGCACGCCGGGCTTGCCCGCCAGCGGCGTGCCAGCCGGCGAGTAACTGATGGTGATGGGCTGGCCAGCCAGGGGCCGCTCGGGCGTAAGCCGGAAAAACTGCTGGGTATCGTCGGCCGGGGCCTTGGCCGCCGAGGCTGGTGCGGCCGGGGTAGCTGCGGGAGTAGCCGCAGGCGCCGAAGCGGCCGGGGCCTTTTTCACCTTAACCTTGGTTTTTTGGGCAAGTGCCGGTCCGGCACCTAGCAAGCCGACGAGCAGCAGGGCAGAAAGGGAAATACGGGATATCATAGAAGCGGAAGGAGTAGGCTAGCCGGCAGTTTTAGCTCCTAGAGGTTGGAGACAATCTCGGGGTTGAGGCGCTGCGGGATGGGCGGAATCGGGAACAGGTAGCGGTTGGCGCCGGGGGCCAGGGTATAGGTACCGGCCGGCACCACGCTGGTCGTGGCCTGCCACGTGCGGGTCTGCGTCTGGGCAAAGGCGGCGTCCTGGTTCAGGCGCTTCTGGTCGAACCACCGGAAGCCGCGGCAGAACAGCTCGCGGCGACGCTCGTCGAGCACCAGCTGCAAAGGCGTGCGGGCGTTGGCCGTGGTCAGGGGCACGTAGTTGGCGGCGCGGAAGCGCTTCACGCGCAGGGCATTGAGGGTAGTCAGCGCGCCCGCGCCGTCGTTCTGGCGGGCCTGGCACTCGGCCTTGATTAGCAGCATCTCGGGCACCGAGGGGCCGAGGTTGCGCGGCTCGCCGGTGAGGAGCTCCTTGGCAAAAATGCGCCCGGTGTAGGAAGTAGATACTGTGGTAGCTGCCCGGGTAAAGAGGGTGTAGCGCAGGTCGGTAGTGCCCAGCAGGGTAAGCAGGCTGGGGCTGAGGCGCAGCACGGTGGGCGCCGCAATAAACTGCGTATTAGCCACCTTCGAGAGGATAATTTCCGGGTCGTTGATACGACGCGGGTAAGTGGCACCGCTCGCGTAGCTGTTCAGGTCCACGAGCGTACTCTGGATGGCCAGGGCGGCTTCGGCGTTTTGGCGGGCCAGGCCGTAGTCGCCCGTCAGCAGGTAGGTGCGGGCCAGCAGGGCGTAGGCGGCGGCGCGGCCGGGCTGGGTGTTGAAGGGCACCGTAGTAGGCAGGTTAGGCGCGGCGGCCTGCAAGTCCTGCACGATCTGGCTGTACACCGTCTGCACGGACTGGCGCGTGAGGTCGGCGTTGACGGCGGGCGTCAGCAGCAGCGGCACCCCCAGGTCGGCGGCGGCGGTGCCGGAGTTATAGGCCTTGGCGTAGCAGTTGACGAGGGCCAGGTAGGCGGCGGCGCGGTGCACCTGGGCCTCGGCCAGCAGCTGCTGCTTGGTGGCATCGGTGCCGCCGGTGCTGCTGGGCACCTCGGCCGCCACGGTATTGGCGTAAAAAATGGTTGCGTAGGGTCCGTCCCAGTCCTGGTCGGCTTCGGTGCCGTCGTAAAAGGCAGGCTGCCAGGCGTAGGCGCGGGCCACGTAGTTGGGCACGGCGCGCTGCTGGGCCAGGTCGGCCAGCTCCACGTCGTCGCTGGTAATGTCGGGCACGCTTACGCTGCGCTCCAGCACGCCGGTATTGTTGAGCAGCAGGCGGTAATTAGAGGTTTCGGACGGGACGAGGGTGCCCTGGGTTTTGATGTCAACGTATTTCTGGCAGCCGGCCAGCAGCAGGGCAGCCGGGGCCAGCAAGGCAAGCGAGCGGAGCAGGGGCATAGTGAGCGGAGCTAGAAAGAGGCGTTGAGGGAAAACACGTACGACACGGCCGGCGGCAGCACCGGCAGGGTGGGCACGTACAGGTAGTCGGGGTCAAGCCCCAGGGTATTTTTGCGCCAGAGCAGGCCGATGTTACGGGCTGCCACGCTCAGGCTCAGGTTTTTCACGAAGGGCTTGGCCGCCCCAAAGCCCAGCAGGCTGCTCGGCACGGCGTAACGCAGGGCCACCTCGCGCAGGCGGATGTGGTCGCCGGGCTGCACGCGGGCATCGGAGTAGTTGTAGCGCACCCAGCTGGTGCCGCTGCTGCCCAGCACGCCGGGCACGCTGGTGGTGGCCTCGTCGCCGGGCTGGCGCCAGCGCTGGTCGATGTCGGCGTTCAGGGGTATCCCGCGCGAGGTGTTGAGCGGGCCGAAGGTGGGCGGCAAGAACACGTAGCCGAGCTTGAACACGGTTTGCACGTAGAGCGACAAGCCCTTGTAGCGCAGCGTCTGGGTGAGGCCGCCGGTGTAGGGCGGCGTGCGGCGCCCGGCGTACACCATGTCGTCGAGGCTGGTGAGGGGCTGGTTGTAGGGCACGATGCCCTCGTTGCGGTTATACACCTGGGTGCGGCCGTTGGCATCGAGGCCCGCCGAGCGAAACACCAGCAGGTAGTCGGTAGGCCGGTTGTTGATGGGGCCGCTGCTACCGCTGGCCAGCACCGTAGCCGTATTGTCAATCTGGTAGTCAACTACCTTGTTGGTGTTGTAGCTGGCCACGCCGGTCAGGTTCCACTCCCAGTCGGTGGTGCGGATGGGGCTGCCGCTCAGCGTCAGGTCCACCCCCTGGCCGTTGAGGTTGGCCGCGTTGCGCGAGAGCGTGCTGTAGCCGTAAGTGGAGTTGGCCGGGTACTGCACAAACAGGTCGGTGCCGCGCTTGTAGTAGGCCTCCACGGTGCCAGTGAGGCGGCCGCCCCACAACCCGACATCCACCCCTAGGTTAGTGACGGCCGTGGTTTCCCAGCGCAGGGTGTTGTTGGCCGGCGCGTTGATTTGGGCGTAGCCCTGGTTGGTCAGCAGGTTGCTGGGAAGCAGCGAGATGGACGTGTAGGGCACGGCCCCGGCCGGAATGTTGCCGTTGAGGCCGTAGGTGGCGCGCAGGCGCAGGTTGCTGAGCCAGGTGGCGCTTTTCAGCCAGGCTTCCTGGCTGAGCGTCCAGGCCAGGCCGCCCGAGTAGAAGGGCCGGGCGCGGTACTTGCGGTCGAGCCCCAGGTTGTTGTAGTCGTCGTAGCGGATGCTGCCCGAAACCGAGTAGCGCTCGAGCAGCGTGTACGAGGCGTTGGCGAAGTACGAGAGGTAGCGGTTGCGCCGGTCGGTGACGCTGTTGACGCTGCCGATGTTCTGGCTGCCACCCGTCACGGTGGTGTAGGGTGCCACCGCGTTTACCGCTTGCGCTATCTGGGTCTGGTCGTTGTAGCCGTACAGCGTCAGGCCGGTGGCGGAGGCATTTACTTCGCGTATCTCGCTGCCGGCCACCCCATTTACCTGGTGCTTGCCACCAAAGTTGCGGTCCAGGGTCAGCTGGCCGCGCAGGGTGTAGTTGTTGCGCCCCGAGGTGTTTCGGCTCAGAATGCCTCCCAGCGGGATGCCGTACACGAGCTGTCCGGTGGTGGGGCTTATCGAGGTGGCCGAGTTTTCGATATCGCGGGCGTTGTACGAGTCGGGCGAGTAGTACAGGGGGTTTTCGCCGTACGTGCGCTCCAGCGAGTAAGTCACGCTGCCCGACAGCCCGCCGTAGAGAGGCGCACTCAGGCTCAGCGAGCCCCAGTAGTTGTTTTCGCGCAGCGTATTGCTGTTCAGGCTATTTTGCTTCAGGTAGTTGTAGCGCCAGGGCAGGTAGCCCCGGCTTTCGAGCTGGTCGAGCTTGGGGCCGTAGAAGGCGTAGCTATAGTCTACGCTCTGGCCGTTGGCATCCACCAGTTGGTTGTAGGGCAGCAGCTCGCTAGGGCTGGTAGCCAGCGGCGAGAGGCCCAGGCCATTTTGCTGCTGCGCAAAAAACGACCCCTTGGCGTTGGCCGTCAGCGTCAGCCTGTGAAACAGCTTGTATTCCTGGTTGGCGGTGAGGGTGAGGCGCGAGCCGTCGCTGCCGGTGGCGTTGGTGCGCTCCTTGGAGTAGGAGCCCGATAGAAAGTAGGTGTTGTTCTCGCCCCCGCCATTCAGCGACAGGTTGTAGACCTGGCTTTGGGCGGGTTGCAGGAGGTATTGGCGCAGCTGGTCGTAGCCGGTACGGCCCCGGCTGGCCAGCACCCCGAGCGCCGAGTCGCGCTGGGCCACCGTAGCCGTGCCCCGCTGGGCCCGAAACAGCCACTCCTGCGCCTCCGAAATGGCGCGCGGGTAGTAGGCGGCGTTGGGGTTGGCAGGCGGCAGGCCGGGATCTACGAGTTGGCCCTGGTCCACCAAATCGCGCTCATAATCAATGAGCTGGGCCGAGTTGAGCAGCGGCAGCGTATTCACGCGGGGGCGGCCGGCCACCGTAAGGGCGGTGCTGAAACTCACGTTGGGCGCACGGTTGAAGCGGCCCTTCTTGGTTTGAATGACGAGCACCCCGTTGGCGGCCCGCGCTCCCCAGATGCTGGCCGCCGCGGCGTCCTTCAGCACCGTTATCTGGGCAATGTCGTCGGGGTTGAGCGTGCGCAAATCCAGCTCGGTAGGTAGCCCGTCGAGCACAATCAGCGGCTTCTGCGCACCAAGGTCGCCCAGGCTCGACTGCCCCCGCACCGCCAGGGTGTAGTCGTTGGTCCCGGTGTTATTAGCCGTTGGGTTAACGGTGCTGCGCTGGTAGAGAAAGCTGTTGTCCGAGCTTTGAATGTTGAGCTGCACGCCCGCCACCTGCCCCTCCAGGCGCTGGATGACGTTGGGCACCGGAATCTCCTGCAATTGCTCGCTCGTGACCAACCCGAAAGCGCCGGTGGCCCGCTCGCGCGGCAGCTCCGAATAGCCGTTCGACACTACCTCTACCTCGGCCAGGCCCGTGCTCTGGCTTTGCAGCGTGATGGCGTAGAACTTATCGGCCGTAATCAGCACGTCCTGGCTTTGGTAGCCCACGCTGGATACCTTCAGCACCAGCGCGCTGGCCGGGACTTCCAGCGTAAATTTACCCTGGGCATTAGTAGCCACGCCCACCTTGTTGCTCGTGCCCACCAGCACCGTGGCACCCGGCAGCGCCTCGCCCTTCTCGTCCTGCACGTAGCCGCTGATGGTGCGCGACTCGCCCGGCACGGCCCCCACGGCGGGGCCAGGACTGCTGGCCTCGGCCCGGGCATCGCGGGCCACGATGGTGTAGTGGTTTTTATCGACGTACAAGAATACCAGGCCGTTGGGGTAGAGAATGGCCTTGAGCAATTCCTCCACCGAGCGGCCGCGCGTCACCTGCACCGCCGTGGTTTTGCCCACCAGCAGGCGTTCCTCAAACACAAACTCGGTGCCGTAGAGGCGGCGGATGTCGGCCAGTGCCCGCGTCAGGGGCTGGGCGGTGCGGGCCGTGGGCTGGGCCGTGGCCTGGGCCAGGGCACGGGGCGCGGGGGCCAGTAGTAGGCCACCCGCCGCCAGCAGTCCAAGAGTAGAGAGTCGCATAGGCAGAAAAAAGCTTAAAATCTGATTATGAGCTAGTTGAATTATGGATTGGGCATTACCCCGGCCGCTCGTTCGGCGAGGAGCCGAACGCTGACTACCGGCGGCGCCCGGCAATGCCCCTGCCCTACTGCGCGGGGGCC
This sequence comes from uncultured Hymenobacter sp., assembly GCA_913776615.1. GTDB lineage: Bacteria > Bacteroidota > Bacteroidia > Cytophagales > Hymenobacteraceae > Hymenobacter. Next base: position 90,831 of record CAJYPK010000001.1, read on the forward strand.
CCGATGTAAATGGTGCTGTCGCGCTTGGTCACGGGCACGTGCAGGATGGCGCTGAGCACGAACAGCACGCTCTTTTCGTCGCGCATGGGCAGCACGCCTTCCAGTTCGCGCTGGCCCAGGCGGGGGTCGGCCAGCACGGTGCGGTAGCCGTAGGTATCTTCCAGGTTTTGCAGAATATCGTTGACGGTGGTGCGGTGCAGCACGAGCTTCTGCTCGGTCCAGGCCAGGGCGGGGGCCGGGCTGCTGGCCGCCAGCTTGTCAAACTGCTGGCTTACGCTGTCGAAGCGGGCCGCCTCGCTGGGCGCCAGCACCAGGGCCGGCCGGCCGGGCAGGCTCACCCGCACCCGGCCGCTTTGCAGCACCACCTGGGTTTGGGCGCGGCGCTGCTTCACGTTGAAGCGGGTGCCGAGCACCTCCACGTTGAGCTTGCCGGCGTGCACGATAAACCGCTCGCCGGGCGTGATAACCTGATCTTGGTCAAGGTGCTTCACGTCGAAATAGGCCTCGCCTTGCAGCCACACCTCGCGCGGCTGGCCGGGCCGCCAGGCGTAGCGGCGCAGCCGCGAGTGGGCGTTCAGGGTTACGCGGGTGCCGTCGGGCAGGGCCAGCTGCTGGGTCTGGCCGTAGGCCGTGGCGTCGGTGTACAGCGTGGGCGCGGCCGGGCGCAGCAGCAGCCAGCCGCCCAGCCCCACGCCGGCCAGGGCGGCGGCCGCCGCGCCGGCCCACTGCCAGGTGCGGCGCCGGGCGCGGGCCTCGTGCTCGGCCACGCTCTGGGTGATGTCCTGCCAGATAAAGCGGAGCGTGTGCGCGCCCACGGGCACGGGCTCGGCGGCCAGCAGCACGCGCAGCTGCTGCCGGGCGGCGCGGGCGGCGTCGGCGTTGGCAGGGTTGGTGGCCAGCCAGCCTTCCCAGAAGGCCGCGGCCGCGGCATCGCCCTTTACCCAGCGGATAAAGGAGGCGTCATCGAGAAAGTCGGTGGTCGTGTAGGAGTTGTAATTCGGTAACATGGCGGGCAAAAAGGGGGTCGGGCGCGGGGCGGGCTAGCCAGCAGTCGGCACCCGACATCTGCAAGACGCCCGCACCGGGGCCATTACCCCACGCCCGTATTATTTTTTTGAAAAGTAGCGGGCTGGCCCGGTTATTTTTTGGTGAAGCGCCGGCAACAGTGGGGTAATCCGGGGCGGCCGGGCGTCTTGGGCGTAGCGGCCGAGGGCCGCGCTTTTCTGCTCGCTCTATGCTTCCTGATTCTGCAATTGGCCTGGCGGCTCACCCGGCCCCGCCACCGGCCCTGGCCGCGCTCTGGCACCTCGTCGGCAACACGCCCCTGCTGGCCCTGCGCTACACCTACCGGGGCCGCCCCGGCCAGGTGTTCGTAAAGTGCGAGCACTACAATCTCACCGGCAGCCTCAAAGACCGCATGGCCCTCTACGTGCTGGAGCAGGCCTACCGCAGCGGGGCTATTCGCCCCGGCGAACCGATTATCGAAGCCACCAGCGGCAACACCGGCATTGCCTTCGCCGCCATCGGGCGAGCGCTGGGGCACCCAGTACGCATTATGATGCCCGACTGGCTGAGCCGCGAGCGCATCGACATTATTCGCTCGCTGGGGGCCGACATCGACTTGATTAGCAAGGCTGAAGGGGGCTTCCTGGGCAGCATCCGGCGCAGCGAGGAGCTGGCGGCCGGGGGCGGCGGGTTTCTGCCCCGGCAGTTTGAGAACCGCTACAACGCCGAGGCCCACGCCCGCACCACCGGCCCCGAAATCGTGGCCCAGCTGGCCAGCGTTGGCCGGCGGCCCGATGCCTTCGTGGCCGGCGTGGGCACCGGCGGCACCGTGATGGGCGTGGGCCAGTACCTGCGCCGCCTCGACCCGGCCGTGCACATTCACCCGCTCGAACCAGCCGAGTCGCCCACCCTGAGCACGGGCCACAAGGTGGGCACGCACCGCATTCAGGGCATCTCCGACGAGTTTATCCCGGCCCTCGTGCAACTCGACCAGCTCGATGGCATCGTGCAGGCGCACGACGGCGACGCCATCCTGGTGGCCCAGCGGCTGGCCCGCGAGCTGGGGCTGGCGGTGGGTATTTCGAGCGGGGCCAACGTCATCGGGGCCATTAAGCTGCGCGAGGAGCTGGGCCCGGACGCCGTGGTGGTAACGCTGCTCTGCGACAGCAACAAGAAGTACCTCAGCACCGACCTGGTGCGCCCCGAGCCCGTGCGCCCCGGCTACCTGGCGCCCGACCTGCGCTTCACCGGCTTCGTGCCGGTACCGCGCCTGGCCACCCCGCTGCTCCCCACCGGCCCTTGCGCACTCACTTGTACCAACTAGAGCGGTTTTCACTTTCCTCCCACAGAATTAAAAATTAAAAATGAGAAATTAAAAATATAAAACCATTTGTCTTAAAATTTTTTAATTGTTCATTTTTAATTTTTAATTCAACCTAAAGGTGTACACCGACTTGGAAACCGCACTCGTTATGCCGAAAAATCTATTGCTAAGCGCCGCGCTGCTGCTCGGGGCCAGCGCCGCCCAGGCCCAGATCCTGACGCCCGTGAAATGGGCCTACGCCGCCAAGAAAACCAGCCCCACCGAGGCCACGCTCTTCCTCAAAGCCACTATGGACGAAGGCTGGCACGTGTACTCGCAAACCGGCCAGAAGGGTGGCCCCGTGAAGACGACCATCACCTTCGCGCCCGCCAAGGGCTACACCCTGGCGGGCCCGCCCACCGAGCCCACGCCCATCACCAAGTACGAGCCCGCGTTTGAGATGCCGGTGAACTACTTCGCGGGCTCGGTCATTTTTCAGCAGAAAATCAAGCTGACCGGCAAGGGCCCGCTCACCATCAAGGGCACGGTGCGCTACATGACCTGCAACGACACCAAGTGCCTGCCGCCCGACGAAGTGGCCTTCAGCATCCCGGTTAAGTAGAGCCAGCCCATGCGCGCTCCCAGCCTACCCTCCCGCCGCCGGCCGCTGGCCTGGCTGGCCGCACTCTTCGTGGCTTTCAGCCTGCTGGCCGGCTTCCAGACGGCGGCCCAGGCCCCGCCCGCCGACCTCGATTTCACGCCCATCGAAACTGCCCCGGCTAGCCTGGCCGCCCCGGCGGCAGTTCGACCAGCCACCCCGGCCGCCCGGGCCGACAGCAGCCGGGCCACCGCGCTTACCCCGGCCACTGCCGCGCCCGCGCCGCCCCGGCCCGCGCCCGTATCGCTGTGGGTGACGCTGCTGACCGGGCTGCTCGGCGGCTTTGCGGCGGTGCTCATGCCCTGCATTTTCCCGCTGCTGCCCATGACGGTGAGCTTCTTCACCAAGCGGGCCAGCAGCCGGGCGGCGGGCATCCGGCAGGCGCTGCTCTACGGGGCCAGCATCGTGGTGATTTACGTGGCGCTGGGGCTGTTCATTACCGTGGCGTTCGGGGCCGATGTGCTGAACAACCTGGCTACCAATGGGTTGTTCAACCTGTTTTTCTTCGGGCTGCTGGTGGTGTTTGCCGCCTCCTTCCTGGGAGCTTTTGAAATAACCTTGCCCAGCGAATGGGTCAACAAAACCGATACCCAGGCCGATAAGGGCGGCGTGCTGGGCATTTTCTTTATGGCGGCCACGCTGGCGCTGGTGTCGTTTTCGTGCACCGGGCCCATCATCGGCACCTTGCTGGTGCAGGCGGCTACCACCGGGCAGCTGCTGGGGCCGGCCGTGGGAATGCTGGGCTTTTCGGTGGCGCTGGCCCTGCCGTTTACGCTGCTTTCGCTGTTTCCGGGCTGGCTGTCGTCGCTGCCCAAGTCGGGCGGCTGGCTCAACTCGGTGAAGGTGGTGCTGGGCTTTCTGGAGCTGGGCCTCTCACTCAAGTTCTTGTCGAACGTGGACCTGGCCTACCACTGGGAATGGTTTGACCGCGAGCTCTTTCTGGTGGTCTGGATTGTGCTGTCGGCGCTGCTGGGCTTCTACCTGCTGGGCGAGTTGAAATTTTCGCACGATAGTCCGCTGGCCTTTGTCACACTGCCGCGCTTGTTTCTGGCCATCGTCACGCTCTCGTTCAGCGTGTACCTGGTGCCGGGGCTGTGGGGGGCGCCGCTGCACGCCGTGGCCGCCTTCCTGCCACCCCAGTCCACCCAGGATTTTGACCTCTACACGCCCACGCTCGGCGGGCGCGGGGCGGGCGCCGGCCCGGCCGCGCCGCGTACCGCCCACCGCTACGCCGACCTCTTCCACGCCCCGCTCGGGCTCGATGCGTATTTCGACTACGCCGAGGCCCGCGCCGCCGCCCGGGCCGCCGGCAAGCCGCTGCTCATCGATTTTACCGGCCACGCCTGCGTGAACTGCCGCAAGATGGAGGCCACCGTGTGGCCCACCGCGCAGGTGCTGCCGCTCATCCGCGACCGCTACGTGCTGGTGCAGCTTTACGTGGACGATAAAACCGATTTGCCCGAAGCCGAGCAAACTGTTTCGCCCTACAGCGGCAAGAAAATCACCACCCTGGCCGGCAAGTGGAGCGACCTGCAAGCCAGCCGCTACAATGCCAATTCGCAGCCCTACTACGTGCTGCTCGACCCCGCCACCGAGCGCGTGCTAGCCCCCCCGCAGGGTGCCAACTACGACCCCGAAAACTTCCGGTCTTTCCTGGAAAGCGGGCTTAGCGCGTACCGGGCGGGGGGCCAGGCGACGCCCTAGCCCGACCCTTATCCCCCGTACCGCCACCCCAGCAGCAACGCCAGCAGCAGCGGGCGGGGCACGTTCATGATTTCCTTGAGCGCGTCGAGCGCCCGGGCGGTGAGCTTGTACACGCCCTTCACATTGATGGCCAGCAGCTCGGCAATCTGAGCGTACTCCAGCTCCTCGTAGTAGCGCAGGTAAATTACCTGCTTCTGGCGGGGGCTGAGCTGCTCGATGGCGGCCGCCAGCCGGGCCGCCTGGCCTTGCTGCTCCTGCTGGTGCAGGGCCTCGGCCTCGGGCGAAAAGCTGAGGGTAAAGGGCGCCTTGTCGTCTTCGAGCGAGATGTGCTGGTAGCGCTGGTCGCGGCGCTTTTTATCGAGCAGGGTGTTGCGCAGGCCCGTGAGCAGGTAGTAGCGCACGTTGTCGAGCGGGCCGAGCTTGGCGCGCTTGGCCCAGAGCTTTACGAAGAGGTCGTGCAGCGCGTCGCGCACCAGAAATTCGTCCTGCACCAGGCGCACCCCGTACTCGTAGAGGGCTGCCGCGTGCTGCTCGTAGAGCGTGGCATACGCCCGCTCGTCGCCCTGCCGGAAGGCGGCCCATACGTCCGGGTCGGGGGGCTGGGGCGGCAGCATTCGAGCAAGTGAGAACTAAAGATTTTGATTTGATAACTAAGCAGACACGCTGGGCAAATGTATTGGGTTGCGCCGCTCACCCCAAAAATAGTTTGCCCGGGCTGGGGTAATGCCGGGCCGGGCGGCGTCTGAGAAGCGGCGGGGGCCGGGGCTAGCCGCCGGGCCGTTGCCGCTCCCCGATTTCTGCGCCGTATGTATTTTTCTCTTTCCCCGCGCCGGCTGCCGCTGGCCTTTTCGCTGGCCACGGCCGGGCTGCTGGCTGGCCCCGCCGCTGCCCAGGTATCCGCGCCGTCGGCGCTGCCCGCCCCCACGGCCCAGCTGCCGCTCGACCCCGCCGTACGCGTGGGCCGCCTGCCCAACGGCCTCACGTACTACATCCGGCGCAACGCCACGCCCGCCCACCAAGCCAAGCTGGTGCTGGCCAACAAGGCCGGCTCGCTGCTCGAAGACGACGACCAGCGCGGCCTGGCGCACTTCCTGGAGCACCTGGCCTTCAACGGCACCCGCGACTACCCCAAGCAGGAGCTCATCAACTACTTGCAGCGGGCCGGCGTGCGCTTCGGGGCTGATTTGAACGCCTACACCACCCAAACCGAAACGGTGTTTGAGCTGCCCTTGCCCACCGACCAGCCGGGCCTGTTGCAGCAGGGCGTGAACATCCTGGCCAACTGGGCCGGCCGCCTCTCTCTGGCCCCGGCCGAAATGGAGCAGGAGCGCAACATCATCCTGGAAGAGGCCCGGATGCGCGGCCTGAACGCCCCCGAGCGCGTGCGCCACCAGCTGGCCCCCGTGCTGCTCAACCGCGCCCGCACCAGCGAGCGCGAGGCCATCGGCCTGGAGCAGGTGATGCGCACGGCCCCGCTGGCCCGGCTGCGGCAGTTCTACCACGATTGGTACCGGCCCGATTTGCAAGCCGTGGTGGCGGTGGGCGACTTCGATCCCGACCAGGTGGAAGAGTACATCAAGCAGTACTTCGGCGACTTACAAAACCCTAGCCCCGAGCGCCCGCTGCCCAGCTACCCCGTGCCCAGCCGGCCCGGCACCGAGGTGCTGCTCGTGACCGACCCCGAGCTGGCTACTACCCGCCTTACCTCGGTGGTGCGGCAGCCGGCGCTGCCCGCCGGCACCGTGGCCGAGTACACGGCCGGCCTCGACCGCCAGCTGTTTGGCTACGCCGTGCAGCAGCGCCTGGCCGAGCTGAGCCGCCAGCCCCGGCCACCGTTTCAGAGCGCCAGCGCCAGCTACGCCGGCCTCACCGACGACACCGACGCCCTCGGGATGCAGGTAACCGTGGCGCACCCCGCCGAGGCACCGGCCGCCGTGGCCGCCCTGCTGCGCGAAGTACTGCGCCCCATCGGCGCCGCCGAAGCGGCCCGCGCCAAAGCCGCCCTGCGCGCCAGCTTCGACGCGCTGTGGCAGGAGCGCGACAAGCACGCTTCCGACAGCTACGCCCGCGAGTACGTGCAGCTGTTTTTGCACCAGACGCCCGCCCCCGGCCTCGCCACCGAGCGCGCCCTGGCCCTGGCCCACCTCGCTACCGTAACGCCCGCCCAGCTCAGCGCCCTGGCCGCCGGCTTCGTGCGCCCCGACAACCGCGCCCTGCTGCTGCAAGCGCCCCGCGCCGACCAGGCCCAGCTGCCCGACGCGGCCACCCTCACGGCCTGGTTTCAGCCGCCCGCTAGCCTGGCCGCCGATGCCACCGCGGCCGCCGATACGGCCACCGCCGACGCCGCGCCACTGGTGGCGGTGCCGGCCGGCGGGCGCATCGTGCGCGAGCGGCGGCAGCCGGCCGTGGGCGCCACCGAGCTGCAACTCAGCAATGGGGTGCGCGTGGTGCTCAAGCCCACGACCTTGCAAAACAACGAGATACTGCTGGGCAGCTACGCCTTCGGGGGCACGTCGCGCGCTTCGGATGCCGACTTCACCTCGGCGGCCATGAGCGTACCGCTAGTGCTCAGCAGCGGCGCGGGCACCTGGCCCGCCCGCCGCCTGCGCGAGCGCCTCACGGGCCACGACGTAGCGGTGGTGCCCGCCCTCGGCGAGCTGTCGCAGGGCTTGCAAGGCCACAGCAGCCCGGCCGAGCTGGAAACGGCCCTGCAGTTGATCTACCTCTACTGCGCGCAGCCGCGGCACGACTCGCTGACCTGGGCCACCATCCGCAACAGCACCCTGGCCAACCTGGCCGCCCGCAGCCCCGAGCCCAGCCGGGTGTTCATCGATACGGTGGCGGCGGTGCTCAGCGGGGGTAATTTCCGGCGGCAGACGCCCACGGCGGCGCGGGTGCAGGCGGCCAGTCAGGCCGTGGCCGAGGCGTATTACAACGCCCGGTTTGGCAACGCGGCGGGCTTCACCTTCGTGCTGGTGGGCAACCTCGACTCGACCACCGTGCGGCCGCTGCTGGCCCGCTACCTGGGCGCCCTGCCCGCGTTGCCCGGCCGCCCGGGCACTTACCGCAACCTGCACATTGCGCCGCCCGCTGGCCCGCTCACCAAGGTGGTGCGCCTGGGCCACGACGACAAGGCCACCGTGCGGCTGGTGTTTCAGGGCAAGCACCACTACTCGGCCCGGCACAACATGACCCTGCGCGTGCTCGAAGACCTGCTGGAGCTGCGCCTGCTGGCCCGCCTGCGCGAGCAGGAGGGCGGCGTCTACACGCCCAGCGTGCAAGCCAGCGCCAGCAAGCTGCCCACCGGCCGCTACTCGTGCACCATTCTCTTCAACTGCGCGCCGGCCAATGCCGATAAGCTCGTGGCCGCTACCCTCGACGAAATTCAGACCCTGGCCACCCGGGGCCCGGCGCCCGACGACCTGGCCAAGGTGCTGGCCGAGCAGCGCGCCGACCTCGCCCGCCAGGGCAGTACCAACGGCTACTGGCTAGGCTACCTGCTGGGCCAGTACCAAAACCACGAGCCCCTGGCTGCCCGCCTGGCCCAGCTCCGCCTGCTAGCCAGCATTACGCCCGCCGATGCGCGCCGCGCCGCCCGCCGCTACCTGGCCCCGCGCCACCTGCTGCGCTTCGAGCTGCTGCCGGTAAGCGAGTCCCCCAGGGGGTAATGCGGGCGGGTTACCGGCTTTTTTCCTTCGATGGCTACCTGGTCAGTGTACCCTCTGTGCTATCCGGTTAGGAGATATCCCTTCTCAACCCTTACCCTCCTACCCTCACGCCCTTTTAACGACTAGCTCCCCCTCTCCTCTTCGGAGAGGGGGCCGGGGGGTGAGGCGGCCGCGCTCGGATAGCGCAAAGGGTACACTGAACTGAAAGTGGCTCTAGCATCAGTGCAGGATCGGGGCAGCATAATGCGCGCCAGGACAGACAGTACGCCCGGCTTAACCGGCAACTATTTTGCCTGCCCGGCTCCGACTGGGGGCAATTAAGAAATTTTTATTAAAACGGCGAAAAGGGTGGGGTAAAACGAAGGCGGGTAACGTCCTGGTAATGGGTAGCCTGCTTGGCCAGCCCATTACTTCAGCCCTCTTTCACCTTCTTCTCTCTTTTAGCATGTCAAAAAACTACGCTCTTCGCTCGCGGGCAGGTGGTGCCCGGTGGGCGGCCACGGCGGCGCTGGCCCTGGGGCTGCTGCCCGCCGCCCAGGCTCAAACTACCCCCGACTGGTCGGCGGCGCTGGCGGCCAGCCAGCCCTACGGCGGCTCGGCCACGGCGCTGGCCACGGCGGCCGATGCCAACGGCAACGTGTACGTGGCGGGCTCCTTCAACGGGCAGGTGCGGCTGGGTGCCACCACGCTGGTGAGCGCGGGCACCAGCGACGTATTCGTGGCGAAGTGGAACGTTGCGGCCGGCACCTGGACCTGGGCCGTGCGCGCCGGGGGCAGCGACTTCGACGCCGCCACGGCGCTGGTCCTGAGCGGGGGCAGCCTCTACCTCACGGGCTACGCGGCCGACAACGCGGCCGGGGCCAACGGCGTGACCTTTGGCACGCTGCCGCTGCCGGGTAAAAGCGCCTCGGCCGGCCGCGACTTGTTCGTAGCCAAGCTCACCGATGCCGGCACCTCGGCCAGCTTTACCTGGGTGCTGAACGGCGGCGGCAACCGCACCGACGCCGGTACCGGCCTGGCCGTGAGCGGCAGCAGCGTGTACGTGACGGGCGCCTTCGTCAACGACGTCAACAACACCCAGGCCGTGAGCTTTGGCACCTTGACGCTTAATGGCTTACCAACCACGCCGGGATTCACCAGCGACGTGGTAGTGGCGAAGATTACCGACGCCGGCACCTCGGCCAGCTTTACGTGGGCGCTGGCCGCCGGCGGCACCGACGAAGACCAGCCGACGGCCCTGGCCGTGAATGGCAGCAATGTGTACGCCACTGGCTACTTCACTAATACCAGCGCCAACGCCAACAACGTAACCTTCGGGGCCGCCGGCGCGGCCAATGGCCAGAGCGCGGCGGCCAGCAACGATATTTTCGTCACTAAAATCGCCGATGCGGGCGCGAGCGGCGCGTTTAGCTGGGTGCAGGTGGCCGGCGGCAGCGACCTGGACCGGCCGACGGCCCTGGCCGTGAATGGCAGTACTGTGTACGTGGCCGGCTACTTCACCAACACCAGCAGCAACGCCAACAACGTGACCTTCGGCGCGGCCGGCGCGCTCAACGGCCAGGCCTCGATCAGCAGCCAGGATGCCTTCGTAACCAAGCTCACCGATGCCGGCACGACGGGGGCCTTCGGGTGGGCGCAGGCCGCCGGCGGCTTCGGCGCCGACCAGGCCAACGCGCTGGCCGTGAACGGTACGGCGCTGTACGTGGGTGGCACTTATACCAACGACAGCTTCAACAACAACGCGGTGATCCTGGGCACCCTGGGGGCCCTGAACGGCGTGACGGCTACCAATAGCCAGGATGCCTTCGTGGCCCGCCTCACCGATGGCGGCGGCGCTCCCACCTGGGGCTGGGCCCAAACGGGCGGCGGCGCCAGCGTCGACAACGTAACGGGCCTGGCCCTGAGCGGCACCAGCGTGTATCCGGTGGGCAGCTTCTCGGTGCAGGCCGGCTTCGGCACGGCGGCCGGCTCGCCGCTCAGCTCGGGGACCATTGCCGGCGACTTCTACGTGGGCCAGCTCACCGAAGCTACGGGCAGCGCCAGCTGGGCGCGCGTGGCGCAGGCCCAGGTGGGCGGCGCCTTCGCGGGCCAGGCCACGGCGGCCGATGCCAGCGGCAACGTGTACGTGGCCGGCTATTTCTCGGGCATCATTACCCTGGGCAATACCACGCTTACGGCAGCCGGTGCCAATGATGTCTTCGTAGCGAAGTGGAACCCGGCGGCCAACGCCTGGGTGTGGGCCCTGGGGGCGGGTGGCCTCGGTGCCGACCAGGTAACCGGCCTGGCCGTGAGCGGCGGCAACGTGTACGCCACCGGCTTCCTCACCGAAAACAGCGCCAATGCCAACCTCACGCGCTTCGGCACGGCCACGGTCAACGGCCTGGCGACCACGGCCTCGCAGGATGTCTTCGTATCCAAGATTGCCGACGCGGGCACTTCGGCCAGCTGGGGCTGGGTGCAGGTTGCGGGCGGGGCCGGCGTCGACCAGGGCCGGGCCATCGCGGCCAGCGGCACTGCTGTGTACACCGTGGGCTACTTCAGCAATAATACGGGCAATGCCAACGCCGTAACCTTCGGCTCGACCAGCCTGGCTGGCCTGGGTACCGCGGCCACGGGCAACGATGCCTTCGTGACCAAGCTTACCGATGGCGGCAGCACCGGCACGTTTGCCTGGGCCCTGGCCGGTGGCGGCACCGGCGCCGACCAAGCCAAGGGCGTGGCCGTGAGTGGCAGCAACGTGTACATGACGGGCTATTTCACCAACAACGCCGCCAACGCCAACACCGTGACTTTCGGCTCCGTCACGCTGGCGGGCCTGGCTACCTCGGCGGGCAACGACGTATTCGTGGCTAAGCTCGCCGACGCGGGCACCTCGGCTACCTACACCTGGGCCCTGGCCGGCGGCGGCACCAGCACCGACCAGGCCAACGCCCTGGCCGTGAACGGCAGCAATGTGTACGCGGCGGGCTACATCACCAACAACGCGGCCAATGTGAACGCCGTCACCTTTGGCTCGGCCACCCTGGCCGGGGCCAGCGCCACTACCGGCCAGGATGCCTTCGTGGCCAAGCTCGCCGACGCGGGCAGCAGCGCCACCTGGAGCTGGGCCCAGGCGGGCGGCGGCACCAGCGCCGACCAGGCCACGGCCGTGGCCGTGAGCGGCACCGGCGTGTACGTGGCCGGCTACTACCTCAACACCACCGCCAACGCCAACTCGGTAGCCTTCGGCAGCACCTCGCTGGCCGGCTTCGGCACCACCCTGCTGCCCGACATCTTCCTGGCCAAGTACGCCGACGCGGGCAGCAGTACCAGCCTGGCCTGGGCGCAGCGCGCGGGCAGCGCCTTCACCGACCAGGCGTTTGGCCTGGCCGCCAACGGGGCACGCCTCTACCTCACGGGTCTCACGCAGGGGCCGGCCGCTTTCGGGCCTGCCACCCTCGCCAACCCTTACAACGCGCAGTTGGGCTTCGCGGCCCTGCTCAACGACGCGACCTCGCCGCTCGCTACCACCGCCAGCCAGCACCAGCCGCTGTTTAGCCTCTACCCCAACCCGGCCCGCGGCGCGGCCACCGTGGTAGGCCTGGCCCCCCAGGCTAGCCTGCAAATCACCGACCTGCTCGGCCGCACCCTGGCCAGCACCACGGCCGACGCCACCGGCACCGCTACCCTGCGCCTGCCAGCCAGCCTGAGCCCTGGCGTGTACATAGTGCGCAGTGGCACCCAGGCCGAGCGCCTCACGGTGGAATAGCCCCCGCCGGGCACCACCCCCCGAAAAAGCTCTCCTCGCCGGTGGCGGGGAGAGCTTTTTTGCTGACTGCCCTTAGCACTAGCAGGCATTTTTGGGGCTTAAGGCATATTTTTCTGAAAAAGACCAGCGGCCGTGGGGTAATTGCTCGCGTCCGAGCGTCCTCTTGGTGCAAGGTCTTGTTAAGTACTTTTTAGCTTTTTAGTGTATGCGAAATTCTTACTCTTTGCTGCGGACGGCCGGGCTGCGCGGGCTCGGCCTGCTGCTGGCGCTGATGGCCGGGACGGCCCACGCCCAAACGCTCAACCTGCCGGCCGTAGGGGCGCAGTCGCTGGCCGGTACCTACGCCGACCTGGGCACCGACGGCACGACCATCGCCACCGCCAACTTCGACGACGCCAACTCGGCCGCCCAGAATATTGGCTTTTCCTTCACCTTCGGGGGCACGACCTTCACGCAGTTCGTGCTCAACACCAACGGCTACGTGCGGCTAGGAGCCACCGCGCCGCCCAGCCCTTATTTCTCCGACAGCCCCTTCATTGTTAATACCGGGCCGCTGCGCGGGGCCGGTACCTTCCTGCTGCTGCCCTTCAATACCGACCTAGAAGCGGCCACCACCGGCGGCACCGAGTACCGGATGGCTACCACCGGCAGTACGGGCAGCCGCGTGTGCACCATTCAGTGGAAAAACGTGAGCGACAAGAGCCGCGTCGGGGCTTCGTCCTTGTCGAGCAAGTACTTCACGAGCTTCAGCTTTCAGCTGAAGCTCTACGAAGGCACCAACCGGGTAGAGTTCGTGTACGGGCCCTACGTGGCGGCCACCATCACCGACCCGATGTACCCGTATGCCACCACGGCCCAGGTGGGGCTGAAGGGTGCCGGCAGCGGCCCCGTACAGGTGCTGACGGTGGTAAAGAGTGCCCTCGCCGCCTGGAACACGCCCACCTTCCAGGATGGGCTGTACCCACTCTACACCACCGGCTTCACCTACACCGGCCAAGCCAACGACAACGGCTACGTACCCCTGCCCGACGCGGGCCGTACCTACCGCTTTAACCCGCCCGTAGCCAACGACCTGGCCGTAACAACGCTCTACTCGGTGACGCAGCTGCCGGCCGGCCAGGCCTACGCCTACCAGGCCTACATCACCAACTCCGGCTCGACGAGCGTGAGCGGCCAGACTGCCACCCTCACCCTGAGCGGGGCCAACGCGCAGACGGTAAGCGCGGCCATCCCGACCCTGGCGGCCGGGGCCACGGCTACGGTGCGCTTTCCCGGGGTGCTGCTGGCGCAGGCAGGCACCAACACGGCCACGGTGACCCTGCCCGCCGACGGCAACACCACCAATAACACCCAAACAGCTACCACCACGACCACCAGCGGGGGCGGGTCATTCTCGGTTATCGACGCGGCCACGCCCTCTTCGGCCTCTACTACTTATTTGCAGTCGCTCTCGGGCGTCTACACCAGCGCCTTCGCCGTCAAGTACCGGGCTACCACCGCCTACACCCTGAACTACGTGCGGGTGCGCATCGGCTCGGCCACCGACAACCCGGGCAATGTGGTGTACGGCATCGTGGCCGATACCACGGGCCGGGTGCTGGCGCAGTCGGACCCCTATACCATGCAGGCTGGCGACAATGGCCGACTCCACACCTTCGTACTCACCACGCCGGTGCAAGTACCGGCGGGCAGCTTCCTGGCCGGGCTGGCCCAGGTAGTGCAGCCTACTACCTACCCCTCCCCCCTGGGCCTCCAGCCCGAGGTACCCACCCGCGCGGGCACGTACTACCAGTTTGGCATCTCCACGCCCAGCACTCCGGTCGATATCACCCTTACCAATACCCTCAATTATCGCTACCTCATCGAGGCCGGCTACAGCAACTCGCCGCTTGCCACCAAAGCGCCCGAGCTGGCCGGCGCCCTCACCGTGTACCCCAACCCCTCGGCCGACGGCCGGTTCACGCTGGACGTGCGCGGTGCCGGTCCCGGTCAGCTCACCGTGCGGGTGCTCAATGCCCTAGGGCAGTGTGTATACACGGGCACGGCCCGCTCGGAAGCTGCCACGCCACTTGATCTAGCTGGTTTGGCGGAAGGCGTCTATTATTTACAGGTGCGTAGCAGCACGGCCGTTAGCATGCGTAAGATTTCCTTGACCCAGTAAATTCGGTCATGCTTCGCTGTAGCCAGCCAGGGCAGTACTGAGAGTGTGTTTGGAGCGGCCTTCGCCTTCCTCAACAGAATTATAAATGAGCAATTAAAAGTTTGCAGGCCAATGCCTTGCTTATTTTTTAATTGCTCATTTTAATTTTTAATTCTGCTGCAGAAGGCGAAGGCCGCTCTACTTACGCATATGACGCTATGCCGTAGGCTTATAAGCTCAGGTTGGGCTTAGGCGAGTCGGCCCACCACTCATCGTTGGCCCAGTAGTCATTCCAGCCCAGCCTAGCGTATTTGGGATTAAAAGACGGGTCGCGTTCACCAATACTGAAATTGGAGAGCGCGGCAGGCGCCGTTATAAATACGTTTCCACTAAGAAGTAGCGGCTTACTAATCTTGGATTGGTAGCTGACCCATTGCCCGACGTAAAGCAGACCGGCTCCTTTTGCGGGCATCTTCGGGCTGGCCTCCATCATGGAGATGGCGCTGTGCGGCTTACCCTCGCTGTCAATAAAGAAATCCAGGTAGCTAGTACCCGTGAATGCACCGGCCGTAGCTGCTGCTGGCTGCTCTCGAAATTCAAAGCTCGCTCTGGCCGTAAATACGCTGCGCAGATCCTCTACGTCCAAAAGGCTAACGTCGTCCCGGTTTATACCCCTAGTGTCAAGATGCGCTATCGACTCAATCCTGATAGCACCGACGAATGAGGAAACGATTTTCTTGAAGCGCGTTTTTCCCTGCACCCAATACACGCCTGGCTGTAGACTATCGCGGCGCACTTTGGTAAAGAAAAAAGCAATGCGCCGGTAATCATGGCCAAAAAAACCATCCAGCGGACCGATTTGCATTACCGCCGCGTCGTATTTACCCTGCCAGAATGCCGCTAAGTCGTAGCGGCGTAAAACAGTAGCAGGAGCCAAGTTGCCGGCGGGCACCGCCGTCGAATCGCGCAGGCTAGCGGACGCTTTTGAGACGGGTGAAGGCAGGCGCGGCTCTGCCAGGCGGGGCGGCCCGGTTGGCTTAGCCGTCTCAGTCGGTACTGGGGTGCTCGTACTGGTGGCCGCGACAGCTTGCGTGGATGATTCTTGGGGCTGACAGGCCGTACCGACCGCCGCCAGCGCGAGTAGTCCGAGTAGCTGTTTCATAGTGTCAAAGTACGGCGCCGCCGGTTTAATAGCTCTCGCAAAAAGTAGCGCCCCAAGCCTAGCTCCACTAGTCCTTCTGCCAGCAGCAGATTGCCTACCCACGAGAGCCACGTCACCGTGAGGTAGGTTTCAATGGGCTTGGTATGCAATGCGTAGTACATCACGTAGCTCTCGCCGCGCAGGGCCAGCGCGGCCAGCGTAACGGCGTAGGAGCGCACCTGCCACTCGACGTGCCGGGGCCACTGCCGCCGCCGGGCGGCCCGGTAGGCCAGCCAGGTACTGAGCCACCACACTACGCATTGCAGCGTAAAGCCCACCTGCGCCACCAGCCCGCCGTTGGCGAAGCGCGCCAGGATGAGGCCCGACGGGGCCGCCAGCCCCAGGATGCCGACGATGTAGCCGTAGCCCAGCCAGCGGTGCAGACGCGGCCCGCACCGGGCCACCACGGGCAGCCATTGCAGCAGGCCCAGCACCAGCACCACCAGGCTCGTGGTAATGTGCACGTAGAACCCCAGCCGAAACCAGGGATTGTCGTTGGTTTCGTCGCTTTTGGTAGTGAGAAAGTGAGTGCCTTTCTCGAAGGAATAATACGGCAGCGTTTTGGTGAGCATGAGGGCCGCAAACGCCGCGATGAGCAGCGCGGCTAGCAACAGCGGCAGTTTGCGCAGCATGGCCGGGGGAGAAAGAGGAATGGCAAACGATGGTCGCGCAAACCTAAGCGGGAATTCACGGCGTAACGTCCCGTCCTTGGAGCTCGCAGTTGTAACACCAAGCTCTAGCTTGGTGACGTACCAGGACGCACTCGCCGGGCAAATCACCAAGCTGGAGCTTGGTGTTACATGGCCTATTATTTTAACAAGAACACCTTACTCTGCTCACCTAGCCGGCAGCAGCCAGTCGAGTACCAATACCCCGGCCAGCCCCACTACCGCCACGATGGTTTCCATCATGGTCCACGAGCGCAGGGTGTCTTTCACCGAGAGGTTGAAATACTCCTTGAACAGCCAGAAGCCCGCGTCGTTGACGTGCGAGGCGGCCAGGCTACCCGCCCCGATGGCCAGCACCAGCAAGTTGGGATTGACGGGCGAGTGGGCCAGCAGCGGCAGCATCACGCCCGCCGCCGTGAGGCCCGCGATGGTGGCCGAGCCCAGGCACACCCGGATGAGGGCCGCCAGCAGCCAGCCCAGCACCAGCGGCGGCAGCCCGGTACCGCGCAGGCTGGCGGCAATTTCCTGGCTGGCCCCGCTGGCCACCAGCACCTGCTTGAGCGCCCCCGCCCCCGCGATAATGAGTAGAATCGCCGCGATATCCTTGACGGCCAGCCCGTAGCCATCCATCACCGCGGCCAGCGGGCGACCCCGGGCCAGCCCCAGGCTGGCCGTGGCCACCAGCACCGACAGCAGCATCACCACCGCCGGCTCGGCCAGCAGCACCAGCAACGGGGCCAGCGGGCCGTTAGCGGGCAGCACAGCTTGCAAACCCAAGGCCAGCCCCAGCAGCAGCACCGGCAGCAGCGACGACGCGAAGCTGTTGAGCCGGCCGGGTAATTCGGCGGCGGGCCGCACCTCGGCCACGAAGCCCGCCAGCGGCACCGACACGATGCCGCGCAGC
Source organism: uncultured Hymenobacter sp. (assembly GCA_913776615.1). Classification (GTDB taxonomy): domain Bacteria; phylum Bacteroidota; class Bacteroidia; order Cytophagales; family Hymenobacteraceae; genus Hymenobacter. The sequence goes on from CAJYPK010000001.1 coordinate 107,830, forward strand.
GTGCGGGCGTACACCGGGCCAGCCAGGATGATGGCCGGCACCGCAATCACCAGCCCGTACACGAACGTGAGCCCCAGGCTGGCGTGAAACTGGGCCACCAGGGCCGTGGGCGCCGGGTGCGGCGGCAAGAAGCCGTGCAGCACCGACAGCGACGCCAGCATGGGCAGCCCCACGTACACGGCCGGCAGCCGGTATTTATAGGCCACCGAAAAAATGAGCGGCACTACCAGCACGAAGCCCACATTATAAAACAGCGGCACCCCGATGATGAGGCCCGTGACCATGAGCGTCCACTGGACGTAGCGCAGGCCGAAGGCTTCCAGCATGACGGTGGCGATTTGCTGAGCGGCCCCGCTGTCGGCCACCAGCTTGCCGAGCATGGCTCCCAGCACGATAACGACAACTACGGAACCCAGCGCGTCGCCCAGACCTTGGTAGAGGGCAGCCATCAGGCGGGCGGGCGGCAGGCCCAGCGCAACCCCCACCGCCAGCGACACCAGTAAAAAGGCCAGGAACGGCTGCACCTTACCCCAGCTGATGAGGCCGACCAGCGCCAGCACCGCCAGCAGAATTATCAAGGAAACCATAATGAAGAAGAGGTAGAACCACGCGCCCGGCGCTTTGCGGATTGTTTTTTATCGGCGTTCCAAGTTGTAAATCCATCCCAAATACCGCCCGCTGGCTGCGCAGCGGCCCGTGGGCATGTGTTGTAAGCGTATGAGCAGACCGCGTTTCTGCCAATTAATTGCCTTAACACTCAGGCAAATGTGTGCAGTAACGGAAAATGTGCCGATAAATTAGCGGCCGATAACCGCCCTAGTGGCTATTTTCAAAATCATTTACTACGCACTTCGCTTCCGGCAACTATGCGCGTTGCTTTTGCGACTGTTGGTAGCTAGTGAGGTTGCTTCTTCCTCTTTCTTTTCCCACCCGATTGCCTATGACTTCCCGTCGTGCCTTTGTCAAGTCCGCCTCCCTGCTCTCGGCCGGGGCGCTCCTTAGCCCGAGCCTGCTGGCCGCACCCAAGCCGAAATACATCGGCTTGCAGCTCTACACGGTGCGCGAGGGCATGCAGCAGGATCCCGCCGGCACCCTGGCCCGGGTGGCCAAAATCGGTTACAACTCGGTGGAGGGTGCTACCTACACGGGCAGCCAGAAGTTCTACGGCATGGAGCCGGCCGCGTTTACCAAGGTGCTCAAGCAAAACGGGCTCATCATGCCCAGCAGCCACTACATCCTGGGCGAGGCCATGAACAACGGCCAGCCCACCCAGGGCACCATCCTGCACGGCTGGGACAAGGCCGTGGACGACGCGGCCCAAGTTGGAGTGAAGTACATGGTGTGCGCCTACCTGTTTGACAGCGAGCGCGGCAACCTCGACCATTACAAGACCATCGCCGAGCACCTCAACAAGGCCGGTGAGCGCTGCAAGAAGGCCGGCATCCAGCTCTGCTACCACAACCACGACTTCGAGTTTCAGCCCCAGGATGGCAAGATGCCCTACGATGTGCTGCTCGGCCTCACCGATAAGAACCTGGTGAAGATGGAACTGGACCTGTACTGGGCCACCAAGGCGGGCCAGGACCCGGTGGCGCTGTTCCAAAAGCACCCCGGCCGCTTCCCGCTCTGGCACGTGAAGGACATGGACAAAACGGCCGCCCGCAACTTCACCGAAGTAGGCAACGGCAGCATCGACTTCAAGCGCATTTTCGCCCAGGCTGGCACGGCGGGCATGCAGTACTTTTTCGTGGAGCAGGACCAAACGCCCGGCTCCCCCTTCGACAGCATTCAAAAAAGCATTACTTACATTAAAACGGCGAAGCTGTGAGCGCGGCGAGACGGTGAACCGGTGAAATGGCGAACTAGTGAATAGTGGACTAGTGAGTTGGTGAAGTTGCGAATTGGCCAAGCAGATAGCTGATTATCATAACTCACCATTTCGTAATTCACCATTTCACCACTCACTATCTCTCCGATTCACCATCTCACCACTCACTATTTCACCTTTCCCCACCCAACCTTTTTTATGGAAAAGTACACCTATGACGCCATCGTCATCGGCTCCGGCATCTCGGGCGGCATGGCCGCTAAAGAGCTGACGGAGAAAGGCCTGAAGACCATTATGCTGGAGCGCGGGCGTAACATCGAGCACATCAAGGGCTACGTGAACGCCAACAAAGCTCCGTGGGAATACGAGCACCGCGGCGGCAAAACCCAGCAGATGATCGCCGACTACCCGGTGCTGAGCCGCGACTACACGCTGAACGAAACCAACCTCGACTACTGGACCAACGAAAAGGAAAGCCCCTACGTGGAGGTGAAGCCCTTCGACTGGTTTCGGGGCTACCACGTGGGCGGCCGCTCGCTGATGTGGGGCCGCCAGAGCTACCGCTGGAGCGACTACGACTTCGAGGCCAACGCCAAGGACGGCATTGCCGTGGACTGGCCCATTCGCTACAAAGACCTGGCCCCGTGGTACAGCCACGCCGAGAAGTTTGCCGGCATCAGCGGCAACCGCGACGGCCTGCCGCAGCTGCCCGACGGCGAGTTTATGCCCCCGATGGAGATGAACATCGTGGAAAAGGACGTGGCCGCCCGCATCAAAAAGCACTACAAGGACCGCCACATGGTCATCGGCCGCACGGCCAACATCACCCAGCCCCACAACAACCGCGTGAACTGCCAGTACCGCAACAAGTGCTGGCTGGGCTGCCCGTTTGGGGCGTATTTCAGCACGCAGTCGGCCACGCTGCCGGCGGCCATGGCGACCGGTAACCTCACGCTGCGGCCCTTTTCCATCGTCACGCGCATCCTCTACGACAAGGACACCAAGCGCGCCAAGGGCGTGGAAATCCTGGACGCTGAAACGAACAAGACCTACGAGTACTACGCCAAGATCATCTTCCTCAACGCCTCGGCCCTCAACTCGGCCTGGGTGCTGATGAACTCGGCCACCGACGTGTGGCCCGACGGCCTGGGCAGCAGCAGCGGCGAGCTGGGCCACAACGTGATGGACCACCACTTCCGGGCCGGCGCGCACGGCGACATGCCGGGCTACGAGGACAAGTACGTGTACGGCCGCCGGGCCAACGGCATCTACGTGCCGCGCTTCCGCAACCTGTTTGGCGACAAGCGCGACTACATCCGGGGCTTTGGCTACCAGGGCAGCGCCGGCCGCGAGGGCTGGGGCCGTGAGATTCCGGAGATGAGCCTCGGCGGTGACTATAAGGACGCGATGAGCGAGCCGGGCGGCTGGACGATGGGCCTGCTGGGCTTCGGCGAAACCCTCCCCTACCACGACAACCGCATTTTCTTGGACAAAACCAAGAAGGACAAGTGGGGCCTGCCCGTGCTGGCGATGGACGCTACCATCCGCGACAACGAGCAGAAGATGCGGGTCGATATGATGAACGACGCCAAGGAGATGCTCGAAAAGGCGGGCCTGCAAAACGTGAAGACCTACAACAACGGCTACAACATGGGTGGCGGCATCCACGAGATGGGGACCGCCCGCATGGGCCGCGACCCCAAGACGTCGGTGCTCAACCAGTACAACCAAGTGTGGGACGCCCCCAACGTGTACGTGACCGACGGCGCGGCCATGACCTCGGCCGCCTGCCAGAACCCCTCGCTCACCTACCTCGCCCTCACCGCCCGCGCCGTGGACCACGCCGTGAGCGAATTGAAAAAGCAAAACGTCTAACCCCCCACTTGTAAAGCCATGATGAATAGAAGAGATGCCCTCGCCCGGGTAGCCCTGCTGATGGGGGGCGCCGTAATCGGGGCCGATTATTTCCTGACCGGGTGCAGCCCGGCGAGCTCCGACAAAAAAGACAGCGCCGCCGGCTTCAAGCAGCTTGATACCAAGCAGCAAGCCTACCTCGACGAGGTCGGCGAAACCATCCTGCCCACCACCAAAACGCCGGGCGCCAAGGCCGCCCGCGTGGGCAGCTTCATGAACGTGATGGTGCGCGACTGCTACAAGCCCGCCGACCAGGAAATCTTTACCAAGGGCCTGGAGCAGCTGGAAGCCGCCAGCCAGAAAATGAACGGCAAGGGCTTCCTGGAAAGCACGCCCGCCCAGCGCACGGCCCTGCTCACGGCCCTCGACGCCGAGCAGAAAAACTACGCCAAGACCAAGACGCCCGAGCAGCCCAATCACTATTTCCGCATGATCAAGGAGCTGACGCTGCTGGGGTATTTTACCTCGGAAGTGGGGGCTACCCAGGCACTGCGCTATCTGCCGGTGCCCGGCAAGTACGTGGGCGACTACCCGTATAAGAAGGGCGACCGCGCCTGGGCTACTACTTGATTTTTTTGAGGCTTAGCAAACGTAGCGCCTCACCCCTAGCCCCTCTCCGAAAAGGAGAGGGGGACTAGCTTTAGCCTTAGTTATAGAATAGAAAGCTAAATGCTAAAAACTAGGGCCAGTCCCCCTCTCCTTTTCGGAGAGGGGCTAGGGGTGAGGCGCTACGCTGACTAAGCTCTATCTACCTACAACCACAACGCATGAAATTACGCCTAGCCATGATTGGCGGGGGGCAGGGTGCCTTTATCGGCGCGGTGCACCGCCTGGCCGCCGCCCTCGACGGCCAGTACGAGCTGGTCGCCGGGGCCTTCAGCAGCAACCCCGACACCTCGCGGGCCAGCGGGCAGCTGTTGGGCCTGGCCCCCGACCGCGTGTACGGCTCTTACCAGGAGTTGATTGAGCGGGAAAAAGCCCGGCCGGCCGCCGAGCGCGTGCAGGTTATCAGCATCGTTACGCCCAACCACCTGCACTTTGCGCCGGCCAAGCTGGCATTGGAAAACGGCTTCGACGTGGTGCTGGACAAGCCCATGACGTTTTCGCTGGCCGAGGCCAAGGAATTGGCCGAGGTGGTTGCCGCCACCGGCCGGCACCTCTGCCTTACGCACACCTACACCGGCTACCCGATGGTGAAGGAGGCGCGCCAGCTCGTGGCCGCCGGCACGCTGGGCCGCATCCGCAAGGTGTACGTGGAGTACCCGCAGGGCTGGCTCAGCAAGTTTGAGGAGGGCGGCGAGAACAAACAGGCGGCCTGGCGCACCGACCCCGCCCGCAGCGGCATCGCCGGCGCGATGGGCGACATCGGTACCCACGCCTTCAACCTGCTCGAATACGTGAGCGGCCTGCAAGTCGAGCAACTGTGCGCCGACATCAATACGGTGGTCGAAGGCCGGCGGCTCGACGACGACGGCGCAGTACTGCTGCGCCTGGGCGGCGGGGCCAGCGGCGTGCTGGTGGCCACGCAAGTAGCGGCGGGCGAGGAGAATAACGTCCGCATCCGGGTGTACGGCGAGAAGGGCGGCCTCGACTGGATGCAGGCCGACGCCAACACCTTGCTGGTGAAGTGGCTGGATAAGCCCACCGAAATCTGGCGCACCGGCGGGCCGTCCGTGGGCTCCTTCGCCCGCCACAACACCCGCACCCCGGCCGGGCACCCCGAGGGCTACCTCGAAGCCTTCGCCAACCTGTACCGCAACTTCGCCCTCACCTTGCAGGCCGAGCAAGCCGGCCAGCCGGCCCCGCCCGAAGCCCAGGACTACCCCAGCATCCAGGAGGGCGTGCGCGGCATGGCCTTCATCGAAAACGTCATCGCCTCGGGCCGCTCTACCCAGAAGTGGACCGACTTTACCGTGTAGCCGCGCATGAAAACAATCAAAGGACCCGCCATTTTCCTGGCCCAGTTTATCGGCGACCAGGCCCCGTTCAACTCGCTGCCCAGCATCTGCGAGTGGGCGGCCGGCCTGGGCTTCAAGGGCGTGCAGCTGCCCACCCTCGACAGCCGCTTTATCGACCTCAAGCTGGCCGCCGAAAGCCAGACCTACGCCGACGAGCTGCGCGGTACCGTGCAGGCCGCCGGCCTCGAAATCACCGAGCTTTCGACCCATTTGCAGGGCCAGCTCGTGGCCGTCAACCCGGTGTACGATAAGCTGTTTGACGGCTTCGCGCCCGAGGCGCTGCGCGGCAACCCGCACGCCCGCCAGCAGTGGGCGGTGCAGCAGCTCACCTACGCGGCCAAGGCCTCGCGGCGGCTGGGGCTGTCGGCGCACGTCACCTTCAGCGGGGCGCTGCTGTGGCCCTACCTCTACCCCTGGCCCCAGCGCCCGGGCGGCCTGGTCGAGGAAGGCTTCGCGGAGCTGGGCAAGCGCTGGCGGCCCATCCTGGATGAGTTTGACAACGAAGGCATTGACCTCTGCTACGAGCTGCACGCCGGTGAAGATTTGCACGACGGCATCAGCTACGAGCGGTTCCTAACCGAGGTCAACGACCACCCGCGCGCCTGCCTGCTCTACGACCCCTCGCACTACGTGCTGCAATGCCTTGACTATTTAGAGCACATCGACATCTACCACGAGCGCATCCGCATGTTTCACGTCAAAGACGCCGAGTTTAACCCCACCGGGCGGCAGGGCGTGTACGGCGGCTACCAAAGCTGGCTGGAGCGCGCCGGGCGCTTCCGCTCGCTGGGCGATGGGCAGGTCGATTTCAAGGCCGTGTTCAGCAAAATGGCGCAGTACGACTTCCCCGGCTGGGCCGTGCTGGAGTGGGAATGCGCCATCAAAAACTCGGCCGACGGCGCCCGGGAGGGGGCACAGTTCATCAAGGACCACATCATCCGCGTGACGGACCACGCCTTCGACGACTTCGTCGCCTCGGGCAACGACCAGGCGCTCAACAAAACGCTGCTTGGCCTCTAATCTACTTATCGCCTACCCTTTATGAAAAAGACTCTCCTTTTCCTGAGTGCCTGCGCCCTGCTGGCAGCCTGCGATTCGGGCTACAAGCCCGACGGCCCCGACCAGGTGAACGCCGCCAAACCCGCCAGCACCGAGCAGTCGGACGAACTCAACCACGACAGCGCGTCCAGCGCCAACGCCACGGCCGTGGCCCACCAGCCGCAGATCGATACCAGCGCCACCAAAATCGGCACCACGCCCACCGGCTCGCCGGCCGACAAGGGCGGCAAGCTCATCGCCGCCGCCGACTGCTCGAGCTGCCACCGCGAGCGCGACAAGCTCCTCGGCCCCGCCTACACCGCCGTGGCCCAGAAATACCCCGCCACCCCCGCCAACGTGAACATGCTGGCCGCCAAAGTCATCAGCGGCGGCAGCGGCCACTGGGGCGACGTGGCCATGACGCCCCACCCCGGCCTTTCCAAGAGCGACGCCCAGGAAATGGTGCGTTATATTCTGAGCTTGAAGTAGAATACTTCTGCACTGAATCCCCTTACGGCCGTCATGCTGAGCTTGCCGAAGCAACTTGGCAGGGCACATCCGAACGAACCCTGCCAAGATGCCTCGGCAGGCTCAGCATGACGGCCGTGGGGGATTTGAATGGGATTACTTTTTTACCCATTCACCTCCTTCCCCTATCACCCGCCTTTCTTTTCCATCCCACCCCGCTTGCCCATGACTACCACCACCCGGATAAAGCTGTCCCTCATGATGTTCCTGGAGTTTTTCATCTGGGGCGCGTGGTTTGTGACGCTGGGAACCTACCTGCTCCACAATCTCAAGGCCACCGGCACGCAGGTGGGCGTGGCGTTTCTAACGCAATCCATCGGGGCCATCGTGGCGCCGTTCATCATCGGGCTCATTGCCGACCGCTTTTTCTCGGCGCAGAAGATTTTGGGCGTGCTGCACCTGCTGGGCGCGGCGCTGCTGTGGCGGGCCTCCTCGGCCCCCGACTTCGGGAGCTTCTACCCCAACATCCTCACCTACATGGTGCTGTACATGCCCACGCTGGCGCTGGTCAACTCCATCGCCTTCCGGCAAATGCAGGACCCGCAGAAGGAGTTTGCGCCCATCCGGGTGCTGGGTACGCTGGGCTGGATCGTGGCGGGCCTTACCATCGGCTGGCTCAACTGGGAGCAGACCAATAGCTTGCAGGCTACCTTTTTGATGGCAGCCGGGGCCTCGGCCATCCTGGGCTTGTTCAGCTTCACGCTGCCGGCCACGCCGCCGGTGAAGAGCGGGCAGTCGAGCTCGCTGGGCGACCTGCTGGGCCTCGATGCCATCGGCCTGCTGAAGAATCGCTCGTACCTCATTTTCTTTTTGGCTTCCATCGCCATCTGCATCCCGCTGGCTTTCTACTACGGCTTCACCAACCCCTTCCTCAACGAAGTGGGCATGAAGGCCGCCGCCGGCGTGCAGAGCCTGGGGCAGGTGTCGGAATTGCTGTTCATGCTCGCCATTCCGCTGTTTTTCAGCAAGCTGGGCGTGAAGAAAATGCTGGCCATCGGCATGGCGGCCTGGGTGCTGCGCTACGTATTCTTTGCCTACGGCGACGGGCTGGGCAACTACTGGATGCTAATTGCCGGCATCGTGCTGCACGGCGTGTGCTACGACTTCTTCTTCGTAACGGGCCAGATTTACACCGACAACCTGGCCGGCGAGCGCTTTAAAAGCTCGGCCCAGGGCTTTATCACGCTGGCTACCTACGGGGTGGGCATGCTCATCGGCACGCTGCTCTCGGGCGATATATTCGATAAGTACACGCTAACCGGCGGCGGCCACGACTGGCGCATGATCTGGCTGATTCCGGCCGGCATTGCGGCCGTAGTGCTGGCGCTGTTCCTGCTGCTGTTCCGCGAGCGGGCCAGCGCGCCGGCCGGCCAGGATGCCACCGTACCCTACGGCGAGGCTTCGGCCGTAGCGCCCGGCTAGCCTTAACTTGCCCGCCTATGTCTACCTGGAACCGCCGTACCGCCCTTAAAACCCTGCTCACCAGCACCGCCACCGTGGGTGCCCTGGGTGTAGCCAGCGCCTGCTCGATGGAAGAAAAACAAGCCGACTCCTCCGCGCCCTTGCTCAACAACATCAAGCAGTCGGTGTGCCGCTGGTGCTTCCAGGACATGTCGCTCGACGACTTGTGCGTAGCCGCCAAAGGCATGGGCATCAAGGCCATCGACCTGGTCGGCCCCAACGACTGGGCCACCCTCAAAAAGCACGGCCTCGACTCGCCCATGTGCAACGGGGCCGAAATCAACCTCACCGACGGCTTCAACAACCCGCGCTTTCACGCCCAACTGCAAAAGCAGTACAGCGAGATGATTCCGAAGGTGGCGGCCGCCGGCTACACCAACCTCATCTGCTTCAGCGGCAGCCGCCGGGGCATGAGCGACGAGGTGGGCCTGGCCAACTGCGTGCGCGGCTTGCAGCCCCTCATGGCCCTGGCCGAGAAGCACAAGGTGGTGCTCGTGATGGAGCTGCTCAACAGCAAAATCGACCACCACGACTACCAGGCCGACCGCACCAGCTGGGGCGTGGCGCTGGCCAAAAAGCTGGGCTCCGAGCACTTCAAGCTGCTCTACGACATCTACCACATGCAGATTGACGAGGGCGACGTGATCCGCAACATCACCGACCACCACGCCTACATCGCGCACTACCACACGGCGGGCGTGCCCGGCCGCCACGAAATCGACGACTCGCAGGAGCTGAACTACCCGGCCATTATGCGGGCCATCAAGGCCACCGGCTTCCAGGGCTACGTGGCCCAGGAGTTTATTCCGACCAAGACCGACAAGCTGGCCTCGCTGCGGCAGGCGGTGCGCATCTGCGACGTGTAGCGCGCCCGGCCGGTGGTTGTCACCTTTTCCACCTATCCCACCCTTTCGCTTATGAAACTTCCCCTGCTATCCGGCGCGCTCGTGCTCGGCACTTTCACGCTGGCCCAGGCCCAGCAAGGCGGCAAGCCCGAAGACACCGAGGTCTACGAGCCGGTGCCCAAAGCGGTCGCCGCCAGCCCCAACCTGGCCCCGCCGCCCGCCGATGCCATCGTGCTCTTTAACGGCAAAGACCTCAGCCAGTGGGTAATGACCGACGACCGCAATACGCCCGCCAAGTGGAAAGTGGCCGGCGGCGTCTTTACCGTCGATAAGAGCACCGGTAACATCGAAACCAAGCGGGCCTTCACCAATTACCAATTGCACCTCGAATGGCGCGTGCCCGCCAACATCACCGGCACCGGGCAGGCGCGGGGCAACAGCGGCCTGTTTTTGGCCTCGACCGGCAAGGGCGACCTGGGCTACGAGCTGCAAATCCTGGACTCGTACAACAACAAAACCTACGTCAACGGCATGGCGGGCAGCATCTACAAGCAGCGCATCCCGCTGGCCAACCCCACCCGCAAGCCCGGCGAGTGGCAGTCGTACGACGTGATGTGGCTGGCCCCGACCTTCAAGGCCGACGGCTCGCTGCAAACGCCCGCCCGCGTTACGGTGCTTTTCAACGGTATCGTGGTGCAGAACAACGTGGAGCTGGCTGGCCCCACGCAGTACATCGGCCAGCCCAGCTACAACGGCCAGAAGGGCGGGGCCGCGCCCATCAAGCTGCAATCGCACGGCGATAAGAGCGAGCCCGATAGCTTTCGGAATGTTTGGATTCGGGAGCTGTAAAGCGCTTTTACCGAGCAGAAAGGCCAGCCTCACGGCTGGCCCTTTTTGTTTGCTAGAGCGGTGGCCGCCCTAGCGTGGCGCCTCACCCCCCAACCCCCTCTCCGAAAAGGAGAGGGGGAGCCGAACGACTACCTGACGATTGCTTGCGTGGGCTAACGGCAGGCTCCCCCTCTCCTTTTCGGAGAGGGGGTTGGGGGGTGAGGCGCCACGCCTGAGCAGCTCGCTCCAATCTGACATACCTCAACTGGCGCGGGGCAATACCCCGCGCCATCCATACCCTTCTACCGACTCACCGAGTACGTTTTCCGCTGCGGCCCCACGCCGGTAATCTTCACCGACTGCCAGCCGGCCGGCAGCGTAGTCTTGCGCTGCGTGATGCCCAGCGGCGTGATATCCAGCCCGCCGAAGCCCATGAGCACGGCTTGCAACACGCCGCCCGCGCCGGTGGCAAAGTAAGGATTAGTACCGCCCTTGGTTTCGGCGATGACGCGGAAGGGCGGCAGCAAATTGGGCTGGTAGGCATCCTGGAAGAAGTGCTGCGCCTTGTCGCCGTCGCCCAGCCGGGCGTAGAGCAGGGCGAAAATGGCCTGCGTCATGGCGGGCGTACCTTCGTTGGGCACGCGGGTTTCGTAGTAGGCCAGGTCTTTCTTGATCTGCGCGGGGTCGGTAATGGTCGTCAGCGGGAAGGCCAGCAGATTCACGTCGCCCTGCTTGATACCCTCGCCGTGGTAGGTGGCGTGCTCCTGCGTCACGCCGTTGGCCATTTTGAGAATGGGGATGTTCTGGGCCACCAGCGCCCAGTCGGCATTGGCGGGGCGGCCCAGGAGCTTGGCGGCGGCCGTGGCGGCGCGCAGGTTGGCCTGGGCGGCGGCGTTGGTGAAGGCGTCGTTATCAACGTTTTCGGCCCACTCGTCGGAGGCCACCACGTTCTTGATGTCGTAGTGGCCGGGGCCGTTGCGCTCGACCCGGCTGGCCCAGAAGTCGGCGGTGGCCGAGATGATGGGCCAGCCCTTCTCGCGCAGCCACTCCTTATCCTGGGTGACGCAGTAATACTGCCAGGCCGCCAGCCCCACGCAGGCCGAAATATGGTGCTCAAACGGGCCGCTCAACGCCCACACCGGCGTTTCCTCCACGCCGGTATCAGCGCTTTCCCAGGGGTACATGGCCCCTTTGTAGCCGTGGGCGAAAGCGTTGCGCTTGGCCAGCTCCAGACGGTTGTAGCGGTATTCGACCAGCGACCTGGCAATGTCGGGGTGCAGCACGAGCAGCGCCGGGTACATCCACAAGTCGCTGTCCCAGAATACGTGGCCGTTGTAGCCCAGGCCCGAAAGGCCCATCGGCGAGGGCGAGTAGTCGGTACCCGCCCGCGAAAAGCTGTAGAGGTGGTACAGCATGCTGTGCACGTCCTGCTGGGCCTGGGCATCGCCGGCAATCTGAATGTCGCTCTGCCACAAGTCCCGCCAGGCTTTCTCGTGAAAGTCGAGCAGCCGCTGCCGGCCCTCAAGGCGGGCGAAGATGGTGAGGCGCTCGGCCTCGTTGAGCGGGTCGGGGTGGTGGGCCGAGGTGATGCTGGAGCCCGCCACGGCGTAGGCGTACGATTCACCGGCCTTCAGCGCCCGGCTGAATTTCATCAGGTGCATGTTGTTATCCCACATTTCGTGGATCACGCGCGGCTCCTGCCCGTGCGGCTCGCTGAACAAGAAGCTGTTGGACGCGCACAGCGTGAGCTTGCCGGTGGGGCTTTTGGCCGACGAGGTGAGCAGGCTGAGCGTGGCGTGCGGGCGGTCGATTTCGTTGTAGTAGTTCTGCACGTCGCGCAGGGCGTCGGGGGCTTCCATCACGCTCGCGGCGGTGAGGGCCAGGTCCTTCTTGGCCGTGATGCGCACGTCCATGAGCACGGTGTAGGGCAAATGCCGCAGCGCGTAGTACGTGTAGCTGATGCTGGCCCGGTCGCCGTAGTCGAAGGTGGTGGTAAGGCTGGCCCGCTGCATGTCGAGCTGCTGGCGAAAATTACTCGCGTCCTGAGCGTTGAGGCGGCGGCCATCCACTTCCAGGTACATGTTCAGCAGGTTGAAGCTGTTGAGGAAGTTGCTGACCCGGCCCCGGCCGTACTGGTCGTAGGCCCCGGCCAGCACCACGTTTTTAACTTGAAACGGCACCGGGGCCGACACGATGCCTAGCATGCCGTTGGCTACCGTCACGCCGTAGTAGCGGCTGGGGTCGATGCGGTCGGCGGCGATGCGCCAGGGGTCGGGGGTGGATTGGGCGGCCAGCGGGGTGGCCCCGGCCAGCAGCAGCCAGGCACTGAGCAGCACTGGCCACCGGAGTGGGTTGGGTGGGAACATGGATAAGAATGAAAGCGGTCGACGGCCCGCCACTGGCAAGCCCCGGCCGGCGGGAAGCGCTGCCAAGCGGCAGTCAGTCAAAACTAAGCATCACCACTTGATTGCCATGAAAATAACCTCGACCATTTGCAGTAATCGTTAGCCCGCCGCACCACCGATTCCCGGATTTCGCATTACCTTCCCCCCGCAATCAGCTATTCCTGATTGCATACGCGTGGGTGGCTGCTTGTTAGCATCTGCTAGGCCGCTGGCTGCCCGGGCGTAGGCTGCTCCACTCTATCCCCACCCGTTGAGTACTTTTTCCGCTTCTTTCCGGCGGTCCTGGCTGCTGGCCGCGTTGCTGCTGCTGGGCCTGGCGGGCTGCGCGCCGGCCACCCGCGAGCCCGTGTACCGCATTGGCTTTTCGCAATGTACTACCGGCGATGCCTGGCGCCGCGCCATGCTGGCCGGCATGGAGAAGGAGCTGAGCGCCCATCCCAACGTGCAGTTCCAGATGCTGGACGCGCACGACGACACCGAGCTGCAACGGCGGCACATCCAGGAGTTTATCCGCCAGCGCGTCGATGTACTCATCATCTCGCCCAACCAGTCGGGACCGCTGACCTCCCTTACCGAAGCGGCTTACAACCAAGGTATTCCGGTAGTCGTACTCGACCGCCGCACGGCCTCGCCCAACTACACTGCCTACGTGGGCGGCAACAACCTCGAAGTGGGCCGCACGGCCGGCCGCTACGCCGCCCAGCTGCTGCACGGCCGGGGCCGCATCATCGAGATAACCGGCCGCCCCGGCTCCTCCCCCGCCACCGACCGCCAGCAGGGCTTTGCCCAGGCTCTGGCGGCCAATCCCGGCCTGCAACTCGTGGGCCGGCTGGCCGGCGACTGGCAGCCCGGCTCGGTGCTGCGCCAGCTGCCCGCCCTGCTGCGCGCCCACCCCGAAACTAATTTGCTGTTCGTCCACAACGACCCCATGGCCCGGGCCGCCCGGCAGGTAGCCCAGCAGCTCGGCCTGCCGGGGGTGCGCGTGATTGGGGTCGATGGCCTGCCCGGGCCGGGCAATGGCCTGGAACTCGTGGCCGACGGCGTGCTGCAAGCCACGCTGCTGTATTCGCCGGGCGGCGAGGAAGCCATTCGCACCGCGCTGCGCATTCTGCACCACGAGCCGTTTACCAAGGATAACATCTTGGTGACGATGGTAATAGACTCGGCCAACGTGGGGGCCGTGCGCAGCCAGACCGAGCGGCTGGCCATGCAGCAGCAAGATCTGCGGCGGCAGGAAGAGCGCTGGCAGGAAGGCCAGCAGCGCTACGCCACCCAGGAAATGCTGGTGTATTTGCTACTGGGTAGTTTGCTGATAGCCATCTTATTCGGTGCGCTGGCCTGGCGCTCGTCGCGGCTCAACCAGCGCATCCGGCGCACGCTGGAGGGGCAGAACGCCGAAATCAGTGCCCAGCGCAACCGCATTGCCGAGCTAGCCGAGCAGGCCGCCGCCGCCGCCGCCGAAACCCAGCGCACCTCCGAAGCCAAGCTGCGCTTTTTCACCAATTTCTCGCACGAGCTACGTACCCCGCTCACCCTCATCCTGGGGCCGGTCGAGGATTTGCTCAGCAGCCCGACCAACCTCTCGGCGGCCCAGCGCCACGACCTGGGCCTGGTGCGCCGCAACACCCAGCGGCTCTTGCAGCTGGTGAATCAGCTCATGGATTTTCGCAAAATCGACGTGGGCAAGATGGCCGTGCGCGCCACCGAGGGCGACTTGGTCGGCTTCGTACGCGAAATCATGGACGTGTTTGAGAAAACGGCCCACCGCCGGGGCATCACCTTCCGGTTCGTAGCCGCCGAGCCAAGCATTTTCCTGTGGTTCGACGCGGATATTCTGGACAAGGTCTTTTTCAACCTGCTGTCCAACGCCTTTAAATACACGCCCGACGGCGGCCAGATACTCGTGAGCATCCGGCCCGATACGGCCGCCAAAGTCGTAGAAGTCAGCGTCGAAGACAGCGGCCGGGGCATTGCGGAGGCCGACCAGCCGCACATTCTGGAGTGGTTTTACCAGGGCAGCCAGCCCTCGGCCAACAGCTCGGGGCTGGGCCTGGCGCTGGCCGAGGGCCTCACCCGACTGCACCAGGGCACGCTGTCGTTTAGCAGCCAGCTGGGCCACGGCAGCACGTTTGTGGTGCGCCTGCCCCTTGAGAAGCCGGCGGCCTTCCTGGAAGCGGAGCCGGGGCTGACGCGCACGCTCAGCGCCGTCATTCTGCCCGATGAGGAGCTGCTTAGCCCAACTGCCCCCCCGGCCACCCCTCCCCCACCCGGCCGGCCCGAAGCTACCGCCCTCATCATCGAAGACAACGAGGAAGTCCGTGATTTTCTGGCGCAAAAGCTGCTACCGCACTTCCAGCTGAGCACGGCCGCCGACGGGGCCGCCGGCCTGCGGCTGGCCAGCGACACCATCCCCGACGTAATCGTGTGCGACGTGGGCCTGCCCCAGCTGAGCGGCCTGGAAGTAGCCGCCGCCCTCAAAGCCGACTGGCGCACCTCGCACATTCCGCTGGTACTGCTCACGGCCCAGGTAGCCCCCGAGCAGCAGGTGGCCGGCGTGCAGGCCGGGGCCGACCTCTACCTCACCAAGCCCTTCAACCCTACCTTCTTACTCGAAAGCATCCGCACGCTGCTGCGCAACCGCGACCAGCAGCGCGAGCATTTCCGGCGGCAGCTGTCGGGGGCGGTGCCCACCGCCGTGCCGCTGCGCATGGATCAGAAATTTCTGGCCGACCTCTCCGCCATCATCGAGGGGCGGCTCGACCAGCCGGGGCTGAGCGTCGACGACATTGCCCACAGCCTGGGCGTGTCGCGCACCCAGCTCTACCGCAAGGTGAAGGCGCTGCTGGGTACCGGCGTCACGGAGTATATCCAGACCGTGCGCCTGACCAAGGCCCGGCAGTTGCTGCTGCAGGAGGGCAGCACGATTGCCGAGGTGGCGTATCAGACCGGCTTCTCGTCGCCCTCCTACTTCTCGACGGCCTTCAAAGGCAAGTACCAGGTCTCGCCTTCCGAGTTCAAAGCACTCCACACCCCGCTGCGCAGCTGAACGATTTTTGAAAATCCTGGCACAAAACCTAATGCCAGCGGCTGGGTGAGTTAGCACTCACTTTTATTTTTATCATTGACCAACAATTACTTACGTGGCGAAACGAATTCGCGCACCAATTTTGAACGAAATTGATACCCTGCCGAATGCCCGCTAAGGCAGCGACCCGGACTTTTGAGCAAACGATTAGCTCATGGTTCAGCGCAAGGTTCTCTTTTGGTCGATTGTCACGGCGCTCGGCGGCTTCCTGTTCGGCTTCGACACGGCCGTTATCTCGGGGGCCGAGAAGGCTATTCAGCAGCTCTGGGGCCTGAGCGCCGTGGAGCACGGGTTCACCATTTCCATCGCGCTAATCGGGACGGTGCTGGGCGCGATTTTCGGCGGCATCCCGAGCGACCAGCTGGGGCGCCGCCAGACGCTGCGCTGGATTGCGGTGCTCTACTTAGTATCGGCGGTGGGCGCGGCGCTGGCCCCGTCGTGGGTACCGTTCTTGCTGTTCCGCTTCCTGGGCGGGCTGGGCGTGGGCGCGTCGTCGGTCACGGCCCCGCTCTACATCTCCGAGATTTCGCCGGCCGACTCGCGGGGCAAGCTCGTGGGCTTGTTTCAGTTTAACATCGTCTTTGGTATTCTGGCCGCTTACCTCTCCAACTACCTGCTGGCCAACGTGGGCGACCATTCGTGGCGGCTCATGCTGGGCGTGCAGGCGGTGCCGGCAGTGGCCTTTCTACTTTTCCTGTTCCGGGTGCCCGAAAGCCCGCGCTGGCTGTTGCTGCACGGCCGCGTAGCCGAAGGCAAAGAGGTATTACGCCTCATTAGCCCCACCACCGTGGAGGCCGACACGGCCGCCATTCTCACCGCCCAGGCGGTGGCGGGCCAGCAGAGCGAGTCGCTGTGGGCCAGCCAGTACCGCACGCCGGTGCTGCTGGCCGTGGCCTTCGCGTTCTTCAACCAGGTATCGGGCATCAACGCCATCATCTACTACGCCCCGCGCATTTTCGAGATGACGGGGCTGGGCCAGGGCGCGGCGCTGCTGTCGTCGGCGGGCATCGGGCTGGTCAATTTTTGCTTTACCCTGCTGGGGGTCAACGTTATCGACCGCTTCGGGCGGCGCACGCTCATGCTGGTGGGCTCGCTGGGGCTCATCGGTACGCTGGGGCTGGTGGCTATGGCCTTCTACACCCAACGCTTTCAACTCTTTGGCGGGCTGCTGGTGCCGGGGCTGCTCTTCACCTACATCGCCTTTTTCGCCTTCTCGCAGGGCGCGGTCATCTGGGTGTTCATTTCCGAAATCTTCCCCAATGCCGTACGGGCCAAGGGCCAGGCGCTGGGCTCCAGCACGCACTGGGTCATGGCCACGGTCATTGCCTTCACCTTCCCCTACTTCGCCGAGCGGCTGGGCGGCGGCAACACCTTCGCCTTCTTCTGCGGCATGATGGTCCTGCAACTGGTCTTCGTGCTGCGCTTCATGCCCGAAACCAAGGGCACCAGCTTAGAGGGCGTCGAAAAAACGCTCGTCATGCACTAAGGTGAGTTATGAATTATGAGTTAAAAGTTAGAGGTTATGAGTTGGCTTTCAGACGCCTCTCGTTACTCATAACTTCTAACTCATAACTCTTCAAAACTCATAACTTCTAACTTTTAACTCATAACTCCTCAAAATTCATAACTCCCCCAACATGTCCATCACCTGCTTTGGCGAAATGCTCTGGGACGTACTGCCGACGGGCAAGCAGCCCGGCGGGGCCCCGCTCAACGTGGCCGTGCACCTGCACAACCTGGGCCTCGAAGCCCAGCTGGTGAGCCGCGTGGGCCACGACGACCTGGGAGCCGAGCTGCTGGCATTCGTTCAGGATAAAGGACTGACTACCCGCTACATCCAGCACGGCGAAACCCACCTCACGGGCGTGGTGAAGGCCAACGTGAGCGACAGCCACGAGGTCACCTATAAGATCGTGCAGCCCGTGGCCTGGGACTACATTCAGTACGAAGACGAGCTGGGCCCGCTGGCCGAGCACGCCGCGGCGTTCGTGTTCGGCAGCCTGGCCGCCCGCAGCCCGGCCACCCGCGAAACGCTCTACCGCCTGCTCCAGCGTGCCCCCTTCAAGGTATTCGACGTGAATCTGCGCGCCCCGCACTACTCGCGCAGCGTGGTTACCTACCTGCTGCGCCAAGCCAACCTGGTGAAGCTCAACCACCACGAGCTGGCCGAGCTCATGGGCTGGTTCGGGGCCAGCCCCGACGAGGAAACGGCCCTGCACTGGCTGGCCGAGCGCTTCCAGCTGCAAGCCGTGTGCGTGACCAAGGGCGCCGACGGGGCCGTGCTCTGGACCGGGCAGCGCCTCTACCGCAGCCCTGGCATCGCGGTGCGGGTGCAGGATACCATCGGCAGCGGCGATGCCTTTTTGGCGGCGCTGCTCAAGGGCTGGCTGGCCGGCCAGCCCCCGGCCGAGGCGCTGGCCTTCGCCTGCGCGGCGGGCTCGCTGGTGGCGACCTATCAGGGTGCTACGCCGGCCATTTCGGTGGCCCAGGTGGCTTCGCTGGCCGAGTCAGTTGCTTGATTTTTTGCTTGCTTATCAGTACGCTATGAAAGTTCGCTACTATTCTTTTTTTGCTTCGCTCAACCGGCCCGCGGTGGCTCTGCTGCTAGCGGGCCTGGCGGCGAGCTGCAACCAAGCGGGCAAAACCGAAACGACCACTACCGCCACTACGCCAGCCGCCACGGCCAGTAACAAGGCCGATTGGTGGA
Organism: uncultured Hymenobacter sp.; assembly: GCA_913776615.1. Classification (GTDB taxonomy): domain Bacteria; phylum Bacteroidota; class Bacteroidia; order Cytophagales; family Hymenobacteraceae; genus Hymenobacter. The sequence continues at coordinate 126,427 of CAJYPK010000001.1, forward strand.
AGGAAACCGTGGTGTATCAGCTCTATCCGCGCAGCTTTCAGGACAGCAACGGCGATGGCGTGGGCGACCTCAAGGGCATCACCTCGCGGCTCGACTACCTCAAGAGCCTCGGGGTGGGTACGGTGTGGCTGAACCCCATCTACGCCTCGCCCAACGACGACAACGGCTACGACATCAGCGACTACCGGGCAATCATGCCAGAATTCGGCACCATGCAGGATTTCGACGCGCTGCTTCAGGGTATGCACGGGCGCGGCCTGAAGCTGGTAATGGACCTGGTAGTGAACCACAGCAGCGACGAGCACGCCTGGTTTAAGTCGGCCCGGGCCTCGCGCACGAGCCCCTACCGCGATTTCTACTACTGGTGGCCCGCCGAGAAGGGTACCCCGCCGGCCCGCTACAGCACCTTCGACGTGAAGCACGACGCCTGGCAGTACGACGCGCCCACCAAGAGCTACTACCTGCACTACTTCTCCAAGAAGCAGCCCGACCTGAACTGGAACAACCCCAAGCTGCGCCAGGAAGTGTATAAAATCATGCGCTTCTGGCTCGACAAGGGCATCGACGGCTTCCGCATGGACGCCTTTCAATTTGTAGCCAAGGACCCCAGCTTCCCGCCCATCCCGAACGTGACGGAAAGCAATTTCGCCAACTCCTACAACCACGGCCCGCGCCTGCACGACTACCTCCAGGAAATGAACCGCGAGGTACTGAGCCACTACAACGTGATGACCGTGGCCGAGGGCGCGGGCCGCAACGTGACCGAGGCCATGCTCTTCGTGGACCCCGCCCGCAAGGAGCTCAACATGACCTATCACTTTGAGGGCGTGGGCGTCGGCAATAATGCTGATACCTACCAGCTCACCGACCTCAAGCGGGTGTTTACGAAGTGGGACAGCGCTTTTGCCCAGAAGGGCTGGCAGGCCATCGACCTCGGCAACCACGACCAGCCGCGCATGGTGAGCAAGTTTGGCGACGACCGCCCGGCCTTCCGCGCCCCCTCGGCCAAGCTGCTCAACACCTTTCTGCTGACCATGCGCGGCACGCCCTACTGCTACAACGGCGACGAGCTGGGCATGACCAACAGTAAGTTCAACGGCATCGCCGACTACCGCGACGTGGCCGCCCGCAACGCCTACACCCTGCTCAAACAGCAGAAGGGCGACGAAAAGGCGTTCTTCCACACCCTGGCCCGCTTCTCGCGCGACAACAGCCGCACGCCCTTCCAGTGGGATGACTCGGCCCAGGCGGGCTTCACCACCGGCACGCCCTGGCTGAACGTCAACCCCAACTACGTGACCCTCAACCGGGCCGCTGAGGAAAAAGACTCCAGCTCGGTACTGCACCACTTCCGCCGCGCCATTGCCGTGCGCAAGCAGCATAAGGTATTGGTTTACGGCCAGTACCAACTGCTCGACGCGGCTAATCCGAACATCTACGCCTACACCCGCACGCTGAATGGCGAGCAGGTGCTGGTGGTCCTCAACTTCTCCTCGGCGCCCCGCACCTGGGCGCTGCCGGCTGGCCTCACCCCCACCGGCCAGCCCTGGCTCAACAACTATCCCACGGCCCCCACCGGCCCGGCCCTGGCCTTGCAGCCCTGGCAGGCGGTGGTGTACCGCCTGCGCTAGCCCCGCTCCCACTTTACGCCCGCTTTTTCCAGGTTCCTCGCGGCTTCAGCGCCTTTTATGGTCTATTTCCGAAATCGATTTCGATAGCAAGAAACGCCCCGCGAGCTTACAGAATTTTCCCACTCTTCATCCTTTTCACCCATGCGTAACACTAGTTACTCAAGCCACCAACCTTACGAGCAGCCAGCCGCCCGGTCGTCGTTGGGCCGCAAGCTGCTGCTCGCTACCCTTTTCCTACCCATGCTCGGCCACGCCCAAACGGCGCGGGAAGTGTCGGGTAAGATTACCGACGCCACGGGCACCGGCCTGCCCGGCGTAACCGTGCTCGTGACCGGTACTTCCATCGGGGCCAGCACCGGGGCCGACGGCGACTTCCGCCTGCAAGTACCCGCCACGGCTACCTCGCTCACGGTTTCCTTCGTGGGCTACGCCAAGCAGACGGTGGACATCACGGGCCGCAACACGGTGACCGTGGCCCTGAAGGACGACGCCCAGGCGCTGGGCGACGTGGTCGTGGTGGGCTACGGCACCGCCCGCAAGGAAGACCTGACGGGTGCCGTTAGCACGCTGGGCACCAAAGATTTCAACAAGGGTACCTTCACCTCGCCCGACCAGCTCTTGCAGGGCCGTACCTCGGGCGTGCAAATCACCCAGAACAGCGGCCAGCCCGGCGGCGCTTCGACCATTCGCATCCGGGGCAACTCGGCCGTGACGGGCACCGGCCAGCCGCTGTACGTGGTCGATGGCGTGCCACTCGACGGCCGCTCGGCCCGCCCCGGCCTGAATACCAGCCTCGGCGACAGCCCCGACAGCAACCCGCTCAACTTCCTGAACCCGGCCGACATCGAGTCGCTGACCGTGCTCAAGGATGCCTCGGCCACGGCCATCTACGGCTCGCGTGCCGCCTACGGCGTGGTGCTCATCACCACCAAGCGCGGCAAGGTGGGCGAGCCCAAGTTCGACTTCGGGGTATCGGGCGGCTTCTCGACCATTATGCGCCGCATCAAGGTGCTTGACGCCAGCCAGTTCCGCGAAGCCATCAACTACTACGGCCTCGACCCCAAGCAGCTCGACCTGGGCCAGAGCAACGACCCGCTGGGGGCCATCCTGCAAACCGGACCGCTCCAAAACTACAACGGGGCCGTGAGCGGCGGCGGCGAAAACGGGCGCTACCGCCTCTCGCTGGGCTACCTCGACCAGAAGGGTATCGTGAAGAAGACGGGCTTCCAGAAGTACACTGCCAACTTCGTGACCAACGCCAAGTTCTTGGAAAGCAAGCGCCTGGGCCTGGACATCAACATCACGGCCAGCCAGTCGCGCGAGCAGCTGGCCCCCATCACCAACAACGGCGACTACCGGGGCTCGCTCATCGGGCAGGCCTTGCAGTGGAACCCCACCGACCGGCTTTACAACGACGACGGTACCCCGTTTGTGCGCCAGGGCCAGGTGATCAACCCGGTGGCGCAGCAGCAGTACTACAACGACAACGCCCGGGTAACAACGGCACTGGCCTCGATTTCGCCCTACTATAAGTTTACCGACTGGCTGGAGTACCGCGCCCTGTTTGCCACCAACTACAGCACCGGCATCCGGCGCACGTCCATCGACCAGCGCCTCAACATTCAGGATTACCTGAACCTGGGCTACGCGGCCATCGGCACCACCGAGCTGCAAACCCAGCAGATGACCCACACGCTGAACTTCAACCGGAAGGTCACGACAGACTTGAATATCAACGCCCTGCTGGGCTACGAGTACACCAAGTTCAACTACTCGGGCACCAACCTGAGCGGCCGCGGCCCGGTGAGCGCCAACGGTACGCCCATCGGCTTCGGCACCTACGGCCTCGACTACACCAACTACCTCCAGTACTCGAACCCCTCGGGCCGCCTCGTTTCGTCGTTCGTGGATCCGGTGACGGAATTGCAGTCGTTCTTCGGCCGCGCCATCCTCAACTACAAGGACCGCTACCTGCTCACGGCCACGCTGCGCGCCGACGGTAGTACCAAGTTTGGCGACAACAACAAGTACGGTTACTTCCCCTCGGTATCGGCCGCCTGGGACATCAGCCAGGAAGATTTCCTGAAATCGAAGTATGAGGCCCTCAGCCAGTTGAAGCTGCGCGTGGGCTACGGCCGCACCGGCAACCAGGAATTCCCGGCCGGCTCGGCCCGCAGCCAGTTCGTCTTCCAGGCCAACAACGGCGGCCTGGTGCAAACCACCAACGCCAACCCCAACCTGAAGTGGCAGTCGGATGAGCAGTACAACGGCGGCATCGATGTGGCCCTGTTCAACAACCGGGTGACGCTGACGGCCGACTACTTCTACAAGCGCACTACCGACCTGCTCTACCCCAACATCCCGGGCTTCCCGGCGGCCCCGGGCGGCAGCAGCGTCATCTGGCAAAACCTGAACGGCGTAATCGTCAACAAAGGCGTGGAATTGCTGCTCGGCGTAACGGCCGTTGACAACACCCGCTTCGGCGTCAACATCAACGCCAACGCCACCTTCGTGCGCAACAACGTGACGGGCCTGCCCAACGCGCTCATCATCCAGACCGGCACGCTCAGCGGCCAGGGCCTGTCGGGCGTACTGGCCGAAACCATCCAGAACGGCCAGCCGCTCAACGGTTTCTACCTGCCCACCTACAACGGCATCAACCCGGCTACCGGCACTTACAACGACTTCACCCCGGCCAGCTACGTGGGCAACCCCAACCCCACCGCCATCGCCGGCCTGAGCGCCACCTTCCGCTTCGCCAAGCTCTCGCTGATCACCAACTTCAACGGCGTGTTCGGCAACAAGATTTACAACAACACTTTCAACAGCGTGCTGAACGTGAGCCAGATCCGGGCTGGCAAAAACATCTCGCTCTCCGAATACCAGGGCGTGAAGGAATCGCTGGCCAACGCCGTAACGCCCTCGACGCGCTACCTCGAAAGCGGCAACTTCGTGAAGCTCTCCAACGTGACGCTCTCCTACGCGCTGGGCGACATCGGCAAGGTGCTAAAGGGCGCCAGCATCTACGCCATTGGCCAGAACCTGTTCGTTATCACCAAGTACCGGGGCTTCGACCCCGAGGTGAACACCAACAAAGCCCAGGGGGTAGTACCCTCGGCCGGTATCGACTACACCGGCTACCCGTCGGCGCGCACCTTCACGTTCGGCGTCAACTTCTCTCTCTAACCCACCCATCGCTAGTAGTTATATGAAAAAGATACTCAGCGCGGCGGCCCTGCTGGCCCTGCTCCAGCTAGCCGATAGCTGCAAGATTAACGAGGAGTTTCAGGCGGGCCTCACGCCCGGCCAGGTTGGCTCGGGCAACGCGGCCTCGCTGCTCGACGGCGCGTACAACGCCATGCGCAGCCCCTTCCAGGGCGCTACCCAGATCTTTGCCATGTCGGAAGTAACCACCGACGAGCGCCTGATGCCCACCCGGGCCGGCGACTGGGACGACAACGGCAAGTGGCGCGCCCTGCACCTGCACAACTGGGACGCCAACCACCCCGAAATCCGCGACGCCTTCGCCAACCTAGGCGGCGTCATCTTCGCGGCCACCGACGTGCTGCGGCCCGAGTTTGGGGCCACGGCCCAGCAGCAGGCCGAAGCGCGCTTTATCCGCGCCTTCGCCATGTACTGGACCCTGGACCTCTACAACCAGGTGCCCTACCGCGAGCCGGGCGAGCTAGTAGTGAATAACGCCAAGGTGCGCGTCGGCACCGAGGCGCTCGACTACATCATCAGCGAGGTAACGGCCGTGATTGGCACCTTACCCAACACGTTTGCGTACCGGGCCAACCAAAATGCCGCCCGCTGCCTGCTGATGAAGTGCTACCTCAACCGCGGGGTGTACACCAACCGGCAGAACCCCACGTTTGCCGCCGCCGATATGAACCAGGTGATCACCCTGGCCGACCAGATCATCAATAGCGGGCGCTACAAGTTTGCCACCAACTATTTCGACAACTTTGCGCCCGACAACACGAACATCGGCACCGAAAACATCTTCACGGAGCTGAACGTGGGCGGGGTGAGCAGCGGCGCGCAGTACGACTTGTGGCGCTTTATCTCGCACTATAACATGACCCCGCAGGGCTACAACGGCCCGTGCGCGCTGCCGAGCTTCTACGACACCTTCGGGGCTAACGACCTGCGCCGGGGCCAGGTGTATAAGTACACCAACGGGCCGTCCAATCAATTCAACCACCAAAACGTGGGCTTCCTGATCGGGCAGCAGTACTACCTGAATGGCACTACCAAGCGGGGCGGCCTCGACTCGGCCCTGGTAGACCGCACCGGCGCGCCGCTGGCCTTCACCCGCGACGTGAAGATTATCGAAACCGGTGCCAACCTGGAAGTAACCGGCATCCGCCCCATGAAGTACCCGCCCGACTTCACCAACAACGCCTCGGGCGCGACCGACAACGACATGGTGCACTTCCGCCTGCCCGACGTGCTGCTGATGAAGGCTGAAGCCATCCTGCGCGGCGGTACCGGCACCTCGGCCGGCTCCTACGGCAGCACGCCGCTGGCCCTGGTCAACTCCATCCGCACCGATGCCTCGCGCAGCGCGGGCGCCCTGGCCAGCGTAGACCTGAACACGCTCTACGCCGAGCGCGGCCGCGAGCTGTACCTGGAAAACTGGCGCCGGCAAGACATGGTGCGCTTCGGTAAGTACCTGGGCCCCATCGAGCAAGGCCCCACCAGCAGCGACGCCAAGTACCTCATCTTCCCCATCCCGAACCAGCAGCTGGCGGTGAATCCCAACCTCACCCAAAACCCCGGCTATTAATCCTGGCTGCGAGTAGCTGCCCTCGGTAGGGCAACTGAAAAAGGACTTTCCGGCTGGCCGGAAAGTCCTTTTTCAGTTGAGGGTCGTTGTTAGGGCAACGTGGATTTTTTACTGTCCAGATGTGGCGCCTCACCCCCCGACCCCCTCTCCGAAAAGGAGAGGGGGAGCCGACCAATTACTGACGTGAGCATACGGCCGCTGGCGTCCGGCTCCCCCTCTCCTTTTCGGAGAGGGGGCCGGGGGGTGAGGCGCCACGTCTAGGCAGCAAAAAAATTCACGCTAACCTAGGAACGTATGGCTCTCCCCTACCCCTTCCGCTGCGCCCGAATACCCGCCAGCCGCAGCTGAAAGTAATCGTACTTCTCGCGCAGGTGGTCAAACAGGTCGCGCAGGCCAGCGTCGGGGCCGAGCTGGGCGCGGGCGGCGGCAATTTCGGCCAGCTGCGAGTCGGACAGGAAATCGTGCAGGCGCAGGTCAAGACCCTTGGCGTAGGCTTTTTCGAGGTGGCTGCGCACGGTGCTCACCGTCAGGCCGCGCTGCGCGGCGATCTGCTCGGGGTTGAGGCCCTGGCGGTGCAGGTTGAAGCTCAGATCCTCGGTGGGCGTCGCGTCGCGGTCGGCGGCTTTCTTGGCGGCGCGGGGCGCGGGGGCAAAGTCGTCGGTGAAGGGCGGCACGTTGGGTAAGTCATCGGCCTCGTCTTCGGCGGGTACGGGGCGCGGGGTGCCGTGCTGCAAGATGGCTTCGATAAATACCTCGCCGTAAGTTTCAAATTTCTTCATACCCACGCCCGATACCGAAAGCATGGCCACCCGGTTGGTGGGCTGCTCGCGGGCCATTTCCTGGAGCGTCGTGTCGGTAAAGACCACGTAGGGCGGCACGCCCTGCTCGTCGGCAATGCGCTTGCGCAGCTGGCGCAGGTGCTCAAACAGCCGGGCCTCGGGCGTACCCGCCCCGGCAGCGGCGGCCTCGGCCGCTGCTTTCTTGGCGGCGCGGGTTTGCTTCTCGGCCTTCTCGGCCACCTTGAATTTCTTGAGCGACACGGGCAGCTGGCCCTTCAGCACCTGCTGGCCCCGCTCGGTGATTTTGAGCGCGTAGCCTTCTTCGTAGGCGATGTAGAACAGGCCGTCGTTCAGCATCTGGTGGATGTAGCTGTACCAATCGAGGTAGGGCAGATCCTGGCCCGCGCCGTAGGTTTTGAGCTGCTCGTAGCCGTGTTGCAGCACGGCCTGGTTGCGCATGCCGCGCAGGATGTCGATGAGCAGGTTGATGGCCACCCGCTGCTGGGTGCGGGCGCTGGCCGAGAGCGCCTTCTGGGCCAGCAGCGTGCCGTCGAAGGTGGTGGGCGGGTTGCGGCAGATGTCGCAGTTGCCGCAGTCGCGGCCCAGGTCTTCGGAGAAGTAGTGCAGCAAGATGCGGCGGCGGCAGCTGGCCGCCTCGGCAAACTGCTGCATGCGCTCCAGCTTGGCGGTGTTGAGCTGGGCCTGGCGCGGGGGCACGTCCTTGGTCACCATCTCGCGCATCGACAGCACGTCGGCAAAGCTGTAAAACAGGATGGCCGTGGCCGGGCCACCATCGCGGCCGGCGCGGCCAATTTCCTGGTAGTAGCCCTCGATGTTTTTGGGCAGGTTGTAGTGCATCACCCAGCGCACGTTGCTCTTGTCGATGCCCATGCCAAAGGCGATAGTTGCCACGATGACCTGGGTATCGTCCTGCAAGAATTTCTCCTGGGCCTCGGCGCGCTGGTTGGGCGTCATGCCGGCGTGGTAGTAGCCCGCCTTGATGCCCTTCTGCTGGAGCTTCTGGGCGATGGTTTCGCAACTCTTGCGCGAGAGGCAGTAGATGACGCCCGCATCGTTGGGATGACGGCCGATGAAGTCGAGAATCTGCCCCAGCCGGTCCTGGCCGGAACGCACCACGAGGTTGATGTTGGGCCGGTCGAAGCTCGACAAAAACACCCGCGGCTCGTGCAGGTTGAGCTGGGTTTTGATGTCGCGCTGGGTAAGGCGGTCGGCCGTGGCCGTGAGCGCGATAATGGGCGTACTCGGGAAGTGCTGCCGCAGCACGCCCAGCTGGGTGTACTCGGGCCGGAAGTCGTGCCCCCAGGAGGAAATACAGTGCGCCTCGTCGATGGCAAACATGCTCACGTTGAGCCGCTTCAAAAACTGCAAGAAGCCTTCCCCCAGCAGCTTTTCGGGGCTGACGTACAGCAGCTTGAGGTGCCCGCTGAGAGCCGCCCGCGAAATGTCGGTGGCCTCGCCCTGGCTCACGCTGCTGTTGATGTAGGCGGCCACGATACCGTTGGCTTTCAGCGCCTCCACCTGGTCTTTCATGAGCGCGATGAGCGGCGACACCACCACGCACACGCCCTCCGACACGACGGCCGGAATCTGAAAGCACACCGACTTGCCGCCGCCCGTGGGCATGAGCACCACGGTATCCTGGCCCGAAAGAATGCTCTGGATAATGTCGCCCTGCATGGGCCGAAAATTATCGTAGCCATAGTAGCGCTTGAGCGCCTGGCGGGCGGCGGTGAGCGAAGCAGCGGGAGCAGTAACGGCGGGCATAATAGGCAGCTTATTCGGTGGGATCGCATCCGCTGGCTTCTTCTCCAACACAGAAGGTAAGCCAGGCAATGAGACTCCTGGGGTGGCAGGTTGCAGGGGCGGTAGCGGGTGAGCCGTGCGTTGGCTTCATCCGGTACAGCTCCTGGTCGTTGGGGAAACGAAGTTCGGGAAAACCTAATTCCTTTAGCACAAAGGTCCGACCCGAATCGTAATTAACCGGCGCGCGGCCACCCTGAATTTATCCGGTTACCTACGCTATCGGTCTCGCAATCAAGCAAGCAAAAGCTGCGATAAAAGTTGCGCCCCCATCCTGCTGCCAAAATTTTATTCCTAATCGGGCGGCGCTCACCCGCGTCGCCACCGGCTCGCAGCCCGGTAACCCCAAGCTCCAGCTTGGGGAAGCGCCCGGCCCTACTCAATAGGCAATCTGCCAAATTCCGGCTCAGCACCACTCAGCCCGCCGAGCAGTACGCCAAACGAACCGAGAAAACAAGTCGCTACTCCGCTGCAAAAACGATACAGCACAGTAGGTTTTTACCTAGTAATTATTGGGCTTTAGCCAGGAAAGTACCGCGTTGAGCGAAGCGCCCACTACCTCCAAAACCAGCCGGCAACGCCCCGGCGTAGGTTTGACCCGCTTTCCTACCGCATGAATTCTCTGCTTACTGCCGCTTTTTCGCTGGCGTTGGTGCTGCCTACCCTGGCGCTGGCCCAACGCCCCGCCGCCCGGCCGGCTTCTGCCCGTTTACTGGCCTTGCAACTGCCCGCTAGTGCGCCGGCTCCGCCCCAAACTTACCGTCTGGCTGGCCACGTCATCAGCGCCAAGGGCGACGTGCAGCCAGGGGCCATCCTCCGGCTGAAGGGCTCGTCCAAGATGGTTACGACCGATGCGGCGGGCAGCTTTGCGCTCGACGTTCCCGTGCAAACCGCCAGTACCCTGGTGGCGAGCTACGCGGGCTGCGATGACGTGATAATTCCCCTGGCTTCCCCCAAGGGAATGCTCACCATTCACCTGCGGGCCAGCCTGGCCGCTGGCCTCAACCAGACGTTGCGCATCGGCGACTTTGCCCCCGATTTTGATTTGCCCACCGTCGACGGCAAAAACTTCAAGCTCAGCGAGCACCGGGGTCACCCCGTGGTGTTGTATTTCTATCCCAAAGACGGCTCGCCGGGCTGCACCAAAGAAGCCTGCGCGTTTCGCGACCAGTACAAGGAGTTTGAGGCGATGGGGGCCGAAGTCATCGGCATCAGCTCCGACAACGAAGCTTCGCACCGCGCCTTTGCCGCCAAAAATGGGCTTACCTTCCCTTTACTGAGCGATGCCGACGGCCAATTGCGCAAAAAATACGCCGTACCCCGGGCAGTATTGGGCCTGCTGCCCGGCCGCGTCACCTACGTACTCGACGACGAGGGCCGCGTGCTTTACGTATTCAACTCGCTCAACAAGGCGGCCAATCACGTCAGCAATGCCAAGGCAGCCCTGAGCGACGCCTTGTAAGCAAAGCTAGTCCTCCACGTTAAATTCTTATAATAAGAATATTAACTCGACTCTCAGGTTGACACCTTGAGTAACCCCAAGCTCCAGCTTGGGGAGGCGCCCGAGGAGTACACCCAGCCGCCTTCCCAAGCTGGAGCTTGGGGTTACACCAGTACACCAACCCGAGAGCTGCTATAGCACCAAGAGTTATTCGACGCTTTTTTAGTGTGGTTCCCTAGCAGCTTCAACAAGCCATCCTAGCCGGGACCTAAAGCTAACGGCGGAGCAGTGAGCGGGGACTATCGCCCAGCGCTCACTGCTCCGCCGTCCTTTATTTACCTGTTGCCAGCCGGGCTACTGCGCAGCCGGGGCCGCTCGCCGCGAGCCCCGGTACAGCTCGTACTTCAGCAGGCGGCAATCAATCGGCCCGTTGAAGAGCGGGATACGCCGCGACACTTTCAAGCCGATGGATTTGGCCGCCTCCAGGTTGCCGGTGAAGATGAAGGCCTCGTAGCCCTGGAAATTCGTTTTCAGCGCGTCGCCGATGGTTTTGTAGAGCGCGGCCATCTGGGCTTCCTCGCCGATGCGCTCGCCGTAGGGCGGGTTCATGATAACGAGGCCGGGCGGCTGGTCCTGGGGCGGGCGGGCGTCGCGCACGTCGCGCACGCTCAGGCGAATGCAGTCGTCGAGACCGGCAGCTTCGATGTTTTGGGCGGCGTGGTCGATTACGCGGGGGTCGAGGTCGGAGCCGGCCAGGTAGGCCTGGGGCTCTTCGAGGCGCTGGGCCTCGGCCTCGGCGCGCACCCGCTGCCAGAGCGCGGGGTCGAAGTCGGGCCAGTTTTCGAAGCCAAACTTACCCTGGTGAAATAATCCCGGCGCGATGCGCTGGGCGATGAGGCCGGCCTCGGTGAGCAGGGTGCCCGAGCCGCACATGGGGTCGAGCAGCGGGCTTTTCTTGTCCCAGCCGCTGAGCAGGATGAGGCCAGCGGCCAGCACCTCGTTGAGCGGGGCTTCATTGGTGCCCTGGCGGTAGCCGCGGCGGTGCAGCGAGTCGCCGGCCGCGTCGAGGCTCAGAATCACCTCGTTTTCGAGCATGCGCAGGTGAATGCGAATGTCGGGGTTGCGGGTGTCGATGCTGGGGCGCTCGCCGGTGCGCTCCCGAAACTGGTCCACGATGGCGTCTTTGGTAAGCTGGGCCACGTAAAGCGAGTGCTCGAAGCTCGACTTATTGACGACGGCCGTGATGGCAAACGTCTGGCCCGGGCGGATGTACTTGCGCCAGTCGATGCGCGCTACCTCGTCGTAGAGGGCGCGCTCGTCGCGGGCGTAAAAATCGGCGAAGGGCCGCAGCAAGCGCATGGCCGTGCGGCTCCACAGCACGGTATTATACAGCAGCTTCTTGTCGCCGCTGAACTCAACGGCGCGGCTGCCGACGTGTTCGATGGTGGCGCCGAGCTGGCGCAGCTCGTCAACCAAGACTTCTTCCAGGCCGAACTGGGTGGTGGCGGTTAGGTACATGCCGCAAAGGTCGGGCCTGGCAGGCGAAGCCTTTTCATTGTCTTACCTTGCAGCCATGCCGGACAAGAATCTCTACCTCATCGCGGGCTGCAACGGGGCGGGCAAAACCACGGCCTCCTTCACCATATTACCCGAAGTGCTGGACTGCCGCGAATTTGTAAATGCCGACGAAATTGCCCGGGGACTTTCCCCCTTTCAACCCGAAAAAGTGGCTTTCGAAGCCGGCCGCATTATGCTGCACCGCGTCGAGGAGCTGCTGAGCCGCGGCGAAACCTTTGCGCTTGAAACCACCCTGGCCACGAAGATCTACTAGCAGAAAATCCGCGTTGCGCAGCAGCAAGGCTACTCCGTGACGCTATTGTATTTTTGGCTTAGCAGCCCCGAGCTAGCCCAGGAGCGCGTGAAAACGCGGGTGCTGGAAGGCGGCCATTCTATTCTACCTGACGTAATTGAGCGGCGGTACTGGCAGGGAATCAATCGGCTTTTCACTAATTATCTGCCACTGGTTGATAGAGCGCTTATTTTTGATAATTCTAACGGCCAGCCGATTTTACTGGCCGAAAAGTCAGCTACCGGCATACATACTCATCACCTTGATTTGTATCACTCACTACTAGCTCAATATGAATCAAGAAAAACAACCTGAGTTACGAGATAAAATTCTAGCTGGCCTAGCAGTCGCCTATCAGCGCATGCTAGAATTTAAGCGGCAAAGAAATAGCGAAGTTATCGTCATGCACAACGGAAAGATTACGCGAATAAAACCCTAAGCTGCATTTCTAAATTCTCCCCAGCCGGCCCCACATGGCCGGCTTTTTTTGTACCTTCCGCCCCGTATGGCTACTCCCGTTACTACTGCAGCGGCAGCTTCTACTGCTGCCCCTCCCCGCTCCTACGCCGGCCCGCTGGTGCTGATGACCTGCCTGTTTTTCCTGTTCGGGGCGGTCACCAACTTCAACGACGTGCTCATGCCCTACCTCAAGGACGTGTGCCAGCTCAGTGATTTTCAATCGACGGCCGTGCAGTCGGCTTTTTTCGGGGCGTATTTTCTGATGTCGCTGCCGGCCGGGCTGGTACTCAAGAAGCTGGGCTACCAGCGCGGCATCGTGGCGGGGCTGCTCGTGATGGCGGGCGGGGCGCTGCTCTTCATCCCGGCGGCCGACTCGCGGGCCTTCGGGCTGTTTCTCACGGCGCTGGCGGTGCTGGGGGCTGGCATCACGCTGCTGCAAGTGGCGGCCAACCCCTACGTGAGCGTACTAGGGCCGGCGCGGGGCGCGGCGGCCCGCGTGAGTATCGTGGGCGTGGCCAATAACTTCGGCGGCAGTCTCTCGCCGCTGGTGGGCGCGCTGGTGCTGTTTGGCGGCTCGGTAGCGCTCAAGGCGCGGCTGGCCGCCCTGCCGCTGGCCCAGCGCCTGGCCGAGGAGTCGCAGCTGGTAAAGGCCCCCTACCTGGGGCTGGCCGGCTTCCTGGTGGTACTGGCGGCGGTCTTCTTTTTTCTCAAACTACCCGACATCGACAGCATCCCGGAGGAGCAGGCCGAGGAGGCGCGCCCGCTGGCCGCGGCCCGGCAGTCGGCGCTCAGCTTTCCGCACCTGGTGCTGGGCATCGTGGCCATTTTCGTGTACGTGGGCGTGGAAGTCGGGCTGGGCTCCTTCCTCATCCGCTACGGCGAAAGCCAGGGCATTCAGCAGCTCTCAAGCTTCACCCAGAGCCTGGTGCGCGGCTTGAACGTGGCCACCAACTTTGCCGGCACGCTCTTCGGGCAGAGCCCCGCCCCGATTGATACCACGGCGGGCTTTACCAAGGCGGTGGGCGCGGTGCTGGTGTCGTCGTACTGGTTCGGCTCGCTGCTGGGGCGGGTGCTGGGCATTCCGCTGCTGCTACGGTTTCACAACCGCGCCCTGCTGGTGGCGGTGTGCGCGGCGGGCGTGGCCCTGGTGGGCGCGTCGGTGCTGAGCCAGGGCGAAACGGCGCTGTGGCTGGTGGTGCTCTGCGGCCTCTGCAACTCCATTATGTGGCCGGTTATCTTCCCGCTGGCCATCACCGGGCTGGGGCGTTTTACCAAAGAAGGCTCGTCGTTTTTGATCATGGCCATCGTGGGCGGGGCACTCATTCCGCCGCTCATGGGCTTTCTGGCCACGCACGGCGGGGGGCTGCGGGTGGCGTTTGCGGTGCCCGCGCTGTGCTATGCATACTTGTTGTTTTATGCGCTGAGCGGGTACCGGGTGCGGTAGTAACACCAAGCTCCAGCTTGGTGATGCGCCAGGGTACGCTCGCCCGACGCATCACCAAGCTGGAGCTTGGTGTTACTACCGCACTATCTACCGCTTCTTATCCTCATTCAACAGCTTCAGCAGCACCCCATTCGTCCAGCCAAATCCATCTTGCAGCGGGTATTCGCCGCCGCCGGCCAGCAGGTCCGTTTTCTCCACGTTGTACTTCTCCAGCAGCTTACCGGTCTGGGTGAAGACGCGCACGTTGAGGGCCGTCCAGCGGTGGGCGATGGTATCGGCCAGGGCGCGCTGCTGGTAGCGGCGCAGGCCCGTTACGGCCAGGTATTCGAGGGGCGCCCAGGCGTTGGGGGCGTCCCACTGCTGGCCGCTGTGGTTGGTGGTAGTGAGCAGGCCGCCGGGGCGCAGAAACTCGGCTTGCAAGCGCTGGGCCACCTGGCTGGCCTGGGCCGGCGTGGCGACTCCGAAGGCCAGCGGGAACACCGCCGCCAGCGTACGCGCCGCGGCGGGCTGGCGCTTGGGCAAATCATAATCGACGTAAAACCCGGTCCGCGCATCCCAGCAGTAGCGCCGGATGGCCGCCGTGCGCTGGCCCGCCAACCGGCGAAAGCGCGGCGCGGCGGCCGAGTCGCCGGCCTGCCGGGCGGCGCGGGCCAGCGTTTGCTCCAGGGTCAGGAGCAGGCAGTTGAGGTCCACGGGCACGAGGCTGGTGGTGCGGATGCTTTCGAGGCCCTGGCCGGGCCCAAACCACCGGGTGCTGAAATCCCAGCCCGAGGCGGCGGCGGCGCGCACGTTGTGGTAAAACTCGGCCTTGGGCTGGGTGGTTTTGGCAGCGGCCTCCACGTCTTCGCGGTACGACTCCTCGCGGGGCTGGTCGCTCTCATCCCAGTAGCGGCTCAGGGTTTCGCCGCCGGGCATGCGCACGGCGCGGCCGGCGGCGGCCCCGGGCTTGAGGGCGGCGGCCCCGGCCGTCCAGTAGTCGTATTCCTTTTGCAATTGCGGCCGGTACGTCACGAGCGCCTGGCTGCCAGTGCCTTCGGCCTGGGCCAGCAGCTGCACCATGAGGGCGAAGAACGGCGGCTGCGAGCGGCTCAGGTAGTAAGTGCGGTTGCCGTTGGGGATGTGGCCGTAATGGTCGATGAGGTATCCGAAGTTGGCCACCATGTCGCGCAGCAGCTGGGTGCGGCCCGCCTCGCGCAAACCCAGCATCGTGAAATACGAATCCCAGTAGTACACCTCCCGGAAGCGCCCGCCCGGCACCAGGTACGGGTGCGGCAGCGGCAGCAGCGACGAGTACTGCCCGGCCTCGGCCTGCGCGGGGCGGCGCAGTACCGTCCACAGCGTATCGAGGTGCGCCCGGATGCCCGCCTTGACGTTGCTGCGATAGGCATCGGTGGGCACGGCGGGCGGCGTGAAGTATTTCCCCACGAAGGCCGGCAGGTCGAAGCCCGGCTGGGTGCGCTGCTGCTGGTAGGCGGCCAGGATTTCGGCGGGCGGGGCCTTGGGCAGGGCATCTACGAAGGTCTTGTTGTCGGCGTAGACCTTGCCCAGCTGCACGGCCTCGAATAGGCCGGGGTAGAGCTGGCGCGGCGTGGGCAGGCTGGCAGGCAATTTGCTACCGGAAGCGGGCCGACCGGGCTGGGCGACAACTGGGCCAACTGCCAGCAGCAGACCGGCCAGAAACAAATATCTCATGAGTAAAGTGGGTGGGAACAGATGGGCAACGTACCAGCCGCAAGCCCGGCGGTAGCGTCGGAAACTTACTTCCGCAAAATAGTAGTTTAGCCGCTACCTACCGGGCTTGAACGAAAAACCTACCGGCTCGCCAGCCTACGGCGCTAGCTTCGCCGATACTACTCTTAAATACTCACCACTCCCCCTTCAAGTTATCGTATGCGCATCACCCCCGTTAAAAAATCCTTCCTGCTGCTCCTGCCCTTCTTGCTTCTGGGGGCCATCGGCTGCAAGAAAATTTTGAGCCTGATTAGCTTTAAAGTAAACGACTCCAGCAGCTTTACCATCCCGGGCACGCCGTTCATCACGGGGGCTTCGCTCAACATCCCGGTTCTGACGGTCAAAACCACCGCCCAGAATACCTACAAAAACAACAACACCTCGGCCGCCTACGTGCAGGACGTAACGCTCGACGCCCTCACGCTCACCGTGACCAACCCCTCGACGCAGAATTTTGACTTTTTGAAGAGCATCAGCATCTACATCGCAACCGATGCGGCGGGCTCCAACAAAATTTTGCTGGCTTCGCTGCCCTCCGTGCCCACGGGCCAGACGAGCATCAGCCTCACGCCCACCAGCAGCAAGCTCGACATGTACCTCAAAAACGACTCGTACACCCTGACTACCACCGCCGAGCTAGCCCAGACCCTGCGCCAGAACACCGACGTGCGCGCCGATTCGCGCTTCACGGTGCACGCCAGCCTGCCGTAGCGTTTAGCATTATGTAACACCAAGCTCCGGCTTGGTGAGGTGTTAGGGCACGCTCGCCGAACGCCTCACCAAGCCGGAGCTTGGCGTTACACCCTAGTCCGCCATTTCGCGCACGTACTGCGCAGGTACGCTGTCAACCAGCCATACCCAGTTGCCGGAGCGGTAAAATACGCCGCCCGCCGCGTGCAGCGCGGCCGCGTCCACGGCCAGCAGCACGGGGCGACCCCGGCGCTGGCCCACGCGGCGGGCCGTGGCCTCGTCGGCCGTGAGGTGCACGTGATGGCGGCTCATTTTCTGCAAGCCCGTGGCCCGGATGGCCGGCAGCGCGGCCGGCGCGGTGCCGTGGTAGAGCACGGCCGGCGGCGCGACGGGGGCCAGCTGCAAATCCACGTCCACGCTGTGGCCCTGCTGCGCCCGCAGTCGCTGGCCGCTTTCGTCGAAGGCAAAGCGCTGCTTGTCATTGTCTTCGACAATATCTTCCAATTCGTCGCGGGTGAGGGGGTAGCCGTGGGCGGCGCAGGCGGCCAGCAGGTCGGCTACGGCCACCCAGCCGCCGGGTTCGAGGTGCAGGCCGATTTCTTCGGGCGCGTGGCGCAGGTGCTTACTCAAAAATTTACTGAGGCGGGTAGTCTGCTTGGAATCCATAGCGCTAGCAAGGGGGCGGAGAGAACGACGGCGTGAGCTGTCGGTTGGCAATACTACGCCCCGGCCCGCGCAGTCGGCGCGGCCTGCCGACCTTTGCGGCCATGCAGCTTGAAGAAAACGTTTCGCTTCGCCCCTACAATACTTTCGGCCTCGACGTGCAGGCCCGCTACTTTGCCCGTTTCGCCTCGGCCGACGAGCTGCGCCAGCTACTGGCCAGCCCAGCGGCCCAGGCCGGCCCGCTGCTCATTCTGGGCGGGGGCTCCAACCTGTTGCTGACGCAGAACTTCGGCGGCGTAGTACTTAAAAACGAAATTAAAGGCCTCGAAATCATCGGCGAGGATGCCGACTCGCACACCGCCCTGGTACGCGCCGGGGCCGGCGAAAGCTGGCACGGCCTCGTGGAGTACGCACTCGACCAGGCGCTCAGCGGCATCGAAAACCTGTCGCTCATTCCCGGCACGGTAGGCGCGGCCCCGCTCCAGAATATCGGGGCCTACGGGGCCGAGCTGCAAGACACCTTCGAGCGGCTGGAGGCGCTGGAAATCAGCACCGGGCAGTTGCGCACCTTTTCCAAGGAAGAGTGCGGCTTCGGCTACCGGGAGAGCGTATTTAAAGGGCCGCTCAAAAATCAGTTTGTGGTGACGGCCGTGGTGCTGCGCCTGCACCGCGCCACGGCCCAGCGCCCGGCCAACGTGCGCTACGGGGCCATCCAGGAAACGCTGGCCGAGCTGGGCATCGAGGCTGAGCCCACCCCGCGCGACGTGAGCCAGGCCGTGGTGCACATTCGCCGCTCCAAGCTGCCCGACCCGGCCGAAATCGGCAACGCGGGCTCGTTTTTCAAAAACCCCGAGGTGTCGCAGCGCAAGTTCGACGAGCTGCTGGCCCGCTACCCTACCCTGCCCGGCTACCCCGTGCCCGGCGGCGTGAAAGTGCCCGCCGGCTGGCTTATCGAGCAGGCCGGCTTCAAGGGCCTGCGGCGCGGCGCGGGCGCGGGCACCCACGGCGTGCACGACCGCCAGGCGCTGGTACTCGTGAACCACGGCGGGGCCACCGGCCACGAGCTGCGCGAGCTGGCCGAGGAGATAATCCGGGCCGTCCGCACGCAGTTCGGCATCGAGCTGCACCCCGAGGTTAACATTTTGTAACGCTGCAACCCCACCCCCGGCTCCGCGCCTTTAGCCTTGGCTTCGACCAAGGCTTTTGGCCGTTATTTTGCACCCGTCGCTCGTCTTTTATTTCCACTTCATGCTGCTCTCTACCTACTTGTTGCTGGCTGGCCTGGCTGGCAATTCACTTACCGGCCCCGGTCTTGGTCCCGGCCAGAAGGCTCCCGCCGTCCTGCCAATTAAAGCCGCCAAGGCGCTGGGCCCCGGGGCCAGCGTCACGGTGCGCGGCGTCGTTACCAATGGCCCGGAGCTGGGAGCCGTGCGTTTTGTACAGGACGCCGAAGCCGGCCTGGCGCTGTACGCGCTGCCCACCCGCGTGCCGGGCTACGACGAGCTGCGCGCCGGCGACAGCCTCCAAGTAACGGGCCAGCTCAAGAGCTATAATGGCCTGCTCGAAATGGACCCCATCACCTCGGTGCAAAAAATCAGCGGCGGCCATAAGGTGCGGGTGCTCAAAGTGCCGATGGCGGAGGTTACCAATATGTTTACCGAAGCCAACGAAGGCCGCCTGCTCGAAGTAAGCGGCGTCGGTAAAATCACCAACCCCACCGGCGTCCCGGTCGCCACGCTCGCGGCCAATTCCAACTACCTGCTCGACGGGGAAAAGGGGGCCATGATGCGCGTTACCAATTCCAGCACTGGCCCCACGGGCATCATCGATTCGGCCGTGCCCAAGGGTGAGACGTTCGACGTGCGCGGGGTGCTCAGCCAATTTTCGCCCTCCGGCACCGGTGGCTACCAGCTGCTGCCGCGCCTGGCCAACGATATCGTGCGCGGCGGCGGCCTGCCCCGCATCACGGCCGAGCCCGTGCCGGTCGGCACCACGCCCCAGAGCTTCACCCTCGAATACACTACCCTGTATCCCGGCGACACCCGCCTCAGCTTCGGCCCCTCGGCTACGCAGCTCACCGAGCAGCGCGTGCAGGAGGGTTTCACCACCCAGCACCGCATCACGGTTGAGGGCCTGGAGCCGGGCACCACGTACTACGTGCAGGTGTCGTCGCGCAACGCGGCGGGCACGGCTACCTCCACGCCGGTGCCCATTATCACGGGCGGTAAAAAAAGCAACCGCAGCCGCCGCTAAGCTATTCGCTGACTTCTGCTTGCATTTCATAAGGTCCGGCTTAGTCGTCTTCCGATGACCAGGCCGGACCTGTTAGCTAGCCGCAGACGGCACCAATTTTGTGGTTAAAACCACATTTCGGGGCTAATTTGCACTTTCCGCTTCCCTGAGTATTCGCTTTCGCTGTTGACTTCCCCGCCTGCCATTCCGCCCATTCTGGCGCGCCTGCGCGCCGAAACTCGCCCCTACCACGACGCCGTGGAGCAAAACGAGTTCAACCAGGCCCTGGCGGCCGGCACGCCCAGCGCCGCGGCCACGGCCCGGTTCCTGGCCAAAATGTACGGCTTTCTGCAACCCTACGAAACCCAGCTGCGCCACCGGGCGGAGGAGCTGGGACCAGCCTGGGAAATCGCGGAGCGCCAGCGCGCCCACCTCATCCTCGCCGACCTCGGCGTGCCCGCCGAGCAGCTGCCGGTGTGTCCGGATATGCCGCCGCTGGCCACCCTGCCGCAGCTGCTGGGGGCCATGTACGTGCTGGAGGGCTCCACGCTGGGCGGCCAGGTACTGGCCCGCCAGCTGGCCAAGGCCGACATCGACCTGCGGCGCTATTTTACTGGCTACGGCGAGCGAACTGGCGCGCGCTGGAAAGTGTTCTGCCAACTGCTGGCCCAGGCCGCAACGCCGGATAGAGAGGACGCCATTGTACAATCGGCCATTCATACGTTTCAACACCTAGCCGCCTGGCTAGCCCGCCCGTGAGCTTACCCGACGAAAGCCTGCTCGACCAGCCTATCACGCTGACTAACTGCGACCGCGAGCCGATTCATATCCCCGGGGCCATTCAGCCCTACGGCTTTTTGCTGTGCCTCGACGAGTACACCCACCGCGTGGCCTACGCCAGCGAAAATACCATGTCCCTGCTGGGCCTGGAGCCCGCCGAATTGGTGGGCGAGGGCCTGGGCCGCCTGCTCGCGCCCCCGGCCGTGGCCGAGGTCGAGCAGCACCTGGCTACGCTCACCGAAGCGCACGTGCTACTCAACGTCCAGCTCGATCGGGTGGCGGGCCAGCCCGCCTACAAGCTCATTCTGCACCGCTACGACCGGCTGCTGTGGCTGGAGTTTGAGCCCACGCAGGAGCTGGAGGCCACCCGTCTCGACCTGCCGTTTCTCAATTCGGCGCTGAGCCGGATGCTGGCGGCGGGCTCGGTGACCGAGTTTTGCCAGCACGCGGCCGAGCAGGTACGCCTCGTCACGGGCTTCGACCGGGTGGCCATCTACCGCTTCGCGCCCGACGAGAGCGGCGAGGTCATTGCCGAGGCCTGCCGCGAAGACCTGCCGCCCTGGCTGGGGCTGCACTACCCGGCCTCCGACATTCCGCAGCAGGCGCGGGCCATGTACCTTAAAAACTGGCTGCGCTTTATTCCCGACGCCAGCTACGTGCCGGCCCGGCTGGTGCCGCTGCGCCCACCCCGCAGCAGCCGCCCGCCCGACATGACCTACGCCGTACTGCGGAGCGTGTCGCCCATTCACCTGGAATACCTGCACAACCTGGGCTCGGCGGCGACCATGACCGTTTCGCTCATTCAGGACAACCAGCTGTGGGGCATGATTACCTGCCACCACCTCACGCCCAAGCTCGTGAGCTACGAGCTGCGCGACCTGTGCCAGTTTATTGCCAAAACGTTTTCGGCCCTCATCGCTTCCAAGGAAAAGCAGGACGACTACGTGTATCAGCTCCAGGTGCGCGAGCGCCAGGCCCGGCTGTTTGAGCACGTATCGAATACGCCCAATTTTGTGGAGGGCCTCTACCAGCAGTCGCCCACGCTCATGGACGTGTTTGACTGCACCGGGGCGGCCATTTGCTATGACGGGGAGATAATTACCCTGGGCACCACGCCCACCCGGGAGCAAATTGCCGAGCTCCTGGAATGGCTGCAAGCCAACGTGCGCCAGGACGTATTTCACACCAACTCCTACGCGGCTCTCAACCCGGCGGGGCTGGCCATGCGCGGCACGGCCAGCGGCTTTATCGCCGCCTCGCTGGCCGAGGCGCCGGGCAGCTACCTGCTCTGGTTCCGGCCCGAGGTGGTGCAAACCGTGAACTGGGCCGGCCAGAACGAGAAGCCCCAGCTCCAGGCCGACGGCCAGATTTTTCTGTCGCCCCGCCAGTCGTTCGAGTCCTGGAAGCAGCTGGTAGAGAACACCTCCGCGCCGTGGAAGCCGCTCGAAATCCGCTCGGCCCAGGAAATCCGGCTGCACATCTCCGACGTACGTCTCAAGGTATTCAATGAGCTGCACGCCCGCGCCCAGGCCCTGAGCCACCTCAACGCCGAGCTGGAGCGTAGCAACGACGAGCTGGATTCCTTCGCCTACGTGGCCTCGCACGACCTGAAAGAGCCGCTGCGCGGTATTCACAACTACTCCCTGTTCCTGCTCGAAGACTACGCCCATCAGCTCGACGCCGACGGCGTGCAGAAGCTGCAAACCCTGGTGCGCCTGAGCCAGCGCATGGAGGGCCTCATCGAAGGGCTGCTCCAGCTCTCGCGCGTGGGCCGGCAGGATTTGTCGCTCACTGAAGTAGACATCAGCGAGTTAATAGATGAAGTGCTCGACCTGCTCCAGCCCCGCCTGGAGCAAACGCACACTACCATCGTGGTCGAAGGCCCGCTGCCCACCATTCTGGCCGACCGCATTCGCTTGCAGGAAGTTTTTAATAATCTGTTTACCAACGCCATCAAATACAGCGACCAACCGACCAAGACGGTGGTGGTGGGCATGGCCCGGCCGGATATTAATTTGCCAGTTCCTAATTTAAGCTCGGCTGATTTCCACGTTTTCTACGTACAAGACTTTGGTATAGGAATTGACCCTAAGCACCACGAAAACATCTTTAAGCTTTTCAAGCGTCTCCACGCGCAGGAAAAGTACGGCGGAGGTACCGGGGCGGGCCTGGCCATCGCCAAGAAGATGGTCGAAAAACACGGCGGCCGGCTGTGGGTTGAGTCTTCCCTGGGCCACGGGGCCACGTTCTACTTCGCACTTCCCAAACGCTTGCCTTCTTTATAAGCTATAATTACACTACGCCGTGACTATTAATTCTTTAAAACCCGTTTTAGTGGTCGAAGACAGTGCCGAGGACTTCACTGCCCTGGGGCGCGCCTTTCGCAAGCACGCCCTGCCCAACCCCGTGCTGCGCTGCGAGGATGGCGACCAGGCCCTGACCTACCTGCAAGGCTACGGCAAGGCGGCGGGCTGGCCGGCCACGCTGCCCGCCATCGTGCTGCTCGACCTCAACCTGCCCGGCACCGATGGCCGGACGGTACTGGGCGCGCTCAAGCAAGACCCGCTGCTGCACTCCATCCCGGTGATTGTATTTAGCACGTCTTCCAGCACCCGCGACATCGAGGACTGCTACCGGCTGGGGGCCAACAGCTACCTGACCAAGCCCATCGAATATTCCGCATTGGAAGAAAAAATCCGCTTGACCATCATGTACTGGCTGGGCACTTCGGAATTACCCCCCCTGAACTGAGCCGCGCCGCGTGAAGAAGATTCTTCTGATTGATGATAACGAGCAGGACCGGGAGCTGTACCGGCGTTTTTTGGGGAAACAGCTCGGTCACGAGCGCATCCTGATTGAGGAAGCGGCCACGGGCGAAGAAGCCCTGGCACAGTTCGTGGCCGTACAGCCCGATTGCGTGCTGCTCGATTACAATCTCCCCGATACCGACGGGCTGGGCTTGCTGGCCCAGCTCAAAAAGCTGGCGCCGATCAATAGCCTGTGCGTGGTAATGATAACCGGCGGCGGCAACGAGACGCTGGCCGTGCGCGCCCTCAACATGGGCGCGCTCGATTACCTCGTCAAGCAGCAGTTCGACCCCGAGCTGCTGACCAAAACCGTGCTGCACGCCATTGAGAAAAACGAGTGGCGACAGTACCAGGCGCGCTACCACCACGAGCTGCAAGCCATCAACCAGCAGCTGCGCGACTCGCTGGAAGTAGTGGAGGAAACGCGCCGCGCCCTCAGCACCAAAAACGAGGAGCTGACCAGCGCTAACCAGCAACTGGCCCGCACCAACGCCGACCTCGACAACTTCGTGTACGCGGCCTCGCACGACCTCAAGCAGCCGGTCAATAACCTGCGCGGCCTCTTCGAGGAGCTGCGCGACACGGCTACGTTCAACGACCCCGCCGCGCCCCATATGTGGCGTATGGCCGACGATTCGCTGCGGGTGCTGGCCACCATCATCACCGACCTGGCCACCGTGGTGCAGGAAGAGCGCCTGCCCGCCCCCGAGGCCGCCGAGCAAGTAGATCTGGCCAACGTCGCCGCCGAGGTAACCCAGAGCCTGCGCCCCCAGATTCTGGATACGGAGGCCCGCATTTACTGCGATTTTACGGCGCTGCCCACGCTGCGCTACGCCCCGCGCAATCTGCGCACCATCCTGCTCAACCTGCTGGCCAACGCCATCAAGTATCGTCACCCCGACCGGCCGCCGCAAGTGAGCCTGCGCACCCGGCTGGCCGCCGGCCAACCCGTACTGGAGGTAGAAGACAATGGCCTGGGCATCGACTTGCAGCGGCACGGCGGCGAGCTGTTTCAGCTGTTTCGGCGCTTCCACCCCGAGGCGGCGGCCGGCACGGGCGTGGGTCTGTTCTTGGTCAACCGGCTGGTGCAGGCGCAGGGCGGCCACATCGAAGTGGTGAGCCAGCCGGAGGTCGGCACTACGTTCAGCGTATTTTTGTAAGCCGAATAAAACGCCTCGCATCCACCGCAGTCTGCGCTCAGCAGGCTGATAAGTAATGGACTACGGCGGGGCGGCACCGCGCTACTCTACCGAGTTGGGGGAGCAAGCCGGCGGCGGCGCAGGTGCCAGCTCCCCAGCCCCACCCCCAGCAACAGCAGCAGCGGCGCGTAATCGTCGAGCGGCACCGCCGTAACCTCCGATTGCGGGCCTGCTTCCTGGGCATCGAGATTGGCATTAGCCGCCAGGGTTTCGGCCTGCTTGCGACGCAGGGCCGCTTTTTGCGCTTCGTTTTCAAGGGCCAGGAAGGCGGTGAACGGGGTGAGAATTCGGTGCTGGAAGCTGGCCTGCGTAAAGGCTAGGTGCTGGGCATCGGCTTCGGCGGGGTGCAGGGCCTGCCACTGGGCGTGGCCGCGCAGCAGCAGGCCCGCCTCCCAGCGCGTGAGCGCGGCCCCGGGCGGGGTTAGGGCGGCGGCGGGCTGGGGTAGCACCACGCTGGAGCGGGCATCATTGGGCAGGTAAGCTTGCGGGTGCGCGGCCGTGGGCCAGGCCCGCACGGCCGGGGCCGTTCCCGCCGGAGCCTCCGCCAGCGGCCGGGCCGAAGCCGTATGCAGCGAATGCGGCTCGGCCTGGCCATTGGGACCGAGCTTCAGAAAGGTTGCGCCCTCGGGATAAGCCGCGGCGAAGGCAGCAAAATCTTCGGCCAGCACCGTGCTGGCCAGCGAGTCGGTCACGACGACCAGCACCGGGTAATAAGGCGACGGCTGCAACTGCGTCGCGGCCAGCGTGCGCTGCACGGCCCCGGTAAGGTAGCAGCCTCCCGCGTTGGCAAATTCGTCGAACTGCCGCTGCCAATCACCCCCCGCCGGCACGGGCGTGGCGTAGGTGTTAACGAGGGTAAAGCGCGGCGGCGCGGCACCTGTATGCTGCTGCAAAAAAGCCGCCACCCAGTCCTTGTAAGCGGCTTTGCGCCCCGCCGCCGCCGCCGAGGCATCAAGTAGAAAGTGATAATAAGGCTGGCGCTGGACCAACGGCAGCCGTTGCTTGGCGGCGGCACTGAGGTACAACACTTTGCCGCCCGGCGGGCGCACGGCGGCGGCACTGGCCAGCCCGGGGCCGGGCTGGCCGAGCGCCACCGTTTGCCCATCAATAGTGAGGGTCACTGGCTCTTTGTGCAGCAGTTGAATCCCGGTGCGACGCGGGGATTCGCCCTGTACGGGATATACCTGAAGGCGCAGCCGATCGGGACCGGCGTAGGTGAGCAAACCGGGGTCGCGGCGGCTATTTTCCTGCACGATCTGGGCGTAGACCCACGCGGCGGCTTTCTTCTCGGCCAGAATACCGAACTCGCGGCGGCCTTCCATGTCCAGGTAGTAATCGCCCACCCAGCAGCCGGCCGGCAGCTCAACCGTAGTGCTGTACTCACCCAGCTGCTGGCCGGGAGCGTTGCGCACGGCCAGGTCTACCCAGCTTACCCAGGCTTGCTGATGGGGATCGTAGGTACTGCGGGCCGTGAGTTGTTGCAACACTGGCGCGCCGGCAGACTCACCGGCAGCCAACGCCGCCGCCGGCTCCGGGTCGCCTACCGGGACCGCGGCAAAGATGCTTTCCAGGGCCGCCAGCTTATTGTCGGACAGCATCAGGTTGTCGAGCACCAGCCAGTTGTAGTAAGCTGACAGATAAGGCTGCTGACTACCCATAAACAGGTCGAAATTGTTGTCTTTGTGCTGACGCACCACGGCTAGCGTGTGGGCCAGGGCCGCCGCGTCAAGCTTGTTGTTTTGCGCGTAATCGGGCGCGTACACGTAGGCTAGCGCCGTGTGCAGCACCCGGCGGTCGTGGTAATAATCGGCGGTGAGCAGCAGCGGCAGCACCGCGGCCCCGCCCACCAGCACGGCCCGCGGCACCCAGCGGGCCACCTGGGGTCGCAGGGCCTCCATGTCGTCGGCCAGCGTGTGCAGGTGCACTACCAGCAGCATAAGCGGGGCCAGCATCAGAAAGCCCGCCCCGATGGCGATAACCGCCAGCAGCGATAGCGGCAGAAACGGCAGGAAAACCAGAAAAAAGTAGCCCGTATAGCCCAGCAGCGCGCTCCGCGCCGCCAGCAGGGCCAGCCGCCCGCCCGGAGCGGCCGGCCGGGGCAGGCATAAAAGCACGCCGTTGAGCACGGCCAGCCCGTAGAACCAGGGGCTGTTGAAATTACCGAAAATCCCCTGCGTGTTACCCAGCACCCCCACGAACAACCCGGCGTTGGCAAGCAGACCCAGCACGGGCAGCACCAGTGTGATGAGCAGTCGCCCCAGCAGCCCCAACTCGTCAGACTGGCGCTTCAGGGTGAGCAGGTAAACGCCTCGCACCAGGAAAAACAGAAAGGTGAGCGGTCCCACTACCACTCCCAGCCCTAGCAATGTGGCATCTAGCCAGGCGCTACTGAGCCCAAATAGTATGCGGCGAAAAAAATCTACCGTACTGAGCATCAACCCAGCAGCTACCGGCACTCCCAACGCCAGCGCCAGGTTGGGCAGCACCGAGCGGGGGCGGTCGTCGGGCACGCTACGCACTACCAGCACCAGCAGCGCGTGGGCCAGCGTAGGCATCACGAAGGTCCAGACGTACACCACTACGTCGGTGGGCACCATCCAGCGGGGCACGGCCCGCGGCAGCACCAGCGCTTCGTTGGAAGTACACCAGGCCAGAAAACCCGCGTAGGCCAGCAGCGCCGCGCCCGCGTACCACGCGCTCAGCGGCTTCCCGTGCCGCCACGCCCAGGCCGCGTAGGCCAGCGAGGCCGTGCCCAGTACGGCCAGCCCCAGCGCCAACTGCTGCCACATCGCCACGCTTTCCGTCGGCAGCAGCGTGTGAATAACGCTGTATTCGCCGTAGCACAGCAGCCCCAGCAATAGTAGCGGGCCAACGGTAACCAGTAAAATCCACTTCGGAGTAAGGAGGCTGCGCATGGCTAAGGCTTGGTGATTGAGACCGCTGGCTGGGCTAACGGGCGGGAGGCGAACGCCTGGCAAAATTATTACGAAGCACTTTGCATTTCAAAGAATAAGTTAAAAATAGTCGGGCAGCCCCGGCCATTTTTAGCTAAGCAATTTTGGGCGGTGGCTGTTTCACAGCTTTGCTGGTACTGCCACTGGCTTTTCCGGCGCTTTCAACTTTATGCTTTCCGAACCTACCTATTTGGCTGCCCGCATGGTGGCCCCCGCCCTCGCCAACCACTTTGCCCTGCACCTGGCCGGGGCCGCCTACCTGGGCCACGACGAGCTGCCGCCTCTCCCGCCGGCCGCGCTGATGGAAGCTATTATCGACGTCGCCTTTTGGGCCAGCCTGCGCCGCGAGGAAGGCCGGCCACCGCGCATTTCGCTGGCCCTGCTCATGCCCGAGCACACCCGGCAGCCGCTGCTGTTTGGCCACCGGCTGCGCCTGACGCCGCAGGTGCTCATCAAGCTGGCTCCGGCCGTGGAACATCCTGGCATTCACCTGGGCGTGGGGTTCGATGAGGAAGGGCTGTACGTCTGGGGCACGGCCAGCCTGGTGCCGCCGGTGTGCTTCGTGCTGGAAGTAGTGGAGCCCGGCCTGCTGGTGGTCAAGCACCGCCGGGCCGATGGCTTCGCCAAATTTGTAAACGTGGCCGTGCTGCGCGGCGACCAGATTCGGATCGTGGATGAGGAAACCCAGGGCTTGGCCGACTACCCGGTGCTGCGCGAGTCGCTGCCGCCCATCCCCTGCCCCGGCACCGCCGCGCCGGGCGGCATGAAAGTAGATGTATTACTGGAGCTGGCCCGCGCCATGCGCGCCCACGGGCGCGGCGGCCTACTGCTGCTGGTGCCGCCCGGCTCCGAGGCGTGGCGGGCCTCGGTGGTGCAGCCGCTGGGCTATCCCGTGGCCCCGGCCTTCGGCAGCATCGCGGCCTTGCTTACCACGGCCGACCGCAGCCACCGCGACTGGCAGGGAAATACGCTGGACGCCATCGAGATAGTGGGCGGATTCACCGCCGTTGACGGAGCCACGATACTCACCCGCCAATATGAGCTGATCGCCTTCGGGGCCAAGGTAACGCGCCGCGCCGATGGCACCCCGGTAGAGCAACTAGTGGTAACCGAGCCGGTGGTAGGCAGCAGCGCCACCCTGCTGCACCCGGCCAAAAACGGTGGTACCCGCCACCTGGCCGCCGCCCAGTTTGTGCACGACCAGCACGACGGCCTGGCCCTGGTAGCCTCGCAGGATGGCAATTTCACCGTCTTCTCGTGGTCCGAAGCCTTGCAGCTCGTGCACGCGCACCGCATCGATGTGCTATTGCTCTAGATCGAAGCCGGTTGCTAAGCTGGCTGTTGCAACAGCCAGGCGATGGCCTCGGCCTCGCCGTCGAACGAACGGTAGCGCAGCGGTAAATCCGAGAAATTAGTCGTGACGAAGGCCGTAGCCAGGCGCGTGAGCACGTTGGCCGACACGACCACGGCCCCGAAGCGATAGCCGCTGGTGTACACGGCAGCGGGTAGCCACTCCTGCGTGATCCACTGCTGCTCCTCGGGCGAAAAAGGGAGCATAACCGTCTGGTTGGTTAGCACGCGGCCCCAGCCGTAGCGCAGGAGCGCGTCGGCAACGGCGGTGAGCATGGCCCGGGTTTCGGCAAAGGTGCGCGCCTGCCCGCTCCAATGGATTCGCACGAACCCGGCGGGATCGGCAAAGACTTGGCCAGCAGTACTGCTTAACAACGTGGCAAAAGGAACGGCTGGCGACATAGACTACAAAAGTAAGCACATCCGCAACGAGCCAGTTGAAAAGCGGCGCAGCTAGCCCGGGGAGTGCCCTGCTGCCATACGCAAAGCCCGCTGGTTGTAGCCAGCGGGCTTTGCTGTTTTAAGGAACTTTATTTCAGCACGGCCAGGGTCACGCCGTCGCCGCCGCGGTCGGCGTGCTCGTCGCTCATGCTGGCCACGGCGCGGGTTTGGCGCAGGTAGTCGCGCACCACCTGGCGCAGCACGCCATTGCCGCGCCCGTGCAGGATTTTCATCTCCGGAATACCAAACATCACGGCGTCATCAACATAAGCCATGAGCTTGGTGAGCGCATCTTCAGCCCGCTCGCCTCGTAAGTCGAGCGTGGGGCTGAAGCCCGCCATGCGACCAGTGAGGTCGAGGCTCTGGCCCCCGGAGTTGGCGGCGGCCACTTTGCGGGCGGCGGCTTCGCGCTCGCGCACCTCGGCCCGGCTCAGCTTTTCGAGCAGATTTACTTTCACCAGCGTCTTCATGCCGCCAAACAGCACCTCGGCGGTTTTGCCCTTCACGCTCACCACCTCACCGTGGCCCTCCTGGCCCAGGATAGCCACGCGGTCGCCGGGGGCCAGCGAGCCCGCCTGCGCCAGCTCGCGGGTGGGGCGAGCCTTGGGCGGCTCCACTTGCAGCTTCTCGCGCACGAAGGTTTCGAGCTTTTCGCGGGCCTGCTTGGTGGTTTCCTTATCGGCCTGCGAGCGGCGGATTTCGCCGATGGTCGCCTCGATTTGCTGGTTGGTATCGCGCAGCAG
Source organism: uncultured Hymenobacter sp. (assembly GCA_913776615.1). Lineage (GTDB taxonomy): Bacteria > Bacteroidota > Bacteroidia > Cytophagales > Hymenobacteraceae > Hymenobacter. The sequence continues at coordinate 156,233 of CAJYPK010000001.1, forward strand.
CTTCTGGGCCTGCTGCTTGGCGTCGCGCAGGCGTTCGAGGCGGGTGTCTTCGAGGTGCTTCTTGAGGTCGAGGTATTCCTGGGTGAACTTACGCAGGCCGTTTTGCAGCTTCTCGGTTTCGCGCAGCTTGGTTTCGAGCTCGGTCTTGTCGCGCTCCAGGCCCTCCAGCAGCTGGTCGTAGCGAATCTTATCCTTGCCCACGAGCTGGGTAGCCCGCTCCACGAGCTGCCGGGGCAGGCCGATTTTACGGGCAATCTCGATGGCAAACGACGAGCCCGGCTTCCCGATTTCGAGGCGGTAGAGCGGTTGCAGGCGCTCGGGATCGTAGCGCATGGCACCGTTCACGAGGCCGGGCGTCTTCTCGGCGAAGTTCTTGAGGTTGGTGTAGTGCGTGGTGATGACGCCGAAGGCCCGTTCCTTATTCAGCTGCTCTAGCACGGCCTCGGCGATGGCCCCGCCCAGGGTGGGCTCGGTGCCGGTACCAAATTCGTCAATCAGCACCAGGCTCTTTTTATTGGCCACGGTCACGAACTGCTTCATGGCCAGTAGGTGCGAGGAGTAGGTACTGAGGTCGTTTTCGAGGCTTTGCTCGTCGCCGATGTCGAGGAGAATGTCCTCGAACATCCCGGCTTCGGAATAGTCGTCGCACGGAATGAGCAAGCCGCATTGCAGCATGTACTGCACCAGGCCCACCGTCTTGAGCGACACTGATTTACCGCCCGCGTTCGGCCCCGAAATGACGAGGATGCGCTGCTCGGGCGTCAGTTCGATGTCGAGCGGCACCACCTCGCGCTTTTCCCCATCCTTGCCAGCGGCCTTGTTTTGCTCCTTGAAGGTGAGCGACAGCACCGGGTGGCGCACGCCGCGCCAGCGGATGAGCGGCTTGCTGCTGAGCTCGGGCAGCTGGGCGTCGAGCTCGCGGGCCAGCCGGGCCTTGGCCCGAATGAAATCGAGCAGGCCGAGGTAGCTGTAGGCCTTGCGCAAGTCGGGCAGGTGCGGACGCAGCTGGTCGGTCAGGGCGGTGAGGATGCGAATGAGCTCGCGCTGATAGGCGTTTTCGAGATCCTTGATGTCGTTGTTGAGCTCGAATACTTCGGAGGGCTCAATGAACACGGTCTGGCCCGAGGCCGACTCGTCGTGGATGAGGCCGCGCACGCGGCGCTTGTGCTCGGCGATGACGGGCAGCACCAGGCGACCACCGCGGATGGTGGGCTCCAGGTCGCTGGCAATCCAGCCCTCGCTTTTGGCGTGGCGCAATACGCTGGCAATCTGCTTGCGCAACTGGCCCTGGCGCTGAATGAGCTCCTGCCGAATCTGGCGCAGCAGCGGCGAGGCGTCGTCGCGCACCTGGCCCTCGTCGTCCACCACCTTATCGAGGGCGGCGAGCAGGTTGCGGTCGGCCTGAATGCCGATGCCCAGCAGGCGCAGGTTGGGGTAGAGCCCTTCGGCGGCGTGGGTGAAAAAAGTGAGCGCCGCCCGAATAGTGCGCAAGCTCATCTTGATTTCGTAAAACGCCGCCGCGTCGAGGTAGGCCCCGGGCAACGAAGCCCGCTTGAGGTGCACCCGCACGTCGAAATAGAACGCGCCCGGAAACTCGCTGCCGCCACTCAGCAGCTGCCGAAACTCGTCGGCCTGGGCCAGCAGCTTACTCAGCTGCTCGTGGTCGGTAATAAACTGCATTTTGGCCACGTACTGCCGGCCCAGGGCCGAAAGGCACAGCTGCTCCAGCAGCTCGCGCAGGGTGGCGAAGCCAATCTTGGCTTCAAAATTCTGGGGTACTAACAAATCGGAAAGAAGCGAGCGTTTTTGGCACTTACGGTACAAAGGTAGAACAGTATACCGGGGTGGAAGATTCGCGGGCTGATGAGATTGTCAGCTATGTAGGGTAAGCTTTAGCTTGCCCGGCGTCAGGGGGTGCTTCCCTGACGCCGGGCAAGCTAAAGCTTACCCTACTCCTTCGCCAAACAGGGCGAAGTCGTACTTTACCGGGTCGGTGGGGTCGAGCAAGCGGAGATTGGCCGTCAGCTCTTCGGCGGCTTGCCAGTCGACTTTCTCGCGCTTTAGCAGGCCCAGCAGGCGGGCCTGGCGCTCGACGTGCACATCGATGGGGCAGATGAGCTCGGCGGGAGTAATCCGCTGCCAGCGGCCGAAATCGACGCCGCGGTCGTCGCGGCGCACGAGCCAGCGCAGGTACATGTTGAGGCGCTTGCAGGCCGAGTTGCGGGCGGGCGTGGCCACGTGCTTGCGGGTACGGGCCGGGGCGTCGGGCAGGCTGAAAAACAGGTTGTGGAAGTTGGTGAGCCGCTCGCGCATGGTAGCGCCGTGCAAAAAAGCGTCTTCCAGCGACTCGTGCTCACCATAAAACCACCGCAGCCAGTGCACAAAATACAGCAGGTCGGTATCGCAGAAAGTCCGGTGGCAGAATTTTAGCAGCTTCTTCAAGTCCTCGTCCTGGTGCTGGGTCACGAACTGGTAGGGCGCATCGTCCATGCGCGTCATCAATTCGGCCGTTTTTTTGAGGATGGTGGGGCGCTGGCCCCAGGCGAGCAGCGCGGCGAAGAGAGCACTGATCTCAACATCCTGCAAGCGCGAGTAGCGATGCGGGATACTGATGGGATCCTTCGCAATGAAGGCTGGCTGGTTGTACTGGTTGGCGCGTGCATCGAGCAAGGCACGCAGTTGCGTTATCGTCTGAACCACGGATTCGTGCGGATTTTTCGGATTAATCGGATTCGGTGACCACGGATTCCGCCGGATTTTTCGGATTGGTCGGATTTAGTGGACCCTAAAAAAGCCATCCTTCCGGATGGCTTTTTCTTTTTACTGAGGAGGCTAACAAGACTACCCGCCCAATAGTGTCGGGCAGTCGCCCACAACATCCGATTAATCCGAAAAATCCGGCGGAATCCGTGGTCTAGGGCACGTAGCTCGTTTCGACGCGGAACTTGGCGTCGGTGGTACCCAGCTTCTGCACGGCGCGGGGCGAGAGGCGCACCAGGATGTTCTCGTTTTCCCCCGTATCGGGCAGCGGGCCAATGACGCGCACGTACACCGACTGGCCATTCATTTGATTTTTCACCTGCATGATGGTGCCCACGGGAGCCGTCTTGTGCAGGGCCAAATACTTATCGGTGCCGCTGTTAGCGATGGTCGAGGCGATACCCACGTCGGTTTTGCGGGTTACGAGCTCGCTGGCGTGGGTGGGCGACTTGGCCTCGGCGGCCTCTTCGCGGCGCTCGGCGGGGGTAGCGGGCGTCACGGTGGCTACCTGGGCGGGCGCGGTGGGGTTGATTTTGGGCGCCGGGGTAGCGGGTGCCGGGGCCGTCGTGGCGGCTCCCACGGCGGCCGGGCTAGCCGCGGCTCCCCCTTCGCGCAGTTGTAGCTCCTGGCCCACGCGCACCGCCCCCCCGGCGGGCAGGTGGTTGAGCAGGATCAGCTCGGCGGGCGACAAGCCAAAGCGACGGGCAATGCCGAAAAGCGTTTCGCCTTTGCCCACGGTGTAGCGGTCGGGCACGGCGGCAGTCGGGGTCGAAACCGGGGTTGAAGCCGCCGCTTTGGCGGGAGCCGGCGCGGCCGCCGCCTTACCGGCAGGCCCCGGCCGGGGGATGAGCACTACCTCCCCAATACCAAGGCCGCTTTTGAGCTGGGGGTTGGCAGCGGTAATCTGGTCGACCGTCACTTTATAGCGGCGGCTGAGGGCAAACATAGTTTCGCCCTGGGCTACGCGGTGGCGCACGAAGCGCTGGCCCCCGCGTATTTCCTGGCCGATGGAGTCGGTGGGGAGGCCGTGACCGGGCAGCGGGGTAGCCGACGAACCGTGCAGGGCATTCAAAATCAACAACGAAGCAAGCAAACTCATGCGCAGATGCGAGGCTAAAAGTGTACCAAAACCGGCCGATAGCCGGCCCCGGCCCAGGGCCAGCGGTAGGCAAAGTAACTACCCAGCGGCCGAGCGGCGCTAGTTTCGGGGCCGCAAACCGGGCCGGGCCACCGGCTAACGCTGCTCGGTTCTGCTTTCTTATCTATTTCTGCCCTTGTTTATGGCTGCTCTCGGCATTATTCCGGCCCGTTACGCTTCTACCCGCCTGCCCGGCAAGCCCCTCGTAGACTTGGGCGGGCAAACGATGATTCAGCGCGTGGTGGCGCAGGCCCGGCTGGCGGGGCTGGCCCGCGTAGTGGTGGCTACCGACGATGCCCGCATCCTCGACCACGTGCAATCCTTCGGCGGTGAGGCGGTGCTCACGCGCGCCGACCATCCCAGTGGCACCGACCGCGTGTGGGAAGCGTTTGAGTTGCTGGGCCAGCCCCGCGAGGTTACGTGCATTGTCAATATTCAGGGCGACGAGCCGTTCATTCACCCGGCGCAGATAAACGCGCTGGTGGAGCTCTTTGCCGGGGCCACGCCACCCGCCATTGCCACGCTCATCAAGCCGGTGCTCACGGAGGAAGAATTATTCAGCCCCCACCTGCCTAAGGTGGTGACCAGCCAACGCGGCGAGGCGCTGTATTTTAGTCGGCACCCCCTCCCCTATCAGCGCCAGCATCCGGCCGCCGAGTGGCTGGCCCACCACCGCTACTATCGCCACCTGGGGCTGTACGCCTACCAGCCCGATACCCTACGCCAGCTTACCCGGCTGCCCCCCTCGCCCCTGGAGCTGGCCGAAAGTCTGGAGCAGCTGCGCTGGTTGGAAGCCGGCTTCGCCATTCAAACCGCGATAACCGAGCTCGATGCCTTCGGCATTGATACGCCGGAAGATGTAGCCCGTGCCCGCCAGCGCTTGGGCTTGAGCTAATACCAGCTGCACGCCCCTTCCTATTGCAATTCAAACCGAATATGCAGCGAGGTCGTGGCGCGCACGGGCTGGCCAGCCCGGCGGGCGGGCGTCCACCAAGGCATGAGCCGCACCAGGCGCAAGGCTTCCGCGTTGAGGCTGGGGGCGCAGCCTTTCACTACTTCCGCGTCGAGAATGCGGCCGACCTCGTCTACATCAAAGCCCACTACCACCTCGCAGGCAATATTTTGTCGCTGGGCTTCCTCGGGATAATGAAAATGTTGCTTGAGGTAGGCGCGGTAGCCCGCCACTCCGCCCGGAAAGGCAGGCGCCTCGTCGGGGGCGGCCACTGGGTTTTGGGCCGCCTCCAGGGCGGTGGCGATAGCCAGGGAGGCGGGCACGGGCGCGCCAGCTTTGTAGAGCATAATGTCGAGCGAGCCACTGCCTTTGACTTGCACGGTTTGCGGGTGGTAGCCGGCGCAGTTTAACACTAAGGCAGGCGTGGTCTCGTCGCACTCGAGCACGAAATAGCCGGTGGCATTCGTAATCGTAGACTTGCCCGAGCCTTTCAGCGTCACTACTACGCCGGGCAGGGGGCTATTGTCGGGGTCACGCACCCGCCCCGTCAAGACACCGTGGGTTTGCCCGGCCGCCCGCGCTTCCGGGCCGATAAGCAGCAGGGCAACTAGCAAAAGGTAGCAGCCAGCTAACGCTGCCGCAACAGTACGAGTAAGAGCTAACATTCGGTTAATCTGCCTGCTATAAATACTTACAAGTATAAAAAGCAGGCCATTAGCGGCCAGCGGCGTTACAAAAGCTTAATGCTCACGCCGCTGGCTGCCCCGCATGGATTACCCCTCACCTAGCCAGTTGTTGGGAACCGGCTACGGCTGTTCTTGCATCCCAAACCGGATGCGTAGCGTGGCCGGTACGCGCACGGGTTTACCCGCCAGGAGGGCGGGCGTCCACCAGGGCATGAGTCGAACCAAGCGTAGCGCCTCCTCATCCAGTCCGTAGCCGGCGCCCTTGATTACCTCCGCATCAAGCAGGCGGCCCGCTTCATCCACAACGAAGCTCACGAATACGTCTCCCGAAAAATTACGGGCTTTGGCCGCGTCGGGATAGTGCACGTTTTTCTGCAAAAAGGTGCGGTACGCCTCTACCCCCCCCGGGAAGGCGGGCTGCACGTCGGCCAGCACTACGGGCTTGTTAACGGCTTCCATCCCCGCGGCCAACGCTACGGGGGCCGAACCTACCTCGCTCATGGTGAGCACCACGGGCTGAACCGACGTCAGCAGTACGGTCTGGGTCTGGTAGCCCGCCCGCTTGAAAGTCAGCACCGGCGTGGTCGAGTCGCTGGACAGCAAGAAGCTCCCGGCGGAGTTGGTAGTAGCAGTAACCGAGGCACTTTGCATGGTAATGTACACGCCGGCCAGCGGCGCACCATTACGGTCGACTACGCGGCCTGTGATAGTCAGGCTGGCGGGCTGCGTTACGGGCGCAGAGCCATTCAGCGGGTTGGGTAGGGCAGCAAAGGAGAGGGTCGGCATTGCGAGGCAAGCCGGTAAAACGAGGCAACGTAGAAATTGCACCATAACAAGAAGGTTGCGGTGGGAAGATGGCGCAAGTATAAGATGCTGAACGGTATTTCCCTACTATTTCCGCTTCATTATCGGTTTTTTATTCCGATGCAGGGTTAAGCTTTTTATTCCAAGTTGGATTTAGCCTTATTCCGTCCAGCTCTTCGCACGCCCTGTCCCGTCGCTGCACCTGCCGGCTGGTCGCGCGCGGCCCGCCGCGCGGCTACTGCATCGGGGTGGGCGCGGCGGGCAGGCGCGTAGCTACCGCCAGCCCGAGTGCGGCTCCGCGCCGCAGCAGCAGGGCATAGGCGGGCTCCCACTCGTTGGGAACCTCGCCCTCGAGAATAGCTTCGAGTACGGCCTCTTTAAGCTCCCCTACCTGACGCGATGGTTTGAGGCCGAAGGTTTCCATAATAACCTCACCGGTAATAACCGGTTTGAAGTTGCGCAGGTGATCCTTGGCCTCGATTTCGCGCAGCTTCTCCTCTACCACGTCGAAATTTTTGAGGTAGCGCGCCTTGCGTTGGTGGTCTTTGCTGGTAATATCGGCTCGGCACAGTACCATGAGGCGGTCGATATCGTCGCCCGCCTCGAAAAGCAGTCGGCGCACGGCCGAGTCGGTCACGATGGCTTGGCTTAGCACAATGGGCCGCAGGTGCAGGCGCACGAGCTTCTGCACCATGCGCATTTCCTCGCCCAGCGGCAGCTTGAGGTCGGTAAAGATTCCCGGTACCCACCGCGCACCCTTGTCCTCGTGGCCGTGAAACGTCCAGCCCACTTTGGGGTCGTAGCGCTTGGTCGCGGGCTTGGCAATATCGTGCAGAATGGCCGCCCAGCGCAGCCACAAGTCGCCCCCAGCGGCGGCGACGTTATCCAGTACTTGTAGCGTATGGTAAAAATTATCCTTGTGCGCGTGGTTACCCACTTTCTCTACCCCGTGCAGCAAGGCCATTTTCGGAAAAATAAGCTGGAGTAGCCCGGTTTGAAACAGGAGCTTAAATCCATAGCTAGGCACTGGCGATTCTACGATCTTATTGAGCTCGATAGTAATGCGTTCCTGCGACACAATTTTAATGCGCTCTTTATTGCGCCCAATCGCGTCGTAGGTATCGGGCTCGATATCGAAGTTGAGCTGGCTGGCAAAGCGGATGGCGCGCAGCATCCGCAAGGGGTCGTCGCTGAACGTAATGTCCGGTCCCAGCGGTGTACGAATGATTTTAGCGGCTAAATCCTGCATGCCCCCGTAGCGGTCCACGAGGGCCCCAAAATCCTCGGCGTTTAGGCTCAGACCCAGCGCATTGATGGTAAAATCCCGGCGCGCCAGGTCATCCTCCAGCGTACCGGCTTCCACCTCGGGCTTGCGGCTTTCGGCGCGGTAGCTCTCTTTGCGGGCGCCCACAAACTCAATCTCACCAGCCTCGGCGGTGGGCAGCATGGCCGTGCCAAAGTTTTTGAATACCGACACGCGCCCGCGCCCCGGCAGCTTGCGGCCCACGGCCTGGGCCAGCCGAATGCCGTCGCCCACGGTTACGACATCAATGTCTTTGCTATCGCGCCGCAGGGCCAGGTCGCGCACGTAGCCCCCGATGACGTAGGCCGGTTGGCCCAGCTCCTGGGCAGCTTCGGCAATGGTGCGAAAAATGGGTAGATCAGGCAGCGTAGGCGTCGTCATGGGCAAGTATAGCAAAGGCAAAGGCCACAAAGTTGGCACACGCCTGCCGATGGCTCCTACTTATTCTACCCGCAAAACGGCCAATATAGTCCAGGTTAGCCTATTTATTTTACCCGTTTCCATTCCCCATCTCAACCATAACTAACGGGTAGCGTAAAGGGGGAAAATTCAGGTTGAGGGAGATTAAAAATGTGCCAGCCTTTGTAACGCTCGCCCGCGCTAGGCTCGTATCTAGCCAGGTTTTTAGCCCATTTCTAAGAATTTTTAGCAGAAAAGCTAAAAATGGTTTGGTTTTTGACTCACCCACCCGCCGGTTCCATAGCCTTCCGAAAATAAAGTTTTAATTCTTTACCAGCGGCCGCAAATATAGCCGCTTTTTCTCACGACCCTAATTCTTCTTGTTGCCATGGTGCATTCTTTTCCCTCTCTACCCGCGGTTACCCGGCCTGTCGATCGACAGCGTGGCACCGCTCTCTACCTGCGTAAGCTGGTTGCTCTTATTGTTTTGTTGACCGGGCTGGGGGCTTCGCACGCAGCACTGGCGCAGACTTTTTACGATAACGCTATCGTAATGACTCAGCAGCCTACGGGCGGCTCTTCTTCGACGGTGCCTTATGCTGGCAAGCGTACCGATGCGCCTTACAACACGTACACCCGCCTGGGCAACAACAGCGCTAGCCCGGTCGTGGCAACGCCGGCCCTGGGTACCTACGACCTAAACGGTAACAGCCAGCTCCAAATAGCTGGTGGCTCGCTGATTGTTAGCCCAGCCGGCCGCGGCACCGCCTACAATGGTGGGCAACTCAACTACCGCGTTTACCTCACGGGCACGCAAGCTCCGGCCTATTCGGTTATAAACTTCACCCCTGCTGGCACAGACTCGTTCGGCGATCCCATTTTCCGCAACGACAACGCTAACGTAGACCTCTTGGCCGGCCTTATCAATGGTGGCAACTACACTATTGATGTGCAGTTTAGCCTTCTCGTTGACGATGGCTCCAACGTGTCTGCTGTCACTGACCCTTCCAACTCTTCTTACACGCTGGCCTTCTACGTAACGCCCCCGCCTGTTACGCCTTCGGGCGGTACTACGACCTGGCAGAGCACTACGGCTAATGGTGGCAGCACTGACTGGACCCTAGCCTCTAACTGGAGCAACGGCGTACCCAGCGCCACGTCTAACGCCATCATCCCGGCCAAGACGAATTCGGCTATCGTATACCCGATTCTCAACGACCCGACGGCTACCTACGCCGTTAACAACCTGACCCTGCAAGGCAACACCGGCTCATCGGCCGCTCAGCTGACCATCGGTACGGCTACGCTGCGCGTGTATGGCAACATCAGCCAGCCCGCTGGTGGTATGGCTGGTAACACCATCAACAACCCCGGCGTGATGGACCCCATTCGCAACTCGACGCTCATCCTGGCAGGTGCCGACCAGATCATCACCGGTCAGTTGGTAGTGGCCGACGTTGTAGTAGCAGGCTCGGGGGTTAAGTCGGTTATCAACATCCTGACGCCTTCTAACATGCTGGCGTTCCGTCCTACCTCGGTAACCAACGGGGTTATCATCCAGTCAGCTGCGCAGGATGCCAGCAATGGCTCGGTTGTAACGGTATTCGATACTACTAAGAACTCTTACATCGCCCTGCTCTCTTCCTCTGCAGTAAGCGCCATCCCTGGTGACGCCGAAACGAATACTTCGTATGTAAAAGGCGTTATGCGGGCTGACCGGACGCTCGTTAACGGCGTTACGAACACCTTCGGCAACATTGGTCTGGACCTTACTCCCAACCATACGCCGGGCTTGATCATTGTGTACCGCGTAGTGGGCGACCCCCTCACCGGCCCGCTGGCCTCGGGTGCCGTACCGACCAAGCGCTTCTACCAGATCCAGGGTGATGACAACAGTGCCAACTCAGGCTTCCGTGGCTCTAACCTGACGGCCGTTTTCCACTACCTTAACTCAGCTGATGAACTCAATGGCATTCAGGAGTCGAACCTGACTATGTTCTCGGCACTGCAAAACGGGGCTCCCTTCACCCCCGCCTACGGCACGCTGGACCAGGTCAACAAGACGGTGACCCGCGTGGCTCTGCCGAGCTTCCCGAACTTCTACCTCACGCTGGGCGACCGTACCCGTCCGCTGCCCGTGAGCCTGACGGCCTTCACGGCTACCGTGGCCGGGGTGAATACCAACCTGGCCTGGACCACCGCCAGCGAAAAGAACAGCAGCGGTTTCGAAGTGCAGGTATCGACCAACGGCACGAGCTACCGCAAAATCGGCTTCGTAGCCAGCTACTCGGCCAATAGCCAGCAGGTGCAGAAATACTCGTTTGTAGACACTGAGGCTGGCAAAACCGGCACCCGCTACTACCGCCTGCGTCAACTGGACCTCGATGGTACCGAATCGTTCTCGCCCGTTCGTACCGTAAACTTCAGCGGCAGCATCCTCGCCTCCGCTACCACGGCTTACCCCAACCCCTTCGTTAGCTACGTTGATCTGAACATCGACGCCGCTACTGTTGGCACGGCCCCGGTTCGTGTGCAGCTGATCGACCTGACCGGTCGCGTTGTTCGTGAGCAGGTGATCTCGGTAGAAAATGCCAGCCTGCGCATCAACTCGCTCGACGACCTGCGCTCCGGCATGTACTTAGCCAAGGTTTCCCTGCCCAACGGCAATAGCGAAACGCTGCGCATTCAAAAGCAATAATGCAGCGATAGCGCAAACTGAAAGCGGCCCCGGCATAGATGCCGGGGCCGCTTTTTTTTAGGGGTTTTGCCTTAATCACAGGGGGCAGCGAAAACACTAATCGTATACTGCTAGCCAGCCACTCAGTTATTCGCGCACTACTTCCAACGCGCCACCAGCGCCCAGGCGCACGATGCGGGAGGGCGCGACGCGCGTTGCGTCATCCTGGCGCCAGTTCACCACGTAGTCGACCCCGCGCACGATGGCTGGGCTCACTTCGCTGAAGACCGCCGGGGTCGGCTCACCGGTTTTATTAGCCGAGGTACTTACCAAGCCGTGGCCGAGACGGCGCACTACTTTGTGACAGAATTCATCCTGAACCACGCGCAGGCCAACCGTGCCATCGGGCGCAACCAGATTGGGCGCAACAGCGCGGCTAGCGGGCAAAATGTATGTAGTGGGCCGCGCTTGGGTCGTCAGGGCAGCTTCCAGCTCGGCGGGCACCTCGGCGGCGTAACGGCGCAGCATATCCAAGTCGGCTACCAGAACAATGCTGGGCGTACCCTCGGCGCGCCCCTTAAGCTTATAAAGCTTTTCGACGGCCCGGGGCACCTCAGCATCGCAGCCCAGGCCCCACACGGTATCGGTGGGGTACAGGATAACCTGCTGGGCCAGCAGCACGTCGACGGCGCTGTCTACTTCCTGGCGAAAGAAATTCATTGATGACATAATACTAGTAAGTTGAGAATGGAAGGGCCAGCACTGCCTGTCGGTTGCCTGGCGAGAACGCGTATGCAAGCACATCCACGCAGGGTGGAGGCCGTTCGGCTACGCAACCGCAAAGATGCAATTTTCTCCCTATGGCTCCCTCCCCCCATCACCCACACCTATAAGTCGCCCACGCTACGCATTGCCTACGAGCGGCGCGGTGCAACCCAGTCTCGCATAGCGCTGCTGCACGACTTTCCCAATGACTTACGCACGCGGGACGTCGTAGCTGAACAGCGGTACACTCTATGAAACAGAAAAGGCTACCAACAGGTAACCCTTTCTGTTGAAAGACAAGCGGTACAAAAGCTAGTCAGCCCGCCGCCGCAGGCAGGCGGGCGTATCCCCGAAATCCGTTTAATCCGTTAAATCTGCGGTCTGGCAGAGCTCCACCAGTACTCCCCCGGCGCTTCTAGGATGCACGAAGCACACTAGCTTATTGTCGGCCCCGCGCTTGGGCGCCTCATTGAGCAGCGTGAAGCCTTCGGCCCGCAGCCGGGCCATCTCGGCCTCGATGTCATCCACTTCGAAGGCTACGTGGTGAATGCCCTCGGGCTTCTTTTCCAGAAATTTTGAGATGGCGCTGTCGGGGCTGGTACCGGCTAGCAGCTCAATTTTGGAACCGCCGACCTGGAAGAAAACCGTATCGACGGCCTCGCTGGCTACGTGCTCAGTTTTGTAGGGCGGCTGACCCAGCAGGCGGGTGTAGAGCTCGGTGGCGGCGGCCAGGTCGCGCACGGCCAGGCCCAGGTGTTCGAGGTTAGTAAGCATGAGAGGAAGCCAGCGGATAAGCTGGTTGGACAAAGCTACCGGTGCGGCTGGCAGCCAGCCGGGCAGTGCGTACTTTTAGACGAATTCCAGCTATTTTTGTGGATTCCAAAAAACTGTTTAGGCCAAAATTCTGTTTCACGGACAGTCAATCGCCTACTTTCGCATTTACTTAGCAACATCCAGCCCAGCACCATGCTTAAGCTACCTATCTACTTGGACAACAACGCCACTACGCCGCTCGATCCGCGCGTGCTGGAGGCCATGATGCCCTACCTGACCGACGTATTCGGCAACGCGGCTTCGCGCAATCACCCCTTCGGCTGGGCGGCAGAAGAAGGCGTGGATTACGCCCGCGAGCAAATCAGCCAGCTCATCAACTGCGACCCCAAGGAGATTATCTTCACCAGCGGCGCGACGGAGAGCGATAACCTCGGCATCAAGGGGGTGTTTGAGATGTACAGCCAGCGCGGCAATCACATCATTACTACCACCACCGAGCACAAGGCTGTGCTCGATACCTGCAAGCACATTGAGAAGCTCGGCGGCAAGGTGACCTACCTGCCCGTGAATGAGCAGGGCCTCATCAGCCTGGAGGAACTCGAAGCTGCCATGACGCCCCAGACCATTCTGGTGACCATCATGTACGGCAACAACGAGACGGGCACGGTGCAGCCCATCCGCGAAATCGCCGCTATCGCCCACAAGCACGGCGCACTGTTCATGAGCGATGGTACCCAGGCGGTGGGTAAAATCCCGGTTGACGTGCAAGCCGACGGCATCGACCTGATGGCTTTCACCGCCCACAAAATGTACGGCCCCAAGGGCGTAGGTGCCCTGTATGTGCGCCGCAAAAACCCGCGCGTGAAAGTAACAGCCCAGATGGACGGCGGCGGCCACGAGCGCGGCATGCGCTCGGGTACGCTCAACGTGCCCGGCATCGTGGGCTTCGGCAAGGCTTGCGAACTGGCTCGCCTCGAAATGGCCGCCGACGCCGAGCGCCTCAGCAAGCTGCGCGATAAGCTCGAAAAAGAGCTGCTGACCCTGGAAGAAAGCTACGTGAATGGCTCGGTAGAGCACCGCCTGCCCCACGTTACGAACATCAGCTTCAAATACGTGGAGGGTGAGGGCCTGATGATGGGTGTGAAAGACCTGGCCGTATCGTCGGGCTCGGCCTGCACCAGCGCCTCGCTGGAGCCCAGCTACGTGCTCAAGGCCCTGGGCCTGAGCGACGACCTGGCCCACAGCAGCCTGCGCTTCGGCCTGAGCCGCTTCACCACCGAGGAGCAGATTGACTACGCCATCAACCACGTGAAAGAGGCCGTCACCAAGCTCCGCGAAATGTCGCCCCTGTGGGAGATGCACAAAGAAGGCATCGACCTCAACACCATCGAGTGGGCAGAGCACTAATTTTTTAGTTATGAGTTAGAAGTTATGAGTTAGGAGTTGGCTCATTGCCGCTCGTTTGTCTCATACTCTTTCCAACTCATAATTCATAACTTCTAACTCATAACTCAAAACAATGGCTTACTCCGATAAGGTAATCGACCATTACAGCAACCCCCGCAACGTGGGCACGCTGGACAAAAGCAAAAAGACGGTGGGCACCGGCCTGGTAGGCGCTCCCGAGTGCGGCGACGTAATGCGCCTGCAAATCGAGGTAGATGAGGCCACCAACACCATCACCGACGCCAAGTTCAAGACCTTCGGCTGCGGCTCGGCCATCGCCTCGTCGAGCCTGGCTACCGAGTGGCTGAAAGGCAAAACGGTGGATGAGGCCCTGGCCATCGACAACATGGAGATTGTGGAAGAGCTGGCCCTGCCGCCCGTTAAAATCCACTGCTCAGTACTGGCCGAGGATGCCATCAAAATGGCGATCAACGACTACCGCGTGAAAAACGGCCTGCCGGCGCTGGAGTTGGAGAAGTCGCACCACTAGTCGGTGAGGAAGTAAAAGGTGATGGGGTGAGGAGGTAATGGGCTGCGGCTTATAACCTCCCCACCCCATCACTTTTTATCCCCTTACCCCCTTACCTCCTCACTTTTTTCGTTATTTAGAATCCTTCTTAGCGGTATCTTTGTTGTACCAGCGCCGCCCGCCCTGTAGCGCGTCCGGTGGCCATTGTTTTTAATTTTTCTGCCAGTAGCGATATGATAACCGTTTCGGATAAAGCCAAAGAGAAAGTTGAGCACCTGATGCGCGATGCGGAGCTCGACAGCACCTATCGCCTACGGGCCTCCGTAGCCGGGGGCGGTTGCTCAGGCCTGAGCTACAAGCTGGATTTTGACAACGAGACTCGCCCGATGGATCAGGAATTTGAGGACAAGGGCATCCGGGTGGTGGTAGACATGAAAAGCTTTTTGTACTTAGCCGGCACCGAACTCGATTTTTCGGACGGCCTGAATGGGAAAGGCTTCCAATTTCATAACCCAAATGCCTCGCGCTCTTGTGGCTGCGGCGAGAGTTTCTCGGTGTAGCCAGCTTTTATAAATAACTATAAAAAAAGCTCCTGCGCAAGGCACGCAGGGGCTTTTTTTATATATTGCAGCCGTAGCGAAGCGTAGTCGGGCTGACTGCCTTCGCACTGCCTTCGTACACGCGCTTGCATGGCCCCCGTCACTTCCGTTTTTGCTTTTTCCGAGACGGATGCGCTGCTGCAAGCTACGCTGGCAGTGTCGGTAACGGCCATCAACCTGCTGCGCCCGCTGCTGAATGAGCGGGAAGAAATCGTCGATTTTCGGCTGGAATACGTCAATCCGGCGGGCCAGCGCCTGGCCGGCCTACCCGAGCGACCCGCCGAAACGCTGTGCACGCTGTTTCCTCACGCACAGGAAAACGGGCTGCTGGCTTTCTACCGCCGCGTCTTTGAAACCGGAACGCCGGGCAACCACGATTTTATTTATCCAGCCGCGGAGCACGCTACTTTTTACGTGGTAGCCGCGCAACGCAGCGGGCCGCTACTGGTGGTGAGCTTGGCCAATAGCGCCAGCCTCGACCAATCGGCCGTGGCGCAGGCGCTGCAAGCCAGCCAGGCCCGGGAAATTCAGGCCCGACAAGCTGCTGAGCGCGAGCGCAACCTGCTTGATGCCATTATTTCCCAGGCGCCGGTGGCCATCGGCTTATTTCAGGGAGAAGCGCAGGTGGTGGCCTTGGCCAACGAGCAATTGTGCGCCATGTGGGATACCATGCCTGCCCAAGTGCTGGGCCGCCCTCTCCTGGAAGGCGTGCCTACCCTACGCAACCAGGGCTTTACGGAGCTGATGGCGGAAGTGGCCCGCACGGGCGTTCCCTTCGTAGGGCGCGAAGTGGCGGCGCAGCTACCGCGCGGCGGCCGGCTCGAAACCAGCTACTACAACTTTGTGTATCAGCCGCTCTACAATGCGGCGGGTGCGCTGCTGGGTGTGCTCGACATCGCGACCGAAGTGACGGAGCAGGTACGGAGCCGCCAGAAAGTACAAGCGCTGAATGAGGAATTGGCAGCGGCCAACGCGGCGCTGCACACCGCCAACGAGGAGCTTTTCATTAATAATCAAGAGCTAACCTACGCGCAGCAGCAATATCGCCAGCTCAATCAGGAGTTGGAGAGCTGGGTAGCTGAGCGCACCAGCGACCTGCTGGCGGCCCGCCACGAGGCCGAACACCAGCGGCAGCGACTGGAGCGCTTCTTTAGCCAGGCCCCGGCGGCAATCTGCATCTTAGATGGCCCCGCGTTCGTCTTCGAGCTCGTGAATGAAGTGTACCAGCGGCTATTTCCGGGGCGCGCCCTGCGGGGCCGGCCGCTGCTGGAAGCCCTACCCGAACTGGCTGGCCAGCCGGTATGGCACACGCTGCAAGAGGTGTACGCCACGGGGCGTACGCACGAGGCAATCGGCGTGCGCATACCAGTAGCCAAGTACGAGGGTGGGGAACCGGAAGATTTTTATTTGCACTACATCCAGCAGGCGCGCTACGACGAACACGGAGTCATTGACGGCGTACTCGTTTTTGCCCTTGACATGACCGAGCAGGTACTAGCCCAGCAGCGGGCCGCGGCCCTGCAAGCCGAGGTGCTGGCCAGCGCCCAACAACGGGCCGCCGAGCGCGAAAGTCTGTACAGCATTTTTGAGAATACCGCGGCCATCATTTGCCTGCTGCGGGGGCCAGAGCACCGCATCGACTACTACAACCCGGCTTATCAGAAGCTGCTCGGGGGGCGGGCGCTACGAGGACGCACCATCGCGGAAAGCCACTCGGACGCGGAAAACCAGCTTTTTATCCCCTTACTCGACCAGGTGTACCGCACGGGCGAGGCCTTTTCCGGTAATGAGCTGCCGTTTGAGGTGCTGGCCGGCGAGGGCCAGCCACCCCACACGGTGTACCTGGATTTTACCTACCAGGTTTACCAGGAGGGCGGGCAGACAGTGGGCATTACCGCCTTTGCCTACGATGTGACGGAGCAGGTGCTGGCCCGTCAGCAGCGGGCCGCCCAGCAGCAGCAATTAGCCGAGCTGTTTGAGCAAGCCCCGGTCGCCATTGCGGTATTGCGCGGGACCGATTACGTTATCGACGTAACTAACTCCCTGATGAGCAACATATGGGGGCGCCGTCAAGACGAAGTAGTGGGCCGCCCGCTGCTGGCAGCCCTGCCGGAAGTCCGCACCCAAGGCTTTGTGGAGATTCTGGATAACGTACTACGCAAAGGTGAAGCCTTCGTGGCGCACGAAGTACCGGCCCGGCTGGAGCGCCAGGGCCGCCCGGCAACTATCTACCTCAACTTTGTCTACCAGCCGCTCCGCGACGCCCGGGGGGTGGTCACGGGGGTGGCCGTGGTGGCGACGGAAGTAAGCGAGCAAGTGACGGCCCGGCGGCAGGTAGCCCAGGCCAACGAGCGGCTGCACGCCAGCAACGCGGAGCTGGATACGACCAACCAACGCCTGCTGCGCACCAACGCGGACCTGGATAATTTTATTTATACCGCCTCGCACGACCTCAAGGCCCCCATCACCAATATCGAGGGCTTGTTGACGGCGCTGCAGGAGCAGCTACCGGCCAGCGTGCGGCAGGCCGAGCAGGTGCTCCCGCTGCTGCTCATGATGAGCGGCGCCGTGGAGCGCTTCCAGAAAACCATCGCCCACCTGACGGACATCTCCCGGCTCCAGCAGGCGCACGCGCAGCCTCCCGAGGAAGTCGCCCTGGCCCAGATCGTGGAGGAAGTGAGCCTCGACCTCGCCCCCGAGCTGACCGCCACGCAGGCGCACCTGGTCATCGACGTAGCCCGCTGCCCCACCGTCTCGTTTTCGCCTAAAAACCTGCGCAGTATCGTTTACAACCTGCTCAGCAATGCGCTGAAATACCGCGCTCCCGACCGCCGGCCCGTGGTGCAGCTGCGCTGCCACACCAGCCACTCACAGGTAATTCTGGAAGTGCAGGACAACGGCCTGGGCTTGAGCGAAGCCCAGCAAAACCAGCTTTTTATGATGTTTCAGCGCCTGCATAGCCACGTCGATGGCTCGGGCATCGGGCTGTACATGGTAAAGAAAATAGTGGAAAACGCGGGCGGTACCATCACGGTGCAGAGCACGGTGGGCGTGGGCTCCACGTTTACGGTGACGCTACCCCGGCCGGGGGGCTAGCCCGGGGTCATTCCCGAGCCTACTCCCACAGCGGGTAGTGTTCCAGCTGCACTTCCTGGCCGAAAAACAGCCGGGTACTCTCCTCGAACGAGCGCGTAAAATCGCTGACGTAGAAGTGATGGGCCGGCGCGGCCTCGTTGGGGCGGGCTAGCAGCAGGCGGCCCGCCAGGGCCTCGGCCACGGTGTTGGCTACCACGTCGGAGGGGTCGAGCACGGCCACGCGCCCTTGGTAATAGGCCTCGATCTGGGGCTTGATGAGGGGAAAATGCGTGCAGGCCAGCAGCAGCGCGTCGATGCCTTGCAGCGTGGCATGCTCGAGGTAGGCCCGAATAATTTCCTCCGATACGCGGCCGTTGAAGAAGCCCTCCTCTATCATGGGCACGAGCAGCGGGGTAGCCAGCGCGTGCAGGTCTACCCCCAGGTCGAGCTGGTCAATTTTTTTGCGGTAGATGTTGGAGCCCACCGTTTGCTTGGTGCCGATGAGGCCCACCGGCCGCCCCTCGTACTGTCGCCCTACGTAGGCCACTACCGGATCTATCATCCCCACTACCAAGGCTTTGGAGCCTACATATTCGCGCACTAGCTCGTAGGCAGCGGCACTGGCCGAATTGCAGGCGATGAGGATGAGCTTGCAGTGCTGGCGTAGCAGCACATCGCAAATTTTTACGGCGTAGGCTTGAATGGCCGCGGTGCTTTTCTCCCCGTAGGGCAGGTGGGCGGTATCACCGAAATATACCAATCGCTCGTGGGGTAGCCGCTGGGCCACCGCCCGGGCTACGGTAAGGCCACCAATGCCCGAGTCGAAAATACCAATGGGCCGGGCGGCTAGATCAGGGGTAACAGTCATTGACCGCAGATTTAACGGATTTAACGGATTTCGGGGATGCGCCCGTTGGCCTGCGGCGGACCGCAGATTTAACGGATTTAACGGATTTTGGGGATGCGGCCGTTGGTGGTGGCGGCGGGCGGGCTATGGGGTTTGTTTTTTAGTATTTCCCCTTTACTTTCAAGGTGCTATGAGCACCGTATTACATGAAATAGACGAGGCCCTGGCGGTCTTTCGGCAGCGGTCCCAGGCTCGGCCGGTGGCCGTGTACCTGGGTGAGCGCAAGTTTACCCAGCTTATCCTGGACGTGGCGCGGCTGGGTGCGCCGCCAGCCCTGAGTACCGACGCGGGGCGGCCCCGCACCTACCGCAACCTGGAGCTACTGCGGGATGAGATTCACGTCGATGCGCTGCGTATCATCTAAGCTTACACGGGGCTAGCCCGGTGCGAAACGCTCCAGCAGGACCACGGGCGTACCGCCAAATTCGGTGCGGGCGTACTCGGCGTAGCCCAGCTTACCGGCCAGGCGTAGCGAGGGCTCGTTGAGCGCGTCGATCAGGCACACGGTACGAGGGCGCGCAAAGTAGCCGTCGGCCCAGGCCAAGGCGGCCCCGACGGCTTCCGCAGCGTAACCCCGGCCGTGGCAGTGCGGGGCCAGCACCCAGCCGGCCTCGGGCCAGTCGCCCAGGGCCGGGCTGATGGCCCGCCGGAAATCGGCAAAGCCCACGGCCCCGATGCACTCCCCGCTGGCCTTTTCCTCCACGGCCCAGTAGCCGAAGCCGCACACCGCCCACAACCCCGCACTGCGCAACATGCGCGTCCACACCTCGCTTTCGGGAAGCGGCTGGCCCCCGAGATACTGGTAAAACTGGGGTTGTTGCCACATGGCGAGCATGGCAGACAGATCGCGGGGCTGGTAGCCCCGCAGGAGCAGACGCGGCGTTTCGAGAAGGGGGGCCTGAGTGGGCATGGGACTGCGCGACGTGCTATAAGACGGGCTGAATGGTGCGCCACACGTTACGGGCCACCAATTTATGCCCCGCGGGCGTGGGGTGGATGCCATCGCGCTGGTTGAGCTTGGCGATTCCTCCCACGTTTTCGAGTAGGAAAGGAATGAGTGTGAGCTTGTTCTTCTCGGCCAGTTCGCTGTAGAGATTTTTAAAATCGGCGGCATAAGCCGGCCCCATGTTAGGGGGAATCTGCATGCCAGCCAGTACGATTTTAGCCTGCGGGGCCTTCTGCCGCACGGTGTCGATGATGGCTTGCAGATTTTTGCGGGTGTCGGCCAGGGGCAGGCCACGCAGGCCGTCGTTAGCCCCCAGCTCCAGCACAAATACGCCGACCGGCTGGCGGCTCAGTACCCAGCCAACGCGCGAGCGCCCCCCGGCGCTGGTTTCACCGCTGAGGCCGGCGTTGACGACCGTATAGGGCAAGTGCAGCGAATCGACGCGCTGCTCGATGAGCGCGGGATAGGCCTCGTCGGGCTCCACGCCCAAGCCGGCCGTGATACTGTCGCCGAAAAACAGAATGGCCGCCTGACTCTTGGCGGTCGAAGCCTCGGCGGCAGTAGTGGCGGCCGGGGCCGCTGATTGGGTGGCGGGGGCCGAGTCGGAGTGGCAGCCGGCAGCCAGCAGGGCCAGCAGCAGCGCGCTTCCAGGCAGGTAGTTCATGGGAAGAAAAGCAAATTCGGGCGAAAGTATAGGCCAGTGGCGTGCGTCCTACGTAGCCATAACCAATCAGTGGGCGTTTTTCTTTCCCTTAGCACTGCCCCTCCCCCTTCCACCGGCTTGATTGAACTACTCCCAGACCTCGCGGCCAGCCGGAAGCCGGCGCCATAAGCGGCACGGCGCGCAAGCCCGCGCTGGCAAACCGGTCGTTCATAACTCCTAGGCCACCCCTCCAACTCATAATTCATAATTTATAACTCCTAATTAATAATGACCAGCCTGCAAGTCGAGAACCTTACCAAGACCTACTCCAGCGCGGGGCGCGAGCTTACGGTGCTGCACGAGGTCAGCTTCAGCCTTCAGCCGGCCGATACGTTTGCCATCGTGGGGCCGAGTGGCAGCGGCAAAACCACCCTGCTGGGCCTGTGCGCCGGTCTCGACCGGGCCAGCAGCGGCAGCGTCTGGCTGCAAGGCATTCAGCTCGATAAGCTGAGCGAGGACCAGCGGGCGGCCGTGCGCAACCAGCACGTGGGCTTCATTTTTCAGAATTTTCAGCTGCTGCCTACCCTCACGGCGCTCGAAAACGTGCAGGTACCGCTGGAGCTACGCGGCGAGCGCAACGTGGCGCGCCAGGCCCAGGCGCTGCTGGAGCGGGTGGGCCTGGGCCAGCGTGGGCACCACTACCCGGCCCAGCTCTCGGGCGGCGAGCAGCAGCGCGTAAGCCTGGCCCGCGCCTTTGCCAATCGCCCGGCCATTCTCTTCGCCGACGAGCCTACCGGCAACCTCGACCCCGATACCAGCGATACGGTGGTAAAGCTCCTCTTCGACCTTAACCAAGAAGCCGGTACGACACTTGTGCTTGTGACGCACGATTTGGAGCTGGCGGCTAAGACGCAGCGCATCTTGAAAATGCGCGGGGGAAAGGTGGTAGAAGAAACTACGGCCCCCTCCACCACCTGGCGGTAGTCTTTAGCCGCGCAGCGGCGCGACTACCCGCCGCCCAGTGGGGCGAGTCTCCAGACTCGCGTCGCTCACTATACGCGAGTCTGGAAACTCGCCCCACTGGGTGGCCTGCCGTTACGCGCTGCGCGCTAAACGGCGGCCAGCACTGCTGGCTTATTGCTACTTACATTAAGAATTACGCATGGATTTCAAGTGGCTTTTAACGATGGCGTGGCGCGACTCGCGCCGCAGCCGTTCGCGCCTGGCGCTGTTTATGTCGAGCATCGTGCTGGGTATTGCGGCGCTGGTGGGCATCAATTCTTTCGGCGACAACCTGGCCCGCAGCATCGGGGCGCAGGCCCGCGAGCTGGTGGGGGCCGACCTGGTACTTTCCTCCAGCCAGCCGTTTGATTCTACTCTGCGGCCGGTGCTGCGGCGGCTGGGTCAGGCGCGTACCGAAGAGGTATCGTTTGCCTCGCTCGTATCATTTCCGCGTACGCAGGGCGTGCGGCTGGCCCAGGTACGGGCGCTGGGTGCGGGCTTTCCCTATTACGGCGACTGGGAAACCCAGCCCACGGCGGCCAGCGCCGACTTCCGGGCCGGGCGTGGTACGGGCGCGCTGGTCGATGACGCGCTGCTGGCCCAGTTCAACGCCCGCGTGGGCGACTCAGTGAAAGTAGGCACGCTCACGGTGCCCATCGTGGGGCGCGCACTCAAAACGCCGGGCCAGAGCGGCTTCAGCGCCGCCGTGGCCCCCAAGGTGTTTATCCCCATGAGCCTGCTGGCTCAGACCGGCCTCGTGCAACGTGGCAGCCGGGTGCAGTATCGCACGTACTACCAGTTTCCGCTGGGGGCCGACGTGGCCGCTGCCATCAAGCCCTATCAGGTACGCTTCGACCAGACCGGCATCGACACCGATACCGTGGCCAGCCGGCAGCAGGCCACGGGCCGCGCTTTCCGCGACCTCACTCGCTTTCTCAGCCTCGTGGCCTTCGTGGCGCTGCTGCTGGGCAGCGTGGGCGTGGCCAGCGCGGTAAGCCTGTACGTCAAGGAAAAGCTGGCCAGCGTGGCGGTGCTGCGTTGCCTGGGAGCCAGCGGGCGGCAGGCACTGCTGATCTATTTAATTCAAACCTCGGGGCTGGGGCTGCTGGGCGCGGCTATCGGGGCCGGACTGGGGGCCGTGGTGCAAGTGCTGCTGCCCAAAGTGCTGGGCAATTTTCTGCCGGTGGAGGTGAGCATGACCGTCTCGCTGGCCTCGGTAGGGCTGGGGTTGCTCACGGGCCTGGCTATGGCGGTGCTGTTTGCGCTGCTCCCATTGCTGAGCATCCGGCGGGTGTCGCCCTTGCGGGTACTGCGCGCCTCGCTCGACGAAGACACTGCTACGCCCGACCCCTTACGCGGGCTGGTGCTGGCGCTCATTGGCATATTCGTACTGGGCTTTTGCTACGCCCAAACGCGCGACTGGAAACTCGCGCTGGGCTTCGCGGCTGGATTGCTGACGGCGCTGGGCGCACTGGCCGGGCTGGGTCTGGGGCTACGCTATTTGCTGCGGCGCTTCTTCCCGGCCGGCTGGAGCTACGTGGCCCGGCAGGGGTTGGCCAACTTATTCCGGCCCCAGAATCAGACCGTCACGCTCATTCTCTCGCTGGGGCTAGGCACGTTCTTACTGGCCACGCTCTACCTCACGCAAGCGGTGCTGCTGGGCCGGGTGCAGCTTTCGGGCAGTGGGCAGCAGCCCAACTTAGTATTATTCGATATTCAGACCGAGCAGGAAAAGGGAGTCGAAACCCTCTTGGCTCAGCAACGCCTGCCCGTTTTGCAGCGCGTACCCATCGTGACCATGCGGCTGGCCTCCATCAATGGAAAATCAGTATCCGCCCTCAAGAAAGACACTACCAACGGTATTCCGCCCTGGGCGCTCACCCGTGAGTACCGCGTCACCTACCGCGATACGCTCAGCAAAACCGAGAAGCTGGTGGCTGGCACCCCGCCCCAGCGCCCCGCCCCCGGTGGCCTGCCCCGGGTATCGGTCGATGCCAGCTACTTCGAGCGGGTGAAGCTCAAGCTCGGTGACACGCTTACTTTCAACGTGCAGGGCGCGCCCATTGCTACCGTGGTGGGCGGCACCCGCGAAGTTGACTGGGGCCGCGTGCAAACCAATTTCCTGGTGGTGTTTCCCACCGGCGTGCTGGAGCAAGCCCCGCAGTTTCACGTTATTCTCACGCGCACGCCCAGCACGGCGGTGCTCGCCACCACCCAGCGCGCCCTGGTGCGCGATTTTCCCAACGTCTCCGCCATCGACCTGGGCCTGATTTTACAAACGGTAGACGAGATTCTAACTAAAATTTCCTTCGTCATCCGCTTCATGGCGGGCTTTAGCATCCTTACCGGCTTGCTCGTGCTGGCCAGCTCGGTACTTATCAGCCGCTACCAGCGCACCCGCGAAAGCGTACTGCTGCGTACGCTGGGCGCCAGCCGCCGGCAGATTCTGCGCATCACCCTGCTCGAATACGCGCTGCTCGGCTCGCTCGCGGCCCTGGCCGGCGTACTATTGGCCGGGCTGGCTGCCTGGGCGCTGGCTGTGTGGGTGTTCGATACGCCGTTTGCGCTCAGCAGCCTGTGGCCGCTACCGGTACTGGTGGCGCTGGTGGCCTTTCTCACGGCCCTCATCGGCGGGCTCAATAGCCGCTCGGTGCTCAGCCAGCCCCCGCTGGCCGTGCTGCGCGCCGAGGGGTAGGGCGCTTGTCGTTGTCAGGGCAATGTTGCTGGCGCGGGGTTTTACCCCGCGCCAGCAATTTTTATTGGGCATACTATCAAGCAATTACAGCTCTAATAGTCCCCCTACCCTGCTTGCTCCTTATCGTCGAGAGATTATGCGTATTCAGATTCAGTATTATTTGCCGGCCGGGGCAGGGGCTGTCAGATAGCAAGCGTCTTAGCTGCTGTAGTCCAATGAGCCAAGCACTTAAAACCGGGTAAAGCCTTGGACTAAACTGCCATCATTGCTACCACCGCTCTTTTACCGCACGGTGAGAGCGCTGCCGGTTTTGTGGGGATCGGCCAACCCGCACTTGCACCCGCCGCGTGCTCGGGGGCAGCGAGCTTATCCATACTTAACTGGCCGCAGTACCTTTGCAGCCTATGTCTGCTGCCTCTACCTCGCTTTCTGCGCTATTTCAACAGTTTACTACGCTCCGCGTCCTTATTGTGGGCGACGTTATGGTCGATGCCTACGTGTGGGGCCGGGCCAGCCGTCTTTCGCCCGAGGCTCCGGTACCCGTAGTCAACGTAGACCGGACTGAAAACCGCCTTGGCGGGGCCGCCAACGTGGCGCTCAACGTGCAGGCCCTCGGGGCCACGCCGCTGCTGTGCGCCGTAGTGGGCGATGATCAGGGGGGCGACCAGCTGCTGCGCCTGCTCCACGAGCACCACTTACCCGCCGACGGGCTCATCCGGAGCGCGCACCGCCCCACTACCTTCAAGCAGCGCATCCTGGCGCAGGGCCAGCAGCTCGTGCGCATCGATTCGGAGGTCGAAACCGACCTCAACGCCGAGGAAGCCGCCCAGCTCCTGGCCGCCTACGACGACCTGCTGCCCCGCGCCGACGTAGTTATTTTTGAAGATTACGATAAGGGCGTGCTCAACGAGCATATTATTACGCAGTGCATCGCCCGCGCCCGGGAGCGCGGCATCCCCACCGTAGTTGATCCCAAGAAAAAGAATTTCCTGGCTTACCGCCACTGCACCCTCTTCAAACCCAATCTGAAGGAGCTGCGCGAAGGCCTCAAGCTGGAATTTGGCGCGCCCGATACCGACCGCCCCGGTTTCGAGGCTGCCGTGGCACGCCTGCGCGAAGTGCTCACTCCCGAAACGGTGCTGGTTACGCTCTCCGAACACGGCGTATTTGCCCAGCAAGCCGATCATAAGACTTACCTGCCAGCCCACTTGCGCACCATCTCCGACGTGTCGGGCGCCGGCGATACCGTCATCAGCATTGCGGCCTGCTGCGTAGCCCTGGGCCAACCCGCCGCCTTCACCGCCGCCCTGGCCAACCTCGGTGGCGGCCTCGTGTGCGAGCAGGTCGGCGTAGTGCCCATCGAGAAAGCACGCCTGCTAGCCGAAGCCGAAGAAGCTGGCTTGTAAGCAAGTAGCGTAAGCTAAAGCTTACGCTACTTGCTTAGTCAGCAATGCCCACAGCCACAGAAGCGCTAGCAGGATTATTGGCGTCATAATAATCGACACCATCGCGGTGGCAATTATTACGACCGACTCGGCGCGAAATAGCCGGCGAAATAACCGCCGCCACAGCAGAAACAGCACGCCGGATATCACGAGCGACAGTACCGTCCCGACTGGCCCGAGCGCAGGGGCTACAACTTCCATGGGCGCTTAGGCTTTCTTTAGAAATTCGGTTTTAAGCACCATCGTGCTCCCGCCAGCCCGGCCCTCGATCTCGGCCGGCGAATTAGTGAGGCGAATATTCTTGACCAGCGTGCCGCGCTTGAGCACCTGCGACGAGCCTTTCACTTTGAGGTCTTTGATGAGGGTGACGGCGTCGCCTTCGGCGAGCACGGTACCATTACTGTCTTTTACGTCCATTGGGAAGGGCGTGGGGGGAGAATTAAAGCCAGGAATTTGGTGGCCAGTAGTGATTTTTATACGCTGGCCAAGCATGATGAATAGCCTCTACCAACTGCTTGCTGCCGGCCGTTACGGAATCTTCGTGTGAGAAATAGAGGAGAAACTGGAACGACTCATCGGTGTACATGTGCTCTAAGCCATTATAGCCGAATTCACAGCTTGCTAAGTCCCGCAATAGCACCGCTCCTCCTTCTACTATTTCGTAGAGCGAGGCTATGCCAAATGTCTCGCGAAGCAGCCGGCAAATGGCATCCTTGGTAAACCATTCGGCAAAAGCATCCTGATCGTAGATTTCTAGCTTTTCTGAATTATCAGCTGGGCCAGTAATTGGAACCCAGCCGAAGGGTAGGTCACAATTCCAGCGGGCGTTTAATTCCAGCAGAATTACGTCTTCAGACATAAGCGCTTACGTCGATACTACGGCCTAAGCCCTAGCTCTGCCAAGCTTTCACCGTTTCCACAAATACCTTCACGTTGTCGGGGTTGGTGTCGGGATACACGCCGTGCCCGAGGTTGGCAATGTGCGGGCCGCCCGCAAACTGGGCCAGCATCGCCTCGGTAGCCGCCTTTACCTGGGCGGGCGTGCCGTAGAGCGCGCAGGGGTCGAGGTTGCCTTGCAGCGTTTTGCCGGGAGCCTGCTGCCGGGCCTGCTGCGGCGACTGGTTCCAGTCGAGCCCGATGGTGCGGCACGCCGAGTGGGCGAAGTCTTCCACGGCCCACCACGCGCCCTTGGCAAACACCGTAACGGGCACCAGCGGGGCCAGCGCCGCGCTGATGCGGTTGATGTAAGCAGTCGAAAACTCGG
The DNA here is from genome assembly GCA_913776615.1 of uncultured Hymenobacter sp. GTDB lineage: Bacteria > Bacteroidota > Bacteroidia > Cytophagales > Hymenobacteraceae > Hymenobacter. Next base: position 182,982 of record CAJYPK010000001.1, read on the forward strand.
CGTAATGCGCGGGCGGCAAAATGCCGGCCCACGAGTCAAAAATCTGCACGATGTCGGCCCCGGCGGCCACCTGCGCTTGCAAGTAAGCGATGGTCGTCACCGTGATTTTTTCCAGCAGCTGATGCGCCAGCGCTGGCTCCTGATACAGCATCCGGCGCGCCTTGCTGAAGGTTTTGGAGCCGTGGCCCTCTACCATGTAGGCCAGAATAGTCCAGGGCGCGCCCGCGAAGCCGATCAGCGGTACCCGGCCCCCCAGCTCGCGCTTGGTAATGCGCAACGCTTCGAGCACGTAGCCGAGGTCTTGCTCGGGGTCAGCCACGCGCAGTTTCTCCACGTCGGCTACGCTCTTCACTACTTCGGGGAAAAGCGGGCCACGCGCTTCCACCATCTCGTAGGTGAGGCCCATAGCCTCGGGCACTACCAGGATATCGGAAAAAATAATGGCCGCATCTACGTCGAGGGCATCGACGGGCTGAATGGTCACTTCGGCAGCCAGCGCGGGCGTTTCTACCAGTTCCTTAAAGCCGGAAAGGCGGCCGCGCAACGCACGGTACTGGGGCAGGATGCGCCCGGCCTGGCGCATGAGCCAAACGGGGGTGCGGTCGGTGGTCTCGCCCTGGGCGGCGCGAAGGAGGAGGTCGTTTTTGAGCATGAGCAGGTGGCGGGCCACGGCGCGGCGCCGGGCGGTAGCGGGCCGCAAAGGTAACTATGACGCGGGGCACCCCTGTCCCCACGCGGCCTAGCCCCGCCGCACGACGCGCAGCAATTCTTCCTGCCGACGGCGAGCCCGGTCCTCCGTGAGCGAGGCTACTCCCCAGATGGCCGCTGGAATCCAGCCGATAAGCGTTAGGTGCAGCACAAAGCACAGACAGGCCTTCAGCACGTGGCCATTGAGCAGCATCGAAAGACTCGGAAACAATATGGCGAGCAGCATAAGCTTCTGAAAAGTGAAAGAGTGCCTGGAATAGCCTACGTACAGGCAGTAGCGCGCACTTCTAGACCGGCCAGCAGCCCGCAAATTAAGTAAGGCTGCGCCACTGCTCGCTGAGCTAACGCGCAAAAGCCACTACCCGGGCCGCACACCAGCGTGCAGCCCGGGTAGTGGCCTGTTAGTCTGCACCAGCCAAAGCCGGGCTACTGCGAAACAATCACGTGCGAAAAGTCGGCCCCCAGCCATTTGCGCTCGGCGGCGGGCCGCGCCACGGGCTGGCTGGCAGTCACAATGCGCTTAGGTACGAGCCCTAAATCCTGCACAAAAATCAAATCCGACGAAGGGGTTTCTAGAATAGCTTTCGACCGAGCGTCGGGCAGCGGTGAATAAAGTGGAAATGAAGGCTGTTTGTCCATTCACCTTTTACGTAAGGCACGCCTCACTGGGTTACAGCCGAATAGGGGGAATAGCTAACGAAAAATCGGCGCAAACGTTTTAGTTGCCTCAGTAACCCCTTTTTATGTTCAAAAACAGGCCCAGTTTATTTTAACCAATGATTAATAACTGCTGGCGCTTCTTCGCGACCAGACGTACACTTCCCGTTTTTTGCGCCGCCCGCAGACTGCTTGCAACCTATTTTTTAAGCCACTATTCTCACGGCACTCATGCATTATCGCTGAGTGATATTTAAACCATTAACCTGTAATAGTCAGACGTTTATAATATAATCCAATAAACCATAGACTAATTTTTTGTATTTTATCAATTATAATTTTTATTTTTATCATACAACATAAGATCTGTCATGTCACAAAACCTGCACTAATGTCCTTTCTTCCCCTACCGCGAGCAGCGTCCTTTGTATCACTACTCCCACCAAGCTGGGGCGCTACCCTTTCCAACACTTTCCTTTTCCAAACCAGAGTACTAGAGAGCCTCATTACCACCCGGATGAGGCTCTTTTAGTAGCTGGTCACTTTTCACTCCCGGTCGCCCACCCCCTACCGGACGCGCCCTTCAGCCGCGAATAAATTTAAACAAGCATAAAAAAAGCCCCCTCAGCGCAAGGCTAAGGGGGCTTTAGTGGCTCCGCTGGGATTCGAACCCAGGACCCGTACATTAAAAGTGTACTGCTCTACCAGCTGAGCTACAGAACCAATATCTTTAACTTCGACTAAAAATAAACCTGATAAAAATCCTTCTCAACGATATCGAGAAGTAAAGAGTGGCTCCGCTGGGATTCGAACCCAGGACCCGTACATTAAAAGTGTACTGCTCTACCAGCTGAGCTACAGAACCAATATCTTTGCGTTACAACCGCGGTGTATTACCGTTTTTGTGGGTGCAAAAGTACGGTGACATTTTGAATTTGACAACTATTCCGCAAAAAGAAACTTGCGCTATTCCCCAGCGGCGACGGTGGTGCTTACTTATTCAGCTGCCTTTGTGGATGTTGGCTTCAGCCTGCGGGCCAATAAATTTTTCGAGCACGGCGTCCACCAAGACCCCTGCTAGCCTGGAGCAGGCTGATTTGCTCTTCGCCAACGGGCAGTACGCCGCCGCCGCGCCGCTCTATCACAACCAGATTTGGCGGCAGCAGCAGGTATCGCCGCAGATTTTATTGCGCATGGCCTACGCACAGCACCAGCTAAGCCACTACGCCGCCGAAGTACTGTACCTGAACCTAGCCCAGGTGCGGCAGCCGCGCCTGACTACCTGGCGGCAGCTCGCGGCCCTGGCCCAGCGGCAGCGCCTAGTAGGCTACCCTACTACCTGGCAGCAGGAGGTACGGGTGCAGGCGCAGCGCTACTACTATCCCGGCTTGCAGGGGCTGCTGACTATCGCCGTGCTACTCGCCATCGGGCTGCTGGTGCGGCGGCAGCGCGTGAAGCCCGGAGTTTGGCTGGCCTACCTTTTTTATCTGCTAGTGACGGGGGCATACCTGAGCCTGCTACGCCCCACGCCGGTAGGCGTAGTCACGCGGGCGGGGGCGGCGCTGATGGCCGGCCCGGGCGCGGGCGCGACCTGGCTGAGCACGGCCGCCCCTGGCGACCGCCTGCTGGTGATAGGCCAAGACGATATCTGGCTGCGCGTGCGCTGGCAGCAGCGCATTGCTTACGTGCGCGCCGCCGACGCGCTGGTGGTGGAATAATGCGGTACGTTACGGGGCAGGCTCCGCCACTTTCCCTGAGTAAGCGATTGGCTATTAAGTCATAAATAGAGCCTTCTGGCCTCCACTGGTTCCACTGGCGCGAGTTACGGCTGCGCCTAAACTCGCGCCAGTGGAACCAGTGGAGGCGCAGCCTCCATTGCCGCAACGCGGCAATTCTACACTTGCGTACACCATTGTGGCCTCTTTGCCAATCGTCCAAACGCGAGTCTGCCGCTGACGCGGCAGTGGAGGCGGAGGCTACAGCTCGCCCTCCTCCTTGCGAAATTTATTCAGCACCATCTTATCCATCAGGCCGGGCAGCCACTTGTTCAGAAACACCACCAGCTTGCCCTCGCCGGTGAGCACCATCGTGCGCTGACGCTGGGCTACGGCGCGGCGCAGGTGCTGGGCCACTGCCTCGCTGGTCATCATTTTGCCCTCGTCGCGTGGGGTGTCGTTTTGGGTTTGACCGTTGGCGAGCAGGGCCGTGTGGCGGATGTTGGAGGAAGTAAAGCCGGGCGCGGCCGTAAGCACGTTGACGCCCTGGGGCAGCAGCTCGGTGCGCAGGGCTTCGAGAAAGCCGTTCATGGCCGCTTTGGAAGCGGAGTAGCCAGTGCGGCCCGGCAGCCCGCGGTAGCCCGCGATACTACTGATCCCTACCACCGTACCCTTACTGGCCAGCAGGTGCGGCAGGGCGGCCTTGGTCACGTACACCGTACCGAAAAAGTTGGTTTGCATGAGTCGCTCCAGCACCTGCACATCCACGTCTTCAAACTTGGCGCGCATACTCAGGCCAGCGTTGTTGATGAGGACGTCGAGGCGGCCGAAAGCGGCGATGGTATCGGCTACGGCGCGGTTGGCATCGGCCAGCACGCCTACGTCGCCCTGCACGGTACGGTGCGTGATGCCGGCGGCCGTGAGCTCGGCGGCGGTAGCAGCCAGCTTGGTGGCATCGCGGCCCGTGATCACCACGCTGGCCCCGGCCCGGCCAAACTCCAGGGCGCAGGCCCGGCCGATGCCCGAGGTGCCGCCCGTAATCAAAACTACGCTAGTCATATTTCTTGTCAGTATTAGCTACGGTGGCTGGCCACCAAGTTACAAACCTACGGCGGCTACCCGGGCCGGGGCGAAGGTGCGGGTTGAGCGAAACGCTGCTTATTCCTGTGGCTTACGCTACCCACCCGGGGGTCTGTTAACATTCTGTGAAAACTTTGTTTTTTCTTTCAACTAGTAGTGAATCCCTTAGGTATTCACTCCGTGTACGTTATTGACTTTTATCAACTGCCGCGCTGAGTGGGCCGTAACTTTGCGCTCGCACTAGTTGGGGTATGAATTCATCGCGTTCGCAAAACCCGTTTGTCTTGGTTTTGCTCATTGTGGGCTTATTGGGCCTGCTCTCTTTTTTCCAACCGGAACTCACTGTGGGCGGAGTGGAACTACGGCCGGTGCGCCTGCTGGCCGACGTTTTGCGTAAAGACCCGGAGGCCGTAGCGGCCCTCGACGCGCCCCCGCCCAATGGCCCGGCCAGCCCGCTCGCCGCCCTGGCCGCCGCCGCTGATTCGGCGGCCACCGCCGATTCGCTGGCTGCCCCCCCCGATTCGGCCCGCGCCCGCAAGCCCGCCGTACCTAACTTGGGCGGCCTCGACAGCTTCCTGGCCGCGCTACGCCAGACCAAGACCACCGGCAGCCCCACCCGCATCGCGTACTTCGGCGACTCCATGATTGAGGGCGACCTCGTGACCGGCGACCTGCGCAACAGCCTGCAAACCGAATTTGGCGGCACCGGCGTGGGCTTCGTGCCCATCAATTCAGTTACGGCCGATTTTCGAGCTACCATTCACCAATCCTACTCGCCCAACTGGCGCGAGTATAACCTGATTTCCGCGAAGGTGCCAGCGGCGTGCCCGCTGGGTATTTCGGGGCACTCGTTTTTGCCACGCCCACTGCCCGACAGCAGCTGGGTGCAGTTCCAGGCCAGCCGGCAGTGGGCCCCGCTGCGGCGCTTTACCGAGGCGCACCTCTTCTATGGTCCCGGCGACGGGCAAGACGAGGTACTCGTGACTACCGACGGCCACCGCGTACCACACGCGCTGTCCGGCACGGCGGCCGTCAACGAAATGGTACTCAAGCCCGGTACGCCGGCCCGCGCCATGCGCCTGGCCTTCGCTACCCACGATGCCCGCCCGGTGTACGGCGTCAGCTTCGAGGGCCCGCAGGGCGTGGTTCTCGATAACTTCTCGTTTCGGGGCAACAGCGGGATGTCGCTCACGCGCATTCCGGCGGCGCAGCTCATGGCCTTTGGGAAGGTCCTGGATTACCGCCTCATCATCCTGCACTACGGGGTAAACGTGGCCCACGCCAGCGTGAAAAATTACAGCTTCTACGAGCGGGCCATGACCCGCGTGGTCGACCGTATGCAGCGGGCTTTCCCGAATGCCAGCATTCTCATCATCGGCATGAGCGACAAGAGCTCGCGCATCGACGGCGAGTTTGTGACCGACCCCAGCGTGCCGCGCCTCGTGGCCGCCCAGCAGCGCCTGGCCAGCCGTAATCACGCGGCCTTCTGGAATTTATTTGAAGCGATGGGCGGCGAAAACTCGATGGTGGGCTGGGTGGAGAACAAGCCCGCGCTGGCCAACCACGACTATACGCACGTCAATAGCCGGGGCGCCCGCAAGATTGCCGACCTGCTCTACACCTACCTCATGGAGCAGTATGCCCACCCTACGGCCGCCCGCAAGCCCACTGCCGCCCGGCCCGATAGCGGCCGTGTGCCCGCCCGCCCCACCCCGAACGCCAGCGACTCCGTCGCCCGCTAGCCCCGGCTGGCTTACAGGCCCGGCGTAACTTGTTCCTTTTTTTGCATGGCGCGGTTTTGTTTTCTGTTACTACTGCTGGGCTGGGGGCTGCTTGAGGGCCAGCCGGTGCGGGCGCAGGCCAGCCGGCCGCTCGATAGCTTGCAGGCAACCTACCCCTTTCTCAACCTGGCCGCCAACCACATCGAGAACGCTACCATTGGGCTCCAACGCTTCTACCAGCGGCTGCAGCAACTGCCGCTGCACCCCGCCCGGCTGCCGGGCGGGCGCGTGGTCGTCGTGCACCTGGGCGATTCGCACTTGCAGGCCGACGACTATTCGGGCCGGGTGCGGCTGGAGCTGCAACGCACCTACGGCAACGCCGGGCGCGGGCTCGTGTTTCCGTACGCCGTGGCGCATACCAACGGCTCGCCTACCTACTTCACGGCCCCTACCGCCGGCACCTGGCGCGCCAAGCGCGTGACGTCGCTGCCCGATAGCAGCCAGCCGGTGGGCGTGGCGGGCATCAGCCTCAGCACGCCCGATTCGGGCGCGGGCTTTACGCTGCGGCTGCCGCTGCTGCGCCGGCCCGACTACCGCTTTTCGCAGCTCACGCTGCTGCGCCAGCCCGGCCCGGCCGCCTTCGACTGGCAGGTGCTGAGCCGCCACCAAGAGCCACTGGGCACGCTGCCCGGCCTGGGCCAGCAGGTAGCCGCTACCCTGCGCCTCGACTCGCTGCGCGACTACGTGGCCCTGCGCGCCACCCGCCGCCGCCCCAACCAAAGCAGTGCCCTGCTCTACGGCCTGCTGCTCGAAAACGACCAGCCGGGCATCCTCTACCATGGCATCGGGGTGAACGGGGCGGCCGTGCGCCAGTACAACCGCAACCCGCTGTTCTTTGAGCAGTTGCCCTTGCTCAATCCCGATTTGATTATCGTGTCGCTGGGCACCAACGACGCGTTTATTCCCGGCCGCTTCACGCCCCAGCGCTTCACCGGCCAGCTCGATACCCTGGTGAGCGGCCTGCGCCAGCGCTGCCCCCAGGCTGAGGTGCTGCTGGTGGCGCCGGCCGACTCGTACCGCAACCGGAGCGACCGCAACCCCGACCTGGCCCGCCTCGCGGCCGCGCTGCGCGCCTACGCCCAGCAGCACGACCTGGCCTACTGGGATTTTGCCGCCGTGCAGGGCGGCTACGGCAGCATGGGTCAGTGGCGCACGGCCGGGCTGGCCCTCAACGACTTTGTGCACTTTTCGACCAAAGGCTACGACTTACAAGGCTACTTACTCTACCGCGCACTCCAGGATGGATTTGCTACATTCCTTCGTCAATAGGCTGGATTTCGACCGGCTGCTGGCCCAATTTACCTACAGCCCCAAGAGCCCGATGATTTTCAACACGGGATTCTTTTTGCTGCTCTTCCTGGGTTTCCTGGCGATCTACCAGTTGCTGCGCAATCACCACCGGGCGCGGCTGCTGTACGTCACGGCCTTCTCGCTGTTTTTTTACTACAAGTCAAGCGGTTGGTATTTTTTGCTGCTCGTCTTTTCGACGATAGTCGAGTACAATTTTGCCCGCTGGATCGCCGACTCGCCCACCCAGGGCCGACGCAAGCTGCTGCTCACGCTCAGCCTCATCGTCAACCTGGGGATGCTGTTTTATTTCAAGTACACCAACTTCTTTCTCAGTGGCTGGCAAGCGCTTACCGGCCAGCCGGTGCCCGTACTGCACGTGCTGCTGCCGGTGGGCATCTCGTTCTACACCTTTCAGACGCTGAGCTACACCATCGACGTGTACCGGGGCCAGATTAAGCCGCTGCGCAGCATCTGGGACTTCGCCTTTTTCGTGTCGTTTTTCCCGCAGCTCGTGGCCGGCCCCATCGTGCGGGCGGCCGATTTCATTCCCCAGATTCCCAAGAAGCCGTTCATCTCGCGGGAGGACATGGGCCGGGCGGTGCTGCTCATCGCGGCGGGGCTATTTAAGAAGGCCATCATTTCCGACTACATCAGCCTCAACTACGTCGACCGCATTTTCGACAACCCTGGCCTTTACAGCGGCATCGAAAACCTGCTCGGCGTGTATGGCTACGCCTTGCAGATTTACTGCGACTTCTCGGGTTACTCCGACATTGCCATCGGCATTGCCCTGCTGCTGGGCTACCGCTTGCCCGTCAATTTTTTATCGCCTTACCAGAGCACGAGCATCACCGAGTTTTGGCGGCGCTGGCACATCTCGCTGTCGAGCTGGCTGCGCGACTACCTCTACATTCCGCTGGGCGGCAACCGCAAGGGCGTGGTGCGGCAATATATCAACTTGTTTTTGACCATGTTGCTGGGCGGTTTGTGGCACGGCGCCTCGCTCACCTTCGTGCTGTGGGGCGCGCTGCACGGCGCGGCCCTGGCCGTGGACAAGCTATTCAAACAGATTTTCAAGCCCGGCGACAGCTGGCTGGTGAAGCTGTTGGGCTGGGTTATTACCTTCCATTTCGTGTGCTTCTGCTGGATATTTTTCCGCGCCGGCACCTTCGAAATCGCCAGCCAGGTCATTCACCAAATTACGCACGCGCTGCGGCCCGATTTGCTGCCCGCCGTGCTGGCCAGCTTCCGGCCCGTGTTTGCGCTGGTGGCGCTGGGCTACCTGCTGCACGCCCTGCCCGATGGCTTCACCTTCCGGCTCGAAGGCGTGGTGGGTCGCCGCTCGGTCGTTGCGCAGGCGGTGCTTATTACGGTGGTTATCTGGCTGGTTATCCAGGTTAAATCGGCGGAAATTCAGCCGTTTATTTACTTCCAATTTTAGAGCAAACGCTCTCACAGTAAGGCACTTACCCACTTATGAGCCCGTCCTTTTTCCGTCCGTCATGCTGAGCTTACGAAACATCTTGTTACACTCAAACGGGCCGTTCTACCCTGACAAGATGCTTCGCAAGCTTAGCATGACGGACGAAAAGAATACGAGCCGTTCTGCCCTGACAAGATGCTTCGCAGGCTCAGCATGACGGACGGGAAGAGGACGAGGTAAATGAATAAGAGCAAAATGAGGTAGAATCTCTTGATTCAGAATCCCCTCCCCTACTGCGCCGCAAGTCACCTTGCCTCGCCCAAAAAGCCCCGCCGCCAGCCTTGGTAAACCCAGGTTGGCGGCGGGGCTTTTTCGGGCCTGTACGCAGCGGCTTATTCCAAGCTTGGCAACACCTATTTGCAACTAAGATTCATTTACAACTAGCATTACGAGTTCTTTGCTTTGCCCATTTTTGCAACAAAGTTTCATAAAAACATCATCTTTGCCTACCTTTGCGGTGCATATTCTGGCCGCTTGATTTAAAAGCGAAGGATTGAACAGTAATCCTCAATTGGCCAAAAGCCCGCGAATGTTAGCCATTTTGCTACAAAGTTGCAACCCATCTTCCCCTACTCTTTTACCGATGCCGCGCCTCCTGCTTTTTTGCCTGCTTCTGCTATCCACTTCGGCCCTGGCGCAGAGCCTGGGGCGGGCCAGCGGGCGCGTTACTGGTCCCGCCGGGCAGGGTTTGGAGGGCGTATCGGTAGTGGATGCGTCGGGCCGCTTCGCTACGCTCACCGACGCCGGCGGGCGCTTCGTGCTTGAGAAGCTGCCGCTGGGCGACTACGTGCTCATCACGCGCAGCCTGAGCCACGCCGAGGGGCGCAAATCCTTCGTGCTGAGCGCGGAGCAGCCAACGGCCACCGTTGACTTTACGCTGGCCCCCAGCTCCAACGCCATCCAGGAAGTGGAGGTGCTGGGGCGCAAAGAAACGACCTACAAGAGCGACTACAGCTTCGTGGGTACGCGCACGGCCACCGACCTCATCGACGTGCCGCAGTCCATCTCGACCGTGACCAAGGAATTGATGGACGACCGCCAGGCCTACCGCCTTACCGACGTGGTGAAGAACGTGGCGGGCGTGGCCCAATACTCTCATTACGATGACTTTACCATCCGTGGCTTCCGCAACGGCTACGAGAGCGGCTTTCGGCTGCTGAACGGGCTGCGCTCGGGCTTCAGCTTCGGCAACGCCTTCGTGCAGGCCCCGCTGACCGTGAACCTGGAGCGCGTGGAAGTACTGAAGGGGCCGGGCGCGGCGCTATTCGGCGACATCAACCCCGGCGGCACCATCAACATGGTGACCAAGAAGCCGCTGGCCGACGCCCGCCAGGCCGTCACGTTTTCGACCGGCAGCTTTAATACCATGCGCGCCACGGCCGACTTCACGGGTCCGCTCAACGACAAGCAAAACGTACTCTACCGCTTCAACGCGGGCTACGAGAAAACCAACTCCTTCCGCAACGTCAACGACTCGAAGTCGCTGATGCTGGCACCCACGGTGACCTTTCTGGTAACCGACAAGACCACGCTCAACGCCGAGTTGGTGTACACCCACGTGGACGGCTACCTCGACCGCGGCCTGCCCATCAAGAGCAACGACCTGTACGGCGTACCGCGCTCCTTTACCCTGAGCCAGCCCAGCGACTACCTGCGCACGACTACCTACTATTTCAACGCCTCGCTGAATCACAAATTCAACAACTGGCTGTCGTTCAACGCCTCGTATCTCGATTTCACCTACAACGAGGCCCTGAGCGAGCACCGCACCCTCAACAGCTACGACAACTCGGACGCCAGCAAGCCGCGCAATTCGATTATGAACCTGCGCTACTTCGACCGCCGCGCCGAGGAATACACCAAGAACCTGTCGGCCTACTTCGTGGCCAGCCGCGCTACGGGCGCCGTCAACCACAAATTTGTGGCGGGGGCCGACTTCATTCGCTTCAACACCGACAAGGAAAGCGCCATGTTTGAGGCCCGGCAGAAGGTGGTGACCAGCGTGACCAACGGCGTAGTGAGCCAGCGCGTGGTGCCGCTGCAATTTGACCTCAACAAGCCGGCTTACGAGATTCAGGATCCCACCAAGTACGTGCGCCGGGCCACGCCGCAGTTTTTTATCGACTACATCAACGCGGTGTACCACACCACGGGGCTGTACGTGCAGGACCAAATTGAAGTCTCGCCGCGCCTGGGCCTGCTGCTGGGGGCACGCTACGAGCTGTTTGCCGACGAGCGCGACTACGGCGACGGCTCGACGACCATTCCGCAGCGCAAGTTTTTGCCCCGCGCCGGCCTCACTTACGCGCTGCGCGAGAACCTGAATTACTTTGCCAGCTACAGCGCGGGCTTCCGGCCGCTGCGGCCCGAGCTGATCCGCTTTCCCGAGCGCTACGGGCGCAGCGAGCCGTTCAGCCCCGAAACCAGCTACCAGCTCGAAACCGGCCTGAAGGGCGAGTTTTTCAATAAGATGCTGTTTGCCACCCTAGCTGCCTACCAGATTGAGCGCCGCAACCAGCTCGTGGCCACCGGCTCGCTCACGGCCGCCGGGGCGGCTATCTACCGTCAAAACCAGGCCCGCTCGCGGGGCGTGGAAGTGGAATTGACCGGCAACATCCTGCCCAATTTCAGCCTGAACGCCAACTACGCCTTCAACCACACCGAGGTGACCGAGGCCGACCTGGCCGCCGAAAAGGGCATGCCCCTGGCCAACGCTCCCCAAAACTCGGGTGGCCTATGGGCTAAGTACACCTTCCTTACCCCCAGCCTGCGGGGCCTGGGCCTGGCCGTGGGCGGCAACTTCGTAGCCCGCCGCCGCTTCGAAAACCAGGTCGCGCCCCTCGACGGCGGCCCCGACGAGTGGGCCTACTGGCCCGGCTACGCAGTGGCCGACGTGGCGCTGTTCTACACCATCAACCGCTTCAATTTCCACGTCAACGTCAACAACCTGTTTGACAAATACTACTTCGTGGGCGGGTACGACTACTTCCGGGCCAGCCCCGGCGCGCCCCGCAATTACATGGCGACGCTGGGGTATTCTTTTTAATATGATTTTGAGCTGTTAGCTATTGGCTGCTAGCTATTGGCTCTTCACAATCGCTAACAACTAGCAGCTAGTAGCTAACAGCTCATATAAATCCCCCATGCCCCCCATCCTCGAAGCCCGCAACCTGCGTAAAGAGTATCCCGGCAAGCTGGCCCTTAAGAACCTGAATCTCCAGCTCGCGCCCGGCGAGGTATTTTGCCTGCTGGGGCAGAACGGGGCGGGCAAGTCCACGACCATCAACCTCTTCCTGGGCTTCATTGCGCCTACGGCGGGCGCAGCGTTTATCAATGGGCTGGAAGTGGCCCGCTACCCGCTCGAAATCAAGCGGCACCTGGCCTACATTCCCGAAAACGTACTGCTGTATCCCCACCTCACGGGGCTCGAAAACCTGGCTCTGCTGAGCAGCCTGGCCGGATTTAAGTACTCGGAGAGCGAGCTGCGGGCCTACCTCACCCGGGCGGGTCTGCCCCCAGAGGCCGCCGGCCGCCGGGTGGGCACTTATTCTAAAGGCATGCGCCAGAAGGTAGGCATCGCCAGCGCCGTGGCCAAGCGGGCGCAGGTGCTGCTGCTCGACGAGCCTACCTCCGGCCTCGACCCCAAGGCGTCGAACGAGTTTTCGGAGCTGCTGCAACAGCTCAGCAGCCAGGGCACGGCCGTGTTCATGGCCACGCACGACATCTTCCGGGCCAAGGAGGTGGGCACGCGGGTAGGCATCATGCGCGAGGGCGAACTGGTAGATGTGCGCCCCACTACCACGCTCAACGCCAACGAGCTGGAGCAGCTTTACCTCAAGCACATGCAGTGAGTAGTGAGTAGTGAGTAGTGAGTAGTGAGTAGTGAAGGAACGTAGCTCCGCTATTCTCAACTAGAAACTGTCATTGCGAGCGCAGCGAAGCAATCGCACCCGAACGGCCGCGCTGCACAGGTGCGATTGCTTCGCTGCGCTCGCAATGCCTAACCTTTTTACCTATTCAGAAAAAGCTAATAGCTAGCAGCTAAAGGCTAACAGCTAGTGAAAAAAACATGGTCCGAAGCATCGCCCACAAAGAGTTTCTCGGCACCCTGCGCGACCGCCGCTTCGCGGCGCTGAGTTTGCTGCTGCTGGCCCTGCTGCTGGCCGCCACGCTGGTGGGCCGGCGCGGCTACGCCACTTTGCAGGCCGAGCGCACGCTGGCCCAGCGGCAGGTCAACGAGCAGTTTCACCACCAGCCGGGGCGGCACCCGCACCGGGTAGCGCACTACGGCACGTTTGCGTTTCGGCCCCGGGCCGCGCTCAGCTTTCTGGATGGTGGGCTTGATGCCTTTACCGGGGCGGTGGTGTATCTGGAAGCGCATCAGCAAAACAGCGTCAATTTCAGTCCCGCCCAGCAGGCAGGCTCGCTCATTCGGTTTGGCGAGCTATCGGTGGCTTTCGTGTTGCAAACCTTGGTGCCACTGCTGCTGATTTTCTTGTGCTTCGGCGCCTTTACGGAAGAGCGCGAAGCCGGTACGCTACGCCTGCTATTGAGCCAGGGTACTACACTGCGGCAGGTAGCCTGGGGGAAAATCGTCGGCTACGGCTGGGCAGCGGCGCTGGTGGTGGTACCCGCGCTGGGGCTGGCCGGCGGGCTGCTACTCAGCGGCGAGGCGGCGGCCGGGGGAACCGACCGCTGGTCGCGGCTGGCCTTGTTCGGGCTGGGCTACGCGGTTTATTTTTTCGTCGTCATCGTGGGCGCGGTGGTGGTGTCGGCGCGGGCCAGCCAATCGCGGGCGGCCCTCGTGACGCTGCTGGGCTGCTGGATGCTGGGCTGCCTCATCCTTCCCAAAGCCACCACCAACCTGGGCGCGGGTCTCTTCCCGGCCGTCACCAAGGCCCAGCTCGACGCCGCCGTGCACGAGGAAGCCCAGCACGGCATCAACGGCCACGACCCGCAGGACCAGCGGGCGGCGGCCCTCAAGGCTGCTTTGTTCAAGCAGTACGGCGTCACCGACGAGAAAGACCTGCCCGTGAGCGTGGCCGGCGTGACGATGGCCGAGGGCGAAGCCTATTCGAGCCGGGTGTATCAGCAGCATTTCGCCGCCCTCACCCGCACTTACGAGCGTCAGAACGCCCTCTCCACCTGGGCCAGCCTGCTCAATCCTTACCAGGCCATCCGGCTGCTGTCGATGGGCCTGGCCGGGACCGACTTCGCGCACTACGTTCATTTTCAGCAAGCCGCCGAAGCCTACCGCTACCGGCTCGTGCAGCACCTCAACGGCCTGCAAGCCCGCATGGGCTACGGCGATAAGGAGCGCCGCCTCGACGCGGCGACCTGGCGGGCCATCCCGGTTTTCGGCTACCAGGCCCCGCCGCTGGGCTGGGCGCTGGGCTACCTGGCCCTGCCCGCGCTGGCCCTGTTGGCCTGGGCGCTGGGGCTGAGCTGGCTGGGGCTGCGGCTGGTGGATAAGAGCGCGACGGGGTGAATTATGAATTATGAATTATGAATTATGAATTATGAATTATGAATTATGAATTATGAATTATGAATTATGAATTATGAATTATGAATTATGAATTATGAATTATGAATTATACTGCTGCACCCTACCTAATTGAAAATTTTTAATTCATAATTTTTAATTTTTAATTCTCACGGTCAGCCCTACCCTATGCGTCTCTTCCGCCTGCTCTTCTACTACGAATACCTCCACTTCAAAGCCTCGCGGGGCCTGTTATTGCTCACGGGCCTGCTGCTGGCGGCGGGGCTCTACGGCATCTACTACGGCACGGCCGAGGTGGCCCGGCAGCGCCGACACCTGGCCGAGCTGCCCGCCCTGGGCCGCCACCAAGTGGCCGAGCTACAAGTAAAATTCCCCGGCCCCGCCGAGGCCGGCGAAATCGGCTACTACCACCACAATTACGCCCTGCACTACCCTACCGCCTGGGCCAGCCTCGCCCTGGGTCAGCGCGACGTGAACCCCTACTACCTCAAGCTGCGCCTGCTGGGCTTGCAAGGCCAGCTCTACGCCTCCGAAAACGTGAACCCGGTCAAGGCGCTCAGCGGCAACTTCGACCTGGCCTTCGTGCTGGTGTATTTATTTCCGCTGCTGATTATCGCTTTGGGGTTTAACCTCCTGTCGAGCGAGCGCGAGCAGGGCATTCTGCCGCTGCTGCTGGCCCAGCCGGTGAGCGCCACGCAGCTGGTACTGGCCAAGCTGGCCTTTCGCCTGGCGGTGGTGCTGGGGCTGGGGGCGCTGCTCTCGGCCGTGGGGCTGGCCTGGGCGCGGGTGCCCTTCGACGGCCGCGTGGGGCTCTGGCTGGCCTTGGGCGGGGGGTACTGCCTGTTCTGGTTTGGGGTGGTGGTGCTGGTCGCGGCCGGGCAGCGCAGCTCGTCGTTCAACGCGATGGCGCTGCTGGGGGCCTGGCTTACGCTGGTGGTGCTGGTGCCCAGCCTGCTGAGCGTGTACGTAGCCGCCGCCCGGCCGGTGCCACAGGGCCTGGCGCTCACCATCCAGCAGCGCGAGGCCATCCACGGCGGCTGGGACCAGCCCAAGATGGAGACCATGCGGCGCTTTTTTACCCACTACCCGCAGTACCGCGACACGGCTACCATCCGCGAGCGCTTCGCGTGGCGCTGGTACTACGCCTTTCAGTACCTGGGCGACCAATCGGCCGCGCCGCTGGCTACGGCCTATGCCAATGGCCAGGCCCAGCGCCACGCCCTGGCCCAGCGACTGGCCTGGCTCTCGCCGGCGCTTAGCACACAGCTCGGCTTCAATGCCTTGGCCGGCACCGACCTGCCCGCTCACCTGGCCTTTCAGCAAAGTGCCACCCGCTACCACGACGCGCTGCGGACGTTTTACTACCCGTTTTTATTCAAAAAAATCCCTTTCACCCACGCCGACTACGCCCGGCTGCCCACCCACTCCTTTACCAGCCCCAGCGATACCCACGCAGCCTGGGCGGGCCTGGGGCAGTTGCTGTTGAGCACGATAGCGGTGTACGCGCTGGGGCTGGCCCTGCTGCGCGGGCGGGCGGTGAGTATTCGGTAATGGGCGCCAGCCTCAGCTAGCATCGTCTGTCCTTGCTTCGCTGCGCTCGCAAGGACAGACGATGCAAAAATTGACAAGCGGAATGACAAACGATACCTAGCGCGGATTCGCAGAGCCTACGCCCACGCCAGCCGTAACTTTGCAGCCCTTATCGCCAAAAGTTTTATGCCCAGCAAAGCCACCAAGCTCGCCAATTCCATCCCGCCCGAAGCCCTGCTCAACGTCGAAATTCAAGACATGGTGGCCGAGGGCAAATGCCTGGTTCGCATCAATAACCTCGTTGTATTCGTCAACCAAGTAGCTCCCGGCGATGTGGTGGACCTGCGCATCAGCAAGGCCCACAAGCGGTTTTTGGAGGCTACGCCTACCAAGTACCACAAGTACTCGGAGCTGCGCACCACGCCTTTCTGCCAGCACTTTGGCACCTGCGGCGGCTGCAAGTGGCAGCACATCAGCTACGACGCCCAGCTCAATTACAAGCACCAGCAGGTGGTCGACACCTTGCAGCGCATCGGCAAGGTCGAGATTCCCGAGGTGCAGCGCATCCTGTCCTCGCCCGAGCGCACCTACTACCGCAACAAGCTCGAATACACCTTCAGCTTCATGGGCTGGCTCACCGAGGAGCAAATCAAGGACGAAACCGCGCAGTACGACCGCCGGGTGCTGGGCTTCCACACGCCGGGCCGCTTCGACAAGATTATCGACGTGGAGCACTGCTGGCTCCAGCCCGAGCCGAGCAACGAAATCCGCCTCTTCATCCGCGACTACGCGCGGGAGAACATGCTGCGCTTCGGCAACATCATCAAGCAAACCGGGCTGCTGCGCAACCTCATCATCCGCACCGCCGAGAGCACCGGCGAATTGATGGTGATTTTGCAGTGCTACCGCCAGCACCAGGCCATCGAGCCGCTGCTCGACGCGGTGTACGCGAAGTTTCCGCAGATCACCTCGCTCAACTACGTGCTCAACGACAAGGGCAACGAGACCTTCCACGACCTCGAAGTGGTGTGCTACAAGGGCAAGCCCTACATTGAGGAGGAGATGGAAGGTCTGCGCTTCCGCATCGGCCCCAAGTCGTTTTACCAGACCAACTCGGCCGGGGCCTACAACCTCTACAAGGTGGCCCGCGAGTTTGCCGAAATCAAGCCCACCGACCTCGTGTACGACCTCTACACCGGCGCCGGTACCATCGCCAACTTCGTGGCCCGCCAGGCCCAGCGCGTCATCGGCGTGGAGTACGTGGAGCAGGCCGTGGCCGACGCCCGCGTCAACTCCGAAATCAACGGCGTGACCAACACCGAGTTTTTTGCCGGCGATATGAAGGACTTGCTCACCGAGGCTTTCACCAGCCACCACGGTCACCCCGACGTCATCATCACCGACCCGCCCCGCGCCGGCATGCACGAAGACGTGGTGAAGCGCCTCGTGGAGCTGCGCACGCCCCGCGTCGTGTACATCAGCTGCAACCCCGCCACCCAGGCCCGCGATTTAGAATTGCTCGACGAGGTATATAAAGTAACCCGCGTGCAGCCGGTGGATATGTTCCCGCATACTCACCACGTGGAGAACGTGGTGCTGCTGGAGTTGAAGTAACGGCTTATTTCATAAGCCTTCGCTATGGGAGAAACGTTTTTTCTCGTCAATCTTGACAAGCAGGAAAGTATCGGGTTTAGCCGAATTCCTGCTTGCAAGTTGCGCGAGCTAGCTGGTTCTATGGCAGCAGCTAGCATCACTACCTGGTATCTGCTCAATAATCGAGGTGACCGGATTGCTTTTCTTAGCGAATACGAAAGCGAACATCATTTATTCGGTCAGGTCTACCCTTCGTCCGCATTCTATACTTATCCCGATGTCACCGATGCAGTAGTGGAACAACTAATTAAAGCTGGTATTCTGCGCGACGCTGGTATCTTATGGCAGGATAAGGACGATAGCAGCTTGTTCTTGCGAGACTTGAGAAACATTTGGGACGTGAGAGCGAAAGAATGCTAATTCAAAAATGAGCCAATTTAGCCATCATAATCCCGAAGAGTCCCGGCGGATTGTTGAATTGGCAATTAGAAGGAATCATATCAAAACCGACGGCAATTGGTTTACCAGCATTGCTGCCGTCGGGATGATGCTGGCTTTTCCGGTTGGATTCACCTGGCTGTGTCTGGATTTTCTTCCCGAGGTAAACCTGATGAATGTGTTCTTATGTTCGATAACAGCTTGCCTATCGGTCTATTGCCTAGCTCAAATCATTTGGTATGTCACTTGCAGTCACCGGCTGCTTGCTGTGCATACGGACCGTAGCCGCAAAAAATCTCGCGCTATTACTCGCACTGCTTTCACATCGGCAGGTTATACTATAAGGGAGAGTAGTGAGTATTTCATGGTAGCCTCAAAACGCGTAGGTTACAGGAGCCCGGAAGAAAGAGTAACTGCACTGTTTCAAGACGACGTTGTTTACTTACACGTACAGATAGTAAGTCCTGGGATGGGGGACGAACATATTTTATGGAGAAGGAAACCCATCCTAAAAGCATTAGGCAAATCTATTGGGAAAGTGCTTTGACTGGTCGTAATTACTTCGCTCGTAAACTCAGCAGCTACTCTGGTACGACAACTAAGGATTCTGCCACCACCCAGGCCCCCTAAACAAAAAGTCCAAACGGTGCGTTATTTTTGCCTTCGCACTATCTACTTACCACTCACATGGATACCGCCACTGTTTTTGCCGGAAGCATTGCTGCCCTCAGCCTCGCGCTGCTGGTGGGCAAGATAGTGCGGGCGCTGGGCCAGCCTACCATCCGCGTTACCCGCGCCGATACCGGGGCCTCGGTGGTACTGGAGCGACCCACCGCCAATCAATCGCGCAACGAGCGCTCGGCCCAAGTGCACAAGCTATTAGACTTGGTAAAAGCCGCCTAGCTGATGGCCGACGATGCTCCCGAGCCAAAAACCCCTCTTTCACCTGCGTTTTCCTCATACGAGGGCTTGGGTAGTACCGTCCTAGTTACACTAGCCAACCTGATACCCAGCTCTCAGGGCCGCATCATTGCCACGGTGGTCGCCGCACCGCTGGGGGCGGCACTGGGTCGCTTTATTAGTTGGAAAATTCAGCAGCGCAAGCGGGCCGACGTGCGCCTCATCATCAATGAAGAGATAGATGACGTACGCAAGGAGCTGGCCCGCGCCGACCTTTCACCCGAACGCCGCGAGAAGCTCAACGACGAGTTGGAGCGACTGCGCGGCGTTCGCCTCAAGCAGTTGCTGCTCGACCCGTGAGTGCTCCTTGTCCTGCCAGCAGCATGACTACCCAGCAGCCACAACTTCTCTGGCAGGGAAAGCCAGTGGGGCTAGTTGATAATCTCCTACCGGATATGTGGTAGCTGACAGGAACATGGCTGTCCAACCGCTCAGAAGCAGCGACGGCCTTTGAAGTGCTGGCCAAACAGATCGATCTGCAAGACGTTCGCCAGAATTGGGACACCGGAATTGAAATTATTATTCAAGACCTTGATGAACAAACCCGAGCAATCGTATTTAGTTTATCCCCCGAAAACCTCTTATTCGTCAGAAGAATTTATAGCTGACAGCTACTCGTAATGGACTACTTCAACGACCCCGAACTAAACGGCAAATACCTGGGTACAATTACCAAGGATTTTGCCACCGTATCCGACACTCTTAAGGAAGCCTCGTACCAGATTCGCAAGCGCGAGATTTCGAAGTACCCGGTGTTCATCTTTGCCCGGCAGGCGGTGCAGCTCGGCAGCCTGCTCATCAATGCCGACGAGGTCGAGGGCCTGCAGTGGCACATCTTCGCCAGCTACCTCGAAATCCTGGCCCAGCAGGGCATCGTGGACCCCGAGAAAATCGAAGATTTCCAAGCCTCCTGGAAAGACCCCGACGAGTTTTGCTGCCTGCTGGTAGTGGATGAGGAATTTACCAATTTCGTGTACATCCCCTATCCCGAAGACTGACCGCAGATTTAACGGATTAAACGGATTGCGCCGATACGCCCGCCAGCCTGCGGCGG
>CAJYPK010000002.1 GCA_913776615.1 uncultured Hymenobacter sp.
AGCAGCAGCGTGGCCCCGCCGTCAACCGGCACCTGCGTGGGGTCGGGCGTCGTGGGCTGCGGGCCACCCGTACCGGGGGCCTGGGCCTGCGCCAGCCCGCCCACGCTCAGCAGCAGGGCGGCAGTCAAGAATAATTTAGTCATGAGAAAAAGCTGTAGGGAAGGCCGGCCCCAGCGCGGGGCCGGCCGGGGTGAGAAAAACTTACTGCAGCACCACACGCTTAGCCAGCGTGCTGGCCCCAGCCGTCAGGCGCAGGGTGTACACGCCCGCGGCCAGCCCAGTGGTCTCGACCGCGAGCGTGGCCCCGGCCGCGGGCAGGGCGGCCGACTGGCGGCGCACCACCTGCCCCAGCGCATTGAGCAGCTCGGCCTGCACCGTATTGGCGGCGGCCACGGCCGGCACCCGCACCGTGAAGCGGCCCTGGGCCGGGTTGGGGTACACGCTCACTGCGCTGGCCGTCAGGCTGGCCGTGGCAGCCAGGGCCGTGGCCGGGCTGAAGAGCAGCGTAAAGCGGTTGCGCAGCAGGGCCGTAGCCTCGGTAGCCGTGACGCTGAAGCGGTACGAGGTACCCGCAGTGAGCGGGGTGAGCTGGCCGGTGGCGGCGTCGCGCAGGGTGGGCGTGAGGCCGGCGGGCAGGTTAGCCAGGCTGGCGGCGGTCAGCGTGTAGGTGCCGGCGGCGGGCACGCCCACGGTCAGGGCCAGCACCGTGGCCGGGGTAAAGGCGGCGCGGCCGTCGATGGCCAGCTCGTCGGTGGCCGTGGCGCTGCTCAGGTTCAGGCCCGTGGGGTTGGGTAGCTTGGTCGCGTCGTACTCCCCATCGAAGCCCGCCGTGGCCCCGGCCTCGGCGTAGGCCGTGAAGCTATCGGCCGGGCCGCTGGCCCCTTGCAGCTCGAGGCGCACCAGCGGCCGGGTTTCGGCGGTGCGCCGCACGGCTACCTGCTGGCCGTAGCTGGTCACGCGGTTGGCGTTGGTGAGCGCCAGCGCGCCGCTGGTCTGGCCCGCCGTCACGCGCACGAAGAAGGCCTGAGCCGTGCCGATGAGCGAGCTACCGCCTGTGCTGGCTACACCATTGACGTAGCTACGGTAGTTGCCGCCGTACTGCGAGGTGCTCTCGAAGACGTAGAAGGCCGCGTCCACGTTGGTGCGCTGGCCCGCGGTGATAGTGCCCAGGTCCAGCGGCGAGGGGTAGGGATTACCAATCAGGTTCAACCCTGCGTCGGCGGCCGTGGCCCCGCTGGCACGGTTGAGCGAAATGGAGCCCGCCCCGCCGGATCCACTGGCTACCTGGCCGGTGAAGCTGAGCGTGCTGGCCCCGGGCAGCATCACCGTGAAGCCGGTGAGGGCCAGATTAGCGTTCTGGCTGAGGCTGGTCGGCGACACCCAGCCCTTGTCGAAGGGCGAGAGCGTGGTGGCCGGCGAAGTAGCCAGGCGGCTCTGGTCGTAGCTGAAGATGGTGGGGAAAGGCGTCACGGTGCCCGGCTGGGCACTGGTGTTGTAGGTGCCGTTAACCACCGGCGTGGTGCCGCCCGAACCGAAGCTGTTGACCGTGACCACGGCCACCGGAGCGGCCAGGTGGCGGTAGCCCAAGCCCGGGTTCAGCGTCGGGTCGATGTAGCGCTGCACGACGACCGTGTTGCCCGGTACCTGGCCGGTCCCCAGGTTAGCAATCAGGGCTGTGCCCGAGGCATCGGAGAGCAGGGTCAGGCGCTGGCCGCTGGGGTCAACATTCCCGTTGTTGAGGGTCAGGACCTGGCGGATGGCAAGCGCCTGCGAGAGGGTCACGGTGTTAGCGTTGGTCGAGCTCAGATTGCGCACCTGGCTGGGCAGGCCCGCACCCGTTACCTGGGCCGCTGTGCCGTTGTAGACGTAGCTGGCATCGGTGCTGAACGAACGCGTACCCGTGTTCTGAATGGCCCCCGTGGCCCCACTGCTGCTGATGCCCGCCGCGTTGCAAATACCCAGCGTACTACCCGCTGCCAGCGTGAAGTTGCCCGCCCCGCTCAGCACGAAGCAACCATCGTTGAGCGTCGCGCCGCTGCTCACGGTGGTGCTCGTATTCACTGTCACGTTGCCGGCCAGCGTGGCCACACCGGGGCTGTTGACGGTGATGCTATTGTAGGTACCGGCCGGGATGGTTGTGGTCGTATTCACTACCAAGTCGGGGTAGGTCACGGTGAAAAGCAAGCCGTTACTAGGGCCACCGGGAGTGGTCACCGTCACGTTACCGGTAGTGGCGCCGACGGGCACAGTAGCCGTAATAGTAGTGGCGTTCACCACCGTAAAAGCAGTAGCTGCCGTACCATTGAAGCTCACCGACATTACCCCCAGCAAATTGCTACCGGTGAGGGTCACATTGGTCCCAACCATCCCACTCGCGGGGCTGATGACGGCCAGGGTAGGAGCCGTATAAACAGCCGTGTTTAACAGAACACCTACTGTACTAGTTGACGTATTACCAGTAGTTGAAGTATTAGCAGTAACTATGTCCAGCTTTCCATCACCATTCATATCAGTTAGTAGCGTAGTATAAGGAGTGCCACCGCTACCAAAAGAAGTTGTTGTACTGAATGAGCCCGTACCCGTGCCCGATAATACATCGGCCGTACTGGCAGATTGATTGCCCACAACAACATCAAGCTGACTATCGCCAGTCACATCGCCCAGGGCTACCCCGGTTGGAAAGGTACTGTTTACAGTGTATGAAGCCATTGGGCTGAAGCCCCCCCCTGCCTTACCTATTAATACCCCAATACCTGCATTCTCGGCTAAGTCAAACACCAGATCGGGTTGCCCATCGCGATTGAGGTCACCCTTATCTATTAAGTACGAGCGACTATTGGTTTGGTATCTCACCGCCGACGCGTAGCTGCTTCCTTGACTTAACAGTACATAAACTGAGCCAGTACCGTTGGTACTAGGCGTGTGCGCACTGGTGCAGGCAATGTCGAGCGTACCGTCTTTGTTGAAATCGGCCAGCGCCAAGCATCTCAACGAGCCTCCCGTCACGTAAGAGGTAGGCGCTCCGAAGGTACCAGTGGCACTGTTGAGCAGGATGCTGACCGAGCCCGTAGTGGCATTTCCACCGTAATAGCTATTACCAGTTACAATATCGAGTCGTCCATCTTTGTTGATATCGGCCAAGCTAAGGCCAAAAGGGTTGGCACCGGTAGGTAGAGCATACAGTCTCGCTGTACCCAGCGTGCCCGTACCTGTTCCCAACAGCACGCTTACGTTGTTCGAATCAAAGTTGGCTACTACAGCATCGAGACGACCATCGCCATTCACGTCGCCTAGAGCTGCTTGCTGGGTAGAAGTGCCTCCGGTAGAATAGATTACAACGGGCGCGAAGCTACCATTAGCCTGCTGCAATAGCACGCCTATATTATTAGAAGAGGTATTGGATACCAGAATATCGGGGCGGTTATCGCCGTTTAGATCGCCTGTTGCTACAAAGTTTGAGTAAGAGCCTCCCGTAGCATAGGTGGCTACAGCCCCGAAGCTTTGCGCCCGCACTGCATTAGTAGCAGCCAGCAACGCCAGCGTTACCAGTGGGGTAGCCAACCAGCGCAACCCGCCCGGCAGGAAAACCAGAGAGGAGAGTTTTCTCATAATAGGAAAGTAAAGGGGTTCAATGCCTGGCAGTTGAAATCTGCGGCCAGCGCTTGCGCAGTAGCGGCTACAAAGAACGGTGATAGATTAGCCCAACTGTATCGCTTATTTTCACAATAGCCGCAAACAAACTGCTTGCTGCCATGAATTTAGGAGCTGACAAGTGCTAAGCTGCGTGCCATAGGGAGAAATCATCTAGTCTGCTTACTATTCCTTAATCATTTGCTGGCCGCCCCCAGTGTATCAACCACACAAAAGCCCCCGCTGCCACTTGGCAGCGGGGGCTCGTAGTAGGCTAGTAGGAATCTTACCTGTGTCCTTCCCCTAGTGGGCGCGACGCCGGGCGTGCAGGCGGCGCAGGCCGTAGGCCACGCCCGAGGCCAGCAGCAGCGTGGCCCCGCCGTCAACCGGCACCTGCGTGGGGTCGGGCGTCGTGGGCTGCGGGCCACCCGTACC
>CAJYPK010000003.1 GCA_913776615.1 uncultured Hymenobacter sp.
CGCGAGTTACGGCTCCGCCTAAACTCGCGCCAGCGCCACAGCGACAGCCAGCTACCGCATCCCCCCGCTATTGTACAGCGCGATAGCTTGCCGCTGGGCCGCTGCCTGCTTACCCTGGAAAATCAGCGGCACGATGAGCACCGGGACGGCGGCGTACGTCACGGGCGAGATACCCGTCGAATTAGGCCGGAACGATTGCAGCAGTCCGTAGAGCAGCAATCCGCCGCCCGCCACGTAAGCGACGGTCGTGGAGGTCTGGTAGCGCCGGGCCTGGGCCAGCAGCTCCTGCGCCCCGGCATTGTCGGCGGTGGCCAGGGCCAGGTTGCGGGAGTTCAAATTCTGGATAGGACCGTTGTCTTTAGAAAAATACTCGGTTTTGGTAGTGCGGTAGCCGCTGCCATAAGGGTAGCCCCCGAAGCCCCCGTAGCCAAACCCCCCGTAGCCAAAGCCGGGCATGCCGTAGCCGCCGGGCGCGTAGCTGGTATTGTAGGTGGCGTAGAGGCTAATGCGGCCCGTTTTTTCGCGGCGCAGGGTAGCCTCGCGGGAGGAGTGGGGCAGGGTGGTGCGGACGTAGTGGCCGGTTTCGTTTTCGTAAAAGCCCACCTCGCTCAGCTCGATGCGGCGCTGGCCGTCGAGCAGCAGGAAGTTGCGCCCAAACAGCGGCTGCTTCACTTCCACGTCGTAGGCATTGTACACCGCTCCGTTCTTCAGGCCCACCTGGTAGCGCGTGGGCTGCGTGGAGCCACCCATAACGTAGGGCCGGTTGAAGATAGTAGGCGCTGGCTGGGCGGGCGTCGGCTCGGGGCGGGTAGCCACGGGGGCGGGGCGGGCCGAGTCGGCCGCCACGGTAGCCGGCGCGGCCACTGGTGCCGGCACGGCATCGAGCTGCCGGGGCGGCGGAGCCGTTGGGCGCGGGGCCGGCGCGGGCATTACGGGAGCGCCGCCCAGTTGGCGGGGGGCGTCTTGCGCCGAGGCCGGCGCCCAGGCGGCGCTCAGCCCCAGGCCCAGCACCGCAGCGTACGTAAGTTTCATGCAAGCAAATAAACGCGCTGCCGACCAACTGCGGCCGGTGCATCGCTAACGCCGGCCCCCCTTCCAAAAGTGCCCTCCGTTTTACGTGTCGGCCGACTTCAGACTGCGCTCATCACCAAGTGTGAGCCAGCGGTGAGTACAGGCTATTTCAGGAGCTTTTCGAGCAGGCTCAGGCTGTCGGCCATGTCGTCGCCGCTGGCAAAATCGAGGGGCTTTAGAATGTAGCCGCTCACGCCCAGGCGCGCCGCCGCGGCCCGGTCGATGTCGAGCCCCGAGGTAGTAGTAATAAACACCGGGATATCAGCCAGCTCGGGCGTGGCGCGCAGCACTTCCAGGAAATCAAAGCCGTTCATGCGCGGCATGTTCAGATCGAGTAGAATAACCTCGGGCAGCGGGCGCAGGGGTTCCTCCCCATTACGACCCAGTAGGATGTCGAGCGCCTCCTCGCCATTGAAAGCCGTGCGCAGCGTATGCGGCACGCTAAAGCGAGCAAACGACTTCTGCGCCGTCATGGTATCAAAAACGTCGTCTTCTACGAGCAGTACGGAGCGCATCTTTTTTTAATTATGAATTAGAAATTATGAATTATGAATTAGCTCGTGGGGCAGGGTACGGGATTGGTAGTAGCAGGTTCAGAGAGGGAAAGCAGGAAATTATGCAAGAATTTAATACAATTCATAATTCATAATTCATAATTCATAATTCATAATTCATAATTCATAATTCATAATTCATAATTCATAATTCATAATTCATAATTCATAATTCATAATTCTTTTTTCGGCCAGGTAAAGATGAAGGCCGCGCCCTGGCCTACCGCCGATTCTACGCGGATACTGCCCTGCTGGTCGTCGATGAGCTTCTTGACGATGCTCAGGCCAATGCCGGTGCTTTCGGCGGTGTGGCGGTCGCGCAGGGTTTGGAATAGCAGAAAGATTTTCTGGTGGTGCTCGGGCGCGATGCCGGGGCCATTGTCTTGCACCCGGAAGGCGTAGTACCGACCCTCGTCCTGGGCCGATACGCTGATGCGGCCGGGGCCATCGCCCGCGTAGTACTTGGCGGCGTTGCTGAGCAGGTTGGTAAATACCTGTTGCAAGCCCAGGCGGTCGGCCACAAAGGTAGGCAGGTCGGGGCCGAGGGTGAGGATAAAGTCGGGCGGCACCACGAGGTCGGCCACCTCGCGCACCAGCTGGGCCACGTCTACGAGGCTGAGCTGGCGCTCGGTGCGGCTGGCCCGGGCGTAGGCCAGCAAGCCGTTGATGAGGTCGTCGAGGCGGGCCAGGCGGCCCTTCATCTGGCCCAGGTAGGTGCGCATCTGGGGCGACAGCTCCGCATCCAATTCTTCCTCTATCCACTTCACGATGGTGCTCAGGCCGCGCAGCGGGGCCTTGAGGTCGTGCGAGGCCACGTAGGCAAACTGGTCCAGCTCCTTGTTGCGGTTTTCGAGGGCGCTGAAGGAGGTGTCGAGCGCCTGCGTCATCTGGTTGAGCAGGGTAGCCAGCGAGGCCAGCCGGTCGCGGTGCTGCCCGGTCTCCGTGATTTTAGCCTTGTAATTGCCTTCCACCACCTGGCGGGTAAAGTACTCCATCGCCCGAATGCGCTGGGCAATGTCGAGGTTGGTGCGGGTGAGCTGTCGGCGCAGCTCGTCGTTGGCCCGCAGCTCGTCGGCAATTTTCTTAAACAGCCACAGTACGATGATGACGGCCAGCACGGCCGATACCACGATGGCCGACGGGGCCAGCTTCTGAAATAGCGACTGCTGCCGGTTGCGCTTTTGCAGCAGCTCGTCCTCGTACCGACGCAAGTGCGCCAGCGTGGCTTTGACCCGGCGCAGGGGCTCCTGCTCCCGCAGTTGCAGCGACTGCGCCGCCGGCGGGGAGGGCGTAAAGTTGCGGTAAGTGGCCAGCTCCCGCGCGTGGGAAATCACAAATCGGCGTAGCGAATCGGCCCGGGCGTGCTGGCTGGGGTCGTCGGCCACCAGCTCGTGCAGCTCGTCGGCCTCCTGCCGCATCAACGCGGTATTGCTGCGGTAAATGGCCAAGTAGGTGGTATCGGCCAGCAGGAGGTAGTTGCGAATCCCACTCTGCGCGTCGCGGATGCTAATGCGTAAGTCGCCGGTTTGTTGCAGCACGCGGTACGAGTGCTCGACCAGCCGGGTGTAGCGGCTAAGCTGCTGAATGGCCACGTAGGCCGTAATCGACGTAGCCACCAGCACCGACAAGGCAATGGCAAAGCCAAGCTGAATTTTAGTATTGAGCCGAAGGGCCACAGTGGTGAAATGGTGAGTGGTGAAATAGTGAAATGGTGAGTGACTAGCTCACTACTGGCTAGGCTGCGCCCCGGTATACGCCGAATTGAAGGTACACGCTGTTAAGGCTAACCAGCTTTTACTATTTCACCACTCCCCATTTCACCACTCGCCATCTCACCACTCACCACTCACCACTCACCACTCACCATTTCACCACTCCGTACCTTCGTACTATGTTTGCCGCCCGTCCTTCTCAGCCCGACCGTATCACGAGCCTGCACAACCCGCGCATCAAGGAGGTGCTGCGCTTGCAGGACAAATCGGCCGAGCGCCGCCGCCAGGGCCTGACGCTGGTGGAAGGCTGCCGTGAGCTGACCAACGCCCGGCAGGCGGGCTGGGCCGTGGCTACACTCTTTGTGTGCGAGGAACTGGCTGGCCCCGAGCTGGCGCAGCAGCTGGCCGCGCCGGCCCGCCAGGTGCCGCGCCCTTACGAGTACGTGCCCGTGAGCGCCGCCGTCTTTGCTAAGCTGGCCGTGCGCGAGCGCTCCGATGGCGTGCTGGCCCTGCTGCACACCCCCCACCGTACGCTGGCCGACCTCAGCTTGCCCAAGAATCCGCTGGTCATTGTGCTCGAAGCCGTCGAAAAGCCCGGCAACCTCGGGGCCATCCTGCGTACCGCCGATGCCGCGCCCGCCCACGCCGTGCTAGTGGGCGACGCCCGCACCGACCTCTATAATCCCAACGTGATCCGGGCCAGCCTGGGCGGCATTTTTACGGTGCCCACCGTGGCCGCGCCCATGCCCGAAGTCTTAGCTTTTTTGAAGGAAAAGGGCATCCGCACCTTCGCTGCCGCGCTGGCCGACGACGCCAAGGCCTACACTGCCACGAGCTTTACCGGCCCCACGGCCCTGGTGCTCGGTACCGAGGCCGACGGCCTCACGCCCGCCACCCGCCAGGCCTGCGACGAGACCATCATCATCCCCATGCGCGGCGTGCTCGACTCGCTCAACGTGAGCGTGGCCGCCGCCGTGCTCACGTTCGAGGCCGTGCGGCAGCGCGGCTAGTATACTTTCAAGCCAAAGCCCAGCTCCTCGGCCAAGCGGCGCAGCTCGGCTACCTGGGCTTCGGCCACTACGCTCAGCGCGTGCGAGTCGCTGTCGAGCGGGAGCAGCACCAGGGCCAGCCCCAGCGGCTCCAAGGCCTCTTGCAGCGCATCAAGTGCTTCCGGGCCGGTGGCAACGCGGCTGCCGAGCCCCAGCTCAGGCAGGCGCTCGGTGCGTCCCTGCTGGGCCAGAGTTTCGTTGATGCCGTAGGCGAGGTCAGCCAGCGGGTCCTGCCAGTCGGCTTCCCACAGTAATTCTTCGCCTAACAACGCGTCGATAAGCGCCACGTCGCGCAGTTCCTGGGCTGGCAAGGCGGTTTCGATCCCACGCTCGGCCAGTTCCTCGGCGTACGTTTGCTGGTAAGCCGCCGGGTCGCGCAGTGCCAGCGCTAAGCGCTCTGCAATCCGCTGGCTGGCGGCAGTGTTGGTTAGGGTGAATAGGTTGACGAACTGCGTTAAATTATCTTGATTCATAAACTCAAAAGCTTGTTGGGGGCAGCGCGCTGCCCGCGGGGCTGTGCGGAGATAAGCTCCGCTCCAACGCTGCTGGCAGTAGATTCCGCTAGCTCATCTGGTCGGCCGAGGCGAACTGTATGCGCCAACGCGTAGTCTTGGCTTCCGCACCCGTGTGCAGGGGCGCTTCTCTTTCCGTCCCAGTTTCGAGTTGCAAGCTACCGCCCGCATTTCGCTTTTCAGTGGAAAGACATCTACGGTTAGCCCAAGGATTACTGCCTGAACGTGGTATTTGAACAGTGCTTCCTCGTTAAGTTAAGCTCTTTTTAAATCTATAATAGAAGGGTTTACCTCCCTCACGTCCGTCATGCTGAGCTTGCGAAGCATCTTATCGTGCTTGGTCGAGCTTTCCTGACCTGACAAGATGCTTCGCAAGCTCAGCATGACAGACGGGTTGATTTAATGCAATCGACCAAGGCTTCCTAAACAGTCTCTTTATAAAAAAAGAGCGACCCATACCGGGCCGCTCTTTTCATTGAAAAAGCCTCGCGAAGCTATTCCTGCACCACCAAGCGCTGCGTAAAGCTGCCGACGGTGGTTTGCACCATGACTACGTACGTGCCGGCGGCCAGCGGGCGGCCGAGTTCCACCGCCAGGTCGGGCTGGGTAAAATCGACGGCGTGCCGGCTAATCAGGCGGCCTTGCAGGTCGAACACGCGCACCGTGGCCGGGCCGGCGGGTACTTGCTGCGCGGCCAGGCGGAAGCTGCTGCCCGTGCTCGGGTTGGGGTAGAGCGTAACCACGGCCGGGCCGCCGGCCCCACCGAAGCGTACCGCCACTACCGGGCTGTAGGTAGCCCGGCCATCGCGGTCTACCAGGCGCAGGCGGTAGTAGCTCTGGCCGGGCAGCGGCTGGGCATCGCGGTGGCCGTAGCTGTGGCGGCTCCCGGTCGTGCCCTGGGCAGTCACCTGGGTCAGGCTTTCGAAGCGCAGGCCGTTGGCCGAGCGCTGCACTTCAAAGTAAGCGCTGTTTTTTTCGCTGGCCGTGATCCAGGCCGTTTGCACGGCGCTGCCCACGACGCGGGCCGTAAACTCGGTCAGCTCCACGGGCAGCGGGGCCAGGCCGGAGAGCGGGTTGTCCACGGCGTTGGTCGAGGCCAGGGCGAAAAACGAATTGCTGTTGATGGCCGTGGGCGCGGAGATGGTGTAGCCCCGCGGTGCGGCCGGCGAGTACACCCCGGCGCCGCCGGCGTTGCTCCAGGGACCGGCGTTGCCGGTGGAGCGGGCCACGCGCAGGTTGCCGGGCACGTACACGGCTTCGTCTACCACGTCGGTGTTAAAGCTCAGTTGCACGGTGGGGAGGCCGATAGTTCCCGTCAGCAGCTGGATGCGGTAGTAGCGGTTGGCCGAGAGGTTCGACAGGGTCGCGTCGGTGCTGCCGCTGGGCGCGCCGTTGAAAATCTCGACCAGTACCACCGGGCTCGCCGAAGTGGCCTGCGGCTGGATGGTGACGGGGCGGAAGCGGTTGCCCCGGCCCACCGGAAACTCGCGGCTGGCGGCGGCGGCATTGGGCAGGCTCATGGCCAGGCGGCCACTCACGTAGGCCGTGGCACTGGTGCCTATGATGGGCTGCGTAGCGGTGTTGGTAAGGCGCACCGTGTTGGTGGCGCCCGTTACCACGAGACCGTTGCTCAGCGTAAACAGGTTATTGACGGTCACGTCGGTAGTGCCCGCCAGGGTCAGGGTGCCGCTGCCACTCTTCTGCAGGTTGTAGAAGGCGGGGTCGCCGGTAACGGTATGGTTGGCCGTGGCCAGGAAGCGTACCGTGCTGGTGCCCCCCACGAAAGTGCTCCCCGCGTTCGAAAAGTCGGCCCCGAGCTGCATGGTGCTGGCCCCGGCCGCGAACGTACCGCCGCCGATGTTGGCGAAGCTGCGGCCGATGCGCAGCGTATTGGCATTGTTCACCGTGAAGCTGCCCTGGTTGAGTAAGTCGCTGCCCACCGTGAGGTCGCCGGCCGCGGCCTGGAAGTTGCCGCCCGCGACGTTGGTAAAGGCGCTGGCTACGCCGAGGTCGCCATCGCCAGCCAGGAAGGTGCCGCTGTTGGTGAAAGTCGAGCCCACCGTGAGGTCACCCGGCCCGACGCTGGCATTGTAAGTGCCAGCGTTGCTGAACGTGGTGCCCACGCTCACCGCGCCGCTGCCGTTGGTCACGGTGCCGGTGCTGGTGTTGGTGAAGGCCGCGCCCGTGCTCACCGTGCCGCTGCCCAGGGTTAGTACGCCCGAGTTCAGGAGGAAGGCCTGGGTCGCGAAACTGCCCTCGCTCAGATTGAGCGTGCCGTTGAGGGTAGCGCCCCCGGTAGTCGAAGTCAGATTCAGGCTCTGGCTGGTGGGGTTGAGGACGGTAGTGCCGGTGGCCACCGTCAGCGCTCCATTGATGGTCAGGTCGAGGTTGCTCAGCTGCTTGCTGTTGCCGCCCGAGAAAGTCAGGTTGTTGTAGGTGTCGCGGGCGGGCAGCTGCACGGCGGCGGTGTAGTCCACGGTGCCGCCCGTGGGCTCCGTGAAGGCAGCGTAGTTGCCAGCCGGAAACAGCGACGAGCCGATGCGCAGCGTGCCGGCCCCGCTCACGGTATTGAAGTTGTTGGCTCCGTTGCTGCCCAGGTCCAGGGTGCCTTGCAGCAGTAAGTTGGCCGCCCCGCGGCTGGGGCCGTTGGAGCTAATCAAGTGGCCGGGCAAAATCACCACGGGGTTAGCCAGGGTGGGGAAGGAGGTGAGTGCCGGAGTCGAGTCGCTACCGTCCGGGTTGAAGGTCCAGGCGGCGGGGTCGTTCCAGTTGGCTCCTGCGCTCAGGCCAGCGGTAGCCGTGCGGCTGTAGAAGGTCGGTACCGTGCCAAACTCACTGCTTTCGCCGCCGGTGTAGTCACCGTCGAAGTAGCCCACGTTGGCCAGCGTCAGGGTGTTGGCCGCCGGGGCCACGGTGCCGGCAATGCCGTTGAGCGGCGTCCAGCTACCGTTCAAAAAGCGGCCCAGCACGTAGCTGGCCTCGGTGCCGTTCACGTCGTTGCCCGCCGAGGCGTCTACGTAGGTAAAGACGTGGGTCACGGTGGGGGCGCTGAAGCCGGTGCTGCTCAGCTTCCAGTAGTAGTTCAGCTCGCGGGCCAGCGGGTTGGTAGTCGAGGGGTGGGCCGTATTGATGGGCCGTACCGTGAGCGTGCCCACCGCCCCGTTGGCCGTCACGTTGAGGCGCACCGGGGTGTATTTGCCCATCACGCCCACGGGGAAGGTAAAGTCCGCCGCCGTGGCCGGGTAGCTTTTGCGCACGCCCAAATCGGCCACAATGCCGTTGGTGCGGATGCAGCGCGTCGCGCTGAACGCACCCGCCACGGCCGCGGCCGGGTTGCTCAGCCACAATAGGTTGGAGCCGATGTTGAGCACGCCGCTGCTGAGCGTGAGCACGCCCGTTACTTCCTGGTTGGCCGTGGTGGTAGCCCCGGTTGCGTTGTTCAGCGTCAGGTTGCCGAAGCGGCCCGCGCCGCTGCCGCCCACGTTCTGGTTGGTCGAGCCGCCCAGCACGAGGCTGCCGCCGGTCGCGCTGGTGTGGGTGGCCGAGTTCTGCACGTCGCCGAGCGCCGTGATGGTGTAGCCATTATCGGCCAGGGTGCCTTTGGTGAGCACCAGGTTGCCCGCCACCCGCACGTTGCGGCCCGCTTGCAGGATCAGGGTGCCGCTGGGCTGGGCGTTGTTGAGCACGAGGCGACCAAACACCGTCAGGTTCGCCGCGGCCAGGGTTGCGCCCGTGAGTTCCTGCGCGGCCACGCCGCCGGTGAAGGTAGTCGTCTGGGTGGTCGTGCCGGGGCGGAAGCCGCCGGCCGTCAGGGTCGTGCTGGTCGAGGAGTTGTTATTCACCAGGCTCTGGGCGATGTTCAGCCCCAGGCCGTTGGCGTTGAAGAACGCATTGTCGTTACCAATGGTCAGCGAACCGTTCAGGGTCAAGGCGTTGATGCCCGCCAGCTGGCCGGTGTTCTGGTTCGAGCCGTCGGCCCCGGCTTCAACGCGCAGGTCGTAGAGCGGCACCGTCGAGTCCACGGTTACGGTTACGTTGCCGGCCCCGGCGGCCTGGTTGCCCAGCGCCACCGTGCCGGCCGTTACCACCGTCGAGTCGGGGCGTAGGAACAGGTCCGCAATCAGGGCGGCGTTCTGGTTGGAGCGGCGCAGGGCCAGCGTCCCGCCCGTGAGGCGGAAGATGCTGCCCGGCCCCTGCACCTCAAAAATGCCGCGCTCCTTATTACCGGTCGCGCTGGCCCCGAAGCCGCCAATCTCGGTCAGGCCACCGCTCTGGTCGTAGCGCAGCGACCCGTTGGTGTTCGCCGTGGGGCGGCGTACCTGGCCGTTGACGTACAGGTTGCCACTGCCGCTCACGCGCACGGTGGGGGCACCGGCACTGGCGTATTCGAGGTCGTTACCGGCGCCGGTGGCCGTCAGGCCCACGCGCAGCGTACCTTGTACTACCCGCAGCTGGCCGGCCAATTGCAGGTCGGCGGCCGCGTCGTTGGCCGTGGCTACGGTTACGGTTGCGCTGGGTGCGTCCACAGTCAGGCCAGCCTTTTCATTGATGACGTAGGCGCTGGCGGCGTCGTGTACCGTGAGGGTGCTGCTGGGCTTAGCATAGCGCAAGGTGCCGCTGCTGAGGGTGAGCCAGTTGCTGGTGGGCGTACTGAGGGTGCCCGCCAGGTCGACGGTCAGCGTAGGCGTCTGGTCGGTGCCCTTGTTCAGGGTCAGGGCAAAGAGCGTGGTGCTGGCCCCGGCGGTGGTCCCGGTCAGGCTGGCATTGGAGCTTCCCGTAAAGGTGAGGCTGGCCCGCCGGGCGCTGGCCGCGCCGAAATCCAGCGTGCCGTCGTTGGTGAGCGAGCCGCCTACGAACAAGGCATTGGGCAGGGTCGTGCTGGCGTTGGGACCGTTCACGTCGAAGGTCGCGCCCGGAGCCACGGTCACGTTGCCGCCCACCGTCAGGGTGCGGGCCGTGCCGTTGGCGTAGCGTAGTGCGCCGGCCTGCACGGCCAGCAGCTCGTCGATGGTCAGGTTGCCGGCGGTGCCACCGCTCAGCAGCACTTCGCCGCTGTAGGCCGCGTCGGTGCCGGTTTTAACCTGCGAATACACGCGCAAATCCTGGGTGGGCAGGGCCACCTGCTGGCCCGTGCCCGCGTTCAGCCACAGGTTTTTATAGGACGTAAGGGGCAGGTTGGTGAAGGACGTGACGGGCAGGGTAAAATTCTGGCTGCCGCTAGTGTAGTATTCCACGGTGCCGCCGCCGGGCTGGAGAAAGGCCCCGAAATCACCGCCCGGAAACTGGGCCGTGGCCGCGTTCGAGCTGATGCGCAGGCGGCCCGCGCCGCTGGCCGTGGCATCGGGCAGGGCGCCGAAGTTGTGGCCGGTCAGCGTCTGCACGTCCAGGGTCGCGCCGAAGTCGATAACCAGCGAGCCCGAGCGGGCATTGTTGGCCGTTACGGTTACCGTGTGAAACAGGCCGGCGCTGGCCGAGCCGATAAATACGGGGTTGCCCGGGCCGGGTATCGACGAGGCCGCGGCACCCGTGAAGCCCGTCGTGCTCCAGGGCGTGGTGGCGGGGTTGGCGTCTTCCCAGTTGCCGTCGCGGGTCGAGTAGTAAGCCGTTACTGGTCCGAAGGCGGCCGACTCGCCGGCCGTGAACTCACCGTCGAATTGGCTCAACCCCGTAAACTGAACCACGGAGGTGTTCGGGCTTTCCACTACCTGGTTCACGTCGTTGCTGCTGGTCCAGGTCACGGGTAGGTAGCGACCGGGTACGTAGTTGGTAAGCGTGCCCGCCGCGTCGGCGTTGAGCATGGTAAAGGAGGCGCTGATGCTCCCGGCCGGAATGGGGCCGAAATCGACGCTGCGTACCTTCCAGTAGTAAGCCAGCGAGTTAGAACTGGTTACGAAGGGGTTGCGGGTATTAGTGGGGCTCACGCTCACCTTGCCGTAGAGCGGCAGGGCGGCGCTGAGACTGATGGTGGCCGGGGTATACTTCGAGCCCGCCCCCACCGGGAAGGTGAAGGCGTCGGGGCCGCCGTAGGTTTTGCGCAGGCCGGGGTCGCTCTGGTTGCCCGACGTCTGCACCATGCGTTGGCTGGAGAAGCCGCCCGAGCTAGCCACGAGGGCGTTGGGGCTGATGCTGGTGAGCGACAGAAGGTTGTTGCCGATGCTGAGGACGTGGTTGCTTTGCAGCGTGAGCACGCTGGCCACGCTCTGGCTGGCCGCGAGGGTGGCGGCCACCGCGCCGGCCGCCGCCGAGCTGTTGATGGTCAGGTTGCCGAATACGCCGTTGCCATTGCCGCCGATTATCTGCCCGCCCGCGCCGGCCAGCACGATGGCCCCGGTGCCGCCGCCGCTGGTGTGCGAGGCGGAGTTGAACACGTTGCCCAATACGTTCACGGTCTTGCTGCCGTCGTTCAGCACGCCGTTGAGCAGGCTCAGGGTGTTGGTTACGGTGAAGGTCGTGGCCGTGCCATCGAGCGAGAGCGTACCCGCCGATTTATCCACCGTGAGGTTGTAAAAAGTATTCAGTGCCGAGCCGATGCTGCCGTTGTTGGTCAGCAGCTGGGTCTGGCCGCCGCTGAAGCGCGTGGTGTTGGTAGTAGGCAGGTAGGTGCAGCTCGTGCCAATGGTAAACGTGCCTTGAATATTCACGTCCTGCGAGTTGGCGTCGAGCGTCGTCGGGTTGGCCCCGCCGATGGTGAGGTTGTTGAGTACCGTCAGCGCCTGGGCCGTGGTGGTGGCCCCGCTGGTGTAGGCCGGCGTGACGCCCACGGCGTCGAGAATGGCCTTGCTGCTGCCACCCGCCGCAGGCTTGCTGAGGCTCAAATTCCAGAGCGGCGCGGTACTCAGAATTTTACCGTTGGTAGCCGTGGCGGGCAGTAGCAACTCCACGGTGCCGCCGGTCACGGTGGCGTTGTCCGGGTTCACCCCGATGTGAAACAGACCAGTGCTGTTCTGCGGGTTCTGCACCCGGATGGTGCCGCCCGTCATTCGAAACGACTGGGTGCGGTACGGGTGCGAGAAACGGGCGTAGTTGCCGTCTGAGCCCGTGCCGCTGCACTCAAATACGCCCCCGCTGATGGCAAAGGAGCCGCGGTGGCTGCTGGAGGTATTCGACGGCCGGAATTTCTCCACCACCGTCGTGCCGCCTTCAATGGATATCTGCCCGTCTTCCCGAATAACCGCCCCTTCGGCATTCATGCTCTCGAAGCGACCGGCGCTGATGCGGAACGTACCGTACACGACCAGCGCGCCGGTATTGTTGTTGCGCACGGTCGCGCCCGCAATCCACAGCCCCGGGCTGTTGGAAGATGAGCCCAGGTCGTAATTAGCCGTCGAATTGCTCAGGCGCGGCAGCTCGATGTTGGCCCCGAGCTTGGCCGTGCCGTTGGTGATGATCAGCAGAAAGTTGGCTGCGCTCATGTTCAGGCGCAGGTTGCCGCCCGTCGGGGTGGTCGGCGTCGAGGTCACGCTCAGCGTCGCGGTGTTGCCCGTGCCCTTGTCGATTTGCAGCTGGCTGAGGTCGGTCGGACCGTTGCAGGCCAGGGTAGCGTCGGTGTTGCCCGTAAATTTGAGGAGGCAGCGCTGCGCGTCGGTGCCGTTGCGCAGGTTCACGGTGCCGTTGTTGATGAGGCTGCCGTTGATGCTGATGGTGTGGGCACCGTCGACGGGCGTTACGCCGAGGGTGGTGCCGGTGCCCACCGTCACGTCGCCCCGCACGGTGAGGGCGCGGCTGGTGCTGGCGGCGAGGCCCATCGTCAGGGATACGGCGGCGCTGCCGGTGCTGCGGGCCAGCGTCAGGTTACCCATGACGGACAAGTTATTGGTATTCACCTGGGCGGTGTAGTCCGTGCCCGAGGTGTTGAGCAGGCGCAGGTTGTTATACTGCACGGCGGGCAGCGCGCTCGTCGGGGTGGCCCAGTTGTAGTACTCCACGGTGCCGGTATTGGCATCGTCGAAGTCATTATTATTCACGGTGGGGAAATACGCCCGGCCAATCCGCAGCGTGCCCTGGCCCGAGAGCCGCGTCAGGTTGCTGGTAAAGCCCGCCGTGGCTCCCAGATCCAGCGAGCCGCCCCGCTGGATAACGACCGTGAGCCCCGTCGTAGCCACGTCGGCCGTCAGATTCAGCACGAAGCTATTGGTAATCACGGCGGTTTCGCCGGCTGCCGGCACGCGGCCGTTTACGCTGGTCGAGCCGGTGGGGTCGGTTGTCCAACTGCCGGGATCGTTCCAGCTACCGCTCGTTCCCCCGCCGTTAAACGTGTAAAGGCTCGCTTGAGCAAGTGCGCTCAAATGGGCCAGCAACAATAAAAAAAGTAGAAGCGGTTTTCTCATAGAAATGTGGTGTTGGGTAAAAAAAGCAAGGTCCTACTCTGAGAAAATGGCCAGAAAAGCTTTTCTGCGCGTTGTTGTTGGTTAGCATAGCTGGTTTGGTTAAGGGTGTGTTAATGCTTGTATGTAGAATAGTTTCTACATAATTGCCTGCTTTATAAAAACTCACCACGGCCAGGTGGGGTAAGTTGGAGCAGTGCTTGGGGTGGGTAGGACTGAGGGCGAGCCTGCGGGCAGTGAACTGCCTGCACCAGGAAGGTCCGGGCAAAACGGACCTCTAGCGTGGCAGTGTAGGGTGATACTTCTCTGACGCGGCACCTTTCGTAACCGCTCAGCAGGGGAGGGAGGCGCGTTGGCAAATCAGACCCTAGCCAACCTCTGCGGTTTGACTGGGAACTGGTGGAAAAAATTTGCCGCTACCACCGCGCCACTCGGACAAGCCCGCGCTGGAGTAGCTCGCACTCCGCCTCCGCCCAAGGCAGATTCCAGTGACTCAAGACGTAACCTGCGCCCCTGGGCTGTGATGAAGACTTGTAACTTAGCGCATGTATTTCACGTTGAGCACCATCTTCTTCGTGTTGCAAGCTACCGCTCACGCTTCACTTTTCATTCATAATTCATTATAAAATAAAAAAGGGTGCGGCAACAGCCACACCCTTTAAGACTACTATTCGCATCTGGTAAATTAGTCGAATAGGTTGAATCTGTGTTCTGCGAAGTCAAATTGCGGAGTGCCAAGTTCCGGTGATCAACGACGGGTATACATAGCGGTTTCGTGGCGAAAGCAGCCAGTCGAACGCCGGTGTTTTACAGAAATCACCGAAAGCGTGCGTCAGCTTTCTCTCCTACACAAAAACTGCCTCCACACTATCTTCCTGCCGGTCGCTCGCAAAACCGAAGCCGGGCCAAATGCGCTTGACGGAAGCAGTGCCAGCACCCCGCTGGGTAGGAGACCGGTTCAGTTAGGAATCTGCTCCTGAATACGTTGGCAGCTCATCAGCCAAAAAAACAGCGCACCTAAAGAAAATGCGCGTAAAAGCCCAATGAGGTCCACAACTGAATGCGACATAAAAAGGGCGCGACTTACGCCGCGCCCTTTAAAACTGACATTCGCATCCACGAAATCAGTTAAATCCGTTAAATCTGCGGTCTATTCGGCCGTTTTAGCGTAGCGCAGACGCTCGTTCTCATCGAGGAAAATCTTGCGCATCCGCACCGACTTAGGCGTTACTTCCAGGTACTCGTCCTTCTGGATGTACTCCATTGCATCTTCCAGCGAAAACTGACGCTTGGGCGCAATTTTCACGTTCTCATCCGAGCCCGAAGCCCGCATGTTGGTCAGCTTCTTGCCCTTTTGAATGTTGATGGTCAAATCGTTGGGGCGGGTGTGCTCACCGATAACCTGACCACCGTACACTTCCTCGCCCGGATCCACGAAGAACGTGCCGCGGTCCTGCATCTTGTCGATGGTGTACGCCGTGCCGGGGCCGCTTTCCAGCGAAATCAGCGAGCCCGAGATGCGGCCGGGGATGGGGCCTTTGAATGGCTCGTACGAGGCGAAGCGGTGGTTCATGATGGCTTCGCCAGCGGTGGCCGTCAGCACGTTGTTGCGCAGGCCGATGAGGCCCCGGCTCGGAATGTTGAATTCCAGGTGCTGCAAGTCGCCCTTGGGCTCCATGATGCTCAGCTCACCCTTACGCATGGTTACTAGCTCGATAACCTTGCCGGCGGTTTCCTCGGGCACATCCACTACCAGGTGCTCGATGGGCTCCAGGCGGTTGCCGTTGTCGTCTTCCTTGAACAGTACCTGCGGCTGGCCGAGTTGCAGCTCGTAGCCCTCGCGGCGCATGGTCTCGATGAGTACCGACAAGTGCAGGATGCCCCGGCCAAACACCAGGAAGGTGTCTTCACGGTCGGTTTCCTTCACGCGCAGGGCCAGGTTTTTCTCGGTTTCCTTGAAGAGACGGTCGCGCAGGTGGCGCGAAGTCACGAACTTACCTTCCTTGCCAAAGAACGGCGAGTTGTTGATGGTGAACAGCATGTTCATCGTCGGCTCGTCGATGCTGATGCGGGGCAGCGCCTCGGGATTCTCGGCGTCGGCCAGCGTGTCGCCGATGTCGAAGCCTTCGATACCGGTCACGGCGCAGATGTCGCCGCTGCTTACCTCGGCTACCTTCGTGCGGCCCAGGCCTTCAAATACTTGCAGTTCTTTGATGCGTACTTTCTTCACCGAGCCGTCGGCCTTGCACAGGCTCATGGCGGCGCCTTCTTTGAGGGTGCCGCGGTGCACGCGCCCGATGGCGATACGGCCCACGAACGACGAATAGTCGAGCGAGGTCACCTGCATCTGCGGAGTACCTTCGTTGACCGGGGCGGCCGGAATCGACTCGATTACGGCGTCCAGCAGCGGGGTGATGCTGTCGGTCTTTACTTTCCAGTCGGTGCTCATCCAGCCTTGCTTCGACGAGCCGTACAGCGTCACGAAGTCCAGCTGGTCTTCAGTAGCACCGAGGTTGAACATAAGGTCGAATACTTGCTCGTGCACCTCGTCGGGACGGCAGTTTTCCTTGTCCACCTTGTTTACTACCACGATGGGTTTCAGGCCCAGGTCGAGGGCCTTGCCCAGCACGAAGCGGGTCTGCGGCATGGCACCCTCAAAGGCGTCCACGAGCAGCAGTACGCCGTCGGCCATTTTCAGCACGCGCTCTACCTCACCGCCGAAGTCGGCGTGACCAGGGGTGTCGATGATGTTGATTTTCACGCCATTGTAGCGTACCGATACGTTCTTGGAAACGATGGTAATGCCGCGCTCGCGCTCCAGGTCGTTGTTGTCGAGAATGAGGTCGTCGAACTGCTGGTGGGCGTCGAAAATCTTGGAGGCGTGGATAATCTTATCCACCAAAGTCGTCTTGCCGTGGTCAACGTGGGCAATGATGGCGATATTCCGAATGTTCTGGGTCATACGTAAGTTTTTGCGGCCGCAAAGGTACGGGTTTTTCGGCTAGAAAACCCAGTTGCCTTTTTATTATGCTGAAACTCAACGCCCGGCCCCACCCCAAACGTTCCGCCCTGAGGGGTTGCGCCTTAGCCCCCAGACCGGCGAGCTTACCGCGTCCCCGCATCCGAACGCCAGCGCTTTTACGTTTGTTAAGGCAGGGTAAGCTTAAGCTTGCCCTCGTCCGCTAGTAACTATCCTCCCCATGCGCCTTTCCTTGCTTTCCCTGCTCCTGAGCGTCGCCGCTTTCTCGCCCGCCTGCTCCCAAAGCCACGCCGACCAACCCAAAACCGTCGCCGCCGTGCCCGCTGGTCCCCACGGTGCCACCATCACGACTGCTAAATATCCCCAGCCGCAGCCCGTGACGGGCAAGCCCGGCGAGTTTCCGGTGCAGCACACCGACGCTGAGTGGAAAAAGCTGCTCACGCCCGATCAGTACTACATCTTGCGCGAAGAGGGTACCGAACGGCCCTTCACCGGCAAGTACCACGACAACCACGCGGCCGGTACCTACTACTGCGCGGCCGACCACAACCTGCTGTTTTCCAGCGCCACTAAGTTCGACTCGGGCACCGGCTGGCCTAGCTTCTTCGCTCCCGCCACGGCGGCCAGCGTCAAGGTGAAATCGGATAAGAGCTTCGGCATGAGCCGTGACGAAATCGTGTGCGCCAAATGTGGCGGCCACCTCGGCCACGTGTTCGACGACGGCCCCAAGCCTACCGGCCAGCGCTATTGCATGGATGGCAACGCGCTGGTGTTCGAGCCCAAAAAATAGCGGCCAACTACCGCGCCCGCAATCCGTTAAGTACAAGGCGGCCTAATCCGGGCCGCCTTTTTTGCTGCCCATCATGTTCTTCCGCTTCTCCTTTCGCCGCGTTGCCGTCGCCCTGCCGCTGGCCCTGACCGCCTGCTCGGCCGCCGAGCAAACCGCCGAAACGGCCGCCCCGCGCGCCGTCCCCACCGAGGTAGTAACCGACGCCGACCGCCGCGCCATCTACGACGCCAACGCCCCGCGCAACACTGCGCCCGCCGCCGCCGTGCCCGATGCTACCCCCAACACCCTGCGCCTCGGCGAGCAGGCCTCCGATATCAACCGCGTCAAACGCCCCGAAACGCTCAACACCAACGACGCCAACATCACCACTACCGAAACCCGCATGCAGCGCCTCGACCAGTCACTGCCCGAAGCCCAGCCGCGGCCCTGAAACCCACATGCGCGTGATAAAAGCTGCGCACCTAAACCCCGCTTGTCATGCTGAGCCTGCCGAAGCATCTCGCTTGCGTTATCTGCCAAAAGTATTTACCGCACTACGCGAGATGCTTCGGCAGGCTCAGCATGACAAGTGGCGTCTGAAACAAGAAAAAAGGCCCTTGCCAACGTTGGCAAGGGCCTCTCCATTAAGTATTAGCGGTACTACGCGTTGTCCACGGCTACGCTGTCGTTCGCAGTGCCCTCGGGCGTGCTTACTTCGTTGGCGGCAACAGCCGCGTCGCCCTGGCGCTTGGGGCGGCCGGGGCCACGGCTGTTGCTGGTGCTGGCGGGCTTGCTGGCACTGCTGCTGGGGCGGCTGGTGCTCTTTTTAGCGGCGGGCTTGGGAGTTGGAGCTTCGGCGGCGGGAGCGCTTTTGCGGTTGCGGGCTGGCGCGGGGGCAGCCGCTTCCTCGTCATCGGTGGGGGTGGGGGCGGGCAAGTGGATGTCGGTGGTGCGGCCCGGCGCAATAGAGTCGTAGTGGCGCACTATCGTGTGTAGGGCCTGCTCAAACATCTGCTCGGTGTCTACGTCGAGGCGGCGGGTGGCCTCTTTCACCACTTCTTTCAGCTTGGCCTTCGTTTCTTTGCGAATGCGGTTCACCACTTCGTTCATGCGTGCATCCAGCTCCTTTTGCAGTTGCTTGGCCGCCGACTTCAGGGTTTGTTTCTGGCTGGCTTTCTTATCAGCGCGGTCGTCGGCCAGCGATTTGGTGGCGCGGCGACCAGCTTTATCGGCCTTGCGCTGCGCTTTTTCCTCGGGCGTGCGCTTGGTGGAGGCAGCCGGAGCTACCGCTTCCGCAGTATTTTTCTTCGACATGAGTAAACAGGAGTTTTGGAAGGAAAGGGCGAACTAAAAAGGCAGCCGTTGCGCTGCCTAGTTAGCTGATTAACAAACGGACGTCCAGATTTTTTGTTAGAAGTGCCGAAGAGTTTTTTGCTTTCCACAGCTAGTTAGTTTTCTCCGCTGCGGCCTGGTTAAGTCGCCCCGCAATTTTCTATTCTACTCGAAAATTGCGGTCCACCGATTCAGCAGCCGTGGCTATTTATATACAATGAATTCATTACCAAAACGCTACACCGTAACGGCCGCCCTGCCGTATGCCAACGGCCCGGTGCACATCGGACACCTGGCCGGGGTGTATTTGCCCGCCGACATTTACGTGCGCTACCTGCGCGCCCAAAACCGCGACGTAAAATTTATTTGCGGCTCCGATGAGCACGGCGTGCCCATCACGATTCGGGCGCAGAAAGAGGGCGTGACGCCCCAGCAGGTAGTCGATAAATACCACGCCATTATTCGCGACTCGTTTCAGGAATTCAACGTGTCGTTCGACGTGTATTCGCGTACTTCGTCGAAAACGCACGCCGAAGTTTCGAGCGGCTTTTTCAAGAAATTATACGAGGACGGCAAATTCATTGAGCAAACCACGCAGCAGCTCTACGACGAGCAGGCGGGCCAGTTTCTGGCCGACCGCTACGTGGTGGGTACCTGCCCCAACTGCGGCAATGAAAATGCCTACGGCGACCAGTGCGAGCGCTGCGGCAGTTCGCTCAGCCCCACCGAATTAATTAATCCGCGCTCCATGCTCAGCGGTAATACGCCGGTGCTGCGCGATACTAAGCATTGGTTTTTGCCCCTCGACCAGTACGAGCCCTGGCTGCGCGAATGGATAATTGAAGGCCACAAAAACGACTGGAAAACCAACGTGTACGGCCAGTGCAAATCCTGGATTGACCAGGGCCTG
Organism: uncultured Hymenobacter sp.; assembly: GCA_913776615.1. Classification (GTDB taxonomy): domain Bacteria; phylum Bacteroidota; class Bacteroidia; order Cytophagales; family Hymenobacteraceae; genus Hymenobacter. The sequence goes on from CAJYPK010000003.1 coordinate 19,214, forward strand.
CACCCCCGCGCCGTTACCCGCGACCTCGACTGGGGCGTGCCCGTGCCGGTGCCCGGTGCCGAAGGTAAAGTGCTGTACGTGTGGTTTGATGCGCCCATTGGCTACATCTCGGCAACCAAGGAGGGCTTCCCTGATGAGTGGGAGAAATACTGGCAGGACCCCGATACCAAGCTGGTGCATTTTATCGGCAAGGACAATATCGTGTTCCACTGCATTATTTTCCCAGCAATGCTGAAGGCGCACGGCAAGTACATTTTGCCCGATAACGTGCCCGCCAACGAGTTTTTGAACCTCGAAGGCGATAAAATCAGCACCTCGCGCAACTGGGCGGTGTGGCTGCACGAGTACTTGCAGGATTTTCCCGGCCAGGCCGATGTACTGCGCTACGTACTCTGCGCCAACGCCCCCGAAACCAAGGATAATGACTTCACCTGGAAGGATTTCCAGGCTCGCAACAATAACGAGCTGGTGGCTACGCTCGGCAACTTTGTTAACCGCGCGGCCGTGCTCACCCAGAAGTTTTTCGAGGGTAAAGTGCCCGAGCGGGGCGAGCTGCAAGCGATTGACGAGGAAGTATTTCGCCAGGTAGCCGAATTCCCAAACCGAATTGGCGAATTAATCGAAAACTACCGCTTCCGCGACGCGCTGGCCGAGGTGCTGAACCTGGCCCGCGTCGGCAATAAATACCTGGCCGAAACCGAGCCTTGGAAGCTTATTAAAACTGACGCGGCCCGCACGGGCACGGTGCTGCACGTAGCCCTGCAAGTAGCCGCCGCGCTGGTGCCATTGCTCACGCCCTTCCTGCCCGAGTCGGCCGGCAAATTGGCCGCCATGCTCAATTTTGAGCCCGGCGACTGGGCCAGCGCTGCCCGCGCCGAGCAGCTGCCCGCTGGCCATCAGCTGCGGGAGCCCGCGCTGCTGTTTGCCAAAATCGACGATGCCGTCGTGAACACCCAGGTGCAAAAGCTGCTCGATACTAAGCAGGCCAACGCCTTAGCCGCCGCCCCCGTCACGGCCGCTAAGGAGAATGTCAGCTTCGACGATTTTGGCAAAATGGACCTGCGCGTGGGGACCATTATCGCCGCCGAAAAAGTAGCTAAAACCAAAAAGCTCCTCAAGCTTACTATCGACACTGGCCTCGACCAGCGCACCATTGTGAGCGGCATTGCTGAGTCGTTTATTCCCGAAGCACTCATTGGCCAGCAGGCGATGGTTTTATTAAACTTGGCTCCCCGCGAAATCAAGGGCATTCAAAGCCAAGGCATGCTGCTGCTGGCCGAAAACGCCGACGGCACCCTGGCCCTGATGCAGCCCGGCAGCGCTGTGCGCAACGGCAGCCCGATCCTGTAACACCAAGCTCCGGCTTGGTGAATCGTTGTTAGGTCCAATTCGAGTGCTCGACGACGATTCACCAAGCTGGAGCTTGGTGTTACTTTACATTCACCACGTTCATAGCGCGTTCCAATCCCAGCGCGCCGAAGGCCAAGATGGCTTCCCCGGCCTTTTCAATGCGCAGCGGCAAATCAATCTGCTCGTCGGCCGAAAACGGGTTCAGCACGTAATCCACCTGCCGGCCCTTCGGAAAGTTCGCATCCACGCCGAAGCGCAGCCGGGCGTATTTGTCGGTGCCCAGCGTGGCCTGAATGTCCTTCAGCCCGTTATGCCCACCCGCCGAGCCCTGGCCCTTAAGGCGCAGTTTGCCGAAGGGTAGGGCTAGGTCGTCGGTCACGACTACCATATTCTCCACCGGAATTTTCAGGGCGCTCAGCCAATGCTGCGCCGCCTTGCCGCTGAGGTTCATGAAGGTCGTCGGCTTCACCAGCACGTAGGTGTGGCCTTTGCTCTTAAACTCGGTGGTAAACGCGTGGCGACCCAGCGCAAAGCGCGGTGCGTCGAATTTTTGCGCTAAATAATCGGCCACCATAAAGCCGATGTTATGGCGCGTGTCGGCGTATTCAGGGCCGATATTGCCCAGGGCAAGAACCAAAAAGACCACAGATTTAACGGATTTAACGGATTTCGGGGATGCGCCCGCTGACAGCGATGGGTAGCTTGTGGGGCGTGTGACGGGGAGATAAAAGAAAAGGCTGCTTGTAAAGCAGCCTTTTCTTTTTGCAAAACAACGCTAATAACTTGTTTAACCGACCCAACAAACTCCGAGTAGTCAGCCCGCCGCCGCAGGCTGGCGGGCGTATCTGCGCAATCCGTTAAATCCGTTAAATCTGCGATTAACGGTTGGCGGCCATTTCGCCTTTCAGCGCACGCGGGATGGTGATGGTGGCGATGGGAGCCTGGGCGTTGGTGAGGATGGTGTAGTTGTTGGTTTTCACCGCACCTACTTTCACCGATTTGCCGAGCTCCAGGCCGTTGATGTCAACTTCCACGTAGTCGGGCAGGTTTTCGGCGGTAGCCTTCACCTTCAGCTTGCGCAGCTTGCTCACCAGCTTACCACCGGCCAGTACGCCCGGCGATACGCCTACGTATTTCACGGGGATGTCCATTTTCACTTCTTTGCCTTCCTGCAGTTCCAGGAAGTCCACGTGCAGCAGCATCTCGTTCACGGGGTGGAACTGAGCGTCTTGCACGATGGCGCGGTAGTGCGTGCCTTCCACGTTCAGGTCCACGATGTGGGCCTCCGGGGTGTACAGCAACTCGCGGAACAGGATGGCGGGCACCGAGAAGTGTACCGTCTCCTGGCCACCGTACAGTACGCAAGGCACTTGGGCGTCGAGGCGCAGTGCCTTGGCGTCCGTTTTGCCGAGATTCGCTCTTTTAAACCCTACAATCTCTAGGCTTTTCATAAAAGAAGTTGATTAGGAATGAATTATCCGCCCGGCAACCCTTGCCAAACGGGCCGCAAAGGTACGGCTTGTAGCCAGCAATTACAACTAGCTGCCAAACAAAGCGCCTTGCCACCAAGGCGCAGTACCAGCTGTGTAAACCAAAAAAATGGCGAACAGCAGCCAAAACGATAAAAAGCCCACTACTGCAACAAGAACCAGCCGGCCTATGCCGAGTAGTATGGAATCGGCCGAAAAAGACCAGTACAACATTCCCAAAAAGAGGCAGAAGCCGATTCCCAGCAGCAGCATTAAGCGAATTACCTAGACAAACAGCGAGCTAATGCTGTCGTGCGTCACCACGTTGCTGATGGCGGCCGCAAACAGCGGAGCCAGCGAAATCACGCGCACCTTCTCATTCTCCTCGCGCTGCGGGATGGTATCGGTCGTAATCAGCTCGGTGAGTGCCGAGGCGCGGATGCGGCTGTGAGCTGGCCCGCTTAGCAGCGGGTGCGTAATTACGGCCCGTACCGAGTTGGCGCCGCGCTCCATCACGAGGTCGGCTGCCTTGCAAATGGTGCCGGCCGTGTCCACCATGTCGTCTACGAATACTACGTCCATGCCCTTCACGTCGCCGATTACCTGCATCGAGGCGATTTCATTGGCCCGCAAGCGCATCTTGTCGCAAACCACAATCTCGGCCCCGAACTTCTTGGCGAAGGCGCGGGTGCGCACCACACCGCCCACGTCGGGCGAGGCGAAAATGAGGTTTTTCAGGCCCAGCGATTTGATATAGGGAGCCGTAACGGTGGCCCCGTCGAGGTGGTCGACCGGAATGTCGAAGAAGCCCTGAATCTGGCCGGCGTGCAGGTCGCAGGTCATGAGTCGGTTGGTGCCCACGCTCTGGATGATGTTGGCCACTACTTTGGCCCCGATGCTCACGCGGGGTTTGTCCTTGCGGTCCTGACGGGCGTAGCCCATGTAGGGCATTACGATGTTGACTTTGTGAGCCGAAGCGCGTTTGCAGGCGTCCACCATCAGCATGAGCTCCATGAGGTGCTCGCTGGGGGGGAAGGTGCTTTGAATGAGGAAAACCTCGCAGCCGCGCACACTCTCGTCGAAGCTCACGCCGAGCTCGTTGTCGGCGAAGCGTTGCAGGGTGAGGTCGCCGAGCGGCTGGCCATAAGCTTCGGCGATTTTGCGGCCCAGCACCTGCGAGGCGCTGCCAGCGAAGAGTTTAACAATCGGTTCCATGAAAGGGGGTAAAAGCAAAAATGCCTGCTAAACCGCATAAAGCGGGCCAGCAGGCAGAAAAACGAAGGCGGATGAAAAAGTCAAAAGGCGCCGACTTTCTCCTTTTGGGAAGTAGTCAGCGCCTTTATAACTGTCGAGCAGTATCATCGTTGTCCGACCAGGGCTCGAACCTGGACTTTCTTGAATCAAAATCAAGCGTGTTGCCGGTTACACCATCGGACAATTTCCCGTCGGGCTATCGTGAGAGCGATGTGCTGTTCGGGGCTGCAAAGGTAGCAAAGGAATGATACCAGGCAAGGGCTGGAGCAAAAAAAATTAAAAAAAGTTTGTCGGGGGCTTCTCAGGCCACTTTCCGGACTGGGCGGGTGGTAGCGGTATTCATCCATACTACAGCTTTGAAAAGACGGGTTTGAAGCGTACTTTTGCACCCTCAAAAGCATATTAACTTAGTAAAACAAAACCAAATGGCGAATTCGGGCAAAATCACCCAGGTTATCGGCCCCGTGGTGGACGTGAGCTTCGCGGGCGAAGGCGACCTCCCCAACATCTTCGACGCCCTGGAAGTAACCAAAGACAACGGCCAGGTGGTGATGCTGGAAACCCAGCAGCACTTGGGCGAAGACCGGGTGCGCACCATCGCCATGGACTCGACCGAGGGCCTGACCCGCGGTGCCGCCGTGCGCAACCTGGGCCACGCCATCACGATGCCCACCGGCGACGGCGTAAAAGGTCGCCTGTTCAACGTAATCGGCCAAGCCATCGACGGCATTCAGCAGCCGGTGAGCACCGGCGGTCTGCCCATTCACCGCAACGCCCCGGCGTTTGAGGAGCTGGCTACCTCGTCGGAAGTGTTCTTCACCGGTATCAAAGTAATCGACCTGCTCGCTCCCTATGTAAAGGGGGGTAAGATTGGTTTGTTCGGCGGGGCCGGCGTAGGCAAGACCGTACTGATTCAGGAGCTCATCAACAACGTGGCCAAGGCCTACTCGGGTCTGTCGGTATTCGCCGGTGTGGGTGAGCGGACCCGCGAGGGCAACGACCTGCTGCGCGAATTCATCGAAGCCAACATCATCCGCTACGGCGAAGCCTTCAAGCACTCGATGGAAGAAGGCGGCTGGGACCTCTCGAAAGTGGACCTGGTGGAGATGGAAAAATCGCAGGCTACCCTCGTGTTCGGCCAGATGAACGAGCCCCCCGGAGCTCGCGCCCGCGTGGCCCTGTCGGGTCTGACCATCGCCGAGAGCTTCCGCGACGGCGACGGCACCGGTGCCGGCCGCGACATCCTGTTCTTCATCGACAACATCTTCCGCTTCACGCAGGCGGGCTCGGAAGTATCGGCTCTGCTGGGCCGGATGCCCTCGGCCGTAGGCTACCAGCCCACGCTGGCTACTGAGATGGGTGCCATGCAGGAGCGCATCACCTCGACCAAGCGCGGCTCGATTACTTCGGTACAAGCTGTATATGTACCGGCCGACGACTTGACCGACCCGGCCCCGGCCAACACCTTCGCCCACTTGGACGCCACCACGGTACTAAGCCGCAAAATCGCCGAGCTGGGCATCTACCCGGCCGTTGACCCGCTGGACTCGACCTCGCGCATCCTCGACGCTACCGTACTCGGCAACGAGCACTACAACACCGCCCAGCGCGTGAAGGAGATTCTGCAGCGCTACAAGGAACTGCAAGACATCATCGCCATCCTGGGGATGGACGAACTCAGCGAAGAAGACAAGCAGACGGTAAACCGCGCCCGCCGCGTGCAGCGCTTCCTGTCGCAGCCCTTTTTCGTGGCCGAGCAGTTCACTGGCCTGCAAGGTGTACTCGTTGACATCAAAGACACCATCAAAGGCTTCAACGAAATCATCGACGGCAAGTACGACCACCTGCCCGAGTCGGCTTTCAACCTGGTAGGCACCATCGAAGATGCCGTAGCCAAGGGCGAGCGCCTGATGGCTGAGGCCAAGTAGTATTTGAGTTATGAGTTATGAGTTAGAAGTTATGAGTTGGGTAAGCCCAGCATTTTAACAACTCATAACTCATAATTTTTAACTCATAACTCTAAAGCAGTGCATTTAGAAATCATCACCCCCGACCGGAAAGTTTACGAGGGCGAAGCCACGTCGGTGCGGTTTCCGGGCACCGATGGCTCGTTTGAAGTGCTGAACAACCACGCGCCGCTGATTGCCGCCCTCAAGGAAGGCGACGTGACGGTGACGGGCGTAGGCGGCGGTACCTTCCGCATCAGCGGTGGCATCGTCGAGGTGCTGCACAATCAAGTGACGGTACTAGCCGAATCGGCTTCGGCCTAACTGGCTCATTGATATTATGGGAGCGCCCGTGCTGGCTGAGGCTGGTACGGGCGCTTTTTTGTGGGTAAGGCAAATTGGCGAAAATAGAAATTAGCCATTGCGGGCCTTTTTTCGTTGAGCGAAATAATTCTTCATCTTCACTGGCCATTGCCAAGCTTTATGTCTTTTTCGCCCGAAACCAACATCTACACGCCCCGCCAGCGCTACCTATTGCTCATCATCACCTTGGTAGTACTAGGCCTGCTGGCGCTTTACGGCCTGTTGGGCTACCTCACGGCTTTTCTGGGGGCGGGCATTCTGTATGTGGTACTCCGGCCGTGGTTTACAGCGTTGGTGCACAAGCGCAAATGGAACCGGCCGCTCGTCACCGTGCTGCTGTTGCTGTTCGCGGTGGTGGTGCTTATTATTCCGTTTTTTGCCCTCACCTCGCTGCTCATCGATAAGGTGCGGATAGTGGCCCAGAACACCGACCAGATCCTGGCTACCGTGCAGGGCATTGAGCGAAAACTGGGTGTGCAGGTAACCCAACAGGCGCAGGTGCGTCAGCTATTGCAGCAAGGAGCCGCCAAAGTGAGCCAGTGGATCCCGACGCTGGCCAGCAGCGTGCTCAACATTATCGTGGTGGTGGGGCTGATGCTATTCACGATGTACTACCTCTTCATGCAGGAGGAGACGTTTCTGGCCGGGCTGCGTCGCTACCTGCCCTTCCGGGAGAAAACGTTGGAGGAGCTGAGTGAGTCGCTACGCAATAACGTGAATGCCAACGTACTGGGGCAGGGGCTAGTAGCCCTGGTGCAGGGCCTGCTCACCGGGATTACGCTGTGGATATTCGGGGTACCCAGCCCGGGATTCTGGACGGTCATCGCGTTTTTCATGGCGTTTATTCCGGTACTGGGTACGCCGCTGGTGTGGGGGCCGGCCGCGCTGTATCAGTTTGCGCAGGGGCACAGCGGCCAGGGAATAGGAATTCTGATAGTGGGCGTGGTAGTAATTATCAATATTGACAACCTATTGCGCATCTGGCTGGCCAAGTACATGGGCGACATTCACCCGTGGGTAACGCTGGTAGGCCTGACGCTGGGCGTAGAGATTTTTGGGATTGTGGGGCTGGTTATCGGGCCGCTGCTGCTCTCTTATTTGATTGTGCTGATGCAGGTGTTTGCGCGCGAAAACCGCGTGCTGTCGCACTTGCTGCCCGACTCCGCTACGGCCAAGGCCGAGGAGGTTGTGGACGAAGCCGTGCAGCGCCGGGATGAGATAGAGGAAATTCGCCGGACAAAATAGGTAATCCCAGTTACCGGCGACGAGCAACTTTTTAGGTGCCGAAGAAAAAAACGAAATCACTTAAATAGCAGAAAAGTAGCTATTTATTATGAGTTGTTCCGGCGAACGCAGCGAGTAGCGTACGTAATCAGTACCCTACGTTCAGTTACCTTCGCTCTCATGGATCTGACCCCAATTCACCCGAAGGTTACCCCGATTTATCAGACCTCGGTCTTTAAGTTCAGCTCGCTGGCCGAGCTGGAGGAATACTACACTGCTCCCGACCATGGGGGCATGTACGGCTACTCACGCTCCGAGCACCCCAATTCCGACGAGCTAGTGGCCGAAGTGGCCCGCCTCGAAGGGGCCGCCGGAGGTGGCGTAGCCACTGGCGCGGGCTTAGCCGGGCTGCTGGCCGCCGTGCTGGCTACGTGCCAGGCTGGCGATCACGTACTGTGCCCCGCTGAGCTTTACGGTGGTTCGGTAGTGCTGCTTTCCAACGAACTCAGCCGCCTGGGCATTGAGACGAGCTACGTACCGCTGGCCGAACTCTACGATGTGGCCCGGCACCGTCGCCCCAATACCAAGCTGGTGCTGGCCGAAGTGCTTAGCAACCCATTGCTGACCGTGCTCGACGGCCCGCGCCTGGCCCAGGCGTGCCAGCAGGAAGGTATTTTGCTGCTCATCGACAGTTCGTTTACCTCGCCCATCCTGACCCAGCCACTGGGCTGGGGGGCCGATATGGTGTGGCACTCCGCTACTAAATACTTAGGTGGGCACTCGGATCTAACCGCGGGGGTAGTAGTGGCTCGCGACCCCGCCCTGGGCAAGCGCCTGCGTCAGATTGCTACCAACCTCGGCCTCATGCTGGCCCCGCTCGACAGCTGGCTGGCCGTGCGCGGCCTCAAAACGCTACGTCTGCGGATGCGTCAACACTCCGAAAACGCCATGGTGATTGCCCGGTTTCTGGCCGATATGCCCGCCGTAGCGCAGGTATTTTATCCCGGCTTGGATACCCACCCCGGTCACGACCTGGCGGCTCACCAGCTACTAGGCGGCCTCTACGGCGGGATGCTCAGCATCCGGCTGGCCGACGATTCGGCGGCGGCCGTGGATGCCTTTATCCAGAAAAGCAAACTGTTTCCCCTGGCTCCGTCGCTGGCGGGCGTGCAGTCGTCGTGCTCTTACCCGGCGGCTACTTCGCACCGGGGCCTCACGCCGGCCCAGCGGGTATTGCTGGGCATTACGCCCGGCGTAATCCGGCTGAGCGTGGGGATTGAAGAAGTGGCTGACTTGCTCGTAGATTTGGAGCAGGCGCTGGGCGAGGGCTAATCTACCGCCCGGTGCTCATGCGCAAAAAGGCCCGGCCTCATCAAGTGAGGCCGGGCCTTTTTGCTTGTTAAGAAGTGAACCTACAGCTTGTTCGAGATCTGGTCGGAAAGCTGGCGAGCGGTGCGTAGGGTTTGAAACTCACCCTGCTGCGAGCGAATAGTGAGCTTGTCGTCGAGCGTGAAGGAGGAGCGTATTTGCTCATAACGGGCGTTGAGGCTACTAAGCACGGCGGCAGCGCGCTCCCAGTCGGCTGGCTTCCAGCCCGAGCGCTCGGTGCGGACCGTTTCGATAAACTCGTTGTAGAGGCGCAGCAGCTGCGGAGCCGTGGCGGTACTCACCACGACTTTTTCGCGCAGGAAGCTCGAAACGGCCGTGTCGCTGGCAGCGCGAGTCGGGGTGGAACTGTCTTCGGTGCGGGTGCTGCTGCTGCTGCTGGTAGTGGAGCTAGCCGCGGTTCCGCTTGCGGCGGTCCCGGCGGGCACGTTATAGGTGCGCGTGGTACGCCGGACGACCTTGCCCGTGGCTGGGTCGAGTTCCTCGACGGTTTCCTTTACTTCCTGGGTAGCGGGTTTGGTTTGGGCGGCGGCGCCCAGTGGAGCGGCCAAGGCCAGGATGGCCAGCCAGAAAAGGCGTTTCATAAGTAAGGCGTGAGCAGTAAGGCGAATTGCGTGCATAGGGGCGATGGCAGTTTGGCACACTTCTATTCAAGAAACAGGCCAAGCCGGAGCCATGCGGGTTTTAACGGCTGAGCGCGGCTGGTGGTCGAAATTTCCAGGCCTGACTTAGTCAAAATGTAAGTTGACAAGGGGCGGGCTGAGTAGTGTATGGGGGTATTTGAGGGGCCGTGCTGGCTGCCTTGTCGGTGCTAGCTTACCTGACGTAGGGCAAGCTAAAGCTTACTCTACTGGGGGCCGGGACCATCTCGGACGAAGTGACGACCTTTGCTTCGATGCACACCTTAGAAGACCTGCGGGCTGGTAAGCTGGCTGGCACGCGCCGCCTCGACTTATCGGCTGGCCTCACCGAATTTCCCGAAGAAATATTCGACCTGGCCGACTCGCTCGAAATCCTCAATTTATCCGGCAATCACCTCACAACGCTGCCCGCCAACCTGGGCAGCCTGCACCGGCTGGAGGTGATTTTTTGCTCCGATAATCAGTTTGCCGTTCTGCCCGAAGTGCTGGGGCAATGCCCCAGCCTGCGGATGGTGGGCTTCAAGGCCAATAAAATCCATACGCTGCCCGCCGCCGCGCTGCCCCCGGCCCTGCGCTGGCTTATTCTCACCGATAATGAGCTACGCAGTTTGCCGGCCGAAATTGGCCAGTGCCAGTACTTGCAAAAGCTAATGCTGGCGGGCAATCAGCTTACCCAGCTACCCGCTACGCTGGCCAACTGCTCCCGACTGGAACTGCTGCGCATCGCCGCCAACCGGCTGGCTACGCTGCCGGAGTGGCTGCTGGCTATGCCGCGGCTGGCTTGGCTAGCCTACGCTGGTAACCCCGCCGGGCAGGCGGCGGAAGCGGCCGCCGTGGCGCGGCACCCCATCGGCACCATTGCCTGGGCAACGCTCACGCTGCACCAGCAACTGGGCGAAGGGGCCTCGGGCATTATCTCGCGGGCGGGCTGGCAGCCCGGCGGGGGGCCAGCCAAGGAGGTTGCAGTCAAAATTTTTAAAGGAGCCGTGACGAGCGACGGCTTACCGCGCTGCGAAATGGCCGCTTGCATCGCGGCGGGCCAGCATCCCAACTTAATTGGGGTAGAGGGTAAAATCAGTCACCATCCGGCAGAAGCCGAGGGCTTGGTTCTGGAGTTGATAGACCCCGCGTTTGGCAATCTGGCCGGACCACCGAGCCTGGCCAGCTGCACGCGCGACGTGTACGCGCCCGGCACAACGTTTACGCTGGCGGCGGCCTTACGGCTGGCCCACGGTATTGCTGCCGCGGCGGCGCACTTGCACGCACAGGGGATTCTGCACGGCGATTTATACGCGCACAACATCTTGGCCACGGCTACCGGCGCGGCCCTGCTAGGCGATTTTGGCGCGGCCAGTTTCTTCGATCCTAGCGGGCCGGCTGCTGGCCTGTGCCAGCTGGAAGCGCGGGCCTTCGGCTGCTTGCTCGAAGAGCTGGTGGCGCATTGCCCGGCCGGCGACCCTGCCCCGCTGGCTGCGCTGCTTGCCTTACAGCAGCGGTGCACGCAGCCGGAAGTAAGCCAGCGACCATTTTTCCCGGAGATAGAAACGACTCTGGCAAACCTGCTGGCCGCAGTGGGCTAGGCCAGCGCCTCACGTACGGTTTTAACTACGCGGCGCAGGTCGTCGTCGCTCATGGCCGTGCCGCTGGGCAGGCATAGGCCGCGGGCAAACAAATCGGCGCACACCGCGCCACCGTACATGGGGGCCTCGGCAAAAAGCGGCTGCAAATGCAGCGGCTTCCACAGGGGGCGGCTTTCGATGTTGCGCGTTTCGAGGTGTTGGCGCACGCTTTCGGGCGTGGCAGCCGTGGCGGCGGGGTTGAGCAGCAGCGTGGTAAGCCAGCGGTTGGCGAAGGCCCCGACCGGTTCGGGAGCGGGGGCCAGCGACAGGCCGGGCAGGCCTGCCAGGTGTTCGCGGTACCAGTGGAAAATCTCGCGGCGGCGCTTTACGCGGTCGGGTAGCAGCTCCATTTGCCCCCGGCCGATGCCGGCTAGCAGATTAGAAAGCCGGTAGTTGAAGCCCACCTCGGAGTGCTGGTAATGCGGGGCCGGGTCTTTGGCTTGGGTGGCCAGGAAGCGGGCGCGTCGGGCCAGCTCGGGGTCGGTCGTTACGAGGGCGCCGCCACCGCTGGTAGTCAGTATTTTATTGCCGTTGAATGAAAAAATGCCCACGTGGCCGAAGCTGCCCAGCGGCTGCTTCTGCCAGCAGGAGCCCAGCGCCTCGGCAGCGTCTTCGAGCACGGGTAGATTATATTCGGCGGCCAGGGCCAATAGCTCAGATAGCTTGGCTGGCATCCCGTAGAGGTGCACGAGCAGTAGCGCCTTGGGTGGCTTGCCCAGGCGGTAGCGGTCAGCGAGGGCCTCGCGTAGGCGCTCGGGGCACATGTTCCAGGTATCGGCTTCACTATCGACGAATATCGGCGTGGCACCGCAGTACAGAATTGCATTGGCGGTAGCCACAAACGTGAAGGAGGGGCACAGCACCTCGTCACCCGGGCCTACGCCCAGCAGCAGTAGGCCCAGGTGCAGGGCTGCCGTACCCGAGCTCAGCGCGACGCAGTGCGGTACACCCACCGCCGCACTGATGTCGGCCTCAAAGCCATCGAGGTTGGGGCCGACGGGGGCTACCCAGTTGTCTTCCACCGCCTTGTGCAGGTAGTTGAGCTCGTGACGGCCCAGGTGGGGCGGGGAAAGATAAATGCGGTCCACGGGGGAGTTATGAGTTAGAAATTATGAGTTATGAGTTAGAAATTATGAGTTGAAAGCTGGGTGAAACAACTTCTAACTCATAATTTCTAACTCATAACTCCGACTTGCCAGTAGGTTTGGCGGGTACCCCTACGGCGGTGCAGTGCGCGGGTAGGTCGCGTACTACCACGGCGCCCGCGCCCACGGTGGTGCCTGCCGCTATGGTTACCTGGTGAATAACGGTGGCATTAGTGCCTAAGTATACGCCCGTTGCAAGGCTTGCGCCGCCACCCACGTTGGCGTGCGGCATGAGCGAGCAAAAATCTTCGAGCACGCTGTCGTGGCCCAGGGTACAGCCCAGGTTGAGTAACACAAAGCGCCCCAGGGTGATATCGCAGGTGAGGATGCAGCCGCGCTGAATGATGCAGCCTGCGCCGAGCGTCACGCGCTGCTCGGGACGTAAGTCAACGGTCGGGTGCACCAGGGTCGGAAACGACAAGTGCGGCGAGGTAAGCCGGCTCACCACGGCGGCCCGGCCGGCGCTGCTACCCACGGCCACGGCCACCGCCAGGGGGCTAGCCACGGCGTTGAGGTCGGCCAGGGTGCCGAGGTAGGGGAGGCTACCCACGGTAGGTACGGCGGGGACGCGGTCATCGTAGAAGCCGCGTACGTCCCAGCGGGCACCGGCCGCGTTGAGCTGGCTGATGAGCAGGGCCACTTCGCGCCCTAAGCCGCCAGCCCCGGCAATGACTAGCGGCCGCAGGGGCGCTAGGTCATCGTCGGGGCTGGCTTCGTATTCCGAAAAAAATAATTGGGTCATAGCAACGCGCCGCCAGGCGCGTTGCCGGGCAGAGATTAGGCCGCCAGCAGGGTTTCGCCGTGCTGGCTGGTATCGAGGCCGTGGGTTTCGTTTTCGGCATTTACCCGAATGGGAACGATAAAGTTAGTAGCCCGGTACAAAAGCCACGAGCCGCCGAAGGTAAATGCCCCCACCACTACCAAGGTAAGCAGGTGATAATAAAGGAGCGTTGGTCCGCCACCCGTAAACAAGCCGCCCTTCTGGGCAAAGAGCGCAGTGGCTAGCATCCCTACGATGCCGCCCACGCCGTGGCACGGAAATACGTCGAGCGTATCGTCGAGCGTAGTGCGGTTTTTCAGGATAACGGCCCCGAAGCTCACGCCCGACGCCAGAATGCCAATGGTAATGGCCGGCCCGTAGGTAACGTAGCCCGCGGCTGGGGTGATTGCTACCAAGCCTACCACGGCCCCAATCGCCGCGCCCATGGCCGAGGGCCGTTGCCCGCGCGAGGCTTCGAGTACCATCCAAGTGAGCATAGCCGCGGCCGAGGCGAAGTGCGTGGTTACGAAGGCTTGCACGGCCTGAGCATTGGCACCCAGTGCTGAGCCGGCATTGAAGCCAAACCAGCCGAACCACAGCAGACCGGTGCCCAGAATAACGAACGGAATGTTGACCGGTGCGTGGGCGTGGCCGTCGAGGTGCACCCGGCGACGGCCGATGGCCAGCGCCCCGGCCAGCGCCGCGAAGCCCGCCGAAATATGCACTACCGTGCCGCCCGCAAAATCCAGCACGCCCCACTTAAACAGGAAGCCCTGCGGGTGCCAAGCCCAGTGAGCCAGCGGGCAGTAGATGCACAGGCTGAAAAAGCAGATGAAAATGAGGTAGCCCCAGAAGCGGATGCGCTCGGCAAAGCCACCCGTGATGAGAGCCGGGGTAATAATGGCGAATTTGAGCTGAAACGCGGCAAACAGTACCAGCGGCAGCCCCGCGCCCAGCGTGGGGTGGGGGGCAGTCCCCACGTTGTTGAACATGAAAAACGTGCGCGGGTCGCCAATTACCCCGCCGATGTCATCGCCGAAGGCCAGCGAGAAGCCCACTACGTACCACAGCAGCGAAATGACCCCCAGCGAAATAAAACTCTGGAGCATGGTCGAAATAATGTTGCCCCGGTTGACCATGCCACCGTAGAAAAAAGCCAGGCCGGGCGTCATCAGCAGCACCAAGGCGGTGGAAACCAGCATCCAGGCTACGTCGGCCGCCTGTAGGGTATTGGGAGCCGCGTCGGGATGATAATGGGGGGCAAAGGCGGCCAGCAGGGCTAGCATGACCAAAACTGCCAGGGAGGGGCGAGCGAGCAGCTGTTTACGCGACATAAAGTGATAGAATAGCTAAATGACCTGTGCGAAGATAGGGCATTTAGCAATTATTAGCCTAGTAAAAATAAAAAGACCCTCAAAAACGATGCGTTTTTAGCGAAATGACTAGGAAAATGGTAAGTTGCCCCCTGTTGTAAGGGGTATTGCTGAACATAAGCAGCACAGTGGGTAGCATTCGGTGAGCGGAGACAACCCTACGCTGAAGCCGGCGTTAGAAAAATGGACCATGTGGTCATTATTCAGCCTTATAACTAGCTGCCATCCATTATGACACACAAAAAAAAATGGGCTATTCTAGCTCCCAGTGGCCTGATGCTCATCGGGGCCGGGGCCTGTCTCATTAGCTGGGCCGGCGCGCTCAAAGAAAAAGGAACGTCTACTACCAACTGGGTTGTTGCGGGCACCGGGGCCCTCGCGGTGTTTAATGCTGGCATCAGCGTTTTTGGCCAAAGCGTGGTAGAGCGTGTTCTCCACGAGGTACGGGAGCGGACCCCGGCATCTACCCCGGGGAACTGAGGGGCTGGCCCCGGTAACCCCGTAACACAAAAAAAGCCCTGACCAGCGTCAGGGCTTTTTTGTGTTGTGACTTGACAAATAGCTAAACTATTCGGTTTTGTCTTCCATTTTCTTGGTGCCACGCTTGAGGCCACGGCCAACTTTCTGGGTGCCTTTTTTAATGCCGCGGCCGGCTTTCTTAGCTACGTTGCCAGCGGCGTCGGCGGTGTTGTCGAGGGCTTGGCCCACGTTGGTTTTACCGGTTTTGGTCACCACTTTCTTGGTGCCGTTATCGCGTACTTTTACTTCGGTTTCGGGGGTTTGGGCAATCGCGGCGGTGGTGAAAGCACAGGCAGCGAGCAGCAACATTACTTTTTTCATGGCTGAAAGAGGGGAAAGGTGTTTTCGAGGCCTTCTACGCGACAACAGGAGGGGAGTTGTCGCGGGCGGTCTCTCCTCTTTCAAAGGCCGTGCCAGATGATTTGCAACTTGTCGAAAGCGCGTTAGTTAGGGTAGGAGAAGCGATGAATCTCCGTAGCTTAGAAAGCGATAGCCGTGGAGTATCGCGTGTTCGTACACTGTTCGCCAGCCCGGCCCCAGCAGGGCCGCGACGAGGAGAAGCAAGGTGCTTTCGGGCTGGTGAAAATTGGTTATCAGCCCGCGCACCAGCCGGAAGCGGTAGCCCGGCGCGATGAGCAGCTGCGTGCTGGCCTCAATGGCGGCCGAGCCGCTAGCGTCGAGGTAGTCGAGTAAGGCCTGCAAGGCCGCTTCGGGCGTGATTTCGGCTTCGCCCGACGGCAGCGCAGCGTAGGGCTGCCACTGCTCCACGCGCAAATCGGTGCCGGGAGTGGCCGGCTGGCGGGCCAGGGCCGCCCCCAGCCAGTAAAGACTTTCGAGCGTGCGTAGGCTGGTGGTGCCCACCGCAATGACGGGCCGGGGCCGGTGAGCGAGTAGCTGCCGCAGTAAGCTGGCCTGCACAATGATGGGCTCGGCGTGCATGGGGTGGTCAGCCATGGTATCGGCCTTTACGGGCTGGAAGGTGCCCGCCCCGACGTGCAGCGTCACGTAGCCGCTGGCAATGCCGCGGGCGGCCAGGTCGGCCAGTACTTCGGGCGTGAAGTGCAGGCCGGCGGTGGGGGCCGCTACGGCCCCTTCGTGGGCGGCGTACACCGTTTGGTAGCGTACGGCATCGGTGGCCGTGTCGGGGCGGTGAATGTAGGGCGGTAGGGGCAGGTGGCCCGCCGCCCGCAGCACCTCGGCGAAGGGCAGCGAGGCCGGTTCCCAACGGAAATCAATCAGGCTTTCGCCCCCGGTTTCGGTGGCCTGGCGCTCGGCCCACAGCGTGGCGGGCTGGCCGGCGAAGGTGAAATCAAGGGTAACGGGGCCGCTTTTCCAGCGGCGACCGTTGCCCACCAGGCAGCGCCAGGTGCAGGCTTCGGTTTGCTGCAAGGCCAGCTCCAGTGTCCGGTGCGGGGCCACGGGCTCCAGGCAAAACAGCTCGACGGCCCCGCCGGTGGGGCGCTTGGCCAACAGGCGGGCGCGGACCACGCGGGTATCGTTGAAAATCAACAGGCTGTCGGCTGGTAGCTCGCCGGGCAGGTCGCGGAAGGTTTTGTCGGTGATAACGCCGGCGCGGCTCACCAGCAGGCGGCTGGCGGCGCGGTCGGGCAGCGGCTCGGGCGCGATGCGGTCGGCGGGCAGCTCGTAGGTAAAATCCTGAATGCGGAGCTGGGTAGGGTCGGGAACGGCGGACATAGAGAAGCAGCTAGAAGCGACAAAGGTCGGGCTACCCGTTACTTGCAGCCGCAAATTTCTTAGTCTATGCGTTCGTTTACCCTGCTTTTTGCCGCGCTACCCCTGCTGGCCTCCGCCGCGGCGCCCCCTGCTCACCCCTACGCCGATGCCACGCGCCGGCGCATCGCCACCGCCCAAGACGAGCGCCAGACGGCCATTCTGGTGCCCTTCCTCCAGGATAAAAATCCCGTTTACCGGGCCGCCGCCGCCGAGGCACTGGCCTCGGTGCAGGATAAAAAAGCCGTGCCCGCGCTGCTGCCGCTGCTGCAAGATGCCAGCCCCGCCGTGCGCCGGGCCGCCGCCTTCGCCCTGGGCCAGGCGGGTGATAGCACCGCCGTACCCGCCCTGGCCCAGCGCCTCGGCCAGCCCGAAGCCAGCGCCGCGACCCGCCGCGCTATCTACGAGGCCCTGGGGCGCTGCGTGACGAAAAGCTCAGTTAGTCAGATTTATACGATAAAATACCCTGGTTCCGACTCGGCCGCCGCGCCCGGCCGGGCGTGGGCGCTGTACCGGGCTGGCCTGCGTGGGCTGGCCACGCCCGAGGTGGTGCGGCAGGCAACGGCGCTGCTGGCGCAGCCGGGATCCCGGCTGGCCCCGGCGCGGGCGGGGGCCTCGGCCGCGCTCACCCGGATGCGGGGGCAAGACTCGACGCTGGCTCGGGTGGCGCTGCCCGCTTTGCTAAAAGCAGCGGCGAGCGACCCCGATTATTTCGTGCGGGAAAATTGTGCCTTGGCGCTTGGGCGGGTGGCGCGGCCAGCGGCTTACGCCGTCATCGCGGCAGCGGCGACCAGCGACAAAGACCACCGCGTGCGCATTGCAGCGCTACGAGTTTTACCGACAAAGGCAGCCACCAGCGTAGTTGCGAGCGTCGATAAGGAGTTGACGAGACCACTGGCGCAGGAATCGCTGACGGCGGCAGAGTGGTTGCTACGGGTACCAACCGACAGCTCATGGGCCAAGACTAATTTTTTGCCCTACGTGCAGCAAGCCAAGCACTGGCGTACCCGGGCCACGCTGTTGCAAGCAGCCCTGCGCCACGCCCGGGCCAGCCGCCGGCCGGCCATCGCCGATACCATCCGCCGCCGCTACGAGCGCACGGCCAATCAATACGAAAAGGCCGCGCTGCTTACCGCGCTCAGCGAAGACCCAGCCCAATTCGACTTTCTAATCCAGGAAGCGGCCCGTACTACCGGCCCGCCCGTGGTGCCCGGTTCGGCGCTGGCGGCGCTGGTGAGCCTGCGGGGTAACAAGGGCTTTTCCCCCAGCCGACAGGCCGACTTTACCGCCGCCCTGCGCCGGGCGCTGGCCGGCGGCGACGTGGCCCAGCTGGCTACCGCTGCGGAGGCGTTTGCCAGCCCCACGCTGGTGCCTGCCGCCCAGCCCGAAGATTTGGCCGCTCTGCGCCAGGCGCAAAGCAAGCTCGCTCTGCCCAGCGAAATCGAGGCGTGGATGGGCTTGCAACAGGCACTGGACAAGCTTGAAAACAAGGCTGCGCCCACGCCCGCGCCGGTAGGACAAGCTACGCAGCATCCCATCGACTGGGCACTGGTGCAAACCATCCCGGTGGGGCAGCGGGTGACGATGACGACCACCAAAGGCTCAATCGTGGTAGAATTGAAAGTCGTAGAAGCCCCCGGCTCGGTGGCCAGCTTCGTAGCGCTGGTGAATAAGCAGTTCTACAACGGCTTATATTTTCACCGGGTAGTGCCCGATTTTGTAGCGCAGGGCGGCGACCCGCGGGGCGACGGCTCGGGCAGCACGCCCTACACGCTGCGCTCCGAGTTTTCGCAGCTCGTGTACGGCGCGGGGGCGATGGGGCTGGCCTCGGCTGGCAAGGACACCGAGAGTTGCCAGTTCTTTTTCACCCACCAGCCCACCCCGCACCTCGACGGCCGCTACACCATCTTCGCCCAGGTAGTGCGGGGGATGGACGTCGTGCAGCAGCTCGAAATCGGGGATAAAATTTTAGCGGTTAAGCTCAGTAACTGACGGGGTGGCTGTGCGGGCTGTGCGTCAGAGCGCCATGGCTTGCGCCGTTTCCCTGCGCCGTTTTGCCGGCCAACCTCATTTTTGCCGTATCATCTTTTTGGAGCTGGCTGGCCAGCGGCGTCGGCCGGCTCCTTTTTTCAACTTACTGTCATCCCAATGTCCATACCTACCGCCTTGTCGGCCCCCCAATTAGAGCTTTACGTAGAGCGCCTTACGAGCCTAGCGGTGCTGTACCTGCCGCGCCTGGCGGGGGCCTTGCTGCTGCTGGTGGTAGGCTGGTGGCTGATAGGCTGGGCGAGCCGGTTGGTGGCGGTGGCCGTAGCCCACTTCGACGTTTCGCTGCGCTCATTTCTGAGCAGCTTGTTCAGCATTGCGCTCAAGGTGCTGCTGCTTATTTCGGCGGCGGGCATGGCGGGGTTTGAGACAACCTCGTTCGTGGCCATTCTGGGCGCGGCGGGCTTGGCCGTGGGGCTGGCGTTGCAGGGCACCTTGGCCAACTTTGCGGGCGGGGTGCTCATTCTGATTTTCAAGCCCTTTACGGTGGGCGATGTTATCGAAAGCCAGGGTAAGAGCGGGACGGTGCAGGCCATCCAGATTTTCAATACCCTGCTGCTCACCCCGCAGGGCGACACTATTATCCTGCCCAACGGCGCTACTTCCAACGGCGTGATTGTCAATAAAGCGCATCCGCAGCGGGCGCTGGTTGAGATTCAGCTGGAACTACCCGCCGATACCGACCTCGACGCGTTGCGCCAGCGGGCACTGCCCTTACTCCTGCGCGATGAGCAGGCACTGCCCGAGCCTACGCCGCAACTAATTCTCGTCAGCCTCAAGCCTAGCGCTACTATGCAGGTGGCTTTTCGGGCCTACACGCTGCCCGGCCAGGAAGATGCGCTGCGCAACCGGCTGATGGAGGAACTTCAGAAATTATTCGCGGAGCAGGGCTGAGCGCATTTCGCGCAGGGTTTCGCAGGGTTCTATTCGAGAAAACACTGCGCAACCCTGCGCGAAATGCGCCTAAACCGGTACCATCACCACCTTCTTAGTCTCGAAAAACTCTTCCCGAAAAAAGTCCGACAAATTAACCTCGTGCGCCACCAGGCCGCTTTCAGCAATCTCCTCCGTAAGGTCGCCGCCCTTGAGGTAGTAAAGGCCCGCGCCCTTAGCCGGCCTGGCCTTGTAGCGGTGAGCTATCCAGGGGTGGAAGGTAGCCAGCCGAGCCACGGCGCGGCTCACCACGAAGTCGAACTTGGCGTGCACCTGCTCGGCGCGGGTTTGCTCGGCTACCACGTTGTGCAGGCCCAGGTCGGCGGCCATGAACTGCACGGCCCGAATTTTCTTGCCGATGCTATCGACCAAGTGAAATTTCACCTCGGGAAACATGATGGCCAGCGGCAAGCCCGGCAGGCCGCCGCCCGTGCCCACGTCGAGCACTGCGCTACCCGCCGGAAACTGGATTACCTTGGCAATGCCCAGCGAGTGCAGAATGTGGCGCTCTACCAGATTATCGGTATCGGTGCGGGCCACCAGGTTTATCTGCGCGTTCCAGGCCTTGAACTCGGTTTCGAGACGGGCGAACTGCGCGAGCTGCTGCGGGGTAAGATTGGGGAAATAAGTAGTGAGAAGCGACATAAAATAAGTTTGTCATTGCGAGCAAAGCGAAGCAATCGCACCTAAACGACCCGCCGGCACAAAATTGGTGCGGATAGTGTCGTTCGGGTGCGATTGCTCTGCTTTGCTCGCAATGACGGGCAGGAGGGTAGCCGAAAATTTAAGAATTAAATAAACTCTTTCTTGTCCTTTACCATGTCGAAGAGCAGCTCACGGGCGCGGTGCAGCTGGGCCTTCACGGTGCCGAGCGGAGCTTTGAGCTCGGTGGCGATTTCCTCGTAGCTCAGCTCGTCGAAGTAGCGCAGGCTTACGAGACGCTGGTACTTATCGGGCAGGCGCGACACGACGTGGCGCATGATTTCGATCTTCTGGTTTTTGATCGTCGTGTCGGCCGGGTTGAGGTCGTTGTCGCGGAATTCCAGTTGAATCTCGTCGCCGTCGCCCATTTTCACCGCCGAGTCGATGCTCATGGTCTTGATTTTATTCTTGCGAATAAAATCGATGCAGTTGTTGGTAGCAATGCGGAAAAGCCACGTGCTGAAGGCAAACTCGGGATTGAATTTGTGCAGGTTCTTGAACGCCTTGGCGAAAGCCTCAATGGTGAGGTCTTCGGCATCGTCGGGATTGCGTACCATCTTGAGCACAACGTGAAACACCGGCTTTTTGTAGATGTGCATCAGCTCGGCGTACGCGTTCTGGTCGTTGTGATCCACGGCGGCCCGGATAAGCTTGAAATCGTGCTTAGCCTTGGACGAGAACTGTTTCTGAATATCGGCGGGGTTTACTTCCATTGGAGCGAGCGGCGGCGGAGTAAGGATATTCCCCAGGCGCAATAAAGGATAAAGTAAAGAAAATCAAGCGCCGGCAGGGCCAGCGGGGGCAGCGTGGTGCGTAGGCGGCGCGCCAGGGGTACATAAGCCAGAACGAGCAACAATGTTCGCGCCAACCAGATTGTCATCAAAGATACCAAGTTTTCGCGGTCCAGTCCAAACGCCAAAACGGCAGGTGTCAGGAGGTAGAATACTACGTTGCTGGCCATAAAAAGGCCAATTCGGAAGCGGTCGGCGGCCCGGTAGCGGCCCCCGGCCGAGAGGTGCCGGCGCTTTTGCCGCCACCACGCGCCCCAGCTGTCGGCGGGTAGGCTCACGGTCTGGGCGTCGGCATCGGCTACTACGGCGGCGCGGGCCCCAGCGGCTACGGCATCCTGCACGAAGAGGTCATCGTCGCCGCTGAGCTGCCGGATGTGGCTGGCAAAGCCTTTGGTAGTGTTGAAGATAGCGCGAGTGTACGCCAGGTTGCGGCCCACGCCCATGTAGGGCCGGTCGGCCCAGGCCAGCCCCAGGTACTGGGCGGCGGTGAGCAGCGTTTCGTACCGAATGAGCTTATTGAGCAGGCCCGGCGCTTCGACGTAGCCGGAGAAGCCGAGCACGATTTCGGCCCCGTTTTTTTGCGCGAAGCCGCGCTGCATTAGGCGCAGCCAGTCGTAGCTGACGGGACGGCAGTCGGCATCGGTAAAGAGCAGGCGCTCGTAGCGAGCCGCCTTGATACCGAGGGTGAGCGCGTATTTCTTGGGCGAGAAGCCAGCCGGCGTATGCGTCACCGTGACGAGCCGGAAGCGGCCGGGATAATACTGGCTCAGCTGCTGGGCGTAGAGGTAGGTATCGTCGTGGCTGCGGTCGTCGATGAGTACCAGCTCGAAGCCGGCCGGGTACTCCTGGCGCAGCAGAATAGGCACCAGCTCGCGCAGATTATCCAGCTCATTATGAGCGCAGACGATAATTGATACCGGCTCGGCGTCGGGACCGGGCTCTTCGGCCGAAGCTTCGGGCGGCCGGCGCGTAAACGGCCGGAAATAACGGGCCCAGAACCACCCCTGCACGAGCAGCAGCGGTAGTAAAAAGAGGGCAGGCGGAAAGTGGGGGAGCAGAGGTAATGACACGGGACTAGTCTGCAAAGGTACGCCGGCGGTAATTTTGGCAGAATGAAATTTGACTTAGTAGCTCACGACCCCAGCACCAAGGCCCGCGCCGGCCACCTCACCACGGCCCACGGCGCCATTGAGACGCCCATTTTCATGCCCGTTGGCACGGCTGGTACGGTGAAGGCCGTGGGCCAGCGCGAGCTCAAGGCCGACGTGCAGGCCCAGATTATCCTTGGCAATACCTACCACCTGTACCTACGCCCGGGCCTCGACGTGCTGCAAGCCGCCGGCGGCCTGCACAAATTCAACGGCTGGGACCGGCCCATCCTGACCGATAGCGGGGGCTACCAGGTATTTTCGCTCAGCGGCACCCGCAAGATCAAGGAAGAGGGTGTGACGTTTCGCTCGCACATCGACGGCAGCAAGCACCTGTTTTCGCCCGAGGGTGTGATGGATATTCAGCGCCGCATCGGGGCCGATATCATCATGGCGTTTGATGAATGCACGCCCTGGCCCTGCGAGTACGACTACGCCCGCCGCTCGCTCGATATGACGCACCGTTGGCTCAAGCGCTGCATTGAGCGCCTCGACAGCACCGAGCCGCTCTACGGCTACGAGCAAAATTTATTCCCCATCGTGCAGGGCAGTACTTTCAAAGACTTGCGTAAGCAGTCGGCCGAGTTTATCGCCGAGCAGGGCCGCGCCGGCAACGCCATCGGCGGCCTGAGCGTGGGCGAGCCCGCCGAACTGATGTACGAGATGACGGAGCTGGTCTGCGACATTTTGCCCGCCGACAAGCCGCGCTATCTCATGGGCGTGGGTACCCCAGCCAATATTCTGGAAAACATCGCGTTGGGGGTGGATATGTTTGACTGCGTGATGCCCACCCGCAACGCCCGCAACGGGATGCTGTTTACTACCCAGGGTATTATTAACGTGGGTAGTAAGAAATGGGCTACTGATTTTTCGCCCATTGATGAGGAACTGGGCGGGCACGTGAGCACTTTTTACTCGAAAGCTTACCTGCGGCACCTCATTCATTCGAAGGAAATATTGGGGGCGCAGATTGCCTCGCAGCATAACCTCACCTTTTACCTCTGGCTGGTGAAGGAGGCGCGCAAGCAGATTGTGGCTGGCACGTTTGGCCCCTGGAAAAATGCGATGGTGGAAAAGCTGATGCGCCGCCTTTGACCGCAGATTTAACGGATTTAACGGATTTCGGGGATACGCCCGCCTGCCTGCGGCGGCGGGCTGACTTTTTGGGTTTTTAGCTATGTATGAGCTTTTGGATGAGTGGGTGAGTGCTGATGTTCTGGTGGCGGAGCCGGGGGCTGCTTATGAGGTAGACCTGGCGGCCTACACGCCGTTTACGCATCGGGCTATTGGCTGCGCTATGCGGGTGCATAGCATTCTGGGGGTGGGCTTTCCGGAAGTGATTTACCAACGGGCGCTGGAGATTGAACTAGCGCGGGAGGGCATGCAGGCCCGGCGCGAGGTCGAGACGCCCATCTATTTTCGAGGGCAGAAAATCGGTAGCCGCCGCGTCGATTTTATGGTCGAAGGCCCGAACCCCGAAAAGCCGATTCTCCTGGAGCTAAAAGCCACCCCCGACTTGACCGACAGTCACTTCGCCCAAATCATC
Organism: uncultured Hymenobacter sp.; assembly: GCA_913776615.1. Taxonomy (GTDB): domain Bacteria; phylum Bacteroidota; class Bacteroidia; order Cytophagales; family Hymenobacteraceae; genus Hymenobacter. Next base: position 43,160 of record CAJYPK010000003.1, read on the forward strand.
AATTACCTCGAAGCCTACCGCCTGCACGTAGGCCTACTGCTCAACTTCGGTAGTACCTCCCTCCAGTACCGCCGCTTCGTCAAATCAACCTTCCTAGCCTCAAGCTAGCCAGCCCAGCCCCTCCCGCCAGCCTAGTCAGCCCGCCGCCGCAGGCTGGCGGGCGTATCCCCGAAATCCGTTTAATCCGTTAAATCTGCGGTCCTGTGAAGATTCTAGATAAATACATCATCGGTAAGTTCTTGACCGCGTTCTTCTTCACGGTCATCATGCTTGTGTCGGTGATTTGCGTGATTGACTACACGGAGAAGAACGATGACTTCCTGCACCACAACCTCACGTTCTGGCACGTCTTCACGAACTACTACGTGTACCTGTTTCCGTACTTTTCCAACCTGCTGGCTCCCATTACCATCTTTATCGCGGTGGTATTCGTGACCTCGCGGCTGGCGGCGCGGACGGAACTGGTGGCCATGCTGGCCAGCGGCATGAGTTTCGAGCGGCTGCTGCTGCCCTACGCGATGGGGGCGGGGATCATCGCGGTGCTCACGTTTGGGCTTATCAGCTGGGTTATTCCGAAAGGAACCAAGCACATCGTTTCCTTTGAAAACAAGCACGTGCAGGAGCCCTGGAAGTTTGAGGGGCGCAACGTGCACGTCAAAATCGGGCCGCGCAGCTACGTGTACCTAGAGAACTACGACTCCGACCACAACGTCGGCTACCACTTCGCCCTCGAAACTATTGATAGCACCATCCTGCGCCGCCGCCTCACGGCCGACGCCATTACCTGGGACTCGACCAAGCAAGCCTGGAAACTGACGCCCCAAACCGTGCGCACCTTCCTCGGCCCCACCCGCGAAACCCTGCAAACCATTCCGGCCCGCGATACTACCCTCAACCTCTACCCCAAGGACTTTGCCAGCACTTACCGCCTGGCCGAAACGCTGACCTCGCCCGAGCTCAACGACCTCATCGCCACTAAAATCATGCGCGGGGCCAACGATACGGCGCAATTTCTGAGCGTGAAGTACGAGCGCTACGCGTATCCCTTCGACACCATCATCCTGACCCTCATCGGAGTCGTGCTGAGTGCCCGCAAGAGCCGCGCCGGCGTGGGCGGGCAAATTGCGCTGGGTTTCGTGCTGGCCTTCGTCTTCATCATTTTCGTGATGCTCTCGCGCAACCTGGCCTCGGTAGGCTCGGTGCCCCCCATGCTGGCGGCGTGGGTGCCGGGCATTGTATTTACGATTATCGGGTTATTTCTGTACCGGGTAGTGCCCAAGTAGCGGTGAAATGGCGAGATGGTGAGTTTTCCGGTTTGGAGGGATGGTCGCTGTTTTACTGCCACTGATTCGCCAACTCACCACTCACCATTTCACCACCTCACCATATGCTAAAAGACTACCTCAAGCTGCATTTTATCGTTTTGCTGTGGGGCTTTACGGCCATTTTGGGTAAGCTGCTCACGGTGCCGCCGGTGGAGCTGGTGTTTTGGCGCACGCTGCTGGCTAGCGTGGGGCTGGCGGGGTTGCTGCTGGCGCGGGGTACGGGCTGGCGCGTGGCCCCGGGTGAGGCATTGAAGCTGCTGAGCGTAGGGGCGATAGTGGCGGCGCACTGGATTACGTTTTTCCTGGCCGCCCGCTTGTCGTCGGTGAGCGTGTGCCTGGCGGGGATGGCCACGCTGGCGTTGTGGACCTCGCTGCTGGAGCCGCTGCTGCTGTGGCGGCGGGTGCGGCCCTACGAGGTGGGGCTGGGGCTGCTGGCAATGGTGGGCTTGTACCTCATTTCGCAGGCCGAGTTTACGCAGCTGACCGGGTTGCTGGTGGCGGTGGCTTCGGCGGGGCTGTCGGCGCTGTTCAGCGTGCTCAACTCGCAGCTGGTGAAGCGCCACGCGCCGGTGCGGCTCACGTTTTACGAGATGTCGGGGGCGAGCCTGAGCATTGCGCTGTTCTTTCCCGTTTACAGCGCCTACTTCACCCAGGGGCAGGGCTTGCGGCTGGCCTGGCACGGCTTCGACTGGCTGTGGCTGCTACTGCTGGCCGGCGTGTGCACGGTGTATGCTTTCTCCTCGTCGGTCGAGCTGATGAAGCGCATTTCGGCCTTTGTGGTCAACCTCACCATCAACCTGGAGCCGGTGTACGGCATCGTGCTGGCCCAGAGTATGTTCCTACTCGGCGTGCCGGGCTTTGGAAAAGAAAAAATGTCGGGCGGCTTTTACCTGGGTACGGTGCTTATTCTGGTCAGTGTGCTCGTGCACCCCGTGCTCGACCAGTGGAACCAGCGCCGCGCCCGGCAGCGGGACGCCGCCGAAGCCGTGGTGTAGGCCGGTTTATGCAGAAGTGGAGTATATGTCAACGCCAGGCAAAACGGCTAAATCCAGGTCGGATACTGATCGTTGAATATGACTTGAATACACCCGACGGCGCAGTAGAAGCGCAGACAGTAGGAGTCTTCGACGAATGTGACTTGCCACCCATCGACACTTGGTTTTATAATAGCTACGGCGGACCTGGAACGGGTACTCTATTTGCGTGGATTCCAGCGCAGTTCGTGAATCTCGCTCAACTGGCGATAGATGTGCAGTATTTGGCTATTCTACACTGGTTTGTTACCCCGCAAGGGTGGGAAACTGACCCGTGTACACCAACACCGTGTGTGTAAGTCAGCTGGCAGGGGCAAACAGGGCCGCAAGGCTACCTTGCTTCAAGGCCTGATGCGGGGTCTGCCAGTCGGGCATCGCCTGGCCGACCAGCCGCCAAAAGCGCGCCGTATGCAACCGCTCGTGCAGGTGCGTCAGCTCGTGTACCAGCACGTACTCCAGGCAACTCAGCGGCCACTGGCTTAGCTCCAAACTCAGCCAGATGCGGCGGGCGCGGATGCTGCACGTGCCCCAGCGCGTTTTCATCTGCTTAATTCCCCAGGCGGCGGCCTGAGCCCCGACTACGGGCTCCCACTTGGCTAGTAAGGCTGGCACCAGGGCACGTAGCTGCGTGCGCCGCCAGCGGGCCAGCACCAGTGCCCGTTGCTCGGGCGAAAAGCCTGCGGGTACGACCAAGTAGAGCGTCCCTTCTGCCGGGGCCAGTCGCACGTGAGCGCGGCCGGCCTGCTCGTCCACGCACAAGTGCCAGGCCTGTCCTTGGTAATAGTGCGTTTCGCCGCTCTCGTAGCGCAGGATCGGCACGGGCGGGCGCTGCTGCATTGCCGCTTGGTGGTGGCGAATCCAGGTTTGCTTGCCGCGCACCACCTCGCGAATAGTGGCCTCGGGCGTGCCCAGCGGCACGGTTACGCGCAGCTGTCCCTGCGGGGGGCGAATGGTGAGGCGCAGCCGGCGCACGGGTTTCCGCACGACTTCGACGACGAGGTCCTCAACGTGTAAAGTAACCGGGAGGTGTTTGGGCACGAATGATAAGAAGAGGGCGACAAAAATAATTTGCCGCGGCAACTGCCCTATTCCAAAGCGAAGTACCAGGAGCTGGCAACCGTGCCGTTGGCCGCCGGGCGAAAGCGCAGGTAGTCGTGCGTGTAGCGCCAGTAATACAGCAGGGTATTTTTGGAAACGGCGTCGGGCTGGCCCATGATGCGCCGCACGGTAGCGCGGGGCTGGCCGTTGAGCCGGGTGCCCAGCTCCTTCATGAGCTGGTGGAAGTCGCCGCCGTAATAGCTGCACGCCTGGCATTTAATGAGCCTCAGCCGTTGGTATTCCTGGCCTAGCTGCTGGGTAGTGTACTGCTTGAAGGCCGCCGGCGGGTAGCGGCTCTGGCAGCAGGTGGGAGCTTCCGAGCTAGCCGGGGAGCTGGCGGGCGGGCGGGTACACGCGGCCAGCCCCAGCCCGCCCAGCAGCAGGCCAGCGGGTAGGATGATTTTGGAAAGCAGACAAGCCATCATACTGCTAAGATGCTCACGCCGAAGCTTACAGAGTGCCCCGCCACACCAGAAACTCCGGCTCCCACACCAGGGCCGGCGCTTCGGGCTGGCCGGGGAAGAGGCCGTACACCGCCGAGCCCGAGCCCGAGAGACTGGCGTAGGCCGCCCCCGCATCGTAGAGGCGCTGCTTGATTGTGGCCAGGATGGGATAGGTGGGGGCCAGCGACTTTTCGAAGTCGTTGTGCACCGTAGCGCGCCAGGTGCTCATGGGTTCGGCCAGCGCGGCCCGCAAGGAGTGGGCCGGGGCCTGCGGCACGATGCCCGCAAATGCCTGCGCCGTGCTGATGTGCAGCCCCGGGTACACCACCACGCAGGCCGTGCCGCGCAGGTTCAGCGCAATGGGCTCGAACACGTCGCCGCGCTCCAGCGCCAGGCAGGGCTGGTTTTGGATGAAAAAGGCGCAGTCGGCCCCCAGCCGACGGGCGTAGCTTTCAAGCTGTTCGGTGGATAATCCCAGGCCAAACGTTTCGTTGATGGCCCGCAGGGCAAAGGCCGCGTCGGCCGAGCCGCCGCCCAGGCCCGCCCCGATGGGCACGATCTTGTGCAGCTGCATCTGCACGGCGGGTAGGTGCGGAAAGTCGGCTTTCAATAACCCGTAGGCTTTGAGGCACAGATTAGTAGTCACCTCGCCGGGAATGGGCCGGCCGGTAAGCGTGAGGTCGGACGCGGCCTGGCCCTTGGGCGCGGGCAGTACTTCGAGCACGTCGGTCCAGGGCAGGGGCAGGAAGACGGTTTCGAGCGCGTGGTAGCCGTCGGGCCGCTTGGCCGTCACGTAGAGGCCCAGGTTGAGCTTGGCGTTGGGGAAGGAAAGCAAAAGGAGTTATTAGTTATGAGTTAGAAATTATGAGTTGCGGCTTGATTGGCCTGGCACACTGCATCTATCCCGTTCTTCACGCAAAGAACGGGTTGCTCCTGGCTGCTGGCACCCGTATCCGGCCGCGAGGCAGTTTGTGGCAAAACTACCCCGCACCCTATTTCGTGATTGTCATGCTGAGCTTGCCGAAGCATCTCTACCAATTCATTGTTAAGCCATTCAACGAACCTGCCAAGATGCTTCGGCGAGCTCAGCATGACGGATGTTTGTGAAGGCAACATTTCATTCAAATAAAATCTTTTAAATCGCTTCTACGTCCCGCCAAGCCAACTCATAACTCATAATTCCTAACTCATAACTCATAACTCCACACAGAATGTACCCTGGTAAGCGCTTGCTCGACCTTGCCGTGGCTCTGCCGCTGGCCGTGCTGACTGCGCCGCTGCTGGTGCTGGGCGCGGGGCTGGCCGCGTGGCAAAACGGCGGGCCCTGGCTGTTTCGCCAGGCGCGGCCGGGGCTGCGGGGGCAGTTGTTTACGCTCTTCAAGCTGCAAACCATGACGATGGCCCGCGACCCGGCTACCGGCCAGCTGCTGCCCGATGCCCAGCGCCTGCCCGCCCTGGGCCGCTGGCTGCGGGCCACCTCGCTCGACGAGCTGCCCCAACTCTGGAACATCGTGCGCGGCGACATGAGCCTGGTGGGGCCGCGCCCGCTGCTGCCGCAATACCTACCGCTGTACTCGCCCCGGCAGGCTCGCCGCCACCTCGTGCGCCCCGGCCTCACCGGCTGGGCGCAGGTGAACGGCCGCAATGCCATCAGCTGGGAAGAAAAATTTGAGCTGGATAACTGGTACGTGGACCACGAGAGCTTCCTCCTCGACCTGCGCATCCTCTGGCGTACGGCGGGGCGCGTGCTAGGCCGGCGCGGCGTGGCGGCAGCGGGCGAGGCCACAATGCCCGCCTTCCGGGGCAGCAAATAGTTGCGCGGACTTTATAGTCCGCGAACGTAGGGGAGTGGCCGGCCTGGAGTTCGCGGAGTAAAAGTCCGCGAGTTTGTGGGGGCGGCCTGTCGCACGCGGACTACTAAAGTCCGCGCAACTGCCCATTACTGAACAGCCTGTCCGGTAATGGACAGTTTTTACAGAGCCCGTAGTCTGGGTTTTTGTTGTAAATTATTGATAGAAAGTAATTTGCATAAATGGCACGCCCCTTGGCTTAGGTAGTAGGAACTTCTTACCTACCTGCCCACCAATGGACAGAGCTATTTCAACTACTACCCAGCAGCGCCGTCGGCTGCGCACCTGGCTGCTGGGCCTGGGGGTGCTGGCCGCGCTGCTGGTGGCCGGCCTGGGGCTGCGCACCGTGCTGCAACCCAGTCTGCGCCGCCCCGACCTGCTCACGGCCCGCGTCGAAACCGGCGACGTGGACGCCACGCTCACGGCCAGCGGTACCGTGATTCCGGCCCGCGAGGCGGTGATTGTGAGCCCCATTCAGAGTACCATCCGGCGGGTGGCGCTGGCGGTGGGGGCGCGGGTGCAGCCCGGGCAGACCATAGTGGAGCTCGACAAGGAGCTGGCCGCCTCGACCCTGGCCAAGCTCGACGACGAGCAGCTGCGCAATCAGAATAAGAACGCCCAGCTCCGGCTTACGCTGGCCCGCAGCCTCACCGACCTGCAAGCCCAGCAGCAGGCCCAGGATTTGAAAGTAAGCAGCCTGCAATCGGCCCTGCGCGACGAGCAGCATTTGCTTGAAATCGGGGGCGGCACTGCCGAAGCCGTACGCCAGGCCGAGCTCAACCTGCGCACCGCCCGCCTCGAAGCCGCCCGCCTGCGCCAGCAGCTGGGCAACCAGCGCCAGGCCAGCCAGGCCGACCGCCGCGAGCTGGGCTACACCGTGTCGATGCAGCAGCGCAGCATTGCCGAGCAGTCCCGCAAGCTGCGCCAGGCCGACATCAGCAGCCAGCAGCCCGGCGTGCTCACTTGGGTAAACGACAACCTGGGTGCCACCGTGCAGGCCGGCGACGCCCTGGCCCGGGTGGCCGACCTCAGCCGCTACCGGGTGCGCGCCACCCTCAGCGACACCTACGCCGACCAGCTGCACCCCGGCGACGCCGTGCTCGTGCGCCTCGGCCCCGGCAACGACCTGCGCGGCACGGTGGCCAGTATCAGCCCGGCCGTGGATAAGGGCGTGGTGACGTTTTACGCCACCCTGGCCAACGACCACCACCCGACCCTGCGCGCCAATCTGCGGGCCGACGTGGCCGTGATCACCCGCGCCCACCGGGGCGTGCTGCGCGTCAAAAACGGCCCGTTTTACCAAGGCGGGCAGGAACAGCCAGTGTTCGTGCTGGCCGATGGCCGGGCCGTGCGCCGGGTAGTACGCTTCGGCGACAGCAATCCCGATTACGTGCAGGTACTCAGCGGACTGGCGGCGGGGGAGGAGCTGATTATCTCCGATACCAAGGCCTACGCCGACGCGCCCGAGCTGGTCGTCAAGCCCTAGCTCTTCGCGGACTCATTCTTTCCTTCCACACCTTTTTCTGCTTTCTCATGCGCGCTCTTCTGTTGATTACTTCGCTGGTAGTTGCCTTTGAATTGACCGCTGGCCAAGGCGTGCGCGCGCAGGTGGCCCCGGCTGGGCAGCCCCAGCCCGCTGGCCCCGCACCCGTGGGCACCGACAACCACCTGCGCACGCCCCTGGATGCGGCCGTGCACCAAGCCGCGGGCCGCTACATGCAGCAGCCGGCCGCCGTGGGCTTGTCCATCGCCCTGTACAAAGGTGGCAAGCAGTACTTCTACAACTACGGGGAGGTGGCAAAAGGGACCGGCCGCCGGCCTACCGCCACCACCCACTACAACATGGGCTCGGTGGCCAAAACCTTCGTGGGCACCCTGCTGGCCCAGGCCGTGCTCGAACAGAAGGTGCAGCTTACCGACGACATCCGCCGCTACCTGCCCGGCCAGTATCCCAACCTGGAGTTTGCGGGTCACCCCGTGCGGCTCGTAGACCTGGCCAACCACACTGCCGGCCTGCCGGGCACGTCGCACGCGTACCCCAAGGCGCTGGGCGATAGCCTGCGCGCCCTGCCCCAAGCTACCCGCATGGCCTACTACAACCGCTACTCAGCCGATAGCCTGCTGGCCGACCTGCACCAGTTGCGCCCCAGTGCCCAGCCCGGTACCACCTACCGCTACAACAACCTCGGCCCGCTCATTTTGCAGCTGCTGCTCGAGCGCGTGTACCAGCAGCCCTACGAAGTCCTCGTGACCCGCTACGTGCGGCAGCACTTCGGCATGCGCGATACCAAGCGCGTGCTCTCGGCCGCTGAGCAGCAGCACTATGCCACCGGCTACGACGACCAGCGGCAGCCGCAAGCCTACGTGCGCTACACCGGCTACTGGGGCGGCACCACGCTCACCTCGACCCCCGCCGACCTGCTACGCTACGCCGCCGCCAACCTGGCCGAGCGCGACCCCGCCGTGCGCCTGGCCCACCAGCCCACCACGACGCTGCCCGAAGGCTACGCCGTGGGCCTGGCGTGGCGCCTCGCTCCCGAGGCTAGCGGCCAGCGGAGCATTTACCACAGCGGACGCTTTCCGGGCCACCATACCTGGCTGGCCTGCTACCCCGGCCAGGATGCGGCCGTGGTGGTGCTCGTGAACGACAACATCAGCCAGGAGCGGGTAACGGAATTGGGCGAGCAGCTGCGGCAGGCGCTGGTAGCCGTGCGGTAGGTGAGGGATATTTATAAGTTGCTTGCTATGAAAATTTTATATGCTTTACTGCTGGTTGTCGCCGGGCTGGGCAGGGTAGATCGTGCCGCCGGCCAGGTGCTCAGCCTGCCCGCCCTCATCGCCCAAACCCAGGCCACGGCGGCCCCGGCCCTGCAAGCCCGGGCGGCCCGCGAAGGCGGCTACTGGGCCTACCGCGCCTACCAGGCCAGCTACCGCCCGCAGCTGGGGTTGGCCGGCACGGTACCCAATTTCAACCGGGCCATCATCCCGGTGGTGCAGCCCGACGGCACCACCGAATTTCAGAGCGTGCGCTACAATAATTCCCTGCTGGCCCTCAACCTGACGCAGAACATCGGCCTCACCGGCGGGCAGGTAGTTATTGGCTCGCAGGTGCAGCGCTTCGACGACTTTGCCCGCCGCGAGAAGCGGTACAACAACCAGCCCTTTACCCTGGGCCTCACCCAGCCACTGGGCTATTTCAACCCCCTGCGCTGGGACCGCCGCATCGCGCCGCTGCTCTACCAGGAAAGCCAGCGCCAATACCTCGAAGCCCGCGAGACTATCGCCCAGCGCGTGACGGAGCTGTTTTTCGACGTGCTTTTGCAGCAGGTGGCCGCCACCGTGGCTGGCCAGAACGCCCAGGCCACCGCCGAGCTGCTGCGCGTGGGCCGCGAGAAATACGCCCTCGGCCGCCTTTCCCAAAGCGACCTGCTCCAGCTGGAGCTCAACCTGCTCGATGCTCGCCAAGCCCAGACCCAGGCCCGCCTCGACGCCGAAACGGCCGCCGTAAGCCTGCGCACCTACTGCGCCCTGCCCGCCGAAACGGCTGCCGCGGCCGAAACGGGCCTGCCCCCGCTGGCCGTGCCCGCCGCCGCCCCGGCCCTGACCGTGGTACCCGCCGAGGCGCTGGCCCAGGCCCGCCAGCACCGTGCCGCGCCGCTGGCCTTCGCCCGGCGGGAGCTGCAAGCCGCCCGCGACGTGGCCCTGGCCCGGGGGAGTACCGGCTTTCTGGCGACCCTCACCGCCAACCTCGGCTACGTCAACCAGGCGCCCGGCCTGCGCGAAAGCTACCTCGCCCTGCAAAACCAGCAGCAGGTGGCCCTGGGCTTCGCGCTGCCGCTCGTGGACTGGGGCCGCCGCCGCGCCACCATCCGCACCGCCGAGCTGGCCCGCGACCAGGCTGCCGCCGCCGTAACCCAGGACGAGCGGGCCTTCGAGCAAACCGTGCTCACGCAGGCGGCCCAGGTGCCGGCCCTGGCCGGGCAGGCCCGCCTGGCCGCCCGCGCCGATACCCTGGCCCAGCGCCGCTACGCCATCACCCGCGCTACTTATGAGGCGGGCCGCCTTTCCCTCACCGACCTTACCCTGGCCTCGGCCGCTAAGGACCTGGCCCGGCGCAACTATATCCTGGCCCTGCGCGCTGGCTGGGTGGCCTACTACCGCCTGCGCGGACTGACTTTATTTGATTTCGAAGCCGGCCAGGCACTGGCGGCAGAGTAGGAAGGGTAGGAGGGTGAGCGGGTAGGAGTTTCAGAAGTTTTGAGACCTGCTCCAATAGACCCGCGCCATCGCTGAACTAAGCCCAGCCTTTCAAGTCATTTGTCATTGCGAGCAGAGCAAAGCAATGACAACCACCGCTAAACATTTCATTCTTATGCAAACTGTCCCTAACTCAACCCCCGTCATCCGCCTCGCCAACATCGAGAAAGTATACCAGACCCGCACCGTCGAAACCGTAGCCCTGAGCCAAGTCAACCTCACCATCAACCGGGGCGAGTTCGTGTCGGTGATGGGGCCGAGTGGCTGCGGCAAATCGACTTTGCTCAGCCTCATGGGCTTGCTCGACGAGCCCAGCAGCGGCACCATTGAGATAGATGGCCGGCCCGTCACGTCCTACTCCGACAAGGAACTGGCGGGGCTGCGCAATCACAAAATTGGGTTCGTCTTTCAGAGCTACCACCTCATCAACGACCTCTCGGTTATCGACAACGTGGAGATGCCGCTGCTCTACCGCGCCGGCATCGGGGGCGGCGAGCGCCGCAAGCGCGCCCTCGACGCCCTCGATAAAGTTGGCCTCAGCGCCCGCACCCGGCACTTTCCGGCCCAGCTCTCGGGCGGGCAGCGGCAGCGGGTGGCCATCGCACGCGCCCTGGCCGGCGCCCCCGAAATCATCCTGGCCGACGAGCCCACCGGCAACCTCGACTCGGTGATGGGCGAGGAAATCATGGAGCTGCTGCTGGGCCTCAACCGCGAGCAGGGTACCACCCTGGTAATGGTAACCCACGACGAGCAGCAGGCCCTCAAAACCCAGCGCCTCGTGCGCTTCTTCGACGGCCGGCAAGTAGCTTGAAAAATTATGAATTATGAATTAGAAATTATGAATTGCCCTAGTAATTTAATTCATTAGCCGGGCTAATTTCTAATTCAAAAGCTACTTCGAAGAGCCAACTCATAATTCATAATTTCTAATTCATAATTTAAAAGAACCGTGTTCTTAAGCTACCTCAAACTCGCCTGGCGCGGCTGGCAGCGGCGCAAGTTTTTTACCGGTATCAGCCTGTTTGGCATTAGCTTTACCCTGATGATGCTGGTGGTGGTGTACGCCATGTTTGACCACGCCGTGGGGGCGCGGGCCCCGGAGCGGCGCACCGACCGGCTGCTGTTCGTCAACCGGATGATCTTGTCGGGGCCGGGCACGCAGAGCAGCTCGGCGCTGGGGTATGACTTCCTGCGCCGCCACGTGTGTACGTTGCGCACCCCGCAAACCGTGGCGTTGAGTGAAGCTTACACTATCGATGTAGCGCTGTACGTGGGCCAGCAGGTAGTGAAGGCCAACCGCCGCTACACCGACGCCGCCCTGTGGCAAGTGCTCGATTTCGACTTCGTGGCCGGGCGGCCCTACAACGCGGCCGAGGTGCGCGACGCGGCCCACGTCATCGTGCTCAATGCCACCGTGGCCCGGCGCTGCTTTGGCTCGGAGGCGGCCGCCGTGGGCCAGGCCGTGCAGCTCAATGGCCAGCCCTACCGGGTGCTGGGCGTGGTGGCCGACGTGCCCGCCGCCCGCGAGCTTTCCTACGCCGAGTGCTGGCTGCCCGTGACTACCACCGCCGACGACCTGCGCCGCCCCGACTACCTGGGCGAGTACCAGGCCATCGTGCTGGCCCGCGACGCCGCCGACGTGCCCGCCATCCAGGCCGAGTACCAGCGGGTGCTGGCTGGCCTGCCGATGCCCGAAAAGGAATACAAGGAAATTCGCTCCTATGCCCGCACCCTGCTGGCCCACTACATGGCCGACCATAGCAACCACGCCGGGCAAGACGGCGACGCCGCTGCCTTCTGGCGGCAGTGGCTGGGGCTGGGCCTGCTCTTTATGCTGCTGCCCGCCCTCAACCTGGTCAATATCAACGTGAGCCGCACGCTGGAGCGCAGCGCCGAGATTGGCGTGCGCAAGGCCTTTGGGGCCACGGCCGGGCGGCTGGCGGGGCAGTTTCTGGTCGAAAACCTGCTCCTGACCCTGCTGGGCGGGTTGTTGGGGCTGGCTCTGGCGGCGGTCGTGCTGCACCTGCTCAACGGTAGCCACCTGATTCCCTACGCCCAACTGACGTTCAGCGGGCGCGTGTTTTTCCTGGGCCTGGGGCTGGCCCTGGTATTCGGCCTGCTCTCGGGAGCCTACCCAGCCTACAAAATGTCGAAGCTGCCCGCCATCAAGGCCCTCAAGGGCGAGCTGGGCCGCTAGCGAGTAGCCTCCTCCCGGCACTACTCACCACTCACTATTCACTACTCACCGATATGATCCGCCACCTGTTTACCCTGATGTGGAACCGCCGCCGGGCCAATGCCTTGCTCATCGTAGAAATTTTGCTGGCCTTCGTAGTGCTGTTTGCGGTGGGGACCATCGGGGTAGACCTCTGGGCCAACTATCGCCAGCCGCTGGGCTTCGAATACAAGCAGGCGTGGCAGGCGAACATCGCGTTTGGCAGCCAGCCCCGGGCTGAGCGCTTCGCTACGTTGCAGCAGGTGCTGGCCCGGCTGCGCGGGCTACCCGGCGTGCAGGGCGTAGCCGTGTCGGCAGCCAATACGCCGTTCTCGTTCAACGACAGCCAGTCGTCGGTCGACGAAACCGATGCCAAAGGCAAGGTGGTGCGCAGCGCCAATACGGTCAACATCTTCAACGTCGGCCCCGAGCTGCGCGAGGTGCTGAACTTACAAGTCACGGCTGGCCGCTGGTTCGAGTCCGGCGACGTAACGCCCGGAGTTCACGGCCCCATTGTAATCGACGAGCGGCTGCGGGAAGTATTCTTCCCCAGCAGTGCGCAGGCCATCGGCAAGCTGCTGAGCCTGGACAAGAAGCAGTGGCGCGTAGTGGGCGTGGTACAAGCCTACCGGGCCGATGGCGAGCTGCAAACGCCCGTGCCCGCCCTGATGCAGCCGGTATTCGCCGCCGACACGGCCTTCCTGCCCGATGCCCTACTGCTGCGGGTAGCTCCCGGCAGCGGGGCCGCCCTCGAAAAGCGCCTTACCGACGAAATCCGCCGCATCGGCCCGACCTGGTCGGCCACGGTGCGCACCCTGCCCGCCATGCACGCCAGCCAGGTGCGGACATTGTTAACCAAGCCCGTGCTGCTGGGGCTGATGAGCATTTTCTTGCTCCTAAACGTGGCCCTGGGCCTCTTCGGGGTGCTCTGGCTCAACATCAACCAGCGCCGGGCCGAGCTGGGCGTGCGCCGGGCCCTGGGCGCGCCGGCCGGGGCCATCAGCCGGCAGGTGGTGGGCGAAATTCTGGTGCTCACCACTTTCGGCCTGGGCCTGGGGCTGTTGGTGGCGGTGCAGTTTCCGCTGCTCGGGGCTTTTGAGATAAAAGCCGGCGTGTACCTCACCGCGATGGCCCTGGCGGCGGTGGGGCTGTACGTACTGGCGGCAGTGTGCGCCTTTTATCCGGGCCAGCTGGCGGCGGGCATTCGGCCGGCGGTGGCCTTGCGCGAGGAGTAGGCTAGGGGCTCAATATATCACCCGCCGTAGTGCTTAGGTACAGCGTACTGCTTGTAACACCAAGCTCCAGCTTGGTGAGGCGGCCGGGTGTACTCGCCGAGCAAATCACCAAGCTGGAGCTTGGTGTTACAAGCAGTGCACTTGCGCAGTGGGCTAGAGTTGGACATTCTTCGCTTATCTGTATGAAAAGCTCTTTTCTATGGGGCGCGCTCGCGGTATTCGCCACGGCCTGTGCAGCGCCCCAGTCGCTAACTACCGGCTGGCAGAGCCGCCAGGCGCCCGATTCGTGGGTGGCTTCCTTCGACCAGTTTACGGGCCGGGAGCAGCTGCGCTTCCCGCGGCAGGACGAGCACTTGCTGTACCTGAGCCACCAGCTCACCGTCTCAGCCGGGCGGCTGCAAGTTCGGGTGGCTGACCAAGCGTTGCCCGCCACTCCCGGCGCAGTGGTGCACACCAAGCTGCCGCTGGCCCAGCCGACCCGCGTGGCAGTGGTAGGTCGGCAGGCCCAGGGTGCTTTTAAGCTGCGTTACCCGGTGTGCCGACAGCCGCAGATTCAAGTCGCTTTCAACCCCAACTTAGAGCTGCTGAGCTTCTGCAACCTGCTGCTGCAATACGACGACCTAGTCGCTATTCCCGATTCGCAATCGGTGAGTATTGCCGGCCGGCGCACCAAAATCAGAGACCTGTACGCCCTGAACCTGAAGCTGGCCGCCCCCTACAAAGCCTTTGCCGCCTCGCCCCACTTGGCCGTTATCAAGTCATATTTCGACCGCAGCTTTTACTTGCACTACGCCAATTTCGTGCTCGGTCTGCCCGATTTTCCGCGGGCCAGCGTGTCGCCCGATAAATCGCCCGGCCCGCCGTTTGCAGCGGCCGCCGAAGCCCAGCGGTTTGTCGAGGCCTGCAACGCCTTCTACCGGGAAATTGGCTTCGATGCCTTTTTGCGCCAGCGCCAGCCCTACTACGCGGCCATGCTGACGGAAGTCAACGACAACCTGCCGCCGCCGGCTTTTCTCACCGAAATAGAACACTTCTACGGCCAGCCCTCGGCTACCTACCGGCTGTATCCGAGCCTGACTATGCTCTTCAGCACGGGCTTTGCCGTGGGCGGCGACCACGTGATCGGCAATGTTTTCGGCAGCTTTACGCCGCCGGCCAGCGTCAGCGACGAGGCTGCCCTACGCCTGGGCTTTGCCGACCGCCAGGCCCTGCGCACCGTGTGCGTGCACGAGTTCGGCCACTCGTTCGTCAACCCGGTAATCGACCAGGTCGGGGCGTCGGTGCTCACGGCCACGGCTCCCCGCTTCGAGCCCATCCGGGAGCAGATGACGGCTCAGGGCTACAACGACTGGAAAATCTGTTTGTACGAGCACTTCACCCGCGCCGGCGAGGTGCTGACGGCCCGCCTCCTGGGCGACAACACGAAGGCCCGGGAGCTGCTGGCGGAAAACGTGCAGCAGCGCCACTTCCGCTACCTGCCCCAGATGGTGGAGCAGTTGCAATACTGGTACGACCACGAATACCTCGACAAGTCTTACCCGCAGAAGGTGCAGGAAATTATCGCCGGCCTGCGGTAGCGAGTCGCCTTGCCGCCAGCGCCCGGGCGAGGCCCCAAAAGTCGCGTTGGTGTAAGCCTACTGCCAGTTGGGATAATATTCTTGGGGCTGGTGGCAACGGCTGTCACCTTTGCCGCATCTACCCGGGCAGCCAACCGCTTACCGCCGCGCCTGAAATTTTTTGCAACCCCTGTAACGAACGCGTTCCCGGCCCGGTACCCTCGGCAAAACCACCAAAATTCGACTTTTCACCCCCTCCCTTTCTGCGTTATGAAAAATCTGCTGCTTCCCGCCCTGCTGTCGCTGGCCGCCCTCGCCACTGCCCACGCCCAAAGCGCCCAGACGCGCACCGTGCCCGCCTTCCACGCCATCAACGTGGGTACCGGCATCGACCTTAGCCTCACCGCCGGTAGTAGCCAGCGCGTGGAAGTGAGCGCCGCTACCAACGAGTACCGCGACCGCATCGAAACCACCGTGAAAGACGGCGTGCTCACGCTGCGCTATAAAAATCCCGAAGACCGCTTCGGCCGCAACGACCGCACCAACAAGCACCTGCGGGTGGCCGTCACGGCCGACCAGCTCACGGCCCTCACGGCGGGTAGCGGCTCGTCGGTGCACACCTCGGGAGATTTTGACGCCGACAATTTCCAGCTCGATGTATCGTCGGGGGCCAGCGTGGAGGCCGCCCTGGCTACCACCACGCTTACCGTGCGCCAGAGCAGTGGTAGCTCGGCTAGCCTCAGCGGCCGGGCCACCAGCCTCGACGTGCAAAGCAGCAGCGGCGCCAGCTTCGAGGCTCCCAGGCTCCAGGCCGACCACTGCCGCGCCGAGGCCAGCAGCGGCAGCTCCATCGTGGTAGCCGTGAAAGACGACCTCGTAGCCCAGGCCAGCAGCGGCGGCAGCATCAGCTACAAGGGCTCGCCGCAGCTCACCAAGCGCACCAGCAGCGGCGGCAGCGTGAGCAGAGATTAGGTGATGAGGTGATGGGGGTAGGAGGGTAGGGGGAGTTGTTCAAGGTTTGTCAATAAGGTAGTTTTAACGGCCTGGCAAACACCCCGTACTGTCAGGCTGAGCTGGCGAAGCATCTTGTCAGGTTTGAACGGCCTGCGCATAACGTGAGCAGATGCTTCGCCAGCCCAGCCTGACAAGCATCTTACAAGAGGACTCGACGCAACTTCACCAATCAACTCCTGCCCCCACACCCTCCCACCCCCTTACCCTAAACAACCGCCGCCTCCCTAGCGTTAGCGTAGCATTTCTTTGCAGCTAACACCCCGCTGTTCCTTTCCTGAGAATATGAAAAACTACCTACTGCCCGCGCTGTTGTGGCTGCTGGCCCTGGCTCCCGCCCTGGCCCAATCCGAAACCGCCGTCGCCAACACCCCGGAAATACGCAACGTCGAGAAGTTTCGCGGCATCAACGTGGGGACCGGTATCGAACTGGTACTCACCGGCGGCCGGCCCCAGCAAGTGGAGGTGAGCGCGACCACCCTCGACCAGCGCGATCACATCCTGACTAAAGTGGTTGACGGCGTGCTCAATGTGCACTACGACAACCCCGATGAGCGCGCCGGAAACTCCAAGAAAGACCGCCAATTGCGTAAGCTGCACGTGGCCGTTACGGCCGACCAGCTCATGAGCCTGGCCGCCAGCAGCGGCGCGGCTATCACGGCCAGCGGTCCCTTCAACACCGCTGATTTCCAGATTAACCTCTCGTCGGGCTCGGCTCTGCGGGCCGACATCAACGCGAGCGTGCTCATCGTGCGCCAAAACGGGGGCAGCGCCATCGACCTCACCGGGCAGGCGCCGCGTTGCGACATCAACCTTACCGCCGGCTCGGTTTTCAACGGTGACAAGCTGCTCACCAACCGCGCCCAGATCGAAGCCAGCAGCGGCAGCATCGCCAAGCTGGCCGTGAAGGAAGTGCTGCTGGCCGAGGCCAGCGGGGGTTCCAATATCAAATATTACGGCTCGCCCGAGGTGACCAAGAATGCCACCGGCGGCTCGACCATCAGCGGTCGCTAGGATAGGCGGCGCTGGGGCGCTGAGTCAAGGCATCACCCCACTTTGCTAGCCCTTGAGGAAACGTCTGTTGTGCTAAGCTTGCGAAGCATCTTCTCACGTCTGAACAACCCGTTCGACCCTGGCAAGATGCTTCGCGAGCTCAGCATGACAGACGTTTTTTGTGGCAGGGTTTAAGGTTTTTGAACGGGACCAGGAAACTCCGAACGCACGGCAAACCCAAGTCCCCCGGCTCACCGCTTGAGTAAATTCGGCGAGGCAAGCGGGTTTACCCAGGTGCTGCCGAATAAAGCAGCCGCGTTTTCTTTACAGGTATGATTCTCATTGTCGATGACGACTTGGCGGTGCGCACCTCGTTGCGGCTGCTGCTCAAGCAGGCCGGCTACTCGGCCCGCACGGCCGCCGGCCCGGCCGAGGCGCTGGCCGCCGTGCAGGAGGCCGCGCCCCGGCTCATTTTACTCGACATGAATTTTTCGGCCACCACCACCGGGGCCGATGGGCTGGCCCTGCTGGCCCAGCTCAAGGCGCTGGTGCCGGCCGTGCCCGTGGTGCTGCTCACCGGCTGGGGTAGCATCGCGCTGGCCGTGGCGGGTATGAAGGCGGGCGCGGCCGAGTTCGTAACCAAGCCCTGGCAAAACGACGCGCTGCTCCAGACTATCGGTACCCTCCTGCAGCTGCACGCGCCGGCCGAGGTGGTTCCCACCGGCCGCCGGGCGCTCGACAAGCAGTTTGCCCTCGGCAACATCGTGGGCGAAGATCCGCGCCTGCTGGCCGTGCTGCGCCAGGTGGGCCAGGTGGCCGCCACCGATGCCTCGGTGCTGATTGAGGGTGAAAGTGGGACCGGTAAGGAGCTGATTGCCGAAGCCCTGCACGAGAACAGCCACCGGCGCGGCCAGCCCTTCGTAAAGGTGAACCTGGGCGGCATCTCGGCCAGCTTGTTTGAGAGCGAGATGTTTGGCCACCGGCGCGGGGCCTTTACCGACGCCCGCGCCGACCGCGTGGGGCGCTTCGAGCTGGCCAACGGCGGCACCATCTTCCTCGATGAGATCGGGGAGCTGGAGCTGGCCAGCCAGGTAAAGTTGCTGCGCGTATTGCAAGACCGCACCTACGAGGTGCTCGGCGACAGCCGCCCCCGCCGCCTCGACCTGCGCGTGGTCGCCGCGACCAATAAGAACCTGGCCGAAATGGTGGCCCAGGGACGCTTCCGCGAAGACCTGTTTTACCGCCTCAATCTTATTACGCTGCGCCTGCCCGCCCTGCGCGAGCGCGCCGCCGATGTGCCCCTGCTGGCCCGCCACTTCGTAGCCCAGCTGCAAGCCACCTACCGCCGCCCCGGCCTGCGCCTGGGTACGGCCGCCGCCCACTGGCTGCAAGCCCAGCCCCTGCCCGGCAACATCCGCGAGCTCAAAAACCTGGTCGAGCGCGCCGTGCTCACCACGCCCCACGACGAGCTCACCCCCCCCGACTTCCAGCCCCAAGAAAAAAACTCACCACCTCACCATCTCACCACCTCACCGCTGCCCCCGCTCACCCTGGAAGCGCTGGAGGAGCAGATGATTCGCCAGAGCGTGGCTCACTTTCAGGGCAATCTCAGCCAGGTGGCGCGGGCGCTGGGCCTGAGCCGGGGTGCCCTCTACCGCCGCCTCGATAAGTTTGGCATTCCCTACAGCGACTGATGACTTTCCGCGTCCGGCTCCTGTTGTTTCTGCTGCCCCTGTACGGCGTGCTTTTCGCGCTGGCGGCGCAGGTGCGCACGAGCAGCCCGGCGCTTTTCCTCACCTGCGAGCTAACGCTGGTGGCCAGCAGCGTGCTCACCTGGCAGCTTTACCGGGCCTTCGTGCGGCCCGTGCGCCTCATTGAGGCGGGCACCGCGGCGTTGCAATCGCAGGATTTCAGCTTGAAATTCAAACCCGTAGGCCAGCCCGAGCTCGATCAGCTGGTGACCGTGTACAACCGGATGCTCGACGCCCTGCGCCAGGAGCGCGTGAGCCAGCACGAGCAAAGCGTACTCTTGGAGCGCCTGATCGCCGCCTCGCCCGCGGGGATTCTGCTTCTGGATTTCGACGGTAAAATAGCCAGCGCCAATGCCGCCGCCGCCCGGGCGCTGGGCCAGCCGGCTAGCGGGCTGCCGGGGCAGCCCGTGGCAACGCTGCCCGCTCCCTGGGGGCCGGTGCTGGGCGCGCTGACTGCCGGCCAGCCCCAGCCCGTGCGCCTGCCCGGCGGCCAAACCTACCGCGCCGCCGCCGCCCACTTTCTCGACCGGGGCTTTCAGCGGCGCTTCGTGGTGCTGGAAGAGTTGACCCAGGAGCTGCGCCAGCAGGAAAAGCAGACGTACGAGCAGCTCATTCGGCTCATGTCGCACGAGGTCAATAACTCCATCGGGGCGGTCAACTCGTTGCTGGGCAGCTTTCAGCACTACGCCCCGCAGCTCGCCCCCGATGACCGCGCCGACTATGCCGAGGGCCTGGCCGTGAGCATTGCCCGCAACACCCAGCTGGCCGAGTTTATCGGCCGCTACGCCCGGCTGGTGCGCCTGCCCCCGCCCGTGCGGCTGCCCACCGACGTCCACGCCCTGCTGCGCGACCTGGGCCGCCTGCTGGCCCCGCAGAGCGCCGCCCAGGGGGTAACCTGGCACTGGCAACTGGCCCACGAGGGGCCACTCCTGCTGCCCGCCGATGCCCAGCAGCTCACCCAGGCGCTGCTCAATATCGCCAAGAATGCCCTGGAAGCCATTGGTCCGGGCGGGGGGCACGTGTGGGTACGCACCATGGCCCAGCCGCTTAGTCTCAGTATTGCCAACGACGGCGCGCCGCTCAGTCCCGAGGTAAGCCAGCGGCTGTTTACCCCCTTCTTCAGCACCAAGCCGGGCGGGCAGGGCATTGGGCTGGTGCTGGTGCGCGATATTCTGCTAGCCCACGGTTTCAGCTTCCGGCTTGAAAGCGAGGCCGATGGCCGCACGGTGTTCGCAGTGGGGCTGCAACCTTAGCCCGGTAAGCGGGGTTGGGAGACAAAATGGCCCCGCGCTTCATCCTTTCCATTCACCTTTATGCCTGCCCCCCAGCCTTTATTCTACTTTCAAAACCCAGTGGCTCGCCTGCTGGAGCACCCGCGGGGCTACGCGATGGTGGAGTATCGCCCCGGCCCGCGCCAGCTCAGCGACTTGCAAGGTCTGCTGGCCCAGCTGGTGCGCCTGCTCACCCAGCGCGGCTGGGACAAAGTGCTCGCCGATCAGCGCCTGATGCAGCCCTACACCCCCGAAGAAAGCGAGTGGATCCGCGGCAACTGGCTCACGCGGGGCATCGTGTTTCGCGGGGCCATTCTGCTACCGCAGGACGTCTTTGCCCGCCTAGCCAGCTCCCAGCTCGTGCACGAGGCCAAGGCCGTAAATCTCAGCTACCGGATGTTTGAAGACTATGCCGCGGCCGAAGTCTGGCTGCTGCAAGGCAGCTAGCGCCCCCGGCTACTTGCCCCAGGCAAACACCGCCGGGCGCTTGTGCAGCCGGGGGAGCTCGGGCAGCTTGCGCCACTCGGCTACGGGCAGCGTGCGCAGGTACTCGGTGGGAGCGGTAAGGTCGGTAGCCACGCAGAGGCGAGTGCCGGGGCTGAGGTGGGCCAGCAGGTCGGCCAGCAGCTGGTCGTTGCGGTAGGGCGTTTCGATGCAGAGCTGACTTTGGTCGCGCTGGCCGGATTCTTTCTCCAGGCTCTTGATGGCCGCGATGCGGGGACCCTTCTCGATGGGCAAATACCCGTGAAAGGCAAACCGCTGGCCGTTGAGCCCCGAGCCCATGAGGGCCAGCAAAATGCTCGACGGCCCCACCAGCGGGCGCACCGCCAGGCCCAGCCGGTGGGCTTCCTGGGCCAGGGCCGCGCCGGGGTCGGCAATGCCGGGGCAACCCGCTTCGGAGAGTACCCCGGCCTCCAGCTTTTCCTTTACCAGCGGTTCCAGGGCCAATTTCACCTGGGCGGGTGTGCTGTCTTTGTCGATGAGGACGAAGCGAATATCCTCAATCACGCGGTGCGGCGCCACTTCTTTCACGAAGCGGCGGGCGGTGCGCAGGTTTTCAACCAAAAAATAAGGTAGCCGGGCTACGGCGGCCACTACCTGCGGCGGCAGCGCCTGCGAAGCGGTGCCCTCGGCCAGCGGGGTTGGGATGAGATACAGCACAGAGCGAAAAAAGATAAGGAACTAACGAAGGCTAGGCCTCGGCCACCTCAGTGGGGCGAAGCGGCATGATCAGCAGCAAGCCACAAATGGCGGCGCTGCCCAGTAGCACGAGCCACCCCAACCGGCGCCCCGTGCGGGTGCCGCGCTGGGCAAAGGAGGCGCGAATGGGCCGGAGCAGCAGCGGCGAGCCCCAATACGGGGCCAGCCGGCTGGCCCGCACGGCCCGGTGCAAATCGAAGTTATCGCCTTCGAGGCGCAGGAGATACGTAAACTGGCCAACGTTGACCGAATCGAACCGGGCGGCGCTGCGGGCCACAAAATTAGCGTAGCGCCATTCGCGCTCGCCGGGTGCTAAGTCGTCGCCCAGCGGCTGCCGATAGTCGTAGGCCAGCCAGGCCGGGGGCGTGGGCCGGGCCGACAGGGCCAGGCCCGCCGTGGCCGTGTCGGCGGCCGTAGCCAGCAGCGGGCAGGCGTAGGAATTGGTAGCCCAGTAGCGCTTGGTGCCGCCCTTCAGCGTTTCGACGTGCCACTTCGCGTACTGGCCCAGCTGGGCGGTGGCCGCGTAGAAGGGGCCGCGCAGCCGAAAGAATACGGCTTCCCCTGGCTGGGCTAGCTCGCGTACGCTGTGCACGTCGCGCACCGCGCCCAGGCGGTAGCGCAGGTACTCGCGCAGGTGCCAGCCCAGCGCCAGCAGCAGCAGCCAGGTAAAAAGCAATGGTACGCGCCGGCTTTCGCCCCTGCTGTTGGTTGCTAGCAGCGCCCAGGGGCGCCACAGCCACCAGCACGCCCCGAAGCCCAGGCCCAGCGGCACCCAAAACGACCACCACCGGCCCAGCCCCCACGGCTGCACCAGCGCCGTAGCCCCGGCGTACGCCGCCGTAAAAACCAGCAGCGCTTGCAGGTAAGGAACAACCAGCCCGTGCCATCGCCGGGGTAGCGTGCGAGTCCAGCCGGCAACGGCGGTAGCCAAGCTCATGCGGTCAGGCCGATTGTCCCACGAAATTTTTAACCAGCTCGAACACCTCGTCGGGCTTCTCGGCGTGCAGCCAGTGGCCGGCGTCGGGCACGGTGACGACCTGCGAATTGGGAAACAGGGCCGGGATGCAGGTTAGCTTGTCGTCGGGGGTGATGTAGTCCGACTTGCCGCCGCGCAAAAACAGCGCGGGCTTCAGGAAGGGCTGGGCCGATTCAATTTCCTCGCCCACGGCCGCCAGGTTAGCCGTGAGTACGGGCAGGTTGATGCGCCAGGCAAAGGAGTTGTCCTCGCGGCGGTACAGGTTCTTGAGCAAGAATTGCCGCACGCCCACCTGCGGGATGGTGCGGGCCAGCGCCGCCTCTGCCTGCTGCCGGTTCTGAATAGTGCGCAGGTCTACGGCTTGCAAACCGGCGATAATATCAGTTTGGTGCTCCATATCGGAGAAGCGCGGGGCGATGTCGAGCACCAGCAGCTGGGCCAGTCGCTCGGGGTAGCCCAGGGCCAGGCACATGGCCACCTTGCCGCCCATGCTGTGGCCCATCAGGTTGACCCGGGTGGGGTCGAGGGCCAGGTGGTCGAAAAGGGCCAGCACGTCCTGCGCCATTAGGGCGTAGCTGTGCTCGGGCGAGTGAAACGAGCGCCCGTGATTGCGCAAGTCTACGCTGATCACCCGCAGTCCCGCTTCCTCAGCCCAGCGCCGGGCCAGCGTCTGCCAGTTGTCGAGGGTACCAAAAAGGCCGTGCAGAATAACGAGCGGCCGCGCAGTCGGCTCGCCCTGGTCGAGAAAGTGAAGTAAAGACACGGGAGGGAATTATGAATTATGAATTATGAATTATGAATTATGAATTATGAATTATGAATTATGAATTATGAATTATGAATTATGAATTATGAATTATGAATTATGAATTATGAATTATGAATTATGAATT
>CAJYPK010000004.1 GCA_913776615.1 uncultured Hymenobacter sp.
TTCGGCCGCCTGAAGGAGGCACGCGGCTTTGCCACCCGCTACGAAAAGACGGCTTCCTCGTTTTTAGCCGTGGCCCACCTACTCGCCGCCTTGGATTGGATGCGCTAGCTGTCCACAGACTTTAATACACGTACGCGTCAGCTAGCGGTCGGCTCCCCCTCTCCTTTTCGGAGAGGGGGTCGGGGGGTGAGGCGCCACGCCTGCCAGCCACACCTAGTTGTCATACAGCGCCTTGAAGTGGGCCGGCCGGCCGAGGCTACCCAGGTTTTCCAGCGCTTCGAGGTAGCCGTCGCCCAGCAGGGCCAGCCGCGGGCGGGTGGGGCCCGCGGCCAGCAAGGCAAAGACGCGGGCGTAGGCCCGGCGCGAACCCTCCTCGATGGCCCGGCAGGCCAGCAGGCGGTGCAGCTCGGCCCACTGGGTGGCCTCGTCGTGGCATACGCCGGGCTGGGGCAGCGTGTCGGCCGCGCGCTGGCGGGCGGCCTGGCCGCGCTGGGCATCGGTGAGGCGGGCGGCTTGCAGCCAGCGGCTGAGCTCCGACACGCTCTCGTACTCGTGGGCCTGGTGATTGGCCTGGAGCTGCTCGTGGGGCGTGAAGCGCGGGTTGCCCAGGTACACGGCGAGCAGGGCTTGGCGCAGCTCGCCCAGGCTCATGGGCGTGGCTGGCCCGTTTACAGGGGATTCCATGTAATTTTGGGGGGTGAGGGGTTTGCAATGACCCAACTCGTAGCCCTGCGCGAACAGGTGCTATAGCGGAGGTCACCCCTTGCCGGGGGTGGCCTCTTTTGCTTGCTACGGGGTAGGGTGTTCCACTTGGAACGGCACAAATGTATATACCCCAGCAACACGTTGCAAGGACTGCAGGTTGCTTGCGTATATTTTTACGCATAATTTTGCTCTATGGAAAAAGCAAGAGAAATCCGCGAGCATCAGCTAAACATCAAAGCCAATAGTGATGAGAAGGCGCTACTAGAGAAAGTAGCCAAGGCTCGCGGCCTCAACTCCTCTGCTCTCGTGAGAATGCTCGTGGCCGACGAAGCCCGCCGCCTGGGTATCTCCTAGCCTCCCCTACTGCACATGAAAAAAGCCCGGCCTATTGGTCGGGCTCTTTTATTATTCCATGGAATCGTTAGTTGCAAGTAGTTCAGTCAAAAGAACATCTTCATCTGGTAGACCACCTCTAACTAAGATGGCATTAGCTGCTAATAATAATAAATCCCAAGATTCACGCCATTGGTCTTGTTTAATATTCTGAATAGAACCATGAGCAACTTTACTACGCACATTATATGCTGCTTTTGTACGCTTAAAGAGTAGTGTACGGTCTTGTGTATGCATACCCAGTTGAGCTAAATATAATCCAAGTCGAAAATTCACCTCGCTATTAACCTGAGGAAATAGACTTTCTAATGCACACCAAATATGCAATAGAGACTGATCACGGCTAATTAACAAAGGGGCAGCTTGTGCTGCTTCTCGCACCACCCGTAATGCAGGTTTTTTCACTTCTAATTCCAACCATTTAGACGCTTTTTGTGCAGCATTAAGAAATTGTTCATGCGAAACACTAAAAGCACCATGTATACTGTGGCAATAGAAAGATAGGCTAACCGGCCAACACTCAACCACACCTGTTTCCAAAGTCACACCTTGGCGCAATTTTGCTCGCGCTTCCTTTGTAGCGTATTCATTTTCTCTTTCGTTAATGCCAGAATAATCATTAATTGAGTGTGTCGATACAAACGGGGAGAAGGTGGGAGAAACACCTTCAATGTACAAGCATAGTAGCAATGCGCTAAGCTTATTGACAGCAGCCTCGTAGCTTACTCCTTTTATCCAGATTTCAAGATTGCATCTCTTAAGCATCACATCCATAATTTGGTATGGCAGATGCAACTTATGCTTAGTAGCTAGGGTAGCCAAATCAAATAAGCTAGTATTCCATTCACGCCTAGCAATCCCAAAACTAAAACAATCAGATTTTTGTAGGTTTTCGGAGGGCAACAAAAAGGTGATAGGAAAATAATAAGTTGTGAGTTTTTCCATGAGAATTTACTTAACTCTTTTTTTATGATATGCTTTATTAAAATTATCAAATGCTCTTACTGAAATATAAACAGACCCAAGTAATGTAATTAATGCTGCATTATTGTCATGATTTACATATAATTTAGCTGATGCATTATATGCCGTAGCAGCAGCAGCGGCTATTTCAACACTAGCATAAACAAATAGCCTACGCTCACGTAACACATAAAATGCAAGCCCGACAATCACTACTGTCATGGAACACAATAATCTATTCCAAAGAGAATCAAATAAAAGAGGAAATGTATCCCAAGCCAATAAAGTTTTATTAATTAAAAAATCAAATCCAAATGCAAGGCTAATTGGCAAAGCAATTTTTCCAGTTATCATCGCATTAGCAATTGCTGCAAAAACACCAGGAAGCCCAGACTTAATTATCTCTGCACTGATTCTTTTTGAAGAAGCTCGGACTTTGCGTAAAAAATCTTCCATTATTTATAATATATTTATAAAATTCAACAATATCCTACAAGCACCTCCGACACGCCAGCTTCTCCGCCTCGGCCGTGGGCATGGCCTTGAGCGGGTGGGAGCAGCGGTTTAGGCCGTTGCAGGCCTCGGAGCTGTGGTAGGCGTAGGAGGTCTTGCTCATACACACGTACACGGTGGCGGTGGGGCGGGCCGGGGCAGCGGCCACGGGGGCAGCCGGGCGCGGGGGCGCGGCCAGCGAGGAGCCGGCCAGGGCCAGCAGCAGGGTGAGGGTGGGAAAGAAGGGCTTCATCCGTGCAAGTAAGCACGACTTTGGAAGAATACAAACTTTCTTGCGCCCTATTGGCCCTGCCGGCCAAACTTAGCACTCTTGGTAGCTGGCGCTCGGCCTAGCTATTCGTACAGAGCGGCTTAGGTCACCTGCAAAAACAGGTATTTATACGTGGTCGCGGGGCGAGTGGCCGGGGGTTTCTTTGATTTGTCCCTTTTCCGCTTAGCAACTGCGGAGACCAAGCCCTTTACCAGCCGGAATGGGAGGATCTTGTGCGTCCCCTGGCGCAGCGTGGCTAAACGCCGTTCAGCGGCGGGGGCTACATCCGCATGCAACTAAAGCGGCCGGGGCCTACTCATCTAATGGCACCCGTTTTCCACTGCTTCCTATGGCCCGCACTTTCTACCCCCTCGCTGCGCTCCTGCTCCTTGGCGCTACCGCCTGCCGGCGGACCGACGTTACTCCCGCCGACCAGGGCATCATGGGCGAATGGCACTGGGTATCCATGGCGGGGGGGATAGCGGGTCAGACTTACACGCCCGCCTCGACTGGCTACGCCGAAACCTTGGTATTTAACCTGGATAGCACCTACCGGCGCGTTTCCACCCCGCAGAGTGGCCCGCCGGTGACCGCCACCGGTACTTTTTCAGTTGGGTTAGTCAAAAGCATCTACACCGGGAAGGCCAGCCGGATGCTCACCTTGCGCGAGTCGCAAACGCAGATGTACATACTAGAAGAACTAACCACGCGCCTTATTCTGGCCGACAACCATTACGATGGCTTTAGGCACACCTATGAGCGGTAATGATTTAGAACGGTTCTAGGTCAGTGTACAGTTTTAGGCTACCCAGTCGTGGCCGCCTCACCCCCCGGCCCCCTCTCCGAAAAGGAGAGGGGGAGCCGGACGACAGAAGGGTGTGAGGGTATGGGGGTATGATTTTAAGAAGATCAACTCCATCCCTTCTCAACTCATAGCCTCCTTCCCTAACGATCGGCTCCCCCTCTCCTTTTCGGAGAGGGGGCCGGGGGGTGAGGCGGCCACGCCTGGGTAGCCCAAAACTGTACACTGACCTAGAAACCGCTTTAGCTTCTTGCAAATAAGCGCTCAGCTCTGGGCGCTTACCGACCAGTTGCGGCACCCTAGCCAGGCCATCAGCAGGCTTTTTTCGCCGTTTTGGGGAGTGGGGTAACCGTCAGATACCGCGCATCAAGACAATCTCGTGCATGCGCTTCAGCAGCGGGCCGTTTACGGCGTCGTGCAGCGGCACGGCCCGCTCCCATTGCGCCGGGGTAAGGTAGCCTTCCAGCTCGGCCATGTGCGCGGGGGAGAGCTCCCGAAAGGCCATCGACCACCCGGCGAAGATTCGGCCCGCGACGGGCTTATCGGCCAGCTTCAAGATGGCCCGGTGCCGGGGATCCCGCACGATGGCCTCGTACAGGGCTCTCACGGCCGCCTCCTCCCCTTCCAGCACCTGCATAAACTGGCCCTCGCCGTACACCAGGGAGCCCGTAATCCCGACCTGCTGGTTGTGGCTGCGCGACCGCACGAGCAGCCCGATCAGGTCCATGGTGGTCAGCGCCTGGGTGGCCCGGCTTAAGTAGATGATCTGGTGCATGGAAAAGGAGGTGGCTTCGGGAAAGATTACCCAAAGCTACCGTACAGGGCTGAGCCTGACGCGCTACATCCGAGGCTTTCAGCAAAAAAGCCCCAGCGGGCGGGCCGGGCTGCCCGACGCCTCGGAGTACGCTTTGCTCTGCACTGTAGCCGTGGGTCCCGGCGTAGCGGCGCAGGTCGGGCAGCGGTTGTCGGCAGCCCGGCCCGTGTGTCCTTGGTCGAGGCGCGGGCATGGGGTGCGACGCTCAGGGGGATAGCGAAAATGGGTCGGTTGCCCGGGGGCAGCTGACGCCTGCCGTGCAGCCGTTTATCAGCCGCGCTACAGCTGCTTGATTTTCCTTCTGTGCTTCAAGCCAAATTCTACCAGGGCCTCGATGACGGGCTGGGTTTCGACCGCGTGCGGCGTGAGGGCATAGGAGACCGTGACGGGCTTGGTAGCATTGACCGTTCGAGTGATCAGCAAGTTGTCCTCCAGCTCCTGCAATTCCTTCGACAGCACTTTGGGCGTGATGCCTAGCGACGTTTCCTGCAAGTCCTTAAACCGCATAGGGCCAAGATTATACAAGTTTAGCAAGATGCAAAACTTCCACTTCCCGCTCAATAATTCAATGGCGTCTTTCAGCGCCAACATTCTTTCGGCAACACGCGCCGGGTCTTGCTCACAGGTTGCAGCCATAAATAGTCACTTTCCTAAAGGTAACGAATAGCAAATGTAAAGTAGCTGTCCGACAATTTTGCTTTGTAGTTAATCCTATCCCCCATGAACAAGACCATTTTCATCACCGGGGCCTCGGCGGGCCTGGGTAAAGCCACTGCCAAATTATTCGCAGCGAAAGGCTGGCAGGTAATTGCCACCATGCGCAAGCCCGAAAATGAAACCGAACTCAACCTGCTCCCCACGGTCAGGCTCCTACCCTTGGACGTAACCGATGTAGCGCAGATAAAAACCGCCGCGCAACAAGCCCTCGCCTGGGGGCCGGTAGACGTAGTCTTCAACAATGCCGGCTACAGCTTACTAGGAGCCTTGGAAGCCACGACCGACGAGCAGCTAGTGCGCCAGATGGAAACTAATTTTTTAGGTGTAGTGCGGGTTACGCAAGCTTTCATTCCCAGCTTTCGGGCTCGAAAGGCCGGCCTGTTTATTACGACCAGCTCTTCGGCGGGCTTGATGGCCTTTCCGGTGAGCTCTATGTACGATGCCAGCAAGTGGGCACTGGAGGGTTGGAGCGAGAGCTTGTCTTATGAGTTAAGCCAGTTTGGGATTGGCGTGAAGAACATCGAGCCCGGCCTGGTTTCGACGGATATGGCCGAGCGCTCGGTCCACGTTTCGCACCCGGCATACGACGAGTTGGCCCATAAATTCTTTGCCCTTATCAGCAACCCGGCCAGCCTAGTCTCTACTCCCGACCAAATCGCGCAGGTGGTGTACCAAGCCGCCACCGACGGCACTAGTACCCTGCGCTACGTGTGCGGAGAGGATGCGAAAACCCTGTATGCCCAGCGCTTGGCAGTGGGCGATGAAGCTTTCCGGCAGGGCATTCAGCAGATGATTGCGGCGGCCTAACCGCTTTACCAGATTCATCTGTAAAACGGGTGACTAGTGGATGTTTTTGCAGTGCCTTGACGCCCCCGGAAACGTAATTTTTCGGGGGAATCAAGGCACTCTTTTGTGCAATAGTTTTCACCGCTGATGGCCAAGTAAACAGGACAAGTGAAAAATTTGTGAATTTAAATGCAATAGGCCTAACTTACCCCGCGATAACTACTTGCATATCACACATCTCACTGAAGTATGGACGAGTGGAAAAATGTTGCGGAGATAACCACTGCTATCGCTACGGTTTGTGCCGTAGCAGTGGCCATTTCGACTATTATCGCCAAGCGCAGAGATGACCGTCGGGCAAATCGACTGGCTCGCATTAATCGGCAACTCAGCGAATTCTATGGCAAGCTGTCGATTTTGTACGAGGCGGGTATGAGTGATTGGTTGTCGTTCGTGTATCAGCACGGCAATGATTTACCGCAGTTGGATAAGCATTTTAGGCGATTCTTTCCGTATGCGGTTAAGGAGGGCGAGCCTACTACTAAGTTCAACCCACCTCCCCCCACGGCTGAGCAACTGGCCGCTTATCGAAAGTGGCTCAGAACACTATTCATGAAGACGAATGAACGCATACTGGAAGTTATTTATTCAAACGTAGATTTAGTGGTGGGCAGAAAGATGCCTAAAGTGTTTGTGACATTTGCCTCGCACGTCGCGTCGCTAAGACTACTGCTGCTTGCCCTAGATGAGGAGGAGCGTGTCGTGGCGAATAATGGAGAAAGCGCCTTGCTCAATAATTGGCAACAGTATGTAAGCCTGATGAATGAACACCCTGGCGGGAGAATTGGGTTCTATTTGAACGCGGCGTTTGAAGTACTGAAAGAGGAACAGGAAAAGCTGCTGTCTACCGACGAGGAGCCTCTGACAGAGATACAAATTGCTGAAAGAGTTAGAATTTCCGTGAATGCAGAGGCACAAAAATGGCGCGACTTAGAACACAAGGCAAGGGCAGCAGTAGGACAGCATTACGACAAGGATAAAGACCCAGGCATAGAAGATGAAGTGTGATGAATACACGGCTAGCCTTCGCCCTGTCGAGCCCGGCTACTTGGCTAGGCTGTTTGCGTTCAAAAAGGTGATCTTTTGTAGACTAACTGGATTTCAGTAGCGGCTACCGCTTCCATTGAGCATTTTACTGAAAAAGCCCCGCCTGGTGGCGGGGCTTTTCGGGGGCGGCGGGGCCGGGGGTAGCTAGGCCGCCAGCCGGATGGCCTGGCCGCCGGGATCGGTGATGTACTGGCGGGCAAAGCCCCGGATGGAAGTGATGATGGGCTGCTGGGCCTCGGCCGGGGCCTGCTGGCGGCAGTACCAGATGGCCTGCGAGAGCAGGTTGGCCTTGAGCATGTTGTAGTGGGGCGCGATGGCCTCGTCGGCCAGGAACTCCAGCACGTTGTCGAGGAAGGCGGCGGGGCTGTCCGCGTAGTAGGAGTTCTTCACGTAGAGCCAGTTGTAGAGGATGACCCGGTTGTAGGTAGTGGGTTCGAGCTGGGTCAGCAGATCCTGGTAGAAGTACTGGTGGTAGAAGGCGTCGTGGTAAACGGGGTGGTCGAGGTGGCGGGTGTTGAGGTCGGCCACCTGGCGGAGCACGGAGTGCAAGGTGCCCTCGTGCAGGATGGGCGTCTGGGCCAGGGTGGCGGCGTCCCAGTCGGCGATGAGCAGGCCCTGGGCGCGGCCGGCGTGCAGGAAGGTGAGCAGGTTGCGCAGCAGCTCGTGGGCGGCGTCGAAGTCCTGCCGCTTGCCGTGGATGTTGGCGATGTTTTGCAGCTGCTCGATGCGCCGGTAGATGAACGCCCCGAAGCCCCGGCGCTCCAGGTCGGCGCTCAGGTACAGGCCCTGGCGCAGCAGGCCGATGGCGCGGTCGGCCTCGCGGGTTTTGTAGTAGTAGTTGCCCCAGGCCGAGAGCTGAAACAGCGTAGCGTAGTCGAGGGCGGGGCCGGTCAGGGCGTGGCGCAGCTGGTCGGTGCGGTGCAGCTGGGCCAGGGCCTCGGGCAGGTTGTTTTCGCGGCAGCGCAGCACGGCCTGGAAGTATTCGAGCAGCACGTGGCGGGCGGCGTCGTGCCCGGCGTCGCCCACCTGGGCGCGCAGCTCGTTGTTGAGCAGCGCGGCAAACAGCGCCTCGCCGTTGTAGCTTTTCAGGCCATCGGCGACGGTGAGCGGGCGGCGGTCAAGGGCAGATAGCTTCTCGGCGAAGGTTTGCAGGTGGGTAGTCATGGCAGAACGGGTGAGAAGTGGTTGTGGAAAAGGAAGGGGGTGTAGGCTTTATCGAAAAACCGGGTCATGCTTATCTGACGCCCGCCTGCCGGAGCATCTCGCTCGCTCCGTTTGACGAGGGAATCAGTGTAGCACGCGAGATGCTTCGGCAGGCGGACGCATAACCCGTTTTTTTGCGGGGGGGGCGGCGGGCTGGCTAGAGCAGTTTCGTAGTTAGTGTACATTATTTACGCTATTCAGGCGTGAGCGCCTCACCCCCCGGCCCCCTCTCCGAAAAGGAGAGGGGGAGCCGGACGACTCCTACCAAGTGCTAGCGTTCGCTTACGATCGGCTCCCCCTCTCCTTTTCGGAGAGGGGGCCGGGGGGTGAGGCGCTCACGTTAGAGCTGCAATAAGCTGTACACCAACCACGAAACCGCTCTAGTTGCCCAGCTCCAACTGATTCTTGATGAGGCGGTAGTAGTCGCCGCGCTGGCGCACCAGCTCATCGTGGCTGCCCTGCTCGGCGATCTGGCCGTCGTGGAGCACGATGATGTTGTCGGCGTTTTTGACGGTGCTGAGGCGGTGGGCCACGATGAGCACGGTTTTGCCCACGAAAAACTCGTTGAGGCGCTCCATGATCACGCGCTCGTTGTGGGCGTCGAGGGCGCTGGTGGCCTCGTCGAGGAAGATGTAGTCGGGGTTTTTGTACACCATGCGGGCGATGAGCACGCGTTGGCGCTGGCCGCCGCTGAGGCCTTTGCCGTCTTCCCCGATCTTGGTGTGCAGACCCAGCGGCAGGCTGCGGATGTACTGGTCGAGGTTGGCCACGTGCAGGGCGCGGTGGATGGCCTCCTCGTCGCGGTGCTCGGCGTTGAGGGCGATGTTGTTGCCGATGGTGTCGGAGAAGATGAAGCCGTCTTGCAGCACGATGCCGCAGTGCTGGCGCCAGTGCTGGGGGCTGATGCGCGTCACGTCGGTATCGTGCACGAACACCTGGCCGTCGGTGGGCGGGCAGATGCGCAGCAGCAGCTTGAGCAGGGTGGTTTTGCCCGAGCCGCTGGCCCCCACGATGGCCGTGGTTTTGCCCTCGGGCACCTGGAAGCTCAGGTGCTGGAGCGTGGGCTTGTTGCCGGCCCCGGGGTAGATAAACGACACGTCGCGCAGGGTGAGGCTGCGGCCGGGCGGCAGCGCTTGCAGGTAGTCCTTGCGGGGGTCTTCTTCTTCGACCAGCGCCTGCACCTGGCCCAGGCGCTCCATGCTGATTTTGGCGTCCTGGTAGGTTTGCAGGAAGGTGGCCAGCTGGGCGATGGGCGTGTTCATCTGGCCCACGATGAACTGGATGGCCATCATGTCGCCGATGCTCATCTGCTGGTTCATGACGAGGCGGGTGGCCAGAAACAGGATGAAGATGTTCTTGGCCTGGTTGATGAACGTGGAGCCCACCTGCTGGTACTGGCTCAGGGCCAGCGACTGCACGTTGAAGCGAAACAGGCGCGCCTGGATGCCCTCCCACTCCCAGATTTTCTGGGTGCCGCAGTCGTTGATTTTGATTTCGTAAATGCCGTTGATGAGCTGCAAGGTCTTGGCCCGGTTCTGGGCCGAGATTTCAAAGCGCTTGAAGTCGAGCTGCTTGCGGCGGGTGAGAAAGAGGTAGATCCAGGCGAAGTACAGCGCGCTGCCGCCCATGAAAATCCAGCAGATGCGGGGATTGTAGGCGTAGAGAATGCAGCCGAACACGCCGAAGGTGATCATCGAAAACAGCGTATTGAGCGAACTGCCGGTGAGCAGGGCCTCCACCCGCTTGTGGTCTTCGATGCGCTGGAGGATGTCGCTATTGAGCTTGGTATCGAAAAACGACAGCGGCAGCCGCAGCAGCTTGTGCAGGAAGTCGGAGAGCACGGCCACGTTGACCCGGGCCGTGATGTGCAGCAGCACCCAGCCCCGAATCAGCTCCACCGAGGTCTGGCCCAGGGTGATGAGCAATTGCCCGAACAAGATGACGTACACGAAGTTGAGGTCGTGCCCCCGGATGCCGATATCGACCAGCCCCTTGGTGAGGAAGGGCAGCACGAGCTGAATGAGCGCACCCACCACGAGGCCCGCCAGCAGCTGCTGCACCAGGCTCTTGTACTGCCACACGTGGCCCAGCAGCTGGCTGATGCCGGCGTTGACGGGCGGCACGTCGTCTTCGGCCTGGTAGAAGGCCGGCGTGGGGCTGAGCAGCATCACGATGCCCGCCGCCTTGCCGTGGATGGAAGTGTAGGCCCAGTTGCTGAGGAATTCCTCGCGGGTGTAGGTGTGCAGCCCACTGGCCGGGTCGGAGATGTAGACCTTGTTGCGCTTGATTTTATACAGCACCACAAAGTGGTTTTTGCGCCAGTGGATGATGCAGGGCAGCACGGCCTGCTGGGCCAGCTTCTCGAAGGTCATGTTGCCGCCGATGGCCTGAATGCCCAGCGTTTCGGCGGCCTTGCTGATGCCCAGCAGCGAGACGCCGGTCTTGCCGATCTGGCTAAATGAGCGAATTTTCTCGATGTTGAACAGCTTGCCGTAGAACTTGCTGATGATCTGAAGGCAAGTCGGGCCGCAGTCCATCACGTCGTGCTGGCGGTAGTGCGGGAAGTGCAGTGCTGTCATGGCCGGAAGTGGAAAAGGAATTAAGCAAGCCAGATAAACTCATCGAGGGAGTGCCGCCGGCCCGAGAGCGCGTGCAGCAGGGTGAGCCCAATGCCCAGCAGGCCGAAGTTGAAGCCCAGCTGCACGAGCGGGTTCTGGCTTACCTGGTGGTAGTTGGAGCTGAAATTGAGCGCATCGTTGTGAAACACGGCCTGGGCCGGGGTGGCGGCCAGCCAGCGTGCCCCCGCCCGGGCAAAGTCCTCGACGCCGGTGAGGCGGTGCAGGCCGTCGTACACGAGGTAGGCCCCGCTGGTGCCGTAGTACACCGAAGCTTCGTGCGGAAAGGGCGCGTGCGGGGCGTCGGCGCGGGTCGAGGGCAGGGCAATGGCGATGGCCTCGGCCAGCAGGACGTCGTCGGCCAGCACCTTGCCGGCCCGCGCCAGGGCAAAGGCGGTGCTGGGGTCGCCGTAAAGCAGGCCCAGGTTGGGGGTGGGCTCCAGCCGGCCCCGCCAGATGGGAATGCTCGACAGAAATTGGGCCGGGTCCATGCGGGTTTGCAGCACGAAGCGGGAAGCGTAGCGCAGCAGGCGGGCGCACTTCGCGGGCTCGAAGCCGACTTCGGCCAGCGCAGCCACGAAGTTGATAATCATGGCGCTGCCGTGCGAGAGGCTGGTGTACACCCGGGGCTCCTTGATGACGTGGCACGTCCAGTAATAGCCCTGCTCCTCGTCGCCCTCCTGGCTGGCTTGCAGGTGGTCGAGCAGGGTCGTGAGCACCCGCCGGGCGGCGGCCGAGTGCGGCAGCCGCCGGCGGAAGTACTGCCCCACGCTGAGCGCACCGTGCACGATTTCCAGGTTGTTGGCGGCCAGGCAGGGGGCCAGGCGGGCTTCGAGCAGGACGTCGAACTGGCGCAGCAGGGGCTCGGCGTCCCAGTCGAGGTGGCCGGCCCGCACGAGGTAGTCGAGCAGGGCGCCCAGCTCGGCCAGCTCCTGGTAGTACTTGCTGCCGGCGTGCGACTGGTAGCTGTGCGGGTCGAGCCGGCCCATGATCGCTTGCAGCTGCGTGAGGGCCAGGTCGTAGTAGCGACTCTCGCCGGTAAAGGCGGCGTAGTGGCAGTTGAAAAGCAGCGCCCCGCCCAGGCTCTGGGCCACCCCGAAGCCGGGCAGCTCGGCGGGCACCTCGCCGCTCAGCCGGCCCGCGATGGCGTGCAGCAGCTGGGTTAGCTCGGCGGTGGTAGCGGCGGGGTCGGTGGTGGCGGCGAGGTTTTGCATGGAGGCTGGTTCTTGGGGTACTGGGGCTGTTGTTTCGGTTGTTTGTAACACCAAGCTCCAGCTTGGTGAGGCACCCGGACACGCCCGCAGGGCAATCACCAAGCTGGAGCTTGGTGTTACATACTTGCTCACTTACCCAGGCGATTAACCTCGTCGGCGTTGCCCCGGGGGCTGTTGCCGCCCTTGCCCTTGAAGTCAGCCTTGCCCAGG
This sequence comes from uncultured Hymenobacter sp., assembly GCA_913776615.1. GTDB lineage: Bacteria > Bacteroidota > Bacteroidia > Cytophagales > Hymenobacteraceae > Hymenobacter. The sequence continues at coordinate 12,293 of CAJYPK010000004.1, forward strand.
TTGTAGGTGAAGGCCAGCCGCACCTGGCGGGTGTCGTTGCGCATCAGCTCTTCCGACACCACCGGGACGATGCTGGACGACACCCGGAAGTTGGTTTGGTAGAACAAGTCCACCACCGACAGATTGAGCGAGGCGCGCTTCTGGAGGAAGGTCTTGCGCACGCCCACCGACACGTAGGAGTAGGCATCGAAATCAAGCAAGCCACTGAACGAGGGCGAGTTGTAGAGGCCGTACACCCGGGCCGTCCAGCCGTTGCCCCAGGTCAGGGTGTGGTCGGTGCTGAGCGTCACGGTCACCTTGCGCTTGGTGAGCTGGCTGGCGTCGTTGAGCGGGTCGGGGAAGCTCAGCTCCTGGTACTGCACCACCGCGGCGTTGTTGATGCTCCACCACGCGGTGGGCGCCCAGGGCGCGGTGAGCGTGGCGCTGGCCAGGTGGCGGCGGGGCAGGTTGACCTGGGTGCGCACGAAGCGCAGGTTGGTGGCGTCGTAGAGGTAGAGCGAGGAGATGGCCCCCACCGTTTGGGTGTACGCCACTTGCAGGCTGTAGCCCTTGTAGAGGTTGTTCCACGAAAAGCTGTGGGCGTACTCGGGGCGCAGGCGGGCGTTGCCCCGGCGGGTAGTGTAGGGGTCGAGAAAGCGCTCGTAGGGAATCAGGCTTTCGTAGGCCGGGCGGTGAATGTTCTTGGCGTAGGCCAGCGAGCTGGTGTAGTCGGCCGAGACTTTATAATCGGCCCGCAGGTTGGGAAACAGGTTGAAGTAGCTCGAATCGACGCCGGCCGTCACCTGGTAGTGGGTGCGCTCGGCGCGCAGGCCCGCCTGCACGCTCAGCGCCCCGCGGCTGTGGTTGAGGCTGGCGTAGCCGGCGGCCACCTGCTCCTGGTAGCCCACCTGCGAGAAGGGCGTGAGCGGCTGGGGCTGCCACTCGCCGCTGGGGGACAAGGCGTTCAGCTCCTGGCGACTGTTGTTGCGGGTGTCGGTGTACTTGAGGCCGGTTTCGAGGCGGGTGTTGGGCGAAAAGCGCTTGCTGTAGTCGGCCGCGCCGGTGTAGATGCGGTAGCTGGCCGGGATGACGTTGCGGAAGCTACTGGTAGCCAGCACCGAATCGAGCGGCCCCTGCACCTGCTGCTCGAAGCTCTGCTGCTGGCGGTTGGTGTAGGTGGCGTAGTTGGCGCTCAGGCCCAGCGCGGAGCCCAGGCTGTCGAGGGTGCGACGAAAAAACAGCGCGTAGTTGGAAAACGCATCGCGCAGCTGCACGCCCTGGCGGATGTTGCTCACCGTCGGCCCCTTGCTTTCCGTCAGCGTCGTCTGCGCCCCGCCCGAGGCGTCGATGCTCGATTGCAGCACGTCCACGTCGGCCCCCACCGTGGTGCGGGCGCTGGGGTGGTAGTAGAGGCTGCCGCTGAAGCTGCCGTCGTTGCCCACCTTGTCGAGGTTGCTGTACTGCGAGAGGTTGGCCACCGGCGTGCGGCCCTGGAAGAGCGTGCGGGCGCTGGTGGCCCGCTCGAAGCCCCCGCGCCGGTTGAAGCTGCCGCTGGCGGCCAGGTCGAAGGTGGCGGTGCTCACGCGCAGGCCGCCGTTGAGGCCGGCCCCGGTACGGTGGCCCTGGCGGGCGTTGGCCCCCACGTTGGCCGTCCAGCCCAGGGTTTTGGCGCGCTTGGTGTAAATCTCAATCACCCCGCCCGAGGCGTCGGCGTCGTACTTGGCCGAAGGGTTGCTGATGAGCTCGATGCGGTCGATCTGGTCGCCGGGAATGCTGGCCAGCAGGGTTTCGAGGTTGGTGCCGGAAGGCAGGCGCTTGCCGTCGAGCAGGATGAGCACGTTGCCCTTGCCCCGGAAGCTGAGCCGGCCGTTGATGAGCTGCACCGAGGGCGCGGCGGCCAGCACGTCGGCGGCGCTGTTGCCGGTGGCCAGCAGGCTGCCCGCCACGTTCATGGTCACGCGGTCGGGCTTCTGCTCCAGCAGCGGCTTACGGCCGGTCACGACCACCTCGTCGAGCTTCTGGGCGGCGGGAGCCAGCGGCAGCGTACCCAGGTCGAGGGCGGGCGCGCCGGGGGCCAGCGTCACGGCCTGCGACAGGGGCGCGAAGCCCAGCTGCAACACGTGCAGCTGGTAGCTACCCGGCCGGGCTTGCAGGGTAAAGCGGCCGGCCTCGTCGGTGAGGGACGCCTGCGTTACCTGGCCGGCGGGCGTTTTCAGCACCACGTTGGCAAAGGGCACGGCCTGCTGCTGCGGGTCGAGCACGCGGCCGGTCAGGGTATTCTGGGCCATCACCTGGCTGGCCCACAGAAGCAGGGCCAGCAGCAGGCCCCAGCGGCCGGAAGTTAAGCGAAGTGCTTGCATGGCAATACGTTGTTAAATAGTGGAAAAGGAAGTGCCGGGGCGCGGCTAGTAGTTGAGCAGGCGTTGCAGGATGGGCCGGGCCGGCTGGGGCAGCAGCAGGGTGCCGTCGAGGGAGGTGAGGGCGGTGCAGTGCCGGGCCAGCTCGGCGCTAGAGCGGGCATCGAGCTGGCCGTGGTACGTCACGGCCCCCTGGCGCACCACCGGGTCGAGGTAGGTGAGCTGGCCGGTGAGCACCAGGCTGCTGGCGTCGGCCGTTTCGAGGGGCACTTCCAGGCGCAAGCCCTTGGCCTGGGCGCGCAGCTCGGGCAGGCGGCCCACGGCCAGCCGCCCGCTGAAGCGGTAGGCCGTGGCCAGCGGGGCCAGCAGGCCCAGGGTATCGCCGGGCTGCGCGGTCGCGGGGCCGGGCGCGCTGTAGAAGAGCGTCCCGGCGAAGGGGGCGCGCTCGTCGGCCGCCGGGTTGGCGGCCGCGTGGCGCAGCACCTGGCCCGGGCGCACTGCCTGGCCGGCGGCTACCAGCAGCGGCCCGCGGGCCGCGTCCTGACGCAGGTAGTAGGGCGGCGTGGCCGCCCGCAGCCGCACCGGCGCGGTGCTTTGCTTCGGAATGCTGATGCTAGCGGCCAGCCCCCCGAAGCCCAGTACCAGGGCCAGCAGCAGCCCCCCGCCGGCGCGCAGAATCCAGCGCGGCGGCGTACCGATGATTTCGGCAATTTCGGCGGAGTAGAGCGGACGGTTTTCCATGAGGTAGAGGATGAAAGGGGCGGCGGCCGGATTATTCGCGGACTATCAAGTCCGCGCTACTGCCCGGCTAAGTCAGCGGGTGACGAGGTTTTTCTGGCGGGCGACCGCCGACTTGTAATGCTTGCCGAGGTAGTGGTACACCACCAGTTCGTGCAGGCGCTGATTGGCCAGGAAAATGCGATTCAAAAACATGTGCAGGTAGCTGGGCAGCAGCAGCTGGGCGGCTTCGGCCAGGGCGGGCGGCAGGGCTTCGAAGGCCGCCGCCAGGGCCGCACCGCGCTCGGCAAACAAGGCCACGGCATCCTCGGTGTAGGCCGTATCCTGGGCGGGGTCGAGGAAACCGGCCAGCTCGCGGCTCACGGCGCGGTACTTGTCGTTGAGCTGGTGGGTTAGGCTGGCATCGCCGTTGAATTCGCGGAAGAAGCTCAAGCCCAGCTGCTCGGCCAGGCGCAGCTTGGTGGGTAGCGACAGGCCGAAGGCCGTCAGCATCTCATCGACGCCGCGCAGAGCAAACAGCCAGCGGTAGCGCTCACCCTCCTCGCCGGCCAGCAGATCCAGAAACTGCACCACCGCCCGGCTGTCGTGGTAAAACACGGTTTCGCTGAATTCCATCGTGGCCGCGCCGTAGCGCTCCAGCTCGCGGTAGTAGGTATCGTACTGCATGGCCTGCACGATCCGCTCCTGCTGCAAGCCGGCCAGGGCCTGGTGCAGCGCCTGCATGATGCGGGCCAGGCTCGCGGGCTGGCCGTCGTGCAAAATCCGCAGCCGCAAGTGATTGTGCGGGTCGTTGTAGCGAATGAAAAACCACTTTTGCGCCACGCCCTGGGCTTCCAGCTCGTCGAGGCAGGGGCGCAGGTGGGTGGTCAGCAGCTTGTCGCCCCACTTGGCCCCGCAGTACACCTTGAGGTAGGTCCACTCGCTGCCGGGCGCGAAAGCGCGCTGCACGGCCTCGGCCACCGGCGCGGCGGGCCGGGCCGGAACTGCGGCGGCCGGGGCCGCGCCGGGGCCGGCCAGCGGAATGATTACCTCGTGCAGGTAGCTATCGCCCTGCGCATCGGTGAGCAGGCGGCTGGTGGGGTCGTGCACAAACTCGGTGAGCATCACGCCCCCTTTCTTGAGGCGCTGGGCCAGCAGCGGGGCCGCCAGCGGGCAGTCGAAATCGAGCAGGAGTTCGTTGTCGCCCTCGGCCAGCATCACCTGGCGGGGCAAATGGTAGCGGGCCAGCAGAGCCGCCAGCCGGGCGGGCGCGGCGGCGTCGGTACCCACGGCGGCCACTTCGGCGTGGGCCGTGGCGGGCAACTGCCACTGCGCCCGGCGCACGATGATGCGCTTGTACTCGATGCGCGGCAGGAAGGGCTCGGCGGCCAGCGCGCCCCAGTCCCAGAGCACGCTGAAGGAATCATCCTGGTGCTGCAAATCGCACAGGAAGCGGTACACCGTCAGCCCGTTGCGGTAGTTGTGGGCCGAAGTGAGCCGGGGTTGAATGACTTTATTGAGGCGCTTGGAGCGCAGCACTACCCTCCCCTGCTGCACCGATACCAGCAAGTCGCTCACCGGAATTTGCTGCTCGGCGGGCACGGCGGCCTGGCCCAGAAACGGGATTTCGTAGGCCCGCAGCTGCGGGCGCTGGAGCACGTTGCCCACCCGGGCGTCGGGCAGGTGCACGATTTCGGCCAGCAGCGCGTCGCCGGCGGCGGCTTGCTCGCGGGCGGCCACGGCTTGCAGGTGGGCGGCCAGGGCGTCGTCGGCGTGGGCAAAGCGGGCCAGCAGGGGCATGGCCCCCGGGCCGGCGCAGTACGCCAGCTGAAACGTGAACTCGCCCCGGTCGAGGGCCGGCGCGTCGGCGGCCACGAAGCTGCCCATCGCGTAGAGCGTGGCGGGCAGCCGGGCGGGCGTGGCCGGGGCCAGCGCGGCCAGGTCGGCGGGCGTGAGCACCACCGGGGCGGCGCTACCGGCCGGCCGCTCCTGCCACTTCCGAAACACCAGCTGGCGGTAGGCGGTCCAGGCCACCTGGGCGGCGGCGGGCTGGCGGGGCACCCGTAGGCTGTCGATGAAGGGCGTGTGGTTGGCCTTGCTGCCGGCGGCCGGGCCGTAGCCCAGGCCGGCCTCGCTGTCGAGGGCTTCGAGCAGGGGGATTTCCTGGGTTTCGTAGCGCTCCACGAAGCTCTTGGCGAAGGCCTTCAAATCGGGCGGGCCGGGCGTGCGGTACAGGCCGGCCAGCTCGCTCAGCTCGGCGCTCAGCGCGCCCACGGCCGCCTGGCTCAGGGCGTTGTGCGCTAAGTTCAGGTGTAAGTCGGTTTGAATTAAGTCTTTGCTCGTCGCGGCCGGAAACGAGGCTTGAATCACTTCCTGCACGGCCTGGTAGGCCGCCACGCCCGTAGCCTCGCCCCCGAGCAGGGCGGCGATTTCGCGCAGGGCGGGCAGCTGTGGGTGAGCCGGATTCAGGGCTGCCACTTTAGCAATCAGGCAGTTGTAAAACTCGGGGCCGGTCACGGTGGGCTCCAGCTCGCTCACCAGCGCCTGGGCCTCGACCAGCCGATTCAGAAAAGCGGTGCCCCGCTCCGCACTCACGCCCGCCTCGGTGAGCAGGGCCAGCAGCTCCGCGCGCGTGGCGCCGGGCCGGGCCGCCGCCAGTACCTGGTCGAGGTAGGGCGAGGCGTTGAGGGCCACCAGGTAGTAGTGGCGGCGCTTGTTGCGCACGCGGTACTCGTAGTAGCGGTAAGTCTGAGCGCTCTTATACAGGCTCGTATTCACAAAAAGCCGCAGCCCGGCTTGCAGCGCGGGGTCGGCGGCCACTTGCCGAGTCAGCTCGGCGACGTAGTTCATATCGAGGCGCGCGTGCTTGCGCACCGGGCCGGTGCCCAGGGCCAGCTGCGTCGCCCCGGCCCCGATGCGGCCGGTGTGAAAGCCCGCGAACAAGCCGTAGGGCGTACTGCGGCTGCTCATGCGCAGCGCGTATTTATAAAGAGTTAGCACCAAGCGCTCGTCTTGCTCCCAGGCGGCGGGATCGAGCGGCTGGGCCAGCCACTTACCCAGCTCCTGGTGCAGCTCGGGGCTGGCCAGGTAAATCGCCTCCTGAATTGCGGGGGCCTGGTAGAGCGCGTGCAGCGCGGCGGCCAGGGCGGCGGGCTCGCGCCGGGCGTGCAGCCGCCGCAGCTCGCTGATGGGCCGCGCCGGGAGCCGAAGCAGGTAAAAGTCGAGGGGAGCGAAGGAAGAACGCATGGCACTGAGTACAAAAAGCGAGGGTGGGCACGGTACCGAGGCAGGTGGGCGCGGCGGACGAATCGCGCCGGAGGCCGCTGGCCCCGGGAACCAGCCACGGGGGCGAAAAGGCAATTTTGGCAGTCGCCCGGCGGCCGGGTGTCGGGAAGGGAGCCGGTTGGCTCAAAGCAGACACGCCGGGGCGTGTCTGCTTTAAGTGCAAAACCAACTGGGGAGCGGAGGCGGGGCGGCCCACCGTACTGCCTGTCACGCTGAGGGTGCTACCTAGGCACGCAGAAAGGGTGGAGGTGCGGCGTCACGACTGGGCCGGCCCGCTGCCCGCGGGTTGGGCTTAGGCTTCAGACGGGGGAACTTGGATGATGATGACGCACGAGTTGTCGCCGCTGGTGCACGAGCCGTCGGCACCTACGCCACCTTCGATTTCTTTGAGTTGCTCCTCCGTCAGGTTAGCGATGATTTCTTTGCTGAGGTCGAGCTGGTCGGTGAAAACTACCTTTTTCATCTTGATTGGGGGGGGTTAAAAAATGGAAAAGAAAAGAGTTTGCTAGGCAGCAGCTCGGCCGATCACGCTGGCGGCTGGTAGCGGGCAACTTCCTGACCGTTGGCCGACGGGCAGGCATTCAAAATCCGGATTCTGTAGCAGGGCACCCGGGGGGTGCGGGTAGCCGACGCGGGCGGGGCTACCCTGGGTGGTTGGGCGAGTACCGCGCCGGGCTTAGTTGGCCAGGTCGTCGGCGTCGTCGTCGCTGAGCGATTCGAGGGGCCACAGGCCCGTGGACTGTTCGTCGCCGCCGCCGCCCATCACCATCGCGAGGTCTTCCTCGCTGAAGGGCTTGAAGTCATATTGCTCCGAAGAAAAATAGCTGTCATTAAAGTTTTTCATGACAATTTCAAGACGTTAGAGATGGGTGGTAAACGGGGCGGCCGGCTGGTGGACGAACCAAAAAATTTTACTTATCCCACTCACTGTCAGAGATTTTATGGAGCAAGCAAGCTGTGTGGCGGCTGGCGTGCTACCCTGGCTGCGAGTAGTGATTCAAAAGTAGAAGAGCCCCCCGGCCGGCAAAAAAATAATACACCACCGGCGGGATTCGCGGGACCAAATGCCCCCCAGCACGGACGTTTTTTGGCGCTGGGCGGCGGTGGCTGGTGGCCCCCCCCGCGCCTACCCGGCTGAGTTGGGGCGTCCGGCCTGGCTCCTGCGCACGCCCGGGCGCTGGCTGCCCCCGCCCGGCCGCCGCCCCGCCCAGCAACGGGCCGGCCGACGCGCTGCCAACCGGCTTTCCTGTAAACGTTTACGTAAATAAATCGGGCTCCAGGAGGGTCAGCGCCGGGGTGCGGCCGATACTTTCGCGGCGTCCTTGTCGCGGCTACCGCCGAATGGGGCGGGCCTTGCGCCTGCGGATGAGCGGGCTACTTACTCGCGGACTAGCACGGGGTAGCGCAAACGCTGCGAGTCCGCGTGCGGGTAGCCCGACCGGGCGCGCCACCTCTGCGGACTCGCCGCGTCCGCGCTACCTGCCCCGGCGGCCGGCGGAACGGGCACCTTCCCCATCGCTTCTTTTCCTTTTCCCACCCATTTCATGAAGAAACTACTAGCGTTTCTCCTATTGAGCTGGCTGGCCCTGCAAACGGGCCACGGCCAGACCATCTCTCCCTACCTCGCGGGGCAAAATGCCTGGCTGCCCAAAGCGTACGGCGGCGTCACCTACAACGGGCTGCTGGAGCAGTTGTGGCCGGTAGTGCAGCGGTCGCACGTGCAGATGGTGCGCATCGGCGGCAACGGCGTGGAGTTTAACATGCCCTCGGGGCCGGAGTACGTGGCGCTCATCGACTCCATCCGGCGCATCGGAGCCGAGCCGATGGTGCAGGTGGCCCAGGGCCGGGGTAAGTACACCGCCCAGCAGGCCGCCGACCTCGTGGCCTACGTGAACCAGACCATGAACCGGCACGTCAAGTACTGGATTATCGGCAACGAGCCCAACCTGGCCGGCACCCGCACCACGGTGCCCGTGGCGGGCGTGGAGGCGTACATCAAAGCGTGGTCGTCGGCCATGAAGGCAGTGGACCCCAATATTTTAATCATCGGGCCCGAGACCTCGTTCTACGATACCAGCTACCTCAACCCGCTCATCGGCGGGGCCAACGACATCACCGGGCAGGATGCCAACGGGCGCTACTACGTGGATATCGTGTCGTTTCACTCCTACCCGTTTAGCGGCACCCAGACGCGGGCGCAGGTGGTGGCCGGGGCGCAGATCATTGCGGGCAACGTGGACCGGCTGCTGACCCTGCTGAGCGCGGCTAACTCCCTGCACAACCGCACCGGCGCGCACGCCCTGCAATGGGCCGTGACCGAATTCAACCTCGACTACGCCAACCCGGCCGCCAACACGGTGGAGGGCGTGGGCGTGCACTCGTTTCTGAACGGCCAGTACTGGGCCGAGGTCTTCGGCGTGGGCATGCAGAAGGGAGCCGTGTCGATGCTGCCGTGGTCGATTCACGAGGGCAGCGGGGCCCGGGGCACCGGCGACCTGGGCTACCTCGACGGCTCGACCCTGGCTACCATCAAGCCGCGCTCGGCCTACTACCACGAGCAGCTGGTGGCGGACAATCTGCGCGGTACCTACCTGGCAGCCAGCGACAACCAAAGCCTGGTGACGGTGCTGGCCGCCGCCCGCCCCGACCGCAGCACCGCCGTCATGCTGCTTAATAAGAGCGACGCCAGCGACTACGACTTCACCGTGCAGCTGTCGGCAGCCACCGTGCCGGGCGCGGCCAGCCTCAAAGTCAACGTACCGGCGGGCCTGGCGGCGGCGTATTCGGACAAGCTGTTTGCCCAATCGACGCTGGTGCTACTCTTCGACAGCCAGGGCGCGCTAACCCAGAAAATCGTGTACTCGCTCCAGCACGCGGCGGCAACCCGGCCACCCACCTACCTGCGGCCGGGGCAATCCACGACGCTGGTGACTTTCGCGGCCGACAAGACGTTCAGCTGCATCGCCCCCGAGGCGGTAACCTACACGGCCTCGGTGCTGGGCGACTACTCGGCGCTGAGCTGGCAGTTTGGCACCGACGCCACGCCCCAGACCGCCACCGGCAAGGGCCCCATCGCGGTGACCTACGCCACGGCCGGCCTTAAAACCACTACCCTGACGCTGGCCAGCGCCGACACTACCCTCGTGGTAAGCAAGCCTGACTACGTGCAGGTAAGCGCCTGCGTGCGCACACCCTACACCGGTACGGCGGCGGTGATTCCGGGCGTTATCAAGGCGGTGGAGTACGACACCGGCGGCGAGGGCGTGGCCTACCACGACGCCGACCCCACCAACCGGGGCGCGGCTCTCGACCCCACCGTACCGCGCCCCGACGAGGGCGTGGATACCGAAAACGGGGGCGAGGGCAACGGCAACGTCGGCTACTCGGCCAGCGGCGAATGGCTGAAATACACCGTGCGGGTGCTACGCTCGGGGCTGTACAAGGTGGTGGCCCGGGTATCGGCCAACGCGGCCGGCGGCGCGCTGCGGGTGTCGGTCAACGACGTGGACAAGACCGGCGTGGTGCCGGTGCCCGCCAGCGGCGGCTTCGGCACGTACCAGGACGTGATTATCAACAACGTATACCTCGACGCGGCCAGCACCGCCACGCTCAAGTTTGATTTGGTGAGCGCCAGCTTCAACGTTGAAAAGCTCACCTTTACCGAGCAGGCAGCCACGGGCATCGTGGTCAACCGCCTCTACAACGCCACCGCGACCGTGGACGGCAGCCAAGACGCCGTGGAGCTGCTGGTGGTGCAGGACCACACCGACATTCGCGGCCTCATCATCAAGGACTTCGAGAATAATCTGACCACCGATACCGGCGGCAAGTACCAATTCCGCGACCAGGCCCTGTGGCGGGATTTGCGCCTCGGTACCACCGTCGTGCTGCGGCGGCTGGCCGGCCCCAGCGGCTACGCGCAGGACGTGGACGCCACCGATTTCACCCTGGACGTGCTGCTCGACAACGGCACCTACCTGGCCAACTTGTCGGGCAGCGGGCAAAGCTTCAACCTGACCCAGACCGACATGGTGCTGCTGAAAAGCGGCGCGGCCGAGGGCACGGCCGCCGTCGTGCACACCTTCGCCACCAACGGCGGCGGCAACACGGCCCTCTACAACGCCGTGACGACCAACAAGCTGACCGCCACCGCCGCCAACGGCACGGGCACCCTGCTCTACCCCACCAACCCCAGCCAAAGTCCGGCCGACTACGCCGGTACGGCGGCCGCCGCCGCCACCGGCACCACCGAGGCTACCCGCACCTGGGGCTACGGCTACGGGGCGGCCAATACGACCTACATCAACACCCTGCGCAACGCGGTGTACAACGCCCCGAGCATCGTGGTAAACCGCGTGTACAACGGCTCGAACGACAACCTCGGCACCGCCGACGCGGTGGAGCTGCTGGTGGTGCAGGATCACCTCGACCTGCGCAACCTGGTGGTGAAAGACTTTGAAACCAACAACACGGCCGACACCGGCGGCAAGTACAGCTTCGCAAATACCGCTTTCTGGCAGGACGTGCGCTCGGGCACCACCATCGTGTTGCGCCAGCTGGCTGGCCCCGCCGGCTACGTGCAGGATACGGACCCCACGGATTTCACCCTGGATTTACTCCTGGGCAACACGACTTACCTCACCAAGCAGGGCTCCGGCACCTTCAACATCACGCAGTACGACATGGTCCTGCTGAAAACCGGGCTGGCCACCGGTACCGACGGGGCCATTCACGCCTTTGCCACCAAGGGCGGCGGCAGCGCGGGCGTGCCCTCGGCGCTTTTCCTGGCGGTGCGCAGCGCCAAGCTCACCTCGCCCGACGGCACCGACGCGGGCGGCGGCTCCTTCCACTACCCGCTGAACGCCAGCCAGCGCGTCAGTGATTACAACGGGGCCGGGGGGGCTATTTCGAAGAGTACGGATTTCAACTGGGGCTACGGCTTCGGGGCAGCCAACGTCGCCTACATTCAGTCGCTGCGCGACGCCGTGGCCCCGGCCGACCTCGTGGTGGCCAGCGGCCAGCGCCTCGGCGCCAGCGGCACCTACGCCACCATCACGGTGCAGGACGGCGGCAGCCTGGCGCTGCGCGGCCCCACCGCGGTGAGCGGCGCGGTACTGGTGCAGGCCGGCGGCGTACTCGCCACCAACTGCCAGCCCCTGACCGGCGCGGGCAGCTTCGAGCTGCAAGCTGGGGCTGAATTGCAAATCTGCGAGCCAGCGGGCCTGGCGGCTGACAACGCGGCCGGCGCGGTGCAGCTAGCGGGCACCCGCACCCTGCCCCCCGGGGCGCTGTACACCTACAACGGCACGGCCGCCCAGGTCACGGGCGCGGGGCTACCCAGCCAGGTGCGCGGCCTCACGGTGAACAACGCCGCCGGCCTCACCCTGAGCCAAGACCTGAGCATCAGCCAGCTGGCCCGGCTGCAAAGCGGCAACCTGCGCACCGGGGGCCAGGCGCTCACGCTGCTTTCTTCGGCCGAGGGCACGGCGCTGCTTGATAATACGGGCGGCGTGGTAGTCGGCAACGGCACCATGCAGCGGGCCATTACGGGCGGCGCGGCGGGGGCGGCCTACCGGCATTTCAGCTCGCCGGTGGTCGGGGCCACCTGGGCCAGCCTCGCCACGGCGGATTTTGCGCCGACCTTCAACGCGACTTACAACGCGAGCGCCGCGCCGGGGGCCACGGTGCCCTTCCCCACGGTGTTTGGCTACGACGAAAACCGCCTGGCCACGACAACGTCCGACTACGCGGGCTTCGACAAGGGCTGGTTTTCGCCGGTCGGGGCCAGCGAGGTGCTGCCGCCGCTGCGCGGCTACACCGTGCACCTGTCCGCCCCAGCGGCCCCGCTGGCCTTCACCGGCCCTTTCAACAACGCCACCCAAAGCACCGGTCCGCTCAGTCGGGGCAGCGATGCCGACGCGGGCTGGCAGCTGCTGGGCAACCCCTACCCCAGCCCGCTCGACTGGCGCACCGTGAGCGCCAACCAGCGCCCCGGCCTCGACGCGGCCGTGTACGTGTTTGAAAGCACGGGGCCGTACGCGGGCACTTATCGCAGCTACGCCAACGGCATCGGCGCCTCGCCGCTGCTGGCGGCGGGCACCGGCTTTTTCGTGCGGGTAAGCGCGGCCAATACGCCCGGCTCCCTCACCCTGACCAACGCCAACCGCGTCACGACCTTCGCCGCGCAGCCCGCCTTCGGCCGGCCGGCGGCCGACGCCCGGCCCCAACTGCGCCTGCTGCTCAGCGGCAGCGGCGGCACCGACGAGACGCTCGTCTACCTCGAAAGCGGCGCGACCACCGGCGCGGACGCCCAGTACGACGCCACCAAGCTAGCCAACCCCAGCGGGCTCAGCCTGGCCTCGCTGGCGGGTGGGACTGCCCTAGCCATTAATGGCCTGCCCCCGCTGGCCGCGACCGAAACGGTGCTGCCGCTGGCCGTGCAAGTGCCGCGGGCGGGCAGCTACGCCCTCGAAGTGGCCGACCTGGCTGGCTTCGGCGGTGGCACGGTGTACTTGCGCGATGCGCAGACCGGCACCCAGCAGCCGCTCGCCGCGGGCAGCCGCTACTCGTTTACACTGGCCGCGGCCGCGGCGGGCAGTGGGCGGTTTAGCCTGGTGCTACGCCCCGCCGCGGCGCTGGCCGCCCAGCCCAGCCTGAGCGCCGCCACGGTTGGCCTCTACCCCAACCCGGCGCACGGCAGCTTCACGGTGCTGCTGCCGCCACTGGCGGGCCAGCGCACCGTGCGCGCCAGCTTGCTCAACGTGCTCGGCCAGGTTGTGCTGACGCGCACTATCGCCCTCACGCCGGCCGGGGCCACGGCTACCATCGGCACGGCGGCGCTGGCGGCGGGCGTGTACACGCTGCGCTTGCAGGGTGATAATCAGCAGGCTACCCGGCGCGTAGTGGTGGAGTAGGTACGGGCAAGCCGCTTATGGGCTTTTTAGAATAAATGCAGTTTAGGAAGTAGGCTACCTAAACCATAACGTCCGTCATGCTGAGCCTGCCGAAGCATCTCTACCGCACCGTTGAATGGTTTAGCAACGAAGCGAGTAAGTTGCTTCGACAGGCTCAGCATGACGGACGTTTTTTGGTGAATATTTCGAATATTTTTCTAATTACTAGCTTAACAATACGTCATGCACTTTAGGGCTGCCCCATCGTGGGGACCTCACCCCCCGGCCCCCTCTCCTTGGGGAGAGGGGGAGCCAGACGACTACCTGACGTGACAACTACTTATGCGGGCTAACGCCTGGCTCCCCCTCTCCCCAAGGAGAGGGGGCCGGGGGGTGAGGTCACGCGTCTGGGCAGCCCAAAAGTGCATACCACCCTAACAATTTCCCTACGCACCTTTCAATCTCACTACTCTCTTTCAACGAGACGAAAAATCCTAGCCATGCGAACTGCCACACCAGGCCCTAAGCCAGTCTAAAAATTAACCGCCAGCTAAGCGGGGTCGTACACCGCGCCGCCGAATAGTATTGTACCGGTTTCGTCGTCCACAATAGCGCAGAAGAACGGGCGGTCTACCCGCACTTCTACCCGGCGAAGCTCGGAAGACCCCGCCGCCCCGCCGTCCAGCCACATCATCGTGACACCGACTGCCTCAGTACCTTTTTCGTCTATCCTTAGGTAAGTCCGGTGGGTAATCTGCCCAATGAAACCGGGGGTACCGGGTGGTAATCCCACGGGGGTAAAATCGGCGTCCGGCCCCAAAGCCGGCCCCAGGCCGAGGGCATCCAGGGCACCCGTCAGGTCCTGCTGCCACTCCAGCTGGAAGCGGGGCAGGGTCAAATCGACTTCTATGAGCTCGTTTTGTCCTCCGTAGGCTGCCTGCCACTGCGCCCACTGCTCGGCGGTCAGGCTGCGCAGAAAATCGGGCAGCCCCGTGGGCTGATCGGGCACGAATACCTGCATGGAAGCCCCGCGTGGATACCCCAGATACGGCAGCCGCACGGCTTGCCAGCCGGCCCCACGCTGGTACTGAATTGCCGAGCTGCGCTGACGCATGAGTGGCACCGTTTTCGCCTGGCCGGTACCCAGCCAGAAAGGACCGGGGCGCGTGGCCGCCTCGCTAAATTCCTCTGCCCAATCGGCCTTGAAATACACGGCGTTGGTAAGCACCAGCGCGACATCTTCGGTTAGCGAGCTGGCCTCGGCCACGTGCGAAATCCGGCCAGCCGTACGCTGGCTTACCCAGGCGTTGATAACCTCGCTGGCCCTGGGGCTGGTAAAGTCGAGCGCCGTGGCGCTGGCGCGGTAGTGCTGCCGAATGCGGGCCGCAAAATCGGGATCCAGCGTAAAGTTTTGGTTGACCCACAGGCCATTTGCCATGCCCAGCGTGAGTTGATACTCACCGGGCTGGGTAAGCACGGCCAGCTGCCGGGCCACGGCGGTAGCCAGCTCGGCGGGCGGAATGCCTTCCACCCGCAGGGTGCGGGCAATGGCCTCGCGCGTGGCCCCGGCGCTACCTTCCAGCGCCAGCAGCAGGGCCACAACAATGCCAAACGGCGAGATAAACACGTTGGCCTGCGGCGTAGCCTGCGCCACGCGCCGCAGCAGGGCCAGCCCAAACTCCCGCTGGGCTTGCAGCAGGGACGCGGGTAGCAGCAGAGGAGGGTCGAAATCTGGCAAGCGCCTGTCTGTTAAAGCGGGGAAGAAACTGCCACCGCCGTGGAGCGGCGCGGCACCAGCTCCGAGGCCAGCACCACGCTCTGGGTGGGCAGCACGGGACGCTTTTTCTCCACGGCGCGCAGCAGGATGCGGGCGGCTTCGCGGCCGATGTCGTGAGCGGGCTGGGTGATGGTGGTGAGCGGCGGGTCGAAGAGCGAGACGCTTTCGAGGTTGGAGAAGCCCACCACTTTCACGTCTTCCGGGATGCGGCGGCCCAGCCGGTGGCAGGCGTGGTAGGCCCCCACGGCTAAGCGCTCGACCGAGGCAAAGATGCCGTCGATGTCGGGCCGGCGGCGCAGCAGCTCCTCGATCAGCTGCACGTTGCGGGCGTTGTCGGTGGTGCCGGGCAGCACTAAATCAGGGTCGGGGGCGTGGCCCTGGGCCGCCAGGGCGTCGAGGTAGCCCTGGTGCCGGTTCTGGCCGATAGACAAGGTATTGGAGATGAGCAGGTGGGCGATGCGCTGGCAGCCCACGGCCAGCAGGTGCGCGGTGGCCAGGCGGCCGCTCTCGTAGTCGTTGGTCGTCACCTTGGCCGTGGCAATCTCGGCCCGCACGCGGTCAAAAAACACGAGCGGGATGCCGGCTTCCCGCAGGCTTTCGAGGTGGGTGATGTCCTCGGTACCGCTGGCTACCGACAGCAGGATGCCGTCGACGCGCCCGCCCTTGAGGTGCTGGATGATGGCCACCTCACGCTCGTAGTCGTCGTGGGTGAGGTAGATGAGCACGTGGTAGCCGCTCTGCCGGGCGGCCTCCTCGATGCCATTGATGGCGAGGGCGAAGAAGTGGTTGGTAACCTTGGGGATGACGACCCCAATGGTTTTGCTCTGGTTGCGGCGCAGGCTGCTGGCGTAGGCGTTGGGCTCGTAGTGCAGCTCGGCGGCCAGGGCGCGCACCCGCTCCTTGGTAGCGGCCGACACCTCGTGGCTGTCTTGCAGCGCCCGCGAAACGGTAGCAATCGACAGGCCCAGCTCCTCAGCCAATTGCTTGAGGTTAACGGGTTTCATGGGGATAGTTTCTAGTAGACGGAAGGAAGCGCGAATTGTAATTTACCGGTTTTCACCCGGGCAAACCACCCAGCAATATAGGCACCCCATTCCGATCCCCCGTCGCCCTAATAAGCTGAACAGCAAGCCGGATTCTGAAAACGTTTACGTAAATAAACCCCCGTTTTACCGGCTGAACAGGGGATGAACGGGCTGTACTTCGCAGGGCCAACCGACCCGCCGGCCGGGCCGGTTGGCCCCGTTTTCAGTCCTCATTTCCCACCCGCTTATGCCTGCTCCTCTACGCTCGGCGCGCTGGCGCGCCGCCCGGCCCCTGGCCCTGCTTCCCGTACTTGGCCTGGCCGCTACTGCGCCCCTCGCGGCGGCCCCGCGCCCCGCCTCCCCCCCCATCTCGGTAGGGGCCGACGTCACCATCACCGGCCAGGTGCTCGACGAGAAGGGCGCCCCGCTGCCCGGCGTCAACGTCATCGTGAAGGGCACGAGCACCGGCGCCCAGACCGACGTGAGCGGCCGCTACAAAATCGTGGCCCCCGACAACGCCACCCTGGTTTTTTCCTTTATCGGCTACGTAGCCAAGGAAGTCGCCGTAGGCGGCAAGGCCAGCGTCAACGTATCGCTGGCCCCCGACGCGGCCGGCCTCGACGAGGTGGTGGTCGTAGGCTACGGGGCCCAGGAAAAGAAGCTGCTGGCGACTTCCATCAGCTCGATTCCGGCCAAGCAGGTGGAGCTCATTCCGGTGGCCAGCCCCTCGGAGGCGCTGGTGGGCCTGGTGGCGGGCGCCCAGATCACCGAGCCCTCGGGCGAGCCGGGGGCGGGGGCGGTGATTCGCATTCGTGGGCTGGGGTCGATTTCGGCCGGCAACTCGCCGCTGTACGTGGTCGATGGCTACCCGCTGAATAGCCCCGACAGCTACAACCAGATTCCGCCCGGCGACATTCAATCGATTCAGATTCTGAAGGATGCGGCGGCCTGCGCCATCTACGGCTCGCGCGGCGGCAACGGCATCGTGATCGTGACTACCAAGCGCGGCAGCACCGACGGCAAAACGCGCTTCAATTTCACGGCCAACGCCGGCATTCAGCAAGTCGCCAAGCGCGTGGATTTGCTCAACCGCGACCAGTACCTCGACTACCTGCGCGAATCGTTCACCAACGGCAACCGGGCCATTCCCGCCACCTTGCAACCCGGCGCGCCCGCCCTGCCCGATACCGACTGGCAAAACGAGGTATTCCGCACCGGCGTGCAGCAGCAGTACCAGGTGAGCGCGGCCGGCGGCACCGAGAAGTCGCGCTTCTACATCGCGGGCGGCTACTTCAAGCAGAGCGGCATCGTGAAGAACTCGGGCTTCGAGCGCTTTTCGCTGCGGGCCAATTACGACGCCCAACTGAGCAAGAAGCTGACGCTGGGCGTGAGCTTGGCTCCCAACTTCACCCGCACCGATGTGATTCCGATTTCGGGCAGCTACAACGGCGGCAACATCTCGGGCGGCGGGCCGAGCGGCGAAACGGCGGTGGTGACGGCCGCCCTCATCCTGCCGCCCATCATCCCCACCCGCCTGCCCAACGGCGACTACGGCACCATCCGCAACGCCGGCTCGGGCGTGACCACGCCCGGCGACCTGCTGAGCCCGCTGGCTACCATCGACTTGTACCAGGACCATACCAACGCCGTGCGGGCGCTGGGCTACTCCTACCTCGACCTCGAAGCCATCAAGGGCCTGCACCTGCGCACCAGCTTCGGGGCCGAATTGCTCAATAGCCGCCGGGCCATCTACGTGCCCGCCACGCTGGGCACGGCCGGCAACCAGGCCGCCAACCTCTCCAACCCCATCCTGAGCAACATCGACGCCCGGCAGCTCAACGGCACCAACCTCAACTGGGTGTGGGAGAATACCGCCACCTACAACCGCACCTTCGGCACCAGCCACAACCTGACGTTGCTGGCCGGCTACTCGGCCCAGTACAACCAGAACGAGGGCAGCACCGTGCTGGGCCAGACGGGCACCTTTACCAACACCTCAATCGAGTACGCCACGGCGGCCGGCCAGCTGTTCGGCCAGGCCAATTTCACGGCCAACGCGCTGACTTCCATCTACGGGCGCGTCGATTACTCGTACAAGGAGCGCTACATCCTCACCGCCGCGCTGCGCTCGGACGGCTCGTCGCGCTTCGGGCCGGATAACCGCTACGCAACCTTTCCCTCGGTGGCGCTGGCCTGGCGGGCGGGCGAGGAAACGTTTATCAAGCAGCTGCCGGCGATTTCGGAATTGAAGCTGCGCGGCAGCTTCGGCGTGACCGGCAACAACAACATCGGCGACTACAACTACCAGAGCTACCAGCAGGCCGCCAACTACGTGTTCGGCACCGGCAACGGCACCCGCAACTTCGGCTTCGCGCCCAACGGCGTGGCCGTGCGCAACCTGGGCTGGGAAACCAACACGCAGTTCGACGCCGGCTTCGACCTGGGTTTGTTCCGCGACCGCATTTACCTGACGGTGGCCGCCTACCAGCGCAACACCACCGACCTGCTGCTCAACCGCAACGTGCCCGCCCTGCTCGGCTTCGCGACCCGCGCCCTGGCCAACGTGGGCGAGGTGCGCAACCGCGGCCTCGAATTTCAATTGAACACCGCCAATATCACCGGCAAGGCCTTCACCTGGAGCTCCTCGGCCAACCTGAGCATCAACCGCAACGTGGTGCTGGCCCTGGCCGGCACCAACGACCAGCTGCTCTACGACGCGGTGTTCGGCTACACCAGCTCCATCCGGGTGGTGCCGGGCCAGCCGCTGGGCACCTTCTACGGCTACACCCAGGAGGGCGTGTACCGCGACCAGAACGACGTGGATACCAGCCCCAAGTGGACGGCCAGCACCGTGTCGCCCGGCGACCTGAAGTTCAAGGACCTCAACGGCGACGGCAAGATTGACTCGAACGATATCGGCCCCATCGGCAACCCCTTCCCCAACTTCACCTACGGCCTGCTCAACACCTTCGGCTACAAGAATTTCTCGCTGAGCGTGACGCTGCAAGGCTCGCAGGGCGCGGATATTCTGTACGGGGCCGACCGCTACACTTTCAACTCGCCCGGCCAGGCCAACGCCCGCACCAACCAGCTCGGCCGCTGGCACTCGCCCACCGACCCCGGCGACGGCCGCACGCCCCGCGCTACGTCCAGCGCCTCGCTGCGCACGCAGTTCAGCTCTTATTTCCTCTACGACGCCTCGTTTTTGCGGGTGCGCAACATCACGCTGCGCTACAACATCCCCACCGACTGGGCCGGCAAGGCGGGCCTGCAAAGCATCGGCGTGTACGCCTCGGTGCAGAATCTGTACACCTTCACTAAGTACTTCGGCTACAACCCCGAAGCCAATAACTACGGCAACACGACTGCGCCTACCTACGGCGTCGATCAGGGCTCGTACCCGATGGCCCGCACCCTTACGGTGGGCTTGCAGGCGGGCTTTTAGGCCGCTAACCTGGCGCGGCCGCCTCACCCCCCGGCCCCCTCTCCGAAAAGGAGAGGGGGAGCCTGCCGACTACCTACCGATTGCCTGACGTGAGCAAGCGATCGGCTCTCCCTCTCCTTTTCGGAGAGGGGGCCGGGGGGGTGAGGCGCCCACGTCATTAAGCCCCCTACCGGGGCAGGCAACAAGCCCCCGTTACTTCCTCCACTCGCCATCATTCCCACCATGACTATCAAAACCTTACTAACCTCGGCCGGCACGGCCGCCGCGCTGGGGCTGGCCCTGCTGGGCACCAGTGCCTGCAAGAAGGATTTTATTGACCTCAACGACCCCACGCGGCTCGTCACCACCAACGGCTACACCGACTCGCTGAGCATCGTCAACGGCGTAACGGCCGCCTACTCGTCGTTGCAGGACACCTACGGCAAGTCGGGGGCTAATCGCGGCATCTTCCTCTTCGGCGAGGTGCCCAGCGACAACAGCTACACCGTGGTTTCGGGCGAGCGGCTCAACGAGTTCGACACCTTCACCCTGGTGAGCGACAACCCGCGCCTGCAAAACATGTGGCAGTACAGCTACCAGACCATCGCCCGCTGCAACATCATCCTGGGCCGGGGCGATGGCGTACGGCTCACTACCGCCACCCGCAACCGCCTCTACGGGGAGGTGCGCTTCATCCGGGCGCTCACGTACTTCAACCTCGTGCGCCTGTGGGGCGACGTGCCGCTCGTGACCACCGAGATTACCAACATCGCCGACGCCTACGCCTTCGGCCGCCGCCCGGTGGCCGAGGTGTACAAGCAGATCGAAGACGACCTGGCCTTTGCCGAAGCCAACCTGCCCCTCACCCAGACCGGCACCAGCCTGGGCCGCACCACCAAGGGCGCCGCCCAGGGCCTGCTGGGCAAGGTGCTGCTCACCGAGAAAAAATACAAGGAGGCCGGCGACAAGCTCAAGCAGGTAATCGACGCGGGCACCTACGCCCTGCAAGCGTCTTACGCCAACATCTTCTTGACCAGCAATGAGATGAACAGCGAAATCCTGTTCGCGGTGCGCTACACCAAGGGCGGCTTCGGGGTGGGTAGCCCCTTTACCAATTATTTCCTACCGGTGGTGACCGCGGCGGCCGCCACGAGCATCAACGGCAACGTGGGCACCGGCCAGCAGTTCAATAGCATGGACGCCGACCTCGTGGCGGCGTTCACCGCCAGCGGCGCTACCGACGGGCGGGCGGCGGCCTCCTACGGCACCTCCACCAACACCAGCGGCCCGGTGTACTACACCAAGAAGTACATCGACACCCCCACCACCGCCTACGACGCGGAGAATGACTGGATCGTGCTGCGCTACGCCGACGTGCTGCTGCTGTACGCCGAGGCCCTCAACGAGCAGGGCGGCGGCAACGCCCTCGCCCTCGACGCGGCCAACCGCGTCATCCGCCGCTCGCGGGGCCTGCCGGTGGCCACCGCCAGCGCCACCGTGGACTTGCCCGCCACCACCGACCAGGCCACCCTGCGCACCCGCCTGGAGTTAGAGCGCCGTTTGGAATTGAATTTCGAGGGCCACCGCTGGTTCGACCTGCTGCGCACCGAGCGCGCCATCCCGGTGATGAACGCCTACTTTACCAAGGCGGGCACCGCCACCCGCATCGATGCGCATAACCTGGTAATGCCGCTGCCCTTACAGGAAATTCAAACCAACCCTATTCTGACCCAGAACCCGGGGTACAACTAGGGCAATTCGGCGTCCGGCGGGTAGTAGCGCGGACGCTGTGCGTCCGCGCTACTACCCGCCGGATGCCCAAGTAGCTTTGAGCATCTTACCGTTACCCACCAGCCTTTTCCCACCTATGCCTTTTCGCTCCTGGCCCAGCCTGCTGGCGGCCCTACTGCTCGCCTTTTCCTTCGGAGCCCGCGCCCAGTCGGACCTCATCCAAAACGCGCCGGCCCGCCGCGTGCTCAGCCTCAACGGTAGCTGGAACTACATCATCGACCCCTACGAAAACGGCTTCTACGACTACCGCCGCGAGGCCTTCGACCAGTCGAAAAGCGGCAAGGGCGGCTACTACGACAACCAGAAGCCCAGCAGCGCTCAGGAGCCCGAATTGATTGAGTACGACTTCGACCACTCACCCGCCCTGCAAGTACCCGGCGACTGGAACTCGCAAGATCCCAAGCTCTTGTACTACGAGGGCACCATCTGGCTGAAGAAGAATTTTCGGCTGACGCCCACGGTGGGCAAGCGGTATTTTCTGTACTTCGGGGCCATCAACTACGAGGCGCACATCTACCTCAACGGCAAGAAGCTGGGCATGCACCGGGGCGGCTTCACGCCCATTCAATTGGAGGTGACGGGCAAGCTCAACCCCAGCGGCGACAACTTCGTGGTGGTGAAGGCCGACAATACCCGCCACGCCGAGGCCGTGCCCACCATCAACACCGACTGGTGGAACTACGGCGGCATCACCCGCGACGTCTTTATCGCCGAAACGCCCGCCACCTTCATCAAGGACTACGAGGTGCAGCTCGCCAAAAACGACGCCGGCACCCTCGCGGGCTACGTGCAGCTGAGCGGGGCGGGCCGCGCCGGCCAGGCCGTCACGCTCAGCATCGCCGAGGCTGGGCTCAAGCAAACCCTGCGTACCGACACCGCCGGGCGCGCCACCTTCCGCATCCCGGCCAAGAAGCTCCAGCTGTGGTCGCCGCAGAGCCCCAAGCGCTACGCCGTGCGCCTGGCCAGCGGCGGCGACGCGGTGCAGGACAACCTCGGCTTCCGCACCATCGCCACGCGGGGGCAGGATATTCTGCTCAATGGCAAGTCGGCCTTCATGCGGGGCATTTCGATTCACGATGAAAACCCGCTCATCCCCGGCCGGGCGCGGGGCGAGGGCGACCTGCGCATGCTGCTCACCTGGGCCAAGGAGCTGGGTTGCAACTACGTGCGGCTGGCCCACTACCCCCACAACGAAACCATGCTCCGGCTGGCCGACGAGCTGGGCCTGCTCGTGTGGGCCGAAGTGCCGGTGTACTGGACCATCGCCTGGGAAAACCCCGCCACTTACCAAAACGCCGAAGCCCAGCTCGCCGACCTCATCTCGATGGGTAAAAACCGGGCGAGCATCGTGGTATGGTCGGTGGGCAACGAAACGCCGCTCGGCGACCCGCGCCTGAAATTCATGACCAGCCTCGTGAAAAAGGCGCGCGCCCTCGACGACACCCGCCTCGTGGCCGCCGCCCTGGAGCTGCACCGCACCCCCGACAACGTGGTGCACGTGGACGACCCCCTGGGCGAATACCTCGACCTGACGAGCTTCAACGAGTACGCCGGCTGGTACTGGGGCGGGATGCCCGGCGAAATCACCAAGTACACCTTCGACATCAAGTACAACAAGCCGGTGTTCATCAGCGAGTTTGGGGGTGATGCCCTGGCCGGCTACCACGGCGACGCCAACACCCGCTGGAGCGAGGAGTACCAGGAAGCACTCTACGTGAACCAGCTCAAGATGCTGGGCACCATCCCCGGCCTGCGCGGCATGACGCCCTGGATTCTGGCCGACTTCCGCGCCACCCGCCGCCAGCACCCGGTATACCAGAATGGCTTCAACCGCAAGGGCTTGATTTCGAGCACCGGCCAGAAGAAAAAGGCCTTCTACGTGCTGCAAGAATACTACCGCCAGCAAGCCGCTAAGTACGACGGAAAATGAGCCAGCCAGCCTTCCCTGTAACCCCGAGCTCCGGCTTGGGGATGCGCCCGGGCTCGCTCCCCCGGCCCGCCGCCAAGCAGCACGTGCTAGTAATCACCCTCCTGGCCCTCACCCTCCCCGCCCACGCCCAAACCTCCCGCGACAGCGCCGAATACAGCCTGCGCGTAGCCGCCAAAAAGACCCTCAACAATTCCACCATTGACGGCAAGGCGGGCTTCTCCGACTATAAAAACTACCCCACCCGCACCCTCGCCACGCTGCAAGGCTACGCGCCGGCGGCCGTCAAGCTGAGCCGCTACGGCGGGCGGCTCGACCGGCGCACCAAGGCCACCGGCTTCTTTCGGGTGGAGAAAATCGGCGGCCGGTGGTGGGCCGTGGACCCCGAGGGCTACTACTTCCTCCACAACGCCCCCAACGACGTGCAGCCCGGCCGCTCGGCCCGCACCCAGCAGGCCTTGCAGGAGAAATACGGCGACCGCGCCGGCTGGATGGCCGCCACCCGCAAGCTCTTGCAAGCCAACGGCTTCAACGGCACCGGCGCGTGGTCGGCCACCCCGGATATCCAGGCCGAGAACGCCCGCACCGACCAGCCGCTGGCCTACACCATCAACCTCGACTTCATGAGCAAGTACGGGGAAAAGCGCGGCGGCACCTACGTGCAGCCCGGCCACAAGGGCTACCCCAACGACGTGATTTTTGCCTTCGACCCCGGCTTCGAGGAATTTGCCGAGCAGCACGCCCGCCAGCTGGCGCAGTACAAGAAGGATAAGAACTTATTCGGCTACTTCTCGGACAACGAGCTGCCGCTGCTGCGCAAAAACCTTGACGGCTACCTCCGGCTGCCGCCCGCGGAGCCCGGCTACCAGGCCGCCCAAAAGTGGGCCGCCGAGCGCGGCATCACCCTGGCTACCATCACCGACCAGAACCGGCAGGATTTTCTGGCTTACGTGGCCGAGCGCTACTTCTCCATCGTGGTCCGGGCGCTGAAAAAGTACGACCCCAACCACCTCTACCTCGGCTGCCGCTTCCACGGGGCCCAACGCTACTACCCCGAGCTGCTGCGCGTGGCCGGCAAGTACCTCGACGTGGTGAGCATCAACTACTACAATAACTGGACGCCCGAAAAAACCTGGGTGCGCGACTGGGAAACCCTGACCACCAAGCCTTTCCTCGTTACCGAGTGGTACGTCAAGGGCGAGGACGCCCCCGGGCTGGCCAACACCGCCGGGGCCGGCTGGGTCGTCAAAACCCAGGCCGACCGCGGGCTTTTTTACCAGAACTTCACCCTGGGCCTGCTCGAATCGAAGAATTGCGTGGGCTGGCATTGGTTTAAATACCAGGATAATGACCCCACGCTCGTGGGGGCCGAGCCCTCGAACACCAACGCCAACAAGGGCATCGTGGACAACTACCTGAATCCCTACCAGCCCCTGCTGGATAAGATGCGGGAGCTGAACAGCCAGATGTACCACCTGGCCGACTTTTTCGACCAGCGCTAAGCCAGTAGCGCGGACTCGGCGAGTCCGCGCGGGCAACGCCTTGGTCAATCTAACGTGCTAACGTGCGGACTCGCAGCATCCGCGCTACTTCTTGTGACTATCAACCACTTCCCCCTCCTCGGTCTTTTCCTCGGCGCGCCCCTGCTGGCCGCTGCCCAGCAGCCCGCTACCGAGCAGCGCATTACGACCCTGCTCCAGCAAATGACGCTGGCGGAGAAAGTCGGCCAGCTCAACCAGTACTCGGGCCGCGAGCTGACCGGCCCGGCCAGCGCCCGCAAGGACAACCAGCTCAACGCCATCCGCAGCGGGCAGGTGGGCTCGATGCTGAACGTGCGCGGCGTGCAGGACACCCGCGCCATCCAGGCCGAAGCCCTCAAATCGCGGCTGCGCATCCCGCTGCTGTTCAGCCTCGACGTCATTCATGGCTACAAAACCATTTTCCCCATCCCGCTGGCCGAGGCCGCCAGCTGGGACCTGGCGGCCATTCGGCTGGGCGCGCACGTGGCCGCCAGGGAAGCCGCGGCGGCCGGCATTCACTGGACCTTCGCGCCGATGGTTGACGTGGGCCGCGACCCGCGCTGGGGCCGCGTGATGGAGGGCGCCGGCGAGGACACCTACCTCGGGGCGCAGATTGCGCGGGCGCGGGTGCTGGGCTTTCAGGGCGAAAAGCTCGGCGGCACCGATGCCGTGATGGCCTGCGCCAAGCACTTCGCCGCCTACGGGGCCGCCCTGGCCGGCCGCGATTACAACGCCGTGGATATGAGCTCGCAGCAGCTGTGGGAAACCTACCTGCCGCCCTTCCGGGCCGCCGCCGACGCGGGCGTGGCCACGTTCATGAACTCCTTTAATACCCTGAACGGCGTGCCCGCCACCGGCAACCGCTACCTCCAGCGCGACGTGCTGAAGGGCCAGTGGCAGTACCCCGGCTTCGTGGTGAGCGACTGGGGCAGCATCGGCGAAATGGTACCCTGGGGCTACGCCGCCGACAAAGCCGACGCCGCCCAAAAGGCCCTCGCCGCCGGCTCCGACATGGACATGGAAAGCGACGCCTACCACAACCACCTGGCGCAATTGGTGCAGGAAGGGAAGGCCGACGTGGCGCTGCTCGACGAGGCCGTGCGCCGCATCCTGCGCAAGAAATTCGAGCTGGGCCTCTTCGACGACCCGTATAAATTCTCGAACGAGAAGCGCGAAAAGCAGGTGCTGAACGACCCGCAAAACCGCCTGGCGGCCCGCCAGGTGGCCCGTAAGGCGATGGTACTGCTCAAGAATGACCACCAAACCCTGCCCCTGCGCCGCGAGTGGCGGCGGCTGGCCGTCATCGGCCCGCTGGCCAAGAGCAAGCGCGACCTCGACGGCAGCTGGGTGCCCGAGGCCGATACTACCTTGATAACGAGCATCTACGACGGACTGGCCCAGCGCCTCGGCCCGCAAACCCAGCTGCGCTACGCCAAGGGCTGCGAGGTACTTGGCGAGTCGCGCACCGGCTTCGCCCAGGCCGTAGCCGCTGCCCAAAGCGCCGACGCGGTGGTGATCACCGTGGGCGAAACCTGGGACATGAGCGGCGAGGCCAAGTCGCGCACCGATATTGGCCTGCCCGGCGTGCAGGAGGAATTATTCGCGGCGCTGAAAGCCACCGGCAAGCCGATTATCGTGGTGGTGCTGGGCGGCCGGCCGCTCATTTTCAATACCATCGCCGACCAGGCCGACGCCATTTTGCTGGCGTGGTGGCCCGGGGCCGAGGGCGGCCACGCCCTGGCCGACGTGCTCAGCGGCGACTACAACCCCGGCGGGAAGCTGCCCATCACCTTCCCCCGCGCCGTGGGGCAGATTCCGATTGCCTACAACCAGCAGTACAGCACCGGCCGCCCCGTCACCAAGCCCGGCGACACCCGCTACAAGTCGGCCTATATCGACGCCCCCAACACGCCGCGCTACGCCTTCGGCTACGGTCTGAGCTACACCACCTTCACGTACAGCGACCTCAGCATCAGCCGCCCGCAGCTCACCGCCGCCGAAACCGTGCAGGTGCAGTTTACCCTCACCAATACCGGCCCGGTGGCGGGCGAGGAAGTGGCCCAGCTCTATCTGCGCGACCCGGTGGCCTCCACCGTGCGCCCGCTCAAGGAGCTCAAGGATTTTCAAAAGGTGGCGCTCAAGCCCGGCGAGCGCAAAACCATCACCTTCACCCTCGACAAAGACAAGCTTTCCTTTTACAATCAGCAGCTGGCCTGGGTGGCCGAGCCCGGCGAGTTTCAGCTCATGGTGGGCAGCGCCTCCGACGATATCCGCCTCCGCGGCAAGGTCGAGCTGCTGCCGTAACGTTCTTTTTCCGCTGGCGCGGGGCGGCGTCCCGCGCCAGCGGAGCATGAGGCGAGCACCCATCTCAACAACACCTATTCATGTCTGCATTAAGTCAATTCTCTTTACAGGATAAGGTCATTATCATCACCGGGGCCACGGGCGTGCTGGGCGCCGCCATGTCGCTCGCCGTGGCCGAGGCGGGGGCCAAGGTCGTCGTTATGGGCCGCGACGCAGCGCGGGCCGAGGCACGGGCGGCCGCCATTCGGGCGGTGGGCGGCGAGGCGCTGGTGCTGCTGGCCGACGTGCTCGACACCGCCCAGCTCGAAGCCGCCCGCGACCGCATCCTCGCCACCTGGGGCCGCATCGACGGGCTGGTAAATGCGGCCGGCGGCAACCTGCCCGGCGCCACCGTGAGCCCGGGCCAGGACTTGTTCGACGTGAGCATCGCCGACACGCGCCACGCGGTAGACCTCAACCTGTTCGGCACCATTATCCCGACCACCGTTTTCGGGCGCGTAATGGCCCGCCAGGGCCGGGGGGCCATCGTCACTATCTCGTCGCTCACGGCGCAGCGGCCGCTCACCCGGGTGCTGGGCTACACGCTGGCCAAGAGCTCGATCGAAGCCTACACCCAGTGGATGGCCGTGGAGCTGGGCCAGCGCTACGGCGGAAACCTCCGCATCAATGCCATCGCGCCCGGCGTCTTCCTCACCGAGCAAAACCGCCACCTCATGCTCGAAGCCGACGGCGCGCTCTCCGCCCGCGCCCGCAAGTTCATGGCCAACACCCCTTTCCAACGCTTCGGCGAGCCCGAGGAATTGACCGGCACGCTCATCTACCTACTCAGCGACGCCTCCCGCTTCGTCACCGGCGAAACCGTGCTGGTCGATGGCGGCTTCAACGCCTACAGCGGCGTGTAAAATAGCTTTGCACATTCCGCGGCCCTACTCCGCGCTGTCTTACTGACCATTCAACGCTACGTTTTTTGTGGGCTTGGTTAGTTTGCCTTTTCCCCCTACCCCGCTCACCCCACACCCCGTCATGCTGAGCTTGCGAAGCATCTTCTCACGGTAAAGCGGCTCGCCCGAGCGTGACAGGATGCTTCGCGAGCTCAGCATGACAGGGTGTGGGGCAGGACTTTTAGTGCTTTCTTCCTGACGATACCTCACCTCCATGACTCTCCTCCAAAGCTGGCGCTGGTTTGGCCCCACTGATCCCGTAAGCCTGGCCGACATCCGGCAGGCCGGTGCTACCGACGTGGTATCGGCCCTGCATCACATTCCCAACGGCGAGGTGTGGCCGGTGGCCGAGATCCAGGCCCGGCAGGCCCTCGTTGCCGCCGCCGGCCTGACCTGGAGCGTGGTCGAGAGCGTGCCGGTGCACGAGCAAATTAAAACCCGCACCGGTAGTTATCAACAATACATCGCTAATTATCAACAGTCCATCCGCAACCTGGCGGCCTGCGGCATTTTCACGGTCACTTACAACTTCATGCCCGTGCTCGACTGGACGCGCACCGACCTGAGCTACGCGGTGGCCGACGGCTCGCGGGCGCTGCGTTTCGAGCGGGCCGCCTTCGTGGCCTTCGATGCGCTGCTGCTGCGCCGACCGGGCGCCGCGCACGACTATTCGGCCGAAGAGCTGGCCCGGGCCGAAGCGCGCCTCGCGGGCATGACCGAAACCGAACGCCAGCGGTTGCAGCGCAACATCATCGCCGGGCTGCCGGGCAGCGAGGAAAGCTTCACGCTCGCCCAGTTTCAGGCGGCGCTGGATACGTACGCGGGCATCGACGCCGCCCGATTGCGCCAGCACCTCATCTGGTTTCTGCAAGCCATCGTGCCCGTGTGCGAGGAGGTCGGCGTGAACCTGGCCATCCACCCCGACGACCCGCCCTACCCCATTCTGGGGCTGCCCCGGGTGGTGAGCACGGCCGCCGACGTAGCCGCGCTGGCCGAGGCCGTGCCCTCGCGCCGCAATGGTCTGTGCTTCTGCACGGGTTCGTTTGGCGTGCGGGCCGACAACGACCTGCCGGGCATGGTGCGGCAGTTTGCCGACCGCATTCACTTCATCCACCTGCGCAGCACCCAGCGCGATGCGGAAGGTAACTTCTACGAAGCCAACCACCTGGAGGGCGACGTCGACATGCCCGCCGTGATGCGGGCACTCATCGAGACCATGCGCCAGCGCCAAGTACGCCTGCCCATGCGCCCCGACCACGGTCACCAGATGCTCGACGACCTGCGCAAGCAAACCAACCCCGGCTACTCGGCCATCGGCCGCCTGCGCGGGCTGGCCGAGCTGCGCGGTTTGGAATTGGGCATCAGCCGTAGCCTGGCGGGCTGAGGCTTGCTCATCGTTCCGATCAAAACGTCAGCGCTCGCCCCTGCTCCGGAAATACCAGCCGCACCCCCAGCGCATTGCCCGCCGCCAGCTCCTTTTTGATAGCTGACTCGTTGCCCGGCGAAGGCTTGAGGTGGGTGATGACAACGGGCAGCCCGCGCAGACTGCCCGGCCCCGCGAGCGCGGCCAGCACTCCGAGCTCGCGCAGCAGCAGGGCCGGCGTAAGGTGGCCAAAAAGCTGCGCGGGGGGCTGGGCATTGGGGTAGGAAGCCTCGATAAAAATCGCCTTCAGCTGCCGCGCCTGCACCAGCGGCCCGATGGCCAGCCAGAGGTCGCGCAGGCAGTGCGACTTTTCTACTTCATCGGCCCCGGTATCGCCCAGGTAAAGCAGGCAGTTGGCCCCGCTGCGCACCAGAAAGGCGGTGCTCGCCATGCCGGGGCCGTGACTGAGGGGAAAAGCGCGCACGCCGAGCGGCGTATTGTCCAACGCCGTTTCCTGGCCCGGCACCAGGGGGCGCAGCGCGTACTTGCCCAGCGCGGGCGGCGGGCCGCCGTTCCCAAAGTTGGGCCAGGCGCGCCAGTTGAAATAATCCTGCTGCACAGTTTGCAGGCAAGCCGCCAGCCCGTAAATGGGCTTGGGCGCATCGTCGGGCGCGTTGAGCAGCAGACCCGCAACGTGGTCGAGGTGCGGGTGCGACAAGCAGTAGCCTTTGATGCGCTGCCGCAGTACGTCCTCGGCCGGGCCGGGCAGCACGCGCCTCGCCACGGCCTTTTCCGCCCCCGGGCGCAGGCTGCCCGCGTCGAGGCACACGTAGTCGGCGCTGCCGGCAGCCGCCACTAGGTAGGCCGAGAGGTTGCCTTCGGCCAGGCCGCCTTTCACGCCCAGCGGCACCACAACGAAGGAGGGCTGCGCCCGGCCGGGCAACGCCCAGCCCAGCAAGAGTAGAAGTAACAGGTGCCGCATGATAGTCAGCATTGTAGCCGTACGCAAGCTGTCAGCTCGCTCGTCATTGCGCTAAATAAACGGCATAAACGGCGAGCGAGAGCCGTTTTGAGCTTAAGAAGATTTTTAGAGCGTTTTCGTGGTTAGTGTACAGCCTGTCGCTGCTCTAACGCAGGTGCCTCACGAGACCCCTCTGGGGCCGGGGGGTGAGGCACTCACGCCTGAATAGCGTCAATAGTGTACACTAACCACGAAACTGCTCTAGGAAATTGCCCTGACGGTAAATCCCACCCAGGCGCTTGAAAAGCATTGCCTAAACAGCTTCTAACTAAACTATCTGTCCTTGCGAGCGTAGCGAAGTAATCGCACCTGAATAGCTGGGCTGAATAGCTGCGATTACTTCGCTGCGCTCGTAAGGACAACTCATTTGCTTAAGCTTTTACAAGTTCGAACAGTCCCCGCTACAGCTCGTGCGGGTAGCCGATGATCTCCAGCTCGGCGGCCAGCGCGGGCCAGTCTTCCAGCTCCGGGTTGATGGCCAGCGCCAGGTCTTTGGTCAAAGGCTGGTGCTGGTAGAGCGGGGCCACGGCGGCGGCGGTAATGGCGGGCCGGTCGGTTTCGTCGGTGTAGTACTCGGTGGCCCACTCGGCGTAGGTAGCGGGCTGGTTGTCGAAGATAAAAAGCAGCTCCTCCGCCCCGTCCTCGCCGTGAGCTGCGGGGCTGGCCTGCCACCCACCCGCCGGCGTGTACCACCGGCAAAACGTGGTGCCGATGGACGCCACCGGCTCGCCGAGCATAAACTCCCGGAAGGCCGCCGGCAGCCCCTCCGTCAGCTCCGCCACCGGCGGCGCGTCGTAGCCCAGCAGGTAGCCGTTGAGTACGCAGCCCTCGGGGCGAAACAGCGCCAGCAGCTGGTCGCCCTCGCCGTCGTTCATCTCAAACACGGCTTCCTGCTCGCCCCAGCCGGGGCTGTAGGTGAAGTAGCGGTACTCAGGGTCGGGCGAGTTGATGGCATCGAGCGCGGCCAGGGCCTGGCCCAGGCGCTGTAAGTCGGCCGGGGCGGGAAGATTGAAAGATGAATCAGAAATCATGAGTTAGCCAAAAAGCAGACTGCTGGCACCAAACCCACAGCCACGCGTGAATGTAGGACAAGCTTTAGCTTGTCCGGCGCCCAACGAGCCCATACCCCCAGGCATACGAAAGCCGCTGACCAGGGGCCAGCGGCTTGCCAAACGGAGGAACAATAAGCAAGGCAACAAGTGCCTCACCACCTAGCGACGCAGCACGGGCAAGTCTTCGAGCTGGGCGTAGCTCAGTTTCCAGGTGCCATCGGCGGCGGGTTTCCACAGCAGCAGAAAATTGCCCTGGCCCACGCCAGCGGGCTGACCACCAGCCGGTAGCACGTCGACCGAAAAAGTACCCGCCTCGTAGGCCAGCTTATCGGTGGTGGTGGCGCTTACCACGCTGGTGCGCAGGTTGGCGATGCTGCCCTGGGTGGCCCGCACCCACTTGTCGCTCACTTCGGCCTTGCCGCTAAAGTGGGCATTACCCTGCAAAAACTGCACGTCGTCGGCGAGGTAGCTCAGCGTTTTTTCGAGATCCTTGTTGTTCCAGGCGGTCAGAAACTGCCGGTCGAGGTCGGCGGCGCTCATCGCCGCCGGGGCAGCGGCCGAAGTAGCAGCCGTCGTAGAATCGGCCGATTTGCTGCACGCCGCCAGGAGCGGCAGGGCGCCCAGCACCACGAGGCGGGCCAGAGAAGTACGCATGACAATGAGGTGTTTAGGAGAATAGAATGGGGTAGGAAACTCAACGCCCAGGCCGAGGGGCCCGGGCGTCGGTACGGCGCGATAGCGGCGGGGCTACCAGCTGCGCTGGCGATACGTAGTGCTCGCGTAGGGGTTGCTGGGGTCGTTCGGGGCCTGGTTGGGCAGGTAGGCCGAGGCGGTGGCCATGGCCGGGTAGCCCGGCATCACCGACGAGGCGGCCAGGGCGGTGGTACCAGCCAGGGCCGCCGTAGCGGCGGCGGGCGCGTAGCTGTTCACGCCCGTCGTGCGAGTGGCCGAGGCCGAAGACGTGCGGTCGGCCAAATAGGCCCGGCGATTGGCGGCGGCGCGGGCGGCCTCCTGGCGCTCAAGGGCGGCGATGGCGGCGGCGCGCTTTTTCTGACGGTTGTCGATGTGCTTGCCCACCGCGTAGCCGGCCCCGGCCCCAACCGCGGCCCCGATGAGACCGCCCACCGGGCGGTTGCGCTTGTTGATAACGGCGCCCAGGATGGCCCCGCTACCGCCCCCGATGATGGCCCCCTTGGCCTGCGGGCTGACGCGGCGCTGCGCCTGCGCGGCGGAGGTAGTGCCCAGCAGGGCGGCAATCAGGAAAAGGCTGAGGAAAATGCGAAGATTTTTCATGGCAAAAAAGCTAAAATCAACTGGATGCTTACCCAGGTAAACAAGCACCGTGCCGTAACGGTGCGCGCCGGAGCTTAGTTGCGCGCAGCGCGGGCCTCGGCGATGGAGACCGCGGGCCGACTCGCCGGGGCTTGCACCAGAAGATTGTTCTCCCTGCCACCGCTTGCGCGGCGTGAATTTTTAATTTTTATCAAAAATTCACTCTTTCTTTTGTCCTAATTCCGGACTGATGCCCGGGCTGGCCTTGTGGCACCGGAAGAAACCGGCTAATTACCGGACTGTGGAGCCTAACTCAAAACTTGCCCTATTGAGTTTAAACCCACTTTTTGGAAACTATTGAAGAAATTCTGTGGAAATCAAGGGAGTTTGCGCCCTTTTCACTTCATTTTTTCTTCACAATCAGAAAATTTTGCGAACTAAAAGTTTTCTATAAATTGCGCCGCCTCCGGGCAAAAAAGCACTCTCTCTTTTACCAAACCAACATTCTATGTCCCACAAGTACCACGCAGTGGCCTGGCTTGCCATGTCCGCTGCTACCCTCCCCCACCTGGCCAGCGCGCAAGACGGCCGCGTAGCTCGCCGCGAACTGGGCACCGATGGCCAGCCCACCCTCATCCAGCTTTCGGCTGCCGGCCGGGCCAGCGCCCGGGCCACCGACGGGGCCCTCGTGATCCGCCAGCAGCTGGCCCTGGGCACCGACGACCAGCTGCGGCCGGCGCGCACCGAAACCGACCAGCTCGGCTTCAGCCACCAAAAGTTTGAGCAGTACTACAAGGGCGTGCGGGTGGAGCACGCCGCGTACACGGCGCACTCGCGCGGCGGCCAGATCGAAACCCTCAGCGGCGACTACGAGAAAGTGGGCACCGTGAGCGTGACGCCCGCCCTGGACGCCGACGCCGCGCTGGCCAAAGCCCTGGCTTTTGTGGGAGCCAAAAAATACATGTGGCAGGACGCCCGCGAGGAAGCCGGCCTACGGGCCCGCACTAGCGATGCTGCCGCTACCTACAAGCCTGAGGGCGAGCTGGTGCTGGTGCGCGACAGCCGCAAGGATCCCGAAAACGGCCCGCTGGTGCTGGCCTGGAAATTCAACGTGTACGCCCAGCAGCCGGTGAGCCGCGCCTACATCTACGTGGATGCGCAATCGGGCGAGGTGGTGCTGCAAGACAACATCATCAAGCACGCCACGCGCAGTGCCAAGGGCACGCACCAGACCACGGCGGCGGCCACGGCCTCCTTCGCCACGGCCTACAGCGGCACCCGCTCGCTGGCCAACGAATCGACGACCTCCGGCACCTATCGCCTGCGCGAGTACACCCGCGGCAACGGCATCGAAACCTACAACTGCAAGAAGGGCAACAGCTACACCGCCGCCGTTGACTTCACCGATGCCGACAACAACTGGACCGCCAGCGAGTACAACAACGCCAACTACGACAACGTGGCCGGCGACGCGCACTTCGGGGCCCAGGCCACCTACGATTACTGGAAGGCCGTTTTCGGGCGCAACAGCTACGACAACGCGGGGGCCAAAATCAAGAGCTACGTGCACTTCGACGACACCCCCGGCGACGGCGTGGGCTACGAGAATGCCTACTGGGACGGCGTGGAAATGACCTACGGCGACGGGGCCAGCACCTTCAAGCCCCTGGCGGCGCTCGACGTGTGCGGCCACGAAATCGGCCACGCGGTGTGCGAGAAAACGGCTAACCTGACCTACGCCAACGAGTCGGGCGCCATGAACGAAGGCTTGTCCGACATCTGGGGCGCGAGCATCGAGAAGTACACGGTGGATAGATACTCCCTCACCGGCAAATCGACGTACCTCATTGGCGAAGAGGTAATGAAGTCGGGCGGCGCGCTGCGCTCCATGAGCAGCCCCAACACCTACGGCCAGCCGGCTTACTACAAGGGCAAGTACTGGGCGGCCACCACTTCCTCGCCCAGCAACGCCAACGACCAGGGCGGCGTGCACACCAACTCGGGCGTGCTCAACTACTGGTACTACCTCATCAGCGTGGGCAAGACCGGCACCGATGAGAAGGGCGTGGCGTACTCCGTGACGGGCATCGGCCTCACCGACGCCGCCAAAATCACCTTCCGCATGGAAAGCGTGTACATGACGGCCAGCTCGACCTACGCCAACGCCCGCACTTACTCCATCCAAGCGTCGACCGACTTGTTTGGCGCGACTTCGACCCAGACCCAGGCCGTGACCAACGCCTGGGCGGCCGTGGGCGTGGGCGCGGCCTACGGCGGCAGCACCGGCGGGGGCGGCACCACTACCGCCTACTGCACCAGCCAGGGCAGCAGCCAGGCGTATGAGTACATCGACTACGTGAAGCTGGGCAGCATTGCCCGCACCAGCGGGGCCGACGGCGGCTACTACAACGGCACGGCCAGCAGCACGAGCATCGCGGCCGGCTCCAGCCAGACCGTCAGCTTCTCGGCCGGCTTCACCGGCTCGGCTTACACCGAGTACTGGAAGGTATACATCGACTACAACCAGAACGGCGTATTTACCGACTCGGGCGAGCTCGTGGTGAGCGGCAGCAGCAGCAGCGCGGCCACGCTCAGCGGCACCTTCACGGTGCCCACCACCGCCAAAACCGGTAATACCCGGATGCGCGTCATCATCAGCGACGCCAGCGGCACGACCAGCTGCGGCAGCTACAGCTACGGCGAAACCGAGGACTACACGGTGAGCATCACGGGCGGCACGGCCATCGCGGCGACCTCCGCGGCCCCGGCCAGCCTGGCGGCCGGCACCGTGAGCGGCGACGCCACCCTGAGCCTCTACCCCAACCCCGCCACCACCAGCCTCACGCTCGCGCTCAGCTCCAACGAGGAGCTGACCAAGGTGGAAGTGCTCGACGCCCGCGGCGCGGTGGTACCCGCAGCCCACTACCAGGGGCAGGGCCAGCTCGACATCTCGCGCCTGGCCAGCGGCCTGTACCTGCTGCGCGCCAGCGATGGGCAGCACACCTTCACCCAGCGCTTCGTGAAGCAGTAAGCAGGCTCCCCGATGAGTCAGTTACCGAAAAGCCCGGCCGTTTGGCCGGGCTTTTTTTGTGGACCTACAGCCGGGGCAGCGGGCAACCAGCTGGCGGGCGCGGGCCGGTCACGGCAAGCCTCCCCGCCGGCCGCTCTTACCCAGCCGGCAAATTGCCGCAGCCCCCGGCCCGATCGCGGGCGCATTCAAGCACGATACCGTGCCACGGCGAGGTGATAGCGCTGCGGCGAACGGCTACCGCAGCCACTCATGGCTGCGCTGTATGCCAAAAATAACGCGCTCATTGCGGGGCCAAAGCTCCCTGGCTCACTGTACCTTTGCCTGGCCGTACAGCCTGTTACTTAACGTTTTCCTAACCCTCTCTTTTTACTTAGGCCGCCCCGTCCCTTGAGACATTAGCTCCTTGCGGCAGGCAAGGCGTGGTGCCGCTACGCTTCCAGGTCTACTCCCGGCTAGCGGTGGCGGCGAGTTAACTCGCGGGGTGAAACGGTGGGTACATTGGCCGGAAGCCTCCGAGCCAACAGCTGGCCCTTGTATTCAGTAACCCGCTGGTGAGCAAGCAAGTGTTTGCTTATTGCACCTAACGTCAAACCGATTGTCGGCTCCGCATTCTATTTAATCTTTTTTGCTTATGCTTCTACCTTTTACCTCATTGGGCAAGTGGGACCGGGGCCGCCCTTGGTGGGCGCTGCTCGCGCTGTGGTTGTGGCTGCCCTTAGCGGGCCACGCCCAAACCGCCCCGGCCTGGAATCTGGCTATTACTGGCAGCAACAACCAGCTCGCCGGAACGAGTAGTATCCAATCGGTAGCCACCGACGCCAGCGGCAACGTCTTTGTGACTGGCTTCTTCTCGGGGCAGGTAGCCTTTGGTAGCACCGTACTCACCAGCCAAGGCGGCAACGATTTGTTCGTAGCGAAATATCTGCCAGCCAGCGGCACCTGGGCCTGGGCCCAGAGTGGGGGCGGTACCAGTTCCGACCAGGGTAATGGCATTGCCGTGAGCGGCAACAGCGTGTATGTAACTGGTCACATCTTTAACAACGCGGCCAATGCTAATGCGGTACTATTCGGAGGGGTGAGTAATACGGCTGGCACTATGCCGGTAAACGGGGCCAGTACCTCGGCCGGCCAAGACATTGTAGTAGCCAGATACACCGACAACGGTACTTCAGCCGCACTGGATTGGCTCCAGGTAAGCGGCGGCACTGGTGGGGATGTCGGCAACGACATCGCCGTAAGCGGCAACAGCGTGTACATAACCGGCTACATCACTAATAACACGGCTAATACCAACGCGGTGTTATTCGGAGGGACGGGTAGCATGGCTGGCACGGTGCAGCAGAACGGAGCCAGCACCGTATCCAGCATCGACTTAGTAGTGGCCAAATACACCGACAATGGCACTTCGGCCGCGCTGGCCTGGACGCAGGTGGGCGGTGGTACTAGCACTGATACTGGCGCCGGCATCGCCATAAGCGGCACCAGCGTGTACGTAACCGGCTCCATCGTCAACAACACGGCCAATGCCGCCGCGGTGCTGTTTGGCGGCACGGGTACCACCGCCGGAACGGCGCCACAGAATGGAGCTAGCAGTGTGTTTAGCTCATCCAACGGCGACTTGCTGGTGGTCAAGTACACTGACAATGGTACTTCGGCTGCGCTGGCCTGGACCCAGGTAGGTGGCGGTATTTACGATGATAGAGGCAATGGCGTCGCCGTGAGTGGTAACAGTCTGTACGTGACTGGCTACATTCAAAACAACACCAGCAACGCTACCGGAGTGTTATTCGGGGGCACGGGCACCACCGCTGGCACAGTGCAGCAAAATGGAGCCAACGCCGCGGTCAGCACCGACTTAGTAGTGGCCAAATACATCGACAATGGCACTGCGGCCGCAGTGGCCTGGACCCAGGTAGGTGGGGGTACAGGCAGTGATATCGGCAACGGTATCGCGGCGAGTGGCAACAGCGTGTACGTGACGGGTTACATCGCTAATAACGCGGCCAATACCAACGCGGTATTATTCGGAGGAGCGGGCACCACGGCCGGTACAGTGCGGCAAAATGGAGCCAGCACCAGGGTAAGCAATGACCTGGTGGTGGCTAAATACACTGACAATGGTACTGCGGCCGCGCTGGCCTGGACCCAGGTAGGCGGGGGTACTGATGACGAAACAAGCCTTGGCATCGCCGTAAATGGTAGCAGTGTGTACGCAGCAGGCTACGTAAACAGTAGTGTTACTCACTCCTTCGGAGCCATCAGCACTTCCGTTTTTGCGGGCACTTATGGCACTCGTGCCGCCGTGGGTCAGTTGTCGACCGACCTGGGTAACTGGCAGTCCTGCGGGCTATCCAGCAACGGCGGACAGAGCTCTACGCAGGCAATGGCTATGGACGCCAGTGGCAACGTGTTTGTAACCGGTTCTTTTTCGGGGCAGGTATTCTTTGGCAGCACTGTCCTCAGCAGCAGAGGCTTTAACGACATATTCGTAGCGAAGTACTTGCCAGCCAGCGGCACCTGGGCTTGGGCCCAAAGCGGCGGCGGTACCAACAACGACCAGGGGATGGGCATCGCCGTGAGCGGTAACAACGTGTACGTGACCGGCTCTATCATCAACAATATGGCTAATGACAACGCAGTATTGTTTGGGGGCACGGTGCAGCAGAATGGGGCCAGTACCACGACCGGCTCCGACCTGGTAGTGGCCAAATACACCGACAACGGTACTTCAGCCGCGCTGGTCTGGACCCAAGTGGGTGGTGGCAAAGGCAGCGATGGCGGCAGCGCCATCGCCGTGAACGGCAACGGCGTGTACGTGACCGGCTCCATCACTAATAACAAGGCCAATGCCGCCGCGGTACTGTTCGGCGGCACGGGCACCACCGCCGGTACGGTACAGCTGAACGGAATTACTACGTCAATCTACGAGAGCTCCGACGACTTAGTAGTGGTCAAGTATACCGACAACGGCCCATCGGCTACGCTGGTCTGGGCTCAGGTAGGCGGCGGGACTAGTAGCGACGCAGGCAGTGACATCGCCGTGAGCGGCAGCAGCGTGTACGTGACCGGTTTCATCGTCAACAACACGGCCAATGCTAACGCAGTACTGTTCGGCGGTACGGGCACTACGGCCGGCACAGCGCGGCAAAACGGGGCCAGCGCCACAAACAGCCAAGACCTGTTGGTGGCCAAGTACACCGATAATGGTACTTCGGCCGCGCTGGCCTGGACCCAGGTGGGCGGTGGAACCGGTAGTGACACAGGCCGGGGCATCGCCGTGAGCGGTAACAGCGTGTACGTAACCGGCTTCATCAGTAATAATACGGCCAATGCCAACGCAGTACTATTCGGGGGCACGGGCACCACGGCTGGTACGATGGGGCAAAATGGAGCCAGCACCACGGCCGCTGGCGACTTGGTGGTGGCCAAATACACCGACAACGGTACTTCGGCCGCGCTGGCCTGGACCCAGGTAGGTGGGGGTACTTACTATGATAGTGGGTACGATATTGCGGTGAGCGGCAACAGCGTATACGTGACCGGCTTTATCACTAATAACGCGGCCAATGCCAACGCAGTACTGTTCGGGGGTACGGGCACCACGGCCGGTACGGTGCAGCAGAGCGGGGCCAGCGCTACGATTGGCTCCGACCTGTTGGTGGCCAAGTACACCGACAACGGTACTTCGGCTGCGGTGGCCTGGACCCAGGTGGGTGGTGGTACCCGTGACGACCAAGGAAAGAGCATCGCCGTGAGTGGGCGCAACGTGTACGCAGCGGGCAGCGCGGCACCTGTCGCTATTTTCGGCAATTATGCGATCAGCCGCCCCGCAGGTAACAGTAATATTACGAACGTACTGGTGGGCTCACTTGATGTACCTATTCCTACGCTAACAAGTCTCTCCCCCGCGAGTGGGCCCGTCGGCACGAGCATCACGCTCACGGGTACCAATTTCAGCAGCAGCAGCGCTGTGAGCTTCAATGGCACAATCGCTACTGTCGTTACCTACGTTTCCACTACCAGCCTCACGGCCGTAGTGCCTGCTGGCACCACCACTGGCAACGTAATCGTAATTACTTCCGATGGCACTAGCAACGGCCTCCCCTTCACCGTAACGCTGCCCGTGGCAACGTGGACGGGCAGCCTGAGCAGCGATTGGTTTACGGCCGGTAACTGGTCGCCCGCCCAGGTGCCCGACGCTACGCTGGACGCGACTATCCCCGGTGCCCCCAGCGGCGGCCGCTTCCCAGCCATCAGCGCCGGTACTGCCCAGGCTCGTAACCTGATCCTGGACAGCAATGCCACGCTGATGATGAGCGACGGCACGCTGGCCCTGGCTGGCAGCCTGACCAACAACGGCACCTTCCAGCCCACCGGCGGCACGGTGAGCCTGGGTGGCTCGACACTCGGCAGCGTGCTGGGCAGCGGCAATACCAGCTTCTGGAACCTGACCGTGGGCGCCAACGGTGCCCAACAAAGCACCTCGGCCACAACCTCAGTGCAACGCCTGCTCACGCTCAACGGAAGCTTTGCCACCAACGGCAATCCCTTTACCCTGCTCTCCGACGCCACTGGCACGGCCATGGTGGTGAACACGGGCAGCAACACGGTGAACGGCAACGTGACGGTGCAGCGCTACCTCGACCCCAGCCTCAACCCCAACCTGGGCTACCGCCACGTAGCGGCCCCCATCAGCAATGCCACCGTCGGCAGCCTGACGACGGGCAGCTTCGCGCCCGTGGTGAACTCAGCCTATAACTCGTCGGCCACGCCCACAGCCGTAACGCCCTTCCCCACGGTGTACGGCTACGATCAGAGCCGCCTGGCCACCACGACCAACCATTTGACCGCATTCAGCAAGGGCTGGTTCTCGCCCGGTGCCCTCACCGACGCGCTCACCGTGGGCCAGGGCTACACCGTGCTGATTGGGGCCGGGCAGGCCTGGAATTTCACCGGCCCGCTCAACAACGGCAACGTGTCGCTAAACCTGGCTCGCAACACCGGGGCTACGGCCAGCGACGCGGGCCTGAGCCTGGTGGGCAACCCCTACCCCTCACCGCTGGACTGGAGCGCCGTGCAGGACGCCGACCGCCCGGGCCTGGACGCGGCCATCTACGTGTTCCGCAGTACCGACCCGGCCAACCCCTACAGCGGGGACTACGGCTTCTATCAGAACGGCATCGGCACCATTTCGCCCATCCTGGCCCAGGGGCAGGCCTTTTTCGTGCGCGTGACGCCGGGCCAGACCAGCGGTACGCTCAATCTGACCAACGCCCATCGCCCGACTACCTACGCCGCCCCTACCTACCGCCGCACGGCTACCGAAACCCGCCCGCTGGTGCATCTGTCGCTGCGAGCAGTGGGGAGTGCAGTTAGCGACGATGCCTTCGTCTACTTCCAGGCCGGCGCTACCAGTGGCTACGACGCGCAGTACGACGCCGAGAAGCTCAGCAACCCCTCGGGGCTGAACATCTCGACCATCCTTTCGGCCGCCCTGCGCCTGAGCATCGACGGGCGCGCCCCGCTGGGTACCGCGCAGTTGGTAATTCCGCTGGCCGTGGGCGTACCCGCCGTGGGCACCTACACCCTGCGGGCCACCGAGCTACTCAACCTGGCGGGCACGCCCACCGCCCTGCGCGACCTGCAAACCGGCACCGTGGTAGACCTGGCCCAGCAGCCGAGCTATTCGTTCACGGTGAGCAATGCCTCGGCACTGATCACCAACCGCTTCGAGCTGGTATTCTCGCCCCAACAGGCGCTGGCTGCTGCCCCGGCCGCCCTGGCCCAGCAGGTGGCGCTCTACCCCAACCCGGCCACCAGCACGGCCTTCGTAACGCTGCCCGCCAGCCTGGGCCGCCAGCCCGTGCCCGCCACGCTCCTCGATGCGCTGGGCCGCCCGGTGCGCTCGCTCACGCTGCCCGCCCAAGGAGCTACGGCCCACGCCCTCGACCTGCGCGCCCTGCCCAGCGGTGTGTACCTGCTGCGCCTCGATACGCCGGCCGGCACCCTCGTCAAGAAGCTGACCGTGGAGTAAGCAACGGCAGCGGCCACCGGGACCACCAGTTCCCAGGGCTTAGCGATAGCCCAACAAAAAACGCTTGCCAGTCGTGGCAAGCGTTTTTTGTTGGGCTACCTTCAATAGTGGTGGCAGCTGGCCTATTGCCCAGGTCGGTTGGCCTGCTTAATTGGCTGGCGCACTAAGTTCTGGCTTGGTGATGCGTCGGGATACGCATCCTAACGCATCACCAAGCCAGAGCTTGGTGTTACGGCACTGGCTAAAGTACTTCCACAACGCAGGGGTAGGCAAACAATACCGCAACTCCCCAAAGCAAATTAACTACATGCTTGCGCCCGGCCGGGCTAAAGGCCCCGGCCTGGATGAGCAAGAACCTTTTACCAGATACCCGTTATTCAACGGGCCTCGTACCCGGCCGCTTATACGGCCAGCAGCCACTTTTCCGCCTCCGGCAAATTATCGAACCGCTTGAACACAAACCCGGTCGGCGCGGTGCTCACCACCGACTGCGTGGACAGTCGGTGCAGGGGGTCGGCCCCTTCCACGATGGCGCAGTGCCGGGTGCGGCCGAGGGCGATGGCGCGGGGAATCCAGTTTTCGGTCAGCCAGCGCTGGGCCTCCAGCGGCAGGGGAGCCCGCTGGCCGTGCTCCGAGAGCACCCGTCGGCAGTCGGTGCTAATCAGCAAGTCCAGCACCTGCTCGTAGTACGCCTGAATGGTAGCCACCGGCAGGCGACCCGCCGCCCAGGCCAGGCGCACGTAGCCCGCGGGGTGGTAATAAAGTTGGCCGGCCTGATTTTCAAAATAGGGAGTAAGCTGAGCGCGGGGCGTCATAAATAAATCACGAGAGAACGTAGCCAGTAAAGATACGACCCGGCGGGGGTTGCGTTTGCGCGTAATGCCGTAGTATTGTGGCCGTGACGACTGCTACCCTGCCCCTGGCCCCGGCCCTCGCCCCGCCCGCTGCTTACTCTCCCGGCCTGCACGTGCTGGCCACCTTCGGCGCGCCGGCCGGACGGCTGCGCGACGCGACCGGCAGCCGGCAATTTTTTGCGGCGCTCGTGGCCCGGCTGGGGCTGTGCTGCGTGGGCGAAGCCTACCACGAGTTTGCGGAAAACGGCGGCTTCACGGCGGTGCTGGCGCTCACCGAGTCGCACCTCAGCATTCACACCTGGCCCGAGCACGGGCTGGCGACGTTCGACGTCTTCCTGTCTAATTTTCGGCAGGACAACCACGGCACCGTGCGCCGGGTGTACGCCGAAACGCTGGCGTTTTTTGAGGGTCACGAGCAGGCGTACGCCGAAGTACTGCGATGAGCGAGTTTACTTTCTTTGCCCCCGTCGACCGGGTGACTTGCCCGAGGTGCGGCACCCAGCTGCCGTGCCATAACCCGGCCAGCAGCCGGTACTTTGCCTGCGGCCGGTGCCACACGTATTTCTGGTCGGTGCCCGAAGCCGTGGGCCGGGCGCAGTTCCGCGATGTGTTTAAGCAGGTGTGCGTACCTGGCCCCAGCCTGCCGCTGGGCCAGGCAGCGGAGCTGGGGGGCTACCACTGCCGCGTGACGGGCTACCAGGTGCGCAGCGAGCAGCAGGACCAAGCGGCCGAGTGGCGCGAGTACCAACTTACCCCGGTCACCCCGCTGCCCGGCGACGAGCTGCCGCTCGATTTTCCGTTGCAACTGGCCGAGTACCAGGGCCACTGGCTGCTGATACGCCGGACGGCCACGTATTCCGACCAGCTTGGGGCCTACGGCAAGCGCTATGACGCGGAGGGCAACCCGTTCAGGCTGTGGCACCGCTACCAGCCCGTCATCCGCGAGGCGCGGGGCGAGTTCGACTGGGATATTCTGGAAGATGAGAAGCTGGCGGTGGAAGAATACATCTCCCCGCCTTACCTACTCACCCGCGAGCAGCGGGGCAACGAAACGCCTACCTGGTACCTGGCCCAGCACCTGGAGCCCGAGCAGGTGGCGGCGGCCTTCGCTTTGTCGCGCAAGGACCTGCCCGCCCGCCGGGGTATTGGCGCGGCCCAGCCTTCCCCCGCGCCAAACTG
Organism: uncultured Hymenobacter sp.; assembly: GCA_913776615.1. GTDB lineage: Bacteria > Bacteroidota > Bacteroidia > Cytophagales > Hymenobacteraceae > Hymenobacter. Next base: position 56,039 of record CAJYPK010000004.1, read on the forward strand.
GCCCCATCTCAGGCTACTGTTCCTGAGCGCAGTGGGCCTACTCACGATTATGCAGCTGATCCTCAGCTTGCGGCCGCATGGCACCCACGAGCCGCTGCACTTCACGTACACCGAGCCCACGCCCGGGGCTAACAGCCAGATGCTGGTATCACCGTCGTTTGAGATTCAGCGGGGTACGACGCTCACGATCGAGCTGCAAGCCCCCAGCCTCAGCAACCACTGGGTAGAAGTCACGGCCAGCCTCGTGAACGAGCAAACCGGCCGGGGCCGGGAGTTTACCCGCAGCCTCGAATATTACGAAGGGGTGGAAGACGGCGAGAGCTGGAGCGAAGGCAGCCGCACGGCCAGCGCGTGGCTCGATGGCGTGCCCGCCGGCCGCTACCACTTCAACCTCTATCCTTCCGCAGACCCCGGCACCGGCTCGGTCCCGCTCACCCTGGAGATGGGCGAAGAGTCCGCCCCGTGGTCCAACTACTTCCTGATTCTCTTCGGCGTGGCATTGCTGCCGCTGGGCGTGCGCTGGCGGCGGCGCAGCTTCGAGAAAAAGCGCTGGCAGCACAGCGACTTCAACCCCTACGCCCCTTCCGAAAGCTAACTACCTCGCCACTATGCTTGATTTTCTCCGCGATTACTGGCTGGCCTTCCGCCGCTGGCCCGTGTATTCGATACTCACCCTACTCATGCTAATTGGCTTTGGGCGGGCGGGCTGGCGGGGCGTCACCCTCCTCGGTATCGACAGTGATAACGCGAACACCGAGAGCGCCAGCGGCGGCAGCGCCGGCAACAGCCTCACCGGCCGCGGGGGTAGCCACCACGGCCACGGCACCTTTTACCACAAGTAGCCCTTGCTTTTCTATGGAATACCTCAACCCCAAGGCCCTCACCGCCTCCGTCGTGTACTCGCTGCTGGGCATCGCCATCCTGCTGCTCAGCTTTTACTTGTTTAACAAGCTGACGCCGGGCACCCTGCGCCGCGAAATTCTGGAGGAGCACAATACGGCGCTGGCCATCATCGCGGCGGCTTTCATGCTGGCGGTGGCGGTGATTATCAGCGCGGCCATTCATGGGTGAGGAATCGGTACTAACGCGCCGGCGGCGCGCCCGGGCCGCCGAGCTGGCCCGCGCCAGCGCCGAGGGCGCGCCCCGGCCGGCCCTGCTGCTGGGCTCGGTAGCCGTGATTGCCACCTGCGGCCTGCTGTACGAGTTGATTGCCGGCACGCTGGCCTCGTACCTGCTCGGCGACTCGGTCACGCAGTTTTCGACGGTCATCGGGGTCTATCTCTTCAGCATGGGCGTGGGCTCGTGGCTGTCGCGCTACCTGGGCGGGTCGCTGCTGCGCTGGTTTATTCGCCTCGAAATCCTGGTGGGGCTGGTGGGCGGGGCCTCGGCCCCGCTGCTGTTCGGGCTGTTTGCGCACGTGGGCTCGTTTCGGGTGCTGCTCTACGGGCTGGTGGGCCTGCTGGGCACGCTGGTGGGGCTCGAAATACCCTTGCTGCTGCGCATTTTGCAGGGGCGACTGGCTTTTAAAGAGTTGGTGGCCCGGGTATTTACCTTCGACTACGTGGGCTCGCTGCTGGCGGCGGTGATCTTTCCGCTGGTGCTGGTGCCCCGGCTGGGGTTGGTGCGCACGGCCCTGCTGTTTGGGGCGCTGAACGTGGTGGTGGCGGGCGTAAGCTTGCTGTCCTTCACCGAAACGCGGCCCTACCGGCGGCGCTACCTGGCGCTCATCGCCGGGGCGCTGCTGGCGCTGGGGGCGGGCGTGGTTGAGGCCGAGCGCATCCAGCGCTACGCCGAGGGCGAGGTTTTCCAGGATACCGTTATCTACGCCCAGAGTACGCCCTACCAACGGCTGGTACTCACCGGCAACCACCGGGGCGAGCTACGCCTGTTTCTGAACGGCAACCTCCAGTTCAGCTCGGCCGACGAGTACCGCTACCACGAGGCGCTGGTGCACCCGGCGCTGCAAGACCGGCCGCGGGCTCGCCGCATCCTCGTGCTGGGCGGCGGCGACGGCCTGGCCGTACGCGAAATCCTGCGCTACCCGCAGGTAGAGCACATCCGCCTCATCGACCTCGACCCGGCCATGACCAAGCTCTTCCGCAGCAACCAGCTGCTGCGCGAGCTGAATAAAAACTCGCTGCACTCGCCCAAGCTCGAAATTCACAACGCCGACGCCTACGCCTGGCTGCGCCAGGATACCGCCCGCTACGACGTGGTGTTCGTCGATTTTCCCGATCCGGGCAATTATTCCATCGGCAAGCTGTATTCGACGGCCTTTTACCACACGCTGCGCCAGCGGCTGCGGCCCGGGGGGCTGGTGGTGGTGCAGGCCACCTCGCCCTACGTGGCCCGCCGCGCCTACTGGTGCGTGGTGCACACCTTGCAAGCCAGCGACTTCACCACCGTGCCCTACCACGCCTACGTGCCCTCTTTCGGTGAGTGGGGCTACGTGCTGGCCCAGGCCCAGCCCGGCACCTGGCGGCCCGACGGGGAAGCGCTACCGCCGAATTTACGCTTCGTCACGTCGGCCGTCGTCGGCCAGCTGCGCGCCTTTCCGCCCGATATGCGCGAGGTGCCCACTGAGATTAATCAGCTTAATAACCAAGCCCTGGTGCGGTATTTTGAGGAAGAATGGGGACCGTATGGGCAGTAGTAGCTAGCCGGGCTGCCCTGGCGTGTGACCCCACCCCCAGCCATTTAAGCTATTAGCCTTTAGCTGTTAGCTATTAGCTATTAGCTCGCTGTTCAGAAAAGCTAATAGCTAACAGCTAAAGGCTAATAGCTTAAATGGCTGGGGATGGGATTTCGCGGCTGGCTGGCTACCTCAACTCCAATAGCGCGGGGCTGCGCCCCGTGTCGGCTATTCGCGGGCCGCTGGCCCGCAGCGTTTGCCAGCTATCCGTAATTATTTTAACGCCCGCAGGCCAGCGGCCCGCGGATAGCCGGCACGGGGCGCAGCCCCGCGCCATCAAATAGCCACCATCCATGCCCCTACCCCGCCGTCAATTTCTCACCCAAGCCAGCGCGGGCCTGGCTGGCACCCTGCTAGCGGGGTTGCTGGGCAGCGTACCCGGCTGCGCGCCCGCCCGCTCCACCGTGCAGGGCCGGCTGCGCGGCGCGGGCCACGCGCTGGGCCACCTGCTGCGCACGCCGGGCAAAATCCCCCCGCCCACGCACGTCGAAAGCACCGATGTAGTCATTATCGGCGGCGGGGTGAGCGGACTGGCCGCCCGCCGCGAGCTGCACCGGCTGGCTCCCGGCCAGCGCACGATTTTACTGGAGTTAGAAACCGATACCGGTGGTAATGCCGCCGCCGGCCGCAACGACCGCACGGCCTACCCCTGGGGGGCGCACTACCTGCCCATTCCCGACGAGCGCGATACCGAGCTGCTGGCTTTTCTCCGGGCCGCCGACGTACTTACCGGCTACGACGCGGCCACCGGCTGGCCCATATACAACGAAGCCCACCTCTGCCACGACCCGCACGAGCGCCTGCTGCTGCACGGGCACTGGCAGGCTGGCCTAGTGCCCGAGGTGGGCGTACCAGCCGCCGACCGCCTTGAGCTAGAGCGCTTCCTGGCCGAGGTCGAGCAGCTGCGCCGCGCCACCGGTCCCGATGGCCGCGACCTGTTCCGCCTCCCGCTGGCCCTCTCCTCCACCGACCCCGCCACCCGGCAGCTCGACGCCGAAACGATGGCCGCCTGGCTAACCCGCCGCGGCTACCGCTCCGAGTACCTGCGTTGGTACCTCGACTATTCGTACCGCGACGACTTCGGCGTGCCCGCCGCGCAGATTTCGGCCTGGGCCGGGCTGCACTACTTCGCCGCCCGCAAGGGCCGCGCCCACAACGCGCCCTCCGACGCCGTGCTTACCTGGCCCGCGGGCAACCATTTTCTGGCTGCGGCCCTGCGCCAGCAGGGCGGGCCGGGTGAGGTGCGTACCGAGTCGCTGGTTTTTGGGCTGCGCGAAGCCTCCGACGGACTGGTGGAAGTACTGGTCTACGATGCCCGTACTCGTCAGAGCACCGCCATTCGGGCGCGGCAGGTAATCTTGGCGACGCCCTGGCACGTGGCCAAGCACCTGCTGCCCAGTCCGCCCCCGCTCCCCGACCTGGCCCCGCTGCACGCACCCTGGCTGGTGGCCAACCTCACCGTAGACGATTACCCCGGCGGCCCCGGCCAGCCCCTGTGCTGGGACAACGTGCGCTACGGCAGCCCCGCGCTGGGCTACATCAACGCCGAGCACCAGGCCCTGCGTGGCTTCGAGCCCGACGGCCCGCACAGCCTCACCTTCTACTGGGCCTTACCCACCAATCCCGCCGACCCGGCCGCCGCCCGCCGCCACGCCCTGGCCAGCTCCTACGCCGACTGGCTCACGCTCGTCCTCACCGAGCTCGACCTGATGCACCCCGACCTCGCCGCCCAGGTCACGGCCGCTGACCTCTGGGTGTGGGGCCACGGCATGGTAGCTCCCACGCCCGGTTACGTATGGGGTCCGGCCCGCCAGCGCGCCGCCCAACCCTGGCTCGGCGGCCGCGTGCACCTCGCCCACACTGATTTCAGCGGCATGTCGGTGTTTGAAGAAGCGTTTCACCAGGGACGGCGCGCGGCGCACGCCGCGCTGGCGGCTGTGCCGGTGGCGTAGCGGCGGTCTCTTAGGGCTGTTGGGCGGGTATCGTCTGCATTACCTTGAATGCTATTCCTTTGAAAACGACAGCAATAACACCTAGCCCCCGGCACCCGTCATGCTGAGCCTGCCGACGCATCTTGGTCGCCCCGTCGAACGGCTTGAATGAAACGACCAAGATGCTTCGGCAGGCTCAGCATGACGGGCGTTAGGGGATGACAGGTGGTAGCGATAGGGGTTTTCCAAACAACTTCATTATCACAAATTCACCACTTTCCCATCATCGGCCGTACTAGCCATCGGTTTACTAGTTCACTACTCTTCCCTATGCGCTTCCTCCGTCCCCTCGCCGCTTTATTACTAACTGGCTTCTTCCTCGCCGCCTGCGGCGGCAACCAGGCCGACATCAGCACCAATACGCCTACCAGCACCCTGGGCACCGACTCGGCCGCCGCCAAAGTAGGCGGCACCCCGCCCGATTCAGCCAGCGTAGCCCCAGCGGCAGGTTTATCTACCGGTACCGGCCGCTAGACAGGCCCCGGAAGTACGATAGCGCGTGCTACTTTGCGCGCCGTGACGCCCGCCCCTCCCGCCCCGCCCCTTGTTTCCCAACCCTGGTTGCGCTCGCCACGCTACGATGGCTGGCTGATCCTGGCCCCGCCGTTTCTGGCGCTGCTGGCGGTGCTGTTTCTACCGGCGGCCTACCGGCAGTCGGCGGCGTTTCCGCTGCTGGCCTGGGTGGGATTGGTGCTGCTCATCGACGTGGCGCACGTCTACGGCACGCTGTTTCAAACGTACTTCGACCCGCGCCAGCGGCGGCAGCGGCGCACCCTGCTGCTGGCCGTACCGCTGGCCTGCTACGCGGGTGGCGTAGCCCTGCACGCGGCGGGGGGACTCGTATTCTGGCGGGCCCTCACGTACCTGGCGGTCTTTCACTTCGTGCGGCAGCAGTACGGCTTCCTGCGGCTGTACGCCCGGCGCGAGGCGCCCGCGCCGGGTGGGTGGCTGCCCGCAGTCCTTATTTACGCAGCTACGCTCTACCCGCTACTATACTGGCACTTATCGCCACCGCGCAATTTTAATTGGTTTGTTCCCGGCGATTTCGTGCAGGTCGATTGGCCGCTGGGTCGGTACGTGGCTACGGTGGCCTACCTGGCCCTGCTGCTGGCCTACGTAGCCCGCGAGGCGTGGCTATACTATCGCACGCGGACCTTTAACCTCCCCCGCAACCTGCTGCTGGCCGGCACCGCGCTGTCGTGGTACGTGGGCATCGTGGTGTGCAACGGCGACCTGGCCTTCACCCTGCTCAACGTGGTGGCCCACGGCGTACCCTACCTGGCCCTGGTGTGGAGCCGCCGCCCGGCCGGGGCCGCCGGGCGCGGCTGGTGGACCGGCCGCTACGGGCTGGTATTGTTTCTCGGGGCTATCGTCCTATTTGCCTTCCTAGAAGAAGGCTTGTGGGACGGCCTGCTGTGGCGCGAGCACGGTGCGGTATTCGGCTGGTTTCAGCACCTGCCGGCCGTGGCCGAGCCGGGCCTGCTCATGTGGCTGGTGCCGCTGCTGGCCCTGCCCCAGAGCACGCACTACGTGCTCGACGGCTTCATTTGGCGGCGCGGCGGGCTGGCTTGATGCAGCTCGACCGCTGGTTGTTTACTTCGTAATGACGAGCTCGACCCGCCGGTTGAGCTTGCGGGTTTCCTCGCGGTCATTGCCAAATTTGGGCCGCGAGCCGCCGTAGCCCACGGTGCTGATGCGGCTTTCGGCCACGCCCCGGCCCACGAGGTAGCGCTTCACCTCGGCCACGCGCTGCTCGCTGAGCACCTGGTTTTTATCGGCTGGCCCCTGATTGTCGGTGTGGCCCTCGAGGCGGATTTCCAGACTGGGGTTTTCCTTCATCGAATTAGCCAGCGCGTTGAGCGTGGCGTACGACGAGCCCAGCAGCCGGGCCTGGCTCTGGGCGAAGATGATGGCCGGCAGGTCGAGGCGCGAGCCCACGGTGGCCGGGGTGAGGCGCGGCTCGTAGCGGCGCGATTCGCCGGCCCGCACCGTAAACGTATCCACCTTGGTGAGCAGGCCGGCGGTGGTCGTCACGCGGTAGCGACCGGGGGCCAGCGACATCTGGAAGCCCACCTGGTCGGCGCGGGCCGTGCTGCGGAAATCGATGGGGCCGCCGATCATCAGGGCCTGTACTTCGGCCCCGCCTTCCAGGGGCTTGTTGGTGCGGGCGTCGAGCACGCGGCCCGTCACCAGGGCGCGGGGCTGGGCCAGCGGGTTGGCGGCGGCCGCGGCAGCCTGGGCCACGGCGGCCGAGTCGGCCACCGGCGGCGGGCCGGGCGGGGTGCGAAACAGCTTCTTGGGTGAGGTGTCCTTGGCTCCGGTGCTGGCGTAGTAGGCGGTGCCATCGGGGGCCAGCGCGAAGAAGGCGTCGTAGCCCGTGCCGTTGAAGCGCGGCCCCAGGTTTTCGGGCTGGCTCCACTTGGTCCAGCTGTCATCGAGGCGCTGGCTCACGAAGATGTCGGCCGAGCCGTAGCCCTGGTGGCCGTAGGAGGCGAAGTACAGCGTTTTACCGTCGGCGGCCAGCCAGGGGGCAAACTCGTAGCCCGGTGAGTTGACGACCGCGCCCAGGCTCACCGGCGCGGTGTAGCCGCCCGCTCCGTCGGGCCGGCTCAGGTACAAATCGTTGGCACCCTGCGAGTCGTCGCGCTCCAGCGACAGCAGGAAGATCTGCTCGTCGGCCGACATGAAAAAGCCGGTGGCCGGACTGGTCGAAGCATAATTGGCAATGCGCAGCGCCACCGGCTTGCCGCCGCCCGTCAGGGCCACCCGCGACACTCCTTCGTCGCGAAAGCCCCCGCTGGCGTCATAGGTGCCGCGCACGAGCAGCGCCGGGCTGGCCGCCGTCCCGACCACCGCCTGCACGGCGTTGTTCTGGGCGGTATTGAGGCCGGCGGGCTGATCGAGGTGGGTGGGCGCGGCCCAGGTGCGGCCCTTGTCCGCACTCTGGCTCAGCCAGGTATCGCCGCTTTCGGCTACGCCCTCCACGTTGCCGGCAAAGCGGGTGCGGGTGAAGTAGAGACGCTGACCATCGGGCGCAGGCACCGGCTGCAACTCATTGCCTGCCGGGGAGTTGAGAGCTGCCAGCGGCTCGGGCGCGGCAAAGTAGGGCGGCCCGCTGGCCAGCTTCAGTTGCAGCTGAAACAGCCGCCACTGCTGGCTGAGCCGGCCCACGCTCCGCGCCGCCACGATGGCCGTGTTGTTGAATTTGTCGTTGGTGGCCAGCGTGGCCACGCGACCATCGAGCCGGTTTTCAAGCTGAAATGAGCCGACCTGCCCGGTGGGCACCAACCGCCACTGCTGGCCCAGCCCGCCCGTGAAGGGCCGCTGCACCAGCGGCGTATTGACACCGGGCGGGGCAGTGGGGCTTACTTCCAGCGTAAGGCACTGGGTGCTGTGCCGGGCTTCGAGACGGTAGTACTCGCCACCCTCACGGATGAGCACCAAGTGCCACTGCTGGCTGGGGGCGTGGGTAAACTCCCACTGCACGGTGGCCGCGCCGCTCGTGGTGGCCGCCCGCTGCACGTCGAGGCAGCGCCCGCTGGCGCGGTTGATGATGCCGTAAAGCGCCCGGTTATCGGGCGTCAGCGGCGCTTGGGCAACGGCGGAAAATGCCAATAGACACAGGAAAAGTACTCGCAGCATGAGGCAAAGGTCGGGCAAGCCAACTAAAATGGCTTGCTCTAACGCAGGCCGCCGCGCTTTAGCCGAACGGGCGGACCACTGCATCTTCTGGGGCGACGGGCCGTTTAAGCTTCATTCCTTTTCCCTAACCCCTACCATACCCATGCGCAAAGGCACCAAAGTCAGCTGGAAATACGGCACTGGCACGGCCGTCGGCAAAATCGAATCGATTCATAAAGAGCCCATCACCCAAAAAATCAAGGGCCACGACATTCACCGCAATGGCTCGGCCGACGACCCAGCCCTGGTTATTGTCCAAGACAATGGCGATAAAGTACTTAAATTGCAAAGCGAAGTAAAAGCTGCCGACTGAGTATATTAGCGGCCTTGGCCCTCACTCGCAGTCGCTTATGCCTCCAGTTTCTCCGCCTTGCTACCAAGTCGTGTATCAGGCCCACCCAGCGCTGCTGCGCGGCACGGTACTGTGCGAGTTGTCTGACGTAGAGCTTACTGAATCGTGCGAGTTAGTACTGGCGGTAGCGCAGCAGTACAGCTGCCCCTTTTGGCTACTCGATGGCCGCGCCGACCAGGTGGGCCACTCCACGGAGGTTTACGAGTGGATTCGCGAAGAATTTTTACCCCGCGCTTATCAGGTATTGGGGCGCGTGCCCTGCGTAGCATTTTTGGCGCAGCCGACCTTCTGGCAGCAGCTGCAAGCCCGGGGTTATACGTATACCAACCCCGTCGTTGCCCCCGCCGCCTTCCGCACCGGTTGGTTTGTGTGCGAGGCCGAGGCCCAGGCTTGGCTGGCCCAGTTCCGGCCTACCATCGGCGTACCCGAAACGAAAGAAGCCCCGCCAGCTACTGGCGGGGCTTCTATGCTTAGCGAATAAGCAGCCGAAATTACAGGTTGTTGGGGTCGGGCTTGATAAAGGCTTCCTCGTCCATTTCGGTGGGCACTACTACGATGCCTTTTTGCAGCATCGAGTTGGCTTTGCCATAGAGGAAATACACCACGAAGCCGAGGGCCATCCAGCCGAAAGCTACTTGCAGGGTAAAGGTGTCGAGGCCGACAATCAGCAGCGTGCACACGACGGCGCCCATGATGGGCACGAGCGGGAAGCTGGGCGTGGACAGCGGCGCACGGAACGGGCGCGGCTGGTCGGGGTCCGACTTACGCATAATCAGTACGCCGATGCTCACCAGCACGAAGGCCAGCAGGGTGCCAAACGAGGTAAGGTCGCCGGCCAGCGAGCCGGGTACGAAGGCGGCAAACAGGCCCACGAACACCATCAGCATGAGGTTGGACTTGTAGGGCGTGTTGAACTTGGGGTGCAGGTCGGAGAACGCCTTGGGCATGAGGCCGTCCTTGGCCATCGAGAAGAACACGCGGCTCTGCCCCATGAGCATTACCAGGATAACCGAGGTGAAGCCCAGCAGGATGCCCACGGTTACGGCCGTAGCCAGCCAGCCGTAGCCGGGCATGTGCGCCCGGATGGCGTAGGCCACCGAGGCCTCGCCACCCAGGGCGGGATCGGCAAATTCGCGCCAGTTGGCCACGCCCGTCAGCACGTGCCCAAACAGAATGTACAGCACCGTGCAAATGGCCAGCGAGCCCAGGATACCAATCGGCATATCGCGCTTGGGGTTGCGTGCTTCCTGCGCGGCCGTGCTCACGGCGTCGAAGCCGATGAAGGCGAAGAACACGATGCCCGCGCCGCCGATAATGCCGCCCAGCCCGTGCTTGAAGAAGCCTTCGTAGGTGCGAACTACTTCGCCCGAGGCGTTTTTCACCACGGCATCGGCCGGAATGAGGTAGGGCGTGTGGTTGGCCGAGTTGACAAACTGCCAGCCCACGGCGATGAACACCAGTACGATGAGGGTTTTGAGAACAACCACCACGGCGTTGAACAGCGCCGATTCCTGGGTGCCCTTTACCAGCAGCAGGCTCAGCATCACGATGATGAGCAGGGCCGGCAGGTTGATGAGGCCGTGCACCGTCACGCCGTTGACCACGGCGTGCTCGAAGGGTGAATGGCTTAGATTATAGGGTATACTTGTGCCAAAGACCTCCAAGAGCTTGTTGAGGTACTCGCTCCAGGCGATGGATACCGTGGCCGCGCCCAGCGCGTATTCCATTACCAGCGCCCAGCCGATTACCCAGGCTACAAACTCGCCCATGGTCGTGTAGGCGTAGGTGTAGGCCGAGCCGGCAATCGGAATCATGGCCGCAAACTCGGCGTAGCACAGGCCGGCAAATACGCAGCCGAAGGCCGCCAGCACGAAGGCCAGCGTGACGCCCGGCCCCGAAGCCTGGGCCGCCGCGTTGGCGGTGCGCACAAACAAGCCCGCCCCAATAATGGCGCCCACGCCCAGGGCTACGAGGTTGCCCGCGCCCAGCGTGCGCTTGAGCGCGCCGTGCCCGGTTGAGTTAGCTTCGCCCAGAAGCTGGGCAAGCGGTTTTTTGGCAAAAATACTAGCCATGCAAAAAGGAGTAGAAAAACGAGTGGGGGGAGGAGGAAATAGTAATGATTTGTTTGCGTTGATTTGGGACCAAGCAATAGTCAGCCGGGCCGAAAATACGCTAAACTTTGCGACTAGCATCTACCGGTCGTTCGGGAGCGGCGCGGCGGCCCCTGTGGGCAATCGCTAGCTACTCTGGATTATCTACTTAAATTCACGTAGTACTCATTCATTTTCTATGCACTTCAAGTCATTTTTACTCCTGGCCCTCGCGGGGGCACTGGCCGGCCCGGCGCTGGCCCAGATTGCGCCGCTTACCCCGGCGGCCCAGGCGGCCGTAGCCAGCCAGGCCCAGCGCATGGCCCAGGAGCTGAGTCTTACGCCCGAACAGCACGCCCGCCTGCGCAACGTATTAGTGCTCACTCGCCAGCACATGGATGCCGACCTCAAAACCCACCACGAGGATCCCGCCGCGCTGAAGGCTGCCATGGCCTTCGACCGGGCCAAGTCGGACGAGCTGATTCGCGGCGTGCTCACGCCCGCGCAGTACGTGCGCTACCAGCAGTACAAGGCCGCCCGCATCGGCCAGCTGCACACCACCAGTCAGGTAGGCCGCTAGCCCGGCTTCGTCGGCAAAAAAGCCCGCTCCATCGACGTGGAGCGGGCTTTTTTGCGTTCGGCGGGCGTTTGGCGCGCTCCTTGCGACTGGCCCGGTAGTTCGGAGCCAGCGCGGCCGCGCTTCCAGTCTTTATCCTTTTTTCTTTTTCCGCTTCTCAGTTCGTTTTCCCGTCATGAAAAAGTCCCTGCTTCTGCTGGCCGCCCTGGCCTTCGCCACCACCAGCTTTGCCCAGACTACCCCCACCACCCAGCTGCCCACCCACCGCGTGCACCGCATGGGCCAGGGCCAGCCCAAGTCGCCCGAGCAGCGCGCCGACCGCCACACGGCCATGCTCACCAAGAAGCTGAGCCTTACCGCCGACCAGCAACCCAAAGTGCGCCAAATCTTGCTGGCCCAGGCCCAGGAGGGCCAGGCCCTCAAAGCCAAGTACCCCGACAAGGAGCAGCGCAAAGCCCACCGCGATGAAATGAAAGCCAGCCACGCCAAGTACCAGGCCCAGCTGCAAGGCGTGCTCAGCGCCGACCAGTACGGCAAGCTCACGGCCATGCAGCAGGAGCGCCACCACAAAGGTGGGCACGGCGGCAAGCAAAAGGCCAAGAGCTAGGCTTTAACCCTTGATTTGGCGCAAGCCCTGGCCCGCCAGGTGTCATCCCGATCTTCTTCCCCAAAGCCCTGGCTACGCAGTCAGGGCTTTTTTGCTTTACGCGGAAGGGCCATGCGTCTTCCTGCTCGGCCGTGTGGCGACAGTGCAGGCCTTGCACGCTCTTGGTATTGAATAAGGTACTGCGCCTCAACTGTCCAACTTTTGGGTCGCCTAATAAATCAGGTAATTATACTTGAATAAAAGCAAAGTAAAGTAGCTTCCTTTGGCCTGCATTTTCATCCTCACCATTTTATGGAACAACAGACCCTCACCTCAGCAGAAGTTATTCAAGAACTTCTGCAACAGATTCAGGAAGATGCAAAATTTGCAACCCTCCTGACGGCTTCCGTGGCCACTGCTACTGCCTTAGCCAAAACTACCCTTGATAAAGCGCTCTATGCCGCACTCGATGAGCTGTATTCGGGGTGTGGCTGGCCGGTCGATGCAGCAGGCTACATTAATTATCTCACCTACTTCGCGCAAGTAATTCCGAGCGAAAACACGAATACTGATTTCGATCCGTGGCAGAATACCGATAGCCAAAACGGTTACAGCCAGGAGGTATATGACCGCCTGTGCCACTTCTACTGGCTTGTGGACCAGGGGGCTGACGGCGTCACGCTGCAAGATTATACCAACCCGGCTACCGGGTTCAGCTTTGCAGCGTGGCTGGACAGCTATGCCGCTGCGTGGGGCACCTTCCTGGATACGGCTGAGTCATTAACTCCAGAAACCCTACAGTCTTTTCAAAATGATCCGGAATACAATTTGGCCGATTATTCGGATGATCAGCCGAACTGGAAATCCTTTAACACCTTTTTCTATCGGCAACTGAATGCGACGCGGCCCGACGGGACGCCCATGCGCCCGGTTGCTAATCCGAATGACAATTCAATTATCTGCTCTCCCGCTGATTGCACGTATAAGCAATACTACAAGATTGACGGCAGCGGCAACGTACTGGATGACGACGACAATCCCACCGCTGTTTGCCTGAAGAAAACCCACTCGATAGGCAATATCAACGATTTGCTGAGTCAGGTGAGCCCGGAATACGTCGAGAAATTCTACAACGGCACATTCGTTCACTATTTCCTGAGCCCCTTCGATTACCACCGCTTCCATACCCCCGTTAGCGGCAACGTGCTGGCCCTGGAGGCTGTTCCGGGCAGGGTCTATCTGAACGTTACCATTGATAAGCAGCAATTCAATGCGCCCGATAGCTCTGGTGACGGCTACGAATTTACGCAAGCACGTGGCGTACTAGTCCTCGACTCGAATGATCCTGCCGTGGGATACGTCGCGGTAGCTCCTATCGGCATGGCCCAGGTATCATCGGTGAGCATGAATACCCAGCTAGTGGGTCAGCAAGTAGTCAAAGGCCAGGAGTTCGGTCATTTTGCTTTCGGTGGCTCGGATATCATCTTGCTATTCCAACAGCCGATAAGCCAGCTGAAGCTGATCACGCAGGTAGCCAACGCCGAGGTTACGGGCAGCTATGCCAATGCTGCGCCTTTCCACTTTAAATATGGGGAGCCTTCGGTAATCATTTTGCCGGCATAAGGACACCGGAGATCCAGATAAAAAAGCAACGGCTACCAGGCCGTTGCTTTTTTTGAAAAAATTGGGCAAAGACAAGTCCTTTGATCGGGGCTTTTTCCGGTTCAACTGAGGAACGACGGCCCGCACGACTACCCAGATGTTGGGGCGGCTCGTTATATTTGGGCCTGTCACCTACCCCGGCAGCCCGATAATCAAGCATTTAGCTCGGCCGCTGCCCCACACCCCCATGCCGCTCCCCAGTAGTAGCACCCCCGCGGTGCAAATTCAACAGTTTTACGATAAAGGCCTTGCCCATGCTTCCTACGCCATTCGGGCGGGCCGGCAAGTAGCCATTATCGACCCGGGCCGCGACCCGCAGCCCTACTACGATTTTGCCGACGAGCACGAGGCCGAGATAGTGGCCGTGATCGAGACGCACCCCCACGCCGACTTTGTGAGCAGCCACCTGGAAATCGCCCAGGAAACCGACGCCACCATTTATTGCAGCAAGCTGGTGGGCGCCCGCTACCCCCACCGCAAATTCGACGACGGCGACCGCATCAAGCTGGGTACCGTGGAGCTGCACGCCCTCAACACCCCCGGCCACTCGCCCGACAGCATCAGCGTGCTGCTGATGGACGACCTGGCCCAGACCCGCGCCGTCTTTACCGGCGATACGCTGTTCGTGGGCGACGTGGGCCGGCCCGACCTGCGCGAAGACGCGGCCATCGGGGGCCACACCCGCGAGGCCCTCGCCGCCCAGCTCTACACCAGCCTGCGCCAGAAGCTGATGGCCCTGCCCGCCACTACCCGCGTGTACCCGGCCCACGGCCCCGGCTCGCTCTGCGGCAAAACCACCAGCCCCGACCTCGACAGCACCATCGGCAAGGAGCTGGCCACTAACTACGCCCTCCAGCCCATGTCGGAGGAGGAATTTATTAAGGTGCTGCTCGAAGACCAGCCTTTCATGCCCAAGTACTTTGGGCACGACGTGCAGCTCAACAAGCAAGGTGCTCCTAATTTCGAAGACAGCGTGCGGGCCGTACCGCGCCTGCCATCAAGCGCCGCGCTGGCCCCCGGCGTGCTCATCATTGACACCCGCCCGGCCGCCAAGTTCCGCGCCGGCCACCTGCCGGGCGCTATCAACTTGCAGGACGGCGGCAAGTTTGAAACCTGGCTGGGCTCGGTAGTCGGCCCGCAGGAGAAATTCTACCTACTGGCCGACACCCAGATTCAGCTCGACGCGGTGCTGCGCAAAACCGCCAAAATCGGCTACGAAGGCAACATCAAGGGGGCCCTACTGGCCCCTTCGGCCCAGCCGGCGAAGAGCCCCGAAGTAGACGTAGCCGCCGTGCACCAGCACCCCGAGCAGTTTACCATCGTGGACATCCGCAACCGCACCGAGGCCCACGACTCGCTGTTTACCAACGCCCTGCTCATCCCGCTGCCCGAGCTGCGCGAGCGCGTGGGCGAGATTCCGACCGATAAGCCGGTGCTCGTGCACTGCGCCGGCGGCTACCGCTCGGCCGCTGGGGCCAGCATTATTGAGGCCGCCCGGCCGGGGGCAGAGGTATTCGACTTAGGTGAGGCCGTGACAGGATTTGCGCCGGTAGCGATGTAAAAAGGCTTTATCCTCTGCTAAATTCTATAGCTATGCTATTACTCTCCAGCATGAACTTACTCGGCCTTGCGTGCTACGTCATTATTACAGCTGGCTGGCTCATCGCCCTTCTACACATATTACGCAGTGCTTTCAGCCAGCTTCGCGCTTTTTTTCGAATAGCTCGCAACTGCGGCAGGTAAGTTGACACATCCCAAACCACTCTTGCGCCTTATTCAAAAATAAATAAGTAAAGGAAATTCGCCCATCTTATCTTTGCTGCAAGCGCGTTTCGGTAGTCCCCAATGGCCAGACGGTAGCCTCTGAAAAGAGGAAACCCCGGCTGCGGCTACAGACCGGGGTTTCGATGCGGGGTTCAGACACAACCCAACATCATACTCATGACAAGGGCAAACGCGAACAAACTACTGCGGAACTGGGGCAAACCAGTTTTATTGGAGGTTTTGAAAGGTGCGGCAAAAGCTATCGGCTTCTACCTCATCGCGCATTTCCTCCGGTAGTTGGGAAAGGCATCGACCAGAAGGTCGGTGCCTTTCTTTTTATTCGTAGCGCAAATATAACGGGCCGTCGAAGGAAATAGTTATCCGGCATAGGACTCTTGCTTGCAAAGTCGAATAGCTAATGGTCAGTATTTTGTATAGCACAAACCGCAATTCGTATACTGCCGCCCGCTAGCCCAGCCAAGACCTTTGTGGGGCTCCCCCGTTGTAGCCAACGGCTAACCTCTCCCCCACTATGTCCCTTACCGATTTTCGCACGCTGGGCCGCTCGGGCCTGGTAGTGAGCCCGCTGGCGCTGGGCACCATGACGTTTGGCACCGCCCGCTGGGGCTCGGCCGACGACGTCTCGCAGGCCATTTTCAACGCCTACGTTGACGCGGGCGGCAACTTCGTGGATACGGCCGACGTGTACGCCGGTGGGCGCAGCGAAGAGCTGCTGGGCGGCTACCTCGCCGACCGCAACCTGCGCGACCACGTAGTGCTGGCTACCAAGTTTGGCTTCAATGCCCAGGCTGGCAACCCCAATGCCAGCGGCAACGGCCGCAAAAACATTCACCGCGCCCTCGAAGGCTCGCTGCGCCGCCTCCGCACCGACTACGTGGACCTCTACTGGCTGCACGTGTGGGACACGGTGACGCCCGTGGAAGAAGTCCTGCAAAGCCTCGGCGACCTCGTACGGGCCGGTAAAATCCGCTATTTCGGCTTTTCCGACATGCCCGCCTGGTACACCGCCAAGGCCGCGGCACTGGCCGCCGCGCACGGCGTGCCCGGCCCCATCGCCATGCAGCTGGCCTACTCGCTGGTCGAGCGCAACATTGAGCGCGAGCACCTGCCCGCCGCCCGCGAGGCGGGCCTCGGGCTGACGCCGTGGAGCCCGCTGGCGGCCGGCTTTCTGGCGGGCAAGTATCAGCGCGCCGCAGCCGGGGCCACCGGCGCGGGTCGGCTCAGTGGCCCTAATCCGTTCGGCAATACGCTGTTTACCGACCGCAACTGGCGCATCCTGGACGCACTGCGGCCGGTGGCCGCGCAGCTCGACCGCCCGCTGGCGCAGGTGGCGCTGGCCTGGGTGCTGGCCCAGCCGGGCGTGAGCGCGCCCATCGTGGGGGCCAGCCAGGAGGCGCAGCTGCGCGATAGCCTGGCGGCGCTCGACATCCGCTTCACGCCCGAGCAGCTGCGAACCCTCGACGAGGCCAGCGCTCCCGAAGTAGTATTTCCCTACGGCATCTTCACACCGGCGGGGAGCAAGGGCGTGTTTGGGGGCGCGACGGTGCGGGGCTGGCGGTAACACCAAGCTCCGGCTTGGTGAGGCGTCTGGGTACGCTCACCTAACGCTTCACCAAGCCGGAGCTTGGTGTTACACCCCCGTTTTGTGTTGCAGAAGCGCGGGTTTGTATAACCCCGGCCGGAGGGGCTACCCAGACCTTTGTAAGGCTAACTCCTTTTCCAAAAAACTTCCTAAGCAACGCAGTATGAGCACTATCAAACAAGTACCACTGGGCACGCAGGGCCTGCACGTTTCCGTCGAAGGCCTGGGCTGCATGGGCATGACGGGCGGCGTCAACGGCATGAGCGTGTACGGCGAGGCCGACGAGGCCGAGAGCCTGGCGACTTTGCACCGCGCCCTGGAGCTGGGCGTCACCCTGCTCGATACCGCCGACCTCTACGGCCCGCTCAAAAACGAACGTCTGGTGGCCAAGGTGCTGGCGGGCCAGCGCGACAAATTCACCGTCGCCACCAAATTCGGCTTCGAGGTCGATGACAACGAGCAGTGGACCGGCGGCTACAACGGCCGGCCCGAGTACGTGCGCAAGTCTATCGAGCGCTCGCTGCGCAACCTGGGCACCGACTACGTGGACCTCTACTACCTGCACCGCGTGGACCCCGCCACGCCCATTGAGGAAACCGTGGGGGCCATGAGCCGCCTCGTCGAAGAAGGCAAGGTGCGCTACCTCGGCCTGAGCGAGGTACCAGCCGACGTACTGCGCCGGGCGCACGCCGTGCATCCCATCTCAGCCCTGCAAAGCGAATACTCGCTTTTCGACCGCCGGGTGGAAGACGAGGGCATCATCCAGGCGGCGCAGGAAATGGGTATCGGCTTCGTGGCGTATTCGCCGCTGGGCCGGGGATTTTTATCGGGCGACATCAAGACGCCCGACGACTTTGAGGCCAACGATTCGCGGCGCTTTTTTCCGCGCTACCAGGGGGAGAACTTCTACCGCAATCTGGCGCTGGTCGAAAAACTGAAGGCCCAGGCGGAAGCTAAGGGAGTTACCCCCGCGCAGCTCGCGCTGGCCTGGGTGCTAGCGCAAGATGTGGTGGTAATACCCGGCACCAAGCGCCGCAAGTACTTGGAAGCCAACGTAGCCGCCGCCAGCCTGGCACTCAGCCCCGCCGAACTGGCCGAGCTCGATGCGATAATGCCCGCCGGTAGCGCAGTGGGCGCGGCGTACCCGGCTGGGTTGTAGGATGCTTTCGTATTTTCTCGCAGTGTTTCGCCGGGTTAAAAGCGCAGTGTTTCGCAGTGCGGAGAAAACACCCCGAGATACTGCGCTTTTAACCCGACGAAACACTGCGCTTTTAACCCGGCGAAACACTACGGGAAATTCAAAATCCATATGAAACAGCCTGCCCGAGAATTCAAGGAATTAGCCACGGTATCGGATTTTACCCAGCATTTCGGCTTTCCGCCCCCCGCCCACCCGCTGCTCACCGTCATCGACCTGGAGGGAGCGCGTCATCGACCGCCGGTATCCGGGCTGGTGCTGCGGCAGCTCTACATCATTACGCTCAAGAAAAACCTCAAGGGCCTGCTGCACTACGGCCACCGAGCCTACGATTTCAGCGAGGGCGTACTGGCCTTCTACGCGCCGGGGCAATTGTGCGAGAGCGGCAGCAACGTCGACACCTCGGAACTAAGCGGCTGGATGATAGTCTTTCACCCTGACTTGCTGCATAAGTACCCGCTGGCCAAGAAGATGGCGGGCTATACTTTCTTCTCGTACCAGGTACACGAAGCGCTGCACCTCTCGGCCAGCGAAGAAGACTTGCTCAACGATGTGCTCACCCCCCTGCGGCGCGAGCACGCCCAGCCCATCGACGCCTTCAGCCAGGACGTCATGGTGTCGCAGCTGGAAGTCCTGCTCAACTACGCCAACCGCTTCTACCACCGGCAGTTTCTGACGCGGCGACCGGCCGAGCACGACTTGCTCAGTCGCTTCGAAGAGCTGCTCAACGCCTACTTTGCCCGGCCCGATGGCCAACCCTTGCCCACGGTGCAGCACTTCGCCGACGCCCTGCACGTATCGCCGGCCTACCTCAGCGACCTGCTGCGCTCGCTCACCGGTCAGAACACCCAGCAGCACATTCACCAGGCGCTGATTGAGCGCGCCAAGCAATTGCTGCTCAGCACCTCGCTCACCGTCAACGAGGCGGCGTTCCGGCTGGGGTTTGAATACCCGCAGTATTTCAGCCGCTTATTTAAGAATAAAACCGGCCTGACCCCGGCCGCCTTTCGGTTTTCGGCGCAGTAGCCAGCGGGCGGCTTAGGCGCGCACCAGGCGGTCGGTACGCCACAGGGGCAGCAGCTCAGGGTGGGTATCGACGTTCATGCAGAACGTAAAGTCGTCGTGCGCCTCCAGCGCGTTGAGCCGGCGCACGGCGGCCGATTGCAGCAGGTACTCGGGCCAGTTGGGCTTGGCATCCTGCCAGAGGTGCAGGGCGGCCAGCGCAGCATCGGAAGAGGTGATATCGAAGCCCAGCGGGGCCAGCCGCTCGGCCAGCGCGCCGCCGAACAGGCTGTCTTCGAGGCAGAAATTACCCTTCCAGCCGGCGCACACTACCAGCACGTCGCGGCCCTGCGCCACGCAGAAATCGGCCACCGCGCTCAGGTTGAGGAAGGCCCCGCACACGATGGCCTCGGCGCTCAGCGAGCGGCGCAACGCTAGCGTGCCATTGGTGGTACTGATGGCCAGCGCCCGACCCTGCACCGCGATTTTACCGTCGAGAAAGCCAAAGGGCGAATTGCCCAAATCGAAGCCCGCGGCGGCGATGCCATCGCGCTCGGCCGCCGTAATGTAGCCGTACTCGCGGCCCAGTGCGGCGCACTCGTCGAGCGTAGCCGTGGGAAAAACCTCCGTCACGCCCGCCGCCAGCGCCGTGACGATGGTGCTGGTCGCGCGCAGCACGTCCACGATAACGGCCACCCGCCCGCGCAAATCATACAGCGGTAGCAAGTCGGGCGAAAAACAAACGTCTAATTTCAAAGCGGTGAGATAGCGAGATGGTGAAATAGTGAGTCTATGGGATGGTGAAATGGTGGATCGGTGAGTTAGCGAATTAATAAAGTAGTAAGGCGACCTTCCCTCTACCAGCTTCATCAAAACACTAACTCACCAATTCACCATTTCACTATTTCACCACCTCCTCCGTGCCCGACACCAGCGGGAGCTTGCTCACCGTAGCGGGCAGGTTTTTGCCGCGCACCTGCACGAAGATCTTGGTGCCGGGGCTGGCCAGCTCGGTTTTCACGTAGCCCAGGCCGATGCCTTTACCGAGGCTGGGCGACTGCCCGCCGCTCGTGACCTCGCCAATTGCCTGGCCCTCGGCATCGACCAGCGGGTAGTGGCTGCGGGGCAGGCCGCCGGGGCCGTCCATTACGAAGCCCACCAGCTTGCGCTGCACACCGGCGGCTTTCTGGGCCTTGAGGGCTTCGCTGTTGGTGAAGTCCTTGGTAAACTTGGTAATCCAGCCCAGGCCGGCTTCGAGGGGCGAGGTGGTGTCGTCGATGTCGTTGCCGTAGAGGCAGTAGCCCATTTCGAGGCGCAGGGTATCGCGCGCGCCCAGCCCGATGGGCTTCAGGCCGAAGGGCTTGCCGGCTTCCATAATCTGCTCCCACACGGCGGCGGCGTGCTCGTTGGGCACGTACAACTCGAAGCCGCCCGCCCCGGTGTAGCCCGTAGCCGAGATGATGACGTTCGGCGCGCCGGCAAACGTACCCTGCACAAAGCTGTAGTACGGAATGGCGGTGAGGTCCACGTCGGTAAGCGAGCGCAGCGCCTCGGCGGCCTTGGGGCCTTGCACGGCAAAGAGACTGAGCTGGTCGGAAACGTTCTCCAGCTCGGCGCCGCTGGTGTTGTGGGCTTGCAGCCAGTTCCAGTCTTTTTCGATATTGGAAGCGTTGACTACCAAGAAGTAGTCTTCCTCGGCCAGCTTATACACGAGCAGGTCGTCCACGATGCCGCCCTCGGCGTTGGGCAGGCAGGAATACTGCGCTTTGCCGGGCTGGAGCTTGCTGGCGTCGTTGCTGGTCGTGCGCTGGATGAGGTCGAGGGCGTGGGGGCCGCGCACCCGGAACTCGCCCATGTGCGATACGTCGAAGATGCCCACGCCGCGCCGCACGGTGTGGTGCTCCTCCAGGTCGGAAGAGTAGCGCACGGGCATGGCGTAGCCGGCAAAGGGAACGATTTTGGCGCCCAGCTGCTGGTGAACAGCGTGCAGGGCAACGGTTTTGAGCGGGGTAGCTTCCATGAGAAAGGGGAGCTGCGCCGGGGCTGATTGCCAGGCCCGGCCAAGCGGCCACAAAGCTACTCCGCACCCGCGCAATGCCTTCGGCTGGCGGCAGCCCCAAGCCGTATCTTTGCCCCATGAGCCCCGATGCTATCAAACAGGATTTCGAATCTGCTGTCGTTAAGCACTTTTCGTTTAAAGCCCGGCTGCGCTCATTTCTGTACGGCAACGGCAAGGAGCAAGGCCCCCTGCGCGACCCCGACCAGTGCGGCCTGGGCCAGTGGATAGCCGAGCGCTCGCGCGGCGACTACAAACACGTGCCCGAAATGCGCGAGCTCGACGCCCTGCACCGCCTCATCCACCAGCAGGCCAACCGGCTCATGGACTTGCACCTGGCCGGCCGCCGCGACGAGGCCCTGGTGGGCTTCGGCGAGGTGCAGACCCTGGCCGACCGCATTCAACACCTACTGCAAACCATGGAAGCTAAACTACGTACTGCGCAGGCATGACGGGGCGCTGGCGACCATGAAAATAAACCTCACTACCAAACTCTTCGCCGGCTTCTTGCTGCTGCTGGGCCTCTTTGCCGCCGTGGTGGCAATCAACTATCGCCTCGCGGGCCAGGTGCTGCGCAACTCGCAGCGGGTAGAGGCCTCGCAGCGTACTTCGGCCGACGGGGCCACGCTGCTGCGCAACATCATCGACATGGAAACCGGGTACCGGGGCTACATGCTACTCGGCAACGAGCAGCTGCTGCAGCCCTACTACGCCGGCGAGCGCGACCTGCTGAGCCGCTTCACCATCCTGCGCGACGAGCTGGCCAACGAGCCCGAGCAGCGCCAGCGCATCGATACCACCCAGCATCGCTACCGCCAGTGGGCTACTTACACCCACTTGATGATCAGCGAGAAGCGCGCCGCCCGCCTGCGCGACCCGCAGCAGCAGGGGCTCATCGGCATGCCCCACGCCCAGCTGGCCGAGGGCCTGGCCGGCAAGCAGATTATGGACGCCATTCGCTTCCAGATGGCCAATTTTGACGTAGCGGAAACGGCTAACCGCCAGGCCCAGCGCCAGCGCCTGACCGACAGCATCTCGCGGGCGCAAACGCTCTCGGGCCTGATCACCGGGCTGGCCCTGATATTCGGGCTGTTCTGGGCGGTGTACATTGTGCGGGTGCTGGCGCGCCGCCTGCGCGGCATGATTGCGATGGCCCGCCAGCTGGCCGAGGGCAACTACAAAACGCAGCTCGTAGACCACGAGCACGACGAAGTGAGCGAGCTTACCACGGCTCTCAACTCGATGGCCCGCACCATCGATCAGAATATCAGCCAGCTCGAAGGTCGCAACCAGGAGCTGGATCAGTTTGCCTATGTGGTCTCGCACGACCTCAAAGCGCCGCTGCGGGGCATCGAGAGTGCCTCGCGCTGGATTGAGGAAGACATGGGCAAAGATTCGCTGCCACCCCACATCCGCGAGTTTTTGGCCCTGATGCGGCAGCGTGTGCACCGCATGGAAAACCTTATTACTGGTATCTTGGCCCTGGCCCGGGTGGGCAAGGTGGCCGAGGCCAACGAGGCCGTATTCGTGCGCCAGCTGCTGCGCGAAATCACTGATACTGTGGGCCTGCCCGCCGGTATGCACTTGGAGCTGCCGTTCTTTCTCCCCACGCTGCCCACCAACCGCACGCAGCTCCAACAGGTATTTACCAATCTGATTTCCAACGCTATTAAGTACCACGACCACCCTAGCACTGGTACCATTCGCATTGGGTGCGAAGACTTGGACGATAACTTCTACCGCTTTTCGGTGCAGGACGACGGCCCCGGCATCGCGGCCGAATACCACGAGCGCATTTTTATCATTTTCCAAACCTTGGTGGAGCGCGACGCCATTGAAAGCACCGGCGTGGGGCTGGCCATTGTGAAGAAAATAGTGGAGCGCCAGGGTGGTCGCATCTGGGTAGAGTCGGCCGAGGGTGAAGGAGCTACGTTCTTCTTTACCTGGCCCAAGAAGCCGGCCGACAAGCCCACGGCGGCCAGCGGGCAGGCAGTGCCCGCCGCCCAGTTGGTGGCCGCCCACTAGCCAGGCCGCATCCTTTCCCCTCCCATCCCGTTAATCTAGCTGGCCGACCTCGGCCCCGTTTGCTTTCCAACTTTGCCATGTCTCCCTATTCCTCGCCCGCCTCACCCAGCATCCTTCTCGTTGAAGACGACCAGATGGATGTGATGAACGTGCAGCGCGAGCTTCGTAAGCAAAACATCACGGTGCCCCTCATTCACGCCCGCAACGGCCGGGAGGCGCTCAACCTGCTGCGCGGCGAAAACGGCGAAACCAAGATTGCCCGCCCCAGCCTGGTGATGCTCGATTTGAACATGCCCCGCCTCAATGGTCTGGAGCTACTCAAAATCCTGCGCGCTGATCCTGAGTTTAGCGACCTCAATGTATTCGTTATGACGACCTCGGATCTCGACGCCGACCGCTCGGGAGCCAATGATTTAGGTATCAGTGGTTACATCATTAAACCGCTGACCTTCGACTCCTTCGGCGGTGAGGGCGGCGGCACTGTCGATAGCTTTAGCCTTTTCCTCGACTTGCTGAAGCTGAAAGACCGCAGCTAAGAACTACCAACTACAGCAGCCGAAAACTCAGACGGTGGTGCGGCGACGGGCCATATTCCCGGATGGCTGCCCGGTGCGTAGCCGTGGGGTAACCGGCATTCTGGTGCCAGCCGTACTGCGGGTACTCCTGGGCCAGGGCTAGCATGTGCTCGTCGCGAAACGTTTTGGCCAGAATAGATGCTGCCGCGATGTGGCGGTACCGACCATCGCCTCCCACCGCGCACGTGTGCGCCACCGCCGGGTAGGGCTTAAAGCGATTTCCATCAACGAGTAGATGCCCTGGCGGTATCGCCAGGGCGGCCACCGCCCGGTGCATGGCGAGGTAGCTGGCTTGGGCAATGTTGAGGGCCGCAATTTCGGCCGTGTCGGCCGTACCGACGGCCCAGGCCACGGCCTCGGTGCAGATAAGGCCGCGCAGCACTTCGCGGCGACGAGCCGTCAACTGCTTGGAATCGTTGAGAAACTGCGGCTCGAAATCGGGCGGAAGAATAACGGCGGCGGCAAATACGGGGCCAGCCAGGCAGCCCCGGCCGGCTTCGTCGAGGCCCGCCTCGTGGGGATGGCCAGTGTGGGTAGCGAGTAGCATAAAGAAGCAACGAGCAGGCTAAGAACCCGCTCGTTGGAATGCAAAACTATTGCTGCGCTCCCGGCTCCCGCTTGAGCGCGGCGGGCCGGATGGACGCCATCATGGGTGCTCCTTGCGCCAGAAACCGGGCCAGCTGCAAATACTGCCGGCCCCGGCGGGCGCGCAAAATCAGCTTTACCACGAACAGCCACCGCACAGCCTGCGCGTGCAGCGGACTGAAGTTTTTGCGCAGGAAATAAGCCAGCGAGATATAAAACTCCCGCAACAGGCCGTAGCTGGGCGTACTGCTACGCCCCCCCAGGTGCACAAACTCCGAGGCGGGGGCTACTACCACCTGGCGACCGGCTGCCCACACTTGCCAGGCCAGATCCTCTTCCTCGCAATACAAAAAATACGCCTCATCCAGCCCTCCGACTCGGGCAAACAGCGCCGCGTCGGCAAACATGGCCGCCCCGGTTACCAGGTCAGCCGGGTAGGGTTGGCGGGCGGCCTGCGGCGGGCGCGGCGGGTGGTACCCCAGCCCCAGGGCCCGGCACAGGGCGCGGCCCAGCAGCTTATCGGCCAGGGTTGGGAAGAAGCCATAGCTTTCCAGCCATTCGCCCTCGGCGCCAAACATCTGGGGAGCCGCCAGTCCGATTTCGGGGCGCGCTTGCAGGAGGGCGGCCAATTCCGTCAGGCAATCGGTACGCAGCAGGGTGTCGTTGTTGAGCAGGAAAACGTAGTCGGGCAGCCCCGCGGCCGTTGCGGTGCGGAAGCCCAGCATATTGCCCCCGGCAAAACCCAGGTTAACTGCGGAGTAGCACAACTCTACCTCGGGGTAATCTGCCAGGGCCTGGAGCTGCGCCCGGTCGGCTTCCGCCGAGGCATTATCCACCACGATAACCTTATAGGCCGTAGTAGGCCGGGTGTGCTGGCGTAGCGACTCTACGCACGCCAGGGTGTGGTGGGCAGAGTTATAGTTAACCAATACGACTAAGATCATAGCGGGCGGGCCGGACGGCAAAAGTCGTCCGACCTACTACGAAGGTAGCGCTGGCCACTGCCTCAGAATTGGACAGCCTGTAAGAAGAACACCTGTCGCTCGGCCCCGCGCTCTACTTTGATGCGCTGGAAACCACTGGCTACAAATTCATTAGTTTTCCAGGGCATGAGCTCGGGCTGCCGCACCTCCAGCACTTTCTCGACCTGCTTGGTAGCGCTGGTAAGCAGCTCGACCTTCGCATCGTTAGGGGCCGGCTCGCTCTGGCTGATCCGCTTGTAGTGCAGTTCATTGTCGAGCAGGTAAGCCAGTACCAGGCTGCCGTCGGCCAGGGCCAGGGGCTGCACGGCTTCTTCCAACGCGGTGCGCACCAAGCCGGAACCCACCACGAAGGTATTGTCCCACAGCAGATTACCTCGCTTATCGAACCCACACACCACGGCCTGGGTGGTGCGAAAGCCTACAAAATTGCGGTTTGAGGCGTAATTCATGTACGGGTTGTAGCCCCCGCCGTAGGAATTAAACGAGTTGCGCCCCGTTACCGAGTACGGGCTCATGGGCAGGCCATTGCCGTAAGCGGAATAGTTGTACTGCGGCGTGTACACCTCCCCCACCAGCGTATATCCCCCGTCGGGCTGGGGTAATAGCTCGTGCAGCAGCATGTGATAATGCCAGTGCACGGGGCTGGCCTCCCGCGCCTCCCGCCGGGCGCTGCGGTCGCGCAGCCGCGCCTCGCGGGAGGGCTTGAGGTAGTCGAAGAAATGCCGAAAGCGCTTGAAATCATAAAAGCGCAGGGCCGGGCGAGCGTTGGCGGCGGTGGCCGAGCGCGCAGTCAGGTCGGTGGCAAACAGTCCTTGCGCGTAACGCAAATCGCGCAGGCCGTACGTACCGGCCAGCAGGCGGGTGGTAGTATCGCCCGGCGGGCTGAGTTGGGCCGTGAGCAGGCTGCGCTCACTTTCAGCCTGCACAAACTCCGAGTTGAGCAATTGGCCATGCACGGCCGAAAGACGCTTGAGCTGGAGGCGCTGCTTGCGCCCGTTGGTCTGGCTGAGCACAAACTCGGCGTGGCCGGTAGGCCGGTCGGCCACGCTGGTCAGTTCCGTATCGAGGGGTTCGTAGAGCGCGGGCACGAATTGAAACTGCCCGTTGGCTACGTCCATGAGCAGCACCGTCTGGTGCTGCTGGTCGTTGAGCGTCACGTTGGCCAGTAGCCGGCCGGCCATTGCCTTGAGCGATACTACTTCGCGACAAAGCTTGGTATCGAAGGGTTGCAGGCGGATTTGCCCCTCGCGGGCATCGTAGGCCACGGCCAGCAGGCGGCCCGTTTTGTCGGGCGCGCGGAACAAGGCGTACACGATGCCCGGCTCGGCGCACAGGCGCTGAAGCTCGAACTCGCTGGGAATCTCCACCGGCACTTCGCGGCGCAGGTGCAAGTTGGCCCCATAGTGCTGAAACACGTAGCGCGGAGTGCGTGCGCCCGCCTTCTCGTGCCGGATAAGCAACACCACGGCCGTATCGGCGGGCAGCGCCTGCACCTGCACCTCGTCGGTATCGGGATCGAGCAGCAGCTCGGTGCGCGCTACCTGACGGGGCGCATCGGCGGGCGGCGGAGTAAGCGCACGCTGCGCACACAGCCCGAGGGGCAGCAGGCAGCACCAAAAAGCGAAGAAGTGTTTCATAGCTGGCTTCGCTACGCAGCCCAGACGCGAATAGTTAGCGGGCCTTCACGAAGATACCTTTTTTTCGCCGCTCTGCCAAGCTCCTTTTTGCCTTTGCAACGCCCACCCGGCTAGCCTTCGGCCAGCGCCAGTATCAGATCAAATTCCTCGGGCCGCACGGGCGTCACCGACAAGCGCGACTGGCGCAACAGCCCCAGTTGGGCCAGCCGGGGCTCGGCCTTGAGGGCCGCCAGCGATACCGGGCGGGCCAGGGGCGCATGGGGGCGCAGGTGCACGGCTACCCAGGGGCTACCGGCCTCGGCGGTGGCATCGGGAGCGGCGGCGGCCTGCACCAGGGCCACGCCCACCACCGCCTTCTCACTCACGCTATGATAAAACAGGGCGAGATCGCCGGGCTGCATGGCTTGCAAATTATTGCGCGCCTGATAATTACGCACACCCGTCCAGTCGGTACCGCCCTCGCGCACAAAGTCAGCCCAGGAATAAGCTTCGGGTTCGGATTTAACGAGCCAATGATTCATATCGGCAAAGGTCGCCCCAGCAGCGTGCACCGCTGCCGCTTTACGCATTGCCGGGTGTATCATCCTGGGCCACCAGGCAATCTTTTTGGATTTTAAGCAAATAAAGCATCTGAAAATCTGTAATTTATCTTTTTAATCACTAGTCACACCCAACTATCGGGCACTCGATGCGATCTCCTTCTTTTCGATCAACCCCACCGTATGCCAGCTACCGTATTGTTACTTTTGCAGTCGAAACCCATCCAGGTTTTTGGTTGCGCCAGGTCGCCTTTTGTGCTTTCAGCCGGGTGCTACCGCTGGCGGGGTTAGTGTCAGCAAAAAATATTTTTTACTCGTAAGAGGCGGCAATAGACCCGCCGACTAGGAGTTAGTATCTGGCATCGCTCTATCCTATCCACTTCTCCCTACCCTTCTCAGCTTTGCTCGCTCCTTGATGTCGGGGCAAGCTATTCACTATATCTCGCGCTACCCGTTAGCCGCTATTTCCTGAATGTGGAGTTTTCTTTCCGAGGCAAGAACAAGGCAACTAAGTCTGGCCTGGGGCATCTTAATCATCGTCGGGATTTTTCTCTCGGATTTTATCCGGGTATTACCCAGCATTGGCATTGCCGGGCTGTTTCTGACCAGCCTCTGCTATAGTCTTCGGCACCGGCGCATTGCGCAGCGGGCGCGCTGGCCCGAACTACTGAGCTTTACGCTGGTTTACCTGTTGCATTTAGTTACTGGCTTGTGGCGCAGCAACCTTGCCGACCCGGTGGTACGGCAAGACTTGGTGCTGCAATTGCCTTTCTTGGTGCTACCGCTAGCGTTTTGGCTGCTCCCCGACTGGCGGGCGGCGCACAAACGGGCGCTCTGGCTCGTGCTGATCGGCTGCTGCGTAGTGGCCGCAACCAGCGCAACGAGCAACTATATACTCAACGCCAAAGAGATTAATCGCACGTACCTGGAATCGCGGGTAATGCCCACCGTGCTCGACCACATCCGGTTCAGCCTACTGGTGAGCATGGCTACCCTGGCGGGTACCATCTTGGTTTTCAGCCGCGATTTATCACCCTGGGTGCGGCGCATCACGGCAGTATGCGTAGGGCTGCTATTTCTGTTTCAGCACCTTCTATCGGCCCGGAGTGGCCTGATTACCTTGTACGCGGGTGGTATATTTTGGCTGGGCTGGATGGGCTGGCAGCAGCGCCGCTGGAAAGAGGTACTGTGGAGTACGCTGCTGATCGCGCTGCTGGCGGCCGGGTCGCTCTTCTGCTTCACCACCTTACGCAATAAAATCGTCGATACCCTAACCGACTTCAACCAAGTAAAGACGGTCAATGCGGCCAACTATTACTCCGTAACGGCCCGCGTGTACTCGTACGAAGTAGCCTGGGACATTATCCGGGCGCATCCGTGGGTCGGCGTTAGTAAAGTCAAGTTGGAAGAGGAAATGGCGAAGCAGTACCAAATTCACTTTCCCCAGATCGAGCGCCCGCATTACCTGTTGCCCCACAATCAGTTTTTGTACAATACGGCTGCCTACGGGGCCGTAGGTCTGTTCATTTTTCTGGTCGGCTTTTACTCGCCGCTTTGGGCAGGCTTGAAACGGCGCAATATTCTGCTGCTCCTCATGTACCTCATCGTGTCACTTTCCTTCCTGGTCGAGTACACGCTGGAAACGCAGATTGGCGTTCTGACGGGCCTGTTCTTCATTATGCTGGCCGGGGCCCCGGGCCCCCCCGCGACGGCCTCCGATAGCCGGCGCTGAGGCGGAAGCCCTCTTTGACCGGGCTAGTAGCTTTGCAGCCTATGCTCCGCTCTTTTTTTGCCCGCCTTCGCCAGCTTAGCCGCCAGTATCGGCAGCCCCGCCGCATTGCCCGGCTCAGCCAGGTCGATGCGGCGGCGCTGGCTACGCAGGCTCCGCCCAACCCCAGCCGGGTACTGGTGGTACGCAACGACTCCATCGGCGACTACCTGCTGTACCGCCCCTGGCTACGCCAGCTGAGCGCCGAGCTGCGCCGCCACAACCGGCACATCGTACTCGCGGCTAATGCCCTGTGGGCTCCGCTGGCCCAGGCCTGGGATGGCGATGTGGTGGCGGAGATAATTCCGGTGAATTTCGGACGCTTTATGCAGGACCTCCCCTACCGCGCCGACGTGGTAGAGCGCCTCGGCCAGCTGGGCGCGGGTGAGGTGCAGTACCCCCAGCACGGCCGCGAGCCCGTTGTCGAAAACTTTATTCGCTTTCTGCACGCGCCGGTGCGCGTGGGCCGCCAGGTAGTGCACGCCAACCCAGACCCGTGGTTTGCGGTACTCGCGGCGGGCTACACGCACCACCTGCCCACTTCCCCGGCGGTGCTGTTTGAGTACGACCGCAACGGCGAATTTTTTGCGGGCTGGCGGCAACTCGTTGCGGCGGCTGGCGCGGCTTCGCTCGCCACCACCGCGCCGCTGGCCCTGCCGGCTTCCGTACACGAGGCCGGAGAACAGTTAGCGGCCGGGGGGCCGTACATCGTCCTCTTTCCGGGAGCCAGCGCCCGCCAGAAACGCTGGCCGGCCGAGTATTTTGGGGAGCTGGCCCGGGGGCTACACCAACGCTACGGCGCGCACTATCAACTGGTGGTGGCTGGCAGCGCTAGCGATGCCGAATACGTGCCGGCCATCGCGCAGGCGGCCGGCCCAACAGTGCCCCTGCACGACCACTGCGGACGCACCGACTTACCGGGACTGGCAGCGCTGATTGCCGGGGCGCGGCTGCTTATCAGCAACGATACCGTGGCCGCGCACTTGGGCGCGCAGGCCGGCACCCCCACCCTGGTGCTGCTGATGGGCGAAAACTACGGGAAATTTTTTCCCTACCCACCAGCCCTGCTGGGCGCGACCTGCCGCTGTCTATTCCCGCCCAGCCAGGAGGCGCGCTTTGCGCAGGGCGACTTCAGCCCCCCCGCCCAAGACCCGCTCATCGCCCAAATCGAACCTGACCGAGTGCTGTCCACCGCGATCGAGCTTCTTGAAAAGTAAGCATTTACCAATTATTTACTGAGCCTCCCGAATAATCTCGACGGCTGGGCGCTGGGCCAGTCGCCGGAGCTTGAGCACACCGTCTTGGTACGCCAGCACTTCCAGCTCATAATCGGGCTCGGCGGGCTCGGCCTCGGGCAAGTGCACCAGCAGGCGGCCGGTAGTAGTCTCGGCCCAGGTACCTTCCTGGGCCAGCAGGCCGCCGCCGGGGGGCACGTCGTAGCGCACGAAGCGGCCGGCCGGCCCCACCCGAAACCCCGGGCGCCCGCCCGGCCGGTAGCGAAAATGGTAGGTGTTGCGGCGGTACACCAACGTATCGCCGCGGCTGGCCTCGGGCAGTAGCAGCCAAGTGCCGTGCAGCGCGGCCAGGCGGCCGGCGGGTAGCCCGGCGGGATGGTCGGGGTGGCAGGCGACGGCCAGCCCCAATAGGCCGGCCAGCATTCCGAAGCGGTTGATAAAAGCCATGACAAGGCAATAGTACGGGTCGCCGGGGCATCTTGGCCATCGGCTAAACCGTACTTTTGGTATTTGATGCCCGCGGGCCCCGCGCCCGCGCCGCCCACCCGAAACCCGCCCCTCTGTGGATAACCGCGCTCTTATCAAAGCCTTCCGGCTTACGGCCCAGCTCTTGGAGCTGCACGACGAAAACGCCTTCAAAATCAGGGCCTACGAAGGCACCGCCACGGCCCTGGAGCAGCTGGAATTTCCCGTGGCCGAAGTGGAGCGCCCCGGCCTGCCCGACCGCACCGGCCTGAGCAAAACCCAGGCTGCCAAAGTAGCCGAACTGCTCGATACCGGCACCTTCAAGGAGCTGCAAGAGCTGCTCGACAAAACGCCAGCCGGCGTAGTAGAGCTCTTGAATATCAAAGGTATCGGCCCCAAGAAAGTGCGGGCGCTGTGGCGCGACGCGGGCATCGAAAGCCCCGAACAGCTGCGCGAAGCTGCCCAGGCCGGCCTGGTGGCCAAGCTCAAGGGCTTCGGGGCGAAAACCCAGGAAAGTTTGCTGGCCGCGCTGGCCTTTACCGACCAGAGCGCGGGCAAGCTGCTGTTCTCGCAGGCCGAGCAACTGGCCCACGACCTCGCCGCCCGCCTGCGCCAAGAGCCGGGCGTGACCGAAGTCGCCGCCACCGGTGAAGTACGCCGCGCCCTCGAAATCGTGGAAACCGTGGAAATTCTGGTCGCCACCCCCGACCCCGCTCCCATCCACGCCGTGCTCAACGCCGCTCCCGGCCTGCGCGCCGATGTGCGGCGCTCGGGGCCGTGGGCCTGGCGCGGCACCGTGGCCGACTCGGGCGTGGGCGTGGCGGTGCGCATGGTCGCGCCGGCCGATTTCATCAATCAGCTCTTCGTGAGTACCGGCAGCGCCGCCCACCTTGGCACGCCGCTGCCCGCGGCTGGTCCTGGCCAGCCGGCCACCCTGCGCCAGTGGGCCAAGCGCGAGCACTTCGCCAGCGAGGAGGCGCTGTACGAAAAGGCCGGCCTGCAATTCGTGGTGCCCGAGCTACGCGAGGGCCTGGGCGAAATCGAGCTGGCCGCCGAGCACAAGCTGCCGCAGCTCTTGCAAGACAGTGATTTGCGTGGCTCGCTGCACAATCACAGTACTTACTCCGACGGCAGCCACTCGCTGCGCCAGATGGCCACCTTCCTGCGCGATGCGGGCTACGAGTACCTGGGCATCTGCGACCACTCGCAGGCCGCGCACTACGCCAACGGCCTGGGGCCGGAGCGCGTGCGCCAGCAACACCGCGAAATCGACGAGCTGAACGCCGAACTGGCCCCATTCCGCATTTTCAAGGGTATTGAGGCCGATATTCTGGGCGATGGCAGCCTGGATTACGATGCGGCCCTGCGCGATTCATTTGACTTCATCGTGGCCTCTATCCACTCCAATTTGAAAATGGACGAGGCCCGCGCCACCGAGCGCCTATTGGCTGCCATTGCCAACCCGCACACCACCATGCTCGGCCACCCCACCGGCCGGCTGCTGCTGCGCCGCGCCGGCTACCCTATTGATTTTAAAGCCGTGATAGATGCCTGCGCCCAGCACCAGGTAATCATCGAAATTAACGCCAACCCCTGGCGGCTCGACCTCGACTGGCGTTGGGTGCGCTACGCGCTGAGCCAGGGCGTACAGCTCAGCATCAACCCCGATGCCCACCACACCGATGGCTACGCCGACATGCGCTACGGCGTGCTGGCCGGCCGCAAGGGTATGCTAACTAAAGATATGACGTTCAATACTAAGTCGGTAGATGAGGTAGCGGCTTACTTCGCTGCGCGAAAAAGAAATGTAAAAATGTGAGAAAAGTAGAAATGTGGAAATGTTTGTTTTCAGAATGCTCTGCAAGGCATGCTTTTAGGCGAATTCCAACTCCCATTTTTCACATCTCCGCATTCGGCACATCTTCACATTTTAACTCATGAAAATCCTCGTCCTCCGCTTCTCCTCCATCGGCGACATCGTGCTGACTACGCCCGTGGTGCGGCAGTTGAAGACGCAGGTGCCCCGGGCTCAGGTGCACTTCGCTACCAAGCCCGGCTTCGCTAAGCTCTTCGAGGCCAGCCCCTACGTAGACAAGCTGCACCTGCTCAGCGGTAGCCTGGGCGAGCTGGTGCGCGAATTGCGCGCCGAGCGGTTCGACTTTATCGTGGACTTGCACAACAACCTGCGGACACGGCTCATCCGGCTGCAACTGCCGGGTGTTTCCGCCTGCGCCTTCGACAAGCTCAACTGGCAGAAATACCTCCTGGTCCGCTTTAAAATCAACCAATTGCCTCCCGAGCACATCGTGGATCGCTATCGGGCGGCGGCAGCCCCGCTGGGCATCCGCGACGACGGCGGCGGATTGGATTATTTCATTCCGGAAAGCCAGGAAATAAACCTGGCTACCGAGCTACCAACGGGCTTTTACCCCTGGGAATACGTGGCCGTGGCCATCGGCGCGCAGCACGCTACCAAGCGCCTGCCGGTGGAAAAACTCATCGAGCTGGTGCAAAATCTGGCGCCCCGACCCGTGGTACTGCTGGGCGGGCCGGAAGACGAGAGCACCGGCCACGTCATCGAGTTGGCAGCCAATCAGCTCATTTTCAACGGCTGCGGACAGTTCTCGCTGCATCAGTCGGCTTCGTTGGTGCGGCAGGCGCAGTTTGTCGTGAGCCACGATACGGGACTCATGCACATTGCCGCCGCCTTCAGGAAGGAGATTTTCAGCGTGTGGGGCAACACGGTGCCGCAGTTCGGCATGTTTCCCTACCGCACCCGCTTCGAGGCGCTGGAAGTACTAAATCTCCCCTGCCGGCCGTGCTCCAAAATTGGTTTTAGCCAGTGCCCGCAGGGGCACTTCAAGTGCATGCGCGAGCAAAACTTGCAGCTCAGCTGGCCGAAGTGAGCGCGGCATTCGCTACTTCCAGTTAGCATCGCTCGCCCCGCCCTTGTCGGCATCCGGCTTGATAAGTCGGAACTCGACCCGCCGGTTGACGCGGGCGTCGGCGTCGGTCAGCTCGTCTTTAATGGGCTTGCTGGAACCGTAGCCAAAACTCTCGATGCGGTTGGGACTTAGCTTGCCTTTGCGCTCGATGTAGCGGCGAATTTCCTCGGCGCGGTCCTGCGACAGCTTTTCGTTTACCTCGGGGTCGCCGCGCCCGTCGGTGTGGCCCGCGATGCTAAGCCGGTACGTGGGATGGTCTACCAAAAACAGCGCAATGCGGTCGAGTGTGGGCTGCATCGCCGGCCGGATATCCGACTTATTGGCCTCAAACTCAATATTTTTGAAGATCAGCGGCAGCTTGTAGTCGATGCTGTTGGTGAGCATCGTCATGACGGTATCGCCCTTCAGCTCGAAGCGCTTTTCAACCGAAAACGCGTCGGGGCTCTGGATGAGCATGGCGTAGTGCGAGCCTTCCATCAGCTCGAAATCGAAGGAGCCGTCGGCGCGTAAGTATTTGCTGGCTACCTCGATACCATTATCAAGGTCGATGATGCTGACCATGCCCTTGAGCGGCTTGTTGCTCACCGAGTCGAGCAGCGTGCCGGCTACCTGGGTGGTGGCCAGCGGCTGGGCCTCCATGGGCAGCGGGAAGGAGTAGAGGTCCAGGTTGGCCATGTCCTGAGCTTCGGAGCGGGCGTAGTAGAGATTTTTACTCTGGCTGTCGATAGTAAAATAATACTCTGATCCTTTGCCATTTACGAGCGGACCGATATTGCGCGGCTCCTGCCAGCGGCCCTGCACGCGGTAGGTTTTATAAATATCGAAGTCGCCAAAGTTGAGCAGCTGGCCCCGCGAGCTGAAGTACAGCACCTGGTAGAGCGGGTGAAAAAACGGGCTCACCTCGCTTTCGCGGGTGTTCACCACCGGCCCCATGTTCTGGGCGGGTCCCCACTGGCCATTCCTACCCTTCACCGTGTAGTAGATGTCGCTGAGGCCAAAGCCGCCCAGGCGGTCGGAGGCAAAGTACAGCGTGTCTTCCTTGGGCGACAGCGTGGGCTGCGAGTCCCAGCCCGCCGAGTTTACGAGCGGGCCGAGACTCTTGGGCACGCTCCATTTGCCATTCGGACCCAGCTTGGCGGTGTAGAGGTCACAGTTGCCGTGGCAGGCGGGGCACTCGCAGCGGGCGAAGAAAATCGTTTTGCCATCGTGCGAGAAGCAGGCCGAACCCTCGTTGTACTGCGAGTTGATGGGCTTGGGCAGCGGCTGGGCATCCGTCCAGAAGTTTTCGCCCTCCCGGTGCGATACGTACAGGTTCTCATCCTCTTTGGCGCGTATTCCCTTACCCTGCGTTCGCTTCGAGCTGAACAGCAGCACGCTATCGCCCGCCCCCAGCGCCGGGCCGTAATCCGGAAACTTTGAGTTGATGGCGTCGCCCATGTTGGTGTACACGTTTTTGGGCGGGTGGAAGGTGCTGATGTTCTTGCGGTACTCTACCAGCTCGTAATACATTTTGAGCGGTACGTAGAGCACGGCCGCCTTCTCCTCCAGCGAGTCGTAGTAGAGCTGCACGCGGCGGATGTCGGTGCGGTGGTGCTTGAGGGCCAGCCGGAAATACGCCTTGGCCAGTTCCTGCTGGGTGCTGTCGCGCTGCAACAGCTGGCCCAAATGCCAGAGCAGGTCGGTATTGCGGTAAAAATTCTCGATGCCAAACTGGCTCACGTAGCGCGTGAGCAGCGCCCGCGCCTCGGCGTAGTGGTGGCGGCGCTCGGCGCGCTGAATGGCTTTGAGGGCTTTCTTGTCTTCGTAAAAGGCAATCTTATTGATATTCGGAAAGTCGGGCGTGCCGTCGGCGTGCAGGCGCAGGCGGCGGCTTACCCGCCCCTTGAGGGCGCGTTGCTGGTAAGCGGGGCGCGCCGGCGCGGCAGTAGGTGCGGCAGTCTTCGCAGTCTTTTTTGTACCCTGCGGCGCCCGGCGCGGGGCCGACTGGGCGAGCGCAGAATGGGCGCAGCCCAGCCCTAACAGCCAGCAGCCGAAAAAATAAAAAAGTAGCAATTGGCGCATGGGCAGGCAAGAAAGAGCAGAATAGTACCGCAAGTTCTTACACAATAGTCATTATTATCAAACTACTACCGAGCTTCGAACGTATTCGGCCGCTTTGGCGGCTCGGGGTGGGCTGGCACGGCCCTTGTCGCCGTGCCAGCCTGGCCCTTTCTTACCTTAGCCCAGCGGAAGCTGGCTGCCACTCTGGCAGCCGCCAGCCGCGCTCTCGGCTGGCCTTTTTTTGCGTTATTCATGTCGTTTGATTTGTCTACTTCCAGCCGTCTGGCGGCTGGTAGCCCTGATTCTCCTTCCGAAGCCATTGCCATTATGGCCGCCGATCCCGACCACCTGCTCCGCGCCGACGATGCGCCGTCTGTGCTGGCCCTGCTGCCCGTGCGCAACACCGTGCTCTTCCCCGGAGTGGTGCTGCCCGTGACAGTGACGCGCAAAAAAAGTATTCGCCTGGTGCGCAAGCTGGCGGCCAAAAACGAGAAGCTGGTGGGCGTAGTAGCCCAGCGCCAGCCCGATGCCGACGAGCCCAACACCGAAGAGCTGTATCCCGTGGGCACGCTGGCCCGCATTCTCAAGCTCATTGATCAGCCCGACGATACCGTTACCATTATTCTGCAAGGGCAGGTGCGCTTTCACGTGGGCGAGCAGCTCACGTACTCGCCGCAGCTCACGGCGCGCGTTACGTACTTCGAGGAGCGCGCCCTGGATGCCGACGTGGATGGCGAGCTGGTGCTGCTGCAAAGCCTGCGCGAGGCCGCCGGCAAGGTGCTGGAGCTGACGCCCGAAATTCCGATGGAGGCCCGCGCCATGCTCGATGGCATTCAGTCGCCGGCCTTCCTCATCCACTTCCTGTCGTCGAACGTG
Organism: uncultured Hymenobacter sp.; assembly: GCA_913776615.1. Taxonomy (GTDB): domain Bacteria; phylum Bacteroidota; class Bacteroidia; order Cytophagales; family Hymenobacteraceae; genus Hymenobacter. The sequence goes on from CAJYPK010000004.1 coordinate 92,966, forward strand.
CAGCTGGAGCTGCCCGCCAAGCAGGCCTTGCTGGAGCTGGCCGACCCCGAGGCCCAGGGCCGCCAGCTGCTCGAAGCGCTGCTGCGCCAGATCGAGCTGCTGGAAATCAAGAACGACATTCGCACCAAGGTGCACACCGGCATCGACGCCGAGCAGCGCGAGTATTTCCTGCGCAAGCAGCTCAAAACCCTGCAAGACGAGCTGGGCCAGGGCGAGGGCAGCGCGGAAGGCGACATCGCCGCGCTCCGCGCCCGTGCCCAGGGCAAGAAGTGGCCCGAGGCCGTAGCCAAGCACTTCGACAAGGAGCTGGCTAAGCTGGGGCGCATCAACCAGATGTCGCCCGACTACCCGGTGACGCACAACTACGTCGAGTTTTTGCTCGACCTGCCCTGGGGTGAAACTACCAAGGATAAGTTCAACCTCAAGAACACCAAGAAAATCCTCGACACCGACCATTTCGGGCTCGAAAAGGTAAAGGAGCGCATTCTGGAGTACCTGGCCGTACTTAAGCTGAAGCAGGATTTAAAGGCCCCCATTCTGTGCCTCTACGGCCCGCCCGGCGTGGGCAAGACCTCGCTGGGCCGCAGCATCGCCACGGCGCTGGGCCGCAAGTACGTGCGCCTAAGCCTGGGCGGCGTGCGCGACGAGGCCGAGATTCGGGGGCACCGCAAAACCTACGTGGGCGCCATGCCGGGCCGCATTATCTCGCAGATCAAGAAGGCGGGGGTGAGCAACCCGGTGATCATTCTGGATGAGATTGACAAGGTGAGCAGCGACTTCCGGGGCGACCCCAGCTCGGCACTGCTGGAGGTGCTCGACCCCGAGCAAAACTCGACTTTCACCGACAACTACCTGGAGGTGGAGTACGACCTGAGCAAGGTGCTGTTCATCGCCACGGCCAACTCGCTGGAGACCATTCAGCCGGCCCTGCGCGACCGCATGGAAATCATCGACCTCACTGGCTACACCCAGGAGGAAAAGGTGCAAATTGCCAAGAAGCACCTCTGGCCCAAGCAACTGCGCGAGCACGGCCTGGCCGAGGGCGAGGTTAAAATCACCGACGCCGCCCTGCACCGCGTGGCCGACGACTACACCCGCGAGAGCGGCGTGCGCAGCCTGGAGCGCCAGCTCGCCGCCCTCACCCGTAACCTGGCCCGCCGCAAGGCCAGCAAGGAAACCTTGCCCGCGCAGCTCGATCCCGGCGACGTACTCAAAATCCTGGGCTCGCCGCGCTTCGACCGCGACAAAGACCAGGACCACGACACGGCCGGCGTAGTCACGGGCCTGGCCTGGACGAGCGTGGGCGGCGATATTCTGTTCGTGGAGAGCCTGCTCAGCCGGGGCCGGGGCAAGCTCACGCTCAGCGGCCAGCTCGGCGACGTGATGAAGGAATCGGCCATTACGGCCCTCTCCTACCTGCGCTCGCGGGCCGACGAGTTGGGCATCGACTACCGCCTCTTTGAGCAGTACGACCTGCACATTCACTTCCCCGAGGGCGGCATTCCCAAGGATGGCCCGAGCGCGGGTATTGCCATTTTCACGAGCATCGCCTCGGCCTACACCCAGCGCAAGGTGCGCCCCAAAATGGCCATGACCGGCGAAATCACGCTCCGCGGCCGGGTGCTGCCGGTGGGCGGCATCAAGGAAAAGCTGCTGGCCGCCCGCCGCGCCGGCATCAACCTGATCATCCTCTCGCCCAAGAACCGCAAGGATGTGGAGGAAATCCCGGCCGACTACCTCAAAGGAGTGAAAATCACCTATGCCGAGCGCGTCGACGACGTGCTGGCCGCCGCCCTGCTGCCCGAGCTGGTAGCCCGCCCCCAGAAGCTGCCCGTCCGCGACGAAGCCCCGGCCCCCGCTGGCCCCAGCGTGGAAGTGCAGTAATCTGGCCTGTAGGGTAAGCTTTAGCTTGCCCGGCGTAAGATGAGTTTGAACCTCCCTGACGCCGGGCAAGCTAAAGCTTACCCTACGGTGTATCTTGCTTGTATGAAACAACTTTTACCGTTTCTCCTGGCGTTACCTCTGGCCGTGCAGGCCCAGGTTGGGGGGCGCGCGGCATTTCCCTTCCTGAGTTTGCCACCCTCGGCGCAGCTGGCGGCGCTGGGGGGCATGACGGCCTCGGCCCGCAGCAGCGACCCCACGCAGTTCTTTGCCAACCCCGCCTTGCTCCACGCCGACATGGACCACGCGGCGGCTATCAGCTACGTGGGCTACGTGAGCGACATCAAGCAAAGCACCGCTGCTTACGCCTTCAACACCGAGAAGCGCGGGCGCTTCGGCTTGGGTTTGACGTATTTGAGCTACGGTAGCCTGGAGAGCTACGACGCGGCCGGCAACTCACTGGGCACCTTTTCGGTGAATGAGTACGCCCTGACGGCGGCCGACTCCTACACCAAAGGCAAGTTTACCTTCGGCCTCGCGGCCAAGCTGGCTATCTCGGGCCTGGCGGGCAACCGCGCCGTGGGGCTGGCCGGCGATGCGGGTGTGCTCTATAAGCCCCAGGCCGATCAGGATTTCACGGTGGGCCTGGTCGTTAAGAACGCCGGCTACATGCTGAAGCCCTATACCGCCGCTGCCCGCGAGCCCCTGCCGCTCGATGTGCAGCTGGGCACCACCATCAAGCCCGAGCACATGCCGCTGCGCTTCACGCTCACGGCCCACCACTTGCACCAGTGGCGCATCCAGTATCTCGATCCCAACGCCCGTGGCACGCTCAACGCCAACAACGAGGAGGTCAAGCCCAGCTTCAATTTCGGCGACAACCTGGCCCGCCACTTTACCGCCGCCGCCGAGCTGCTGCTGGGCAAAGGCCTGAGCCTCCGGGCTGGCTACAACCACTTGCAAGCCCGCGAGCTGCGCCTCGATAACGTAGGCGGCGGAGCAGGCTTCAGCTTTGGGGCAATGGTTCGCATCTCGCAGTTTCAGCTCGACTATACGTACGCCACTTTGCAGGCCGCCGGCAGCAGCAACTATTTTACGCTGAGCCGCAGCTTAGACAGCTTTTTGAAAAAGAAAGACTGATTTTATCGTATTTGGGGTTGTTATCACTGTCATGCTGACCGACGGAGAGCATCTTGGCCGCTTCATTGCAAGGGCCACTGCCGATGCCCGCCCCCGGTCGGCATGACATTCTTTTTCGCCCGACACCTTTTCGCATGCTAGCTTCCAGCTTCCTGACCCCGGCCCAGATAGTGGCCGAACTCGATAAGTACATTATTGGCCAGCACGAGGCCAAGCGCCACGTGGCCATTGCCCTGCGCAACCGCTGGCGCCGCCTGCATGCCCCCGCCGAGATGCAGAAGGAAATTGTGCCCAACAACATCCTGATGATCGGGGCCACCGGCGTGGGCAAGACCGAGATTGCGCGCCGGCTGGCCATCCTGGCCGATGCGCCCTTCGTGAAAGTAGAGGCCAGCAAATTTACCGAGGTGGGCTACGTGGGCCGCGACGTAGAAAGCATGGTTCGCGACCTCGCCGAGCAGGCCGTGAGCCGCCTACGCCAGCGCCGCCAGGAAGAAGTGAAAGCCCAGGCCGCCCAGGCCGTGGAGGATCTCATTCTCGACGCGCTTATCCCGCCGATTAAAGCGCCGGCTGGCGGTAGCCCCGGCAGCCTGGGCTTCGGCAGCAGCCAGGAAAGCGGTGCCGCCGAGGCCGCACCTAGCTCCGACCACGAGTTGAACGAGCGCACCCGCGAGCGCTTTCGCCAGAAAATTCGCAACGGCGAGCTCGAAGATCGCCGCATCGAAATAAACGTTGCGCAGGGCAACCCCGGCGTGGGTATAATGGGTGCGCCGGGCATGATGGACGAGGCCACCATGTCGGGCCTGCAAGATATGCTGGGCAGCATGCTGCCCAAGAAGTCGCGCAAGCGCAAGGTGTCGGTGGCCGAGGCCCGTAAGCTGCTGCTGGAGGAAGAAGCCGCCAAGCTCATTGACATGGATGAGATCAAGGAAGAAGCCATCCGGCAGGCTGAAAACTCGGGCATCATCTTCATCGATGAAATTGACAAGGTAGCCACCAGCGGCAACGGTAAGAGCGGTGGCCCCGACGTAAGCCGCCAGGGTGTGCAGCGCGACTTGCTACCCATCGTGGAAGGCTCAGCCGTAAACACCAAGTACGGTATTGTCAACACCGACCACATCCTGTTCATCGCCGCCGGAGCCTTCCACGTGAGCAAGCCCAGCGACCTCATCCCTGAGTTGCAAGGCCGCTTCCCCATCCGCGTGGAGCTTCAAAGCCTGACCCGAGATGACTTCTACCGCATTCTCAAGGATCCTAAAAACGCCCTCACCAAGCAGTATCAAGCCCTGCTGGCCACCGAGGACGTTACGCTAACCTTCGAAGACGAGGCCCTGCTCAAACTGGCCGATATCGCCGCTGAGGTGAACAGCGAAGTCGAAAACATTGGAGCCCGCCGCCTGCACACCGTCATGAGCCGTTTGCTCAACGAGCTACTCTTCGACGTTCCCGACCAGCTCCCGGCGGGCACTGCCCTCGCCATCACGCCGCAACTAGTAGAGGAGCGCCTACGCGGCATGGTGAAGAATCGCGACATGAGCCAGTATATTCTCTGATAGAGCCTGGACGTCCGTATATAAAAAAAGTCCCGACCAGTACTGGTCGGGACTTTTTTATGGGTAGAGTTCGCGATTACTAAGTCAGTAGTGACCGCGAGCAGCTATTAATACCCAGGGTTTTGCGTCAGCAGCGGATTGAGCTGCGTGTCGGTATACGGAATGGGGAAAATCACGCGCGTGTCGTTGTAGGCGATGCGCGGCACCGTACCGTGAGCCGGGATGTCGCGCTTGTAACGCAACAGGTCGTAGTAGCGGAAGCCCTCGAACGCCAACTCCAGGCGACGCTCAAACAGGATAGCGTCGATGAGCGCCTGCTTGCTGGCAAAGCTGGCCGTCGTGTAAGGAGCGTAGGCCGGCACGTTGGGCAAAGAGCGCTGACGCACCGTGTTCAGCAGGGCGATTGCATCGCTGCTTACGCCGGTGCTGGTTTGAGCCAGTGCTTCGGCACGAGTCAGCAACACTTCCGGGTAGCGGATGATTGGCACCCAGTTGTCAACTGCGTAAAACTTCGCCGTGAACGTGTTGGCACCCCGCACGTCGAACAGGGTCGTCCGACGACGGTCTTTGCTCCGGAACTGAGTGGTGTCAATGCTGGCAAACGGGTTGATCGTGATATCAGCCCGGCGGTCAGGACCGTAGTGCTGGCCGATGGCGTTGTTGGTGTTCGGGTTGTCGTTCGCGTTCATGGCCACCGAGAAAATCGACTCGTTGGTAGTGAACGTGTAGAACGCCAGGCGCGGGTCGTTTGCGTTGAGCGCGTACGTGTTGGCCGAAATAACCTGACCAGCGAAGCTAGCCGCCTGGGTGTAGTCGCCCTTGTACAGGAATACCCGCGCAAGCAGTGCCTGAGCAGCTCCCCGCGTGGCCCGGCCTACGTTGTTGATAGTACGAGTACCCGAAACTACCGGCAGGTCGGTGATGGCTTCGCGCAGGTCTTTTTCCATCTGCGCGTACACTGCCGCTACCGAAGAACGACCCAAACGCGACGGAATGTCAAACGCCTCAACCGAGTTGGTGGGTGCCGTCAACTGAATGACGATACCGGGGTGAGAGGCGTCGGCAGTAAAGTTGTACGGCTGAGCGAACAAGTTGACCAGGTGCCACATCGTGAGCGCCCGAATAAACTTGCACTCCGCGATGTATTGCTTTTCCTGCGCAGCCGTCACCTTACCGGGGTTGGCGGCCAGGTTTTGCAGGAAGGTATTCGCGCCGAAAATCGTACGGTACCCACCAATCCAGGCGTTGGAGGCAAAGCCATCCGTCGACTGCATCTGGAAGCGGGGTACGTTCGTGAAGTAGGACGGTACATCCGTGTCACCGCTACGGATATCCGAGTAGATGAGGGCCCGACCGCCCAGGAATTCGGCATTCTGCAGGTCGTTATACACCCCGATCATTGCCGAGTTAATCCGAGCGGCAGAAGAGAAAGCCCCGTCCACCGTAATGTTAACGTAGGGGTCCTGATCTACGACGTTACAAGCCGAAGCAGCGGTTAGCAACGACGCCGATAATAACCACTTGGCTAAACCACGCGATTGTGAAAATTTCATATAATAATTAAGTATTAGAAGCTAACGTTGAAGCCGAGGGTGTAGCTGCGAGTCTGGGGAACCGAGCGGTTGTCGATACCATAACCAATGTTGGTATTGTTACGGTTCGAGTTTACCTCGGGGTCCGTACCAGAGTACTTGGTCAGCACGAAGGCATTTTGCACCAGGGCATAGATGCGCAGGTTGCCGAGGCCGTAGCGCTCATACAGCCCTTTGGGCAGGTTGTAGCCCAGGCTGATTTGGCGCATGCGCAGGAACTTGCCGTCTTCCAGCCAACGGGTCGATGCCTGTTGCGAAACGTTGTCGGCGAGGTAGAGACGCGGTACGTTGGTCTGCTGGCCCGGGGTGGTCCAGCGGTCCTTAATTTCTTCGAAGTTGTTGTTGTACAGGTTGGTCATCAGACCTGCGCGGGTGGAGTTGTAGATTTTGTTACCACCGCTGTATTGCAGGAACACACCCAGTTCGATGCCTTTGAAGCTGAAGGTGTTGTCAAAACCACCGTAGTAGGTGGGATAGCCCGTTTCCTTCATGTAGATAGCGTCGTTCTGCGTGATAGCAGACGTAGCCGCCCCTTCGGCCGTGAGGTAGGTACCCGTGTTCGGGTTGTACTGCTTAATGGTACCGTTGATGTCCAGGAACTGGGCGTTACCGGTGGTCGGGTTTACGCCAGCCCATTGCACCAGACGATACACCCCGAGCGGTGCCCCGATGCTAGCGCGCTGCACGCCGCTCACGATGTCGGCCGGGTCGTTGAGGGCCGTTACCAGGTTCTTGATAACCGTTACGTTGAACGAGGAAGTCCAGCGGAAGCCGCTCTCGGTCGTTACGTTGTTGGTCGTGAGGGTAGCCTCGATACCGCGGTTAAACATGGAGCCCACGTTGCGCGAGATGGCGGTGCCGGGTACCCCCAGTTGGCCCGGCAGCTGCGCATTCAGGAGCAGGCCGCTGATGTCGTTGTTGAAGAAATCGAACGACAGGTTGATGCGGTCGCCCACAAAGCTGGCATCGAAGCCGGCGTCGAATTTCTTAGAGGTCTCCCAACGCAGGTCAGGGTTACCAACCTGAGAGAGCGCCAAGCCGTTGAGGTCGGCGTACTGACCGCCACCGTAGAGCGTGCGGGCGGCGTAAGAGCCTACCCCGTTCGAGTTACCTACCAAACCGTAGCTGGCCCGCAGTTTCAGGTTGGAAATCGCGGTGATGTCTTTCATGAAGTTCTCACCGCTGATACGCCAGCCTACCGATACCGAGGGGAAGTAACCACGACGGTTGTTGGCCCCGAAGCGCGAGTCTTCGTCTGCCCGCTGCGATACCTGCAGGTAATAACGGTCATCGTAGCTATAGCTGGCCCGGCCGAAGAAAGAGCGGAAGCCGTTGCCAAATTTGGTACCACCGCTGAAGGGAGTACCCGCTGCCAGACCATCGTAGATGCCGTTGAAGAAAGGATCGGCCAGGTTAGCTGCACCAGCATAAACTTGCTGCTCCGTGAGGTTCTGCAGTTCGATACCAACCGTAGCACCTACCGAGTGCTTACCACCAAATACCTTATCGTAGTTGATGTAGTTCTGCCAGTTGGTTTGCGTACGGTCAAGGCGGTTATCCTGTACCAAGCCCGCGTAAGAACGACCCAGGCCCGAAAGACGCGGATCGCTGTACTGATCTTCGAAGTTGTCGAGGTAGTCAACGCCGTATTTGCTGGTGATGCGCAGACCCGTGATCGGCTGAATCTCAATGTAAGCGTTGGCGAGCAGGCGGCGAGCCGTGTTGGCGTTGCGGTTCAGCTGCAGTACTGCCGTCGGGTTGCTGACGTTGTTGGCGATGAAAGACGAAACGGTCGTGTTGTTGCCCGAGCCAAGGTTCCCGGCAGCATTCAGGTAGTAGAACCCATCTGCTCCGTACACCGGCACGTTGGGTGCGGCGTTGTAGCCCGATACAGTTGCCCCGGCGAGGTAGCCGTCGGTCAGCACGCCGTCGTTCACCGACTGGGCATAGTTGCTGCTGATACCTGCTTTCAGCCATTTCTTAGGCGTGATGTCCAAGTTCAGGCGCACGGAGCCGCGACGCAGGCGGTTCGTGCGAATGATGCCGTTTTGGTCAGAGTAGTCGGCCGATGCGTAGTAGCTGGACTTATCAGTACCACCTTGCAGGGCAGCCTGGTAGTTCTGCGTAAAGGCGTTGTGGTAGATTTCGTTCAACCAGTTCGTCCGATCGGGTACACCATCGCCGTTTACGTCTACGTCGCGCACAATAACGCTGTTGGCGCTATTGGTACCGTAACGGTTAGACGCCTTTTCGTTTTGGATGGTAGCGAAGTCTTCTGCATTAAGCAGCTTGGGCAGGCGAGTGGGTTGGTTCAACCCTACGTAGCCATTGAAAGAAATGGTATTCTGTCCGTTACGCCCACGCTTGGTAGTGATCACCACTACCCCGTTAGCCGCCCGCGAGCCGTAGATAGCCGCCGCAGCAGCATCTTTCAGCACCTCTACCGAGGCAATGTCATTGGGGTTGATGTCGGCCAGGGGGTTGTAGCGGGTACCGTTACCACCGTTAAACACGTTGGCGTTTTCACGGATGTTAACCGGGATACCGTCGATTACATACAGCGGCTGCGAGCTGCCGCTGATCGAGTTCGCCCCGCGAATACGTACCGATACCCCGTCGCCCAGCGTACCACCAGTATTCGTTACTTGTACACCAGCAGCGCGGCCCGTTAGGGCTTGGTCAAGGCTCTGTACCGGTTGGTTCAGAAACTTATCGGCCTTCACCGTAGCAATCGAGCCCGTGATGTCCTTCACGTCCTGCGAGCCACCGTAGCCGGTTACTACTACTTCGCTCAATTGTTTAGTATCCGTAGCCAGGGCTACGTTGACAGTAGTGCGAGTACCCAGCGGGATTTCCTGCGTCACCATCCCAACCGAGCTGACAACAAGTATATTATTCCCTTCGGGTACGCTCAGGGAGAAGTTACCGTCGGAGTTGGTCGAGATACCAGTGGTAGTGCCCTTTAGCAGCACGGTAGCACCAGGTAGACCCTCACCAGTTTTTTGGTCCGTTACTCGTCCTGATACGGTCCGCGTCTGGGCCAATACCGCTTGGAATAAGGTGAGCATGAGCACTAGGCTCATTAGTAATTTTCTTTTCATCGAAGGATAGATAATAGGGAGTGGAGCAGAGGTAGAAAGAAATGAGAGGTAAGAAAAGATGACCGTTGCCAAATTCTGTTGGCGCAGAAGATTATTAGGCATGCAAGATAATGAACCTGTTATGAACATTAAGGAAGTACCAACAGCCAATTCTTAATTTTTTTTTCATATTACGCATTTTTCTTTAGCCTTTTGTAAGTAAATTATAGAATAATCATATAATTAATTTTTTTGCCTAATAAAATCATTACTTTAAAAATCTAGTTAAACAAATTTTTATGGTGAAAGCAAATCTGTAAATTCTATCATACCAGCCTCATACAGATTTAGCAAAAAGGCAATAAATTGCCGGCGGATTTGTCCTGGCTCGTAGCTAAGGACAATCTATTTTTCTTTTTTCAACATTTTACAGAATGAAACACCTCTCCTTCTTATTGGTCTTTCTGCTCAGTTGCTTGTGGCATCAGGCAACCGCACAAAACCGCAATATTTCAGGCCGAGTTACCGACCGCGCCAACGGCCAGGGCCTGCCGGGGGTGACGATAGTGGTTAAAGGCACCACGCTCGGCACCTCCACCAACTCGGATGGCATCTTCTCGCTAAGCGTCCCGACCTCCGCAACGACGCTTGCCATTAGCTTCGTAGGCTACACGTCTATTGAGCAACCCATCGGCGACGGCAATAATATCAACGTAGCGTTGGCTACTGACACCAAGCAACTTGGCGAAGTAGTAGTAACTGCTCTCAACGTGGAGAGAACCCGCAACTCGCTTTCCTACGCAGCTACCGTAGTAGAGGGCCAGCAAATCACGGCGGCCCGCAACCCCAGCGCTATCAATGGCTTATCGGGCAAGGTTGCCGGGGTGCAAATTCGCCAGAGCAACACGCTTGGCGGCTCAACCAACGTCTTGATTCGCGGTACGAAGTCAGTCACTGGCAACAACCAGCCTCTATTCGTAGTGGACGGGGTGCCAATTAGCAATGCCAATACGAACAGCGGCAACCAGCAGACGGGCCGCGGGGGCTACGACTATGGCAACGCTGCCTCTGACATTAACCCCGATGACATCGCCACCACCACTATTTTGAAGGGTGCTGCTGCCACGGCACTTTACGGTGAGCGCGCCGGCAACGGCGTAATTCTCATCACGACTAAGAAAGGTCGTCAGGGCCTCGGGGTTACGATCAATGCGGGCGTCACCGCCGGCCGCATCGATAGAAGCACCTTCGTAAGGTATCAGAAAGAATATGGTGCCGGTATAAAGCCTACCTTCACCCAGGTAGACGTTAATGGCGACGGTATTCTAGATTTGGTTAATCAGTTGAGCGCTGATGCCTCCATAGGCCCCCGCTTCGACCCCGACCTCCAGGTTTATCAATGGAATGCCTTCTGGCCTGGTAGCAATCATTTCGGTCAGAAGACTGCTTGGGTAGCTGCCGAAAATGACCCTAGCACTTTCTTCCAAACTGCCCTGACGCTGAATAACAGCGTTACAATCGATGGTGGCAACGACAAGGGCACTTTTAAGCTTGGCTACAACAGCGTTATCGACAAAGGCATTCTGCCCAACAGCCAGGTAAACCGAAACGTTATCAACTTCGCCGGTTCGTACAATGTGACGCCCCGCTTGGTGGCCAGCGCTACCGTCAACTTTTCGGTAGTAGATGGCAAAGGGCGCTACGGTACTGGCTACGGTGGCACCTACAGCGAAAATCAAATGGGCAACTTCCGCCAGTGGTGGCAAACCAACGTGGATATGAAGGAGTTGAAGCAGGCTTACGAGTATCAAGGTCTCAATGCTAGCTGGAACCTGAAAAGCGCTAGTTCGTCGACCGCGCAGTACTGGAACAACCCGTATTGGGCCCGGGATAAGAGCTACGAGACGGATTCCCGCTACCGCACGTTCGGCAACGTAGCCCTCACGTACAAGGCAACCGATTGGTTTAACGTGTTGGGCCGTGTGACTATGGATTCCAACGACGACTTGCAGGAAGAGCGCAAGGCCTTCGGTACCGTGGGCGTAGCTGGTTACCAGCGCTACAACCGCACGTATCGCGAAACTAACTTCGACCTGATCGGCAACTTCAAAGCCGACATTACTAAGAATATTACTTTTAACGGCTTGGTTGGCGCTAACCTGCGTCGTCAACTAACTAAATCTATCCAAGCTAGCACGAACGGGGGGCTGGTTATTCCAGAGTTTTATGCTCTGAGTAACAGTGTTTCGCCAATCACGGCGCCCAGCGAGGCCGATGTTCGGCAAGCAGTTGACGGGGTATTCGCCAACGCTACGTTTGGCTTCCGCAACATGGTCTTCCTGGACCTTACCGCCAGAAGAGATCAGTCTTCGACCCTACCCAAGGCTAATAACGCTTATTTCTATCCGTCTGCCGCTCTTGGCTTTGTCTTCTCGGAGTTGACTAAAGATAACGCGCCTTGGCTGTCGTACGGTAAAGTGCGGGGTAACTACGCAGAAGTTGGCAGCAGCTCATCAGCTTACCAAATAACTGATGTGTATGATAAACCGACTGCTTTCGGCTCAGTGGCATTATTCTCAGTACCTGATACTAAGAACAACAGCAGCTTGAAGCCCGAGCGCACGAAAAGCGCGGAGATTGGCTTGGAAACGTCCTTCCTGAACAGCCGCTTCGGCTTGGAGGCCAACGTATACCAATCGAATACTATCAACCAGATTATTCAAATCACCACCTCCGGGGCCACTGGTTACACCGGTCGTTTCACCAACGCGGGTACCGTACGCAACCGCGGCTTGGAGCTTACCGCCTATGCATCGCCCGTGCGTAACGATAACGTTACCTGGACAATTAATGCCAACTGGACGAAAAACGAAAATACCGTAACGGAACTTGCCAACGGTGTAGACAACATTGTATTGGCTACTTATCAAGGTGGGGTGTCAACTAACGCTACCGTTGGTCGGCCTATCAATACAATCCGTGGGTTCAACTACGTTTTCGTTAATGACCAGCGCCTGGTGCAGGCGAATGGCTACTATGCCAAAACTGCCGCTTCCAACCAAGAAATTGCTAATCCGAACCCACGGTGGACCGGCGGGGTTTCTAACACTATTTCTTACAAAGGCCTTTCGCTGTATTTCTTGGTCGACGTACGCAGCGGCGGCTCGCTCTTCTCGCTTGACCGAGCTTATGGCCTAGAATCGGGTATACCGGTAGAAACCGCTGGCCTCAACGACTTGGGTAACCCCTCGCGCAATACGCTTGCCAATGGCGGTGGCATTATTTTCTCCGGTGTGCAGGCCGACGGCTCTCCCAACACCGTGCGCGCTGATAATAGCGGCACCTCGGGTTCTACTGCTTACGGCATTACTTATAACCCTTCGGCTGCTTTCGTGTACGATGCCAGCTTTGTGAAGCTACGTGAGGTATCGCTGAGCTATTCGCTCCCCAAAACGCTCGTGGCTAAAGTAGGTGCCGTACGGGGCATCGACTTTTCCCTCATCGCCCGCAACCTGTGGATTATCCACAAAAACCTGCCCGATGCGGATCCGGAGGATGCAGTTAGCTCGGGCAACTTTGGCCAGGGATATTCTACTGGTTCCTACCCAGCCGTCCGCACGCTCGGTGCTAACATCCGCTTAAGCTTCTAAATTCAAGATGAAAAAATTACTTTTTCTTAGTGCGTCGATGCTCTCGCTGGCAACATCTTGCGTGAGTTCATTGAGCGACAGCTATAATGTTAACCCCAAGAGCCCAACTAGCGCCCTGTCTTCTGGCTTCATCGCTAATGCCGAGCGTACGCTAGCGCGCACCGTCGTCAGCTCTAGCGTCAACCTGAATCCCCTGCGTTTTTACGTGCAGTACTGGGTGGCAACTGACTACCCCACCGAATCGCGGTATGATCTCAATACCCGGGGCATTCCCGGCGCTTACTGGAACGCTCTCTATCGGGACTGCATTCGTGATCTGCGCGAAGCGAAAAATACTATCCCAACGGATATTACCATCGCTTCTGCCAATAAGACCAATGCCTTGGCCGCCGTCGAAGTACTGGAGATCTATGCCTGGGCTACGCTAGTCGAGACTTTCGGTAACGTTCCTTACTCAGAAGCCCTCGACTTTAATAACTCCCAGCCTAAGTACGACGATCAAGTCAGTATTTATAATGACCTGATCAGCCGGCTGGACGTCGCTATTGGCAAATTCAATTCTTCGCTGCCGATTGGCACCGGGGCTAATGACTTGCTCTTCCCCAGCGCCAGCGGGAACACTACTCCGCAATGGATTAAGTTTGCTTACGCCCTCAAGTTGCGGATGGCGCTAATCATTGCAGATGCCAACGGCGGCAAGGCTAAAACTATGGCTGAAGCCACCGCGGGCAAGTTGCCTTCCTCCAGCTCGGATGCCGTAAAGCTCACGTTTGATAGCACTTTCCCGAATACCAATCCGCTGTACGAAGACCTCGTTCGCAGCAATCGGACTGACTTCGCCGCCTCCAGCATTTTCATTAAGTCGCTCCAGGGGACGGCAACTCAGAACACCGGGGTGGTAGATCCTCGCCTGAATGACTATTTCAATCCGGCAACGTCGAAAACTCTTGTCTCAGGCACTTACGCCGGTGGCACCGAAGGCACTACCAATGATAAAGAGCTCAACTCCTTACCCGGCTCTAAGCTTCAGGTGCAAACGCTGCCCGGGGTGCTTATATCTTATGCCCAGGTAGAATTTATGTTGGCCGAGGCGGTTGAGCGTGGCTTCGCAGTGGGCGGCACGGCGGCTTCCCATTATAACGCTGGCGTTACAGCTTCCATCCTAGAGTGGGGAGGCACTACCGCAGAAGCTGATTCTTATTTGTCTCAGCCCAATGTGGCCTATTCGACCGCGCCGGGTGATTACAAACAGAAAATTGGCTACCAGCTCTGGCTGGCGCTGTACAACCAACCCAGCGAATCGTGGACGCAGTGGCGCCGCCTCGACTACCCGCAGCTTCCGCTGGCAACCAATGCCATCTATTCGGTTATTCCCCGTCGCTTTTTGTACCCGACTGTTGAGCAAAACCTGAACAACGCCAATAACGCGCAAGCCGCCACCGCAATAGGAGGCGACAACGTTGCTACCAAGCTTTTCTGGGATAAGTATTAAGTATTCATCCGCCAAATAAAAAGGCTGCCAGTGAAAACTGGCAGCCTTTTTATTTGGCGTTTACTAGACTAACAGATAGCAAGCAATAGCCTCTCTATCAAAAAATAATCGAACAGTAGCAGAGACTGCAGGGCGTCATGTTGGCTAGCTGTGGATCACCACGCACAAGCCGACCGTATTATATCGCTGCAACTGCACTAGAGAGACTATACTCTGCTTTTTGCACGCGCCCGTGGGGCATACTAGCGCGCATGCACGATGGCCGAATTCGACCCAGCCTTTTGTCACACAGTAGGTGAGCAATGGACCGACCAGCACTTACTGCATATGCACTGACGCCTCGCTTCTGTGAAGCGGCAGCATCTATCAAAAAAAAGGAGCTGCTTAATAAGCAGCTCCTTTTACAGTCACAAGAACTAAGGATTAGTTTTTATCCCAGAAAATCTTGGTCGAAACTACGTCGCCGCCAATTGCCGTTGCAGCATCTTTGCGGTTGGCTTCGTTCAGGTTCTGTTCGCTGTTCGGGTAGAAGTAGCGCAACGGAATAGCCGAGTTTTGGTAGGTCACAGCCGGCGGTTGCAGCTTGGGGTAATCGAGGCGGCGCCACTCCGTCCAAGCCTGGGAAGGCTGGTTGTAGAGAGCAATCCATTTTTGAGTCCCGATTTTTTGCTTAAAGTCACCCGCTGCGGTGGCGTAAGCCACACTGGGCTGAGCCAAATAGGCCGCCGCATCTACGCTCGGATTGCCCACACCAGCCGTGTTTTCCCAGTAGGTGATGGAAGCCGTAACAGCGTTGTTGTACAAGGTAGCGGCAGAGCTGCCAACGTTGATGCCACGAGCGGCAGCCTCAGCCAGCAAGAACTGCACTTCGTAGTAGGACATGAACATTGCGGGAAGGGTCGGGTTCCGCAATACCACGCCAGGATTCGACCACAAGCTGTAGTTGGTGCTAGGCCCGTACGGCGCTCCTGCGTACGTAGAAGAAGTACCGTCTACCGGTTGAAAGTAAATCGGCAACCGGGGGTCGCTCGTGGGCAACAGCTGGTTGTCAATGAATACGTTCGTACCAACAAAGTCGTAGCGACCGCTCTGCACCAAATCCTCATAAAGCGGATTGGTATTGGGGTTGGTAGACTGAAACGCTAGTTGAGCGGCTTGGCTATTCGATTGAAATACATCGGGAGCAGCCTGCTGAACCAAGGTAGCGGCCCGGCCCGGGTCTACATCGTAGGTCGTCATGGCCAAGCGGAGCTTGAGCGAGCTGGCGTATCTGATCCAGCTCGAAACGTTGCCACCGTAGATAAGGTCGGCCGAACCCAGGGTGCCAGCGCCAGAATTTGCTTTAAGCGCGGCGATGTCGGCATCAAGACGCTTGAGCAAATCCGTATACACCGTAGCGGCACTCTCGTACGTCGGCGTTTTGTTGTTTATATCCAACGCCTGGGAGTAAGGCACATTCCCGAAGGTATCCACCAGATTGTGCCAAGCGTGCACAGCTAGCACATCCACGCAAGCCAGCTGATTGGCTTTGGTACCAGCGTCGATAACAACGTCTGCCGAAATTAGGCGCTTTGCCTCGTTGAGGTTACCAAGCGCGCCTTGGTAGTAGGCATTCCAGACGTTATCCGGAATAGTACGGTTGGCCAGGTTGTAAGTGGCCTCGTCGTTGTAGGTCGTCTCCGTCCAATACTGCACCAGCAGCCGGGTAATAAAACCATTTACGTTGGTGCTGCTCAGCGAGCGAGCCAGGCTACGCTCGGCCGAGGTAACCAGGTACACCCCAGGCACCGAGCCCTGACCCGGATTTTTCAGGTCAGTGTTAGGCAATGTTTTGGCGCAGGACGAGGCCAATAACAACGCCGGGATGGCTAGAATTAAAGATTTATTCATATTAGATAGTAAGGAAGATTAAAAGCTGAGACGAATGTTAGCTCCTATCGTGCGCATTGCGGGGTAAGATCCCGACTGGAAACCCTGGCCAGCAAGACCGTTGCTGCCACCGCTCGCCAGTCCACCACCACCGGTAGCCAGGTCTTCGGGGTCGGCGTCGGGCAGGTTCTTGTGGATAATCCACAGGTTCCGGCCAACGATAGAGAAGTCAATGCCTTTAACAGCGATTTTGCTGAGCAGGGTGCTCGGCAGAGCAAACGTCAGAGACACTTCCCGAAGTTTCACGAAGCTGGCATCGTATACAAACCCGGCGTTCGGGTTACGCACGTAGCCGTATACACCGTAGTCGGCGTTGTTAACGCGGGTCGTGTTGGGGGTACCATCAGCCTTTACGCCGGGCTGGATAATGCCGCCGCCGGTGGCCAGGGTGTTGCGCGAGGGGTTGCCCAGGTCGTTGTTGCCAGCCGTTTCGGCAGCCAGGCCGGTAGCCAGGCCATAGGCACGGTCAAGCGAGTAGATCTGTCCACCGGTGCGCATGTCAATCAGGAAGCGCAGCGACACCGCCTTGTAGGTGAACGTGTTGGTGATACCCGAGCGCCAGCGCGGGTTGATGTTACCGATGTTGAAGTTAGAGGTCGTCGTTTGCAGGTATTGCCCATTGGCACCTACCGTGCGCTGACCGTTCGTGTAGATGTAGTCGGTACCGCGCAACTCCCCTACGGGCCGTCCTACGGTTGCATTCAGCGATACCCCTTGCTGATACGAAGCGAGCTGGAGGTTATCGAAGCCTTGGGGCAGCGAGAGCAGGATGTTCTGGTTGTGGGTGAAGTTGGCGTTCACCGTCCACTTGAAGGCTTCGGTTTGTACCGGCGTAACGAAGGCGCCGATCTCAATCCCGCGGTTACGAATCTCGCCAGCGTTCACCACCTGATACAGGTAGCCAGTCGTGGCGGGTACGTTCACAGAGAGAATCTGGTCAAACGAGTTTTGCTGGTACACCGTAGCGTCGAAACCGAAACGGTTCTGCATGAAGGCCGTTTCCAGACCAGCTTCATAGCTCCGGGTGCGCTCCGGCCGCAGGTTGGGGTTGTTGAGCGTGTTAGGCAGACGATACAACGGGCTGGTGCCAAACACCGGCTGCGACGTGTAAACGGGATTTACTTGCAGCGGGCCAGCGAAGTTACCCACCTCCGCGTAGTTGGCACGAACCTTACCATAAGACAGCCACGGGGCTTTGTCTTTGAGCGTTTCCGAGAATACGTAGCCCAGTGCTACCGAGGGATAGTAGTAGGTGTTGTTGGCAGCAGGCAGCGTTGAAGCCACGTCGCGGCGCACCGTCAGGTCCAGGAACAGCTGATTTTTGAAGCCCAGCGTGGCGTTGGCGTAGATACCATCAACCCCGTAGTTGGTTTGCGTTTCGGGGAGCGACGGGATGGGCGTGGCGCTGTTATTGAGCGAGTAAAGCTTGGGAATAATCAATCCACCGTTAGTAGAGCCAAAGATGCTCGTCGAGCTAATGCGCAGCATGTTAGCACCGATCAAGCCGTTCAGCGAGAAGCTCGGCGACAGGTCAAACTTGAAATTGCCGATCAGGTCGTAGTTGAATTCGCGACGCGTAGCGTTGTAGCGGCTGTAGTAAGGCACGTAGGAAGCCTGCGTGCTACCTACGGCCGAGCGCTCTTCCTGGAGCTGGTCGTAGCTGTCACCCGTTACGCGACCCAGTACGTTAAACCAGTCGGCGAATTTGTAGGTAGCCACTACGTTGCCGAATACGCGGTAGCGCGTGTCCTGCTCGTAGTTTTGGTAACGCACCCAGTAGGGGTTGTTCCAGTAGATAGCCGACAAGTTGCCGCCCGAAGGGTTGGAGAAGTTCCAGGTTACGTTGCCCTGGTTGATCCCGCTGGCCAGGTTGGAGGGATCTTGCCCCATATCGTAAGCCTCCTTCAACTGCTTGATGTCCACGTTCATCTGCCACCACTGACGGAAGTTGGTCATCAGGTTTTCGGAGCCGTAGCCCGTGCCATAGCGGCCGAGGCCACCCGTGCGGGAGAAGTTCAGGTTGGTGCTGACGGTCAGCTTAGGCGTCACGTTGAGCGTACCGGCGAAGTTGAGCTGGTCTTTACGAACACTGCTGTTCGGGATATACCCTTTGTCGTTGTTGTCGGTGAAGCCGATCTTGAACGTACCGCGCTCGTCACCACCGTCCACGAATACGCTGTTCAGCGTCGAAACGGCCGTCTGGAAGAAAGTGCTCGGGTCATTAGCCGCCGCAACCCACGGCGTCGTTTTGCCAAAATTGGCCATGCCCGGTACGTAGGAATCCCACTGGCGTACCAGCAGGTTCGGGTCGAAGGCAGCACCGTAGGAGGCGTCTTCGTAAGTAGGTACAACCAAGTTGCCGCTACCGTCCACATCGAAGCGGCTGTTGAGGTTCGGGTTGGTGCTGGTGTTCGAGTAATAGCGACCGTAGCCGGCACCGTACTGCTTTTGATAATGCATGAAGGTGCTCATGTCAGCACGCCCAACCGTAGTGGTCGAGTTAACCGTTACCCCCAGGCCCGACTTGCGGCCCTTCTTGGTCGTAATCAAGATAACGCCCTGCGCTCCACGCGAACCGTAAAGGGCAGTGGCCGCCGAACCTTTCAGTACGGTCACGGCAGCGATGTCGTCGGGGTTCACGTCCGAAGCCGAGTTACCGTAGTCGTAGCCAGTAGCCGAGCCACCGCCGGTGCTGGTGTTACTGTTGCTAATCGGCACCCCGTCTACCACGAACAGCGCCGAGTTGTTACCACCCAGCGACTTAACCCCACGAATAACTACGTTGCTGGAGCCGCCCAGCGTGTTGCTTTGAGCAATGTCCAAACCGGCTACTTTGCCCGATAGACCCTTTACTGGGTCCGGGTTGCGGGCTTGCGTTACTTCGCTACCCTCGATCTGGGTGGCGGCGAAAGCCAGTTGGTTGCGATTCCGCTCCACGCCCAGAGCCGTCACCACTACCTCATTGAGTTGCTTGGCGTCGGTGGCCAAGGCCGCCGATAGTGTATTGCCGCTCGTGATGGCCAACTCCTGCGAAGTATAGCCCACAAAGCTAAAAACCAGTGCCTTGGCCGTCGAAGGCACACTTAATGAATAGACACCATCCGAATTGGTAGAGGTGCCGATTGTCGGGGCATCTTTTACGATTACGGTCACGCCGGGCAGGCCTTGGCCTGTACTACGGTCCGTAATCTTACCCGAGATGGTTCGGTCTTGTGCCCAAGCCTGCTGGCAGAAACCAGCAAGAAGTAGGATGACCCAAAATAAGTGTTTTCTCATGGTGGATGTTGGTTTGCTGACTACTTAAAAAAATGTGGGTTATGAACGGATGCAGCAAGTATAAGCAAAAAGCGGAAACCTCAGCTCATCACCAGATTAGCAAACGATGAAGTATTGGTTTAGCTCATACCTTAATAGGTAACTTTTTAGTCAAATTATCAACTAGTTAAACCTCTAACATTATTGAAAAAATAAGAGCCTGGGGTCAGATAAAATAGCGAACATTTGTTCGTTAGTTTATCCGACCCCAGGCTCGCAGGGCCACTCCGGGCTAATTCTGCATCAGATAGCCCTTAATGTATTCATCTAAGTCTCCGTCTAATACGTTCTGCACATCAGTGCGCTCGATGCCCGTGCGCAAGTCCTTAATAAGCTTGTAGGGGTGCAGCACGTAGTTGCGGATTTGGGAGCCGAAATCAATCCGCTTCTTACTGGCCTCAACCTTATCGCGCTCGGCGTTGCGCTTGTCCAGCTCCTGCTGGTACAGGCGCGACTTGAGCATGCGCAGCGCGTGCTCCTTATTCATGAGCTGGGAGCGCTCGATCTGAACGGCGATGATGATGCCGCTCGGCGCGTGGGTAAGACGCACGGCGGTTTCAACTTTATTCACGTTTTGACCACCCGCGCCGCCCGCCCGGAAGGTATCCCAGGAAATGTCGGCGGGGTTGATTTCGATGTTAATCGTCTCATCGACTACCGGATAAGCGAAAACGGAGGCAAATGAAGTATGCCGCCGCCCACTGCTGTCGAAAGGCGAGATGCGCACGAGACGGTGAACGCCAATCTCGCTTTTGAGGTAGCCGTAGGCAAACGGCCCATCGATCTCCAGCGAGGCTGATTTGATACCGGCGCCCTCGCCGGGCTGGTAGCTCAGTTGCCGCACCGTAAACCCTTTGCTCTCCCCCCACATGATGTACATGCGCATGAGCATCTCGGCCCAGTCCTGGCTTTCAGTACCGCCGGCGCCGGGGTTGATGTCGATGATGGCGGGCAACTGGTCTTCTTCATCCGAGAGCATCCGCTTGAATTCCAACGCTTCTAGCTTCGCTTGGGCGGCGTCGTACTCGGCTTGAATTTCGGCTTCCGTAGCCTCGCCCTCCCGGTAGAAATCGTACAGCACGTCGGTATCGGCCACGGCCTGCTGCACGGCCTCGTAGTCATCGGTCCAGGTTTTAATGCTCTTGATTTCCTTGAGCTTGGCTTCAGCGGCTTTGGAATCGTCCCAAAAGTTGGGGGCCAGGGTTTCGGCTTCAGCCGCAGTTACTTGTTCTTTACGGGCATCGTAGTCAAAGATACCTCCTCAGGGCCTCGGCGCGGCCCCTCAAGTCCTTTATCTGGTCTTGAGTCATATAGCAAAACGGTGCGGGGTGAACGGGTGAGTGAGCGTGTTCACGGGGCAAAGGTCGAACAAAAAAGGCCAGCCGGGGATTCCGGCTGGCCCTGCTCGTGGAGCCGAGACGCTACTGAATAAGTAGCTCACCAGCTCACTCCTCTCTATTTCACCCCTACACGGCGACCATCCAGCTGTGCGGGTCGGGGGCGTGGCCGGTGCGGATTGCCTCCAGGGCCGCCCCTACCCTACGGGCAAAGGAGTCGTCGGCCAGGGCGGGCAGGTCGTAGTCGTGGCTCTCGTGGCCGATGGTAGCAATGGCGGCAATAGTTGCGGCGGTACCTACGCCAAAAGCCTCCGTGAGACGCCCCTCCTGAATGGCGGCCACTACCTCGCGGCTCGACACGCGGCGCTCCTCCACCGGCATGCCCCAGTCGCGGGCCAGCTGGAGCACCGAGCGGCGCGTGATGCCGTCGAGGATGGAGGTCGAAAGCTCAGGGGTGATGAGCGTGCCGTCGATGACGAACATCACGTTCATGGCCCCCGACTCTTCTACGTACTGGTGCTCGGAGGCGTCGGTCCAGAGCAATTGGTGATAGCCTTCCTGCTGGGCCAGCTTGCTGGGCAGCATGGCCGCCCCGTAGTTACCGGCATTTTTGGCGTAGCCAGCCCCGCCGGGAGCGGCGCGCACGTATTTCTGCTCGAAGCGCACGCGGACCGGCTTGTTGAAGAAGGCGGCCACCGGGCAGGTGATGATGCCGAAGTGGTAGGTTTCGGAGGGCCGCACGCCCAGGAAACCATCGGTGGCAAACATAAAGGGCCGGATGTAGAGCGAGCTACCGGCCGCGTTGGGTACCCAGCCGGCGTCGAGCTTTACCAGCTCGCGCAGGCCTTGCAGGTAGATGTCCTCGGGGATGGTGGGCATGGCCATGCGCTCGGCCGAGGCATTGAGGCGGCGCCAGTTGTCGAGCGGGCGAAACAGGCCCACGCTGCCATCGGCCTGGCGATATGCCTTGGCCCCTTCAAAAATGGCTTGGCCGTAGTGCAGGGCCGAGTTGGCGGGGCTTACCGAGAGGGGGCCGTAGGGCACGATGCGCGGCTGCTGCCACGCGCCCCCGATATATTCAACGGCCAGCATGTGGTCGGCGAAGGACTTGCCAAATTCCAGATTAGCCAAATCCAGCTCGGCGAGGCGCGAGGTGGCGGCGGGCTGCACGTCAATAGTCAGAGTATCAAGCATCGGAAGTAAATCGAAGAACGCGGCGCGCTTGAATAGGGCGTCGGCTGGTGGGAAAGGTAGTATAAGGGACCGGCAAACCGGCTAAATGTTGCATCGCCGGCCGGCTGGGGCGGTGAGTGGCAGCCCGCTACACGCGGGGTTTCCAGGTCACTTCGGCCACGCCCAGGTCGTGGGCCATGGCCCGGCTAAGTACGAAGAGGTAGTCAGACAGCCGGTTGAGGTACATTATTACCAAGTCTTCGACCGGCGATTCTTCGCTGAGGTGAATGACCAGGCGCTCGGCGCGGCGGCACACGCAGCGCGCCACGTGCCCAAACGACACGGCGGGGTGCCCGCCCGGTAACACGAATTCGCGCAGCGGAGCCAGCACCTGGTCCATGCGGTCCATCTCAGCTTCGAGCAGGGCCACGTCGGCGGGGTGCAGGTCGGGGATGCGCTGGCGGGGATCTTTGGTGGGGTCGGTGGCCAGGTGCGCGCCGATGGTGAAAAGTCGGTCCTGAATTTCTTTCAGCACCTCGCGGCGCGGGCCGTTCACATCTTGGTCGCGCAGCACGCCCAGGTAGGAGTTCAGCTCATCGACCGTGCCATAGCAATCGATGCGTAGGCTCGACTTAGGTACGCGGGTGCCGCCGATGAGGGAGGTCAGGCCTTTATCGCCCGTTTTAGTATATATCTTCACAGGACCGCAGATTTAACGGATTTAACGGATTGCGCGGATACGCCCGCCAGCCTGCGGCGGCGGGCTGACTCGGTGGGCGCAGCGGCGGGGTCAAGCGCTTAGAGAATTGACGGCGGGCTGCGTTACGTTGTGATTGAGCGCATCGGTTTCGATAAGCCCGTCGCGTAGGCGCACGATGCGGTGGGCATAATGAGCGATGTCTTCCTCGTGCGTTACCATGATAATGGTATTGCCTTTGGCGTAGAGCGCTTCAAAAAGCCCCATGATTTCGTAGCTGGTTTTAGAGTCGAGCGCCCCGGTGGGCTCGTCGGCCAGCAGCACGCTGGGCGTATTGACGAGGGCACGGGCAATGGCTACGCGCTGACGCTGGCCGCCGCTGAGCTCGTTGGGACGGTGGCCGGCGCGGTCGGCCAGGCCAACCGAACGCAGCGCTTCGAGCGCCCGCTCGGTACGCTCACGCTTGCCCAGCCCCGCGTAGATGAGCGGCAGCGCCACGTTTTCGAGCGAGGTGGAACGCGGCAGCAGGTTAAACGTCTGGAAGACAAAGCCGATTTCCTTGTTGCGCACTTCGGCCAGCTGATTGTCGCTCATACGGCTGACATCCTGGCCATTCAGGATGTACTGTCCCTTGGAAGGGGTATCGAGGCAGCCCACAATATTCATGAGCGTACTCTTGCCCGAGCCCGACGGCCCCATGAAGGCCACGTATTCGCCGCGCTTGATGTCAATGCTCACCGAGCGCAGGGCGTGGATGTGCTCGGTGCCCATCACGTATTCCTTGGCGAGGTCGGTGGTCTGGATAACGTAAGGAGTGCGTTCGATAGCAGGCATAAAGGTGAGGGCAAAAGCGTGAAATCAACGTGCAGGTACCGGGGGCTGGTCGAAGGCCGCACCCGCCGCGGCATGCGCCGCCCGGCGGGCCGCAAATTGCGCCAGCAAGTTAGCGTACTCGGCCGGGCTAAGCTGCGGCCGCAGCTGCGCAAGCGTCGATTGTCCTAGCTCGGCCAGCCCGGCCTCGGCGGCGGCCAGCGCGTAGGCTCGCAGCAACGGTACCGAGGTTGGATTCTCGGTCAGCCCCTTATTAAGGGCATCGTAGGCATCAGTATAAGCTTTTTGCTTGGTAAAGAAGGCGCCCGCAGCCAGTACTGCCCGTTCGTTGAACGGCACCTGTTGCACCAAGGCCTGGTAGCGGCGCGTGGCTTCCGGCAACTGCCCGGCAGCCTCGGCCCGCTGGACGGCGGCTAATTCTGCGCTGCCCGCCAGCGTTACCGCCGAACCGGCGGCCAGTCCAGTTGGGGTCTGCAATACCTGACCCAGCCGCCGCGTGGCGGCTGATGCGGGGGTGGCGGCAACCAAACGACGATATGCTGCCTGGGCCGAGTCGCTTTGCCCGGCCAGGGCCAGCGCCCAGGCCCGGGGCAGGCGAGCATCGACAGCTCCGTGCGCAGCCGCGAGCGCCAACTGGCTGGCTGCCGTGGCGTACTGCTGCTGCTGCAATTGCCATAAGCCTAACACGTATTGGTAGTAGCCCGCCGCAGGCGTGGTACCCACCGTGAGCGGCGCCAGCGTTTGGCGGGCGGCCAGCTCCTGACCTGCCGCGTGGCGCAAGAGGGCTTGCAGAAAGAGGAGCTGCTCGTAGTATGGCTCGTTGGCGGGGCGCTCGGCCAGCCGGGCTAATTCTGCTACCCAGCGGCGACAAACCCCAGGCTGGCCCGCACGCACGACAAGTAACGCAGTGTGGTAGAGTTGGGCAAAAGCCGCCCCGTCGAGGCTGCCAGCGGGGGTAGCCGCGACGGGCGCAGCCGGTGCGCCGGCCAGGAGTTGCAGCAGCATTTTATTGGCTAGCAAGCCTGGCTCGCTGACCGTAGCCTTGGAATCAGCCGCCAGCTTCTGCGCGGCGGGCATGAGGTTTTGGCTCAGCAGAAAGCCGAGCTGATTGGTACGGCTTACGTAGCTGCCCGGCTTCAGCCGCTCGGCCTTATCGAGGTAAAAGGCCACCGAATCGGTAAGAGCCGAGCGCGTGAAAAGCTGGGCCGCATCCGAAGCCAGGGCGAAGCTGCCAGGGGCGGCCCGGCGCGCCTGACGCAGCACCTCCAAGGCATCGAAAAAATCGGTCGGCTCGGTGAGCAGCGCATTCAGCTTGAGGCTGATTTTTTCGTCGGGCTGGCGCAGCAACGCGCGGCGCAGGGCGTTGAGCTCATTCTGGCGCTGGCTGCGAAAATGGTACAGAGCAGCCCGGCCCAGCTGCGCCGAGCGGTTGAAGCGATCGAGCACATCCCCGCTTTCGGCGTAGTAGCGCTCGGCGAGCAGGGCCAGCGGCAGGTCATCGGGCCGCGCCTCGCTCTGCTGGCGGGTAAGGTCGCCGAGCTGGTTGTATTGCCCGGCCTGCACGAGGTTGAGCAACGGCCAGTTATTGCGCAGCTCATACAGAAATAAGCCCGCCAGCCCTAAAATGTACACGGTATAAAAGGGCAACCGGCGCGGCTCGAACACCACCCGATACACCCGCAGCCGCTGCCGAATGAGCGTACCGAAATTGACCAGCGTGTAAAATAGAAACGCCACTCCCAACAGCCCCAGCGCCTGCGCGCTAAAACTCCGCGCCGCCGTTAGCAGCGGCCCATTAACCGTAGCCAAGGCGTAGCCCAGTGCCGCCGCCGCCGTGGCGACCAGCAGCCAGTACAGAGGCCGGGCCGCCGCCAGGGGTAGCCAGCCGGCGTAGCTTGGGGCCCGCTCGCGCAAACCCAACCCGCCCGCCAGCACGGCCGGCAGCAGCAACACCAGCGGGTCGAAGCGCAGGCCACCCGCCAGGAGCAGTACGCCATCATTCCAAAGGTAAATACCTAAAACACTCAGGTACAATACACTGCTCAACAGGAAGGGCAGCAGTCCGAAGCGACTTTCGGGCCGCTCGGCCTGGGTAGTAAACCAGAGGAGGGCGCGGATATTCTCCACCCCTACCCATAGCACCAGCACCGCTACCAGAATTGCCCCGGCCGGGGTGGCGTAGGCGGCCAGGTGCAAGGCCGTTTCGGCCAGCGGCTGAGCGGTCTTCGTGAGTAGCAGAGCTACCAGTGCCCCCATCAATACCGTGAAAATTACGACTCGCCACGCTACCCGCACCCGCTCGCCGTAGGCTTGCAGGCCCAGCGCCGCCGCCCCCAGCACGCCCAGGCTCAGATACATAAAATACGGCTTGACGTCGCTGAAAATATCCAGCCCGTCGGCGTTGAGCGAGGTTAGCAAAAAGATGACGGGGACCGTGCCGGCAATAAACGCCGGCCGCCGCAGCATGCTCACGACGGCCAGCCAGCCGGCCATCGCCAGGGCCAGCACACCCAGCCACAGCCCAGCCGCCAGTGGCTGCGTGTAGGGGCCACCCACATCGTGCGTCAGCGTCGTAATGAAGCCGCTTACCGGCAGCGGCAGGCGCACCGACCCGACCGCCACCGAATCGAGCGTGAGGGGCACCGGAGCCAGGTGCGGTACCAACTGCACGGGCAGAGTGGCATGGTCGCCACTGAAGTAGGCGTATAGCGTACCGAGTACGGCCGCCAGCGCCAGCAGCGCAGGTAGCCCCGGCAGGCGGCGCCAAGAGGAAGGAGCAGGCAAGGGATTAACTTAAAATTTAGCTCATTAGCCCGAAGCAACGCGCGCTGCTGCACACAGGTAGCGCCGGCTGCGCCGCCTCACTGGGTTCTCACGGCCGGCGATCTGGCCGGCCGCTACGGGGCGCGTAATGATAGCCTTTCGCTACGATAAAGAACCTGACGATGCGCCTAATCCAGCACCTTGGGTACGCGGAAATAATCGGAGTCCTTGCGCGGCGCGTTGCGCAGTCCTTCCTGGTGGCTTACGGTATTGCGAGCCACGTCGTCGCGCAACACGTTGATTTCGTGTGAGAGATGCACCAGGGGAGCCACGCCTTCGGTGTCTACTTGCTCCAACTGGGCCACCCAGTCGAGAATCTTATTAAGGTCGGTGAGCATCTGCCCCTCGCGGGCGGGGTCAAACTCGAGGCGGGCCAGGTGCGCCAAGCCACGCAGGGTGTCGAGGTCAGCTTTCATGTTGATTGGGTACTAAGTACTAAGATGATAAGGTGCTATAGAGCTAAGCCGCAGGGCTTGTCATACTCGACAGCGTAAAGGGTAAATGAGGCAGCAGTGAGACCGGGCACCGGGTGCGGCTGGCAGTACCGCTTTCCTGCGCTCGCCGGTCCACTACCAGAAGCGGCTGGCCTCGGGAATGCCCCGGCCCTCGGGTACAAAGTCGTCGGCGATCTGGGCCATCACCTTGGCTTTGAGAGCAGGAATATCCTCATTGGTGAGGCCCGTGGTTTCGATGGCTTCGTGAAAAACGATGCGCAGCGGCGCGTAGCGCACCCGCAGGCCGGACACGGATGGCATAAACTTATGGTTCAGGGGCATACTTACCGGCACCAGCGGTACGCCCAGGCTGATGGCCATCTGAAAAGCGCCATCTTGGAAGGGCTGGAGCTCTTCCCCCGGCTTGGGGCCGATGGTACCCTCGGGAAACAGGGCCAGCGGCCGACCTTCCTGTAGCCCCTGGCGGGCCTGGGCGAAGGCGCGCCCCCGGCTCACGACGCTGCGGCGATTGACGGGAATGTACGTTTTACCGAAAATGGGTCCCCACAGCGGCACCTTCACCAGGGCGTCCTTCCCCATCATGTTGAGGAAGCCCGGAATGGCGTAGAACAGCAGCATAATGTCGATGTAGGAGCCGTGGTTGGCTACGTAGATGCACGGCTGGGGAATGGGCTTGGTATTCTCACGCACTACCTCCACCGGCACGCCCCACATAGTAATAGAAAACCGAGCCCAGTTGCGGTTGATGCCGTGCAAATGCCGCCGCCACTGCGGCCGGCGCACCAGCACGAGTTGCAACGGATACGTTACGAAGAAAGGCAGCACGAAAAAGAACGTCGCCCAGGTAGTGTAGAGCCGATGACCAAGGGTGCGCAGGAAAGCAGGCATACGCAAAGTTAGAGGTGAGATGGTGAAATAGTGAGTGGTGAAATGGTGAGTAGGGAGGTGGTGAATCAATCAGATGAACCAAATACTAAATCCTAATTAACACCCATTAAAATAGTTAGATTTTTTCGCCATCCCTACTTTACTACTCCCCATTTCCCCACTCATCATCTCCCCACTCACTGCTCACTATTTCACTATTTCACCATCTCGCCGCCCCGCCAGCACTTTCTCGGCCTTGAGCAGGCCCGCTACGCTGATGGCGTCGGTGATGCGGTCGGCCATGCACAGCTCTACTGCCTGGGCTAGCGGCAGCTTCCAGAGACGCAGGTCTTCGGTTTCTTCGGGCTCCCAGTCGCCCTGGGTGAGGTCTTCGGCCAGGAACACGAAGCCTTCCTCGTCGGTGACGGAGTTGGAAGTGTGCAGGCGAGCGATGCGCGTCCAACGGGCGGCCAGCAGGCCGGTTTCTTCGCGCAGCTCGCGCTGGGCCGACTCCAGCACGTCGAGCTCTACGGGGCCGCCGCCCATCGGAATTTCCCAGCTGTATTCATTCAGGGTGTAGCGGTACTGGCCCACGAGCCAGGTATTGCCTTCGTTATCAACGGGCACGATACCAATGGCCTTGTTTTTCATCGACACCACGCCGTACACGCCGGGGTTGCCGCTGGGGTTGATTACCTCATCTTGCCGCACCCGAATCCAGGGATTCTGGTACCGGAGTTCGGAGCTTAAGGTCTGCCAAGGGTTGTGGTTTTCGTCGAGGTCGTGGTGCGGATGAGCGTAGGGCATAGCTACAGTAAACAGGAAGATACCGGGCAAAAATAGGCGCTGACCACTGGGCAGCCCGCCCCAACCCCGTGCCAAGACGGCGCGTACTACCAGCAGCCGAGCTACCACTCACCATCCGGCGGCCCGGCTTGCTACTCATGGCTGACAACACGCAGAAACCCACCGACGACTCGCTGCTCAACCTCAAATTTGCCCAGGCCGAAGCCGACCTGGCCGCCAAAAACGGTGGCCTCGGCCCCACTACCAATGAATACGTTTCCTCGGATGAGGACGACGAGATCACCCAGGCCGAAGGTCCGCGCGACAGCCAGGGCCAGCGCCGGGGCGAAAACGAGGACCTCGTAAAGGGCGACTCGGCCGGCGCCCATAGCTAACCTTAGTCATGCACTTTCTCGACACCTGCCCGGCGGCCCACCGGCCCCTGAGCTGCCGCTTGGGCTTGCAACTGCTGGCCCTTGTGCTGGCGCTGCTGCTACTGGGCGGCTGCCGGGCCGGTGGCCCGGGTACGCCAGCGCGCACCGTCCCCGCCTTCTTCGCTAAATACCGCGACCGCTCGGGCTTCCGCACTACCGAGTGGTCGGCCGACTTCCTGCAACGCCTGGCACTGGTGCGCGTGGGCAAGCTGCTGGGTGGCGGCGACCTCACCAATGCCATTACCGGTATTCGCTCGGCACGGGTGATGACCTTTACGCCAACCTCCGGCAGCGCCCGGGATCTGGTGCGCGAAGGTCTTAACAACGAAGTAAATGGCCTGCTGCAAGCCGAACGCTACACCCCGCTAGCTTCTTCTAGCGGCGGAGCAGCCGAGTACCGGTACGCAGTGCGAGCCTCGGGCGATCAAGTAAGTGAGCTAGTCGCTACTGGTACCATGCCCGACGCGCTGGGCTCCTTTGTACTTGTGCAGGTGCAGGGCAACTTTACCCGCGCCCAAGCCGAGGCCCTCAGCCGCGTACTACCCGACGTAGTGCAGCAGTCGGCCCGGTAAACTCCTTGCTACTTTTCATCCCAACAACCCGTCGTACTGATCTGGCACGACGGGTTGTCTGTTTATAAAAGCCTGCCTAGCCGTGATTCCCGGTTGGCTAGTGCATTTTTGTGTTCTGTTCTATTGATCTTTACCAAGCTCTTTCTTGACTTCATTACTGATTACGGGCGGGGCGGGCTTCGTGGGCTCGGCGCTGGCCCTGCGTTTTAAGGCGGCGCACCCGGCGGCCCGCGTTATCGTCCTCGATAACCTCAAGCGCCGGGGCTCGGAGCTGAACCTGCCGCGCCTGCGCCAAGCCGGCGTCGAATTCGTGCACGGCGATATTCGTAATCAGGAAGATTTCGACGCGCTACCGGCCGTAGAGGTCATCGTCGAAGCCTCGGCCGAGCCCTCGGTGATGGCAGGTCTCACCTCGGCTCCTGATTACCTCGTCAATACTAATCTGCTGGGCACCATCAACTGCCTCAACTACGCCCGGCGGCACGGCGCGGCGTTTGTGTTTTTATCCACGAGCCGGGTCTATCCCATCAACCAGATTGAGCGTATTGCCCTCACCGAAGGCCCTACCCGCTTCGAGGTAGCCGCCGAGCAGCCCATGCCGGGCATGAGCGCGGCCGGGCTGGCCGAAAGCTTCCCGCTGGAGGGCTATCGCTCGCTCTACGGCGCGACCAAGCTCTGCTCGGAATACCTCATTCAGGAATACCACCACTTCTACGGCCTGCAAACCATCATCAACCGTTGCGGGGTGCTGGCTGGCCCCTGGCAGATGGGCAAGGTAGACCAGGGCGTGGTGGTACTGTGGGTGGCGCGGCACTTCTGGCAGCAGGGACTGGGCTACATCGGCTTCGGCGGCACCGGCAAGCAGGTGCGCGACGTGCTGCACGTCGATGATTTGTACGACCTGCTCGAACTTCAGCTGGCCGACCTGCCCAAGCACAATGGCCAAACCTACAACGTGGGCGGGGGCCGCCCTGGCAGCGTTTCGCTGCAAGAGCTCACGGCCCTGTGCCAGGAAATCACCGGCCACACCGTACCCATCCACTCAGAGGCCGAAACCCGGCCCGCCGATATCGCCCTCTACCTCACCGACAACTCCCGCGTAACGGCCGCCACCGGCTGGGTCCCGCGCCGCCCGGTGCGCCAGCTCGTGCAGGAAGTCCACGAGTGGCTGCGCACCCACGAAGCCGACCTCAAGCCAATTTTAGGATCGTAATGCAGTTGTAGCGTAAGCTGTAGCTTGCGGGCGAGCAGCGCGAGCAATTGCGTCAGGGTACGTTTGCCTACGCAACTGCTGGTTGCCCTCCCCCACAAGCCAAAGCTTACGCTACCTTTACCTTTGGGGGTATTTTAGCTTTTTGAATGAAAGTTGCCCTCGTTACCGGGGCCAGCGGGCTGATTGGCTCGGAGGCCGTGGCTTTTTTCAGCGATAAGTTTGACCTCGTAGTGGGGGTCGACAACGACATGCGGCGCTACTTTTTTGGCGAAGCCGCTTCCACTGATTGGAATCGGCAGCGTCTGCAAGCCGACTACACCAATTATCGTCACTACGCCGCCGACATCCGCGACGTGTCCGCCCTCACGGCCATTTTTCAGGAATACGGGGCCGACATCGCGCTGGTCGTGCACACCGCCGCGCAGCCCAGCCACGACTGGGCCGCCCGCGAACCGTTCACCGATTTCAGCATCAACGCCACTGGCACGCTCAACCTGCTGGAAATGACTCGCCAGCACTGCCCGGAGGCGGTATTTATCTTTACTTCTACCAACAAGGTATACGGCGACAACCCCAACCTGCTGCCGCTGGTAGAACTGGAAACGCGCTGGGAAATCGACCCGCGGCACGCCTACTTCGAGAATGGTATCGATGAGCAGATGAGCATCGACCACACCACCCACTCGGTATTCGGGGCCTCCAAAGTGGCGGCCGACGTGCTGGTGCAGGAGTACGGCCGCTATTTTGGCTTGAAGACGGCCGTATTTCGGGGAGGCTGCCTCACCGGGCCGCGCCATTCGGGAGCGCAGCTGCACGGCTTTCTCTCTTACCTCATGAAGTGCGCGCTCACGGGCCAGCACTACACGGTATTTGGCTACAAGGGCAAGCAGGTGCGCGACAATATTCACGCCCACGACCTAGTGAGCATGTTTTGGCACTTTTACGAGGCCCCGCGCACGGGTGGGCAGGTGTACAATGCCGGCGGCGGGCGCTTCGCCAACTGCTCGATGCAGGAGGCCATCGCACTTTGCGAAACCATTACCGGCAACAAAATGAGCTACTCGTACTCCGACCAAAACCGGGTGGGTGACCACATCTGGTACGTGAGCGACGTGGGGCATTTTCAGCGCCACTACCCCGGCTGGCAACCGCAGTACGACCTGGTGAGCACGCTGACGCAGATTTACGAAGAACTACGCCTGCGCCAACCCGCATGAAGCTGAGCGTCGTCATTCCGGCCTACAACGAGGAGGAAAGCATTGCCGAAACGCTGCGCACGCTCTACGCTACGCTAATGCGGGCAGGCATCGACCACGAGATTGTCGTCACCAACGACAACTCGAAAGATGGCACCCTGGCGCGCCTCACCGCGCTGGTCGCGGAAATTCCGACCCTCACCTACTACACCAACCCCGGCCCCAACGGCTTTGGCTACGCCGTGCGCTACGGGCTGGAGCGCTACCGGGGCGACTGCGTGGCCGTGATGATGGCCGACCTCTCCGACGACCCCGCCGACCTCGTACGCTTTTACCACAAGCTGCTCGAAGGCTACGACTGCGTGTTTGGCTCGCGTTGGGTAAAGGGCGGCCGCGTGGTAGACTACCCGGCCCATAAGAAAACCCTGAACCGCGTGGCCAATACCATCGTGCGGCTGGCCTTCCGGCTGCGCTACAACGACTGCACCAATGCCTTCAAGCTCTACCGGCGCAGCACGATGGACGGCCTCAAGCCCTTCCTCTCCCCCCACTTCAACCTCACGCTGGAGCTACCGCTCAAAGCCATCGTGCGGGGCTACACTTACGCCGTACTGCCCAATTCCTGGACCAACCGCAAGTACGGTGAGTCAAAGCTGAAAATTAAGGAGATGGGTAGCCGCTATTTCTTCATCCTGGTGTATTGCCTGATTGAGAAATATTTTTCGCGGGGTGATTTTAAAAAGACTAATTAAGGCCGCAAGTACCTTAGTGATTTAAGGCATTTTACTAATAAACTACTTATGCGCAGACCTCTATTTTTTTTACTATTACTTGCACTAGCAGCTTGCAAGAGGAAATCCGACGTAGCTAGTCCTACTATTGACTTCGGACCGGGCGATGGCTTTTCGTACCTCAACAACTATTACCAACCCAGTGGCCCACAAGACGCAACTGATTGGGCTTCAGACGCCGTGTGGACTGAGCAGGAAAAAGCATTATTCCCTAGGATAGATTTTGATTTAAATGGCCCACAGCGGCCCGAGCTATTTGTTTACTCCAGAATTTATCCAAATCCAGGCCGTTTTACGACTTATCAAGTAATGGCTAAGGACAGAGGTTCTTTTTCTATTTCTAAATACGCGGTACAGATTGTTCTCGTCGATAAAAATTATTCCATTGTTATGCAGCAAGGGCCTATAGTTTTTCCCTACGGCTTTTCTCTTCCGATAGACTATGAGTTTATGAAGTTGCACCCTTCGGAACGCTACCGTCTTTATTATGTCCTGTACGCTAAAGATGGTCTTGTCTGTAAAGGACATGGGGATATTCGCTACGACGAGTAACTATCCAGCTAGCTAATGCTACTGATAAGAGCGCCCCGCCAGCACTCGCAACAGCACCAGCCACACCGGCCCGCCGTATTGCAAATAACCCGTAGTGAAATACGCCGGGATGAGCAAGGCAAAAAATACCACTACCAGCGCCAGGTAGCGCCGCTCGACCAGCGTAGTGCAGCGCCCCAGCCAGTCGAGACTGATAAACGCCACCGGCATGCCAAAAGCCAGGCTGCGCGTAATGTCCGTAACGGCAAACGCCCCCCCGAAAATGGGCGCGAAGCTCCCCAGCAGCAGCAGCAGCACCCCGTAGCGCCGCTGAAACAGCAGCAGCGCCACCGCCAACAGTACCGGCAGCCAATAGCTTGACAGCCCGGTGGTAAAGCCCAGCGCCAGGAGTTCGTGCCAGCTGCTGTGGTAAAGCGCCGACAGGCCCACAAGCCCGCCCGGCGTATGCAGCCCGTAGCGCCAGGCCAGCCCCAGCCGCAACGCAGCGTAGGCCAGCCAGGCGGCGTACACCGCCGTAGCCAGCCGCGTCAAAACGAAGCGCCCCCAGCCCGGCACCTGCCACTCGTACTGCCGCACGCCGTACCAGAACACGAGTAGGGTGCTAGCCGCCAGCACCCGCTCATCGATAAAGCCGCCCGCCAGCACTAGCGCAAAAACGAGCGCCCAGCGCCGGGCAACCAGTGCCAAGACCAGCGCCGCGTAGCCTAAGCCGTCGAAATAGCCACTCAGATCATAGGTAAACTCGTAGCCGAAATACGTGAAGCTCAGTCCCAGCGTGAGCAGGGCCGCCGCCACGCGGTCGCGCAGGCTGCGTTCGAGCAGGCCTGCCACTTGGTAGAAAACTGCGAAGCCCGCCAGCACCTGCAGGGCCAGCAGTTGCGCCAGCGATAGGTGCAGCAGTCGCGCCAGCAGCGGCACCGTCAGCCGGAAGCTCATCTTGGCCAAGTGCGTAGAAGACTCGTCGGCGTGCTGTGCGAAGGGCGCGGCAATCTGCTCGCTGATGCGACGGAGCTTTTCGTCCAGCGCCTCGGTGTGGGCGAAAAGCTGGGCGTAGGCGTGGTTGATTTTAGGAAGCTGAAACGTGGCCGCCACCAGCAAGCACAAGCCCGCCAGCCACCAGCGCCAGCGCCGGTGGGCCAACCGCGCCGCCAGCCAGTCAAAAATCGCCTCGAATAACGAGTGAAGCATGGCACGCAAATTCCGCAGTAGCGTAAGCTTTAGCTTGCGGCGAGCGCAGCGAGCAATCACGTAAGGGAACGTTTGCTAACGTACCTGCTCGCTGCGCTCGCCGCAAGCTAAAGCTTACGCTACTGCGGAACAAAACATTAAATATCAAATTTAATACCCTGGGCCAGCGGCAGTTCGGTACCGTAGTTGATAGTATTGGTTTGGCGGCGCATGTACACGCGCCAAGCGTCGGAGCCCGATTCGCGGCCGCCACCGGTTTCTTTTTCGCCGCCGAAGGCACCGCCGATTTCGGCCCCGCTCGTACCGATGTTCACGTTGGCAATGCCGCAATCGGAACCGGGCGCGGCCAAAAAGGCCTCCGCTTCGCGCAAGTTCAGGGTGAAGATGGCCGACGACAGGCCCTGGCGCACTCCATTTTGCAGGGCGATGGCTTCTTCTACCCCGCCGCTGTACTTGATGAGGTAGAGAATGGGCGCAAAGGTTTCGGCCTGCACCGTGGCGTAATGGTTTTCGGCCGCCACCAGGGCGGGCAGCACGTAGTGGCCGCCGTGCAACTCGGCGCTGCTCACTACCTGCCCCCCCGTGAGTAGCGTACCACCTTCGCGCTGCACCTGCTCCAGCGCATCGGTGAAGAGCGCCACGGCGTCGGCGTCGATCAGCGGGCCGACCAGCGTGCCCGCTTGCAGCGGGTGGCCCACTGGCAGCTTGGCGTAGGCCGCTACCAAGCGCTGGCTAACCTCTTCGTAGATAGACTCGTGAATAATAAGCCGGCGGGTGGTAGTGCACCGCTGCCCGGCCGTACCCACCGCCCCAAATACTATGGCGCGCATGGCCATGTCGAGGTCGGCCTGCGGGGTAAGAATGATGGCGTTGTTGCCGCCCAGCTCCAGCAGGGCGCGCCCCAGGCGCTGCCCTACCGCCGCGCCCACGGCCCGGCCCATGCGGGTGCTGCCCGTGGCCGATACCAGCGGCACGCGCTCGTCGGCACTCATGGCCTGGCCCACGTCGGCATGGCCCAGCACAAGGTTGAACACGCCCTCGGGTACCTCGTTGTCGGCCAGTACTTTTTCGATGATATGCTGCACCGCCACGGCGGTCAAAGGCGTTTTTTCCGACGGCTTCCAGATGCAGACGTTGCCGCACACGGCGGCCAGCATGGCATTCCAGCTCCACACCGCCACCGGGAAGTTGAAGGCCGATATAATGCCCACGATACCCAGCGGGTGGTACTGCTCGTACATGCGGTGCGCGGGCCGCTCCGAGTGCATGGTGAAGCCGTGCAACTGCCGGCTCAGGCCCACCGCGAAGTCACAGATGTCAATCATTTCCTGCACTTCGCCCAGGCCCTCCTGCAAGATTTTGCCCATTTCGTAGCTCACCAGCTTGCCCAGCGCTTCCTTGTGGCGGCGCAGCTCGTTGCCGATCTGGCGCACAATCTCACCGCGGCGGGGCGCGGGCACCAGCCGCCACGCCGGGAAGGCCGCCTGGGCGGCGGCTACTACGGTTTCGTAGTCGGCCACGGTGGCCTGGGCCACGGCGGCAATGTGCTGGCCATCGGCCGGCGAGGTAATGGCGCGAGTGGAGCCGCTGGCTCCGCCCCAGGTGCGCCCGGTGCTATAGGCGGCGTTTTCGGGCTGCACGCCCAGCTGGCGCAGTACGTCGCGGATGCCGTGGGGGTCGGCGTGCGGGTGGGGCACGGTTACGTCGGGCGTAGTGGCTTCTTCGAGGGCTTGTTTCATGGAGTGGGTGGGATAAACTAACCGGCCCAAAGGTAACAGCCCCGGCCGCGCGCTACGCCTGCTGGGCCAGCCAGGCCAACGCCTCGCTTTCCTGGTTGAAATAGCGGTAGTAGCTGCCGTTGAGCGCTCCCTGACGGATATTTTCTTGCAGGTTGGGGTCTTCGCTAGCTGCATCCTGGTTGACCATCGCGAAGTAGGCAATTACCACCGGCCGCCCCAGCAGCCCCGGTAGCTTGGGACTAAACTCTTCCCCAAACCACCGCACGGCAGCTTCATCGTTGATGGGACGGCGACGCACGTCCAGCAGCCAGTGGCGGCAATTGTCGTGCTCCAGCGCCGCTTCCAGCAGCGCGGCGTAGTGTATTTGCAAGGCGTCGAGTGCCACTGGGCGCAACCAGCGACCAATGAGCAAATGCTGATCGGGCAAGTAACTAAGGGTAAAGCTATCGGGGGAAAAGGAAAGGGATGAGGTCATAAAGCACAGTGATTGAAACAGATGCCGGTAAAAATACCAGGCCTTAGCCTCATCCATACGCTTCCTGGCGAAAAAGATACTTCCGGCTACATTATCAAATGAAATAATGAGGCACAAAACTTTGGCTTTCAGCAAATAAAAAGACCCCGCCAGTAATGGCGGGGTCTCTTGTCAACGCTCAACCTACCGGCGCTTACTCGCGGCCGATGGGGTAGAAAGCCTTCCGGCCATCGGGATACACGCCTTCTACGAGCGCGCCCGAATTATCCTTGGCTTGGTCGAGATAAGCCTGCACATCGCCGGGCTTGCGCACGGCATTTTTATCAATGCGCGTGATAATAAAGCCATCAGCCATGCCAGTTTCCCGGAAATTGCTGTTTTTGATGCCTGAAATCTGCGCCCCGCCCTCAATACCGAGCAGGTTTTGCAGACGGGCCGCCACGGGAGCAATTTTAGCTCCCTCGTAGGTGATAGCCGCCGCCGCGGGCAGTTCGTGCACTACTGCCGTGGTGTTGGAGGCGTTGAAGAGCGTAGCGGTAGCTACTTCCTTGTCGCTCCCGCGCAGGTAGCCCACTTTGATTTTGTCGCCGGGGCGGAAGCGTGATACTTGCTCCTGAAGCTGCGAAGCCGTGTTCACGGTCACGCCGTTGATGTCGGTGATGATGTCACCCACTTTGAGGCCAGCCGCGGCAGCCGAGCTTTTCTCGCCCAGGCCCTGCACGTACACACCATTGAGGGTGTTGAGCTTCTTCTCGGAGGCGAGGCGGGCGTCTACTTCCTGGATGCGCACGCCGAGCAGGGCGCGCTGCACTACCTTGTATTTCAGCAGGTCGTCAACCACTTTGCTCACGATCGAGCTGGGCACGGCGAAAGCGTAGCCCTCAAACGAGCCGGTGTGCGACGAGATAGCCGAGTTAATGCCGATGAGGTCGCCGTTGGTGTTCACGAGTGCACCGCCCGAGTTGCCGGGGTTAACTACCGCGTCGGTTTGGATAAACGACTCTACGCCCATGCCGTTCTGCTCGCGGGCCAGGATGCCGATGCTACGGCCCTTGGCCGAAATGATACCGGCGGTTACGGTCGAGTTCAGGTTGAAGGGGTTACCCACGGCCAGCACCCATTGGCCGACCTTTACCTCATCGGAGTTACCGTACTTTACAAAGGGCAGATTATCCGCCTTTACCTTGAGTACAGCCAGGTCGGTGCTGGGGTCGGCCCCCACGAGCTCAGCGTCAAACTTGCGCTTGTCGTCGAGCACCACCGTGATTTTAGAAGCCTTGTCGATAACGTGGTTGTTCGTTACGATGTAGCCGTTGGCGGCGATAATTACGCCCGAGCCAGAGCCTTCGCCCCCGCCCTGCGGCTCCCGCTGGCCCCGCAGCTGCCCATCGAACTGGTCGCCGAAGAACTGGCGCAGGAAGGGATCCATCTGCATCCGGCTTTGCTGCTGGGGCTCAGCCTTATACTCGGTCATTACGTGCACTACGGCCGGCGTGGTAGCGGCAGCGGCGGCCACGAAGTTGAGGCCCTCGGGCGCGGCGTAAGCGCTGCTGCGCATAGCGGAGGTGTAACGCACCTGAGGGTCGGAAGCCACCGTAGTGAGAGCCACGTTGCCCGGCTCGGATTCCAGCAGCTTGTACCCTCCCACGGCCACGCCCCCACCGAGTACGGCAGAAGTCAACAGGCCGAGCATCATTTGTTTAGCTTGCATTGGGGTTGGGTTAAAAAAGGTAGTTGATGGTAGCTCGCAAAAGAGCCCGGCGAACGCACGGCTCTGGTAGTAGTACCCGCGAAAATAATAAAGAGTTTAATTTCCGATACGCTCAACGCAAAAAAGAGCCGCGCTAGTACGCGAAGGGTTGCGTGCCGGTCAATTCTGTGCAAACTCTGGACCAAAAAAGGCGCCTTGTGAGGCGCCTTTTTTGGAGAGGGTTAGCGCACTTCGATGTGCTGCTTGGTGACCTTCTCGGTGTCGAAAGGCAGGCTGATGCGCAGCAGACCGTCGGTCATTTCGGCGCTGATAGCTTTTACGTTGACCGTCTCAGGCAGGCGGAAGGTGCGGGTAAACTCGCCAAAGCGAGTTTCGACGCGGCGCAGCTTGGGAGCTTCGTCGCCCTCGGTGGCCGGGGCGGGGCGGCTGCCTTTTACGACCAGCTGGCCATCCTGAAAGTCGATGCTAACGGCATCCTTGGCTACGCCCGGCAGGGCAAGGTGCAGCTCAAAGCCCTGGGCCGTTTCAAAGATATCGGCGGCGGGCACGAAGGAAGTCGAGGGCTGGGGAGTAGCCGGCTGGGCATCGCGCAGCAGCTCGCTCAGCATGGAGTTGAAAGCGCGGGCAGGACGAACGGCGGGCCGGGTATTATACAAAAGAGCGGACATGATAAAGGAAGATGTTTAGGTTGCTACTAAGCCGCTGCTACCAGCGGCGCTATCCTCTATCCTTAAAATCTGTGCCGTTTCACCAAGCAAGGCATTAAGTCATCTTTTGCAGATATTCTTTTTAACCAGAAATCTGTTAGCCATTCAAAAATTGCCTCCATAACCTCAATAAGCACTTTTTAGCCATTTTACACACATGTCATAATGTCACTAATTTTCTAGTGCTGCGTTGGCAATTGCTGACGATCTGCTTTACCACCGGCCGGCAGGATGGTAAATCGTAGATCGAGGCCGACTGTTGGGGACACTACGTTGGTTTTGCCACCCGAAATCAGCACGCCGTTGATATCCCTAAACTCCAAATAGTAGGCGTAGTCGGTCTGGTAGGCAAACCACGGCGTAAAGTCGAAGCGGGGCGATACCCGCACGCCTACCTCGCCTCGCAGGCTGGTATATTGAATGGTCCGCTCAGTAGGGTCGGTATCGCTTTTTTGCAGGCGCAGGTGGGTGCTGGCTTCGTAGCTCAAGCGCGGGCGCAGCGCCAGGCCGGTGGCAGGGTCGGCACCCAGCGGCAGGAGCTTCTCCAGATCGATGCGCAGCCGGCCCCAGAACTGCCCATCGGGGCCGGAGCCCCCAAGGTAGTTGCTGGTATTAGGGAAAGTACGCTCCAGGCTCAGGCGCTGCCCGAAGGTGATGCCCGCGAATACCGGCGAGCGGTGGCGCAGCAGCGCTTCCGGCACAAATAGCTGCCCCGCCCCGAAGTAGGATTGCAGTCGCGCCGTGGCTCCCCAGCTCCAGTTAGCGTTCCAAAAATGCTCGTAGCCAACGGTAAGGCGGTTGGCGTCGAGGCCAAAGCGTCGGCCGTAGTTGTCGGCTGCCATACTCCGCTCGCCGCGCAGGGCCAGCAGCAGATAATCCCCATTTTTGAGCACAAACTCACCCTGGAGCTCGGGCCAAAGCTGCACGGAGCGCACCTGGCGGGTTACCTGGGCCGAAGCCACCGAAGCCCCCAGCAAAAATAGCGGCAAGAGTAACCGACGCATAATTGGCAGATTTTAAAAGACTAAGCAGTAGCCGGGCCGGCTAGTTCCTGTAAGGTAAGCCAGGCCATGAGCCCGGCACCGAGGCTGAGCGCCTGCTCATCAATATCAAAAACGGGCGTGTGCACCGAGGCGGCAAAGCGGCCATCGGTTGCCCGCGTACCAAGGCGGTAGAAGCAGGCTGGCGAAGCCTGCGAAAAATACGCAAAGTCTTCGGCCGCCAGCCACTGGTCGAGCTCAATTACGTTCTCGGCTCCCAAGTAGGCCTCGGCGGCGGCGCGCACGCGGGCCGTCACGGCGGGGTTGTTGTCGAGGCAAGGATAGCCACGGCGGATTTCCAGCTCGCACACCGCGCCCATGCTGGCGGCCAGCCCTTCGCAGAGCTGCCGCAGGTGGCCGTGGGCCTCGTCGCGCCAGGCTTCGTCGAGGGTACGAAAGGTGCCTTCGATGTATACCTCGTCGGGAATGACGTTGGTGGCGCCATTGGCGATGACCTTGCCGAAGCTCAGTACTGAGGGCATCTTGGGATTGGCACGGCGGCTCACGATTTGCTGGGCCGCCACGATAAGGTTGGCGGCAACCAACACCGGGTCGATATTAAGCTCGGGCATGGCTCCGTGGCCGCCCTTACCCTTCACGCGCAAGTACAGCTCGTCGGTGCTGGCCATGTAGCGGCCGGGCCGCAGCCCGATTTGCCCCACCGGCAGGCGCGGAAATACGTGCTGCCCTAATACTTCGGCGGGTTTGGGGTTTTCGAGCACACCATCTTTGATCATCAGCGAGGCGCCGCCGGGCAGCAGCTCTTCACCGGGCTGAAACAGCAGCTTGACGGTTCCCTTGAAGTTGGCGCGCTGCTCGGTTAGGATTTTGGCCGCCCCTAACAGGCAAGTGGTGTGCACGTCGTGGCCGCAGGCGTGCATTACGCCGTCGTTGAGCGACTTATACGGCACGTCGCTCAGCTCCTGAATCGGCAGGGCGTCCATATCGGCACGTAGCGCCACTACCGGCCCGCCCGGCTGGCCCTCAATGAGCACCACCACGCCCGTGCCCGCCACGGCGTGCGGCACCAGCCCCATCGCCAGCAGTTGCTCGGTCACGAAAGCCGCCGTCTGCGTTTCCTTAAACGACAATTCCGGATGGGCATGCAAGTGGTGACGAATAGCCAGCAGCTCAGGAGCCAGCGTAGCGGCACGGTCCTTCACCGCACTCTTCAGAAAATCAATTTGACCAGCTTGCATAACAACGCAGAATCCTACCTTTTAAAACCTTACTTAGAGCAATCACGCGTTCACCCCCACCCCAGCCCCCAGCCAATTAGCCCGCCCACCGGAAGCCAGCGGACGCATCCCCGAAATCCGTTAAATCCGTTAAATCTGCGGTCAGGGCACCTTATTCAGCAGTACTTGCATGGGCTCCAGCTCGGCGCGGGGCGCAAACTGCCGCACCCGGGCCAGGCCGCGGGCCGCGTCGAGCTTGTTGACGTAGTCGCCCACGTAAAGTCGATATACCGGCTGCTTGAAGGTGATGTAATCCGTTTCGTCGGGGTAGCGGCCGATAATCTGCCGACGAATGTTCATCACCTGGTCGCGCTCCAAACCCAAGTAGGCCCGCACTCGAAAACCATTGACGTACTTCACGTTCTGATTTGCAACGGCCTGGTCGCGCAGACGCTGCTCGACCTGCGCCGTGACGTGGTTGGTCGGTGCAGGAGCGGCAGCCTTGCTCAAGGGCGCGGGCGACGGGGCTGGCTTAGGGGCCGCGGCCGGCGTAGCAGCTGGGGCCGCCGGGGCCGCAAACACGGGCCGATACTTCGTCACGTTTTCGACTGGCCCCGTGGCCACGGGTTTGCGCGTGGTATCGACCGGGGTTTGGGCGCGAGCGCTGGGAGCCGCCGGGGCTGTGGCTGCGCAGGCCGCCAGCAGCGGCAGGCTCAGGAGTAGCACGGCGTTAGGAAGGCGTATTTTCATCTTCTTGCACGATTGCCAGACTGTTAGACGTACCCAGCCGGTCGGCGCCGGCGGCCAGCAGCGCCTGCGCCTGCTCGCGAGTCCGGATGCCCCCGCTGGCCTTGATGCGCACGCCGGCCGGCAGCACGCGGCGCAGCAGCTCCACGTCGGCCACCGAGGCCCCCCGGCTGGCAAAGCCGGTGCTGGTTTTCACGAAGTGCGCGCCCGCCTCGGCGCAGAGCCGGGCGGCAGCTTCCATTTCCGCTTCCGTAAGTAACGCGGTTTCGATGATGACTTTCAGGATGGCGTCGTGCACGTCGGCCAAATCGGCCAAGTCCTCGACCTCGGCCTTTACGGCTTCCAGATTCCCTGATTTCAGCCAGGATACGTTCAGCACCAGATCCAACTCGGTGGCACCTTCTGCCAAGGCTATTTCGGCCTCTTTGAATTTCACGCGGGGGCTGTTGTATCCCAGCGGGAAGCCGATAACCGTGCACACGGCCACCCCCGAGCCATTGAGCTCACGGGCGGCCAGCGGCACGTAGCAGGGTGGTACGCAGGCACTGGCAAAGCCGTACTGGCGGGCCTCCTGGCACAGTTGGCTTATCTGGGCTTCGGTGCAGTCGGGCCGCAGCAGCGTGTGGTCGAGGGTAGCGGCGAGATGAGGGGTGGACATAGGGCAAAGGTACGGCGGGGGTGGGAGGTGGTTTTACTCTACTACCTGCGCCCGCGTCACTTGACCGCTACCCAATCCAGCCATCACCAGCACTAGCCCGCTTACTTACGTAAAGTTTTTTCATGAATAGTACGTTGCGTATTCCATGAATACTGTCTTTTAAATCATCTCCACATAGCGGCGAGACCAGTGGTTGGGGCAGTCTGCATCTCCGATACTGTCCCAACCACTGGCCTCACCATTGTGTATCGCATTAGCCTTGTGCTAGTTACTCAACTACCAACCGACGCACTGCCCGCGCCGCGCCTGCTTGCATTCGCACCAGGTAAAGCCCCGGCGTTACGCCGGCTAAGTCGAGCGTTGCGGCCATTCCCGCCCGGGCCACCTGGGTCCGCACTACCTGCCCTCGGGTATCGAGCAGCGTAAGCTTTGCGTCAGCCGTAGCGGCCCCGGGCGGCAGCAGCACCGTGGTAGCTGCGTGGGCCGGGTTGGGAACTACGCCTAATTCAGTTGGAGTAGCAGACGGGGTAGCCGCCAACGCAGTAGCTCCATCATTGAGTTGGGCCAGGAAAGCAACCGGGCCTCCGGATGCGGGCTGCGTTATGGAACCGAACCTAACGGGGCCGGCCAGCATCCCGGTCAGGTAAACGGTAGGGCCACTCACCGCCAGTGAATAAACGGGAACGGCAACACTAGCGCTGCCCGCTACCGCCCAGGCATAAGAGCCGGCACTGCCCGCATCGGTCAGCTTAGCGACGTACACTCCTGCTCCAGTGGGTGTTGGCAGCGCGATAGTACCAATGTTCGTAGCAGTTCCTTGCTGCCCGGCTATGTATACGCTCGTTCCCGTAGCTGCTACGCTTAGAATATTGGCGTAATCGCTCTGCTGCGCCCACCCCCAGCTTGCTGCACTCCCCCCGTCCGTAAGCGCCGCCACATACGAGCTGGTCGAACCAACGCTACGGAGCGTTGTGGTGCCAAAAGTGGCCGTACCATCAAAACTACCAGCCGCGTACAGCCGACCGCCACTGCCTACGGCCAACTGGCGCACAAAACCGCCAGTTGGCTGCATCCAGCTGAAGCTGCTGCTGTTACCCGCATCAACGAGCTTGGCCACGCCAAAGCCATCACCAGTTGTTTGCACCGGGCCGAAGCTGGCACTCACCCCGTAACTAGCCGCCACGTACACGGCCGCGCCCTGCACGGTCAGCGCCCCAGCCCCGTCGTAGCCCGGGCCACCAACTCGCTGTGCCCAAACGTAGCTGCTGCTGCTACCCGCGTCGGTGAGTTTAGCTACGGCTAAATCATAACCGCCAGCGCTGGTCAAACTAAAACTCCCAATGCTAGCGCTACCCGTAAAGCTACCTGCCACGTACACGCTGTTTCCAGTTGCAGCTAAGCTAGTTGCCATTATTCCAGTGGGCTGCATCCACTGTACATTGCCAGCATTGTCAAACTTGAGTAGGGTACTACCATCGGGAGCGGCAACTCCGCCCACAGTTGCTCCGCTCAGCGTCGCTAGCACATAGACGCTCGTCCCGCTCGCGACTATAGCCGTGGCAATATCGCCGTCGGTAGAGCCGCCCGCCCGCTGCGCCCACACGAAGCGCTGAGTTACCGGGCTCCATTTGGCCACGAAAGCATCGCGGCTAAAACCTACCTGATTGCCGCTCGTCACGGCATTGGTAAGGGTAATATCGTTTAGCTGGAGCGTAGGATTACTAAAAAAACCGGCAACGTACACGTTGCCGCTGGCATCCGTAGTAACTGCCGTCACCTGCGAATAGGCACCGCCCCCCGCCAAATAAGCTGCCTGCCACGTGGGAGCCTGCGCCCAGGCGGCGGGGCCAGCCAGCAGGCCACCGGCCAGAGCCAGATGCCAGCCGTTCATCATGCGTAGGCGGCGCAGACTGATTTTATTGAAAGGAAAAATGCTGCTCA
This sequence comes from uncultured Hymenobacter sp., assembly GCA_913776615.1. Taxonomy (GTDB): domain Bacteria; phylum Bacteroidota; class Bacteroidia; order Cytophagales; family Hymenobacteraceae; genus Hymenobacter. The sequence goes on from CAJYPK010000004.1 coordinate 137,709, forward strand.
TCAGGAATGAAGATGGGAAAGAGTGGAAGTATCGACTTGATCGGAGTTCGCTTGCGGACGTTGCATGGCCGAGGTTATTTTTTAATGGTTGATAGATAAAAAAACAGCCCTGGCGTACCGCCAGGGCTGTTTTTTTATCTATCAACCTTATAATTACTTATGCCTCCTCTACCAGCACGCAGCGTTCGGCGGCAAGGTCTTCTTCCACTGTTTTGTATTTCACGTCGCGCACTACGCGGCCGTCCATGTACTGCACGGTTACGCGGTCGTTGCGGTTGGCTACCTTCTGGCTACGCACCGGCTCCTGCTTGATGGCCGGGGCCAGCCCCAGCTCGGCGGCTTGCTCCACATCTTCGGGGCCCGCGCCGAGGCTCACGTCCGAAACGGCCTTTTCGGCCTTCAGCTTGGGCAGGGGCTCCACGATGTCGTCCTCGTAGTAGGTGTTTGGCTCAGCGAAGCCCGCTTCGGCGGCTACCGGCACATCGGCTTTGAAGAGGAAGCCCGACGTGCTGTGGTTGACCTTGCTCAGCATGCGCTTGAAGAGCTCGAAGGCTTCGAACTTGTACACCAACAGCGGGTCTTTCTGTTCGTACACCGCGTTCTGCACCACCTGCTTGAGGTCGTCCATCTGGCGCAGGTGCTGGGTCCAGGCTTCGTCGATGGTCGAGAGCACGGCCCCTTTCTCCATCTGGCGGATGATGTCCAGGCCGTTGGTAGCCTGCGCTTTGCGCAGGTTGGCAATTACCTGGGTGTGCTTGTGGCCATCGGTAAAAGGAATGGCGATGTTCTCGTAGGGCGTGTTCTGGCTCAGCAGGTCGTTGATCATCGGCATGGCGTTGTTGCCGATGTGCTCATTTTTGCTCTCGTAGTAGCCGGTAGCTTCCTCGTAGAGCTTCTGGGTGAGGCGCTCGGCGGGCAGGGCCGAAAACTCCTGCTGCGAGATGTGCGTGTCGTAGCCGAAGTCCTTGATGATGCTCAGCTTGAAGTCCTCGTAATCGTTGCTGATTTTGTGGCCCGCCGCGATGTCCTCGCTCACGTCGTAGATGAGGTTGAGGATGTCCAGCTCCAGACGCTCGCCGAAGAGGGCGTTACGACGGCGGCGGTACACCACCTCGCGCTGGGCGTTCATCACGTCGTCGTACTCCAGCAGGCGCTTGCGCGTACCGAAGTTGTTTTCCTCCACCTTCTTCTGCGCACGCTCAATCGACGAGGTAATCATCGAGTGCTGAATTACTTCGCCTTCTTCCATGCCCATGCGGTCCATGAGCTTGGCGATGCGCTCCGAGCCAAACAGACGCATCAGGTTATCCTCCAGCGATACGAAGAACTGCGACGAGCCCGGGTCGCCCTGGCGGCCGGCGCGGCCCCGCAGTTGGCGGTCGACGCGGCGGCTTTCGTGGCGCTCGGTGCCGATGATGGCCAACCCGCCCGCCTCGCGGGAAGTCTCGCGCAGCTTGATGTCGGTACCCCGACCGGCCATGTTGGTGGCGATGGTCACGGTGCCGGGGTAACCAGCGGCGGCCACAATCTCGGCCTCGCGCTGGTTCTGCTTGGCGTTCAGTACCTGGTGCTTGATGCCACGAAGCTTCAGCATGCGGCTTACCAACTCGGAAATTTCAACCGACGTGGTACCCACGAGCACCGGGCGGCCGGCCTGCACGAGGGTCTGGATTTCCTCGGCTACGGCATTGTATTTCTCGCGCACGGTGCGGTACACCTTGTCGTGCTGGTCGTTGCGCAGGATGGCGCGGTTGGTCGGAATCACCACCACGTCGAGCTTGTAAATTTCCCAGAGCTCGCCAGCTTCGGTTTCGGCCGTACCCGTCATGCCGCCCAGCTTGTGGTACATGCGGAAGAAGTTCTGCAAGGTCACCGTGGCATAGGTCTGGGTGGCATCCTCGATGCGAACGCCTTCCTTGGCCTCGATGGCCTGGTGCAGGCCGTCGGAGTAGCGGCGACCTTCCATTACGCGGCCGGTTTGCTCGTCCACAATCATCACTTTGCCGTCCTGGCTCAGGATGTACTGGTCGTCGCGCTCAAACAGGGTGTAGGCTTTCAGAAGCTGGTTTACGGTGTGTACGCGCTCGCTCTTCTCCTGGTAGTCCTGCATCAGCTGCTCTTTTTGTTGCAGCTTTTCTTCGGCGGTCAGGGCGTCGGCCTTCTCGATGTTGGCGATTTCGACCCCAATGTCGGGCATGATGAACAGGTGCGGGTCTTCGCCCTGCGCCGTAATCAGGTCAATGCCTTTTTCGGTCAGCTCAATCTGGTTGTTCTTCTCGTCAATGGTGAAATACAGAGGCTTATCGGCCTCCGGCATCTGGCGCGAGTTGTCGGACAGATAGTGGTTTTCGGCCTGCTGCAAAATCACGCGCATGCCGGGCTCCGAGAGAAACTTGATGAGCGGCTTGCTCTTGGGCAGGCCGCGGTAAGCACGAAACAGGGCCAGCCCGCCGTCGCCGTTTTTACCGCCTTCCTCGGCGCCGGTCTTGCCTTCGGCGATGAGCTTACGAGCCTGCACCAGGTAGTTCTGCACGAGCTTCTTCTGCTCGTCCACCAGGCGCTGAATGCGCGGCTTGAGCTGCAAAAACTCGTGCACATCGCCCTTGGGCACGGGGCCGGAGATAATGAGCGGCGTCCGCGCGTCGTCGATGAGCACGGAGTCCACTTCGTCCACCATCGCGTAGTGATGCTTGCGCTGCACGAGCTCGCTGGGGTCGCGGGCCATGTTGTCGCGCAGGTAGTCGAAGCCGAATTCGTTGTTGGTGCCGTAGGTGATGTCGGCCAGGTAGGCGTTGCGGCGGGCGTCGGTGTTGGGCTGGTGCTTGTCGATGCAGTCCACGGTGAGACCGTGGAACTCGAACAGCGGGGCGTTCCACTCCGAGTCGCGCTTGGCGAGGTAGTCGTTCACGGTTACCACGTGCACGCCCCGACCACCGAGGGCATTGAGGAAGGCCGGCAGGGTCGAAACCAAGGTTTTACCCTCACCGGTGGCCATCTCGGCAATTTTACCCTGGTGCAGCACTACGCCGCCGATGAGCTGCACGTCGTAGTGCACCATGTCCCAGGTTACTTCGGCGCCGGCGGCCAGCCACTTGTTGCTCCAGGTTGCCTTGTCGCCCTGGATAGTCACGTTGCCCTTGGTGCGGGCAATTTCACGGTCCGCGTCGGTGGCCGTCACGACCAGCTGGCCGTTTTGGGCGTAGCGGCGGGCCGTTTCCTTCACGATGGCGAAGGCCTGGGGCAGGGCTTCGAGCAGGGCGGCTTCGAGGTCTTTGTTGCGCTGCTTTTCGAGCGCGTCGATTTGCTCGAAGATGGCCTCCTTGCGCGACACGTCCAGATTGGGCTGAGTATCAATCTGATTTTGCAGGCCGGCAATCTGCCCGTCGAGGCCAGCCAGGCGGCCGTCAATCTGCTGGCGGACTTCCTGGGTGCGCTGACGCAGTTGGTCGTCGGTGAGGCCGGCCAGTTTGGCATATTCCGCATTAATAAGGGCCACGTAAGGCACCACGTCCTTGAGGTCCTTTTCTGCTTTGGAGCCAAACAGCTTGGCGACGGTTTTGCCGAGGAAATCTAACATTGGGTAAACAAATTGACTAAAAAAGACAGCGCGTTCTGGACAAATTTACGGCCTGCCCGCTTAACGACGCGCCCGGCCATAAACTATAAAACCCCGCACGCTCAAAAAGAGTGCAGGGTTTTACGAAGCGGAAATAATGGCAGTTGTACAGGGTAAGCTTTAGCTTGCCCGGCGCGAGGTGGGTCGTGGCTCGGCCGGCGTGGGGCAAGCTAAAGCTTACCCTACAGTTCTACTCTACGGCGGGCTCGCGGTTTACGAGCTTCTCTACCAGGGCGGTGGAGCCGGCTACGATGGTCGGGCGCACCGGCTTGGCGGCTTCCTCCTTCTCGGTCAGCTTTTTATAGAGCGTGAGAGCCTGGGCCACCACTTGGTCCATGTTGTAGTACTTGTAGGTGGCGAGGCGGCCTACGAAGTGCACGTTAGGCGTCTCGTCGGCGGCCTTCTTGTACTTGGCGTACAGCTCGGCGTTCTCCGGCATCGGAATCGGGTAGTACGGGTCGCCTTCGGCCTGCGGGTACTCGTACACGATGGCCGTTTTGGGGTGGCTCTGGCCGGTGAGAGCCTTGAACTCGGTAATGCGAGTGTAGGCGTGCTCGTTGGGGAAGTTTACCACCGGGGCGGCAAGGTGCTGCTCCTTGTTCAGGGTGTCGTGCTTGAACTCAAGCGAGCGGTAGGGCAGCTTACCAAACTTGAAGTCGAAGTATTCATCAACCGGGCCAGTGAAAATCATCTCCTTGAAGGGAATGAACTTGATCACTTCGTGGTAGTCGGTATTGAGCATGATTTTGATGTTCGGGTGGTCGAGCATCTTCTCAAACATGCGGGTGTAACCGTGCAACGGCATGGCCTGGTAGGTATCGGTGAAATACCGGTCGTCGCGGTTGGTGCGGGTGGGCACCCGGCTCGTCACCGACTTGTCGAGCTGCGAGGGGTCGAGGCCCCACTGCTTGTTGGTGTAGTTCTTAAAGAATTTATTGTACAGCTCGCGGCCTACTTTGCTCACTACCACATCCTCCGACGTTTTCACCACCGGCACTTCCTCAGCCACCGACTGGAAAAATTCCTCCACCTGGAAGCTGGTCAGGTTCAGCCCGTACAGCTTGTTGATGGTGTCGAGGTTGATGGGCATGGGCACCAGCTGACCATCGACCGAAGCGAGCACGCGGTGCTCGTAGGGACGCCACTCGGTGAAGTTGCCGAGGTAGTCGAACACATCTTTCGAATTGGTGTGGAAGATGTGCGGACCATACTTGTGAATCAGAATTCCATCCTCGTTATAGTGGTCGTAGGCATTCCCCCCGATGTGACAGCGCTTGTCGATGATGAGCACTTTTTTGTTGCTGCGGGTGGCCAGGCGCTCGGCCAGCACGCTGCCAGCGAAGCCGGCCCCGACGATGAGGTAGTCAAACATAGGAGGAAGAATTGAGGATGTGGAGATTAGAAACTGTTGCGGATTAGGGCGCGAAAGAACAGGCTAGGTAGTTTAGGCGGCGGGGGCTCCCGATTTGGCAGCCAGGCGCTCTTGCATCAGGTTCACCATGTTCTGCCAGGTGAGATCCCAGCTGATGGTAGCCAGGTAGTCGTCGGTACGAGTGCGCCAGTCGGCATCCTTGCCCTGCTCCAGGGCGTAGGCGATGGCTTTGCCGAAGTCTTTGGGGTCATCGGCAATCTGCACGAGGTTGAGGTCGCCGTAGGGGCGCACCACGTCGCGGATGCTGGTGCTCACCACCGGGCGGCCGGCGGCCAGGTACTCCGGGGTTTTGGTGGGCGAGATAAACTCGGTGCTTTCGTTGCGAGCGAAGAGCAGCGTAGCCACATCCCAACCGCGCAGGTAGCTCGGCAGCTCCTGGTAGTTCTTGCCACCCAGGTAGTGAATGTTCTTGTTGTGCGGCAGGGTGGCGGGGTCGATTTTCACCACCGGGCCGATGATGACAAACTGCCATTCGGGGTGGTTGGTGGCCAACTGGCCCAGTAGCTCGATGTCGAGGCGCTCATCGACCACGCCGAAGAAGCCGATGCGCGGGTGCGGAATGCTCGCCTGGTCGGCGGGCTCGGTTAGCTTGGGGTCGCGGGCCTGGCCGAAGTGCGCCTTGTCGATGCTGCTCGGGAAAGCGTGCGCATCGTCGTGTTGCTCGCGCTTGGCTTCGTACAAGCGCTGGCCACCGGTGAATACCAGGTCGGCCTTCTTGAACAGCTCCTGCTCGCGCTCCCGGAGGGCGGGCGGAGCAAATTTGAACTGGGCCAGCTCATCCATGCAGTCGTACACGGTGAGGACGGGGGCAAACTCGCGCGCCCGGCTCATGGCCATCGGGGTGTAAATCCAGAAAACGTAGGTTTCCACCCCGTTTTCGGTGAAAAATTGCTTGAGAACTTCCACCTGCGCCTCGTCGCTGGCCGCTTCGTTTTCGGCCCCGCGCAAGCGGTTGGGCAAGTGTACTACCAATACCTTCACGCCGTTCTGGCGCTCCTTCACCTCCATATGTGGCTCGATGAGGTCATCGGCGTGGTAGAAGGCGTCTTCGACGTAAAAAACGCGGCCGTGCTGCGCAAAGCGCGACAGCAAATGCTGGGGCCGCTGCCAAACAAAATCCCAATGCAGGTGCGCGAAGCACACCAAATCGGGCAGCGAATACGTAAGAGAGGTTGCGTCGGCTTTGCCCGCAGCCGGGGCGGTGGTGGCGGCACGCACGGGTGCCTCCGCCGGAGTAGAAAGCGGCATGAAGAAAACAGGAAAGGGCTTCGAGAGCTGCGCAAACCGGGGATAAGTCGTCCGGGAAGCAGCGCCTGCTTTCTTCTACGTGCGTCGTACTTAAAAAGATATGGCCGCGCTTAGAATAGTTGTTTTTCGCGCGGCAAATCCTTAGGCGTTCAGTATAAGTTGCAATTCTACGGCATTTACCCAGCCAGCCGGGGTATTTTCCCGTAGCCAGTCCTGCCGCTCGCCCACGCGCCGGAAACCCATTTTCTCGAACAGGCTGAGGCTAGCCACATTAGTAGCAGCTACCGTGCAGTATAGCTGGTGCAGGCGCAGGGCCTGCCGGGCGTAGGGCAGCAGTTGGGCGAGCGCGGCCCGGGCGTAGCCGCGCCGCCGGGCACCGGCCAGCACCGTGATGCCTACACCCGCCCGCTGGTGCAGGGCGGAGTAGTCGTATAGGTCGAGCGTACCCACTGCCAGATTTTCTTCAGAATTGATAATCAAGCGCATCTGCCCCACCTCGGCGAGGCTGGCTCCGGCGTGGCGCAGATATTCGCGCAGGGCGTGGCGCGAAATGGGGGCCGGCAGCACGTCGGACACGGCCCAGAGTGCGGGGTCGTTTTCGAGCTGAAATAAAAATTCTAAATCATCAGGCTCGAGGGCACGCAGGGTTACCATCGGGCCTAAATTTCGCCGCTGAACACCCGCACGGCGGGGCCGCTCAGCCACACGTTTTCGAAACCGCCGTCGGGGCGGTGATCGAACGAAACTTCGAGCCGGCCGCCGGCCGCTTGCAGCTGCACGGGCGACACCGCACCCCGCGCCGAGGCGGCCAAGGCCACGGCCGTGACGCCGGTACCGCAGCTCAGGGTTTCGTCTTCGACGCCGCGCTCGTAGGTACGCACGGGCCAGGGGTGGCTGGGGTCGGCGGGCACTTCCACGAAGTTGACGTTGACGCCGGCCGGGTCATAGACCTGGTCGTAGCGAATGCTGTGGCCGTGGCCGTACACGTCGAACTCGGCCAGGGCGTGGTGCTCCTCGGGGTCGAGAAAGTGGACGTGGTGCGGCGAGCCGGTGTGCAGAAACACGTCGTCCTCCCCGAGCTCGGCGGGCTGGGCGGGGGCCACATCAATCATTTTCAGGCGTACGGTACCATCGGCCTCGACGCGGGCCTCGTGGGGGCCGTCCACGGCCAGGAAATACGCCCGGTCAGTGATGACGCCCAGGTCTTTGGCAAAGGCCACGAGGCAGCGGCCACCGTTGCCGCACATGCTGCTGGGGTGGCCATCGGCGTTGAAGTACACCATCTCGAAGTCATAGCCTGCGTGATTGCGCAGCAGCATCAGGCCATCGGCCCCGATGCCGAAGCGGCGGTGGCAGAGGTGCGCGATGTAGGCGTGGCCGGTGGTATCGAACTGCTGGGCGCGGTCGTCGATGATGACGAAGTCGTTGCCGGTGCCCTGGTATTTAGAGAAGATCATGAAGCTTGATGCAGATAGAAGTAGGGCCGGAGTACTGCCGCTGGTCCCGGCCAGCTTTTGCCAGCCCGAAATTAATGCCCCTGGCGGGCCAGGTCGCCGCAGCGCAGCCATTTTTCCCAGCGCTTACGCTTGGGGGCGATGTGGCCCTTCAGGTATTTCTCCATGATGAGGGCGGCGCAGGGCGCGGCCGACAGGCCGCCGAAGCCAGCGTTTTCGAGGTACACGGCTACCACTATCCTGGGCTTATCGGCCGGGGCGAAGCCAGCGAAGGTGGCGTGGTCGTCGCCCTCGTCGTTTTGCACGGTGCCGGTTTTACCGGCCACCGTAATGCCCACGTCGGCGAGGCTGGCCAGCTCGGCGGTGCCGCCGCGCTGCATGGCGGCTACCATGCCGGGAATGAGCGCGGCAAAATTGGCGCTGTCCACCAGCGTGCGGTGCCGCTGGGTGAAGCGCGGCAGCGGGCCGCCCTTGCCGATAGCCTTTACGAAGTGCGGCGTAATATACCAGCCCCTATTGGCGATGATGGCCTGCACGTTGGCCATTTGCAGGCCGGTCAGGTTGATTTCACCCTGCCCGATGCTGAGCGAGTAGATGGACTTGAAATTCCAGTTTTTGGTGCGCCGCGCCTTGTCGTAGTAGGCGGGCGTGGGCAGAAAGCCGGGCTGCTCCCGCGACACATCCACCCCCAGCAGGGTGTCGAGCCCGAACGAGCGCACGTAGCGCCGCCAGGCGGCCAGGTGCGCGTGGCGGGCGGCTACGGTATCGGCCAGCGAGGCGGCCGAATCGGGCCGGGGCTCGATAACGGCGCGCAGCGTCTGGTAGAAATACGGGTTGCAGCTGTATTTCAGCGCCATCGTGAGATTGCGGGCGCGGGGGTGGGCGTGCACGCAGTTGACGAGCGACTGGTCGCAGGCGAAGGACGTATCCTTTTTAATAGCGCCCAGCTGCAAGGCCACGGCAGCATTCACGAGCTTGAACACCGAGCCGGGCGGGTTGGCCGCCACGGCGGGGCGGTTGAGCAGGGGACGGTTTTCGTTGTCGAGCAGCAGCGCCCGGCGCTCGGCGTTGCGGCCCAGCGCCGTGAGCACGGCGGGCTCGTAGGTGGGGGCCGATACGCAGGCCAGAATCTCGCCGGTGCGGGGGTCGAGGGCCACGAGGTAGCCGCGCCGCTCGCCCAGCAGGCGCTCGGCGTAGGCTTGTAAGCCGGCGTCAAGGCTCAGGTGCAAATCCTGCCCTTGCTGGAAGGCAGTATCGGCGGCCCAGCGGCCGTGCACCCGGCCGTGGCCGTCGGTGAGCGGGTGGTAGGCCCCCCGGTGGCCCGCCAGCAGGTTGTTGTAGTAGCCCTCTACCCCACCGTTGCGCAGGCGGTAGTAGCGGCCGCGCTCCAGCCGCTGGGCCAGGTACAGAAACGGCTGGGCGGCGGCGGGCTGGTAGCCCAACACCGGGGCCGCCACGTTGGTGAGGTAGCTACGCTCGCGCCGGTGGCTCACCACCAGGCCGGGCCACTCGCGGGCGTGGCGGCGCAGGCTGTCGGCCTCGGGCCGGGTGATGGTCAGCACGATGGGCCAGCGCTGCACGCGGGGCGGGGCGGGCTTGGGCTTGGCGGTATCGGGGGCAACGGCGCCGGTAGAGTCGGCGACCGGCTCGGGGCGCCGGGGCGGCGGGCCAGCCGGCAGGCGGGCGGCAAATACTCGCGCCTGCAAGGCTCCCGCGGGCCAGCCCAGAAGCTCATTGAACGCGACGGTATCGAGCGTCGCGCTTTTGGGAATGCTCACCGTGTAAAAATCCTGGCGGGCTACCAGCAGCTCACCGTGGCGATCGTAGATGCGGCCGCGCACGGGGCGGTACACCTCGCGGCATTGTTGGTATTCCTCAGTAATGACGGGACTATCAGGAGCAGAGCACGCGGCCAGTCCGGCCGCCAGCAGCGCGCAGCATAAGTAGATGAGTTGTTTTCGTAAAGCGTCAGGCATCACGTAAAAATACTACTTCGCCCCGCAGCTCAAGGGGCCGGCTCGCTCAACGTACCGCCCGGCCAGGTGAACGGTAATTTGTGCCCGCTGGCTAGTCCGGGGCCCCTTTGCCGTAACTTGCCCCCTCTTGCGAACAAGGGCCTTTAGGCCGTTTATCTACAGTTATATGCGCTTTACCCCTTCACTGGCCACGGCTTTGCTGCTGTCGGCCAGTCTTTCTGCCGCGGCCCAGGGTCGCCAGGAAACCCTTCTCACCACCGACTGGAAATTCACCAAAGGCGACCAGCCCGACGGGGCCAAGCCCGAGCTGAACGACGCCAAGTGGGAGGCCGTCCGCATCCCGCACGACTGGGCCATCACGGGGCCGTTCGACGGCAACAATGACGCCCAGGTAGTTAAGATTGAGCAGAACGGGGAGAAGGAGGCGACGCTGAAGTCGGGCCGGACGGGGGGCCTGCCTTTCATCGGGGTGGGTTGGTACCGCCGCTCGCTCACCGTGCCCGCGCTGGGCAAGGGTGATCAGGCCGTGCTGTTGTTCGACGGGGCCATGAGCAACGCCCGGGTGTACGTCAACGGCAAGGAGGCGATGTTCTGGCCCTACGGCTACAACTCGTTTTCGGTAGACATCACGCCCTTCCTGCGGGCCAGCGGACCCAACACGCTGGCGGTGCGCCTCGAAAATCAGCCCGAGTCGTCGCGCTGGTACCCCGGCGCGGGCCTGTACCGCAACGTCCACCTCATCACGACCCGGGGCGCGCACGTGCCGGTGTGGGGCACCTACCTGACGACGCCCGAGGTATCGGCCACGGCAGCTACCGTCAAACTCCGTACGAAGGTGGACGTACCCGCCGGCGCGCCCGGCCTCGTGCTCTACACCGCCCTGCTCGACGACAAGGGCCGCACGGTAGCCCAGGCCAATACGCCCGTGACGCCGGGCCAGGAAACCGAGCAGACGTTCACCGTGACCGCGCCCAAACTGTGGTCGCCCGAAACGCCGACTATGTACAAGGCCGCCTCCATGCTGATGGCGGGCAAAGTGATTCAGGACAAGTTTGAGACGCCCTTCGGCATTCGCACCTTCAAGTTTGAGAAAGCTAAAGGCTTCTCGCTCAACGGCCAGCCGCGCAAGTTCAAGGGCGTGTGCAACCACCACGACCTCGGCCCGCTGGGCACGGCCGTGAACGTGGCCGCGCTGCGCCACCAGCTCACCATGCTCAAGGACATGGGCTGCGATGCCATCCGCACCTCGCACAACATGCCCGCGCCCGAGCTGATGCAGCTCTGCGACGAGATGGGCTTCATGGTCATGGTGGAGTCGTTTGACGAGTGGAAGGCGCCCAAGGTGAAGAATGGCTACAGCCAGTACTTCGACCAGTGGAGCGAGAAAGACCTCGTGAACATGGTGCACGCCAACCGCAACCACCCCTCGGTGATTATGTGGAGCATCGGCAACGAGGTGCCCGACCAAAGCACGCCCGAAGGCCCGACCATCGCCAAGCGCCTGCAAGACATCGTGCACCGCGAAGACCCCACCCGCCCCGTAACCATGGGCATGGACCGCTACCGCGACGACTTCAAGTACGGCATTGCCGCCGTGCTCGACATCCCGGGCTTCAACTACAAGCCCGCCTGGTACGCCGACGCCTACGGCAAGCTGCCCCAGGGCTTCGTGCTGGGCTCCGAAACGGCTTCTACGGTCAGCTCGCGGGGCATCTACAAATTCCCGGTGGAGATGGGGAAGGAAAAGCGCTACCCCGACAATCAGTCCTCTTCTTACGACGTGGAGTACTGCCCCTGGTCGCAGATTCCCGACATCGAATTCGCGGCGCAGGACGACCTGCCCTACTCGCTGGGCGAGTTTGTATGGACGGGCTTCGACTACCTGGGGGAGCCTACGCCCTACGACGAGAAATGGCCCTCGCACAGCTCCTACTTCGGCATTATCGACCTGGCCAGCCAGCCCAAGGACCGCTACTACCTCTACCGCGCCAAGTGGAACCCCAAGCAGCCTACCGTGCACCTGCTGCCGCACTGGACCTGGAAAGGTCGTGAGGGCCAGCCCACGCCCGTGTACTGCTACACCAACGGCACCTCGGCCGAGCTGTTCGTCAACGGCAAGAGCCAAGGCCGCCAAACCAAAGCCGGCCCCGGGGCCACCGATCCCCAAACCCGCTACCGCCTCCGGTGGAATGACGTAGTGTACCAGCCCGGCAGCATTAAGGTAGTGGCCTACGATGCTCAGGGCAAAGTCATTGGCAGCGAAGAAATTCGCACCGCCGGCGCGCCCCACCACGTCAAGCTCGTCACCGACCGCACCCAGCTCACCGCCGACGGCCAGGACCTGGCCTACGTGACCGCCCGTGTGGAGGACGCCCAAGGCAACCTCTGCCCCGATGCCACCCAGCAGCTGCACTTCGCGGTGAGCGGGGCCGGTAAGTTCCGGGCCGTGGGCAACGGCGACGCCACCAACCTGGAGCCCTTCCAGGAGCCGCACATGAAGGCGTTCCAGGGCCAGCTCGTGGCCATCGTGCAAACCAGCGAAACGCCCGGCACCCTCACGCTGCAAGTTTCGGGCGACGGGCTGAAGAGTGGTTCGATTCAGTTGAAAACCAGCAAGAAGTAATTCGGCGTTTGATAGGCTGCTTATAACCCTGTTGTAGAGAGTCATCCCCACTCACAACGTCGGTCATGCTGAGCTTGCCGAAGCATCTTGGCAGGTGCGTTGAAGGACTTGCAAGCTGTTGAAGTTAGGTAAACCATCTGTCATTGCGAGCGCAGCGAAGCAATCGCATCAGGACGGGCCGCTCGGGTGTGATTGCTTCGCTGCGCTCGCAATGACAAACAGGTTGTAGACGGGTAGGAATAACTTAAACAGCTTCCAAACCCTTCAACGAACCTGTCAAGATGCTTCGGCAAGCTCAGCATGGCCGACGCTGTTAGTAGGGATGACGGACGTTTTAAGCAACAATAACTTTTTAAGTGGTTTCTCACTGAAACAAAAAGGCTCCCCGGTTTGCACCGGGGAGCCTTTTTGTTTCAGTGAAGGTGAATTAATTCACCTCGCGGCTGGCTTCGAACAGGAACCAGGCGCGGCGCTCGGCCTCGTCGATATACACCTCCAGCAGGCTGGCGGTGGCTACGTCTTCGATGTCGTCGGCAATCTCGTGCGACTTCCGCAGGTTTTTGGTCAGCTCGCGGTTTTCGTTTTGCAGGTCGATGAGCATGTCGAGGGGGTTCTCGTACACGTCGTCGTTGTCTTTTACGCGCTGCTTGCGGCCTACTTCGCCCACCGAGTGGATGGTCGGGAAGCCCAGTTTGCGCACGCGCTCGGCGATGGGGTCGATTACTTCAAAGATTTGCTCGGCTTGCTCGTCCAGCAGCAGGTGGTAGTCGCGGAAGTGGCGACCGCTCATGTGCCAGTGGTAGTTCTTGGTTTTGATGTAGAGCGCGAAATAATCGGCAACCAGCAGGTTGAGGCTATCGCTGAGGCGGGCGCGGCCCTGCTCGTCGAGGTCCGAAGGCGTGTGCAGCAGCGTGGGCTTGGCGAGCTTTTCTTGGGTGGCGGGCATAAAAATGAGTTTTAGATTAAATTATTAGCAATCAAAGGCTTATTGAATAAGCCGGCGGTCTGCCAGTATTTACGCAATCAACCCAAGCGGGTTTAAAAAGACGGAAATAATCTGCATCTTTCCCCTGCCCGCCCGACCTTTGTTGGTTCCAGCGCGGGAGCCGCGCCCGTTTCTTTCGTTTTATTGCCCGTGTACGACTTTCTGACTACCTCCCCCTGGCCCGATTACGAGTTGCTCGACTCCGGCAATTTTCAGAAGCTGGAGCGCTTCGGCAAGTACGTGCTGGCACGCCCCGAGCCGCAGGCTATCTGGGATGCCCACCTAGCCGCCGGCGAGTGGGCCCGGGCCGACGCTATTTTCGCCCGCGCCCCCGGTAGCACCGAGAAAGGTCAGTGGAGCCTCAAGAAAGGCATGCCCGAGCAGTGGGTTATCGCTTACGAGCGGCCCGGCGGCCTGCGGCTGAAGTTTCGCCTGGGCTTGTCGTCATTCAAGCACGTGGGGCTGTTCCCGGAGCAGGATCCCAATTGGCAATTCATTTACAATCAAACCAAAGCGCGCCGCGCCAAGCTGCCGCGGGTGCTCAATTTATTTGCCTACACCGGCGCGGCTACCCTGGCCGCCCGCGCCGCCGGGGCCGACGTCACGCACCTCGACTCGGTGAAGCAAGTCAACTTCTGGGCCCGCGACAACATGGAGGCCAGCCAGCTCGACGGCGTGCGCTGGCTCGTGGAAGACGCCATGAAGTACGTACGCCGCGAAGTGAAGCGCGGCAGCAAGTACCAGGGCCTCATCCTGGACCCGCCCGCCTACGGCCGCGGCCCCAACGGCGAAAAGTGGCAGCTCGAAGACGAATTGAATGAAATGCTCAAGCTCAGCCAGCAGCTGCTCGACCCTGAGGACCATTTTTTCGTGGTCAACCTGTACTCGCTGGGCTTCTCGGGGCTGATTCTGGACAACCTGACCCGGGCCATTTTCCCCGGCAAAAAAGCCGTGCGCGAGCTGGGCGAAATCTACCTGCACGACGCCGGCCAGCGGAAATTACCGCTGGGCACGTTCTGCCGCTTTGCCACTTAGCCTTCTTTTACAGATTCTTAGGCTAACAAACGTCCGTCATGCTTCGCAAGCTCAGCATGACGGACGTTTGTTGAGTTCCCTTTTTTACATAAGCTATTTCCCCTCCTCCATGCACGCACCCGTACACCATCGCCGACTGGCCCTTATCGACATGGGTACCAACACCTTTCACCTGCTGATAGTGGAAGACCGGCCGGGCCAGTCGCCGCACGTGCTGCTGCGCACCAAGGTGGGCGTACGCCTGGGCGAAGGCGGCATCAGCCACGGTGAAATTGCGCCCCTCCCCTACGCCCGCGCCCTGCAAACGATGCGCGGCTTTAAGGAAGAAATAGAACTACACGCCGTGACGGAGGTGCGGGCCACGGCCACGAGCGCCATGCGCGTGTCGCGCAACGGGCCGGCGCTGGTGCGCGACATCCTGGACAGCACCGGCATTCAGGTGGAGGTAATTGGGGGCGAGCGCGAGGCCGAGCTCATTGCCAAAGGCATCCGGCAGGCCGTGCCGCTGGGGCCGCAGAAGCACTTGCTGGCCGACATCGGCGGCGGCTCGGTGGAGTTCATTATTGCCAACGAAGACCAGATTTTCTGGAAGCAGAGCTTCGAAATCGGCGCCCAGCGGCTACTGGACAAGTTTTTTCCCGACCCCAGCGGCGTATTCCCCCGCGAGCAGCTGCACGCCGAGCTGGAATACCTGGCCGACAAGCTGGGACCCCTCACGGCGGCCGTGGCCGCGCACGGCCCGCTGGCCGGCCTGGTGGGCAGCTCGGGCAGCTTCGACACCCTGGCCGACCTGAGCGTGGGCCAGGTGCGCCGCGAGGCCGACCTGCCGCCGCGCACTACGCTGCCGGTGGCCGAGTTTGAGCGGCACTTTGCCCAGCTGCTCACGCTCAACCACGACGAGCGGGTGGCCCTGCCGGGGATGTTCCCGATGCGCGCCGACATGCTGGTGGTGGCCAGCGTCATTGTCAAATACGTGCTGACTACCTACGGCTTGACGCAGATTACGACCTCAGCCTTCGCCCTGAAGGAAGGTCTGCTGGCTGAGCTGCTGGGTAAGTAGCCACTGGTGGCAAAGCCCTGCCAAGCCTTGGGTAAGTGGCGCTCCACCACACCGAGCACTACTCAGTATCCACCAAGAATCAAGGCTGGGCTCTGAACGTCACGGGCACCGTGAAGCTCACCGCCACCGGCCGGCCATCCTGCTGGCCCGGCACGAAGCGCGGCAGCTTTTGAATGGCGGCCACCACGGCCTCGTCGTAGACCGGGGTGAGGCTTCTTACAATTTTGGTATCGCCTACGCTGCCGTCGGCCTGCACCACGAAACTAACAAATACCCGGCCTTCCTGGAGCGGACCGCTGGGATGCACAAGGTTGTCTTGAATTTGCTTGACGATGGCCATCATGCTGCCTGAGCCGGGCAGATGGGGCATTTGCTCGACGTAGGTGTACACGCCGGCCGGGTTCGGCGCGGGCTTGCCGGGGCCTACTGCTTTCGGCGGAGCAGGTGCCGTTGGCAGCTCCCGGATGACTTCATCTGGCCGGTACACGCGCATGGTAGACACGCCGGGCTGATCCGCCTTCACTCTTCTGATTATTACCCGCACGTCTTCCGGCTGGCCTTGCAGCCGCGTGATGTCGAACTGCTGGGTAGTCCCGGGCTCCAGCGGACCGTTTTGCCGTAGATCCTGCTGCATGGCCTCGGCCACTTTACGCTTCACTGCTTCGGTTTGGGCGGCTTGGCTGGCTTTACTGGCGACCGGCTTCGTTTGAGCCAGCGCCACTTGGCCAGCGGCCAAAAATACGCAGCCCAGTACGGGTAGGGCTAGCCACTGCTTCCAGCGGCGCACGGGGTTTTTGTTATCTAGCATGGCAAGGCGGGTTAGGGTGAAGGAAAAAGCAAACGACTGTACCAGAGAGGAATGTCCCACCGCCCGGCGCGCGGCCAGCCGGGCCAGCAGCACCGGGTAGGGCGGCGCGGGGGCCAGCGCATCGGTGGGGCCAGCTACTTGCCACTGGGCTTGGCGGTCGGCCAGCAGCTCGTGGGTGAGGCGGAGGGCGGGCAGTAGCAGGTGAGCAAAGGGGTTGAACCAAAGCAGCGCCCGCCATACTTCGAGCCACAGCACGTCGCGACTGTGGCCCTGGCTTACGTGCGCCACTTCGTGGGCCAGCACGGCCGTGGCCTCGGCGGGCGTCAGGCCGGCCGTTTCGTCCCAGAATACGGTGCGGCCGAAGGAGCTCGTGGGTAGTTGCCCGCCGGTGTAAGCCAGCACGTAGCCGGGCCGCTGCTCGCGGGGCAGGTGCCGGGTGGCGCGCCACAGCCGGGCGTAGCGGCCAGCCAGCACGGCCAGCATCACCCCCACCCCCAGCAGGTAGAAGCCCAGCAGCCACGGGCCGTATGCGCTCCCGCCGTCCGGTACGACCGAGACCGACGCTGCGGGCAGCGCTACCACCGGCGGCAGGACCAGCGGCGCGGGAGCCGGGGCCAGCCACGCACTCACCGCGGGCCGCGGCAGCAACGGCAGGGCCACCGCCGCTACCGGGGCCAGCAGCAGCAAGGCGCGGTTGTAGCCGAAGCAGCGCTCACGGCGCAAGCCCAGCTGAAAAAGCAGCCAAACGGCCCCCAGCGGCAGCAGGGTGCTGGCTAGCCAGCGCAGTACAAAGGCAGCATCCATAAGAATTTCGATAAAATTTTTACTCTACAATCAGTTACGCGCCCGGCCGCGCCCGTCTAGCAGTGAAGTAGCGGGTGCCGAGATGAGTACCGCGCTCATAAGTTTGCACGCTGTCGAGGGTGCCGGCCGGGGAGTAGTATTTCCACTCCCCAAGCCAGTAGAAGTGCGGGCCGCTGGGCTCGGCGACTACCCGCGCCCGGCCCCGCCGGGCCACCCGGCCACCGGGGTAGTAGTAAGTGATGTCGCTGAAGCCGTAGCGGCGGTAGCGCTCGCGGCGCTGCAAGTGGCCGGTGTTGGCAAAGTATTGCCAGCCGCCCACGGGCTGCCCATGCCGGTAGCGGCCCCGCGTGAAGAGCTGCGTGCGGGCGTCGTCGTAATAAGTGCTCCAACGACCCTGGCGCTCGCCGTGGCGGTCACGGCGCTCAGTAGCACGGGAGCCCGCGCAGGCCGTAGCCAAGAGCAGCAGGGCAAGCAGACCGAAGCTTCGCATGGGCTACGGGATTAGCAATTGTCGTTGTTATCGGCTTGGTCGGCGGAGGCTGCCGGGTCGGCAGTGGGTGGCTGGGCCTGCCGCAGCAGGGCGTCGAGTTGGGTGGCATCAAGGTTTTCATCCTGAGCGAAGAAGGACACCAGTTGGCTGAACGAGCCGCCGAAGTAGCCGCGCAGCAGCTTGCGCAGCGAAAAGCGGCGGTAGTCGTCCTGCGCTACCAGGGCGTGGTAGCGGTAGCCGCGCCCCACCGGCTCGTAGCCCACGAAGCCCTTTTGCTCCAGAATGCGCACGATGGTGCTCACCGTGGTCAGGGCCGGCAGCGGCGCGGGCAGGGCCTCGCGTAGATCTTTAACGTAGCTGGGTCCCCGTTGCCAGAGCAATTGCATTACCTGCTCTTCGGCGCGGGTGAGTTCGGGGAATGGGGGTTGCATGGGGGCGGGTGCTGATTGACAAAACGAAGTACGCAGGTTTTCAACGTAAAATTTAGTTTTAAACTAAATTTTACGTTGAAAACCTGCAAAGCATTCATTATCAGTGAATTTATTTTCAACCCTCTGCTCACTGAATCCGCCTAAGCATGCCAGCAGTAGGTTTGCAAATCGCAGGGCCGCTCCCTCCACCATCCATTGGCTGCCAGGTGCGCGACTTGGCGCTTGCTCATGACCTTTACTTACCAACAGCTTTTCACCTTCGCCGAGCAGGTATTTCTGGCCCTCGGCTGCCCGGCGGCCGATGCTACCCTGGCCACCGAAACCCTACTCTCGGCCGATTTGCGCGGGGTAGACTCGCACGGCGTGGCGCGGCTCTCGGGCTACGTGCGCCTCTGGGAGGCGGGCCGCATCAACGCCCGGCCGCGGGTGGGCGTCACCTACGAAACGCCCAGCACGGCCGTGATCGATGGCGACGGCGGCCTGGGCCTGGTAGTCGGCCCCAAGGCCATGCGCGTGGCCATGCAAAAGGCCGCGCAGGTCGGCACCGGCTGGGTATCGGTGAAGAACTCCAACCACTTCGGCATCGCCGGCTACCACGCCATGCTGGGGCTGGCCCAGGATATGATTGGCATCGCCATGACCAACGCCTCGCCGCTGGTGGCCCCTACCTACTCGCTCGATAGATTACTGGGTACCAACCCCATCGCCGTGGCCGTGCCCGCCGGCGAGCAGCCCGATTTCGTGCTCGACATGGCCACCACCACGGCCGCTAACGGCAAGCTCGAAATTGCGCAGCGCAAAAACCTGCCCATCCCCGAGGGCTGGGCGCAGGATGCGGCGGGCCAGCCCAGCACCGACGCCAACATCGTGAAAAATGGCGGGGCCTTGCAGCCGCTGGGCGGGGCCACCGGCTCGCACAAGGGCTACGGCCTGGGCGCGGTGGTCGATATCTTCTCGGCCGTGCTGAGCGGGGCCAACTACGGGCCGTGGGTGCCGCCGTTCGTGGCCTTCTTGCAGCCGCCGGCCGACCCGGTGGGCCAGGGCCTGGGGCACTTCTTCGGGGCCATGCGGGTCGATGCCTTCCGGCCGGCCGACGAATTCAAGCAGCACATGGACAAGTGGATCACCACCTTCCGCGAGTCGAAGGCTATCGAGGGCAAGCAGGTGCTCATCCCCGGCGACCCCGAGCGGGCGATGGCCGCTCACCGGCTCGTGGACGGCATTCCGCTGCTCGAGGCCGTGGTGCAGGATTTGGAGAAGACGGGGGCCAAATTTGGCGTGCAGCTGTAGCCATTGGCGAGGCCCGCAGCTAGCCAGGCGCCTACTGCCGCGGGGATAGACTCGGTGGCCGGGTAAACACCAGCCAGTTGGACTGCCGGGCGGTATGCGTGCGGCGGTGGCCCAGCCGTATTATCTCACTGCCTGCTCGATACCAGCCCTCGTCCCAATCGCCCATGTCGAGGTACAGTGCGTTTGTAGCGCCCAGCTCCAGCAGGTCATCGGCAAATTGCTTCATTTCTACGTCGTCGGCCAAGCTCTCAACCACCGCAAAGCGACGATTGGCAAACTCAACCAGCGCCCGGCGCTGAAACAGGCTCCCGCCAGCTGAGCGTTGATTTTTCCCTGCAAAAACCAGTAGCTCCTGCAAGAGCACAGTACCGTGCAGCCGGCTGGCCCGCGCCAGCTGCGTTAGCGGCGGTGCTTTACCCGCTGTCACTCGGTCGATAGCCAGCGTATCGCCCGCAATGGTTAGTACCCCGGTCAGAAAGCCGACGGTGGCCTTTGCTTGCCGCGGGTGGCCCTGGTACACCAGGAGGTCGAGCGGCTGGTCCGTTTCCAGGTCCGTATAAGCCGCCGCCACGCTCAGGTAGCGGCGATCATCAGTCGGTTGGGGCCGCTGCGTAACGACATCAACCGCCAAGCCCTGCGGATAGAAAATCGCGTAGCTGCTTCCTTTGGCGGTGGTCTTCTCCTCCACTCGTACTTGCGGCAGCGCTTGCTTACGACAGGCAACCAACGCAAACATTGCCACTAGAAATAGCCTGTATCCCATAAATTTTACGCAGTCGCACAAGGATTAACGCGCTGTCGAAGATAAAGCATACCCGTGTGAACACTGGCCCACGGCCCTACCCAACAGCCGGCACCCGGCCCCTACGCGCCAGGTTGGCCAGCTTGCTTATCAGCCACCAGCTGCACCAGCAGCACCCAGCCCACGGCGCTGCTCCAGCCCGCCAGCACGTCGCTGGGGTAATGCACGCCCAGGTACATGCGCGCCCCGCCCACCGCCAGGGCAAACAGCGGGGCCAGCGCCCACCAGCGGCGGTGGCGCGGCAAGGCAAAAAACAGCGCCGCCGCCAGCGCCGCCGTATCCATGGCGTGGCCGCTGGGAAAGCTGAAGGTGTGCTCGGGCCGCAGGCTGACCCACAGCGCGGGCCGGGGCCGCTGCACGGTATACTTGATGAGTTGCGTGAGCAGCATCGACCCGCCCAGCCCGGCTACGAACAGCCCGGCATCGCGCCGCCGACCAGCCCAGGCCAACGCGCCGGCAATGAGTACGCCGGCCGCTATCATCGGCCCCGTATTGCCGACGATGGTAAAAAAGACCGCCAGCCCATCGAGTGCCGGGGTAGCGTGGCGGTGCAGCGCCAGCAGCAGCGGGTCGTCGAACGGGGCCTTGCCGGCGCGCAGTACCAGCGTGGCCATCGCGCCGAACAGGCCCCAGGCCAGGGCGGCGGGCAGCCACAGGCGGCGAGCGGAAATCAAGGCCATCGGAAAGGAAGAAGGTGCGGCCTGCATACGCAAAACTGCCGCACGCAGTAGCGCTACGTCTACCAGCTTTGCGCTTTTACTTTGCTCGCTTAGCCTATTTTACTTCCCCCTATGCTACCCTTCGCTACCGCCCGCCTGCTGCTGCGTCCCCTGCAAGCCGAGGATGCCCCCGGGATGCTGGCCCTCGACAGCGACCCGTCCGTGCACCGCTACCTGGGCGGCATCGGGGGGCCACCAGCGGCCAGCCTCGCCGATAGCCTGGGCACCATCGCCTTTATTCAGGCGCAGTACGCGGCCACCGGCATCGGGCGCTGGGCCGTGATCTCGCGAGCTAGGGGTGAATTTATGGGCTGGGCCGGGCTGAAGCTGGTGGCGGGACCGGTGAACGGCCAGCGCGACTTCTACGACCTCGGCTACCGCTTTTTACCGCGCTACTGGGGGCAGGGCTACGGCTACGAAGCCGCGCAAGCCTGGCTGCGTCACGGTTTTGAGACGCTGAAGCTGCCGCGCATCTGCGGCTACGCCGACGTGCGCAACGCCGCCTCGTGCCGCATCCTGGAGAAAATCGGCCTGGTACCGGGCAATGAGTTTGTGGAAAACGGGGTAGTCTGCCGGTGGTACGAAACTCAAAGCCCGGCCGCCCACTGAGGGGCTGGCCGGGCTTCTTGCACCAAAACTCCTCCGCGCCGCCCCTTACAGCTGCGCCAGCTCCGTACGCAGCTGTGTCAGCGTAACGGGGCGAAAGCTCAGCACCGGCGGCGCGGCCGGGTCCAGGCTGACGGGGCTGGTGGCTAAGTACGTAACGCCCTTCTCGCGGCGCAGGGCCACGACCGTGGCCGCCTGGCCGCTCGGCACCTGCTCGAAGACGGCCGCGTTGCCCTCGGTGCGCGAGCTGGCCAAGATGCTGCGCTGGCCCTTGAATACCAGCGAGACCACCGTGGTGGGGTCGGGCGTGGCGACGGTGTATAAAATGCGCGGGCCGGGGTCGAGCAGGCGGTCGCAGTTGATCCAGCCCAGGCCGCCGGCGGCCAGCTCGTAGTAGAGGCCGCTGGTCAGGGCGAGCGGGGTGCTGGCATTGTTGAATTGCCGGGCAAATGCGGCCCGCTGACGCTGCGCTTCGCGCACGAGCTCTTCCTGTAACTGCTTGTCCATTACCAGCCAGTTGAAGCCCACCAACTGCCGGCCCGAACGGGCGTACAGCACCGAAAACACGCCCCGCGCCCGGCTGACCGTGCGCTTGCCGCCTGGCAAAGGGCTGATAAAGCTCGCCGCCCGCTGGGTGGGCAGCTGCCGCACGAAGCCCAGCACCTTGGCTCCTAGTACCGAGTCGCCCATCACCAGCGCGGACTTTTGCAATACGCCGGCGCTATCGACTTCCACATCAATTAGAACGGCGTGGCGGATGGCCGTGTGGTTTTGCTGACTCAGCTCCTTCAACAGATTCTGCTCCTCTTTGCTCACCGTGCGCTTGCGGCGCAAACGGGCCTGGTCGCTCTTGGAGTTGGGCAGCTGGCGGGCGTATTCTTTGAGCAATTGCTTGTCCTTTTCGAAGTAGGGCCAGCGGGGGCTTTTGGGCGGGTGCAGCGCTACCCAGCCGCCCAGCGCGGCGCGGTCGGCGAGTGGGTTGGCCGGGTTGAGATTGCTGCGCGACGCGGGGGTTCCGGTGCCGGCCAGCCGCCAGTCGGGGGCGTGGCTGGCGTCGGCGCTCACGCCTTCGTACAGGTTCATGCCCGGCAGCTGCTGGCGGGTGGGTAGCTGCACGAGAATTTGCTTATCGGGGCGCAGCTGCACGGTTTGGCCATTGGCGGCGGCGTAGAGGTACAGCATGCCCCCGGTTTCGAGCACGTCCTGGCCGGCGCGGGTGCCCAGCCCGGCCAGGACGATGTCGGCGGTGCTGTAAAACTCGCGTACCGTCAGCGTGACGGGGCCGCTGGTGGCGGGCACGTCGAACGCCCGGCCCGGAATAATCAGCCGCGTGCCCTGCTGGCCGAGCAGCACCGTATCGCGCCCCGGCTGCACTTGGAATAGCTGCCCCTGCGGCGCGGCCTGCGCGCAAAAGGTCGGCAGGTCGCTGGCGTCAGTAGCCGATGGGGCGGGCAACTCTTCCATCAGCGGCGGATAGTGATTTTCCGCTACCACGGCTTCCGTAGCGGCGGCGCGCCAGGCCGTGCTTTTTACCGGCGGGGCCGGGCGCCGTACCCAGCGGGGGGCCTGGCCAGTGGCCCGCGCCTGCTGGCGAAGCGGGGACGTCGGGGCCAGCGCGGCCGGGGGTAATGCCGGGGCCGGGGCAGTCGCCGGAGCAGTTGCCGGGGCCGGTGGGGCGGCGGGGGCCTGGGCGGTCTGCGCAGGCTGGTCGGCCGAGCACGCGGCCAGCCCAGCCACCAGCAGCGCACTACCGCAAAGCGCGTATCGAGTTAGCTTCATGGAGCAAGATTAGAAAGGAATTCGGTCACTTACCCAGGTCGATGCCAGCCGGGGCCCGATTGCACACGCCCCGCCGGGCCAGCCCCGGGTAGCGGGCTACTGTACTGGCCTTTGGCCGGAGGCTCCCCCCAGCTTGCTACCTTGCGCCATGCTTTCTTTTTCCCGCCACCAGCCGGGGCGCGCCGCGCTGGCTAGCCTGGGCCTGCTCGCGCTGGCTGCCTGCTCGCCCACCGACCCCGCCAGCCAGGCCGAGGCCCCCATCCCGGCCGAGTGCCGCCCGCCCGCGCCCTTCACCATTCAACACCCGGCCTGGGCTACCAATGCCAGCCTCTACCAGGTAAACGTGCGCCAGTACACCCCGGAGGGCACGTTCCGGGCCTTTGAAAAGCACCTGCCCCGCCTGCAAAAAATGGGCGTCAGCATCTTGTGGCTGATGCCGGTGCAGCCCATCGGCGAGCTCAAGCGCAAGGGCTCGCTGGGCAGCCAGTACTCGCTGCGCGACTACCGGGGCGTGAACCCCGAGTTTGGCACCCTGGAAGATTTAAAGCATTTGCTCGACGAGGCGCACCGGCGGGGAATGCACGTCATTCTCGACTGGGTGGCCAACCACACGAGCTGGGACAGCGAGCTGAGCAAGCAGCACCCCGACTGGTTTACCAAGAATGCCCAGGGCAATTTTCAGCCGCCCGTGGCCGACTGGCAGGATGTGATCGACCTCGATTACAGCAAGCCCGCCCTGCGCCAGTACATGACGGCGAGCATGGCCTACTGGGTGAAGGACGTGGGCTTCGACGGCTTTCGCTGCGACGTGGCCGGGCTGGTGCCCACCGAGTTTTGGAACAATACCCGCGCCGAATTAGAAAAGATAAAGCCCGTGTTCATGCTGGCCGAGTGGGACGAGCTGCACGACCCGCCCTTCCTCAAAAAAGGTGAGTTCACCCCCGATACCCACCTGCTCGAAAAAGCCTTCGACGCCACCTACGCCCTCCGGCTGCACTACCTGCTCGACAGCGTGGCGCAGGGCCAGCGGCCGGTGGCGGCGCTGCCCAGCTACTTCGCCGCCGAGCGCCGCCGCTACCCGGCCGGCGTGTATTTGATGAATTTCACGTCCTCGCACGACGTCAATAGCTGGGACAACCCCGAGGGCGTGCGGCTGGGGGCCAATGCCCAGGCGCTGGCCGTACTCACAGCGCTGGTGCCGGGTATTCCGCTGGTATACAGCGGGCAGGAAGCGGCTTCGACCAAGAAGCTGCGCTTTTTCGACAAGGATACCATTCAGTGGAATGGCTACCGACTGAATGCTTTCTACACCGCGCTGCTGCACCTCAAGCGCAACAGCCCGGCGCTGCGCAACGGCGACGCCTGCGCCAAGTTTACCATCCTGCCCGGCCCGGCCGACTGCTTTGTCTTCGAGCGGGCCAGCGGCGACGGCAAGGCCAAAACATGGGTGGCCATCAACCTGGGCGCGCAGCCGCAGACCCTCCCCCGCCCCGCCGAGGTCGTGACCGATGCCTTCGCCGACGTGGGCGCGCCCGTCGAAGACCCGCAGGTGACGCTACCCGCCCACGGCTGGCGCGTGCTCAGCACCAAGAAACCGTAAAAGCAAGATGTAGCGTAAACTTTAGCTTGCGAGCGAGCAAAGCGAACAATTACGTAAGGGGACGTTCGCTTACGTGCCTGCTCGCTGCGCTCGCCCGCAAGCTAAAGCTTACGCTACATCTTTTATGATTGAACATCCGCTGGCTTCTCGCTTTACGGTGCGGCACCCCGAGTGGGCCGCTAATGCTACGATTTACGAGGTAAACGTGCGTAACTACACGCCGGAAGGCACTTTTCGAGCCTTCGAGGCGCACCTGCCCCGGCTGGCCCGCATGGGCGTCGTCATCGTGTGGCTGATGCCGATTCATCCGATTGGCGAAATCGGGCGCAAGGGCTCGCTGGGGTCGCCCTACGCGGTGCGGGATTATTTCGGGGTCAACGAGGAATTTGGGACGCTGGCCGACTTGCAGCACCTCGTAGCCACGGCCCACGGCCTGGGCCTCAGGGTAATTCTCGACTGGGTGGCCAACCACACGAGCCGCGACAACGCCCTCATCGCCGCGCATCCCGACTGGTACCAGCACGACGCGCAGGGCCAGTTGGTGCCGCCCGTGGCCGACTGGACCGACGTAGTGGCCTTCGATTACACCAACCGCGAGTTGCGCCGGTACATGATAGCGGCGCTGGCCTACTGGGTGCGTGAGGCCGACATCGACGGCTACCGCTGCGACGTGGCGGGCCTAGTACCCACCGACTTCTGGGACGAGGCCCGGCCCGCGCTGGAGGCCATCAAGCCGGTATTCATGCTGGCCGAGTGGGACGAGCTGTATCCTTCGGGTGGCCTTACCTGGGAGGAATTCAATTCGGATACCAAGCTACTGGAGCGGGCCTTCGACATGACCTTCGGCCTGCGCCTGCACTACCTGCTCGACCACGTTGCCGAGGGTAAGGCCCGCCTGGCCGACATCGACACCTACCTGGCGGCCGAGCGGGCGAAGTACCCGCCTACAACCTACCTCATGCACTTCACCAGCAACCACGACGTGAACAGCTGGGATGGTACCGAATACGAGCGCCTGGGGCCGCTGGCCCTGCCCTTCGCCGTGCTCACGGCCCTGCTGCCGGGTATGCCCATGCTCTACAGCGGCCAGGAGGCGGGGCTCAATCGCCGGCTGGCCTTCTTCGAGCGCGACACCATCGACTGGGCCGAGCTGCCGCTGCAAGACTTCTACACCAAGCTGTTGCAGCTCAAAAAGCGTCACCCCGCCCTGCGCAACGGCGACCCGGCCAGCCAGTTCCAGCGCCTGGCCACGCCCGAGGGGATGTACGGCTTCGTGCGCGAGAAAAACGGCGCGGCCGTCCTGGTGCTCATCAATGCCACCGCCGCGCCGCTGGAACTACCGGGCCAGAAAACGCCCATCAATCCGCAAAAAGGCTTGTTCGACGTATTCAGCGGCGAGCAGCTGACGCTGGCTCAGCCCAAGGCACGTACCGTGCCCGCCCACGGCTGGCGCGTACTACGCACCCGCGACTAATTTCCGTCGGTCGGGCCGCGGCGGCTGCACCTTTTTTCGTTTTATCATGGCCTATTTCTTTCTTTTTCTGGCTATCGTCAGCGAGGTGCTGGGAACCACGGCCCTCACGGCCTCCCAGCAATTTACCAAGCCCGTACCCAGCGTGCTCACCGTGCTCGGCTACGGGCTGGCTTTCTACTGCTTCAGCTTTTCGCTCAAAGCCATTCCGGTGGGCGTGGCCTACGCTATCTGGGGCGGGGTGGGGATCGTGCTGGTTACGCTCATCGGCTTTTTCTACTTCAAGCAACGGCTTGATTTACCGGCTTTGGCGGGCATCGCCCTCATCGTGATCGGCGTGCTGGTGATGCAGCTTTTTTCCAAGACGGTGACGCACTAGGGCCGCACCGGCCGCTCTCCCTGCTTCAGCGCTAATCTGCTTATCCATGTCGTGGCTTATCGAACCCTACGCCCCCGCGCACCGCGCACCGTTGCGTCAGCTCTACCTGGCTGCCCGGCGCGCCAGCTTCACCTGGCAACACCCCGCTAAATTTGAATTACTTGACTTTGACCAAGCTACGGCGGATGAAAAGCTCGCCGTGGCCCTGCACCAGGGTGAGCCCATCGGCTTCGTTGCTTGGTGGCCGCCCGATAATTTTATCCATTCCCTGTTTGTTGCCCCTACCTGGCAGGGCCGCGGCGTTGGCACCGCGCTGCTGCAAGCTGCCCTTGCCAGCGTAGGCCGGCCGGCTACCCTCAAATGCCTGCAAGCCAATACGCCGGCCCTGCGATTTTACGCCGCCCAAGGTTGGGATAAGGTCGGCAGCGGCGAGAGTCCCGAGGGTCCTTATTTTTTACTGGCCCTACGGGCCGGGTAGACAACTAGCGCACGCTAGCCTTCTTGCGGGTATACGTACCCCTCGAATGCTTGAAGCCAGCCTGGCAGAACCTATAGGTTGCTACCTGGCTGGCTTCTTGGCTAATTACCCGTAGCACTACCACGCAGTGCCCGGACTAAGCCAATAGAATAAACTTATTGAGCATCGGGGCTACCGCCGAACAACGACCAAGAGCCGCTCAACGACTCCAGACGTTGCTCCAGCTCCTCTACTTCGAAGAGGTTAGTTACTACTTCTTCGGCAACTTCTTGTGATTTAGGAAAGTTTTCCATGTGTGAAAAAAATGATAAGATGAACGGGTGAAAGAAAACCGTCGGCAGCTCACCCGAATTAAGCTACCTACGCGCAGTGTGGAAGTTATCGCTATCCACTTGATAACATGCGCATAACGCAGACTATTGCAGGCGATTTTGACACCAACCACTTACTACGCAGCAAACATATGGTATTTTTTATGAAATTTATTTATTTTTTATACATTTATTTTCTTAGCCTGTTTTTGAATTAGATCTTAGTCTCTTACTTACTTGATTCACAAACATTTTAATGAGTAGAATGTAAAAAACAAGGAACAGCATAAAGTTGCTGGGTAGCTCTTTTAGACATTCCATCCCGCGGGTACACTTGGTGAGTAGCAGCCAGGCAGTGACCGGAAACTGCATTACCTGGTAGCCGTAGCGGGTACACACGTAGGCGGCGAACACTAGAATCAGCAACGTATTCATTAGCCCGTACAGCAGCAGCAGCGCCTCCGCACGCGTGGGGCGGCGCATCCGCCCAAGCGCCATATCCCGCAGGGTCGAGTAAGCCAAGAAGTGTTTCAGCAACTCAGCAGCCTTGTCCAACAGATTAGGCGTGTTCGTCAGATCGACTACTAGCCAGTAGCCGTCGTGGCGCACGAAGGGGTTGAGCTGCCACAGGGCCAGTACCGTAACCGTAGCCGCGGCGGCCAGGCAGGAGTTCCAGCCCGTAACAGCGTAGGTAGCTACTAAAACATTGGCGTACAGCAACTGGCTTGCAATACCCGCCAGATTTGTAATTAGCCGCTGCTGCCGGCTACCTAGCCAGATATTGCTGACATCAGCGTAAAAAACCGGAAATAAGTAGGCATAGAAGCCGAAGCCGATGCCGCCGTGCCGGATACCAAACTGTCCGCAGGCGGCGATGTGGCCGAATTCGTGCACGAAGATGGAGGCGTACACGAGCGGTGCCAGGAGCCAGTAGGAAACGTCCGTAGTAGCTGGCTTTAGCAAGAGCAGGGCAGCGGCCAGTAGGAGCACCGTTGCAAAAAGCCCCCAGAAATAGCGCGGCGTATACACCGGGCGCAACGGTCGGGCGCACCAGGCTGCTACTGCGGCCGACAGTAATTCTACTCGCAAGGCTAAGTAGGTAGTGTGCGCCGCGGGTACCCGGTCGGGAGCCCCATCCCGCGCCAGCACCCCGTACCCACCAAACCGATTGGCGACCAGCCGCCCAAATGCCTCTTCGGACAAGGCCAGCCGAAACTGCTCGTTGAACTGCTGCCGGGCCTGGGACATGGTATCCGCGGCCAAGAGCACGTCAAGTAAATCGGCCGTGTGCTGATTCACCAGCAGATTATGCCCCGTCGGCGTGTGAATAACCCAGCGCCGGGCGTCGAAAACGCACAGCTGGACGTTAGCTCGTAACAGCATGACGGCGGGACTTAGCAGGTGAAAATTGCCTTGCGACTAAATACGCTCAAGGCGTTGAGGGCCGTGCTGGTCGTGAAAACCCGGTTGTGGTCGTCGATGACCACGTTCACACCAAACGAGCTGGGCCGCCACTGCTTGACTTCGGCAGGCTCCGCTACGTCGGTTGCCGGGATGCGCAAGACACGGGCCGTTGGCCAGCTACCGTCGGCCGTTTGCTGGCTCAGCAGCCAGCCGACTCCCAACTCGGCAGCAGTCAGACATTCAGGCTGGTCGCTGGTGAGTAGCGCCTGAATAGCTAATGCCGTATAGAAGGCGCTGCCGCCCGCCGCCGCCGCCCCGGCCCACGCGCCGCTGGGTAGTTGCTGCACCATGAGCCAGTGCAGAGCTGCTTGACACTGCGCCCGGTACGCGGCCTGCGGAGCCAGCGCACGCACCGCAAAGGAGGTAGCGTAGATGGGGCTAGTCCACCAGTAAGAGTGCCAGCAGCCGGCCGGCTGCTGCTGCTGCGCTAAGTAGGCGCAGCTGGCCTGGTACTGCTCGGCCAGGGCCGGGAATAAGTGCAGCACGCACGCCGCCGCCGCCGTAACGCACGCGTGGGGGGCCAGCCAGGCCTCGACGCCCACCCGCGGGGGCAAAGCCAACCGGCTACGCAAGCGGTCTGCGTGGCAGTAAGTTGCCCAGCCACCATCGGCCCGCAGGTGGGCCAGCCACGTTTGCAGCTGCCGCGCATCGGCTTCGCCCCACACCCGCTGTCGCAAGCCGATGGCAAAGCTCAGGGAGTCGCCGTCCTGAGCCATGCTTTCATTGTAGGCGCCTGGCAGCGCAAACGATGCGTCGAACGCATCGTGCGCCAACTGCGAGCCCTCGGGGGTTTCGGCCAGTTGCAGGCCCACGTAGGCCGTAACCCAGGCAACGCTTGGCCCGGCACTGGTCATGAAGTCCGTCCAGCGGCCGTGGGCGTCCCGGGCGGAGCGCAAGTGCTGCACCGCGTAGTTGATTGCCGCCCGGATGACTACCGGGCTGGCTACCACTGGCCCCACGTGCAAGGGCTCCGTACTCTTACGCGCTTTGATGGCCGTTTTTTGCAGCAGCCACTCTAGTTCCTTCTGGTATTCCTGACACCTGGTTGCGAGTAAGCCCAGGTAGTCGGCTAGCTCCTCCAGCCCCAGCTCCTGCGCGATGCGCAAGCTGGCGGTGTAATAGCTATCTGCCTGTTGCAGAAGCTGCTGCGCCGCCCCCGAAGTATAAAAGTAGCTTTGCACCTGCCTTATCGACAACTGCTTTATTTGTAATCCTTTACCAGCCAGGTATTCTTCCACCAGCGAGTGCGCGTACGTAAATTGACCGCTCTCCCAATCCTGGCGAAAATCCTCTACGTCGTCGAGGCACTGGGCCGCAATGTGCAGGTAGCGCAGGCACTGCTGCAACGCGGGCACGGGTTGCCATTCAGCCGACAGGCTGGCCAGGGCGTAAGCCATCGCGTAGCTCACGGCTGACTTACCAGCCGCAACCTGCTCGAAAAGAGCCAGCGAGAAGGGCGCCCGCTGGCCAGCCAGCTGTTTTTCGAGCAGATTAGCCGCCGCGTATTCGTGCTTACACTGCTCAAAGGCCGGCCAGAAAGCGGCGTCTTCGGCAAAGAGCTGCGCCAGCCCCCGCACCGCTTGCTCGTGCAAGGCGAGGTACCCGAACAGGCGCTTCGACGTCGGCTGAGCAGCTATTCCGGGCTTCTCATCCAGTAGGGAATCGAGACCCAGCAAAAACCTAAAGTACAAGTAGCTGTAGCCCGTCAGCCTGGTTAGACGCTCCCGCGCAATGGCAGGAAAAGCGGGAGCCAGGTACTGGGCCAGGTGCAGGTAAAACTGGTGCCTCTGCAAGAGGTCGTCGGCCGAAACTTCCTGGTGAAGCTCGACTGGCAGTTGCAAAGAAGAAATAAATTCTTTTATCTCCTTCATTCTAGACCACAGTGTTTAATACAACCGGGGCGCAAGATATAATAAGTTATGAATAGTACAAGTAAATACGCTTGAGCGCAACCTCAATTATATTGTGAAAGCCCATAGGCTGTGGGCGGGCTACGGCACGCAAAAAGCCCATAGCAACGCTGTTGCTATGGGCTTCTTGTTGGCGCTTTTACGCGTGCGCCGAGTATTGCCTTGGGCTCGCGGAGGGCTGCTATCTGCTCGTTATCATTCCGCGAGTCTGGAGACTCGCCCCACTGGGTGGCCTACCGTTACGCGCTGCGCGCTAAACGGTGGCCAGCAGGCAGCGAGTCGGCGGTGCTTGTGCACTGGCTATTCTGGCAGCTTCATGGCGCGCCAGGTATTGTTGAAGCGGTTGGCGTCGGGCAGCAGGTTGGTGGGGTTGAGCACCACTTGCGTAAGCGGCGAAGTCGTATTGGCCCGGAACGTCCAGGTGCCGCCGCGCTGCCAGATTTCGACGGGCAGGCGCACGGTGGTTTTCTTGCCGTTGCTCTCGGTGATTTCGGCCGTGACGGGCATGGCCATCTGGCCTTTATTTTCGATGGAGATGAGCGAGCCCTTGCTAGGGTCCTGGTTCACGTAGGCCACCGAGTTCACGGCCTGGTCGAGCTGCCAGTTTTCGAAGAACCACTCGTGCCAGAACCACGTCAGGTCTTCACCGGCCACATTGTTCATGGTGCGGAAGAAGTCGCGCGGCTGCGGGTGCTTGAAGGCCCAGCGCTTGATGTAGGTACGGAAGGCGTAGTCGAAGCGCTCCGGCCCCAGGATTTCCTGGCGCAGCAGGTACAGGCCGAAGCCCGTTTTGGAATACGCCGCGTAGCCCAGGTTGCGGGCCTGCGTCACGTCGGGCACGGTGTAGGGCGTATCCATGTTGGGGTCTTGCAGGGCGCGCACGATGCCGGGCGTCATGCGGGTTTCCACTTCCTCGATGGCCTTGTACTCACCGTTGTTGAAATCCTTGGTGGATAAGATGTTGATAAAGGTGTTAAAACCTTCGTCCATCCACGGATACTTGCGCTCGTTGGAGCCCACGATCATCGGAAACCAGTTGTGGCCGAACTCGTGGTCGGTCACGCTCCACAGGGCCGCCTTCCGCGACTTGGCCCCGCAGAACACGATGCCCGGGTACTCCATGCCACCCACTACGCCGGCCACGTTGGTGGCCACCGGGTAGGTGTACTCGTACCACTGCTTGGAGTTGAATTCGATGCTTTTTTTCACGTACTCGGTGCTGCGGTTCCAGGCGGTATCCTGGGCGGCTTCGACCGGGTAGAGCGACATGGCCAGCGACTTACGGCCGCTGGGCAGGTTCATTTTGGCGGCGTCCCACACGAAGGCGGCCGAGGCGGCCCAGGCCACGTCGCGGGCCTGCTGGCACTTAAAGTGCCAGGTGAGGCGGCCATTGCGCCCGGCCGGGCGCGAGCCCGCCTGCGTCACTTCGTCGGGACCGCGCACGATCACCGTCTTGTCCGAGCCGGCGGACTGGGCCAGGCGCTTTGCCTGGCTGGCGGTCAGCACTTCGGCTCCGTTGACCAGCTCACCCGAGCCGCCCACGATGAAGTTGGCCGGCACGTTGATGGTATAATCGTAATTACCATAATCGAGGTAAAACTCGGCCGTCATGTAGGGCAGCGTATTCCAGCCCTCCACGTCGTCGTACACGGCCATGCGCGGGTACCACTGCGCCACCTCGAAGATTTCCCCGTTCTGGGTTTTGAGCCGGCCCAGGCGGTCGGAGCCGTACTCGGGGATGTTGAAGGCGTAGCCGATGTTGATTTTGAGCTTGTCGCCGTGCGGCTTCAGGGGCTCGGGCAGGATAATCTGCATCCGCGTATCGGTAACGCGGTAATTGGCCGTCATTTTCTTGCCGTGCAGCTCGATGGTCACGGCCTGGAGCGAGTCGCCACCCTGGAAGCTGCGCGCCCCATTGCCGAAGCGGCTGCCCGCCAGCGGCGTGGCCGCCGAGCCCCGCGAATCGGCCCGGTACAGGTTCTGGTCGAGTTGCAGCCACACGAAGGGCAGCGCGTCGGGGCTGTTATTCGTGTACGTAATGGCGACGTTGGCCGTCACGCGGGCCGCCTTGTCGTCGAGGCTGGCGGCAATCTGGTAGTCGGCCGCGTTTTGCCAGTAGGTGGCTGCCGGCGCGCCGCCGGCCGTGCGCGTGGCCGGCCCCACTTGGTTAAGGTAGTCGGGGTTGAACAGCGCCCGGGCATTATAAGGCGGCAGCGAGCCCGTGGGCGGCGCCATTTGCTGGGCCTGGGCAGTACCGGCCAGCAGGGCCGCACCGCTAAGCAGCGTGGCAACAAGGTTTTTTTTCATGAAAAAAAGAGCAGGCATTTCGCCAAAAATAGGCAGCTCCCGCAAAGTATGGGTGAAGAATCTGCGTCGTAGTAGTTGCCAGGGTGGCAAAGACTCCCACGCGGGCGGCCCTGTTGCAGCGGCCGCCGGCCAAGTAGCGCAGAGCGGTACTCCATTTCCGCGTTGAGATGGCCGCCTGCCGCTAAACGGAGTGCCGCTCTGTTTTACCCTTTTTCTTCCCCATGTCCATCACTCCCCAACAGCTCGACGAGCTTATCCGCACCCGGCGCAGCGTATTCGTACCGCAGTTTGAGCCCGGCCAACTCATCCCCGACGATGTCATCTGGCAGCTGCTCGAAAACGCCAACTGGGCCCCCAGCCACAAGCGCACTGAGCCGTGGCGCTTCGTCGTCTTCACCGGCGCGGGCCTGCAAAGGCTCGCCGATTTTCAGGCTGAGCTGTACAAGCAGACGGCCGGCTTCAGATTCAACGAAGGCAAATACGAGAAGCTGCGGACTACGCCGCCGCAGTGCTCGCACATCATTGCGCTGGGGATGCGGCGCTCGGCCGACTTACCCGAAATCGAAGACGTGGAGGCCGTGGCCTGCGCCGTGCAAAACCTGGCCCTCTCCGCCCACGCCTACGGCCTGGGCGGCTTCTGGAGCAGCGGCGGCATTACCTACACCGAGGAGGCTAAATCTTTTTTCGGCCTCGGGCCGGAGGATAAGCTGCTGGGGTTCTTCCACCTGGGCTACGTGCGTACGCCCGGCTCGGCCGGCAAGCGCGGGCCGGTGCAAGACAAAGTGCGCTGGGTAGCGGCGTAGGGCAAGCTGGTGCTGCGCGCCCGCGCATCGGGCGCGCAGCGCCTGCCGCTCACCGACTACCGCGTACGTACTACTTTCGCCTCATGGCTTTACCTCTGCTGGGCGTGCACCACATCGCCCTCATCTGCACCGACTACGCGATTTCGAAGCGGTTTTACACCGAGGTGCTGGGGTTGGAAGTACTGGCCGAAACCTACCGGGCCGCCCGCGACTCTTACAAGCTCGATTTGGGTCTGCATGGGCAGTACCTCATCGAGCTGTTCTCCTTCCCCAGCCCGCCGCCCCGCGCCAGCCGGCCCGAGGCGGCGGGGCTGCGCCACCTCGCCTTTGCGGTGCCCGACGTAGCCGCCGCGGCCCAGCACCTGGCCCACCACGGCGTCGCCAGCGAACCCATCCGGGTTGATGAGCTCACGGGCCGACGCTTCACGTTTTTCTTCGATCCCGACGGCCTCCCGCTGGAATTTTACGAAGCGTAACCAATGGCTAAAAAGTACCTCCTGGCCCTACTGCTGGGACTGGGTGGCTGCGCCACGCACCCACCCAGCCGCCTGGTAGTGGCCGCCGGCTACTGCGACCCGCCCCTGCCCTACCGCTACAACCCGGCCTTCGACCCGAAAGCCGATTTCGAAGCCGCGCTCACGCCCGCGCTGCTGGCCCGCTACCCGCGCCGCACGCTGCGCACGGCCAACGCCGTAGGGCTGCTACCCGCGCTGGACGAGCTCCTGGCCTTGCAAGCGGCGGCGCGGCGCCAGCCCGGCCCGGCTACCGAACTGGCCGTGCTGCGGCAGCGCCAGCTCATTACCGACCAGGTGGCCTTGGTAAGCAGCACCGTGGCCAGCCTGGCGGCCGAGCTCGACTGCGAAGGCGAGCGCGCCGACCAGGTGGCCGGCTATCTCAACAATCTGGATGACCGCCGCACCCAGCGCCTCAACGTGTTTTCCATCGGCGTGGGAGCGGCCAGCGGCATCGGGACGACGGTGATTGAGAACAAGGGCGGGCAGTACGCCTTTGGCATCGGGGGCGGGCTGCTGGCGGCGGGGCTGGGCCTGCTCACGCTGCGCGCGCAGGGGCACACGGTCGAATTTGGGCACCCGCGCAACCTGCTGGCCGACGTATGGGCCGAAAAACCGACTTCCGAAGCGTTCCCACCCAGCGTGTGGTACCTGCTGACGCAGCCCGCCTTTAGCAACGGCGGCCAGACGAGCATTGCCCACAACACCCGCCAGCGCTGGCAGCACTACGGCCAGCTCGCCAAGCCTGCGTCGGACAAGGGCCAGAAACTGGCCCGCTTACTTTTCGGCCCCGGCGGCCAGTACTCGGCCGACGAGCTCACGGTACGGGCCAACATGCTCAACGAATTGCAATCGGCCGTACGCCTGCTCAACCAGGAATTGCAGGGCTTGCTGCTCGTCCTGCACGAGCAGTAGCCCCGCGCCACCCCACAGAAACGGGGGCAGCCCGCCGGCCCTGCCGACTGACTGCCCCCGTTGGGCGGACTGCGGAATCTGAGCCGCAGGCTATTGCACGGCGATGCGCTGCACGGTGCGCTGGCCGTCGGCCGCGGCTATTTCGAGCAGGTAATTACCCTGGGGCAGGCCCGTCAGCACAGAGGTAGGCTGGCCCAGCTGGCCGCGGCCCGCGGCGAGCTGGCGGCCTAGTACGTCGCGTACCGTCAGGGTCACGGCCGCGTGCGAGCCGTTGCCAGCCGCCAGCACCAGCGGTCCCTGGGTGAACGGGTTGGGGTAAGCCGAAATGCCACCTACGGTAGCGGCCAGGCCATCCCGGGCAGCCAGTAGCGAAGCTTCCCGCGAGTAGTAAGCCCCGGTCACTATCTGGTAAGTACCGGAAGCGTAAGTCAGCCCCAGCACTTCCTGCGAGGAGCCGGCGCGGTAGAAGCTATCGGAGTACGTGAGCTGCACGGCCCCTTGCTGCACGCCGAGCCCGGCGAGCAGCAGGGCGGGGGCCGGCTGGCCGGCCAGGTAGAAGCTATCGACTTCGACGACGCGGCTGCGCACCAGCAGCACTTGGTTGGCCGTCGTGCCGCCGGCTACGGGAGTACGCAGGGTGCCGTAGCCCGCCACGCTATCGGTAGAAGTGATGCGTTGCACGAGGCGCAGCGGGGTGCGGTTGAGACCAAAAACAACTGCTGTCACCTGCCCCGTAGTACCTGAGCGGTAGAAATTTCTATTGACCGTACCCACCGTGGTAGGAAAGGCCACGAGCGTGGCGTTTACGGGCATCGACTGGGCCGGTATTATCAGCGAATCGGTGGGGACGGTGGTAAGGCCCCCCAAGCCGAAGCGTTGCAGCGGAATGGAGTAGCCCAGGTACTTCAACCCCGTAGTTGTGAAGGCCTGCGACACGGTGCCGGCTATCTGAAACGACCCCAGGGGCAGCGTGTAGGCATAGGTGCGGGTAGTGCCGGCAAAGGCCGGCGTGGCGGGTGGCGCGCCGTAGGTGACGGTAGATTGGCCGGCGGCCGTCAGGCTACCGTAGTTCCAGCTCTGGTTGGCACCGGTGGTAGCCGGCACCACCCCGGCCGGATTGGCAATGTTATACAGCTCCACGGTCGAGGCCAGGGCCGGAAAATTGCTCTGGGTGAGCGTAATGGGATTTTGGGCAGCGGCCGTGAGGCCACTCGCCAGGCAAGCCAGTAGGGGTACGATTATTTTCATACGTAGAAGATGGTAAAGGGAGAAAACTGACACAAACATACTCCGATGCTCATGAGCTAGGGATGATTCGGAGTAATCTTTCACCCTCGCAAGTAGCTTATTATAAAGGCCACCGATCACTGACTCAGCGTCGTATGAGCTTGACGATTTGTTGCTGCCCGCCCTGACGCACTTGCAGCAGGTACACGCCGGTGGCCAGATCGGCGAGCTGGGGCAACGGCAAGGTGGTACTACCCGCTGGCAGGTCGGCCGTGGTGCGCGCCAGCAGGCGGCCCACGGCATCGAACAGCTCCCAGGTGGCGGGGCCGGCGCTGGGCGTACGCACGAGCAGCGCCACCGCCTCGGCCGGGCTGGAGGGGTTGGGATACACTTGCGCCACGAAGCTTACCGGGCCGACTACCCGCACGGTACGCACCGGCGAGTAAGCACTCGTACCATCGAAATCGACCTGGCGCAGGCGGTAATACACTACGTCGGCGGCGTAGCGGGCCAGGTTTCTATCGAGCCACTGGTAGCTGGAGGCCAGCGCGGTAGTACCGTGCCCGGCCACCTGGCCCAGGCGCTGAAACGTGCGCCCGTCGGCCGAGCTTTCCAGCTCAAAGCGGTCGTTGCGCAGCTCCGAGGCGGTGGTCCAGCGCAGCAGCGCATCGGCTCCCTGGGCCTCGGCGGTGAAGGTTGCCAAGGTTACCGGCAGCGGGTTGGCTACGCTGCTCACCGTCCAGCGCGAAAACGCGGCGGTGCGGGCCGCGATGCTGCGGGCTGAGGCATCGGCCCGCGGGCCGACGGGCTCCCAGGCGGTACCATTGTCGGGCATGCGCCACACCTGGGCCTGGCGGAAATCGCTACTGCCGTTGTCATCGTCGGCCAGCCAGCTGAACGTCAGGTCGGCCGGCGTGGTGGGGGCCTGCTCGGCCGCGATGGTCCACACCCGGTCGATGCCTTTCTGGGTCCTGTTGGCGGGGTTTTGGCCGTAGCTTACGCCGGCCAGCTGCAAGCCGGCGGCGCGGGTTACGCGCACGGTGCCGAGCGTATTACCGTTGGGGTTCAGCATTACGCCGTTGCCGAAATCGACGGGCGTCGTACCCTGCACGTTGGCGCGGGCTACTTCGAGGTTGCCCTGCACGTAGCGCCCGCTGGCCTCGCCCGCCAGCCCGGCCCCGCTGGCCAGCCGCAGTGTGGCGGCCGGGGCCGTGCGCAGCATTCCCCCCGTGAGCGTGAGCTGCTGGCTGATGGTGAGGTCGGCGGGCAGCAGCACGCGGTTGGCCCCGGCGGGGCCGGTATTGCGCACTTCCACGTTGGCCAGGGTCGCCCCGCCGGGCGTCAGGGTCTGGTCGGCGGTTCCCGTGAAGACCACGGTACCGCTGGCCGGAGCCACCGTACCAGCGTTGGTGAAATTGCCGCCCACCTGCACCGTGCCGCCGGGAGTGAGCGTAGCCCCAGCCTGGTTGACGAGCGCGCCCGGCACCGCGAGCAGCGCCCCCGGCTGCACCGTGAGCTGGGTGCCGGTATTGGTGAGATCCTGGGCGCGGGCCGCGGTGGTGGCCCCGGCCAGGGCCAGGGCCACCGTCAGGACTACGGGGGTTGAGGTAACAGCCGTGCGCATTATTTCACCGAGGCTTTAGCGCCGAGCATATTCTCCAGCGCTTGCAGGCGCTGGGCTAGTTCGGCGGTTTGGGTGCTGGCCTCGGCCTTGAATTTTTGCAAATCGGCGCGGCTGCCGGCGGCCTCCGCTTTGAGGGCGGCGTTCTGCTTTTGCAGCTCGGCGAGCTGGCGGGCCAGCTCCTGGGTGGCGCTCACGTTGAGCATGGCCAGGGCCTCGTAATCCACAGTGCGCACGTCGGCGTGCTCCAGGCCGAAGACGAAGACCGGCTGGCCGGCCAGCTGCCGGGCACCGCGCACGGTGAGGCTGGCGCCGCGGGCGGTTTGCACCGTGCCCACCACTTCGCCGCTTTGGCCGATGAGCTTGATGCGCTGGCCGGCCTTGGCGGCCGGGGCCGTGGGGAGGGTCAGCACGAGCAGCGAGTCGGCCTGCACCTCGACCTGGAGGGCGCTGGCGTACACGTCGGGCAGGAAGCCAGCGTGCTGGTTCACGGCCTGCGGAAAGATTTCCTCCACTTCCTGGGCAATCACCTTCTTGAACTGCCGCTGGCCGTACTGTGCCCGGTCGCGCATGGTGTAGTCGGTGATGCGCAGCTTGGTCAGCAGGCCCAGGTCGGCGGCGTTGTTGCTCAGGCCAATAACGTTTTTCAGGCGGCGGTCGGAGGTGGCGTTGAACTCCGAGGCCAGGATGCGGCCGGTGGCCCGGATGCTCACCGCGCCCGTCGAGCCGCTGCCGCTGGTGGCGCCCGTGGCTACGCCACCGTTGTAGGCGTAGTAAGCGTAGGCGTAGTTGCCGGGCGTTACGCCCACCTGCACGTCGAGGGGAAAGGCCGGGCTGGCCGTGCCGATGCCTACGTTGCCGCCCAGGTCGGCCAGCACGGTAGTGCCGCGCAGGTAGTTCTTGTTGTCGCCGGAGTAATTAAACCACGTATCGTTGCCGCCACCACCGGGCAGGCGCACCGCGCCGGTGGCTACGTCGAGCGCCCCCTGCGGGCTGCTGGTGCCGATGCCCAGCTGACCGGCCTTGAGCACCATCTGCGCCGTACCGTTCGTGCCGGGGTCGAACTGCGCGTTGCTGTGGCTGCCGCCCGTGAACCAGGCAAACGACTCGCTGGACCGGAAGTACTGCGTATTGCTCTGCACGCCGATGCCGTAGGTCGTGCTCCACAGATTCAGCATCTGCCGGGTGGTGCTGCCGAAGCCCAGGACCCCGGCCACGCCGGCGTTGCCGCCGGCCGTGAGCGGGCCAGCCACGGTAAGCGCCCCGCTTACGTTGGCGTTGCCGGCCACGTCGAGCTTCTGGCTAGGGTTGGTCGTGCCGATGCCCACGTTGCCGCCCTGGGCGTCGTCGGCCAGGATGGTGGTGCCGCGCAGGTAGTTTTTGTTGTCACCGAAGTAGTTAATCCACGAATCCTTGGGCAGGTGTACCGTGCCGTTGGGTACGTCGAGCGCCCCCTGCGGGCTGCTGGTGCCGATGCCCAGCTGGCCGGCCTTGAGCACCATCTGCGCCGTGCCGTTTGCGCCGGGGTCGAGGGCGGCATCGCTGTGGCTGCCGCCGCTGTACCAGGCAAAGTTGGCGGCCGTGCGGAAGTACTGCGTGTTGGTTTGCACCCCGACGCCGTAGTTCGTATTCCACAGGTTCAGCATCTGCTGGGTGGTCTGGCCGAAGGTGATGGCGTTACCGTTCAGGTTCAGCACCTGGGTAGCCGTGTGGTTGCCCAGGTTGTCGCCGGGCACATTTACGAAGTTGCTGGCGTCGAGGGCCGGGGCTGACAGGCCGCCGGGCGTCAGCGTCACGTAGCCATCGGCCCCGTTGTAGTTGGCCGTATGCACGACGCCGGTTACCAGCGTGGCATCGGCGTAGGACGAGCCGCCGCCCCCGGCCGACAGATAGGTACCGGCCTTGCCGCCGTAATAGCCGCCGCCGCCCCCGCCGCCCACGTACTGGAAGTCCGCGTTTTCGCCTTGCCCCAGGCTGCTGCCAGCAGTCTGGCTGCCCCCGCTG
The DNA here is from genome assembly GCA_913776615.1 of uncultured Hymenobacter sp. Classification (GTDB taxonomy): domain Bacteria; phylum Bacteroidota; class Bacteroidia; order Cytophagales; family Hymenobacteraceae; genus Hymenobacter. The sequence continues at coordinate 177,869 of CAJYPK010000004.1, forward strand.
CCGCCGTTGGAATAGGAACCAAAAAAGCTGGAGCCCTGGCCGTCGCCGCCAGTCAGGCCCCCTCCTTCGCCCCCGACCGCCACATTTGATCTACCATCGTAGGTGGAGCCTCCGGAACCTGCCGCCACCAGTACCCGGTTGCTCAGCGCCGTGCCGCCAAGCCGGATATCGGTACCACCACCCCCATTACTACCGCCGCGGCCGCTGTTAAATGTGCCAGTACCCCCGCCGTTATAGCCATTTATACCGCCCACATAGATGGTCAGCGTCTGGCCCGGCGTCACCTTCAGCACGCCTTGTACCCGGCCGCCCTTCTTACTCGGTGTAACGTTGCCGGCGTTAAAAGCCTGCGCACCGGCCATATCCACCCGTATGCTGGTTACCCCCGCAGGAACAATATACGTCCGGGGCGCGCCGGTGTAGCCGAATGTCACCGGCGCGAAGGGTGTGGTGCCGCTGGCCGGGGTGTTATCGGCTAGGTAAGCTACCCATTGGGCACCATTCCAATAGTTCAGCAGCGCTTGGGTGGTGTTGTATACCAGCAGGCCGGCATCGCTGGCGGCGGGCTGCATGGCATCGCGCTGGGCCGTGGTCAGGCGCGGCAGCAGTACCCCCTTACTGGTCGAAGCCACGTCGAGCAGGGCTTTGGCGCTGGGCGTGGTAGTACCCACGCCCACGCTACCGGCATTCGTGATGCTCAGGCCCGCGCTACCGCCGCTCACCAACTGGTAGCCGGCCAGATTCAGGTTTTGGGTAGCCGTGTGGTTGCCCAGGTTATCGGCCCCCTGCGGCAGCGCCACGGAGCCGCCATTGGTCAGGCTCAGGGTCGAGCCATTGATGCTGAGCTGCTGACTGGGCAGCGTGACCGAGTTACCTCCGTTGATGCCTAGAGTTTGCCCGCTCACCGTAAGCGCCGCCGCCGTGGCTTGCACTGTGTTGTCGGGAAAGCGGAAGCCGCCGGTGCTGCTGTACACCTGCCCGGCCACTTCCAGCGCTTGGGTAGGCGCAGCGGTGCCAATCCCTACCCGCGGCTTGCTGTTATTGTTTTGCAGCGTCAGCACCTGCAAGTTGCCCGTGCCGGGCGCGCTGCTGCCTTCGGCATCGGCAGTATTATTCAGGAAAAAATCGAGGCCATTGCCCCCGCCGGCTGGATTATTGCTGTGGCGCGAGCGCAGCCAATGACGAAACCCTCCGGACTGGTACTGAAAGGCAATGGCGCCGGGGTCGTTGTTGCCATTATTATCTGCCCCGGCCAGCAAATCGAGGCGATTAACCCCGATGATTTGCCGGCCATTCATGTTGAGTGTTTGAGTTGCCGTGTGGTTGCCCAGGTTGTCGCCGGGCAGGGCGGCCGTAGTCAGCGCGGTGCCATCCGGAAACAACAGGCCGTTGCCGCCGCCGCTGATTTGCACGTTGCCGGCTACCTCCAGCGCCTGGCTGGGAGGCACGTTGGGGTTAATCCCGATGCCCACGTTGCCAGTGTAATACGCGCCCCCCTCGTTGTAGAAGTAGATTCTACGGCTGCTACTGGTAGTACCCGCCCCCACAATGTCGAGGCCACCGCTGAAAAGCCGGTAGCCTATCTTCCCAGCATTGCTTTCCTTGTTCGCGATACCCGCGCCCAGCTCCAGCGCGTTCCGATTGCTTACGCGCAGGCCGCCCCCGGCCGTGAGTATCCCGCCCACGGTACCGCTGCCGTCGACGTTGAAGCTGGCGCTGGCTTGCTGCGCCGTGCCGTTCTGGATAAACAGGCCCGGCCCGGGCGCCGTGGTCTGGGTTGTCCCGTCCGGGAACCGCAGGCCGTTCCCGGTGCCGCTGATTTGCACGTTGCCCGCTACTTCCAGTCGCTGGCCGGGGTTCGCCGTACCCACGCCCAGATTGCCGGCCGGGGTGAGGACCATCGGGGTATCGCCGCCCACCCCGGCTTCGCCCTGGGTGACCGAGTGGCTACCACCCCGGTACCAGGCGAAGCCCCCGACCGAGCGAAAGTACTGGACGTTGGGCTGCACGCCAATGCCGTACGCCGCCCCGCTGAGATTCAGCACCTGGCGCATCTGGGTAATATCGAAATTAATGGCGTTACCGCCCAGGCTCAGGTCCTGGGTGGCGGTGTGGTTACCCAGGTTATCGCCGGCCGCCGTGGGGTTGAGGTACGTCCAGGCCGCGCCCGAGTAGTACCAGAAGCCCAGCTGCACGCCGTCGGTCTGGTACACAAGCAGGCCCTGGGCCGGGTTGGCAATGGCCGCCCGCTGGCTGGCCGTCATGCGCGGGGCCAATACGCCCTTGCTGATGGAAGTTAGGTCGAGCAAAGCGGAGGCATCGGGCGTGGCCGTGCCAATACCGATACCCCCGCCGGGCGCAGTCTGGGCCTGGGCCGCAGCGGCCGAGCCCAGTAACAGCGCCACCCCCGGTAGCGTGCGGCGTAAGATTTGTTTCATAACAGATAGAGCGGGAAGCTTTTTGCAGAATGGTTTCCAAATACAAGGCAAAGTTCCGCCCCCCCGCGCCCGCGTCACAAATCCGCGCTGTACCTCAAATGGGGACTATCCCCAGAATCAATTGACCGTATCAGTCCTCATTTGAGGTATAACCCGGATTTGCGGCGAGCGGCGGGCAAGCGGAGCTTTGCCCCATGAATCGCATCCGCCTGGCCCTGATTGAAGACGACCCCGAGGTGCGCACCCTGCTGCACGGCTACTTATGCCACCAGCCCGAGTTTGAGTGCGTACTGCTGGCCGAATCGGTCGAGGATTTTTTACACGAATTACCCGACCTGCGGCAGCCCCCCGAGGTCGTCTTGCTCGACGTGAACTTGCCCGGCCTCAGCGGTATCGAAGCCCTACCCCTGCTGCGCCAGAAGCTGCCCGCCACCGATTTTGTGATGCAGACCGTGTTCGACGATGCCGACCGCATCTACCAGGCGCTGTGCGCCGGGGCCAGCGGCTACGTGCTCAAGAGCATGCCCCTGCCCGAGCTCAAGGCGGCCGTGCTGGAGGTGCACCGCGGCGGCGCGCCCATGAGCCGGGCCGTGGCCCGCAAGGTGCTGGCCCATTTCAAGCCCGCGCCCTCGGCCCAGCCCGACCTGCTCTCGGCCCGCGAGCGGGAAGTGGTTCAGGCCGTAGTCGATGGCCTCAGCGACAAGCAGATTGCCGCCCGCCTCGACCTTTCGCCCGAAACCGTCCGCACCTACGTCAAGCGCATCTACAAAAAGCTGCGGGTTACCGGCCGTAGCGAGCTGATGAGCCGCGCCGCTAAAGGCCAGCTGTAAGCCGGGCACTTCGTGCAGTTTTCAAGTTGGTGTACACGTTTAGGTTGAATTAAAAATGAGAAATTAAAAATTTGCAGGTCAATAACTTGCTCATTTTTTAATTTCTCATTTTTAATTTTTAATTCTGTCGAGGAAGTTGAAAACCGCTCTGGGCAGCTAGTGCTGCGTCAAGGAAATTAGCGAACATAATTTGGGGTTGGCTCCCCCTCTCCTTTTTCGGAGAGGGGGCCGGGGGGTGAGGCGCTACGGTCGCACGTTTTATTAAGCAACTTCCTTGACTAAGCACTAGTCACCTCGCCCGCTGGCCCTACTGGCAGGGTAGCACAAGGTGCACCCGGTAGCCCCCGGCCGGCAAGGGGCCCGCCTGCAACTGCCCCCGCAGCGCCGCCGCCCGCTGGCCCATGTTGCGCAAGCCCATCCCGCTGCGGCCTCCCCCCGCGCTCAGCGGCCCGTCGTTCTCCACCGTCAACGCCAGCTCCCCCCCCTGCTGCGCCAGCGTCACGGTCAACTGCGTGGCCCCCGGGGCGTGGCGCACGGCGTTGGTGACGGCCTCCTTGAAGATCAGGTACAGGTGCTGGCGGCAGTCGGCCGGCAAAGCCTGCGACTCGGCCAGCCCGTGGCTGCGCAGCTCGGTGGCCAGCCCGGCGGGCGTGCTGAGCTGGTAGAGGTAGTCGCCCATGCGGTCGAGTAAGGCCCCGGCCGTGTCGGCCTGCGCGTCGATGC
>CAJYPK010000005.1 GCA_913776615.1 uncultured Hymenobacter sp.
TAGTGGGATCCTGAGTAGGGCGGGGCCGGAGAAACCCCGTCTGAATCCGGCGGCACCATCCGCCAAGGCTACATACTCCTGAGACACCGATAGTGAACCAGTACCGTGAGGGAAAGGTGAAAAGAACCGCGAATAGCGGAGTGAAAAGAACCTGAAACCGTGTGCTTACAAGCAGTTAGAGCGGGTTTGTCCCGTGATAGCGTGCCTTTTGCATAATGAGCCTACGAGTTACTCCTCCCTGGCAAGGTTAAGTGCATCGATGCACGCAGCCGCAGCGAAAGCGAGTCTGAACAGGGCGCGTAGTCAGGGGGGGTAGACGCGAAACCTAGTGAGCTACCCTTGAGCAGGATGAAGGAGCGGTAACACGCTGTGGAGGTCCGAACCAGTTTCCGTTGAAAAGGATTTGGATGACTTGAGGGTAGGGGTGAAAGGCCAATCAAACTGGGAAATAGCTCGTACTCCCCGAAATGTATTGAGGTACAGCGTCGTGGTTAGGTTTGCTGGAGGTAGAGCTACCAATAGGACTAGGGGGTGTCAGAGCCTACCGAATCCTGATGAACTCCGAATGCCAGCAAATTCATACACGGCAGTGAGGCCTGGGGTGCTAAGGTCCCCGGCCGAGAGGGAAAGAACCCAGACCAACAGCTAAGGTCCCTAAATTTCGTCTAAGTTGAACAAAGGAGGTCCAGTTGCTTTGACAGCCAGGAGGTTGGCTTGGAAGCAGCCATTCCTTTAAAGAGTGCGTAACAGCTCACTGGTCGAGCGACCGGGCATCGATAATACGCGGGCATCAAGACGAGTACCGAAGCTTTGGATTCTACGTTATGTAGAGTGGTAGGGGAGCATTCTGGTTGCGGCGAAGGCGAGCTGTCAGGCTTGTTGGAGCGGCCAGAAAAGCACATGTAGGCATGAGTAACGATAAAGTGGGTGCGAAACCCACTCGCCGATAGACTAAGGTTTCCAATTCAACGCTAATCGGAATTGGGTTAGGCGGGACCTAAGGGAGAGCCGACAGGTGTACCCGATGGCAAGCCGGTTGATATTCCGGCCCCCGGATGAGAAAGTGATGCAGGGACGCAGGGATGAAAGCACCGCGAGCGGACGGAAGTGCTCGTTAAAGGCTGTAGATTGTTCCTGGGTAGTGAAGTACGCCCTCGAAGTCGAACGCTGATAGTACTGCACGGCCCTCGGGCCACGCAGATAGTGTGCCTAAGAACTGCCAAGAAAAGCTGCTAAACGTTGTATTCTTATTCGGCCCGTACCGCAAACCGACACAGGTAGTCAAGGAGAGTATCCTGAGGCGCTCGAGTGAATCACGGCCAAGGAACTCGGCAAAATGGTCCTGTAACTTCGGGAGAAGGGACGCTTCCTCTGGCAACAGAGAAGCCGCAGTGAAAAGACCCAAGCGACTGTTTAACAAAAACACATGGCTTTGCTAACGCGTAAGCGGACGTATAAGGCCTGACACCTGCCCGGTGCTGGAAGGTTAAGAGGGGAGCTTAGTCGCAAGGCGAAGGCTTGAATCGAAGCCCCAGTAAACGGCGGCCGTAACTATAACGGTCCTAAGGTAGCGAAATTCCTTGTCGGGTAAGTTCCGACCTGCACGAATGGTGTAACGATTTGGGTGCTGTCTCAGCCGTGAGCTCGGTGAAATTGTAGTCTCGGTGAAGATGCCGAGTACCCGCCACGGGACGGAAAGACCCCGTGCACCTTTACTATAGGTTGCCATTGGTGGTGGGTTCAGTATGTGTAGCATAGGCGGGAGGCGTCGAAGCGGGGCCGCTAGGTCTCGTGGAGCCAACGTTGAAATACCGCCCTTACTGTGCCTGCTGCCTAACTCTAGCTTGGCTAGAGAACAGTGGCTGCTGGGTAGTTTGACTGGGGTGGTCGCCTCCAAAAATGTATCGGAGGCTTTCAAAGGTCCACTCAATCCGCTTGGTAACCGGATGGAGAGCGCAATAGTAGAAGTGGGCTTGACTGTGAGACTGACTAGTCGAGCAGGGTCGAAAGACGGATATAGTGATCCGGTGGTTCCGCATGGAAGGGCCATCGCTCAAAGGATAAAAGGTACGCCGGGGATAACAGGCTGATCTCCCCCAAGAGCTCATATCGACGGGGAGGTTTGGCACCTCGATGTCGGCTCGTCACGTCCTGGGGCTGGAGAAGGTCCCAAGGGTTCGGCTGTTCGCCGATTAAAGTGGCACGCGAGCTGGGTTCAGAACGTCGTGAGACAGTTCGGTCCCTATCTGTGGTGGGCGTTGGAAGTTTGAGAGGACCTGACTTTAGTACGAGAGGACCGAGTTGGACCAGCCGCTGGTGCGCCGGTTGTCCCGCCAGGGGCAGCGCCGGGTAGCTACGCTGGGAGCAGATAAGCGCTGAAAGCATCTAAGTGCGAAACTCACCTCAAGATGAGACTTCCCAATGAAAGGTCCGTGGTAGACGACCACGTCAATAGGCCGCAGGTGTACAACTAGAAATAGCTGAGCTGAGCGGTACTAAGGAACCGAGGACTTACGCTTGGCCCCACCTTTTGCTTCTCTCTCTGTTTTCCCTTATGTCAACGGTTTTGCTGGTTGCCTGAACACGCAACCAACGCCAGCAATGGTGGCTTTAGCCCGGGTGTTCACCTCTTCCCATTCCGAACAGAGCCGTTAAGCCCCGGTGCGCCTATGGTACTGCCTTCACCGGTGGGAGAGTCGGTCGCCGCCAACCTTACAGGAACTCCCCCTGCTTCGCTTTCATCAGCGACTAGCAGGGGGAGTTTTGCGTTCAGGAGGTATTCGCGTTTGCCTCTAAGCAGTAAAGGGATAGTAAGGGGGTTATGGCTCCTATGGTAGGGCGAAATAATGTTCCTCCAATGATTCTGAAGCTCAAGTAGATGCTGTTTCAGATTATGTAGTCAGGCAGGCACGTACATACTAGCTAAATACTGTACTACATAGTAAGCCAAAATACCGATGTCAGGTATGTCAATAGGGGCCTGCTTAAAGTCTATGCAATTGATGCTGCCTCATTCTAATAGAGTGCTCTCCAGCACACTAAGGACAATGTTCAGCGGCCCTCTCTGCGTAGGAATAGCCAGCTATTGCACCACGGCGAAAAAACTCGCAGGCGCTAGCCGAATCACCCGTTTGTTGGGCCAGTCTTCCTAATAGAAACAGCGTACGCCCATCTTCAGCCTGCAACCTGAGGGCTTGGAAGTAAATAGCTCGCGCTTCAGAATAACGGGATAAATGAGCTAAGGCAGCACCTTCAATCTGGAGATATGGTAAAGGCACTGAGCGCCCGGCGCGTTGTAACAGAGCATGACCCCGGCGTAGGTCGGCCAGTGCGGGGCGGGGTTGGCGCAGGTCGAGCAGGCGATTCTCGCCGCGGGCCAAATAAGCTTCGGCTAATGCAGTATCGAGAGCCAAGGCGCGGCAATAGCTGAGTTCGGCAGCAGCTGGCTGGTGCAAGCCAGCCTGGCAGCGACCAAGGCGATATAGTACGCGGGCCGTGGCAGCGGGCGGTAGCGGAGGGCTTTCCTCACTTAGCAACGCAGCTTCATAGTCGGCGCGGGCAGCGGGTAGGTTATGGGCAATATCTTGGTACAGTTGGCCACGCAGGCGCAAGGCAGCCGGATGATCTTCGCGCAGCGCTAGCGACTGATCGAGCTGGCGCTGGGCTTCGCCCCACTGGCCCTTCGCAAAGGCCGCACGGGCCTCGTCGTAGTACTGATTGGCCTGTACGCGATCCATGACAATTTTAGCGGAGATACCAAATAAGAAGATCAAAAAGGTGAGCCCTGCTACTAGCCAAAAATCCTGTTTGTTGAAGCGCACCCGTTGGCGTGGCACCCGCTGCTGATAGTGGCGTTCGCGGGCACCGGCTGGTGGGCGGGTACGCAGAGGCGGCCCAGTAGTAGGCTGGCCGGGCATCTTGTAAACTGAGGGGCCACCCATAGCAGCTTCTGCCATGGCACGGCGTTGCTCTTCAGCACGGCGGGCGGCTAGTTGCAGCTGGTAGTCGTACTGAGCGCGCCGATCGGCATCACCAAGTACGCCATAGGCCACAGCTACGGCCTTAAAGCGCTCCTCGTAGTGACGGTCACCGCCGTGTTTATCGGGGTGCAGCTCGGTCGCGAGGCGGCGATAGGCCCGCTTAATATCGGCGGCGGGGGCCGTGGGCGGTACTCCCAACACTTGGTAATGATTCTGACTCACGGCCCGAAAATTTAACGAATAGCCTAAGGTAAAGGCAGCCCTGGCCTAAAGTTTTGCGTAAAGAACGCCCTGGCCAGCCAAGCTGTTGTGGCCAGCCCAGCTTACTAACCGCATTTCTCCGCTAAACAATTCCGCGCTCATGGCCACTCTGATTGACGACAAAACGCCGCGCAATGACAGCCTTATCAGCAACCTGACCGGCTATCTCGATACCCGCATCGACATCGTAAAGCTCGAAGCGCAAGAGAAGGTAAAAGGCATCTTCGTTAGCTCCGTGCACGGAGTAGCGCTAGGAGTGCTAGGCTTTCTTTTTATCATTTTCGGCTCTATCTACCTAGGATTAGCACTCAACGACGCGCTCGATAGTCCTTCAGCGGGCTTCGGCCTGGTGGCAGCTTTGTACTTAGTGCTAGCCGTACTGTTTTTCGTGGGAGTCGACAAGAAAATTTTTCAGGGAGTAGCTGATAAGCTACTTAACAACACGATTTACAAATCTGACAAGCGTGCGTAGGCGACTGTCTTTTACCAGCTTTTTCGCAAATTATAACGACCATGACTGAGCCTATTAACCCGTTGTTCGAAGACGAAAAGGAATTTTTGGAGCGCAAAAAGCTGGAGTACGAGCGGGCCTTGCGCGGCGATGTGGAAGAAATAAAAGAGACTACCGTACAAGTCGGCAAAGTGGCTCTGGTAGGAGCGGGTATAGTAGGAGGGATATGGCTGCTGAGCAAAGCTTTTGGCGGAGATAAGAAGAAGAAAAAGCAGAAGCACAAGAAGCAGCGTCAGTATTTTGAAGACTATGCTGGCTTTGACGGCTTCGACGAGAATGATCAGGAACTGAGCGAACTCGCTACTGATTTCCAAGGTCCAGCATATGGTGACTTTGATAGCAACGATGGTGTGGCCGATGGCTTTTACGCAGGCTACAATGAACAGAGCGTTGGTAACGAAGACAATGAGGACGATAACGGGCTGAGTAACTATGCTGATTATTCGGCGCACTCAGCTAGTCAACTCGGTAGCGATTCTGAAGAAGATACCTATTTGGGCACTGACCATGGCGACGAAGAGGGGGCAGCGCATTCATATGCCTCTGCCAACTCATACCAAGCTCGCCCGTACGACGATAGCCGCCGTCTACCTCATTCTACAGGCTTTGCGGAGGATGAGGACACTATTCAGGATACTGATTCGGCGGTGGAGCATAAGCAGGGAGTTATCTTGCCAGCCCTTATTGCCTTTGCTAAAAGCGAGACTGGGCGCGTCGTAGTGGCCCAGGCTGCAGCAGTGGCCCTGGCACTCGTAACCAAGGCTGTGCAAGGCTTTACATCGGGGCATGAGGAAGAAACCGGTAAAAATGCCGACCTTGCAGCTTCATCGGCCAACGCGGGAATTTCGCCCGCTACCTGGCCCGCCACTTCTGCCGCTCAGGATGTCGCTGACGCCGCCCACCACGAAGAATCTCTTACGCCCCGCGAGCCACTTGCTTAACAAGCTCGCTGACCTGCGGCTGCGTGGTCGCAAAGCTTTAGCTGTGCTTCTCGATCCCGATGATTTCGAGCCAGTGCGCTTGCGTCGTCTGTTGCAGTTGACGCAGCAATATCCCGTTGATTTTTTTCTCGTAGGGGGCAGCCTGGTGCTTACTGAGTACCAGGCTGCCCTTATTGCGTTGCTTAAAGCAGAGGCCCCGCAGGTGCCGGTTTTACTATTTCCCAGCCACGCTTTGCATGTAGACGCTGCGGCCGATGGCATTTTGCTGTTATCGCTTATCTCTGGGCGCAATCCGGATTTTCTCATCGGCCAGCACGTAGTGGCGGCTCCACGCCTCCGCGAGAGCGGTTTGCAACTCTTGCCTACTGGTTATATGCTCGTAGATAGTGGGCGTCCAACTACGGCTTCCTACATGAGTGGCACCGCACCATTGCCATATGATAAGCCGAGTATCGCCGCTGCTACGGCTATGGCAGGCGAGCAGCTAGGTTTGCGCCTTATGTACCTCGATGGCGGTAGCGGGGCGCAGCAGCCCGTATCGGCAGCCATGATTAGTGCAGTGCGCTGGGCAGTAGATGTGCCAATCATCGTGGGCGGGGGCCTCAATACCGGCGAAAAAATATACACGGCATTCGCCGCTGGTGCCGATATGGTGGTAATCGGTAATCATCTGGAGCGGGACCCTGACTTTCTTGCTATCGCCCGCCAGACCGCAGATTTACCAGATTTCAGCGATACGCCCGCCCGCCTACAACAGCAGGCTGAGTAGACTAACGTCGGATTGACGTTGCTAGCGCAGTCTACAGTATGACTGGCTATTGTAGTTTAAACTAAAAAATAAGGCGCGTAGGCTATTAGCTATTGCCCAAGAGACTGGCTAGGCTAGATAGCCCATTCTCCGCAGAACGCGCCCGCTGCAAAAACAAGTAAAAAGGGCTACCCGTGAGGGTAGCCTTTTTTACTGCCCGAGTACTCAGCCCGCCGCCGGAGGCAGGCGGGCGTATCTGCGCAATCCGTTGAATCCGTTAAATCTGCGATCTTAGATGTTCATGGCAGTTTCGCGGCGGCGCATTTTACCGGCCGGGATGCCGAACATCATTTTAAAACGGCGGCAGAAGTAAGCTGTATCCTTGTAGCCAACTTCCTTGCCGATATCGCGGATGCTTTTCTTAGTGGTACGTAGCAGTGAAACGGCACGCTCCATGCGCTGATATTCAATGTAATCCTGCGGATTAATATTGGTCAGCATTTTGAAATACTGCCCCACGTAGTCCTCACTCACGTTGGCCACGGTGGCCAGTACTTTATTGGAAAGGTCGCCGCTCAGATTTTCCTTAATGAAGTTAAAAAGGTCAATCAGGCGCGGGTCTTTGAAATAAGTACTGTTGGTAGCCAACTGCTCTACGAACAGGTTGTTGCGCAGGATATAGCGCACTACCTCCACTACCAGATTCTCGGTGTAAATATTGATGAGGCGTTCACGACCGGGCAGGTCTTGCAGCGACTCCTCAATAATTTTGATGACCAGATTGGCCAGCTTCGTGTTACCCTTAATGACGAAGGCCGGTACGTCGAGCGAGGCGAAGAAATTGACGGAGTCAAAAACCTTGGCCTCGAAGGCGACAAAGCTATGGCTTTCCTCAGCGTCGCCAATATAGTCGAGCTTATCGTTGGAAGTAAAGAATCGGTCCTTATTCGTAATTAAGTCGTCGTTGGAAATTACGCGGCTGGCGGCACTTTGGCCGTAGCCTACGCGGGTGGCCCGGCCCCCGGGCAAAAACAGCAATTCTCCCTCCTCGACTACTGCCTCATCTTCGCCAAAAACAATTTTACCCTGGTGCAGCAAGATGAGGTTATTGCCTACGTCATAAGCATTGCGTACTGTAAAGGCTTGGCGAAGTACAAGGTTCTTAGCCTTAATGTACTTAACCCCCAGAGACTCAATTACTTTGTTGTAGTCTTCCATTTATTTTGTCATTAATCCAGGATAAAATTCCCTTCGCCTGGCCAAAAGTACCTACTATCCCAAGTAATTACTACAATACATTCTAAAAAAAGTTCAGTAAAACAAAAAACCCAGGCCGCAATGGCCTGGGTTATGTGCAATATGAGCAAGCGCTAAAGTAGGCATGCCTACTTTAAAATCTCGCGGGAAATAACAATTTTTTGGATTTCGGAAGTACCCTCGTAAATCTGAGTAATCTTGGCGTCGCGCATGAAGCGCTCCACGTGATACTCCTTAACAAAGCCGTAGCCGCCATGAATTTGCACAGCTTCGACAGAGGCGTCCATGGCCACTTTGGAGGCAAATAGCTTGGCCATGGCGCCGCTCTTGGCGTAGTCGGCGTGGTTGTCTTTATCGGCGGCGGCTTGCAGGCACAGGAGACGGGCCGCCTCCACGTTGGTGGCCATATCGGCCAGCTTAAATTGGATAGCTTGGTGCTTAGCTATTTCGACGCCGAAAGCTTTGCGCTCTTTAGCGTACTTGATGCTCAACTCGAGCGAGCCCGAGGCGATGCCCAGCGCTTGCGAGGCAATGCCGATGCGGCCGCCGGCCAGTACCTGCATGGCGAATTTGAACCCGAAGCCATCGGCCCCGATGCGGTTTTCCTTGGGTACCTTCACATCGGTAAAGAGGAGGGAGCAAGTATCGGAGCCGCGAATGCCAAGTTTGTTTTCCTTGGGGCCTTGCTGGAAGCCGGGCATGTCCTTGTCGACAATCAGCACGTTGATACCGCGCGATTTCAACTCGGGGTGGGTTTGGGCGATGACGAGGTAGACCGAGGCGGTGGTGCCGTTGGTAATCCAGTTTTTGGTACCGTTGAGCAGGTAGTAGTCGCCCATGTCCTCGGCAGTAGTACGCTGGCTGGTGGCATCGGAGCCAGCTTCAGGCTCCGATAGCGCGAAGGCGCCGATGATTTCGCCCGAGCACAGGCGGGGCAGGTACTTGCGCTTTTGCTCCTCGGTGCCAAATTTTTCCAGGCCCCAGCACACCAACGAGTTATTCACCGACATGATGACGGAGCAGGAGGCATCGACCTTGGAGATCTCCTCCATCGCCAGCACGTAGCTGATGGTGTCGAGGCCCGAGCCACCGTATTCGGGGCTCACCATCATGCCCATGAAGCCGAGCTCGCCCATGCGCTTCACCTGGGCGGCGGGAAATTTCTGGTGCTCGTCGCGCTCGATGACGCCTTCCCACAGCTCGCTCTGAGCAAAGTCGCGGGCGGCGGCCTGCACGGCCAAGTGTTCTTCAGTCAGTTGGAAGGGAGTGGCCATAGCCAGCGGGGTGGTCATTTCCAAGGGAGTAGGGGTGGGAGGGAGGGGTGAGGAAAAGGCAGATTATGAAAGTAAAAATACGCCAGGGTCGCCAAAGCGGATGGGCTGGGGCGGCCGGGCAGCGACTTAGCCCGCCAGCCCGGCGCTGATTTTTTTTACGATGTTGGAAGTACTGTAACCCGTTACGAGGGGCACGGTGAGTACCTGCCCCCCGCGGGCCAGCACCAGCTCGTGGCCCACAATGGCGGTGACGGCGTAGTCGTCGCCCTTAACCAATACATCGGGCTGAACCAACTCGATAAGTTGCAAGGGGGTGGGCTCGCCGAACAGCACTACCGCATCGACGAAGGCCAGCGCGGCCAGGATGCGGGCGCGGGAATACTCATCCTGCAACGGGCGGCCGGGCTTGAGTGCGCTTACCGAGGCATCGGTGTTGAGACCTACGACCAGGCGATTGCCGAGGGCGCGGGCTTTTTCAAGATAGTCGACGTGGCCCAGGTGCAGCAGGTCGAAGCACCCATTGGTAAACACGACGCGCTCACCGGCGGCTCGCCAGGCGGCCAGGGTAGCAGGAAGCTCAGAGCGGGTCAGGATCTTGGCAGCAGTCATGCGAGGAAAATGGGAAGTGGATTGGTAAGGGAGCGCGGGAGCGAATTGGCGAAGGGACGAGAGGTATTCTCTGCAGGGTCTACTTAGTAGTCCCGCTTCTTCGTTACCTCACGCCTGCGCTCGCTCACTACCTCATTCGGTGGTGAGTGGCTCTTCGGCTATGGCTTCGGCCTCGGCTACGATGTTGCCTTTGTCGGCCAAGGCTACGGCTACGAAGCTGATGCCACCTAGCAAGACCACGAGTAGCGTTTGGGCGCCGTGTACCACCAGCGCGTAGGCAATACCCGCTTCCTTGCTGATGCCGTAGGCCAGTAGAATACCTTGCACCAGCACGTGAAAAGGCCCGATGCCGCCCGCCACCGGCGCCGCCATGCCAAAGGCCCCGAAGGTAAGGACTGCCAAGCCGGCTTTCATTCCTAGGCCGTAAGTTTCGGGAAAGCAGAAAAAAGCCAGGTAATCAAGCAGGTAGTATACCAGCCAGGTAAAGAACGTGTGGAACAGAAAAACGCCCTTGTTTTCGAGCTTCAGAATACTGAATACCCCCGCTAGCAAGCCCTTAATGAAAAGAGCGGCCTTATTGAAAAGGGCATTCTGGCGTAGGCGCTCCAGGTTGCGAAACAGCGTATAGCCCCCGCCGGCCAGCAGGAGCAGGCCAATGACGCCCGCCAGCACGAGTGGCATAGGATTGCGGGCAATGGTGTCGGCCTTGCCCCCGAGCAGCTTGTCGTTGAAGAAACCCCAGAATGTATTGAAATCCAATAGCAGCGTCGAGCTGAGCAGGCCCAGTAGCACCAGTACATCGATAACGCGCTCGGTAACCACCGTGCCCAGCGCTACCTGCACTGGCACCCCACTCGTGCGCCGCAGCACCGAGCAGCGGATAACCTCGCCCATGCGGGGCAGTACCAAGTTGGCGAGATAACCGACCATCATGGCGTGGTATACTTTCCAAAACGGGGCTGGGGTGCTCGAAGCGTTGAGCTGCATCTGCCAGCGGTAGGCGCGGCTAAAATAGCCTAATACTGAAATAAACAACGACAGCCCGAGCCAGAAATAGTTGGCTGTGCGGATGTAGTGCCCGATGCTAGCCAGGTTTTGCCCGCGCACGGCGTACCACATCAGCGCGCCCGAAATGCCCAGTAGCAGCGTGTATTTCAGAAAAGTGAGCAGGTGCTTCATACGGTGAACTGGTGAGCCGGTGAACTGGTGAGCTGGCGGGATGGCGAGGAAGTATGAACTACTAACCCACTATTTTCACCAGTTCACCGGTTCACTACTCACCGAGGCGGTTGTGCTGGTCGGGGAAAATAACGGTAGGCTGGTGGGCGCGGGCTTCTTTGAAATCGATGAGGCCGTAGGAAATGATGATGACGATGTCGCCCACGGCCGCCCGGCGGGCGGCCGGACCGTTGAGGCAGATCATGCCCGTACCGCGCGCGCCCTTGATAGTGTAGGTTTCGAGGCGCTCGCCATTGTTGACGTTGACCACGGTCACTTTTTCATTTTCCACCATGTTGGCCGCGTCGAGCAGGTCTTCATCGATGGTGATGCTGCCCACGTAGTGCAGCTCGGCCTGCGTCACTTTAACGCGGTGAATCTTGGACTTGAGAACTTCGATATGCATAAAGGGCTAGCTTAAAAGCCCACAAAGATACTTCCGCCGCTAGCCGCCGTGGGACTAAGCGCCGGACGAGTTGTACTTTCCGGCCCCAATCGGCGTACTGCCCACCCATGAGTATGAAAAAACAACTTGCCCGCGCCCGGTGGCTGGCGCTGGCGGCCGGGCTGCTGGGGCCACTGGCCACCGCGGCCCAAACGCCCCTGGGCCAGCCGTCGCTCGACGAGGCGAAGGTGCAAATCTGGTGCGCCACGGCCCGTTACGTCTATACCGATGCCGGCCGGCCGCACTTGCAGCGCACGTTGCGCTGCGAGGGCGGCAACCTCAAGGCGCTGGCTGCCAGCCTGCGGGCCGATAGCTTGCGCATTTACTCGCTGCTGTACGCGCCCATCGAGGGCAAAGGCAAAATTTACAAGGGCTTGAAGGACAATCCGGCCCGGCTGGCGGCGCTCACAAAGGCTATTATCAGCAAGCTGCGCTCATCGCCGGCCCGGCAGCGCGACCCCGCCCGGCTGGCCGGCCTCCAGGCGCTGGAGAAAAAACTGACCGACTACGTGCTGACGGGCCTGCCCCCCACCGACCCCGCACCCGTTCCCCAGGCCGAAACCGACCCCAGCCTCGGTAACGGCCCCGCCGAACTAGCCGAGGCCGGTGGCGCGTCGGTGTCACCCGTCGCCCGGCCCGCTGCCAGCGCACCCGAGCCGTTGCTCAACCGTATTTTTGCCCCGCTGGCGCTTATTCTGAGCATCTTGAGCCTGGTGCTCTACGGTATGCTGCGCCTGAGCCTGGGCCGTACCGTGCGCGAGCTGCGCCGCGCCGCGGGGAGCCCCGGCCCTGAGCTAACCGCCCAGCAGCGCCAACTTGTCGAAGAGCTAGTGGCCCGCCGAGTGGCCGAGGCCCTGGCCCAGCGCGAGGCTCCTGCTGCGCCTTATCCGCCCGCTGCTCCGGAGGCTTAATTCTCATTGGCTGCCGCGCCCGTAAACCTCGGGAGCGGGGCCGTTTGTTTATCGCTCATGCGCACCGTTATTCTCTGGGCTGGCCTGCTGGCCGGGCTGTTGGCCACCGGCTGCCGCGTGGGAACTTCTCACTCGGCCGAGCGCCGGGCGGCCGTGCGCGCCAATACCATTTCCAACAAGCATACGCTCACCGAGCAACCCACGCAGGAGCGCGCCGCGCCGCGCGTGGTGCCTACCACCGGTCAGTAGCGTCTTTTTTTCTTGATGTTGACTTACCCCGACGCCCGCCGCGACTCGCAGCTCGATACGTATTTCGGCACGCCCGTGCCCGATCCCTACCGCTGGCTCGAAGATGCCGACTCGGCCGAAACCGCCGCCTGGGTGGCCGCCGAAAACGAGCTCACATTTGACTATCTTGCCCGGATTCCCTTTCGGGAAGAGCTGCGCGCGCGCCTTACCCAGCTCTGGGACTATGAGCGCTATGGCGTGCCGCACCAAGAGGGTGATTTGCTGATTTTCAGTAAGAACGACGGCTTGCAAAATCAGGCGGTGGTTTACGTAGTGCCCGTAGGCCAGCCGCTGGAAACTGCCGAGATACTACTCGACCCCAACCAGTTTTCGGCCGATGGCACCACGGCGCTCACGGGCCTGCATTTCAGCCCCGACCACCGCTACCTGGCTTATACCACCAGCGGGGGCGGCTCCGACTGGCAGCAAGTGCGGCTGCTCGACCTGGCCAGCCGCCAGTCCCTACCCGACGTGCTGGATTGGGTGAAGGTGTCGGGCGTGGCCTGGGCCAACGCGGGATTTTACTACAGCGCCTACGACGCGCCCCGCCCCGGCGAGGCCGCCCTGGCGGGTAAGAACGAGTATCACAAGGTGTACTATCACCGCCTGGGCGCGCCCCAGAGCACCGACGAGTTGGTGTACGAAAACCGGGAAATGGCCCTGGGCTTCCGCATCGCCGACGTGACGGAGGACGAGCGCTGGCTGGCCCTGAGCCTGACCGACGGCCTGCGCGACGGCAACCGGCTGCTGGTGCGCGACCTCACCGACCCGACCCAGGCGGGTATTTGGACGACCATCCAACCCAGCTACGAGTTTGAGACGAGCGTAATCGGTAGCCTCGGCGACGAGTTGCTGCTGTACACCAACGACCACGCGCCCAACTACCGCGTGGTGCGCGTAAATCCCCGCCGCCCCGCCGAGTGGCACGAAGTCATTGCCGAAGGGCCGGAAAAGCTCGAAAGCATCAGCCTGGCGGCGGGCTGTCTGCTGGCCACTTACCTGCACGATGCCAGCTCGCGGGTGCGGGTGTACTCGGAGCAAGGCGAGTGGCGGCACGACGTGGCACTGCCGGCCATCGGTACGGCCGCGGGCTTCGGCGGGCGGCGGGAGGATACTGTGCTTTACTACGCTTTCACGTCGTTTACCTACCCCACTACGATTTACTGCTACGACCCGGCGGCGAACGTGAGCACGGTATTCAAGGCCCCGCAAGTAGATGTGCAGCCGGCCGACTACGTGACGACCCAGGTATTCTACCCGAGCAAGGATGGTACGCAGGTACCCATGTTCATTACCCACAAGAAGGGGGTGGCGCTCGATGGGCAAAATCCCACTTACCTCTACGCCTACGGGGGATTCAATGTGAGTCTCACACCGGGTTTCTCGGTGGCGCGGCTGCTGTGGCTGGAGCGGGGCGGCGTGCTAGCCATTCCCAACCTGCGCGGCGGGGGCGAGTATGGTGAGGCCTGGCACCAGGCCGGGATGACGCCGCACAAGCAAAACGTCTTCGACGACTTTATCGCGGCGGCTGAAACGCTGTTTGCCCAGGGCTACACCAGCCCCGCCAAGCTGGCCATTGCGGGCGGTTCCAACGGCGGTCTGCTCGTGGGGGCTGTCATGACCCAGCGGCCCAACCTGTGCCGCGTGGCTCTGCCCGCCGTGGGCGTACTCGACATGCTGCGGTATCAGAAATTTACTATTGGCTGGAACTGGGCCCCCGAGTACGGCACCTCCGACGATGAGGCCCAGTTTTACAACCTGCTGGCCTACTCGCCCTTGCACAATCTGAAGCCCGGTACGCACTACCCGGCTACGCTCATCACCACCGCCGACCACGACGACCGCGTGGTGCCCGCTCACTCCTTTAAGTTTGCTGCCGAGCTGCAAGCCTGCCAGGCTGGCCCCAACCCGGTGCTCATTCGCATCGACGTTAACGCCGGCCACGGTGCGGGGAAGAGCACCCAGCTCCAAATCGCCGAATGGGCCGATGTCTGGACCTTTATCGCAGATTTAACGGATTAAACGGATTGCGCGGATACGCCCGCCAGCCTGCGGCGGCGGGCTGACTACTGAGTAACGATACTAAAAAAGGCCACCCGCAGGGGTGGCCTTTTTTATGGGTACGTAATCCCGTCTACTATTGAATAGGGTAATACTACGCCTGTATAGTCAGCCCGCCGCCGCAAGGCTGGCGGGCGTATCCGCGCAATCCGTTTAATCCGTTAAATCTGCGGTCGTTAGTCTATTACTTCCAGTACGGTGCGGAAAGAGTGGTACTTGCCGGCGAACTTCTGGTCCATCTCTTTGCGCAGGGCGGGGGCAAAGTGCTGTTGGTAGGCTTCCAGCTGCTCCAGGCTAATGCTGAAATACTGGGCGGCGTAGGTGATGCCGTCGTCTTCCTCGTTGAGCAGGCGCAGCAACACGCTGCGAATAAAACAACCCGTGCCCACGACTTCGGCCATGTGGTGGTCGCGCATGTAGGCTACCCACTCGTCGGCAATGCTGGGGTCGAGGCTGGTGGTGACGTTGTAAAGAATCATAAAATGAGGAGGTGAATTGGTGGAACGGGGGCCGGCGGAGGCGCGGAGTAGGTGAAAGACGGGTAGGGGAAGGGTTGGTGAAATACCGGCTGCCCGCTATTCTGTCGCAATAGTAGCTACCCGGGTGGTTCATCTACTCCCGCCGCTGCCAGCCGGAATCAGACGCGCATAGTATCGAATTGAAAATCGTTGATGCGCGCCAGAATGGCCTTAGGATCGAGTTTTTCTTGGGCGGCCGCCCGGGCCAGGGCCGGTAGTTCCTGGTCGCCGGCCAGGCGCAAGGTAAGAATTTGCTTGAGGGTCAACTCTTTTTCGAGCGGAGCGAAGCGTTGGCCGCTGACCTCAAAGTAGCGCTGCCGCACTTCGAGGCGGGCCACCCGATCTTGCAGCAGCAGGGCGTAGTGCTGGCGCAGCATGATGAGCGTGACGAAAAAAAGCAGCGTAACGGCGGCAAGCGAAAACCACAGCCGCGAAATCTCGGAGTCGTCGCCGGCCACGCCCACGTAGCGCCGAATGGTGTAGCCCACCATCAGCAGCGACAGCGGCACTAGGATGTAGTGATGAAGCGGGTAGTAGCGGGTCGGGTTTTTGGCGGCCATTGGGCGAAAATGCGGGGTAGAACGGTGAGAACAAGCATACGGGCAAAACGAAAAAAGCTCCGGCCGGGGCCGAAGCTTTTTCTGGGCTGGCAGCAGGTGAAACTGCCCGGGTGCGGAGATTACCCAGCTTTTTGGGCTTTGCGGGCCTCTTTCTCGGCACGGCGCTGCATCTTCATTTGCTCGCGGGCGGCGTCTTCCTGCTGGCGCTGGGCCTTGGCGTTTTGACGCTCCATTTTGAGCTGTTCTTTCTGCTGCTTAGCCTGCTGGCGCTGCGCTTTGAGTTGATTTTCAAGATCGCGGGTTCGGTTTTGCTGCTCCTTGATGGCGCGCTCGTTGTCGGCTACCGATTGGTCGGCCATTTTACGGCGTTGGCGCTGCTGGTCGTAGGCTGCCTGGGTGCTCTGCGACGTTTGGGGCGCCGCGGTGGCAGGGTCGTTGGTCGTGGTTTGGGCGTGGGCCGAGGTGGCGGCCAGGGTACCGAGGGCAAGAAAGGCCCCAAAAATGAGCTTCTTCATAAGTAGAGGAATGCCAGCTAAGCTGGCTGGCCCTTGAACGTACGAGCCAAGCTATAGTTCAGGTTTGCCCGGCCTGGCAGGCCTGCCAACTTACTGGTGGCTATCTGGTACAGCCAACCGATTTAACTCACACCCAGGCCTGGGCAGGCTCGGCGCAGCCACTACGGCAGCCCTCGGGCAGCAGCGTATCTTCAACCTGCACGGTAGTGTGGTGAATGTGAAACTCGCGCAGCAGCCCCGCCGAAAGGCTGGCCAGCCAGGCAGCATCGGCCCCGCCGGGGCGTACGAGGTGGGTCATGAGGGCGGTATCGTGGCCGTCGCTGCTCAGGCTCCAGATGTGCAGGTCGTGCAGGCTCTGCACCCCGGGCTGGGCCAGTAGGAAGGCGCGCACTTTCTCTAAGTCAATGCCGTCGGGCACGGCTTGCAGGCCCAGCCGAATGGTATCGCGCAGCAGGCCCCACGAACTCACCGCAATCACGACCAGTAACCCCAGGCTGATAATCGGGTCGAGCCAGGCCCAATGCGTGAAGTAGGTAATGGCCCCGCCCACCACCACGCCCAGGCTCACCAGGGCGTCGGTGAGCATGTGCAGGTAGGCACCGCGCACGTTCACATCATTTTTCTGCCCGGCGTGAAAAAGCCAGGCCGTGAAGCCGTTAACCAAGATGCCCGCCCCGGCCAGCCCCATCACCGCCAGGCCGTTGACGGGCTCGGGGTGGCGCAGATGGTCGATGGTTTCCCACAGAATAAAACCCAGCGCCCCGTAGAGCAGGGCTGCATTGAGCAGCGCCGCCTGAATGGTCGCCCCCCGGTAGCCGAAGGTGTAGCGCCCGGTAGCGGGCCGCCCGGCCAGCCAGGCCGCCCCCCAGGCCAGGGCCAGGCTCAGCACGTCGCTCAGGTTGTGGCCGGCATCGGAAAGCAGGGCGGCCGAATTGGCCCATAGCCCCCCGACGACCTCAACTGCCACGAAGGCCAGATTCAGCCCGATGCCGAGGGCGAAGGCGGCGCTAAACTTGCCCCCGGCCGGTGGGGCGGCGTGTACGTGGCCGGCATGGTCGTGGCCGGCGTGGCTGTGAGAGTGACCCATAGCTGGAGTAAACGAACGGTTAGGACCACAAGAACGTAACGGACGGGTCTTGGGTGCGCTGGTACTACGTCGGCGCGGCCGTTGCGCAATGGCTGCGCTCGGCCAAAAAAGAAGCCGCCCAGCCGCCGGGAGGCGAGGCGGCTGAGCAGCTGTTTTACCCTATTGCTAGTCGTTTGACAACCGGTTGTTATTGCGAGCGCAGCATTGCGAATTGGTGTACAGTTTACGCTCGCCGATCGTGGTCGCCTCACCCCCCGGACCCCTCTCCGAAGAGGAGAGGGGGAGCCGATCGTTAGTAGGGTGTGGGGGTAGGGGGGTAAGAGTTTAAGCTACTTTTACCCTCTTACCCTGATGATCGGCTCCCCCTCTCCCTTTCGGAGAGGGGGCCGGGTGGTGAGGCGACCATGATCGGCGAGCGTAAACTGTACACTAGTTTGGAAGCTACTATAATGCGCTGCTTACTTGAAGGACAGCGGTACCACCACCTTCACACTCACGGTGCGGCCGATGTTGTACACCCCGCGCCGGCCCGTAACGTAGTTGATGTCAGCATATTTGAGGCGGCTGAGGTGGCTCTGATAAGCTACGTCGAAGAGGTTGTTGGCCGTTACGTAGAGCGAGAACAGCGTGCGGCCCTTGGCATCGGCTAGGTCGGTACCTACGCCGGCGTTGAAGAGCGTGTAGGCGGGCGTGGCCGTTTCGGTGTCGAAGGCGGCGAAGTAGCGATTTTGGGCGAACGTCTGCTCTAGCTGGAAGCGGGCGTACAGGTTGGTCAGGCGCTTGCCCTGGCGGCGGAAATTGCCGCGCAGCTCACTTTGCAGGCGGTCGGCCGGGATGAAGGGCAGAAACTTCTGGTCGTCGGGTACGTCGAGCTGGCGGGCGCGCACCATCGAAAACGAGTTTTCGAAGTGCAGCCAGTCGAGCGGGTGGGGGTGGAAGTCGAGCGTCACCTCGCCACCCAGCAGCCGGGCCTTGCCCTGCACGTAGTTGAACAAGCCGATGTCGGGATTAGTCGAAACGAGCGAGTCGGTACCGCCCTGGTTCAGCACCCGGCGGGCGAAGATGTAGTTAGAAATGCTGTTCTCAAAAGCATCGACCGTAAAGCGCACGTGCTCACTGGTGTAGCTCACGCCGGCATCGAGCTGCAAGCTGGTTTCAGCCTTGAGATTATTCTGACCCACCTCGTAGCGAATGGTGCCCTCGTGCACCCCGTTCGAGCCCAGCTCGGCGATGTTGGGTGCCCGGAAGCCCCGCGAGAGATTGGCTTTCACCGTGAGCCGGTCGCTCAGGTTGTAGGCCGCGCCCAGGCTGCCGCTGTAGTTGTGAAAGTTGCTCACGAAGCCCGGAAACTTGGTTTCGGCCCCGATGGTAGTGGGCGGGGTGGGCTTCTCGTCGCCGTCGAGGTAGAGGCTTTGGGCCGCGATGCGGCGCGCATCGTAGCGCAGGCCGCCGCTGAGGTCGAGGTTGCCCAATGATTTTTTCACCACCCCGAATAGTCCGCCCTCGGTCAGGTCGTAAGCCGGGATGAGGAATTCGGTGCCCAGGTTGCGGTTTTGCTGACGCAGGCCGGTGGTGCCCACGGCCACGTTCCAGCCATTCATTTCGGGCAGGAAGTAGCGCAGCGCGTAGTCCACGGTGCGCAGCTGGAAATAGAGCTGGGGCTCGTCGGGATTGAGCACGTCGCCAAACTCGCGGCGCAGGTTCTGCTGGTAGTTGACTTGCAGCGTGAGCCGCCCGCCCCGGTCGCCGATAATGAAGTTATTATCAGTGCCAAAGCGCAGGTGATTGATGCGCTGGCGCGGAATACCGAGCGCGTAGCCGTGCAGGTCGTCGTCGGTGGCAATGCGCGAGTCTACCTGCCCGTTCACGGCCACGTCGCGCAGAAAGCGCCCGCTGGCACTGTCGCGCGCCCCTTCCACGAGGCCGATGTTTTGGTTGAACGAGCTGAAGGTGAGGTGCGAATAGCCCCAGCTTTTATTCAGGCCCACGTAGCCGTTGGCGTCCCACTCATTGAAGCCCGAGTTGAACACGCGGCCGTCGTAGCGGTTACGGTAATCGCCGGCCACCTTGCGGGTGCCGCGCACGAGCCAGTTGAAGCCGTTGAGGTTGCCCGCGTTTTCGAGCGAGTAGCCCTGCTGGCGGTTGTTGGTCTGGTAGTTGGCCGTGGCCGAGCCGGTGATGTGGCCCTCGGCGATAGGGTCGGGCGCCAGGAAGTTGATTACGCCCGCCATCGCGTCGGAGCCGTAGAGCAGCGAGCCCGGCCCCTTGATGATCTCGGCCCGATCGATGCTAAACTCATCAATCTCAATGCCGTGCTCGTCGCCCCACTGCTGGCCCTCTTGCCGGGCCCCGTTGTTGAGCGTCACTACGCGGTTGTAGCCCAGCCCCCGTACCACGGGCTTGCTGATGGCCGCCCCGGTCGTAATCTGGCTCACGCCCGGCGTGTGGGCAATGGCATCGATGAGGTTGGTGGCCGAGGTCTGGTTGAGTCGCGTGCGGTCGACGATGGTCGTGGGCACCGGCGAGCGGCGCAGCTCCGTCGCCTGGCTGACGCCCGTTACCACCACCTGGCCGATTTCGGTGGCCGAAGGCGTGAGCTTTAAGTCCAGCGGCTGGCCGTTGCTGGTATCAATGGTTTGATTAACCGTGTTATACCCCAGTGAGGTCACCTGCATCAGAAACCGGCCCCGGGGTAGGTTGGTGAAACTGAACCGGCCGTCGGCATCGGTAGCGGTGCCCTGCTTGAGGTCGGGAAAAACGACGTTGGCCCCCGGCAAAGGCTGGCCGGTGGCGGCATCGGTAAGGCGACCAGCGAAGGTGGCGGCAGCCCGGGTACGGGCGGGGGTGGGGGCTACCTGCGCCCCCGCCAAAAAGGCAAACGAAAAGGACAAGGTGCTGGCTAGCACCACTGTAGTAGATGCGCGAAGCATACGAAACCGCGAAATAAAGGGGGAGGCGGACTTTCGCCCGGCGCGGCCGCTGGGGCATGTTTACCCATCGCTACGCCCCGCAAACACACCCCGGCCAAAGGCCAGGGTCTGTCTGCATTTTCTCTAAAACCAAACCAGAGAAAAAAATCGGGGCGGCGGGCCTACGCAGGCCGGGCGGCAAATGCTGTTGTATCAGCCTAGGGCTTGATAACCAGACGAAAGTCCGTTAAAAAAACGAAACTAAAAAATAGGTCGATTAGTATTTAGGCGCGCGGCGGGCCGCGCAGGGCCGTGCCGCGCAGCGCGGTTGCCGAGCTAGCCAGTTGTACGGGTACTGGCAGCGGTTGGTAGTGAAGGCTGGTCCGGGGCTGGGGCAGGCTCACGGGCAGCGCCAGCTGAAACGGAACATTGTAAAACTGCTCGGTGTGGCAGTGGGTGTGGCGGGGGCTCAGCAGCTCTTTGCCAGCAGGGCGGTGGGTGGCGGCTACTTCGGTAGTATGGCGGTGCGCGTGCAGCGTCAATACCCACGCCTCGGGCAGCAGCGTCCGCACGAGGCAGAGCAGCAGCAGCAAAGCAAGGTAGGGTCGTAGCACAGTCCGCAACACAAGAACGCCAGATAAGCTTACAGTAAGGAGCCAGCGGCCGCGCAATGGTTGCATCGGCCCGGCAAAGTTACGGGCTTGGTCGGGTAGAATATGCCGCCAGGCGCAACGTTGTTACAAAATAACTTTAGGCGCGAGTAGCGCTTTTTACCTTAACCTAGCTGGTGCGGGCTTGGTAGAGCGCAGCTTGTGCGGCCGGTAAGCACCAGCGTAAAATCTCAGTTGATGTTCGGAGTAAATCGATGTTTCAGGCTTCAGCGGGCGGGCTTGGCAGCTATGGGCCTGCTGCTGGCGATGGCCGGCCGGGCGCAGGTGCCCACTCTGCTGCCGGGCCAGTGGGAACTGCGCCAAATCAGTTTCGTTGCCAGTCAAACGGTGCCGCCGGACGTTCTGGAGCGCATGGACAACCCCGAAGTGGCCGAGCTCAACGAGGAGATGGCGGCCGGAGTGGCGCAATTACGGGTGGAATTTCGCCCCGACGGTACGTACCTGTTTGCCGTGCAGCGGCCCGGCCAGCCTCCGCGCACGGAGGTTGGCACCTATGCAGTGCGGGAGTCGCAGCTACTCGCCCAGAGCCCGGATACGGAAGGCGGTTCGTCGTTCGATGGGCAGCGGATTGCCCAGCTTAGTCGCCGTAAGCTCGTAATTGAGCTGGTGGTCGGCGCGGAACTACCCGGAGTAATAGAGGAAATGGAATACCGCCGCGTGAGTAAGTAGAGAAAACTTAGAAATTAACAATTTTTTTACTCGGCATGCAGACCAAACGGCCTACTTTTGCGTATGTGTGCCGCTTCAGTGCAATGATAGGGGCTGCGTAGCCGCCCGGCCGGTACTAGCAAGCGGAACAACTATATGATTATTAAAAGCATGGCTGAGTTCTGCGCTCAGTATGACGAGCCGTTGGATTTACTACGGGTAGCCTGGACGGTAGAGAGCAGCATGCGCCACTTTCGTCCCTCCTTCACCCGGCTTGTTGAGGTGGCCGCCGAGCTGGCGGTGGGGCGGGTTTTACTGGATATTAACGCCTTGCCTGATGTGCCGGTATACGATCAGTTGTGGCTGACTACCAGCTTTATGCCCGCCGTGCTAAAGCTGCCTCTCCGGCAAGTGGTAATAGTGCTATCGGCAGAGCGCGTGTACAACCAGCACGTGGCCGAAGGGCTGCTGATGGCCGTTTCCCCCTTCATTCGCTTCGATGTACAATTTTTCCCCCAGCCCGAATTCGGCCTGGCCTGGCTTATCGACGACTCGCCCCGTCTGCCGGAGTTGCTGCTCGAATGGGCTGCGGGCTGCGGTAATGCCGCGTCGGCAGCCCAGCAGGTGAGCGAGCCACAAGTGCCGTACGGTCAGTTTGACTCGGCGGGCTAACTGCCAACCTGGCAGCCAGCCAGGTATTGGAATAACCTTTGATTTATCGGGCTGATAAATAGGCGCTGCCTGTTAGTCAGCCCTTTATTATTTCACTTATCCTAGCTTTCACGATGTCCGAAACCGGCTCCATTTCCATTCACACCGAGAACATCTTCCCCATTATCAAGAAGTTCTTGTATTCTGACCACGAGATTTTTCTGCGCGAGCTGGTCAGCAACGCCGTCGATGCCACCCAGAAGCTCAAGAGCCTGGCGGCGCTGGGCGAGTACAAGGGCGAGCTGGGCGAGCTGAAAGTGCGCGTGACGGTCGATAAAGACAAGCGTAAAATCACGATTTCGGACCACGGCCTGGGTATGACGGCCGAGGAAATCAAGAAGTACATCAACCAGATTGCCTTCTCCGGGGCCACCGAGTTTGTGGAGAAGTACAAGGAGAAGGACGCCCAGGCTAAGGAGCAGATTATTGGGCAGTTCGGTCTCGGTTTCTACTCGGCTTTCATGGTGGCCAAGGAGGTGGAAATCTGGTCGCAGTCGTACAAGGAAGGTGCCTTGACCGCCCACTGGACCTGCGACGGCTCGACGCAGTTTACCCTCGACGAGCCCACCGGCGAGCACGCCAAGGCCGAGCGCGGTACCGACGTAGTGCTGCACGTGGCCGAAGACTCGGACGAGTTTTTGGAAGAAGCCCGGCTGCGCACCATCCTCACCAAGTACTGCAAGTTCCTGCCCATTCCGATCGAGTTTGAGGGAGAGCTGATCAACGACACTACGCCCATCTGGACCAAGCAGCCGGCCGACCTGACCGACGAGGACTACAAGAAGTTCTACCGCGAGCTGTACCCGATGAGCATGGATGAGCCGCTGTTCTGGATTCACCTGAACGTGGACTATCCCTTCAACCTAACGGGTATTTTGTACTTCCCGAAGGTGAAGGACGAGCTGCAATTTCAGCGCAACAAGATCCAGCTGTACTCGCGCCAGGTGTTTATCACCGACGAGGTGAAGGACGTGGTGCCCGAGTTCCTGATGCTGCTGCACGGGGTTATCGACTCGCCCGACATTCCGCTCAACGTGTCGCGCAGCTTCCTGCAAGCCGACGCCAACGTGCGTAAAATCAACACCTACATCACCAAGAAGGTCGCCGATAAGCTGGCCGAGCTGTTCCGCAAGGACCGCGCT
Source organism: uncultured Hymenobacter sp. (assembly GCA_913776615.1). Taxonomy (GTDB): domain Bacteria; phylum Bacteroidota; class Bacteroidia; order Cytophagales; family Hymenobacteraceae; genus Hymenobacter. Next base: position 23,266 of record CAJYPK010000005.1, read on the forward strand.
GGCTACGAGGAGAAATGGGCTGACATTGGGCTGTTTGTGAAGTACGGCATGCTGTCGGACGACAAGTTTTACGAGCGCGCCAAGGACTTCGTATTGGTGAAAAGCGTGGATGGTAAGCTCTACACGCTCACCGAGTACACCGAGCACGTTCAGGCCAATCAGAAGGATAAAAACGACAATACCGTGGTGCTCTACACCACCGACGCCGAGCAGCAGCACGGCTTTGTGGCCGCGGCCCAAGAGCGCGGTTACGACGTGCTGGTGTTCGACCAGGTGCTCGACCCGCACTTCATCGGCTTGCTGGAGCAGAAACTGGAGAAAACCACGTTTAAGCGCGTAGACTCGGCCACGGCCAGCCAGCTCATCGAGAAGGAAGAAGCCCCGGCCAGCGTGCTGAGCGAGGACGACCAGAAGAAGCTCGAAGAAGTGTTCACCGGGGCCATCAGCAACCCCGCGATGCACGTCAAAGTGGCGGCCCTCTCGCCGCAGGACGCGCCGGTAGTCATCACCCAAAACGAGTTTATGCGCCGTATGAAAGACATGCAGCGCACCGGTGGCGGCGGCGGCATGCAGATGTTCGGCTCGCTGCCCGACTCGTTCGACGTGACCGTGAACGCCAACAGCCCCCTCGTGCAGAAAATCCTGGCCGACGGCGGCTCAACCGTGGCCAAGCAAGCCTTCGACCTGGCGCTGCTGGCCCAAGGCCTGCTGAAGGGCGAAGCCCTCACGGCCTTCGTGAAGCGTAGCACGGAGTTGCTGTAACGTATTGAATGAGGTTAAAAAAGCCCCGCTGTCGCTAAGACGGCGGGGCTTTTTGCGGATTGGGCCAGTCGTAGTAGGCTGATGATTACAGTAACTAGAGCCGGTTATGAACACCGTATACTGGCACGAGTTTAGCGCAGCGTAACTCGTGCCAGTTACCCCTGTTATTTTGTCCATAGGTTGTCTACGCTGGATGATCGGCGCATCCGATTTCGGAGGGTGATAGACCACTACGACGTTTTGTGAAATCCTTATTGTCGAGGTAATCAGAGTCTTGGCGTACTGAGTAACGACGGCGGATGGGAGAAAGGCTCTACCTTGCCGGCATGAACTCTTTCTTCCTTTTCCCCACCCTGCTGCTGGCCACGGCGGCGCTGGCCCAGGCGCCGACCGATTTGGCCCACGACCGTGCCCGCACGGCGGGCGGCGCGCTGCAAGGCGCGACGCTATCCAGCGGCATTCATTCCTTTAAGGGCGTGCCCTACGCTGCCCCGCCCGTGGGCCGCCTGCGCTGGCGCGAGCCCCAGCCCGCGCAGCCCTGGAAAGATGTGCGCCCGGCCACGCAGTTTGGCCCCCGGGCCATGCAGCTGCCGCTATTCGGCGACATGAATTTTCGCTCGAACGGCGTGAGCGAAGATTGCCTCTACCTTAACGTGTGGACTGGGGCCAAGACGGCCAGCGAGAAGCGGCCGGTACTGGTGTATTTCTACGGTGGCGGCTTTGTGGCGGGCGATGGCTCGGAGCCGCGCTACGACGGCGAGGCGCTGGCCAAGCGCGGCATCGTGGCCGTGACGGTAAACTACCGGCTGGGGGCTTTCGGCTTCCTGGCCCACCCCGAGCTGACCCAGGAATCGCCCCACCACGCTTCGGGCAACTACGGCCTGCTCGATCAGCAGGCGGCCCTGCGCTGGGTGCGGCAGAACATCGCGGCTTTCGGCGGCGACCCGGCGCACATTACCATCGGTGGCGAATCGGCGGGCTCGTGGTCGGTGAGCGCGCAGATGGCCGCGCCCGGCTCGAAAGATTTGCTGAAAGGCGCTATTGCCGAGAGCGGCTCGCTGCTGGGCTTGCAGCCCCTGCCGACGCTGGCGCAGGGTGAGCAGGCAGGCGTGGCCTTTGGGACGGCGGTAGGGGCTACCTCGCTGGCCGCTCTGCGGGCGCTCCCGGCCCAGCAGGTGCTCGAAGCCAGCGGTAAGCAGGGCGCGCCGCGCTTCTCGCCGGTGGTGGATGGCTACTTCTTGCCCCGGCAGCCGGCGGAGATTTTTGCGGCGGGCCAGCAGGCGCACGTACCGCTGCTGGTGGGCTGGAACTCGCAGGAAATGACGTACCAAATGGTGCTCGGCCCGGCCGCGCCCACGCTGGACAACTACCGCACGGCGATGCAAAAGCTCTACGGCGACCGCGCTGCGGAGGCGCTGAAGCAGTATCCCGCTACTACCGATGCCGAGGTGGAGGCGGCCGCCAATAACTTAGCCGGCGACCGCTTCATCGCCTACAGTACCTGGAAGCTGGCCGATGCCCAGCTCCAGACCGGCGGCCAGCCCGTGTACCGTTACCTCTACGCCCGCCCCCGCCCGGCCATGACGCCCGAGATGGGCAACGCCACCGCCAACCTGGCGGGCGGTGTAACCCGGGGTACGGGCACCGCCGCGCCCGCGCCGCCTGCCAAGGGAGCCGTGCATTCGGCCGAGATTGAGTACGCTTTGGGCAACCTGCCTACCAACAAGGTATTTGCCTGGACGGCCGACGATTATAAGCTATCGGAGGTGATGCAGGGCTACTTTGCCAATTTTATCAAGACCGGTAATCCCAACGGCCCCGGCCTGCCCACCTGGCCCGCCGCCCGCCCGCAGGGTGGCCAGGTGCAGCGCCTCGACGTGACTACCCAGGCCGAGCCCGACCAGACGCGGGCGCGCTACCTGTTTTTGGAGCAGGCGGCTAAATAGTGCGGTTGCCGAGTTGGCGGACCCCTGTGGGGGGAATTAAAAATTAAAAATGAATAATTAAAAATTTGCAGGTCAATGGCTTGTGGATTTTTAATTGTTCATTTTTAATTTTTAATTCTGTAGAGGAAGTTGAAAACTGCCCCAAGTGGGCGTTGGTCGAATAGCACCCGGCCGGAGTAAAGTCCTCTATCCTGGTTTCGCCCACCAGGCTAGAAGGCTTTGCTCCGTCCGCCTTCCTCGTTGAATGTTCGCGGATGCTGCTCAGCGCAAGCGCGTAGTGTCGGTAAGGGTGAGCAGAAAAGCTTTGAGGTCGGCGGCGTCGCGGGCGGAAAGGTGGAGTTTATCGGCGGGTAAGGTCTGATTGTCAACCTTGAGGCCCCGGCCGACACCCCCGCCGTCGTTGTAAAACGCGATGACCTCGTCGAGCGTGCGAAACTGCCCGTTGTGCATGTAGGGAGCCGTGAGGGCCACGTTGCGCAGCGTGGGCGTTTTGAAAGCGTGGCGCAGCGGGGCCAGCCTGGTGAGGGCATAGCGGCCGAGGTCGGGGTCGAGCTGCCGGCTGTCGGGGCGCGTGGGTACGCCCAGCACCTCAGACTCGGAATCCTGGAAGGTGGGCGGCGCGGTGCCGTTGGTGAGGGGCAGGAAGTGGCAGGTAGCGCAGCGCGCCCGGCCCGCGTAGAGGTTGAAGCCGCGCTCGGCCGCCGGGCTCAGGGCAGCTCCGGCCTCGCCGCGCAGGTAGCGGTCGAAGGGCGCATTGAGGCGCACGAGGCTGCGCTCATAGGCGGCCAGGGCATTTTGGATGCGCACCGGGCTCACGAGGGGCGCGCCGGCCTCGGTGGCGGGGAAGGCTTGCCGGAACTGGGCGGCGTAGCGCGGCTGCCGGGCCAGGCGACCGGCGGCGGCTTCGAGCGAGCCGTGCATTTCGTCGCGGCTGCCGACTACGTCCACGGCCTGGTTTTCGAGGTTGGGAGCGCGCAGGTCGTAGAACTGCCCGGCCTGGAGCGCGGCGTTGAGGATAGTGGGGGTGTTGCGGCGCAGCGTGCCGCCGCTGAGCTTGGCGCTCAGGGCCAGCCCGTCGGTGAAGGCTCGCCCCGGCTGGTGGCACGAGGCGCAGGAGCGGCCGCCGCTGCCACTCAGCACGGGGTCGTAGAACAGGGCGCGGCCCAGCGCCACCTTGGCCGGGTTGCTGAACCACTGCTGGTTGCCGGTGTAAAAATCGGGGTTGAAGGCACCCGTATCGAACAGCGTGGCCGCGTCGGGCCGCAAGGCCCGCAGCTCGCCCGGAAACGGCGCAATGCCCAGCTGCTTTTGCAACGCCAGCAAGCTACGCCCCAGCGGATTGGCGTGGTTGCGAATAAACGCCAGCCGGTCAAACGCGGCAAAATCGGGCTGCTGGCGCAGGGCCGCCCGGGCGGCTGCCAGCCGGGCCGTGGCTGGCTGGTCGGTGGCCGGGCTGTCGGAAGCGTACAGCCGCAACGGCGCGGCCAGCGCCGCCAGGGCGGCCTCGGCCTCGGGTAGGGTAGCGGCCGGGCTGAGCGGCGTATCGAAGCCCGTGATGCCCAGGGCCACCACCCGAAACACCTGTTGCCGTAGGGCGTCGAATACGTGGGCATCGGTAAATTCCTGGTCGGCCCACGACAGCTGGAGCGAATGCACCTGTCGCCGCAGGCGCACGGCCTGGCGGCGCAGCTCGGTGCGGCTGGCCGTGTCGTGAGCGGCCGGGGCCGGGCTGGGGTAGAGCAGCGGCTCAATGACTTGCAGGCCCGCCGGCTCAAACATTTTCGTTTCCTCGACCTCGACTTCGGCTACCGGCGCGCCATTCACCAACCGGCTGGTGGCGGGCAAGAAATATTCGGTAAACGGCTCGACGCGCTTGTAGGCCAGCCGGCAGCGTCGAAAGGCCCGCCGGAGCGAATCAACGGGCAGGGGCTGGGCGGCAGGCCGGCGGCTGAGCGGCAGCAGCTCCTGGTCGATGAGGGCCAGGAGCTGGGTGAGGTCGCGGGCCACAGTCGCTTTCACCCGGGCGGGGCGTGAGTGAGCTTGCTGGGTGGTTTGGCCGGTGGCAGCTGCGGCGGTGGTCTGCTCGTGGACGGCGGGGGTGCAGTAGCTCAGCAGGCCCGCCAGTAAAGAGATCAGGCTTAGGAATAGGAGAAGGCGTTGTTTCATGACAATAGTAGGCCGTCGCTTACTGCGGACCGGCGAGCCAGGCAGAGAATCGGGCACGGCGTAGGCTCCCCATAAAAACAGCACCCCCCACCGAGACCGGCGAAGGGTGCTGCCCAGAGCTTAGGCGTTGAAAATTATTTGGCTACGCCGCGCACGATGACGACCTGCCCGCCCTCGCTGTTGGTGTTGGCCGAGGCCCCCGAGCCGTCGGCGTTGCGGAACTTGGCATCCTGCCAGGTATGGGGGTGCAGGTTGACCAGGAAGGTATTGGGCGTGTTCACGATGTCGCTGATGTCGTACATCGCGCCGTACTCCCAGGAGCTTTTCAGCTGCACGTTGCCGGGGTTGTACTTGGCGTTGAAGGTAGCGTCGGAGCGGCGGTGGTCCATTTCGAGCATGGCCTTGGCCCGCTGGCCGGGGGTGTTGATGGCCCACTGCCAGATGCGGCCGTCGTGGTTGTTGTCGCGGTAGAAGGAGTCGCCATCCTCCTGAATGTACACGTAGTTCTCAGTTACGCAGAGGTTGTCGGGGTTCACGATGTAGTTGCCGGGGTCGGTGGCCCCATCCACAACAACTTGCAGCTTGGCCGCGCCGGCGGGGTCGGTGGCGTTGAGGTTGAGCTTGTACACGCGGCCCCACATGGTTTTGCCCGCCACGGGCGTCACCTTATCCGAAGCGCTCACGCCGGTAGCCGTGAAATACACCTCGCGGTTGTTGGCGGCGCTGCCCTTGCGGTAGTCCAGGTCTTCGACGCGGGCAATCTGCAAGGCGTTGTTGGCCACCGAGAAAGCCGCAATCTGGGTGCCGGTCATGGTCGTTACGTTGGGCACTTCCACCCACTGCACGTCGTAGCTCGTGCTCACGTTCATGTTGGTTTCGACGGGGTCGCCATTCTGGCGCTTCAGCATGTAGAGCTTGCCGTTGTCGAGGTCGCCGGGCGTGTTGCTCACGTAGAGCAGCACCTGGCCGTTGGAGTCGTCTTCGCCGATGACGATCACCGTTTTGCCGGGGTAGGCTTGCTTGTTCAGCGGCACGGCGTTTTCCATGCTGGCCTTGCCCAGGGCGGGCTTGCGGCGGCTCGAATTGGTTTTGTCGGCCGCGCCCAGCGGGTCGATAGCGTGCACCATACTCTCGGAGCCGCTTTCGCCGGCCGTCAGGAAAGTAGGCACCGGGAAGCCGTGCTCCTCGGGTGTGGCCAGCGTGGCCGAGCACAGGCGGGTGGTGCCGCCGTTGTAATCCAGGATGTACTCGCCCTTCACCGGCTTAAAGGTCTTGTCGAGGTACACGCGCGAGACCGACTGCGAGATTTCGTGGTTGTTGATCAATACGTAGCCACCATCGGTCCCCGGGTTTTTGAGCAGGCCCGCGCCGTCGGGCTGGGGGCCAAAAACGAAGCCCGGCGACTGCGCCAGTACGTCGTCCGACGAAATCAGGGGTAGTACTTGCAGGCTCTCGAAGCCCGGCATGGCCTTTACCAGCGCCGGATTTACGGAGTACGCTTTCAGCTCGACGGGGCTGGCGGGCGTGGAAGTATCGTTGTTTTTATTGCACGCCGCCAGGAGCGACAGCAACCCCAGCGCCGCCAGGCTAAAAGGACGAGAGGAAGTAAAGTTGACCATGAAAGTAAAACGAGAAAAACCAGGGTTCTTAACAGTTTTACAAAATTCCTTCCTTCGTATTACGCCAACGTGACCAACCGATTATGAAAATTAGGTGAAGAAGATAGGCGAGGCTTACTTCTTGAAAAATGCCAGCAAATCAGCCTTGTACGAATTGCCAATCGGAATTGCATCGCCCGTAGTCAGCACCAGTTGCTCGGGCTGAAGCAGCTTGATGTGCGCCGCCGCCACGATGAACGAGCGCTGCACCCGCACGAAGCGCTCGCCCAGCGTGTCCACCATTTCCTTCATGGTGGCGTGGTGCAGGTAGGTTTTGGCGGCGGTTACGATTTTGACGTAATCCTTGCAGCCCTCCACGTACAGAATATCGCGGCAGGGCACCTTGAATAGGCTGCCTTGTTCCTTTAGGAGCAAACAGTTTTCCTCGGTGGCGGCAATCGTAGCCGCCGGGGCCGGGGGCTGGTAGCGGGCCACGGCCTTTTGGAAGCGCTCGTAGCTGAAGGGCTTTAGTAAATAATCGAGCACGTTCAGCTCGAAGCCCTCGTAGGCGTACTCGCGGTAGGCGGTGGTGAGGATGGTGGCGGGCGGCGCGGGCAGCGTTTTGAGGAAATTTAAGCCCGTAACGAGCGGCATTTCGATGTCCAGAAACAGCAGATCGACGGGGTGCTGGCGCAGGTGCTCGTGGGCATCGAGGGCGTGGCGGCACTGGCCGCTGAGCACGAGGCCGGGCGTTTGGGCGATGAACTGCTTGAGTACCTGGTGGGCCAGGGGCTCGTCGTCGACGATCAGGCAGCGGGTGGGGGTGGGGCTCATAGGTGCAAAATAAGTTCGGCCCGGTAGCGGCCGGCGTGCTCGCTCAGGCGCAGCTCGTGGGTGCTGGGGTAGTAGAGCTGGAGGCGTCGCCGGATATTTTCGAGGCCGATGCCGCCGCTGCGGCGCGGCGCGGCGGGCGGCGGGCTGGGCAGCATGTCGTTTTCGATCACGAAGCGCAGCTGGCCCGGCGCGGTGGTGAGCGTAGCCTCCACGCTGGCGTCGTCGCTGAAGTGGTGGCGGCCGTGCTTGAAGCTGTTTTCGACCAGCGGCAGCCACAGCAGCGGCGGCACCTGCTGCCCCGCCAGCCCCGCCCCGGCCGTGGTGAAGCGGATGCGGGCGCCCTCGTACTTGCGCTGCTCCAGCTCGAAGTAGTTTTCCAGAAACGCCACCTCGTCGGCCAGGGCGATGCGGTCCTTGCCGCTGTCGTAGAGCACGTAGCGCATCAGCTCGGAGAGCAGCAGGATGAAGCGCGGCGTATCGGGCGAGCCCGCCAGGCTGAGGCCGTAGATGCTGTTGAGGGTGTTGAACAGAAAGTGTGGTTGCAGCTGCGCCTTCAGCTGCTCCAGTTGCAAGGCGGCGTGCTCCTGCTCAATGCGGCGGCGGCGTAGCTCCTGCTCGAAGGCCACCCGCACGAAGCCGACGCAGCTGAACGCCAGAAAATCGGTCAGCAGCAGCAGCAGATACGGCATCCCGAGGCGGAGCAGCAGCCGGAGGCCGTGCTGAAAATAGCCCTGGTAAAAGCCCGTGAGAGCGGGCGGGGCCGCGATAAAGCGAAAAACCGCCGCCGCCAGCGTGGTATTGAGCTTAATGCCCCACCACAGGTACACGATGCCCCCCAGCACCAGCGGCACCGCGTAGCGCCGCTGGCGCAGCAGTGCGGGCAGCAGCCAGCGGTAGTAGGGCACCACGTAGAGCGTGGCCGCCAGCGCAAACAGGATGAGCTGGGGAAACGGGAAGTTGGGATGGTCGGCCGGGTGCAGCCGGGTGTCTTCCATAAAGTAATTGTACTTGTACATGCCCACGTAGAGCACCCACACCAGCACTTCGAAAAACAGGGGAAAGCGGCTGGGCCGCGCGGCGTCTTGTTGCATGGGGCGAAGGTGGCGGGTTTGGGGCGACGAAGGGCCAGCGCCGGGGCAGAATTTCGACCAAACGGGTAATTTTTTCGACTAAAAAAGGGCGGGTGGCGCTTGGTCGAAAAGGGCCCTGGCGTGGTCGAAAAAAGTGGAAATGGGGCAGTACGGGGCCGTTGCTTTGTCCCATTCCCAGCCGGTTGGCGGCCGGGAGTCACGCTTCCCGCACCTTTTCGCCCTGCGCCATGAACCACGCTTTCACCTCCCTGCTCCTCACCGGCACCCTCGCTTCGGCCGCCCCCCTGGCCGCTGCCCAAACGGCCCCCGCACCCGCCGCGACGAAGGCCGTTACCGGCTCTCTGGCGGGCACCGTGGCCGACAGCGTGTCGCGCCAGCCGCTGGCCTTCGCCACGGTGGTGCTGCGTCCCGCCGCCGATGCCAAGAGCGCCCTGAGCACCGTGACTACCGACAAGGGCGCGTTCAGCTTCGCCGGGCTGGCCGCCGGGGCCTACACCCTGGAGGTGCGCTACCTGGGCTACCGCCCGGGCCGGCCCACGACCGTGACGGTGGGCGCGGGCCGCACCCCAGCCGTGGCCCTGGCGCTGGCCCCCGAGCGCCACGCCCTGGCCGAAGTGAAGGTGACGGCCACCAAGCCCTTCATCGAGCAGCAGGCCGATAAGCTGGTGCTCAACGTGGCCGCCAGCCCGCTGGCCGCCGGGGGGACCGCCGCCGACCTGCTGGGCCGCGCCCCCGGCGTGCTGGAGCAGGGCAATGGCTACCAGCTGCGCGGCAAAACTGTGACCGTGATGCTCGACGGCAAGCTCACCAACCTCAGCGGCGACGAGCTGAAAAACATGCTCAGCGCCCTGCCCGCCAACACCCTGGATAGAGTAGAGCTCGTGGCTAACCCCTCGGCCAAGTACGATGCCAGCGCCAGCGCCATCGTGAATCTGGTGACGACCAAGAGCCTGAAATTCGGCACTAACGGCACGGCGATCCTGGGCGGGGGTACCGGCCGCTACGGCCGCTACAACGCTGGCCTCAGCCTTAACCACCGCACCGAAAAGCTGAACGTGTACGGCGGCCTCGACCGCCTCGCCAACCAAACCTACAGCAGCACCAGCGCCGTGCGCGCCGTGGGTGCCGAAAGCCAGCTCACCGAAAGCAGCCTCGAAACCCGCCGCCTTCAAACCAACAACCTCCGGCTGGGCTTAGACTACGACCTGAGCAAAACCACCTCGGTAGGGGTGCTGGTGAAGGGAATGCTCACCGACCGCGCCCGCACGGCCGAAAGCCAGGCGCAGCTGAGCGGGTCGCAGCCGGCTACGCTGGTGCGCCTCGCGGGCAGCTCGCAGGTGCTCAGCTCGGCAGTGAATGCGTATTATAAAACGAGCCTGGGTAAGGATAAGTCGCTGCGCGTGAGCGCCGACTACTTCGGCTACGCTCGTGATAGCCACAACGACTACGCCACCAGCGTCCTCGCCGCGCCGGCCGACCTGCTGCGCGACAATTCGCCGGCCCGCAACGCGGTGCAGTCGGTGATGGCCGACTATGCGCAGCCGCTCTACAAGGGTACGCTCGAAGCGGGGCTGAAAGCTATTTCGACCACTACCGACAACGACATCCGCTGGGAGCAGGCCCCCGCCGGCCAGCCCTGGACCACCGACCCCGGCAAGACCAACCACTTTGTGTACCGCGAAAACGTGCAGGCGGCCTACGCCACCTTCAGCCGCAGCATACAGAAAGTGGCCCTGCAAGTGGGCCTGCGCGCCGAGCGTACCAGCACCAGCGGCACCTCGCTCACGCTGAATCAAACCACCGAGCGCCAGTACCTCAATTTCTTCCCTAGCGTGTCGGCGCAGTACAGCCGCTCCGAGAAAACGCAGCTCGGCTTCTCGTACCGCCGCAAGATTGAGCGGGCGCAGTTCGGGGTCGTCAATCCCTTCCTGACGTACATCAGCCCCTACCGCTACGCGCAGGGCAATCCGGCCATTCTGCCTTCGCTCTCGCACAACCTGGAGCTGAGCTACGCCTACGGCAGCCTGCTCTCGGCCGCCGTGAGCTACACCCGCTTCAGCAGCGTCATCACCGAAAGCTTTACCAAAGACGATGTTACGCAGGTAGTCACCAATTCCTTCGCCAATTACCCCAGTGCCGACCAGCTCGGCGCGACCCTGACCCTAATGCAGCCGCTACTGCACAATAAGTGGCAGACCGTGACCACCGTGGGCGTGCTCGCCGCCCGGGTGCAGGCCAGCCCCGGTACCATCGGCGTGGGCAAAGCCAGCCCCGGCGCTTACCTCTCCAGCAACCACACGCTCACGCTGCGCCCCGGCCTCAAGGCCGAAGTGTCGGTTTCCTACATGTCGCCCATGACCTTCGGCGGCATGGCCATCCGGTCGAGCTACAGTGCCAACGCGGGCCTTGCGTACACCGTGCTCAAGGGCGCGGGTACCCTCACCCTCAACGTAACGGACGTCTTTAACACCCAGCGCAGCCGCTTCGACGTGCTGGCCGCCGGCATCAACTCGCAAAACGTGAACAAGCTGGAAAGCCGCTTCGTGAAGCTGAATTTCAGCTACAAGTTTGGCAATCAGAAAGTAAAAGCCAGCCAGCGCCGCGAAACCGGGGTGGAAGCTGAGAAGTCGCGCATGGAGAATTAAATCGCCTGTCTTTATAGCTAAGCGATTTAAATCGTCTGTCATTGCGAGCGCAGCGAAGCAATCACACCTAGTAAGCGCACTGCTGAGGTGTGATTGCTTCGCTGCGCTCGCAATGACAAGCGGTTTGTAGAGCGGCAATTCAAAACAGTTTTGATAGGTGAAGCAGGTAGGTTGGCAGATAAAATGCGGCCGCTGGGTGCAGTTGGCCGCATTTTCGCGTTTAGCCATAATTGGCCGGGCGGTTACTTTTGCCCACGACCCCTAATTACCTCTTCCTGATGCGTAAGATTCTCTTTGGCTTCCTGCTCTTTCTGGTAGTGCTGGTGGCGGCGCTGGCGGCGGCACCCTTTCTCTTCAAGGATAAGCTGCGGGCCTTGGCCGACAAGCAGATAGCCCAGCGCGTGCGCGCCCAGGTGCAGTACAACCCCGCCGACATCGACGTGACGCTGCTCAGCTCGTTTCCCGATTTGTCGCTGAACATCAAAAACCTGCGGGTGATTGGCGTCGATTCGTTTAGCCGCGATACGCTGGCCTATTTACCGCAGCTGCACGTGGGCCTCGATTTGATGAGCGTCATTAAGGGCCAACAGATCGACATTAAAACCGTCAAGCTCGACCAGCCCGACATCGCGGTGAAGGTGCTGAAAAGCGGCCGGGCCAACTGGGACATCATGATTTCGGACTCGGCCGCCGCGGCCAAGGGCCAGGATACGAGCGCCGTCAACCTGGCCATCCAGGGCTGGGAGATTACCGATGGTCGCCTGCGCTACGACGACCGCAGCATTCCCTTCCGCATGGATGCGCGGGGCATCAGCCACACCGGCAAGGGCGACTTTGCGAAGAACATCTTCGACCTGACCTCGAACACCAAAATTGCCAAGCTCACGGCTAATTACGCCGGGGTTGACTACTTGACCGACAAGCAGGTAGATGCTGATGTGGCCATGGCGATGGACCTGAACAAAAGCCTCTATACCTTCAAGGAAAATCAGGTAAAGCTGAACGACTTTCCGTTTAGCTTCGCGGGGGCGATTGGGCTGCCCAACGCCACGGACATCACTTACGACATCACCTTCAAGGCGCTGCAAACGGATTTCAAAAACATCCTGAGCCTGGTGCCCGGCGTATTCAACGAGCAGTTTAAGGACGTGCAGGCTAGCGGGCAGGTGGCGTTCAACGGCTATTATAAAGGGGTGCAAAACAAGCTGCGCATGCCCGGCTACGGCGTCAACCTGACCGTGACCAACGGCCGCTTCCACTACCCGCAGCTGCCGCAGGAGGCCCGCAACATCAACGTAGCGATGGTGGTGGACAATCCCTCGGGCTTCACCAACAACGTGAAAGTCAATGTGTCGAAGTTTCACCTCGACCTGGGCACCAACCCCGTGGACGGCAACGTGACCATCGATGGCCTGGAGCCCATGAAAGTAGACGGCCGCGTGAAAGCCAACGTGAACCTGGCCGAGGCGCTGAAAGTGTACCCAGTAGCGGGCATCGTGGCGCGGGGCCAGTTTTTCGTGGATGCCGTGGCCAAGGGCATTTACTCCAAGACCCAGATGCCGGTGGTGAACGCCGCCATCAAGATGACCAACGGCTACGTGAAATCGGATAAATTTCCGGCCCCGGTGGAGGATATCAACCTGAGCGGTACGGTGGTGAACAAGACCGGGCAGGTCAACGATACCTACGTGAATTTGCCGCAGTTTCACATGGTGCTGGAAGGCGAGCCGCTCGATGGCCGCCTCGCGGCGCACAACATCAACTCGCCCATTTTCGACGCCAACGTGAAGGGCACGGTGGACCTCACGAAGATGACCAAAATCTTCCCGCTCGAGGGCATGACCGTGACGGGCCGGGTGAGCGGCGACATCGCCGCCGCCGGTAACATGGCCGACGTAGAAGCCGGCCGCTACCAGAACGTGAAGGCCAGCGGCGCGGTGCAGGCCAGCAACGTCACTTACAAGAGCAAGGACTTGCCGCAGGGCGTGAAAATCAGCAGCGCGGCCGGTACATTCAACAACAACCAGATCAATATCCAGAGCCTGAACGGCACGGCCGGCAGCTCCGACTTCGCCGCCAACGGCACCGTGAGCAACTACCTGGGCTACCTCTTCACGCCGGGCCAGCCGCTGCGCGGCACCATGAACGTGACCTCGCACAACTTCAACGTGAACGAGTTCATGGTAGACCCCGTGACCGAGAAGGCCACGCCGGGCGCGGTAAAGGCTGCCCCCACCAAGGCAGATGGCGTGGTGCCGATTCCCAAGTTCTTCGACCTGGTGCTGAACAGCAAGGTCGATAACGTGACCTACGACAACCTGAAGCTGCAAAACGCCACCGGTACCGTGACGGTGAAAAACGAGGTGGCGACGCTGAAGAATCTCACCTTCAATACGCTGGGAGCTACCTTCGGTACCACCGGCAGCTACAATACCCAGGATTTGGCCCACCCCAAATTCGACCTGGGGCTGAATATTCAGAACCTGGATTTCCAGAAGGCTTTCAGCTCGTTCAACACCGTGAAGGCGCTGGTGCCGCTGGCCTCGGTGGTGCAGGGCGTGTTCAATACCAAGTTTTCGGCCAGCGGCGAAATGGGCCAGGACATGCTGCCCAAGCTGAGCAGCCTCACCGGCGCGGGCTTGTTCGACATCGTGAAGGCCAGCGTATTGCAGTCGCCGGTGCTGAGCCAGATTTCCAGCCTCACCACCCTGCCCGAGCTCAAAAACCTGCAAGTGCTGAACAAGGTGGTGAACGCCCAGATTGTGAACGGCAACTTTGTGGTGAAGCCCTTCGACCTGACGGTGGGCGACGTGAAGATGACGGTGGGTGGCTCCAACAGCCTGGCGGGCCTGCTCTCGTACGTGACGGCCATCAACGCGCCCACCGGCAAGCTCGGCAGCGCCGTGAGCAACAAGCTCACCCAGCTCACCGGCGTGCAAAACATCCAGGGCACCGACCGCGTGACACTGGGTCTCAACATCGGCGGCAACATCGCCAGCCCCGTGGTGAAGCTCACCAGCGGCAGCCTCAAAGACCAGGGCAAAGCCATCGTCACCAATGTGGTAAAAACCAAGCTGACCGACGCCCTGCTGGGCCTGGCCACGAAGAATAAAGCCAAAACCGACAGCACCCAGAAAGCTACTGCCACCGCCCAACAAAACTCGCAGGAGCAGTTGCAGCTAGAAATTCAGAAGAAGAAGCTGGAGGCGCAGGAGAAAGCCCGACAGGCCATCGGCCAGGGGCTGAATAACCTGTTTGGCGGCCGAAAAAAGGCCGCCGCGCCCGATACGACGAAGAAGTAGATTACAAAAAAACGGCTGTCATCCGACAGCCGTTTTTTTGTAGGGTAAGCTTTAGCTTGCCCGGCGTCTGGCGAGCCACGACCCACCAGACGCCGGGCAAGCTAAAGCTTACCCTACAGTTACAGTTGCCGCATCATTTCTAGCAGCTCATGCTGGGTAGTGCGGGTAGCATCGGCCTCGTACCAGGCATTTACTTGGGCAATAAGCTCCGGGACGGGCGTTGCGCGGGCTTTCAGCTCTTGCATCAGCGCCTGCAAGGGCGCCGGGCGCGGCCCCCATACGGCGGCCTCGGTGCGGGAGTCGGTATGCAGCACCACGGCGATAGGCATGGCCCGGCCGCCATTAGTAAGGTAGCGGTCGATGAAGTCGGGGTGCGCGTCGCGCAGGAAGTAGCGGGTAGTGAGGTGGCCGCCGCTGGCTTGGGCCACGGCCTCCAGGAGCGGTACGGTGTGCGAGGCGTCGCCGCACCAGCCTTCGGTAATAATGGCCCAGGTGTAGGACTGCGTAAGCTGGCCGAGGGCCGCGCGCAGCTCGGGCAATAGGGTAATGGTGGGCGCTTCGCGGTCCATCCGGGCTACGCATTCCCGGTAGTGGGGCAGCAGCTTGGCTAGGTGCGGATCCGGATTGGGCGTGGCCAGCGCTTCGCTGATGTGCTGGCGATAGGCCGGGTAGGGGAGGCCAGTGGCAAACTGCTCAGGGGTGAGCACGGGCGCGGGGGCGGACATAAGCTGAAGGAATGAAAACCCGCTTAACGAAAATATTATTTATCCCGGCGATTTTCAGCCAGCAAAAATCGTGCGCCACCCCGTTGCCAGCTTAGCTAAGGGAGTGAAGGCCAGCCGGCAAAGCCTACCCTGCCGCGGGGCGGGGAGGTTCTGAATAAACGGCCGGCAAGTAAGCCGAAGCTCCTCCGTATTGCGTATAACCCTTGTTGCAAACAGTAAGTAGTCAGTAGTTTTGCAATAATTTTCATCTTTTCTTCATTTAAGATGTTGATGAGTTGTGGCCAGGCCCAAGGCCGCAACCGTACTCGCTCCTTACCCGCTTCTTTTTTTATTCTATGGCTCATCACGCTACTGCTGGCTTGCCGCCGCCTACTCCCTGGCAACGCCTCATCCGTATGCTCGATACCGAGCGCGACACGATTCGCTACATCATCTTTTACGCCGTGCTCACGGGCCTCATCAGCCTGTCGCTGCCGCTGGGCACGCAGGCCGTGTTCAACCTGGTTTCGACGGGGGCCGTGTTCAGCTCGACCTACATCCTGGTGGCGGTCGTGGTGGGCGGCGTGCTGCTGGGCGGCATTTTGCTGGTCGGCCAGATGACGCTGGTCGAGGCTATCGAGCAGCGCATCTTCGCCAAGGCGGCCATTGAGTACGCCTACCGGCTGCCGCGCATCAAGCCCGAAGCGTTGGAGGGGCTGGACCCGCGCGAGCTGGTCAACCGCTTTTTCGATATCCTGACCGTGCAGAAGGGCCTGACCAAGCTGCTGGTTGACGTCATGTTTGCGGTGCTCCAGATTTTGATGGGGGTAATCGTGCTGTCCTTCTATCACCCCATTTTTATCGGGTTTGGGCTCTTCACCATCCTGGCGCTGATTTTTGTGTACATGCTTAATTATCAGCGCGCCCTGCGCACGAGCATTGAGGAATCGGCCTACAAATACGAGCTGGTAGCCTGGCTCGAAGAAGTAGCTGGCCGCCTTGATGAGGTACGCGGTGATGACAAGGAAGAGCACAAAACCCTGGCCCGCGCCGACGAGCTGACTTCGGAGTACCTGCACGCCCGCAATGCGCACTTCCGCATCCTCAAGTCGTACTACGCCTACGGCATCGCGCTGCGCACCATCCTCACGGCGGGGCTGCTGATCGCGGGTACGCTCTTCGTGGTGTCGCGCCAGATGACGCTGGGTCAGTTCGTGGCCGCCGAGGTACTTATCGTGATGATCAGCGGCTCGATCGAAAAACTGATGACGAGCATTAATACCATTTTTGACGTGCTGACGGCGGTAGAAAAAGTAGCCGCCGTAACCGACCTGCCCATGGACGAGCACAAGAATTCCATTGCCTTCGAGAATGCTTAATATTTCTAATCAGAACGTTATCGAGGAGGTATGGGAGCACGTGCCCCGGCAAACGCGCCCCGAGCTGCTGCGCACCTATGCCAGCCGCAAGCTGGGCCGCATTCTGCTGGTTATCGGCATCGCGTTCCTGATTATCCTGTTTTTACCCTGGCGGCAGACCATCGAGGGCTTTGGTACGCTCACGGCCCTCACGCCCCAGGACCGGCCCCAGAATATTCAAAACCAGATAGCCGGCCGGATTGAGCACTGGAACGTGCGCGAGGGCCAGCTCGTGCGCAAGGGCGATACGCTGCTCATGCTGTCGGAGGTGAAGGACGAGTACTTCGATCCCAACCTGCCCCAGCGCCTGCGCGAGCAGCTGGCTGCCAAGCAGGGCAACGTGCTGGCTTACCAAGCTAAAATCAACGCCACCGACCAACAGATTGCCGCCCTGCGCGCCACGCTGGAAGTGCAGCTCGAAGCCGCCCGCAACAAGATGGAGCAGGCCCAGAACTACCTCAACAGCGACCGCGCCGATCTGGTGGCCATTACCCGGTTTTACGAAACGTCGCGCGCCCGGCTGCTGCGCTACGAGGAAGGCTACAAAAATGGCCTGTTCTCCCTCACCGACATCGAGACGCGCCGCCTCAAGCTGCAAGAAGACCTGGCTAAGGTCACCTCGCAGCGTAACAAGGTGAACAGCAGCATCCAGAACCTGGCCAACGCCCGCATCGAGCTGGCTAACCTGCGCGCCAAGTACGCCCAGGACTTAGCCAAGGCCAACTCCGACCGCAGCACGGCCGTGGCCAACCGCGAAACCTACGAAGGTGAGGTAGCCGCCACCCGCAATAAAATTGCCAACGTGGCCGTGCGCCGCGATCTCTACGTGGTGCGCGCTCCGCAAACGGGCTACATCGTGCGCGCCCTCAAGGCGGGTATCGGCGAAACTATCAAAGAAGGTGAGAGCATTGCCACCTTGCAGCCCGAATCGCCGGCGCTGGCCGCCGAAATCTACGTGCGGGCCATGGACGTGCCGCTCATTCAGCGCGGGCGCACGGTGCGCTTGCAGTTTGAGGGCTTCCCGGCCATTCAGTTTTCGGGCTGGCCCTCGGCGGCAGTGGGCACCTTCGGCGGCGAGGTCACGGTAATCGACGTGGTGAACAGCCCGGGCGGTAAGTACCGCCTGCTGGTGCGCCCGGCCCAGCCGCAGGTGGGCGATAAGCCCTGGCCCCGGCAGCTGCGCGTGGGCTCGGGCGTGCAGGGCTGGGTTATTCTCGACTCGGTACCCGTGTGGTACGAAATCTGGCGGCAGCTCAACGGCTTCCCGCCCACGCTCAGTAAAGAGCCCGACGTAACTCCTACTAAAGCCGACTCCGGCAAGGAGAAAGCCAAATAGGTATGAAAGTGCTCGCTATAAATCTTTTGACGCGGCTAGGGGGCTGGGAGCGTCCCAGCCCCAGCCCTTCCCCGGTGGGGGAGGGGAGGCCGGCGCGTACGCGCATTGGTAGCCAGCTGCTGGGTTTCCTTCTCGGCCTGCTGCTGGCCCTGCCGGCCCTGGCCCAGGACCCCGAACTGCCGGCCCGGCGCTCGGGGCTGGAGCGGGCCCCGCTCCAAACCAAGCAGCTCGACGAAGTTCGGCCCGCCGATACGGCCAAGGTGTTTTCGCTACAAGACCTGGCCGACCTCATTTTTGCCAATCACCCCATTGTGAAGCAGGCCGCTCTGCTCAGCGAAGAGGGCCGCAGCCAGGTGCTGCAAGCCCGCGGCGGCTTCGACCCCAAGCTGGAGGCTGATTTTCACCGCAAGCTGTTTGGCGGTACCGAATACTACAACAACTGGGGCAACCAGCTGAAAGTCCCCATCTGGCCCGGGGGCATCGACCTCAAGGCTAGCTACGACCGCTTCGTGGGTGTGTATACCAACCCCGAAACCCGCACGCCGCTCAACGGGCTGGCGGGCATCGGCTTGTCGGTGCCCATCGGGGCCGGGCTGTTTATTGATGCCCGCCGCAGCACCCTGCGCCAGGCCAAGGCGCTGCTGAGCGCGGCCGAGGCCGACCGGGTGAAGCAGATAAACGAGGTGTGGCTGCAAGCAGCCAAGGATTACTGGAATTGGTATTATTCCTACCAGCAAAATCAGCTCATCCGCGAGGGGGTGGCGCTGGCCAGCCGGCGCTTCGAGGCCACGGCCCGCAAGGCCCAGATTGGCGACCAGGCACCCATCGACTCGGTAGAGGCCCAGATAACGGTGCAGGACCGCCAGGTGCAGAGTACGCAGCTGATTGTGGAGCTGCAAAACGCCCGCCTGCTGCTTTCCAACCACCTTTGGAATAAGGATGGCCAGCCGGTAGAACTGCCCGACTACGCCGTGCCCCAAACGCCCGCACTCGATACCGTGAGCCGCCAGCAGTACCAGCAGCTCGCCCAGCAGGCCGCCGCCAACCACCCCACGCTGCTGAAGCTGGACGCTAAAATCGCCCAGTATCGCATTGAGGAAAGCTACCGCCGCGAAATGCTCAAGCCCAAGCTCAACCTGACGGGTACGCTCATCAGCCAGGGTAATTTTTACCAGAATGAGGTGCCGGCCTACTACAATTTTGGCCTCGATAACTACAAGCTGGGCGCGGATTTCGCCTTCCCACTGTTCCTGCGCGCCGAGCGCGGCAAGCTCCAGTACGCCCGCATTCAGCTCAAAGAGTTTGCCCTGGAAAAGCAGCAGAGCCAGCGCACCATCGGCACGCAGGTAGGCAACGTGTACAATACGCTCAAGGCCTACGAGCAGCAGCTCCGCATCCAGGCCCAGGCGATCAAAAACCAGCGCATCCTGCTGCTGGCCGAACTGGCTAAATTCGAGCTGGGGGAAAGCACCATCTTCCTCATTAACGCCCGGGAGAGCAAGCTTATCGATTTGCGCATCAAGCAGGAAAGCCTGCGGTCGAGCTACGAGAAATCACGCGCCGAGCTGTACTACTACGCGGGCACCCGCTCCAAGACCGCAGAATAGACCGCAGATTTAACGGATTAAACGGATTGCGCAGATACGCCCGCCTGCCTGCGGCGGGCTGACTAAGCGAACGTGAAAAGGCTACCCAGTTGGGTAGCCTTTTTTGCTTAACATTGCATCCAGCTAGTCAGCCCGCCGCCGCAGGCTGGCGGGCGTATCTGCGCAATCCGTTTAATCCGTTGAATCTGCGGTCCAGCCCCCTCCCAGTGCGCGGTAGAGGTTGACGCTTTGCAGGAGCTGCGCCTGGCGGGCGTCGGCCAGGCTGAGCTCGGCTTCGAGCACGCTGCGCTGGGCGGTAATTATTTCCAGGTAAGAAGCGTAGCCGGCGATAAACAGCTCATTAGAAGTTGCCACCGCCTTGCGGAGCTGCTCTACTTCCTGGGCGCGGAGGTCAGCGGCGGCGCGGAAATTCTCCAAGCCTTTCAGGCCCACTACTACCTCGCGGAAACCAGTTTGCAGCGTCTGCTGATAGCGGTAATACGCCTCGTAGTTGCTGGCGATGGCCTGGCGCAGGTCGGCGCGGTACTGGGCGCGGTTGAGGATGGGGCCGGTCAGGCCGCCGACTGCTCCGAAAACTACCGAGCCGGGGTCGAGCAGGAGGTTGGTGCGAAACGCGTTGAGGCCTACGTAGGGCGTGAGGGTGAGGCTGGGCAGGAAGGCGGCGCGGGCGGCATCGACCTCGGCGCGGTTGGCTTGCAGCTCCAGCTCGGCCTGGCGTACGTCGGGGCGGCGCAGCAGCGAGGTAGCGGGCAGGCCCGCGGCGAGGCTGGCCGGCAGGCTTTGAGTGGGCAGCAGGCGACTGCGCCGAATGGGCTGCGGGTAGCGGCCCATCAATTGGTTGAGCTGAGTTTCAGTTTCAACGATGCGCTGGCGGGTTTCGAAGGCCAGGCTCTTGGTGCGCAGGGCCTGGGCGGCAAATTGCTGCACGGCCAGCTCAGTCACGCGACCAGCCTGCTTCTGCACCTTGGTCAGGCGCAGGCCCTCTTCCTGGAAGCGGGCGTTGCGCTCCAGAATGGCCAGCTGGCTATCCAGCGTCAGCAGCTCGTAGTAGGCGCGGGCCACGTCGGCTACTACGTTGGTGATGACCAGGTTGCGGCCCTGCTCCGAGCTGAGCACGCGCAGGTAGGCTGCCTTGCGGCGGCTCCGCAATTTGCCCCAGATGTCAATTTCCCACGAGCTGCGCAGGCCCACGAATAAGTCGGGCACGAGCGGACCGGGAATCTGCTGGCGACCATCGATATTGGGCGAGAGGTTGGTGTCGAAGTTGCCCACGCCGTTGAGTGTGTATTTGCCGTAGCGGTCGAGCGCCGCCGTACCCGTCGCCGACACGGTCGGAAACAAGGCCCCGCGCCGCGCCAGGTACTGCGCCCGGAAAGTCTCGACCCGCGTGAGGGCCACCCGCAAATCCAGGTTTTGCCGCAGCGCCGTGTCGATGAGGCCGACCAGGGCCGAATCGCGGAAAAACTGCCGCCAGGGCAAGGCGCCGGCGCTCAGGCTATCGCTCGTATTAGCGGCTTGGTTGAAAGCTTTCGGGACGGGCGGGCTGGCGGCGGGGTCGGCGGGGGCTGCGACGCGGCAGCTGGCGGCGAGGAGAATTATAGAGCAGGCAGTTAGAAAGCGCATGGCTAGAGGGGTATTTTTAGCGGGCTGGCGCGGGGTATCTCGTCCCCGGCATCCGGCGGATGTAACACCAAGCTCCAGCTTGGTGAGTGGCTCGGCGAGTACAGCCGGACGTCTCACCAAGCTGGAGCTTGGTGTTACATTAATGGGCAACCAACTCACGCTCGGGTTCGGGCTGGGCCACCGGCTCCGGCGCGTCCAGGTTTTTCGGCTTCTCGAAGCTGGCAAACAGCACGTAGAGGCCCGGAATCAGCACCATGCCGAAGACGGTGCCGATGAGCATCCCGCCCGCCGCCGCCGTACCGATGGAGCGGTTGCCGAGGGCCCCGGCCCCGCTAGCCATTACTAGCGGAATCAGGCCGGCGATAAAGGCGAAGGAAGTCATCAGAATGGGGCGCAGACGTGAGACGGCACCCTGCACGGCGGCTTCCAGTACAGTGGCCCCGGCGCGGCGGCGCTGCTCGGCAAACTCGATAACGAGAATGGCATTCTTACCCAGCAGGCCGATGAGCATCACGAGCGCCACCTGGGCGTAGATGTTGTTTTCAAGCCCCAGCAGCTTGAGGCTGAGGAAGGCCCCAAAGACACCGGTGGGCAAGCTCAGCAGCACCGGCAGCGGCAGCAGTAGACTTTCGTACTGCGCGGCCAGCAGCAAGTACACGAAAATGAGTACGATGCCGAACACGTAGAGCGCCTGGTCGCCGCTCAGGATTTGCTCGCGGGTCATGCCGCTCCACTCGTAGCTGAAGCCCCGGGGGAGCACGTCGGCGGCCACTTTTTCGATGGCCGAGATGGCGTCGCCCGAGCTGTGACCAGCGGCGGCGTCGCCGTTGATCATGGCCGAGGTGTACATGTTGTAGCGCGTGAGCTGGTCGGGGCCGAAGACGCGCTCCAGCTTCACGAAGGTGGAGAAGGGCACGAGCTCGCCACGGTTGTTCTTGACGTGCAGGGCCAGCAGGTCGTCGGGGCGGCCGCGGTACTCGGGGCCGGCCTGCACCATCACCTTGTACATCTGGCCGAAGCGGATGAAGTTGCTGGCGTAGTAGCTACCCAGCAGGGTTTGCAGGGTGCTCATGGCCTTGTCCACGGTCACGCCTTTTTTGGCGGCCATGTCCTGGTCGATGTGGATGAGGTACTGCGGGAAGTTGGGGTCGAAGCCGGTGAAGGCCCCGTTGATGGCCGGCGACTTTTGCAAAGCCGCGAGGAAAGTTTGCGATACCTTGGCGGTTTGCTGCAAGTCGCCGCGGCCCGACTTATCGAGCAGCCGCAGCTCGAAGCCGCTGCTGTTGCCGAAGCCCGGTACGGTGGGCGGGGGCAGGAACTGGATGTCGGCGTCGGCGATGCCCGCCGTTTTCTTTTCCAGTTCCTTAATCACGTCGGCCACCGACTGCTCGCGCTCGTCCCAGGCCTTGAGGTTGATCATGCCCATGCCGTAGCTGGAGCCCGCGACTTCGTTGACCAGGCTGTAGCCAGCCAGGGTCGAAACCGATTCTACCGGCCCCATTTGCTGGGCGATGCGCTGCACCTGGGCCAGTACGGCCTCGGTGCGCTCCACGGTGGCCCCGGCCGGGGTGGTCACGTTGATGTACACCATGCCCTGGTCCTCGGTTGGGATGAAGCCCGAGGGTAGGATGCGGCTCACGCCCCAGGTTGCCCCGAAGAAGAGCAGCAGCGCCCCGATGGTCACCACGCGGCGGCCCGCGATGCCGCCCAGCAGGCGCTGGTAGCCG
Source organism: uncultured Hymenobacter sp. (assembly GCA_913776615.1). Taxonomy (GTDB): domain Bacteria; phylum Bacteroidota; class Bacteroidia; order Cytophagales; family Hymenobacteraceae; genus Hymenobacter. The sequence goes on from CAJYPK010000005.1 coordinate 46,025, forward strand.
CCGGCCAGCCCCTCGTACTTATTGTTAAAGCCCTTGAAGAACCGGCCCACGAGGCCCGTGCGCTCGCCCTCGTGCTGCTTGAGCATCAGGGCGCACAGGGCGGGCGTGAGCGTCACGGCATTGACGCCCGAAATGACGATGGCAATGGCCAGCGTAAGCGAAAACTGGCGGTAGAACACGCCCACCGGCCCGTCCATGAACGACACCGGGATGAACACCGCCGACATCACCAAGGTAATGGCAATCAGCGAGCTGCTGATTTCGTGCATGGCCTCGAAGGTGGCGCTGCGGGCGTCCATGTGCTTTTCCTCCATCTTGGCGTGCACGGCCTCGACCACTACAATGGCGTTATCGACCACGATGCCGATGGCCAGCACCAGCGCGAAGAGCGTGAGCAGGTTAATCGAAAAGCCCAGCATCTGCATGAAGGCCAGCGTGCCGACGAGCGCCACCGGTACGGCCAGCGCCGGAATGAGCGTGGAGCGCCAGTCCTGCAAGAACAAATACACGATGACGAACACCAGTAAGAACGCCTCCACCAGCGTGCGCAGCACCTCGTGAATACTGGCGTCGAGGAAGCGCGACACGTCGTAGGCGATGCTGTACTTCATGCCGGGCGGGAAGCTCGTGGCTTGCAGCTCGGCCATGCGCTTTTTCACGTTGGCGATGACGTCGCTGGCATTGGAGCCGGGGCGCTGCTTGAGCATGATGGCCGCCGAGGGCTGCCCGTCGTTTTTCGACGACATGCCGTAGGTGAGCGAGCCAAATTCTACGTCGGCCACTGCCTTGAGGCGCAGCACCGAGCCGTCGGGGTTCGAGCGAATGACGATGTTGCGGTACTGCTCGGGCTCGAAAAACTTGCCGGTGTAGCGCAGCACGTACTGGAGCTGCTGGGCCTGCCCGCCCGAGCTTTCGCCCGACTTACCGGGGGCAGCCTCCACGTTTTGGGCTCGAATAGCCTCCACAATCTCGTCGGTGCCCACGTCGTAGGCCGCCATGCGGTCGGGCTTCAGCCACACCCGCATCGAGTACTCGCGCGAGCCCATGATTTCGGCAAAGCCCACGCCGTTGATGCGCTTGAGCTCCTGCAAGACGTTGATATCGGCGAAGTTGTAGATAAACTTCTCGTTGGCCGCCTTGTCGTCGCTCGTGATGTTGAGGTAGAGCAGCATGGAGTTGACCTCCTTCTCGGTGGTCACGCCGGCCTTGATAACCTCCTCGGGCAGCTCGTCAATCACGGTCGTGACGCGGTTCTGCACGCCCACGGCCGCCAGGTCGGGGTCGGTGCCCACCTCAAAGAATACCGTGATGAGCGTCACGCCGTTGTTCGAGCTCACCGAGTTCATGTAGGTCATACCCGGTACGCCGTTGATGGCGCGTTCCAGCGGCGTGGCTACGGCCTTGGCGCACACCTCGGCATTGGCCCCGGTGTACTTGGCCGTCACGGTCACCGAGGGCGGCACGATATCCGGAAACTGCGTGATGGGCAGCGTATAAAGAGCCAGCCCACCCAGCAGCACCAAAAACACGGAGATAACCAGCGAGAGTATCGGCCGGCGAATGAAGATATCAAACATAGAATGCTAATTGAATAAGTCTGCCTCCTTGGTTGAGCTGTTAGCTGCTAGCTGTTAGCTTTCTGTTTAGAAAAAAGAGCTAACAGCTAATAGCTAGCAGCTAACAGCTCAAAAAGGGCTATTGCGCGGCCACGGCCAGCGAGTCCATCATCACGGCTTTGGCTTTGATTTGCTGCTTGTCGCGCAGCTCGGGCGCGCCCTCGTACACCACGCGCTCGCCGGGCTTCAGCCCTTCTTTCACCACGTAGAAGTCGCCGAGGCGCGTCTGCGGCGTGAAGCTGCGGGTGTGTACCGTGTTGCTCTGGTCCACCACGTACACGAAGTTTTGGTCCTGAATCTCGAACACTGCTTTCTGCGGCAGCAGCAGGGCGGTGGGTAGCTGGCTGGTCAGGCGTATTTTACCCGAAGCGCCGTGCTTGAGCAGGCGGTCGGGATTGGGAAAGCGGGCCCGCAGGGCGATAGATCCGGTGTTGGGGTTAAATTCACTCTCGGCCGTTTCGATGTGGCCAGCCAGGGGGTAGGAGTCGCCGTTGGCCAGGGTGAGGCGCACCGAGTCGGAATGCAGCTCGGGGTGCTCGCGGCGGGCTTTGGTGTAGTTCATGTAGCTGCCCTCGGCCACGTCGAAATAAGCAAACACCGAGCTCAGGTCCGATACCGTCGTGAGCAGGGTGCCTTCTTCCACCACGCTGCCCACCTTGAGCGGAATCCGGTCGAGCACGCCGTCGAAGGGAGCGCGCACCAGCGTGTAGCCCAGGCTAAGGCGGGCGGCGGCCACCCCGGCGCGGGCATCGGCCACGCGGGCATCGGCCTCCTTCACCTTGCTCGTGGAGAGAGCCAGCTCGGTCTTGGCAATGATGTTCTTATCGACCAGCAGGCGCACCCGGTCGCGCTCCACGCGCACGGCGGCGGCCTGGGCCTGGGCGCTGGCCACGGCCGCCTCGGCCTGGCGCACCCTATTTTGGTAAGCGCTGGCATTGAGGCGGAAAAGCGGCTGGCCTTTTTTCACGGGCTTGCCCTCGTCCACAAAAATCTGCTCCAGGAAGCCGGCTACCTGGGCGCGTACCTCCACGTTGCGCACGGCCTGCACGTCGGCCACGTAGTCGCGGTGCAGCTGCTGCTCCGAGGTTTTGAGCGTCACGACGGGCACCACGGGCGGAGCCTCGGCGGTGTCCTTTTCGGCCTTGGCCGAGCAGCCACCCAGGCCCAGCGCCAGCAAGCCCGCGGCGCTGGCCGTGGCGACGTAATGAAATAAAGAGCGGCTATTCAAGGGGTTCATAAGAAGAAAGATGTACAAGCAAAAAGCCCCGGCCCGCTACTGGGCCGAGGTGGCAGCCGTGGGCACGGACTGCGGCAGGGTAATTCCGTGGGCGAGTAAGCTGTCTTGCTGCTGGTGGTCGGCCTGGCAGCGGGCCAGCAGCCGCTGGGTGAGGCGCAAATCGGCCTCGGTTTCTTGCAAATCCTCGTAGTCGGCGGCTACCAGCGGGTGGCTGTAGAGTAAAAACCCGTTGAGCACCAGCGACAACACCAGCGCCCCTGCCAGCAGTACCGACAAAAAATTTAAGGACCGGAAGGGGCTACGCATAGGGAAGCAGGGCAGTGGCAACTGCCCGCAAAGCACCCCCGCCGACATTAAAACGGTATGAGAACCGTATTAGAAAAGATGAAAACCGGGTGAAAGCCGCAGCACCTTATTTAGTCAAGAAGGCGGAAAGCTTCTACATCTGCCTGCCTCAACAGTCCATCGGCTAAACTGGTAGTGCAGCCAAGGGCCAGCCACTCTACGGATTCTGCCTGATAAAGACACCAAGAATGGTCGGCTGCAAAAACGTAGGTCGGGAAGGTGCTATCCCGGCGATATACTTTCGGCAGATCGGCCAGGGGACCCATTGCCAGCCAATCGGCAGGAAGGCCGTCGCTGCCCCAATCACTATTACCCTCGTCCTGCGAACCGTAGAAGTACGCAGCAGTAGTGGCGCCTATCAGTAAAGCCAACTGCTGGGCAAAAGCTTCCATCAGAAGCGGGCTGCTACCCAAATGCGGCGGCCACTGTCCACCGTATGCCCGGCTGATAGCCGCATTGCCAAAATCAGCATCGTAGCGTAAGCCCAGCGAAGTTGCTATTTCTTGGTAGCTGATGCGTTGGAGTCGGCTAGCCGTGGGCTGCCCTTGCACAATTTCGTACTCATTCCAAAAAGCCGCCCGGGCGTTTAGCTCAGCTACGGTGCGGCAGGCAAATGAATACTCGGTAACGGGTATGCTCCGATCAATGCCCAGTGGTGGTAGTAGCTTGAGATACGCCTCGTATCCAGCTGGTAGCGCCGGTAAAATCTTCGCCGCAATGCCCGTGTGCGCAGGTAGCCAAGCGAGTTGGTCGGTGATGGGAACGGCGTGGGCGGGCATAGAAATAGAGCTAGCAGCCCGCAAAATAGCCGTTACACCGGCAGCGCCGGCAGCCGCACCGTGGCCGTAGTGCCCTCACCCACCGTCGAAGCCAGTTCCAGCCGGCCGCCGTGGCGCTGCACAATGCGCTGCGTCAGCGGCAGGCCCAGCCCGTAGCCGGGCCGCCCCACCGCGCCCGCCGCCCGGTACAGCGGCTCGTAAATGTGGCTCAGCTCCTCGGGGCTGAGGCCCGGCCCGGCGTCGATAACGCGCACGCGCAAGGTGGTCGAGTTCTCATAAGCCAGTTCGGCGGTGACCAGGCTGGCCGAGTACTTGGCGGCGTTGTCGAGCAGATTGAGCAAGGCCGTGGTGAGTAATTCGGCGTTGCCGGGCAGCATGAAGATATCACCTTCCGGCGCGTAGGGCAGGTTGCCGAAGGCCAGCCGCAGCTCGCGGCCGGGGTACTTGGCACGGGCAAAATCCAGCGCCTGGTTCAGGCACTCATCGAGCCGCACGGGAACGAACTCCGGCAGCGTGCCATCGGCCTTGGCCAGAGCCAAGAGGCTGGCGGTGAGGCTTTGCAGGTGGCGGGCGGCGTCGAGCGAATGGGCCAGGCTCTCGCGGGCGGCGGGTAGGTTGTCGTCGTAGGCCAGGGCCGTTTCGAGGGTGCCGGTGAGGGTGGTGAGCGGCGTACGCAGCTCGTGCGAGGCGTGGGCCAGAAAACTCTTCTGGGCCTCAAACGCCTGCTCCAACCCGGCCAGCATCTCGTTGAAGACGCGGGCTAGCTGCGCCAGCTCGTCGCGGCCATTACCCTCCGACAACCGCCGACCCAGGCTCTTGGCCGAGATGCGCCCCGCTTGCCGGCTGATGCGCGCTACCGGGGCCAGCGCCGCCCCCGCAAAGTACCACCCCGCCAGAATAGTAAGCGCCAGCGCCCCCACGTTGCCCACGAGCAGCAATAAGCCCAGCTGGTGCAGCCGTGCCCACCCCACCTGGTCCTCGGCCGAGACAAAAATACCGTAGCGCTCCCCCTCGTGGATGTACGCCATGCCCACCGCCTCCCGCTGCTGGCCGGTGGCAATGGCCGTGGCTTGGTCGGGTCGCAGGCTGGCCAGCTGCGCCCGGTTCAGCGTCTGGTCGATGTCGTCGGCGCTGCTGTAGCGCAGGTCGCCGTCGGGGCCGTAGATGCTGATCTGCTCGTTGGTGAGCGTGAGCAGGTCGCGGCGGCGCAGGCTGCCGAGCTTCCCGGTTTCAAGCTTGCCGGGGCGCACCAGCAGGCGCGCCGCTAGCGTGGCGCTCGTGCCCAGGCGGTGCTCGAAGCGCTGCGACCGCGTACTGGCATTGAAATAATAAATAAACGCCGAGAAGCTGACCTGAATAGCCAGCACTACCAGCGTAAAGCGCAGCATCAGCTTATTGCGAATCAGCATGCTCTAAAAGTTGCGCGGACTTTGTAGTCCGCGTTGGTACCGAGCACTCGCATGCGGACTACAAAGTCCGCGCAACTGCTCACTGCTCGCGCATCACGTAGCCCATGCCCACCACGGTATGAATGAGCTTGGGCGAAAAATCGCGGTCCAGCTTCTTACGCAAATAACTTACGTACACGTCGATAACGTTGGTAGTCGTGTCGAAGTCCAAATCCCAGACGCGCTCGGCAATATCCACCCGCGACACGATGCGGCCCCGGTTGCGCAGCAGGTGTTCCAGCAGCGAATATTCGCGGGTGGTAAGGTCGATGCGCTGGCCGGCGCGGGTTACGGTTTTAGCGTCGAGGTCGAGGACGAGGTCGGCCATGCGCAGCTCGCGGCGCTCGCCGTTGGCCACGGCGTAGCGCTGGGTGAGGGCGCGGGCGCGCATGAGCAGCTCCCGAAACTCGAAGGGCTTTACCAGGTAGTCATCGGCCCCGGCCGCGAAGCCGGCTTCCTTGTCGTCGAGGCTGTCGAGGGCCGTGAGCAACAGCACGGGCACCCGCTGGCTGGCTTCCCGAATGCGGCGGCACAGTTCCACGCCGTTCAGGTAAGGGAGATTGACGTCGAGGATAACGAGGTCGTAGGGCTGCTGCTCGTAGAGCGACCAGCCGGTGCGCCCGTCGTAGGCCACGGTCACGTCGTACCCCTCGTGCTCAAAGCCTTTCTTCACAAACGAGGCGAGCGGTGGCTCGTCTTCAACCAGCAGGATTTTCATAAGTGCAACGTGCTTCCTCGCTATACGGGCTTCATAAAAACAAGCTGCTCCGCCCGCGGGCAAAGCAGCTTGTAAAACGGAGGACCACTCCGTTTCTCGCTCGAATCCTTTTATCGGCGCATGGCAACTCCGCCTCCCAACCAGATCTTCCGGGTGCTAAACGGAGTGGCCCTCCGTTTTACATCTGCGGCTGCACCTGCCCGCTCATCTCGCGGCAGTAGGTGATAAAGTCGGTGTTGACGGGCTCCAGGCCGCCTTCGCGCATCTTCACGGCCACCTGGCCGCGGTGGTAGCTGGCGTGTACTACGCAGTGCGTCAGGATATCGCTCACCTGCGAGTCGAAGGCATCGCCCTGCGAGTTGGAGTACTGAATGTGGCGGTGCAGCTCGGGGTCGTCGGCGTTGGCGCAGAGCTCGGCAAACTTCTGCGAGGTTTGCTCGTGCCAGTGGTGCAGGCCCGCCAGGTCGTGCTCCTGCCATACTTTGAGCGGGCTGGCCGTGCCGCCGAGGCGGGCAATCCAGATAGCCTGGGCATTGATAACGTGGCTGAAAATGCGCAGCGCCGCCTGCGGCAGCTCCTTGCCCGCCGCAGCCGACGAGTCGAGGCGGCGCAGCAGCGTTTCGTTGGCCCACACGTTGAAAACGCCGAGCTTGGCAATGGTATTAACCATGAGGGAGTTATGAGTTATGAGTTAGAAGTTGTGAGTTGAGGAATTCCACTCACAAGTCAAAGCTACGGCTGGCCTGTGCGGTAGTACCACGGCTGTCGACTCATAATTGCTAACTCATAACTCATAACTCACTATCATCGTGGATCTTGCCACACGAGCTGCTCGTTGGTGCGGCGCTTGGCGAAGTTGCCGCACTTGCCGTCGCCCTTGCCGGTAATGCCGCCCTCGGGGTGGCAGAGGATTTTGCCCTCCGCGTCGTAGAGAGTGGATTGCTGGTCGCAGCACGGGGCCGACTCGTAATACACGGTTTCGCCCTCAAACTGATAGCGCGAGATGCGGATGACGGGGTTGCGCTTGCGGGTGGCCAGAATGCCCTGAATGCGGTTTTGTAGCCACTGCGGCCGGGCGGCGCTGTCGAGGCGCATGTCGCGGGCGGGCACGGCATCGACAGTGTTGGCACTAGTGGGCGCGGGGGTATTGGGCTGGCTGACAAAGCCTTCGGCGGGAGGGGTAGTCGGGGTGTTCACCACCACGTCTTGCTGGCACGCGCCGAGTAGCAGAGCCAACGCAGCAAAGGGAATGAATGAACGGCGCATATAAATAGGAGGCAGAAAGGCGAGCGTAAACAACCTTGCTTACGCCAATCAGCCCCAATGGTTAGTGCCACCACAAGGCCCATATTTTGGGGCCGAAGACCAGTCCGCCGACGGCCAGCGCCCCCAGCGCGGCCAGCAGCACGGCTCCGGCCGCCACGTCCTTGGTGCGGCCAGCCAGCGGGTGATAATCGGGCGATACCAGATTGGTGAGGGCCTCGATAGCCGTGTTGAACAGTTCGGCGGCCCACACGCCGGCCACGGCCAGCGCCACCAGGGCCCATTCGGTGATGGTCAGCCGGAAATACAATCCCATACCCAGTACGACCGCCGTAGCCACGGCGTGAAACTGTAAATGCACTTCCGAGCGCAGCGCCGCGCCCACGCCCCGAAACGCGTGCCCGAAGCTGGCTGCCCGGCGACGCAGCAAGCCCGGGCGGCCGGGCGGCCGGGGGCTAGCCCCGGACATCAAACTCGGCAAAGGTGGTACGGCGCAGCTCGGGCCACTCGGGTCTGATAATGCTGAAAATCACCGTATCGCGGCGGATGCCGCCCTGCGTAGGGCGGTGGCTGCGCAAGGTGCCTTCCTCGGTGGCACCCATGCGGCGCATGGCGGTCTGGGACTTGTGGTTGCGGCTGTCGGTTTCCAATTCTACCCGCTCGTAGCCCAGCTGGTCGAAGGCGTGGGCGAGCAGCAAATGCTTGGCGGCGCGATTGAGGCCGGTGCGCTGAAAATCGGTGCCCACCCAGGTGTAGCCGATGCTCAGCTTCTGATTATCAGGCTCAATACCGTAGTAGCTGGTGCTACCCGCCAGCCGCCCGCTGGCCCGATCAATAATAGCAAACGGATAGCGCCGGCTGGCCTGGCGGTCGTGCACGGCCTGGGCCAGGTAGTCGGCCAGGCTCAGCGCATCGTCGGCGCGGGTGATGGTAAATTCCCAGATGCTGGGGTCGAAGGCGACGGCCTTTAGCTCCTCAAAGTCGGCGGTGTCGAGCGGCCGCAGGCGCACCCGGCTGTTTTCCAGAACGAGGTTTTGGGCGAAATCCATAGCGCAGCAGGCAGAATGGTAGGCCGCAAAGATGCAAAAAAACCGAAAGCCGCCCGACGCAAAGTCAGGCGGCTTTCAATTCCAGCAAAATGCCGGAGCTAGAACGAGTACGTGTAGCCGGGGATACTGACGGGCTTTAATTCAATTAACTCGCGTCCGTCATTCAAGACATGAACCGCCGCAATGCGCTCGGGCGCAATGGCGCGGTTGGCTAGCTTGCGAGCATCTCGCACGGCCTGTCGGGCAGCAGGTTTCTTAGAAGATTTCTCGGAAAATGCGGTCATAACGGTCGATGAGTAGTTGCAACTGACCCGGCTGCCGGGCCAGCGCAAGTGGTATAACAAAGATGGAACTGTTTTCACTTAAAGCCAATACCTTGTAGCGTGTCGGGTTGGTTTTAAGTTCCAGCATTTTAGTGTAAAGCTGGAAGCGGCGCGTGCTGACGTCAGTGGTTTCGTCCAGCATAGCAGCGGCAATGAAGCCAAAACACGCTTGCGGGTCGGTCTGGATAGTTTGCGCAATAATGGCCAGCACCGTGCCGCCGAGCTTGCCCGCCGCGTGCTGATTGGTACGCAGCCGGTAGCGGTATACGCTCTTGATCTTGGCGTAAAAATCGACCGTGTACAAGTGGTCAGGGTACTCCCGCACTTCCACCAAATACTTGCGCCGCGAGCTCGGCGAGTGCATGAAAAACTTGTATATCGACTCTGATAGCCAGCTTGCTCGCCCCTCGGTGTGGTTACGATTGCGCTGCACGAGGCGATAGGGGAGGATAGTATTAAACACGCACGGATTACTGACTGGTAATCAAAGATAACGGGCATCCGACTGGCGCGCTGGCCTGCCGGATGCCCGTTAGCAACTTAGCGGTGCGTGGTGCGGGGATTAGCCCACGTTAATCTCCCCCACCATGTCCTCGGGCTTCAGCCACTGGTCGAACTGCTCGGGCGTGACGTAGCCGAGCTGCACGGCGGTTTCTTTCAGGGTCGAGTGGTTTTTGTGGGCCGTCTGGGCGATTTCGGCGGCCTTATAGTAGCCGATGTGCGGGTTGAGGGCCGTCACCAGCATCAGCGACGAATCGACGTGCTTCTTGATGTTGGGCAGGATGGGCTCGATGCCCACGGCGCACTTGTCGTTGAAGGCCACGCACACGTCGCCGATGAGGCGGGCCGAGTGCAGGAAGTTGTAAATCATCACGGGCTTGAACACGTTCAGCTCGAAGTGGCCCAGGCTGCCGCCCACCGTGATGGCCACGTCGTTGCCCATAACCTGGGCGGCCACCATCGTCATGGCTTCGCACTGGGTGGGGTTCACCTTGCCGGGCATGATGCTGGAGCCGGGCTCGTTGTCGGGAATATGCAGCTCGCCGATGCCGGCGCGGGGGCCGCTGCTGAGCATCCGGATGTCGTTGGCGATTTTCATCAGGCTCACGGCCACGGTTTTGAGGGCTCCGTGGGCTTCCACGATGGCATCGTGGGCGGCCAGGGCCTCAAACTTGTTTTCGGCCGTTACGAAGGGCAGGCCGGTGAGCTCGGCGATGTGCTTGGCCACGTTTTCGGAGTAGCCGGCGGGCGTGTTGATGCCGGTGCCCACGGCGGTGCCGCCCAGCGCCAGCTCGCTCAGGTGAGCCAGCGTATTCTTGATGGCGCGCAGGCCGTGGTCGAGCTGCGAAACGTAGCCCGAAAACTCCTGGCCCAGCGTCAGCGGCGTGGCATCCATGAAGTGGGTGCGGCCGATTTTGACGATGTCTTTGAACTCGATGGCCTTTTTCTTCAGCGTGTCGCGCAGCTTCTCGATGCCCGGGACGGTGGTTTCGACCAGGATTTTGTAGGCCGCGATGTGCATGGCCGTGGGGAAGGTGTCGTTGCTCGACTGCGACTTGTTCACGTCGTCGTTGGGCGCCAGGAATTTCTTCTCGTCGCTCAGCAAGCCGCCGTGCAGCACGTGGCCGCGGTAGGCGATCACCTCGTTCACGTTCATGTTGCTCTGCGTGCCCGAGCCGGTTTGCCACACTACCAAGGGAAATTGGTCGGCCAGCTTGCCTTCCAGAATCTCGTCGGCTACGCGGCCGATGAGCTCGGCCTTCTCGGCGTCGAGCACGCCCGCGTCGCGGTTGGTGAAGGCCGCAGCTTTCTTGAGGTAGGCGAAAGCCTTGATGATTTCCTTCGGCATCTTGTTGATGTCCTGCGCAATCGGGAAGTTCTCGATGCTGCGCTGGGTTTGGGCGCCCCAGTAGGCGTCGGCGGGCACTTGCACCTGGCCCATGGTATCTTTTTCGGTGCGGAAGCTCATTTCGGGGAGATAGTGAGATGGTGAACTAGTGAGAAGACCGGGCGACGAGCCCTGGCCAGCACGTGCGCAAAAGTACAGTGCTGGCCCCGGCCCCGGCAGCCATTGCCCGCCCGGCTGCGTAAGCGCACTCACTACTCACCATCTCACTATTTCCCCGCCATGAATACTCCCGATCCGCATACCGAGCCGCCCGTTCCTACCGAGGGCAACGGCGTCCCCGACTACAGCCACGTTGAAGTGAAAACTGAAACCGACCTGCCTACGCCCGACAAGGCCGGTGGCAGTGCTACCGAGCCCGAAAGCGGGGGTGGGTACAGCGGGTAGCGTTTTTCACCGCGGAGGGCGCGGAAGAGTTCGCGGACGGGCGCGGAGGCTTTTCTTCCGCTTTCCTCCGCAAGCTCTTCCGCGCCTTCCGCGGTGAAAAAATGCTAGCTTAGCGGCATGGCCCTCTCCCGCTACCTTCTGCTCCTCGCCGCTGCCTTACCTGCCTGTCAGCCAGCAACTCCCACGGCTCCCCCTGCTACCTCTTATTTCCCCGCCCCCGAAGCGGGCGTAAAAACCGGTGGCATCCAGGTGATTCCCATCACCACGCCCAAGGGCAAGTTCAACGTCTGGACCAAGCGTTTCGGTAACAACCCGCGCATTAAGGTATTGCTGCTCAACGGCGGGCCGGGGGCCACCCATGAGTATTTCGAGTGCATGGAAAGCTTTCTGCCGCAGGAGGGTATCGAGTTTATCTACTACGACCAGCTGGGCTGCGGCAACTCCGACAACCCCCGCGATACCAGCATGTGGAGCCTGCCCCGGTACGTGGAGGAAGTCGAGCAGGTGCGCCAGGCGCTCAAGCTCGACAAGGATAATTTCTACCTGCTGGGTCACTCCTGGGGCGGCATCCTGGCCGCCGAGTACGCCTTCAAATACCAGCAGCACCTCAAGGGCCTCGTTATCTCCAACATGATGATGAGCTGCCCTGCCTACGGTCGCTACGCCGACGAAGTGCTAGCCAAGCAGATGAAGCCCGAGGTGCTCCGCGAAATCCGGCAGATTGAGGCTAAAAAGGACTTCGGCAACCCCCGCTACATGGGCCTACTGGAGCCCAATTTCTACGCCCAGCACCTGTGCCGCATCGTGCCCAACCCCGAGCCGATAACCCGCTCGATGGGCAAGCTCAACCAGTCGCTCTACGTAACCATGCAGGGGCCAAGCGAGTTCGGCATCTCGGGTAAGCTTACCACCTGGGACCGCACTAAAGACCTGCCCAAGCTTACCATCCCGGTGCTTAGCATCGGCGGGAAGTACGATACGATGGACCCCGCCCACATGGCCTGGATTGCCACCCAGGTCAAGCAGGGCGCGTCGCTCATCTGCCCCCAGGGCAGCCACATGGCCATGTACGACGACCAGCAAACCTACATGACGGGCTTCGTCAAGTTCCTGAAAACCGTGGATGACGGCTCTTTCAAGGCAGGCACCAAGCTGTAGCCGCTACTCAAATACCACGGGCACATCTACTACTTGCGCGGCCCGCCGCCCAGCCGTAATGCCCGGCACCCAGGTAGGCCCTTCCTGTAGTAAGCGTACCGCCTCGGTGTCGTAGTCGGGGCGCAGCTTACGTACCACCTCGGCCTGCTCAATCTTCCCGTCGGCTCCTAAGTGCAAGCGCACTACTACCCGGCCGCGCTGGCGGCCACCATCACGGCTAGTGGGCTCGAATTCGGCCGCGCCCTGCTTCAAATATTCCCGTAGGGCCGCGTAGCCGCCGCTGGGAGTGGCGGGTAAGACCGGCGGGGCGGGCATGGTGGTCCGCAGCCGCGCCGCTGGCTCGAGGGCCGGGGCTCTCGCGACCACGGGAGCCGGGGCTGCCAGCGGTTCGCGGTGCGACTCGGAGCGAGCCGGGGCAGTCGAGTCAGCAGTTCCGCTTGGCGCGGGTGCGGCCGCTGGCACCGCGCTGGCGTAAGAGTCAAATTGCTCCGTGCGGCCAGTTGGCGCAGTTTTGGGTGCGGCCAGGGGACGCTTAGCGGTTGCGGACCCCGCTTGCGCGATAGCTGAGGGGTGATTGCCGTGCCTAAGCTTGCCTTGGGCCGTGCTTGAGGCGGGCGGCGGGTTGCCAAGTGCACCTTGGGCCGTAGCGGGGGCGCTTGCAGTGCCTAGGGCCACGCGTTGAGCTGCGCCCGACCCAGGCTCAGCATCTGGCGGCGGGTTGTTGGGCGCGGCCCGGCGCTCAGCCGGTGCGGCCGGGTATTGCGCCGCCACCGTAGCCGGGGCTTGTCGCCGTTGCTGCCAGGTCCACCAGCCCGCCGCTACCAGGCCCAGGATAAGTGCGGCGGCGGCGGCCAGCTGCGGAGCCAGCCAGCGGTGGCGGCGCGGCGCGGCTACCAATTGCCGGGCTGGGGCAGCCTGCTGCACTCGCTGGCGCAAACGCTGTTGAAGTTGGGCCAAGGCTTGGTCGGTAGTAGCGGCCGGCGTTTGCAGCAGCCCTTCCAAAATGTCGGCGCAGCGGGGGCAGGCCAGCGTATGCGCTTCCACGCGGTGTTGGGCCGCCGGGGCCAGCGTACCCGCCGCGTACTGGCGCAGCAGCGCCACCGGCAGGTGCGGGCCAGCCGGGGCGGTAGCGTTCAGCAGCGGATTGGTCGGCAGCATTTTAGTGAGTTATGAGTTAGAAATTATAAGTTAGGAGTTGGGGTGGCTTATTTTTTTGAAAGGCAAAGGGCTGTCGCTGAGCTTTAACTATCATGCCTCGCCTTTCATGCCAATTTCCTTGCTGAGTACCCGCTTGAGCATCCGGCGGCCATTTTGCAAGTGGCTTTTGACGAGGTTGACGGCCAAGCCAGTGATGGCTACAATCTCCTGATACGATTTTTCTTCCAAGTAAAACAGCTCCAGGCAGCGGCGTTGTTCGGGCGGCAGTTGGGTCAGGGCCAGTTCCAGAGCTTGCAGATCGGCCTCGCGCTGGGTGGCTTCGTCGGTTTCGGCCCCGGCATCGGGCAGATGCCGGGCGGCGGCGTTTTCCACATCGATGGCTTCGGGGAAAAGCACCAGCGGCCCGCCGCTAGCCGTGCCGCGCTGCCGGGCGCGCAGCTCCATGAGGCAGAAATTACGCGCCGTGGCGTAGAGCCAGGCTCCGAAATTATCGGGGACGTGGGTGCGCAGCTTCACCACTAACTGCTCAAACAGCTGCATTGCGGCATCCTGCGCATCCTCGTCGGGCGGGGCCAGGTAGCGGCGGCACACGGCGAATACCTCGGGCAAGTGCCGCTCGTAGAGCAGCCCCAGCGCGGCTACGTCGCCATTCTGGCGGTAGCGGGCCAGCACCTCCTGGTCGGAGGCCAGCGCGGGGGTGGGGGCGGCAGAAGCACGGCGACGGAAGAACACGGCAGCAAAATACGCCCCGCCGGCCCGTTGGGCCACAAAAAAGGTCCGCGCCGGGGGGCGCGGACCTTTCGTGGAGTGGGCAGCTACTACTGGTTGGCAGCGGCCTTCATGTTTTCCTTGGTTTGGCGGGCCGACTTGGCGGCGGCGTCGCCCATAGCGTTCATCTTGTCGCCGGCGGCGTCCATTTTGGCGTCCATCTTGGCACCAGCTTCTTTGGCGTTCATTTTGGCGCGGTCGGCCGCGGCTTCCATTTTATCACCGGCGGCGTCCATTTTGGCTTCCATCTTGTCGCCGGCAGCTTCCATTTTGTCGCCGGCGGCGTCCATTTTGGCTTCCATCTTGTCGCCCACCTGCTCGGCGCTGGGGGTGGTTACGGTCGTGGTGGTCGAGCCATCGGCGTTTTTGCTGGTGTCGGTCGAGCAGGCGGTGAAGCTCAGGGCGATGGCGGCGGCAAACAGGGTTTTAAGCGAAGTATTCATGGGAAAGTGGGGAGGGGTAAGAAGTGAGATTACGGCCCTTAATTGCCAGGCCGGTAAAAGGTAACCTTGCGCCGCGCTGGCGCGAATCAACTTTTTGCCCCCGGCCCAAGTATAGCCAGCTAATTTTCCCCTTTTCCCGCTCATGGACTCTACCGCCACCACCCCGCATTCTACGCCGGCTCCCGAAGTGCAGCTGCACGTTAGCGACGAGCAGAGCTCGGCCTTGCTCACCGATACGCTCAACCTGCTCGGTCAGGGCCTGCCCAACGCCGACGGCGCCACCGGCCTGCACGAGCTGGAGCGCTGGGAAACCGTATTGGCCGCCAGCGACCGCCCCGGCCTGGCCAAAATCCGCCAGGAAGTCAAGCTGCTGCACCAGATGCTAGGCTCCAAAGACACGCAAAGCCACGAGGTAGCCGAGGCGCTGGCCAGCCTCGGAGCCGAAACTGCCAAAGTAGCCGAAGAGTCGGCCAATGGCTACTCCGATGCCCTGCACAACCTGAGCAAGCTGCTGATTAAGGCCAGCAATCTGCTCTCGCGCTAGGCAACTGCCTAATTAAACATGCGGCGATGCTGCTGGCGCGGAGCTGCGCCCCGTGTCGCTTGTTTCGCCGGCCTCTGGCTGGCACGGCGGGCTAATAATAAACCGCGAACCCTCTACTTTACGACCCAGCCGAAGTCATCTCCCGGATGCTTCGGCTGGGTCATTTTTTAGGTAGAGAGGCAGTTTAAAATAATTGGGGGAAGTTGTCGGCGCGGTTCCCGGTAAGGGTATGCAATCGTTGCTTAGTTCGGGGGTAGGGGAGTAACACCAAGCTCCGGCTTGGTGATACGCCCGGCGAGCGCGTCCTATCGCATCACCAAGCCGGAGCTTGGTGTTACCCCCTCGACGAATCAAATAAATGAAGTGCAGTTACTTGATAACTGCTGCAAAGAGCACGTTAGACAGGTGTTAGGCAATAACATTTCGGCCTTTGTCAGCCGTATAAGGTCGAGCTGTTTCGTGCCCTGCCAGCTCATCGCTCGTGGGGTGGGCGAGCGCTCACCATCCATCATTTTTCACATGAAGCAATTTTTCCTCTTCACGGCGCTTGCCTTGGGGGCGCTTGGCGCGCAGGCGCAGAAAGGCTCTTTTTACATCGGCGGGCAGGCTGGGTTCAACTCAACTTCGACTGATGTCGAAAACAACGGCACTACCGTTACGACCAGCAAAAGCAACAATTACAGCTTCTCGCCCGAAATCGGTACCTTCCTTACCAACCAAGTGCAGCTGGGGGTGGGCTTTACGTTTAGCGGTTCGCGGCAGGAAACGCCCAACGTGCGCCCCGCCTACAACACCCGCATCAACCGTTACGGTGGCACCATATACAGCCGCTATTTCTTCGGGGAGGGCATTTTCCGGCCGTTCATCGGGCTGAATGCCTCCGTGTTGCCCGGCAACAGCACCACCGAATATGTAGGCTCCAGCACCACCAAAGCCAATACCCTCGATATCGGGGCCAACCTCAACGCCGGCTTTGGCTACGGCCTTACCAAGCGCGTAACGCTGGTGGGCTCGTTTGGTACGTTCGGCTTCCAGCGTACCACTTCCAAGCAGGAAGGTAATAACATTCAAACAACTACCAATAACTTTGGCTTGAACGCCAATACGTTGGGTAATCTATTTAACGTGGGGCTATACTTCACCTTTATCAGCGGCGAAAACCAGGAAGGCGGGAAGTAATGGCAGCCGGCCAGCCCGCACCGGGGTTTCGCCCCGGCGGGCCGACCTTTGCGGGCGCAAGTTGCCCCGCTATGATTACCCTCTACGACCCCTTCGACGGGATGCAGTTTGGTCCCGGCCGCTGCTTTCTCACCGGCCAGCCCGTCGGCCCGGCTGATACCGTGCCGGTTTTTCCCGACTGGCTGCAAGCCGCCTACGGGCTGGCCGAACGCCCTCTGCATTTGCTCGACCAAAGCCAGACGACCTACGGCGCGCTGCGCCTGCCGCTGGCCCCCGCGCTGCAACCGCGCTTAGCGGAGCTGGAGGCGGAGGTGCAGGCCGCCGCCCAGGCTGGCCCGGCGGCGCTGCGCGCCCTGCCGCCCGCCCGCCTGTGGCAGTGGCTGGGGCGCATTTTCTACGGCATCTTCGTCACCGAGCTGCTGCAACAGCAGGAGCCGCTTATCAAGCCCCAGTATCCGCTGGCTGAGAATGCCCAGCTGGTGCAGCGCTTCCGGGCTTTTTTTCAGCTCTTGCAGGGATTGCGCGTACCCACCGACTACGCCGACTTCGTGCCCGGCTCGGTGTTCGTGCTCGAAGCCGACGCGGCCTACGAAGCCCCGGTCTTTGAACTGGATGATGATTTGAATACGCTGGTTATCAGCCTGAAGATGGGGTCGGTCGTTATCGTGGCCACGCTGGTCGATATTGGCTTTATCGGGCAAGCCATGCGCCAGGTGTACGCCGACGCCCAGCGGCCGCTGCACCCGGCCCAGGTGGCCGAGTTCAAGGCCCGCGTGTACTACGCGGCATACCTGCTGGCCGTGGTGCCCGACGTGTACCCCCGCCGCCCCACGCCCGCCGACGCGCCCGGCTCCGAGCTGGTGCTCGATGCCTTGGTCGATGACGTGACCTCGTCCATTTTCAACCCCTGGGAAAACCTGGCTTACGGCCATACGCTCACCGGCCTCTGGCACCGTTGGGGCCTCACGGAGGAAGTGATTTTACGCAATCCCTTCCAGCCCCTCAGCCTGCTCTACGATGCCACCGGCCAGCCCCAGTCGGCCGCCGAAGCCGCTGAGCAGCTGGCGGTGCTGACGTATAAATAAGCTGGCTATCAATAAGCTCCGCTAGCTTCGGCGAAGGCATAAATAACCTCAGCCGTAGCAGCCCCGCGCAACCTGCCCGGTCGCCCGCCCCGTATGCCTAACCCCGGCCCGCCCGCGCGCCGGGGTTTTTCATTTCCTTTTCCCTTCCCCATGCGCTTTATTTTCTTTCCTTCAGGGCTGCTGGCGGCCGCTGGCCTGTTGCTGGTCGGCTGCAACTCCGGCTCTACCGACAAGCCCCGCGGCACCATCCCCGCCGACTCGACCGCCGCCCACGTGCCCGCGCCCGTGCCAGCGGGCTCGCCGCTCACCATCGTGGGCGAGTTCGAAGCCCCGCAGGTGACCGGCGTGGCCGTGGCCCCCGGCGGCAAGGTCTTCGCCTTCTCGCCGCGCTGGGATTACAACCCCACCTACCCGGTGGCCGTGGTCGGCCCCGGCAATACCCTCGCGCCCTACCCCGATGCCGGCTGGTGCATGTGGAACGACTCGGTGAAAACCGAGCCGCTCAAGCACTGGATTTGCCCGCAGGCCGGCTACGTCGATAAGGAAGGGATGCTGTGGATTATCGACCCCGCCGCACCCGGCCTCAAATTCACGGTGCCCGGCGGCGTGAAGCTGGTCAAAACCGACCCCAAAACCAATAAGGTGGTGCAGGTCATTCCCTTCCCCGAGAGCGTGGCCCCGCGCAAGTCGTACCTCAACGACGTGCGCATCGACCTGCAAAACAACTACGCCTACCTCACCGATTCGGGTACCGGGGCGCTGGTAGTGGTCGATTTAAAAACCACCAAGTCGCGCCAGCTGCTGCCCAAGCAGCCGTCCACGCTGCCCGATAAAGGCTTCATTACCAAAGCCCAGGGCAAGGCCCTGTACGACCCGACGGGCAAGCCCGGCCAGTTTAAGGCCGATGGCATCGCCCTGAGTACCGACAACCAGTATCTCTACTACCGGGCGTTGTCGGGCCATTCGCTCTACCGCATCAAAACGGCCGTGCTGCGCGACGCTGCCCTCAGCCCCGCCCATGTGCAGGCTGCCGTGGAAAAGCTGCCCGACGCCCCCGCTTGCGACGGCATGGAAATCGACAGCAAAAACAATCTCTACCTCACGGCCTTCGAAACCGGCGCCATCCTGCGCCGCACGCCCGACGGCAAAACCGAAACCGTGGTGCAGGAGCAGCGCCTCGAATGGCCCGACACCTTCGCCTGGGACCCCGACGGCAACAACATTTATTTCACGACCTCGGCCATCCACAAGACGCCTAACTGGAACAAGGGCGTCGGTCAGCCCCGCGAGCCGTTCCGCATCTACAAGATGGCGCTGGCCAAATAGTTGGCTCGCTTGCCGCCGGCCCGGCCGCCAAAGCCCACGGTCCGCGCGTGAGTTCCCCGACCCGGCCGGGCGTGGGCTGCTACGGTGGCTCGCGCCCGGCTTTTGCGTGCGGGCCTGGGCGCGTCGGCCAGGCGCAGCCGGGCCTCGCGGGCGCAAACGGAGATTTTTTCGCGGCGGTGAGTGAGGATGTCGATGCGCCGACGGTGGCGGCGGTTCATGGTATCGTGGACCGTGTACACGCCGTCGAGCTGCGGCGATACGTGGCTTACCTGCACCTTGTCGCCGTAGTTGAATTTGCCGCCATTGCGCTTCAGCAGGTCGGGTGAGAGGGCCAGCCAGCGCGTGCGGCTGCCGTAGCGCGGCCGGATGCGCGAGTTGTCGGCCGTGATGAACGGGCTGCTGTCCGTCTGGCCGGGCACGGCCTGGTACACGGTGGCCGTGACTTTGTACGTGCGGTCGGCGGGCTGCCGCTCGGCACGACGCTTAGCGGGGTGGGATGGGGCGCTGGCAACGCGCCGGGCCGGGTGGTGCTTGGCTGGGTGGGCCGCTTGCCGGTGAGCTACCGGCCGCTGGGCATTATGCTTGGCGGCTGGGTGCTTGCTGCGTTTAACTCGGCTGTGCTCCTCCCGCTGATGCGGAGGCCTCGCCGGCTTCTTAGTGCGCTTTGCTTGCGACTTGTGCCGCGTAGCCGGCTGGTGCTTGCTTGCTTTCGACTGGTGCCTGGTGGCGGTCGGCCGGTGCGCAGCGGCATTCAGGGAAAGTGCTGCCAGCAGCAAGGAGGTTACGAGTTTGGTGCTGTGCATTGAAGAATACTAAGTTTCATCTCCGGGCAGAGCAGCTTTGCTCGCGCAGGAAGCCTTTAACAGCGACGAAAAGGCAATAGTTGCCCGCCGCCTTTGAGCAGCTGGGAGCCAACAGCCTGGCAGTTGCGAAGCGAAAGGTAGCACAGGCACCTGCCGCACCCTGCAACGCAAGTTTCGTAGCCCGAAACGTTATGGGCTAACCCACATTGCCTGAAATCAGTAACGAAATAGAAAACCCACACCACCCAATTTTTGCATAAATTAGCCGACTGACTTCGCGTCAAGCGCTTTGTATGTTTCTAATTGTTTGAATAACAAATCAATTTGTAAAACCGAATGTAGGTTTTTAGGTTGTTGTCAGCGACTTTACTTTTGCTCTGCCGAATAGTCTTTCAAATTCCCTCCCCATGGATACCTACTCTTATATCGCCAACGCCGACGCGGCGGCCATCGAAACGCTCTACCAGGCGTATCAGCAAAACCCTGAATCGGTCGATTTTGGCTGGCGTAAGTTCTTCGAGGGGTTTGACTTTTCGCAACAATTCCCCGAAGGCGCATCCGTACTACCAGGCACCAACGGCGCTACTGCCAACGGCAGCGCCGCTAAGCCCAGCGCCAGTGCCACCCCCGGTCCCGTGCCCCAGCCCGACGGCTACGGCGTACTCAACACCCCCGCCTCGACCAACGACGCCGGCCCCATTGCCAAAGGTGGCGTGGCCAGCGACAAGGAGACGGCCGTGCGCAACCTCATCCACGCCTACCGCAGCCGCGGCCATCTGCGCGCCAAAACCAACCCGGTGCGCGAGCGCAAAGACCGCCAGGCCCGCCTCAACCTGGCCGATTTCGGCCTGAGCGATGCCGACCTCGACACCAAGTTCCGCCAGGGTGAGGAGCTGGGCCTCAACCCCGGTGCCACGCTGCGCGAAATCGTGGCGGCGCTCACCAGCATCTACGCCGGCACGGTAGGCTTCGAGTACACCTACATCCGCGACCCCCAGATTCTGGATTGGTTTCAGCAGAAAGCCGAGCACGGCGCGCTGGCCTTCAACCCCGATGTGGAGTACAAGAAGCGCATTCTAAAGAAGCTGAACGAAGCGGTAGTCTTCGAAAACTTCTTGCACACCAAGTTCTTGGGGCAGAAGCGCTTCTCGCTGGAAGGCGGCGAAACGACCATTCCGGCCCTCGACGCCATCATCAACCGCGCCGCCGAGCTGGGGGTGAAGGAAGTGATGATTGGCATGGCCCACCGCGGCCGCCTCAACGTGCTGGCCAACATCATGGGCAAGACCTATGAGCAGATTTTCAGCGAGTTTGAGGGGACGGCCACGCCCGACCTCACGATGGGCGACGGCGACGTGAAGTACCACATGGGCTACTCATCGGAAGTGGAGGCCATCAACGGCGAGCGCGTGAACCTGAAGCTGGCCCCCAACCCCTCGCACCTGGAGGCGGTGAACCCGGTAGTGGAAGGCTTCGTGCGGGCTAAAATCGAGCACCAGTACGGCGGCGACTACCACCAGATTCTGCCCATCCTCATCCACGGGGACGCGGCGCTGGCCGGCCAGGGCATCGGCTACGAGGTGACGCAGATGTCGCAGCTCGAAGGCTACAAGACGGGCGGCACGATTCACTTCGTAATCAACAACCAGGTGGGCTTTACCACCGACTTTGAAGACGCCCGCTCGTCGATTTACAGCACCGACCTGGCCAAGATTATCGACGCGCCGGTGATCCACGTCAACGGTGACGACCCCGAGGCGGTGGTGTTCGCGGTGCAGCTGGCTACGGAATACCGCCAGCAGTTCCACGGCGATATTTTCATCGACATGGTGTGCTACCGTCGCCACGGCCACAACGAGTCGGACGAGCCCAAGTTCACCCAGCCCACGCTCTACAACGTCATCTCGAAGCACCCCAACCCGCGCGAGGTGTACAACGCCCGCCTTGTGAAGCGCGGCGACGTCGATGCGCAGCTGGCCGAGCAGATGGACAAGGAGTTCCGCGACATGCTGCAAGCCCGCCTCGACCAGGTGAAGCAGCAGCCGCTGCCCTACAAGTACCAGGCCCTCGAAAACGAGTGGCGCACCCTGCGCCGCAGCACCAACGAAGACTTCGAGCAGTCGCCGGAAACCGGCATCAGCGAGGAAATTGTGGAGCGCGTGGCCAAGGCCCTGACGACCATCCCCGACAACTTCCGGCCCATCAAGCAGATTGATAACCTGCTGAAGGAGCGCCGCAAGATGTTCTACGAAACCCGTACCCTCAACTGGGCCGCCGGCGAGCTGCTGGCCTACGGCTCGTTGCTGAGCGAAAATCACATCGTGCGCGTAAGCGGCCAGGACGTGCAGCGCGGTACGTTCTCGCACCGTCACGCGGTGCTGCACGACGCCGAAACGTCGGCCCCGTACAACTCGCTCAACCACATGGATGGCGAGCACCAGCAGCTGAGCATCTTCAACTCGCTGCTGAGCGAGTACGCGGTGCTGGGCTTCGAATTTGGCTACGCCATGGCCAACCCCACGGCGCTCGTGATCTGGGAAGCCCAGTTCGGCGACTTCGCCAACGGCGCGCAAACCATGATCGACCAGTTTGTGGTAAGCTCCGAGAGCAAGTGGCAGCGGATGAACGGCATTGTGATGCAGCTGCCCCACGGCTACGAGGGCCAGGGCCCCGAGCACTCCAACGCCCGCCCCGAGCGCTTCTTGCAGCTGGCCGCCGAAAACAACATCATCGTGGCCAACATCACGACCCCGGCCAACTTCTTCCACGCCCTGCGCCGGCAGCTCACCTGGAGCTTCCGCAAGCCGCTGGTGGTGATGTCGCCCAAGTCGATGCTGCGCAACCCGCTGTGCGTGTCGCCGGTGGAAGACTTCACGAGCGGCCGCTTCCAGGAAGTGCTGGGCGACGGCTTCGCCGAGGCCAGCCAGGTAGAGAAGGTGCTGCTGTGCTCGGGTAAGGTGTACTACGACCTGCTCGACGAGCAGCAGAAGTCCGACCGCAAGGACGTGGCCATCGTGCGCCTGGAGCAGCTGCACCCCTTCCCCAAAAAGCAGCTCGACGTGGAATTGGCCAAGTATCCCAACGCCAAAATCTACTGGGTGCAGGAAGAGCCCGAGAACATGGGCTACTGGAACTACCTGCTGCGCTTCATGCGCCGCGAGCTCGAAGACGTAGTAGCCCGCAAGCCCTCGGCCTCGCCCGCGACCGGCTACAACAAGGTGCACGTGAAAGAGCAAAAGGAAATCGTGGCCCGCGCCTTTGGCGAGCGCCGCGAAGAAGTTGCCAGCGAGCAAATCGAAGAAACCGCCGAAATCGCCAAGAAGCAAGACTAACTAATGTGGGGTAAGCTTCAGCTTGCCCAGTGCCAGGTAACGTTAGCCATGCTACCACTTGTTTTAGCTTGCCCGACGCCGGGCAAGCTAAAGCTTACCCTACAGCTGATGATAACCGAAGAGCAAATCCAAGCCGTAGTACGCCGCATCGTGGAGGGCTACGCGCCAGACAAGATCATCTTGTTTGGCTCGTACGCCTACGGGGTGCCGCATGAGAATAGCGACTTGGATTTGCTTATCATCAAAGAAAAAGCGGAGGCTAAGCGTGTGGAGCGGGCAATTGCCGTACGAATGCTGCTATGGGGGGCTGATGATGTACCCGCAATGGATATTCTGATTCGCACCCCAGCAGAAATGGAGCGCGCGGCGGGTATTTTTCAGTCGGTAGAAACAATTGCCGAGCAACAAGGGCGACTATTATATGCAGCCTAGTACGCCAGAGCAAAAGCGGGTGGCAATGTCATTGCTTACAGCCGACCGGGATATGGGAATGGCTGATACCTTGCTGCAAAATGGCCCTCAGTATTACGAAGGTATCGGCTTTCATTGTCAGCAGGCCGTAGAAAAATATCTCAAAGCATTGCTGGTGGCTTCGTCGTTGCCAGCCCCTTTTACTCATGACTTGACGAAATTGCTTGCTCCGCTTCAGCAGAATGGCATCGTACAGTTTACACAACAGAACTTAGCTGACGCGGTCGTCCTGAACGAGTTCGCGGTAGACTTGCGCTACGAAACTGACGACGCGCCCAGCTTCACCTCAGCCGACCTCGTGGCAATGGCCGATCGCTTCCGTACCAAGCTGCGCCCGTTGGCGCAGGCTTTTTTGATTTAACCTTAAAGACGCTTTCCTACCACCCGCCTACCATGCCCACCGAAATTAAAATTCCCGCCGTTGGCGAATCCATCACCGAAGTCACGATTGCCAAGTGGCTCAAGAAAGACGGCGAGGCCGTGAAGCGCGACGAGGTAATCGCCGAGCTGGAATCGGACAAGGCCACGTTTGAGCTGCCCGCCGAGGCCGACGGCACCCTGAAAATCCTGGTAGCCGAAGGCGAGACCATCGGCATCGGCACGGCCATCGCCCAGCTCGACGGGGCCGGTGCCCCGGCGGGTGATAGCCCGGCTGCCGCCCCCGCCGCTGGTAGCGATGCCCTCGCCCAGGGCGAGCAAAACCCCGCGGCCAGCGACCAGGGTGGCTACGGTGGCCAGCCCGCCGACCGCCCCGCGGCCGATGCCGCAACGCCCGGCGCTCCGGCGGCCCCGGCCGCCGGCGGTGGCACGGTTGAAATGAAAATCCCCGCCGTGGGCGAATCCATCACCGAGGTGACGGTAGCCAAGTGGCTCAAGCCCGACGGGGCGCAGGTCAGCCGCGACGAGGTGATTGCCGAGCTGGAATCGGACAAGGCCACGTTTGAGCTGCCCGCCGAAGGTAACGGCACGCTGCGTCATGCGGTGAAAGAAGGTGAAACCATTGGTATCGGGGCGCTCATCGCCCGGATCGAAGGAGGTAGCGGCGCGGCGGCCCCGGCGGCCAGCGCACCCGCTCCGGCCGCGGCCTCGGCGACCCCGGCGCAGTCGGCACCCGCCGGTGGCGCGGCTACCTACGCCAGCGGCGTGCCCTCGCCGGCTGCCGGTAAAATTCTGGGTGAGAAAGGTATCAACCCGGCCGACGTGGCTGGCACGGGCCGCGACGGCCGCATCACCAAGGAAGACGCCCAGAATGCCCAGGCCAAGCCCGCCGCCCCGGCCCCGGCCGCTAAGCCGGCGGCTCCGGCCCCGGCCAGCGCCGCCCCGGCTGCTCCCGCCGGGGAGCGTGGCCAGCGCCGCGAGCGCATGAGCAACCTGCGCAAGACGGTAGCCCGCCGCCTGGTGACGGTGAAAAACGAGACGGCCATGCTCACCACCTTCAACGAGGTGAACATGCAGCCCATCATGGACCTGCGCAGCAAGTTCAAAGACAAGTTCAAGGAGAAAAACGGCGTGAACCTGGGCTTTATGTCCTTCTTCACCAAGGCCGTGTGCGTGGCCCTGCAAGAGTGGCCGGCCGTGAACGCCTACATCGACGGCGACAGCATCGTGTACTCCGACTTCTGCGATATCAGCATTGCCGTATCGGCTCCGAAAGGGCTGGTGGTACCGGTGATTCGCAACGCCGAGAAGCTGAGCTTCGATGGCATCGAAAAGGAAGTGGTGCGCCTGGCTGGCCTGGCCCGCGACAACAAGCTCACCATCGAGCAAATGACGGGTGGCACGTTCACCATCACCAACGGCGGCATCTTCGGCTCGATGCTGAGCACGCCCATCATCAATGCGCCGCAGTCGGCCATCCTGGGCATGCACAACATCATTCAGCGCCCCGTGGCCGAGAATGGTCAGGTGGTGATTCGCCCCATGATGTACCTCGCCCTGAGCTACGACCACCGCATCATCGACGGCCGCGAATCGGTGTCGTTCCTAGTGCGCGTAAAGGAGCTGCTCGAAGACCCGACCCGCCTGCTGCTCGGTGTTTAGAAAAGTTCTAATTGGATTTAAAAAAGGGCCGCTCCACTCCGGAGCGGCCCTTTTTTATGTAAACTTCATCTTGCAGAAACTTGTTAGCCAGTAAGTTGTTTTATATGGCCCTTCACCTCTGAATATTGCTAGCTGTAGCTTTCTTCCCCGGGCGTAGTACCTTTGATAGTCTGCTTGCATAGCAAATTTGCGTATTATGAGCCGCTTCCTGTCCCCCAACTGCCACAATTGCCCCAGCCGCCAAAGCCCGCTGATGAGCTGTTGCGTGCAGGAAGAACTGGATTTCATCGCCACTTCCAAGACGGCCCAATTTTACCACAAGGGTCAAACTATTTTCCAGCAGGGCAGCCCTGTGCTGGGGATGCACTGCATTCACCAGGGCAAGGTGAAGATGTCGAAAGTGGGCGGCGATGGGAAGGAGCACATCATGCGGCTGGTACGCCAGGGCGACGTGATGGGCTTCCGGCCGCTGCTGAGCGGTGGGCCATATACCACCTCGGCCGTGGCGCTCGAAGACTCGGTGGTGTGCTTCGTGCCCCGGCCCGACGTGCTACGCATTATTCAGTCCAACCGCCAGTTTGCCAACGTACTGCTTCAGCAGATGGCCGCTGGCCTGGGCGAAGCCGAGGAGCGCCTGCTGCGCATGGCCTACAAGCCCGTGCGCGAGCGCCTGGCCGAAGCCCTGATGGTAGTGCGGCGCACCTTCGGGCCAGCCAGCCCCAGCAGCGTGCCGTTCAGCACGGCCATTTCGCGCGACGACCTGGCCGCGCTGGTCGGCACGGCCAAGGAAACCGTGAGCCGGCTGCTGACCGAGTATAAGGACGAGGGCATTATCAGCACCCGGGGCAGCCAGATAACTATTCTGAACGAGGAAAAACTGGTAGCTATTTCCACCCGCTACGATTGAAAAGCGTTACCACGCACGAGCTGATTTAATCCAAGCCAACGTCCAGTTTTGAAACTGACGTTGGCTTTTTTTGTGCAATTTTGGTAAGAGCGCAAAGCGAGATCCAGATATGAGAAAAAGGCTTGCAGGTGCAAGATAAAAATTGTTGTAATAGTGCAAAATTACCGCAGCAGATACGAAGCAGAATCTGATAAAGATCAGAAAAAAAAGTGACGCATGTCATTTTTTTAGGGAGCTCTTATTTTGAGCTTTGTAACAAGATGTCAGCGTAGTTAGCTGATTCAGCAGTGGAGTAAATTTTGTGCAGACCCGAATGTGCTGAATTTTGTCGAAAATTATTTTTATCCTATTAGTGCGGTCTCTTTCTTAAGCTCGGTTGAGCTTAAAAAATCTGATTAGCTGCGTCCAGTTGGGCAATGATAATCCCGTCTGAGTGCTATGAATTTGACCTTCTTACGCTATCTGCCCGGCCTGGGTGGCCCGCCCGTTCGGCAGGTAGTACCGGGCCCCGGCTCGGGTGGCGGCCCGGCTCCGGCTGCGTTGCACTACCTATTAGCCGAGTTACCCGAACTACTGCTTGCCGCCGTGCTTGACCTGCCAGCTGGCCAGTTGCTAGCCACCTACGCCGCCGACCGCGACCACCAGCCCAGCCTGGTCGCGCCGGCCGTGACGGCGGCCATTCAGCAGGCCTCCTTGCTCAGCCAGGATCCCGAAGAGGAACTGACCGAGTTGCTACTCACGCTGCCGAGCCAACTGCATTTGGTGCGGCTGCGACCCGGCGGCCAGCAGGCGCTGTACCTGGCCATCGGCAGCCACGATACCAACCTGGCGCTGGCCCGCCAAGTAGCCGAAGATGCCGTACGGCTGCTTGCGGTTTGATTACCTAGTAGTTGATTGATTTCCAGATATTTTCTTCCTCACCCACTTTTTCCTCTTTTTTATGAAGCTCACGGCTACCCCGTTCGATCCCCAAACCGGCGAATTATTGCCCGTATACCGCGACGCCTACCTGCGCGGCGACCTCGCCCGCGCCTCGGCCCAGGCCGTGGAAGCTTACCTGCACCGCGACGCCGACCAGGCGCATACTACCGTGACGCGCTGGCACCAGCTGCAAGCCACCGATGCCCCCGCCGCCGCGCCTACCTGGGTGCGGAAGCAGCTACAGTTCATCCGGGAGCAGCCGCAGCGCTTCCGGCGCCGCGCCCTCAGCTTCGTAACGCTGGGCGCGCTGCTGGCCGGCGTGAGCATGGCCGCCACCAACCGCCCTTCCGCAGTGCTGCCCCTCTCCAAGCTGCCGGTAGCCAGCGCGCTGCCCGCTGCCGCCAGCCTCGAAATAGCCGCTGCTCCGTCCGCCGCCCGTACCGTATTGGTGCACGGCCGCATCCTCAACGAAAAAGGCCAGCCGCTAGCCGGGGCCACCGTACTGCACAAGGGTACTACCGTGGGTACCAGCACCGATGCCCAGGGTAATTACTCGCTGCGCGTGCCCGCCACCGCCCAGACTACGCTCCAGTACGGCTACGGGGGCTACACCGAGCAGGAAGTAGCCGCCAGCCACGCCGGGACTACCGTCACCCTCCAGCCCAAGCCGGCTAAGCGTCACCGCTGGCTGTTTTTCTAGGTGTGCCTCGGGGGCAGGCTACGCTGCCCCCGCTGACGCAAACGCACAGTGAAATCAAACACCTCGCGGCGGCGTGCCAGCCGCCTGTTTCGGGTGGCCGCGCGGCAGCGGCAAGCTGCCCTGGCGTCGCCCATTTTTCCCACTTCCCCCTCTTCTCCAGCCACTATGGCTTACTCTAAGAATACGCCCGCCGGACAAGCCGTCGAAGGCATCATCACCGACCTGCCGAGCCTGATGGCCGTGGCCGTGGTCGACGTAAGCTCGGGCATGGCCCTGGCCTCGCACTCCAACTCGCCGAGCATCAACCCCGAAACGGCCGCCGCCTACAATACCGAGGTAGTGAAGCAAAAGCAGAAGGCCATGCAGGCCCTCAAGCTTCAGGGCGAAACGATTGAGGACATCCTCATCACCCTGACCAATCAGCTGCACCTTATCAAGCTCAACCCCGCCGGCTCCAAGTTTATCTACCTCGTGGTGAACTCCCGCGATACCAACCTGGCCATTGCCCGTGAGGTACTGCGCGGGCACGCGACGAGCATCAACTAACGCCCGGCTCCGGCTGGTAGCCAGGGCAAGCCCTTCCGGTCTGCGGGCCGGGAGGGCTTTTGCACGTTGGGCCGGGGTAGGAGCGGGGCGGTTTTATCTTCGCCCGCGATGAAACGTGCTGTTTTGATAAGCTGCCTGGGCAGCCTGCTGGCCGGGTGCGAGCCTCCCACCCCGCCGCGAGCGGCGACTTCGCCGGCTGCCCGTGTCGCCCCGTCGTCCGCGCCCCGGGTGGCCGTGCCGAAGGATGCCATCCAGGGCGATTTCGACGGCGATGGTACTCCCGAATACGTGTGGCTGGTGCCACCCGCCATCGACTCGACCGGCGAGGACTGCGTGGGCAGCTGCGTGAGCTACCTCACTTCGTCAAATCCTAAGCTGCGCTCCTACGCGCTTAAGCAGTCCATCGGCGGCGAACTGACGAAGTTCTCCGGCCTTGGGCCTACCCGGCGCGATTACCTTGGTATTCTGCCCCAATGGTTTACGAGCTGCTGGGCCAGCTACTACGTGCTCACGTACCGGCCCGGGGGCTGGGGGGAAGCGGTGCCGGCGTTCTCCACTCACTGCAATCAGTGGGAAGACGGGGTGGTGCCCATCGCGCCCGATAGCGCGCACCCGGGCCGCGTCATCATTCGCTACAGTGAGTTTACCAACGACTCCATTCTGGTTAAGGCGAAGTCGGTGCCGTTGCAATAGCGGGCTGTAGCGCGGACTTGGTAGTCTGCGGTCGTTGGGCAGCGCAAAGCCGCGGACTACCAAGTCCGCGCTACGGTTCGCAGCCGTTTGGGCCAGCTTTTCGTTTAAGCGCCAAATCGTTTTCCCGAACCCTGCCTTTTCCATGACGACCCACAAAGCATCTGTCCCGGCCGCACCCCGCGCCGCCAAATTCTGGCCCGCGCTGGGCTTCGCGGCCCTCACCGGCTCGCGCGCCACGAGCGGCCCCACTTTCCTTAGCAGCTACCTCTCGCAGCGGGCGCTGGCCCCCGGCCTGGCGGGCTCGCCCCTGCGCCTGCTGGCCAAGCCCGGCGTGGCCAATCTACTCAAAGTACTGACGGCCGGCGAGCTGGTGGGGGATAAGCTGCCCAACACGCCCGACCGCATCGTGCCCCAGCAGCTCACGACGCGGGCCGCCTCGGGGGCGCTGGTGGGCGCCACCTGGTACAAGGCCCAGGGCGGCAGTGCCCTCACCGGCGCGCTGGTGGGTGGCCTGGGAGCCGTGGCCGCCACGTTCCTGACCTTCTACCTGCGTAAGGGCATTAGCCAGCAAACTGGCCTTGACATCGCCACCGTGGGGGCGGGCGAGGATGCGCTGGTGATGGCCGGTGGCGTGGCCCTCTCGCCCCGCCCTAAGCAGTAGCCGCTTACTCGGCGAAAAAGCGCGGGTGTCGGGGGCGAGCCGCCCGCGGCACCCGCGTATCTTTGCCGGAACCAACCGGCGGTGTGCGCCTGTTTTCGTTCCTATGAATCAATACGACGTTACCGTCATCGGCTCGGGGCCGGGCGGCTATGTGGCTGCCATCCGCTGCGCCCAGCTGGGCTTCAAAACGGCCCTCATCGAGAAGTATCCCACCCTCGGCGGCACCTGCCTCAACGTGGGCTGCATTCCGAGCAAGGCTTTGCTCGACAGCACCGAGCACTACCACAATGCCCACACCACCTTCAAGGAGCACGGCATCGAGCTGGAAAACCTGGCGGTGAACATGAACCAGATGATCGACCGTAAAAACGGCGTCGTGAAGGCCAATGTGGACGGCATCGCCTACCTGATGAAGAAAAACAAAATCGACGTGCTCAAGGGCGTCGGTTCGTTTGTCGATAAAAACCACATCAGCATCGCGCCCACCGAGGGCGGCGAGGCCCAGCAGATTGAGACGAAGAACGTCATCATCGCCACCGGCTCCAAGCCCACGGTGCTGCCGTTTATTCAGCAGGACAAGCAGCGCATCATCACCAGCACCGAGGCGCTGAACATCCGCGAAGTACCCAAGCACCTCATCGTGATTGGCGGCGGCGTGATTGGCCTCGAAATGGCGTCGGTGTACGCCCGCGTGGGTGCCAAGGTGAGCGTGGTCGAGTTTACCGACAGCCTCATTCCCACGATGGACCTCGCGCTGGGCAAGGAGCTGAAGCGCATCCTGGGTAAAATCGGTATTCAGTTCTACCTCGGCCACAAGGTGACGAGCGCCACCCGCGAGGGCGACGCCGTGACCGTGACCGCCACCACGCCCAAGGGCGAGGAGCTAAAGCTTGAAGGCGACTACTGCCTCGTGGCCGTGGGCCGCGCCCCCTACACGGCGGGCCTCAACCTCGAAGCCGCCGGCGTCGAAATGGAAGAGCGCGGCCGCATTAAGGTCGATGCGCACCTGCAAACCAACGTGCCCGGCATCTACGCCATCGGCGACGTGGTGCGCGGGGCCATGCTGGCCCACAAGGCCGAGGAAGAAGGCGTATTCGTGGCCGAAACCATCGCGGGCCAGAAGCCGCACGTCAACTACCTGCTCATCCCCGGCGTGGTGTACACCTGGCCCGAAGTGGCCGGTGTGGGCTTCACCGAGGAGCAGCTCAAGCAGGAAGGCCGCGCCTACAAGACCGGCTCGTTCCCCTTCAAGGCCAGCGGCCGCGCCCGCGCCAGCATGGATACCGACGGCTTCGTGAAAGTGCTGGCTGACAAAACCACCGACGAAATCCTGGGCGTGCACATGATTGGCCCGCGCATCGCCGACCTCATCGCCGAGGCCGTGACCGCGATGGAGTTCCGCGCCTCGGCCGAGGACGTGGCCCGCATGAGCCACGCCCATCCCACCTACGCCGAGGCCATGAAAGAAGCCTGCCTGGCGGCTACCGAGAACCGGGCGATTCACATGTAATAGCGACGAGCTTTCGTCCGCTAAAAGGGGGCCTGAAGCAGTGTTAGCTTTAGGCCCCTTTTCTTGTGTAATCCCATGCGTATCTGCTGCCTGTTGCTTTTGCTGCCGCCACTACTAGCGGCTTGCGGAGCTAAGTCGGAGGAAAAAAAGATGGCCGCTGCTAGCCCGGCTCCAACCATTCGTACTGCGCAGCCCCGAAAGGCAGCCCAGCCACCGGCCAGCCCGGCCGCCCCGGCTACCGCCGAGTATCACGGCAGCGTGACGCCTCACTTAATGAAGTTTGCCCGCATCAGTGAGGAGGATTTGCAGCGTAAAATAGAAAGCGGCGTCGTAGAGCCGACGCTCCTGCTGGGGCGGTTTTTAATAGGGCACGACGAGGAAGGCCGAAACTCGCTTCTGTATTATCGCTCGCCTACTTACTCCGATGGCTGGCTGGAAACTCATTTTGAGCCAGTGGGAGAATGGCTAAGCAGCCAGAATGTGACGCTGGATACCGTGCGGCTGGAGCCAGCGGGGCCACCAGCAGTTATTGTCAAGTTTCAGTCAGGCACTAGTCTACGGCACTGGTCCATCAACAGCGAAGGTGTCAACATTATCGATGCGAGCAAGGAGCCGGTACTAGTGCTCACGGCTGGCACCAGCAGCCATGAGTATGCTTATGGCGGTGACGACGACGATATGGATACTACGGATGCAGCCACCACGGACAACAGTTCCGAAGATCTTTTAACCCAGGCGATCACCGTGCATAAGCAGCTTATTGTAGTAGGCCCCGCGGAGGAGGATGGGAACTACCTGTTAGCTCCCGCCCCGCCGGGCACCTACCGCTACCGACAAGGTAAAATGACTAAACTCAGGAAGTAGTAGTATTTCTAAGTCCGAAGCGACTGGATTGCTCAGTGCCTTGGCTGCTCTTAGGCGGTTAGGAGGCCAGCAGGTTTAAACCAACGCCGTATTGGGGCGGCTCAAGTCCAGCACATCGCCGGTGTCGTAGATTTCGAAACGGTCGATGAGCGCATTCACGCCCCGCTCCATCTTCAGACCCATCTCCTCGCGGTAGATGGGGTAGAGCGTGTAGAAATGCACCGTTTTCTCGGGGCTGATAACCAGGGTTTGAAACTCCTCGGGCAGGCTCAGGGCCGTGAGTAGCAGCATGCAGCCCAGTTCCGTGTCGTCGGCGAAGGGGGCGGCGTCCTCACCATTGGGGATGGTGTGGCCGAAGCCCAGCCAGGTACCATACTCGTGCGGCAGGCGAGCCAGCATCTTGAGCCAGCGGATGGGCCAGTACACGTTCTCATCCTCAAACGCGGCGTTGATATCGGCCGCGTTGTCGGGGATGTTCCAGGTGCTGGGTAGTAGGATGCACAGCTCGGCGTAGGGCGGCGCTTCGTCGGGGCCGGCCTCGGGCGGCACGGTCATCGGGCGGTCGCTCATGCCCGAGGTGACGAGCGTGTAGAAGGGAAAATCGGCGCTGGGCGGTACGATGTGCACATCGACGTGTACCTGGTTAGAGATGATCTCGTGGTACACGCTGCTCGCCGGCCCAAGGTGGCGCTCGATGTGTTCGGCAATGGTCGTGATGGTAGCCTCGTTGCCGCTGGCTAGCTCAAACGGCGCCGGTTCCCCGTAGCGGTAGATGGGCGCACCCGAAGGCGAGAATTCTGGTTCTTCCTGGTCGGAGCCAGCGGGAGAAAAGGGCGTGTCAGACATAAACGGCGATACGACGCTGGTGCGCGTGAAAGTTGCGGGGGCACCCAGTGGGCCGGGTTAGCCGGGCGTGTAGCTGAAATCAGTAGCCGTAGTGCCCGCGGCCTGGCTGCGGGCCTCTTTATACAGCGTGTCGATAGCCAGCCCGGCGGCCAGCAGCAAGGCGGCCGTGGTGGGCTGGGCGGTGCCTTGGTCGGTAAGCGAAATCAGGTAGTTGTCGGCCGTGGTGAAAAGCTCGCGGCCGATGCCGGCCCACTTCTTGGTGACCAGGCCCAGCGCGCGGCCACCCGCGTCCAGCAGGCGGAAATTCCAGCCTATCCAGTTGCCCTTGATGTCGGCCACCCGCACGCCGTGGGCGTTGTAGACGTGGAAGCCGCCGCCCAGGGTCAGCATCTTGCTTTCAAAATATCCCAGCAGTTGGTGCTGGCCGTCGTAGACGCGGATTTTGGAGCGCAGCCAGCGCCAGCCCCGCTCCAAGCGCAGTACGGGCGCGTTGTCGGCAACGGTCCGCACGACGACGGTCGTGGGCATGCGGTGCTTTTGCAGCAGCAGGCGCGTCCAGTTTATCCAGGCGGGGTTTTCCTCGGTGGCGTAGCCCAGGTGCTCCCTGGTTTCGGCATCCAAGATGTCGAAGGTGTCTTTGAGGCGCAAAAAGCCCAGGTGTTCCCGCACGAAGTAGGCGGAGCGGCCGAAAAAATCGTTTGCGTTCATAATCAGACGATAAGTTGGGGCAAGCCCAGATACGCAAACGCCGCGGCCGGGGGCGAGTTAGGGGGTACCCAAATGGTGGCGCTCGTCTTTGACGGCGTTGTGAATGTTCCACTCGACTTCCTGCTGGAAGGCGTGGTGGCGCACCGGGCAGTCGGGCATGTGGCAGAGCGAGCAGGCGGCGTAGGAGCAGGGGTCGGCGTGCACGAACATCTCGACCTCCACGGCCGCGAAGCGAGCGCGGATGAGTTCTTCCACCTCGTGGATTTCGGTGTGGATGCGTTCCAGCGAAAAATAATAAGGCATCTGCATGTGGCAGTCGATGTGCAGATTGGCCCCGTAGCGCTGCACGCGCAGGTTGTGCACGTCGATCCAGCTGGGGCGGCGCAGGCGTTGGAGCTCGGCGATTACCTCGGCCACGGTGGCCAGGTCGCTCTCGTCCATGAGGCCGCTCACGGCGCTGCGCACCAGTTGGTAGCCATTGTACAGGATGAATGCCCCCAGCACCAGCGCCGCCCCGCCGTCGAGGCGCGTGATGCCCGTAAAGTGCACCAGCACCAGCACCGACGAGGCCACGATGCTCGTGAGCGCGTCGAGGTAGAGGTGCTTGCCGTCGCCCACCAGGGCCACCGACTGCACCCGGCGGCCGGCGCGCACCAGCCACAGCCCCAGCCCGAAATTGACCAGGGCCGTGCCCGCCAGCAGCAGCACCCCGAAGTCGGGCTTGTGTACCGGCTGCGGGTGCAGCAGCGAGCGCGTAGCATCGAACAAGATAAATGCTCCCGCGCTGATAATGAGTGCCCCCTCGAAGCCAATGCTCAGGTATTCGATTTTGCCGTGGCCGTAGGGATGGTTCTCGTCCTTGGGCTGGTCGGCCAGGTAGAGGCTGTACAGGGCAAAGCCACTCGTGAACACGTTGATGATGCTTTCGAGGGCATCGGTGAGCACTACTTGCGAGCGCGTGAGGCGGTAGGCGTAAAACTTGGTGAGTACCAAGCCAATGCTCACCACGAGGGAAAGCAGGCCCAGGCGGCGCTTGAGGCCGGGAGATGCTGGCATACAAAAGAGACTAAGGCCCACAAAGGTCGCACCCTGTGGGTAAGCTTTAGCTTGCCCGGCGTGAGGTGGGTCGCGGCTCGCCGGACGCCGGGCAAGCTGAAGCTTACCCTACAGTGGGCAACTTTTTTACGGAAAACATAGTATTTAGGGTGGTTTAAAAATATTTTTAGGTTAGTCTAAAAATTATTTTACCTTTGTTCCAGCTCTTGATTCGTAATACGTTGCTACCTACTACTACTCCTACCTCACCCATTACCGCTGCGCCGGCTGGCCCCGAACCGGGCTGGCGGCACGTTCGCCGGGGCACCTCGCTCAGCGAAGTCCACGCCAGTATTCCGATGCCGGGGGCGGGGGCCAGCTTCTGGCAGCGGTTTCGGGCCTACTGGGGGCCGGGGCTGCTGGTAGCCGTGGGCTACATGGACCCCGGTAACTGGGCCACCGACCTGGCGGGCGGGGCGCGCTTCGGCTACACGCTGCTGAGCGTGATTTTGATTTCCAACTTGTTTGCCATGCTCTTGCAGCACCTGGCGGCCAAGCTGGGCATCGTGACGGGCCGCGACCTGGCCCAGGCCTGCCGCGACCACTATTCCAAGCCCGTAGCCATCGGGCTGTGGCTGCTGTGCGAAATCGCCATCGCGGCCTGCGACCTGGCCGAAGTCATCGGCTCGGCCATTGCGCTCAACCTGCTCTTTGGCCTGCCGCTGCCTTGGGGCGTGGCCATCACCACCCTCGACGTGCTGCTGGTGCTACTGATGCAGAATAAAGGCTTTAAGCTGATTGAGAGCCTAGTAGCGGGCCTCATCTTTCTCATCTTCGCCTGCTTTCTCTACGAGATTATCGCCTCGCACCCCGACTGGCTGGGGCTGGCCCGGGGCCTGGTGCCGCAGCTCGAAATAGTGACCAACCCCGGCATGCTCTACGTGGCCATCGGCATCCTGGGAGCCACCGTGATGCCGCACAACCTGTACCTGCACAGCAGCATCGTGCAGGTGCGGCAGATTGAGCCCACCGAGGCCGGCAAGCGCCAGGCCATCAAGTTTGCCACCATCGACAGCACGGTGGCGTTGTTCCTGGCCTTTTTCATCAACGCCGCCATTTTGGTGACGGCCGCCGCCGCCTTCCACGGCAAGGGCTACGAGGACGTGGCCGACATCGCCGATGCCCACAAGCTGCTCACGCCGGTGCTGGGCGCGGGCGCGGCCAGCGTGCTATTTGCCGTGGCGCTGCTGGCCTCGGGGCAGAGCTCCACGCTCACCGGCACGTTGGCGGGCCAGATTGTGATGGAAGGCTTTCTGAATCTGCACCTTAAGCCCTGGGTACGGCGGCTCATTACCCGGTTGGTGGCGGTGGTGCCGGCGCTGGTGGTGGCCATTCTCTACGGCGAGAAGGGTACGGGCCAACTGCTGGTGTTCAGCCAGGTGGTGCTCTCGCTGCAACTGTCGTTTGCGGTGGTGCCGCTGGTGCTGTTTACCAACGACAAGCTCAAGATGGGCGTGTTTGTGAACCGGCCGTGGGTGCGCGTGACGGCCTGGGCCGTGGCGGGCCTCATCATGGCGCTCAATGCCTTTTTGCTCTGGCAGACTTTGGCCGGGGAGTAGCCTTCTATTGAGCTATTAGCTGCTAGCTGTTAGTTAATAAAGGGTTAATAGATAATAGTTTAAAGGCCGGTGCCGGGGGCAGGGCTAAACCTTAGCTCGCCAAAAATTCAACGCTGATTTTCTCTTTTTCAAGCGGCTGCACAGCTGGCTCCGGGCGGAGCCTTGCCCGGGCGGCCAGGCATTCTTCCCCGAGTTTTTTTATGAAGAAACTTCTGCTCTGCCTGTTGCTTTTACCCTTTTTAGTCCGCGCCCAGGTTCTGCGCGGCACCGTGCTCGATGCCGCCGGCCAGCCCGTGCCCTACGCCAGCGTGGCCGTGCCCGCCCTGCACCAGGGCACTACCGCCGACGGGGCCGGGGCCTTCACCCTGGCCGGGCTGCCGGCTGGCCCTCAGCGCCTGGAAGTAAGCGCCGTGGGCTACGCCCCGGCCAGCCCGGGCGTGACGCTACCGCTGGCCGCGCCGCTCATTATCAAGCTGCAAGCCAGCGAAAAAAACCTGGCCGAAGTGGTCGTGACGGGCGTGGGCCGGGCCACCGAGCTGCGCCGCTCGCCGGTGCCCATCGCGGCGCTGAGCCAGCGCGAAATGCGCCTCAACGCCAGCACCAATGCCATCGACGCGGCCGTGCGCGGGGTGCCGGGGCTGAGCGCCGTCACGACTGGCCCCAACATCAGCAAGCCGT
Organism: uncultured Hymenobacter sp.; assembly: GCA_913776615.1. GTDB lineage: Bacteria > Bacteroidota > Bacteroidia > Cytophagales > Hymenobacteraceae > Hymenobacter. The sequence goes on from CAJYPK010000005.1 coordinate 83,091, forward strand.
TTATTCGGGGGCTGGGCTACAACCGGGTGCTCACGCTGTTCAACGGCCTGCGCCAGGAGGGCCAGCAATGGGGCGACGAGCACGGCATCGAGGTCGATAACTACGGTGTGGATAGGGTAGAGGTGGTGAAAGGTCCGGCCAGCCTGCTCTACGGCTCCGACGCCGTGGCCGGGGTAGTCAACTTGCTGCCCGCCCTACCCAGCGGCCCGCCCGGCGAACTGCACGGCGAGGCCCTGGCCGAGTACCAGTCGGTCAACGGCCTGCTGGGCCAGTCGCTGGCCCTCAATTACCAGAAAAGCGGCCTGCAAACCAGCTTCCGGGCCAGCCACCGGCTGGCCCACGACTACCGCAACGCCGTGGACGGCCTCGTGTACAACACCGGCTTCCGCGAGCTGACGCTGACCGGCATGGTGGGCCTGCAAAAAAGCTGGGGCGGTGCCCGTCTCTGGCTCACGACCTACGACAACCACCAGGAAATTCCCGACGGCAGCCGCGACTCCCTCAGCCGCGCCTTTACCCGGCAGGTGCTGGAAAGTGATCAGGACGACGTAAAAAACCGGCCGATAGTGAGCGAAAGCGACCTGCGCAGCTACGCCACCGGCGACCTGCGCCAGCACATCCGGCACTACCGGGCCTTCGGCAGCGGCGAGGTAAAGCTGGGCGCGGGCGAGCTGCGCCTGTTGTTGGGCGTGCAGCAAAACCACCGCCAGGAGTTCAACCACCCTACCGCGCCCAGCCAGCCGGGCCTCGACTTGCGCCTGACCACCACCAGCTACGAGGCCCGCTACCTGCTGCCCGCCTGGCACGGCGTGGAGCTCACGGCCGGGGCCAACGGCATGAGCCAGGTCAATCAGCACCTCAACGCCACGGATTTCCCCATTCCGGCCTACCGGCTGTTCGACATCGGCGGCTTCGGCGTGGCCAAAAAAACTTTCGGGGCGCTGGAGCTGACGGGCGGCCTGCGCTACGATACCCGCGTGGTGCGCTGGGACGACTTTTACGTGGCTCCCAGTCCCGTTACGGGTTTCGACGAGGCCAGCGGGGCCGATGCGCCGGGGGCCAGCCGGCCCTTCGCGGCCTTCCGGCACAGCTACCGGGGGCTGTCGGCCAGCCTGGGCGGCAGCTACGCGCTGGGTTCGGGCCTGGTGCTGCGGGCCAACGTGGCGCGGGGCTACCGCGCCCCCAACATTCCCGAAATCGGCTCCAACGGCCTCGATCCCGGCGCGCACATCGTGTACCTGGGCAACCGCGACTTCCAGCCCGAATTCTCGCTGCAAGAAGACATCGGCGTGCTGTGGCAGGGCAAAAATTGGGAAGCCAGCGCCGAGGTTTTCCACAACTACGTGGATAATTTTATTTACCAGGCGCGGTTGTTCGACGCCCAGGGCCAGCCCGTGGAGGTGGTGCCCGGCAACGCCACCTACCAGTACCAGCAGGCCGCCGCCCGCCTCTACGGCGGCGAGCTGAGCGTCAACCTGCACCCCGCCGCCCTGCCCTGGCTGAGCTGGCGCAGCGGCGCGGCCCTCGTGGTGGGCCTCAACGACAACCCCGGCCTGCGCGAGCGGGTAGGGGACGCCGCCCGCTACCTGCCGCTCATGCCGCCCGCCCAGGCCCGCACCGAGCTGCGCCTCACCGCGCCCAGCCGCGCCGGCCGCCGCCTCACCGGCACCTACCTGCGCCTCGCCCTCGACGGGGCCGCCCGCCAAAACCGCTTCTACGCCGTGGACGGGGCCGAAACCGCCACCGCCGGCTACGTGTTGCTGGGCCTGGGCGCGGGCACGACCTGGCGCACCCCCGCCGGCCGCGATGCCGTGCAGGTCTTCTTCCAGGTCGATAACGTGCTGAACACGGCTTATCAGTCGCACCTGAGCCGACTTAAGTATTTCGAGTACTACGCGGCTTCGCCCACGGGCCGGCTGGGGCTCTTTAATCCCGGGCGTAATGTGGGACTGAAGGTGGTGGTACCGTTTTGAGTGCTGGCTGAGTACAGAGTAGCTACCAGCCTGTATTTTACTGGCGCGAGTTACGGCTTCGCCTAAACTCGCGCCAGTACCCGGCCAGTACCCGCCAGTACTGTGCGAGCTTCTTGCTCCGCCCGCCGAACCTCCAGCCCGCGCCGTAGGTTTGTACCCCCGTGCCTAGTTCCTCGCCCCGCCTCCTGCTTCTTACTCCGCCGCTCACGCAGCTCAATACCCCGTACCCGGCCACGGCCTACATCAAGGGCTTTCTGGTGGGGCGCGGCTACGAGGTGCGGCAGGCCGACCTCAGCCTCGGCCTGGTGCTCAAGCTGTTTTCGAAGGAGGGGCTGACGCGGGTGTTCGATGAAATCGCGGCCGGCGGCTACGAGCTTAGCGACAACGCCCAGCGCATGCTGCGGCTGCGCCGCCGCTACGAGGCTACCATCGGGCCGGCCATCCGGTTTTTGCAGAATAAGGACCTCACGCTGGCCCCGCGCATCTGCCACGGCCGGTTTTTGCCCGAGGCCAGCCGCTTCGACAACGTGGCCGACCTCGAAACGGCCTTCGGCACGATGGGCCTCACCGACCAGGCCCGCCACCTGGCTACGCTTTACCTCGAAGACCTGGCCGACCTCGTGAAGGAAACCGTGGGGCCGCAGTTTGGCCTCTCGCGCTACGCTGAAAGCCTGGCCATGTCGGCCACCCACTTCGACCCCCTGCACGAGGCCCTGCAAGCCCCGCCCAACCTCGTGGATACGATGCTGCTGGAGCTGCTCGACGACCTCATCCGGGAGGTGCAGCCCGACATCGTGGGCTTTACCGTGCCCTTTCCCGGCAACCTCTACGCCGCCCTGCGGCTGGCCCAGCGCCTCAAGCAAGTACGCCCCCAGGCCGTAACCGTGATGGGCGGCGGCTACCCCAATACCGAGCTGCGCGGGCTGAAGGAGCCGCGCTTTTTCGACTACATCGACTACCTCACCCTCGACGATGGTGAGGGGCCGTGGCTGCGCCTGTTCGACTACTTGCGGGGCCAGCTGCCGCCGGCCGAGCTGCAACGCACCTTCCTCCGCAACGCAGCCGGGGAGGTCGAATACATCAACCACCCGCACCCCGACGTGCCGCACCCCGAGGTGGGCACGCCCGACTATTCCGACCTGCCGCTGGGCGACTACCTCTCCGTCATCGAGGTGCTCAACCCCATGCACCGCCTCTGGAGCGACGGCCGCTGGAACAAGCTCACCGTGGCCCACGGCTGCTACTGGAAGCGCTGCTCGTTTTGCGACGTCACGCTCGACTACATCGGCCGCTACGAGGCCGCGCCTGCAACGCTGCTGGTCGATCGAATCGAGCAGATCGTGGCCCAGACCGGGCAGACGGGCTTTCACTTCGTGGACGAGGCCGCCCCGCCGCTGGCCCTGCGCGACCTGGCCATCGAGCTGCTCAAGCGCCGCGTCAGCATCAGCTGGTGGGGCAATGTGCGCTTCGAGAAAACCTTTTCGCCCGACCTCTGCCGGCTGCTGGCGGCCAGCGGCTGCATCGCCATCTCGGGCGGGCTGGAAGTAGCCTCCGACCGGCTGCTGGCTCTTATGGAGAAGGGCGTGACCATCGCCCAGGTGGCCCGCGTAACCCAGGGCTTCACGGCGGCGGGCATCCTGGTGCACGCCTACCTCATGTACGGCTTCCCCACCCAAACCACCCAGGAAACCGTGGATGCCCTGGAAGTGGTGCGCCAGCTTTTCGATGCGGGCATCGTGCAAAGCGGCTACTGGCACCGCTTCTCGATGACGGCCCACTCGCCCGTCGGGAAAAATCCGGCCAAGTACCAGGTGGCGGCCATCGGCCCCGAGCCCGGCCCCTTCGCCTGGAACGACCTCTGGCACGACGATCCCCTGGGGGCCGACCACGAGCAATTCGGCCCCGGCCTGGCCAAGAGCCTCTACAACTACATGCACGGGGTGGCCCTGCGCGAGCCCCTCAGCTTTTGGTTTGACTTTAAAGTGCCGCGCCCCACGGTGCCGCGCCAGCTCATTCAGCAGGCCTTGCAGGAGCCCGATAAGCCCGACTTTGCCCAGCCCAACCGCCGGCTGTTCTGGCTCGGCAACGCGCCCGAGCTCAGCTTCCGCACCACCGGCGGCACCGGCCCCAAGGATAAAAAGACGACCCGCGCCGTGCTCACCTTCTACGAGCAGGCCGAGGACTTTGAAATCAAAACTACCGAGGCCATCGGCCCCTGGCTGCACGCCCTGCTGGTAAAGCTCAGCACCGACTACGACACCAAGCTCCTGCTCAAAGAAGCCGGGGCCACCTTCCCGCCCAACGCCGGCCGCTGGGAAGACTTTTTGCGCAGCCCCGCCTGGCAGCTCGTACGCGAAAAGGGCCTGCTGCTGGTGTAGCGCGGGCTAACTGTGGTTCTCGGCGTGGTGTAACCCCAAGCTCCAGCTTGGGGAGGCGTTAGAGCGCGCTCGCCGGGCAAATCCCCAAGCTGGAGCTTGGGGTTACAGCTAAGCTGGTAAGGAATTATACTCGCTGGAATATTACGCGGGGCTATTGCTCGCGTAACCAAGTGATAAGCTGGCTGCGCAATGCCCCGGCCGGGGCCTGGCGCACACGCCGGGCGCCCAGCAGCGCCCGGGCCTGTGCCACGGCCGCCCGGGGCTGGCTGGCATCGTACACGGCCAGCAGGTGGCCCCGCTGGGCCAGCGCCTGCCAGTCGCGCCGCACGGCGATCAGCGGCGCGGGCATATTCTGCACCACCACGAACGACGGGCGCGAGGCCGTATTCTCCGCCAGCACCAGCGGGAGCAGGCCCGCCGCCGGGCCATTCACCCAAGCCCCCACCCGCGCCGTATCGACGCCCGCCGTGCGGCGCAGCAGCGCCAGCGCATTGGCCAGGGCGGGCGCGCTGAGGCTGTCGGCCGGGGGCAGCAGCAGTACGGTGTGGCCCTGCCGGGCCAGCGCATCGGCCCAAACCGGGCCGGCCGGGCCATCGGCCGTGCTCGGAAAATAAGCTAATGCCAGCCCCGGTAGGCTTTCATCGGCGGGACTGAAGAGCAGGGCGGGGGCGTCGGTGCTGGCGATGGCATCGCGCCGCACGCGGTACACGGCGGGCTCAGGCTCGCCGCGCCGCACCAGCAGCAGCGGGTAGCGGGCCGAGTCGAGGCCCAGGGTGCCGCCCCAGAAATTGCCCTGGCGCGCCAGCGTCAGTTGCTGGCCCGGCTGGCCGGGGCGGGCCAGCCGCAGAGTATCGCGGGTGAAAGTCAGCGAATCGGCCACGAAGCTCAGGGCCGGCTGCTCGGGTAGTACCAGCTCGGCCTCGTAATGGCCGGGGCGGGGGTGGCGCACCTCCAGCACGGCCCGTAGCGCGGGCTGCCCGGGCGCTTGCACCGTGCCCGCAAAGTGCCCGGTGGGCGGCGTGGCGGGGGCGGCCCCCGCCGCATCGGGCCGCGCCTGGCAGGCAGCCAGGCTCGCCAGTAGCCCCAGCAACAGCCAGGGTCGCCCCAGGGTCCGGCAAATGGATAGGCTAAGCGGCATAACTCAAAAGTACTAGCTCGCCCGCCCCGCCAGTCCTTTGCGCAGCACCAGGTCGCGCTGCACGTCGGAGCCCAGCGTAAACGCCACCTCCCCAATTTCGCGGAAGCCGAAGCGCTGGTAAAAGGCTTTGGCCCGCTCATTTCGCTCCCACACGCCGAGCACGATGGCCGTGCAGTGCTCTGCCTGCGCCAAGTCTATCACCCGGCGCATCAGCGCCGCCCCCAGGCCGGTGCCAATCCAGTCCTCGACCACGTACAGCTGCTTGACTTCGAGGCGCCCCGCCGGGTTTTCCCCGACCGCCAGGCCCAGGTCCGAATCGCGCCACAGCTTGGCGTAGCCCACCACCTGGCCCTGCATTTCGGCCAGCAGAAAGGTGTAGCGCGCCTGCTGCAACTCGTTTAGCTGAATGTCGGGGCCGTAGGCCTGCGCCAGAAAAGCCGCCATATCTTCGGGCGAGTTGCTGCTGGCAAAGGTTTCGATAAACGTCTGGCGGCCCAGGTCGGCCAGCCGGGCGGCAGTGGCCGAATTGGCCTTGGCAATGGAAATGCGGAGGGGAGAGGACATAAGTAAGCGCAAAGGTGCAGCCGCCGCCCCAGTCCCGGGCTAGCCCGCCAGCCCCACGCGCCAGCCGATGTAGGTGGTCGCGACGCCCACCACCAAGCCCAGGCTCACCATCACGGCTGCCCCGATATCCACCACGCCCCGCTGCTGCCAGTGGGCATACAGCACGTATACCCGCAACAACTCGCCGATAATCAGCAAAATACCAGCGGCAATCAGGAGGCCAGCCACGAGCCGGCGAGATGTAGGAGACAGAATGGTGCGGGGCGGACGGCGGCGATTCATAGACAATAAACAAACCCGCAGCAAGGTCCTCCTGTTCCACCGCTTGGCATTTGGCCCGCCAGCGTTACATTTGCGCTACCAAATACCCCGCGAGAGTAGCTCAGTTGGTAGAGCATCAGCTTCCCAAGCTGAGGGTCGCGAGTTCGAACCTCGTTTCTCGCTCATTGATTAACAGCCACTTAGATGTACATCTAAGTGGTTTTTTTGTTTCTGGTTTAAACGTTAGTTTAAACAAGTTTGCTGGTGGTACTCACTATCGGAACACTTCGGGAATTTGTCGGAGGTTTTAATAAAAGCCTGAATGGTACCTTGAAACTACTAATATGACCCTAGCGGCAAAATCTTCCGACTGGTTATGCTAACAAGTTCAAAATTCCTTGCCGACCTTTCAGCTTAGTTTGCGGTTTCTTGCCCATTTTAATAGAATATTTACTATGATGCCGCCTACCCGCTCTCGTGCTATTGCTGGCTCCGACATGTTTGCGGACCAATTATCTATCCAGCCGCTCCTGCCCAGCCCGCCTAGCTTTGCTGGGCACCAGACTTTTGCTCTGCGCTCTGCTTGGCTTAAGAAAGGCCTTGATGCCCTGCGCAGTGATGCTCGGGTTTTTACCGCTGACGATGCGCTCGTGACCTTAGGAGTAGGTAAAAATATGGTGAGCGCCATTCGGCACTGGTTACTAGCAACTCAGTTAGTTGAAGCTACAGCCGAACGTAGCAGTGAACTGCAAGCCAGTAGCCTCGGTCATTTTCTGCTTTCTGATAACGGCTACGACCCCTATTTAGAGGACCCCGCTACCTTATGGTTGTTGCATTGGAACCTGTGTGGGCCCGGCAGCCAAGCATTTACCTGGACTTACGCTTTCAACGTATGGCGCGAATGGGAGTGGAGCCTGGGCGCCCTCACTGATGCCATTCAGAACGCTGCTCGCGCTGCCAGCAGTAAACCGGCTTCGACTGAAACCGTGGAGCGTGATGTGAGCGTGTTCATTCAAACATACGTGGCTCCCAGCGAGCGTGGCCAAAACGCTGAAGACGGCCTCGACTGTCCCCTGCGCGAGCTAGGGTTGCTGCGTCCCGCCCTCGGCAACCAGCAGCAATACACCTTCGCTGTTGGTCCCAAACCCAGCTTGCCTACGGCCGTTTTCGCGTGGGCCTTGCTCAAGTTTTGGGATTGGAAGTATGCGGGCAACACCACCATCGCCGCCCGCGACATTACTTATGCCGAAGGCTCCCCCGGTGTAGTTTTTAAGCTAGATGAGGATTCTACGCTGGCCTATCTCGACCAGCTTGAAGTCCTCACCAACGGCAACCTGCGCTTCGAGGATACCCCTTTAGTACGCCAGGTAGTACGCACTACCGCTGAACTTCTTACCCCCGAAGTGCTTCTTATTCTTCATTATGCGGCTCCGCTAATTGGGTAGTCGTTTGGTTCATATTCATGTCTGTTTCTCCCACCCGCACGCTTTCTACTATTGTATCCGTTCGGCCTCGTTTCGGCCGGTCGGTGCATCTAGAGCGCGACTTGGCGGCCGGCTCCGCCACCAACGGGTACTTCCTCACGACTTCGGCCCTCGAAGCGCTGCATGGCGTGCTCCGCGCCCATTCTACGCCCACAGACCGCGCCCTCTCCCTCATCGGACCTTATGGGGCTGGCAAAAGTGCTTTCGCTGCTTTTTTGGCTCGGCTGGTTTCTGAACCTACGTTTCGAAAACGGACTAAGGTACCCGATGACGTACCCCCCGCACCCCAATTGCTACCCGTGCCCATTGTGGGCTCACGCACTTCTATTGGTCCGGCCCTGCTTACTGCCCTGCGTCATGCTCTTGAAAATGCTCAGGGTGTGCCAGCTATCCCTCAGGCCCTACTAACAGCTGAGGCCAAGCCCAGTCCGCGTGCCGTAGCTAACGCATACCTGGCTGTTGCCAAAGCGGTATCGGCTGCGGGCCAGCACGCGGGCCTGTTGTTACTGGTCGATGAAGCTGGCAAGTTTTTGGAATACGCCGCCACCCATCCTCAGTCTGCCGATATTTTTGTGCTTCAAGAGCTGGCCGAAGCCGCCGCCCGTGCCCCGCAAGGTGCTGCACTGTGGGTGCTCACCATCCTGCACCAAAACGCGGAAGCCTATGCCCATCGTCTCGGCCGCACCCAGCAGGGTGAGTGGGCAAAGGTAGCCCAGCGCTTCCGCCAGCTGCCGCTCTTCCCCTCCGATGTCGAGCGCATGGACCTCATCGGCCGTGCATTACTGCATGGCCCCGACCTGCACCTCAACGGTACCTTATCCCGGCAGCTGGCCCCCGTGCTCGATGCGCCAGTGCGTATGCTGCCCAACGGCCTCGAAGCCCGCTTCCCCGACTTGGCCCGCGCCGCTTACCCGCTGCACCCTCTTACGCTGCTGGTCGCGCCTGCTCTGTTTCGCCGCGCTGGCCAAAGCCATCGCAGCATCTTCAACTTCCTCGAAGGCCAAGAGAACGGTGCTCTCGGGCGCTTCCTACACGAGCAGGCCTACGACCCCGAAAATCCCGCTTTCTTTACCCTCGACGGTCTCTTCGATTACAGCCGCGATGTGCTGCTGGCCCACTACACCGGCCCTAACGCCCGCCCCTGGCTCGAAGCTGTGGAGTTGGTCGAAAGCGACCTAGCCATCAACCCGCCTTTGAGCCCAATGGCCGCCCGCGTGCTCAAGTGTATCACGCTGCTCAATTGGCTGCGTGAGCCACGCCTGCCTGCTTCCGACGCAGTGCTCGTTGCTGCGCTGGGCTCCGATGCCAAGCGGGCTATTGAGGAAGAGTTAGTCACCCGTTCTCTCATTGTTTGGAGCCGCGCCCGTCACAGCTATCGCTTGTGGGAAGGGGGTGATGTGGATGTGGAGGCCGAGTTAACTACAGCCCGCGGTGCCCTGGCTGGCGACGTGCTGCTGGCCGCCGCCACCGACCCCAACCTGTTTCCGCTGCCACGCTTAGTAGCTCGCCGCCATGCTTTCCGCACCGGCACTCTGCGCCCGGTATCGGTCGAGGTGCTGCGCCCCGAGGCCTTGGCCGCCCGCGCCGCCCAGCGCCCCACTGAGTTGGCCGTGTTGCTGTGCCTGGCTCCTAACTCCGCCGCCGAAGCCGAAGCGTTGGCCAATGCCCAGCGTCTAGCCCAGCCCAACCTGCTTGTCGCTGTCGCCCTCGAAACTGAGGCCCTACGCGATGCCGCTTACCATCTGGCCGCCGCCCGAGTGGTACTCGACACTGTTCCCGCCATGCTTGGTGACCGCGCCGCTCGGCGCGAACTGGCCTTGCGCCGCCACGAGGCCGACACCATTTTCCGCGCCGAGTGGTCGCGCCTGTTCGGCCCCGCCCTTGGGGCCGAAGGATTGGCCGCCGCCGATGCTGCTACCACATCGGCCACCTGGCTCACCCAGGCCCACGAAATTGAGTTGCCCGATGCCCGGTCTTTCAGCCGCCAACTGTCGGGGTTGGCCGAGGCTACCTTCCCTAGCACACCTGTGCTGCGCAACGAGTTACTCAACCGCCGCCAACTCTCCTCGGCCGGGGCCGCCGCCCGTGGGGCGCTGGTCAAGGCAATGCTCAACCAAGGCGAGCAGGAGCGCTTGGGCTTCACTGGCTTCCCGCCCGAGTACGCTATGTATGCTTCGGTGCTGCACGCCACCGGCTTGCATTACCAAACCGCCGACGGCTCGTGGGGCTGGCGCAGTCCCGCCGATACCCCCACTGACCGCGCCCATCTCATCCCAGTTTGGCGGGCCATCGAGCGCCTAGTATTTGGGGCCGTCCGCCCCATTGCACTGCCCGACCTCTACGACCACTTGCGGGCCGCGCCCTACGGTGTGTCTGAGGGTGTGCTGCCAGTGCTGCTAGCTATTTTCCGACGTGTGCATCAGGGCGATACTTCGCTCTACCGCGAAGGCAACTTTCTGGCTGAAGAAAAGGATGCCGATTGGGAGTTGCTGCTACGTCGCCCCGATATGTTTGCGCTCGGCGATAGCAGGGTGCAGGGTGCCCGCCTAGCCGTAGTAGAGCGTATCGCTGGGGCCACTAGTGTCGTGGCCCAATTAGTGCCCGTTGTGCGTCGCCTTCTCCGAATGCAGGCCAATCTGCCTGAGTATTCGCGCCAAACCCGCCGTCTCGAACCCGCTGCGCTGGCCCTGCGCGAGGCTTTCCAGGAAGCCCGCTCTCCCGAAAACTTGCTTTTTTACGCCGCGCCCATCGCCCTCGGCCTGCCGCCCTGGCCTGCCGATGCCCCTGCCGACGAGCCGCGTCTCGACCTGTTTTTCAGTCGCCTTAACGTGGCGCTGCAAGCTTGGAATGAAGCCTTTCCCCAAGTCCGCACCGAAGGCCGCGACCTGCTGCTGCGGGCCTGTGCCTACCCCCCCGGTCCCGATGGGTGGGCCGCCCTGCACCAGCAACTGCACAGCCTTGCCGGTTCGCCTCAGCTTCCCGCCATCCTAGTGCCGTTGGCTAGCCGCTGCACCAGCCCCGAGCCAGACCAAGACCTTGACCGTGTGCTAGCTCTAGTGGCTAACCGCCCGCCCCAACTCTGGCGTGATGTCGATGTAGCTGCCTTCCCTAGCCACGCCGTACCCTACGGCCAGGCCCTCCAGGCCCTCACCGTCGGTCCGGCTCCCATCGCGTCGCGTCCAGCTACCAAAGCCCAGCGCAAACAGGTCGACCAGTTCGTTGCCCAGCTCGGTGACTTGCTTCCCCCTCCAGCTAGCCGGCCTCCCGTGCATTTATTGCGCACTGCTGTGTTGCAGTGGCTTAAAAAGCTGGAGCAGGAAGCCGATGAATGATGGCCCAACCACGCCGGCATCCATGCGCGTAGTTTTTGAATTGTTAATCAAGCGGCGGCCTTTGTCCGTGCAAGCCAAGGCCTCCAACCTGCAAGCCTGGATAGAAGAGGTCCGCCGCCAAGCCAAAAAACAGTGGAACCGGCCCGCCCCCCTAGCCGATAAAGCCTTTACGCTTACCCTGGTATTTCTGTACGAATCTGACCCTATCGACGTAGACAACATCATCAAACCGATTCAAGATGCGCTGGTCGGCGTGGTATATCCCGACGACCAACTCCTCACCGACGTGTATAGCCACCGCCGTCTTATCAGCGACACTCTCAGCTTTGCTAGCCTGCCACCTACGCTGGCTACCGCCATCAAAAACCAGAAGGAGTGTGTTTACTTACAAGTAAAGGCTGGCGCCTTACCTCAATCCTTAGTCGTATGAACGCAGCAGAAAGCTCCACCGTCCTGTCGGCCTATTTGGCCGAGTTGGTTCACACGTACCAGCAACGCGGCTACCAGGTCTACCGTGAGCCTGGCGAAGTCGTTGCGCACATTCCGTTCGACCTCGGCGGCTACCGCCCCGACCTGCTTGTGGAAAAAGGCGATGAGCATCTGCTTATTGAGGTGCGCAGCGAACGGTCACCGTTTTCTATCGACCGGTTTCAAGACCTTACCCTGATGGTACGGCAGCATCCAGGCTGGCGCTTCTTGGTAGCAACCCCTAACGGCCAGCACCCGGCGCAGCTTTTAGGTGTCACCGACGAATTGCTCTCCTGGCAGGCCGCTCAGCAGCAAGCTGCTACTGCCCAGCTCTTGCTCAGCCAAGGCCAGCCTGCCGCGGCCGTGCTGGTAGCGTGGGCGGGCCTCGAAGCCCTTTTGCGCCGCCATGCCGAGCAGGTAGCCCTACCTATCGACCGGCAGTCTAGCCGTACCTTGCTTAACTATCTATACTCGCAGGGTGAAATATCTATCCCGCAGTATGACCAAGCCCTGGAATTGTCGGCCCTGCGCAATCGGTTGGCCCACGGCTATCAGCCTACCCAGCCCGTCGAGCCGGCTGCTCGCCAGCTCCTGGCCTTGCTCAACGAACTGCTGCAAGAGTGGTCGGCCGAAGCCCAGCAGGCCGCCTAGCATCTCCCACATTTGCCCTCTATCTCCGTGAATCTCCCCAACTATACCGGCCCGCTTCATCCCGAAGGCCAAAAGGTGCGCCACATTCTCTGCCTCTCCGGCGGCAAGGATTCTACCGCCCTGGCCCTCTACATGCGCGATAAAGTGCCCGAAATGGAATACGCTTTCGCCGATACGGGGGAAGAGTTGCCAGAAACGTATGAGTATCTAGCAATGCTGGAGGCCTATCTAGGTAAATCAATTGTTCGCCTTAACCCAGACCGCTTATTTCAACATCACCTAGATATACGTAATGGGTTCTTACCTTCAGGCCGTCAGCGTTGGTGTACCGATTTGCTTAAAATAAAGCCTTTTGAGGCTTTTGTAGGCGATGATTTGGTATACTCCTATGTGGGTATTCGCGCTGATGAAAACCGCTCCGGTTATATCTCTAGCAAAACCAATATTATTCCCGTGTTGCCTTTCAAAGATGATGGGTTGGGGTATGAGGAGGTTATGAAAGTGTTGGATGATAGTGGACTAGGGTTGCCGAAATATTATGAGTGGCGCTCCCGTTCTGGCTGCTACTTCTGCTTCTATCAGCAGCGTAATGAGTGGGTTGGTCTGAAAGAGCGCCATCCTGACTTATTTGAAAAAGCTAAGACCTTCGAACGGTTTGATGAAGAAACAGGCACTCGTTTCACTTGGAACCAACGGGAAAGCCTCTCGGAATTAGAAGAGCCTGCCCGAATGGCTCAAATCAAAGCTGACCACCAGGCACGCTTAGAGCGGCAAAAGAACTTTATACCAGCCAATTTGCTCGATATCCTGGGCGAGGATGACGATAGTGATACGGGCTGCTTGATTTGCCATTTGTAGGAAGTAGAAGAATATGGAATCTACTGAAAAAGTAGCGCTTAGTTACCATCGGGGATTTGGGTTGGTAAGATCCGCAGTTTCTGCTGTATTGCGCTCATTTGGTGATGGTAATACCCGTGCACAAGCAGAAGGAGAATTGACATTGGGGCCTGACCAATTTACCGCTGCTATGAACTATAGCGAGCGTAGTGGACTAACAGCCCTCGGCAAGCCTACCGCTTTTGGTTTAGCTGTACTCGAACATGATGCTATCTTATCTGAGCAGGCCACGCAGTGGGCAATGCACTATTTTCTGTCGAATCCCGCACTTAATGCCCCCAACTACTGGGCGATGCTGACGCTTAATAATTTGTCATTATTAGGCCAGGTTAATCAAGCTAGAATAACTGAGGCTATTACTGATTATTCACAAGAGGTTTCTGGTTGGGAGCCATCAGACAGAACAGTGAAATCTGGAGCAACGGCTTACTTGAGTACTTATGGAAAAGAAGAGGGTTTAGGTTCGTTGGGAATATTAGAAGATGTTGGAGGCCGTAGTCAATATACTGTCCGTCAGCCTCGTGCATTATCAGCTGGCGCTTTTGCCTGCTTGCTAGCCGATTACTGGCAGCGCCATTGGCCCGACCGCTCCGACGTGTTGCTAGAACAAGCAACCCAGGGCGAACTAGCCCGCGTGCTGCTGCTCAGCGAAAACAAGGTGAATGACCTGCTTGGCTCCCTGGCGGCGCCCGACCTGGCCCTGGTAAAGCGCCAGCGCAAGCACACGCCTTACCAGGTTATCCGGCAACCTGGCCTCGACGCGGCCACCCTCTGGGAAACTCACCTCTACCGCTAAGCTCGCCGCGCCGCCCCCATGCCTGTTGCCGATTCTTTCCTGTCTGCCAATTGGCTCGGTGATGAGCCGGCCTTCGACTGCGCTACCGTGCCCGCAGCCGTGCGGTCGTTTGCCCATGCCTTTACCACCGACAGCATTGGCCGGCGCACTGGCGTGCTCTGGCTGTCGCCCGCGGCGTATGAGGCCAGCCCCCAGTGGGCCACGCATTGCCTCGGCCTAGTGTCTCGGCACCTAGGCCGCGAGGTAGCAAATGCTTGCGAGGCCCAGGGCACGCAGCGGGTACCCGCTACCGCTTCCGCGCTGCTCCGGCATGTGTATGCTGGCCACACCGCTGCCACCTGGCTTTGGGGCCTCGATGGGTTGCTCACGTACTTGCCCCCCGTCGAGCGCGAAGTCTTTTGGGCTTCCCTCTTCGACCTGCGCCAGCGCCCCCCGTTGCTACTAGCCCTCCCGCAGACCTACCACGAGTTTGGTCCCACTGACCCCGACCGCTGGCTGCAAGCCGAGCCGCTGCGTGGGTTAGAAGTGTAGCAAAGCCGTGAAAACCCAGCTTACCAAAGTCCTCCTTTCTTAGTAATAACCCGCCCGCCCGCCTGCCTGTATGAAACACACTTCTACCCTCATCGGCGACGTAACTGTACCAAACCCTGACTTCCGCTTCGTATACGACGTGCGGCTGAGCCAGTACCCCGCCGACCCCGATAACCTCGCCCTGGCCAAAGCCTACCAGTGGACCAACCAGCGCATCGGGGCCGATGAGCAGCCCTCGGTGCAGGTGCTCGAAACAGTGTGCAACGCATACGAATTCAGCAAGGAAGAGCCCCGGCGGGTGTTGCAGGCTACCTATGGCCACGGCAAGTCACACCTGGCCCTGGCGCTGGCCAATTTTTTCGGTCAGCCCAGCGGTTCGCCCGAAGTAGAGGCCGTGCTGGCCGGGGTAAAGCACGTGTCGCCGGGTGTGGAAATCCGCCTGCGCACCTTTAAAGCTGACCGCGCCCCCTATCTAGTACTGCGCCTGACGGGCGGTAGTGACGACAGTCTCTCCGCTGCCGTGGTGCGTGGTTTCGAAACCGCTCTTAATGAGAATCCCGCCACCCGTGGCACCGAGTTAGGCCTGTGGTTCGACAAGGCCCTGACCGTGCTCAATAAGTTCACCCCCACGCAAGTCAAAGACGCCGATAAATACCTAGAAATTCACGCTCCTGAAGAAAAGCTCGACCTAGGAGCCTTGCGCGCTACCCTGCACGGCGACCTGCGCGACGGCCGCCACCGCGAGCTAACCCACCAGCTGGTCGAGCATATTCTAGGCGTGTATCCCAACTTTGGGGCCGCCCTCACGCCCCGCGAACTACTCAACAAAGTAGGCCGCGAGTTTTGTGGTCCCGGCAAAGCCTTTGCCGGTATTTTGGTGCTCTTCGACGAGTTTGCCGCCTTCGTCGAGTCCTACGCCCGCCAGTACGGCCGCCACACCGAAAGCCAGCCCCTGCAAAGCCTGCTCGATGGCATCAGCGACTTGCAGCAGCCCGAGCCCGGCCAGACTGGCAAGCGTAATAAAGCGGTATTGTTGGCCTTCTCCCAGCAGGACCCCGACGACGTGGCCGAGATAGCCATGCGCGAGCGTGGAGCCAGCAAAACCACTCTCGGCGATCTCAAGAAAGAGCTGACCCGCCTACCCAATGAGGCCCGCAACCCGCTCTATTCTCCTATGGAAGCCGTGCTTGATGCCTATCTCAAGCAAGACAAAAACGTGTGGGAGGCCCTCACGCCCGACGACTCTCCCGCTGACAGCGACGTGATGGATGCCGTCGATGCCGTGCGTAATTTCTTCCCCCAGCGCTACAACGATGCCGCCGGCTGGACCCTCGACCGCATCAGCCATACCCTGGCCTACGGCTGCCACCCGTTGCATCCGCTTACCACGGCCTTGCTGTGCTCGGCCACCTTGCGCGCTGGCTCCGCCGCCCGCACGGTCTTGTCGTTCGTCACTGACACCATCAAAGATGCAAAGGGCCGCCCCGCCCTAGCCGACGACGGCCGCCTGTGCTGGATACGCCCTATCGCGCTGGTCACCTACTACAAGCACCAGCTTGTAGCCGAAGATGCCTGGAAGCAATACCAGACCACTCTCAGCAAGGCCAACCCCGCCAACATCCCGCACACCGAGGCTACGTTGCAGGCTATGCTGCTCTACCTCACTGCCGAATTCAAGCCCGGCGACACGGATGCGACCGACTACTTCGGCGCCTTAGCCGTGCTCACTGGCCTGGCGCGCCCTGCGGTAAAGCGTGCCCTCACTGCACTCGAAAGCGCCGGCTATATTGAGCACGATTCGGTAAGCGCTACCTACCGGTTTTGGGCCAATAACCAGGACGGCTCCCAGGTGCGCCTGGCCGTAACCGAAGGACTCGAAAAACTCAAGCGCGACGACAATAAAATGCTCGTCGCCCTCGACCGTAGCCTACGCCAGGAAGAAGCCAATTTTGCTTCGCTAGGGGCCGTTTCGTTCCTCAATACCACGAATTCTGATTGGAACGCCCGCATTCAGTTCGTACCGCGCCAGCTGTGGGCACCCGAGTATCTGGCCATGCTGCTTCAGCCTCGCCGGCTCGAAGCTAACGGCCGTCTCTCCGACGCGACCCGTGGCTATGTGCTTGTCCCCCTGGCTACCAGCGATGCCGACGTGCAGTGGCTGCGTCAGCACGCCGAGCGCGACCTAAATAAAGCCATAAGCAGCTTCGCCGACCGCCAGCAGGTGCCGCCCGTAGTAGCCGTGCTACCCAAAAAGCCCCACGATGCCCTTGTTAATGGGATATTGGAGCTAGATGTACTGGGCAATCTTTCTGATGCTCAAAAACGCGACCTAGGGGCCGAGCCGCTTACTCAGCGCCGCACCGCCGTGCGCACCAAAGTGCAGAGCGCCCTCGATGCCCTCAAAGCTGATGTGCGAGCCGCGGCTGATTACATCGTGCCCACCATTCACCGCTCCGGTGTCGAGCGGCAACTCACTGGTAAGCGCAATGTCAACCTCTCCCACGTGCTGGCCGCCGCCTACGAAACGGTGTACTACCGCTATGCCCCCTATCTGGACGATTCTACCCGCGGTACTAAGCTGCGCGAAGCGGTAGGCATGGCTGCTGTGCGCCTTTATAAGGGCAATTTCCGCGATTGGGAAGAAGCCACCGTCCGGGGTAACCTTGGCCGCGCCCGCGACTTGTATAGTAAGGTATTGCGTATCGGCTCGCTCACCTCGTGGGGGGTAGTTGATAGAAGTGAACGGGTAACTCCTCCTAAATTACCAATCGTAAAACTCGCGTGGGACGTGTTGGAAGCCGCCGTGCCACCGGGTGCCGAGAGCCAGCCTTTGCGCCCAGCCCTATTACAGCTGCTTAACGCACCCTACGGCTATGATCCCTGGTCGCTCGGCCTACTCTTCGCCACCTGGTACGGTGCCAACCACCACCAGCTTCAGATTACTGATGCCCAGGGCCAGCCCCGCGATTACAATGCTTGGCTTGGTACCAACAATAATTTCGAGGCCATCCTCGAAACGATGCTGCACACCTACGACCTGCGAGCTACCCGCATCAATGAGGTTGTGGTGGAAGGCGAAGTCCAGGAGCTAATCAGCAAGCTCCGCTTTCCCGCGCCCATGCCGCTGGCCGATGCCGATGCCGCGCTCCAAAAGCTCACCCAGTTTGCCAGCGCCGAGGGTGGCAGCAGCACCCGTTTGCGTGAGGAAGCCCAGCAAGCAGCCGAGCAGCTAAACCACGAAGTGAAGCAGGCGCAGGCTTACGAAACCCGTATTACAGAAGCGCTATTGTCGCTCGATGCGGTACCGGCTACTGCCAACGGCATCAGGCAGTTGGTCGAACTCTACCAGTTATTCAGCAACCCTACTAAAGCTGGCATACCGTTGGGGCGGGTGCAGCCCCCCAGCCAGGCCACCATCAGTCAGGCACAGAAAAGCGTATCCATTAAGTTGCGGCCCCTGCTTACCGATGTAAGCACTGAGCTAGCTAACATCCCTTCGCTGCGAAGCTATGAGCTATCTAAACAAAAGCTAAGTGCCTTGTTGGTAGTGATTACGCCGCTGGGTGAACCCGACCTAGAGCGTCGCGTCCGCGATGCGCAGGATGAATTAGAAAAACTCAATGAGGAGTACGGTAAAGTAGAGCTGGATAAAGAAATCCGCGAGAAGGTAACCGAGTCGCGTCGTGCCAGCACCTTAGGTCTTAGAGACTTGCGTGAGCTGCTGAATTACTTTTCCAGTGCTACTCCCCAAGCCGATTCTACTTTGTCGATGGTGGCCGAAGCTACCGTTGCCCTTAATTCCCGGCAGCAGGAAACCGAGGCTTGGCTACTTGCCATGCAGGAGCGCGCTCAATTGCTTACCGAAGCCAGCGCCATTAATGTTTTTGAGCGCGACCTCAACCGCAAAGCCGCCCAGTTCGAGGGAACTTCTGAAAACGAGCAGCTTAAAGAGTTAGAGCTTCATGCCAAAAGGGTAGGTTCATTGCTAGCCGACCTCAAAGAGCAGCGCAGCAAGAAGCCCAAAACTGCCGATGACATGCGCAAGGTCGTGCGCGAATACGAACGCCTGGCGGCCCGTGAGGGCCTTACTGAGGCTCAGCTAG
The DNA here is from genome assembly GCA_913776615.1 of uncultured Hymenobacter sp. Lineage (GTDB taxonomy): Bacteria > Bacteroidota > Bacteroidia > Cytophagales > Hymenobacteraceae > Hymenobacter. The sequence continues at coordinate 101,667 of CAJYPK010000005.1, forward strand.
CCCTTATTGCCCAGGAGCGCACCGATTTCGAGCGCCGCTTCGACCAGCAGCGACAAGCTGCCAGTCAAAAGCTCGATGAGTTGATTCGTAGCAATGAAGACAAAGAGGCCCCTGCGCCGCTGCTGGACGCTGCCGAGAAAAAGCTCGAATTCTTGCCCGATGAGGACAAACCCCGCCGTGATGCTCTGGAGAAAGACCTCAAGCGCCGCATTGCCAAAGACCGTGCAAGCATCGCCGAAAAAGCTTTTCTTGACATCGGCAACCGCACGGAGCAAAAGGCCCTGCTGACCAAGCTCCAGCATCTGCTCGAACACTAATCCGTCTATTTTTTCGTCGTTGCTTGTGTCGCCTCTAAGCTCTTTTTTACTGCTCGACCCCTACGGCGATGCCCTAGTGCCACTCGGCTACACTCTCGTCACTACCGAGTTGGAATGGCTGCGCGAAATTAACGGCGCTGGCACTTCGGTGCCCTTAGTAGTAGTGCGCGGTGCCAGCCTCACGTCATGGGCCAGGACCTGGTGGGAAGCCCAGGGCGGCGAGTGCCAGAAGTTGGATTCGCCAGGTTACATACTCCAACAGTTAGTACCTACCCTGTCCACCGTCGCTGCTCAGGCCGTCGCCCAGGAGTTAAACGCGCATTGGGGCGAAGCTACCTGGCCTGCCGCCCTCACGCTGCCAGAAGTACTCACCGCGCTTTACCCATCCGCTCCGGCACTATGGGAAGCTGTGCCCAGCGCCGAGCCTGTCGACGTAGCGAACGTTGCCGGTCAGTGGCACGCTTGGCTCTACGAATCCGGCCGCACCGAGTGGCCGCCCTATTACGAGCCTGTGCTAGCCGCATGGGCTGCTGAGTGGCAAAAAGCTACTACCCAAGCCACTGCTCTGTTGCCACTCGACCCAGCCGCCGCGCAAGGTGTGTACCGCGCCTGGGTAGGATTAGCCACCGAGCCGGTACCTCGGCCACTGCGGCAGGTCTTTAATTGGGCTGGCCCTTGCCCGGTACCTGTGCCAGCCGCTTGGCTAGCCGAAGCCCGCCACCATTGGGAAACTGACCTGCCCCGGTACGTAGCTGCTCGCCCAGCCGGTACGGAAGCTGGTATCGCAATAGTCGCTTGGTGGTCGCAGGTAACCAACCAGCATCTACACCCCGACTTGCTACCATTGGCCCTTGGTGTGGCCGTGCAGTACGTGCATCAGCACCGTGCTGCGCTCACCGCCGACCTGTTGCGTGCTTTACGCAGTAATATGGCCCCCGAGGATTACACCGAGCTGGCCCGCCACCTGCCACCTGCCGAACCTGGCCTACTGCCCACTGACCCCGAAGCCGTATTGCAATGGGCTACCGATGAGTACTTGCCCTACCGCCTCTGGCAAGCTGCATTAGAGCAATCAGATGAGGCTGCCGCTGCTGTAGTGCGCCATCATGCACTGGCCTTTGGTAGTTGGCTCCTGGCCAATTACCCTGGTCGGCTTACTGGTGCTACCCATAGCTATCAGCAGCTTTACTGGGCGCAGTCCGACCGCGTGCTTCCGCAGCAGAAAAACGAAGTAGTGGTATGGGTTATTGCCGATGGCTTAGGTTGGGCCGATGCTCGTTACGTAGCTCAGAAAGTAGGGGAACAGTCTGCCAATCGTCTCACTACTATTGGTGCTGCCCGCTGCTTCGGATTGTTGCCCACCATCACACGCTTCACCAAAGTGCCTGTGCGAGCCGGTAGGCCTTACATCAACACCCTCAGCCGTTCAGCTGAGTTTGCTGCCGAATTTGCCACCGATGTGCGCGATAGCCAAGACCCTGTGCCCCGTGCCCGCCAGCTCGTCGGTGGCCAGCTATTGGTGTGGAAGCCCTTGCAGCCCGACTTCACGTACCACGAGTCCGCTGAGGCCTCAATGGTGCGTCGCAATGTGGTTGGCGTACTCAATTTGATGGCTCAAACTATCGTTGCGATAGCCCAAAATATATCTCGCACCCTGAGTTTGCGGATAATCATCACCACTGACCACGGCCGCATGTTGGGCACCGGTACTCGGGCAGTAACCGTGCCCGCTGGCTTTGAGGCTCACGGGCGCGTTGCTTACCGCCAGGCCCCCGGCCTACCCCCCGAGCCCTCGCCCGACATCGAATGGCTCGACCCCGATTTCTTCAACCTACCCGATTGGGTAGGGGTCGTGCGCGACGAGCGCAGCTTCCGCAAGCTGCACAAAGATGGCGTCCAGTCCGGTGGCCCCGATAACTTCTCCCACGGCGGTATATGGCCCGAAGAAGTCGTTGTGCCCTGGCTAACGCTCCAGCGCGATGCCTTACCCGTCAACGTAACGGGTACTGCCACTGGCCGGGCGCGTGCAGGTAGCATGGGCACTGCTAAGCTGCAACTTTTCAACGAGGCCGACCGCTCCGTTCGCTTGCGCCGCATCCACATTACCTGGTCCGTTGGTCCACCGCTCGAAGTCGGAATTACTGCTACCCTTCCTGGGCAGCAAAGTATATCCATACCCGTTCCACTCACCGATTGGCCCGATGGATTGAGAATTGGCGGCGCTACTATTTTTATAACTGCCGAGCTGCCCGACGGCCGCGAGCAGCAATTCCGCCTGAGCAATCAACTTAGTGCCGATGAGTTCCAAACCCGCCAGGTTGACTTACTCGGCGACCTTTAACGCTTCTTCTCATTATGGCTACTAATACTGATGAATTGTTCAGTGGGCTCTTCGATGATAGCTCTGTTGCGCTGCCCCGCCTGGTGCACGGCGTGGACATGGCTGCGCTCGAAACCAAGGTGGTAAACGTCTTCGGCAACGTATCCATCGACAAGCGCCGTCTACCCGCTTCTAAATTGCAAAGCCGGGGCATTCCTGGCTACGTAGCCGAGTGGGTATTAGAGTCCCGTGTTCCCGGTCGTGGCCCCCTCTCAGCTGAGGATGCTACCAAAGTATTAGAGTGGGCCGCCCGTGTAGTCCCCAAGGCTGACGAGGGCAACCTCATCCGCAACCGATTATTAAATGGCGAGGCCGTGCGGATTCTTACTCCCGTGCAAGTAGACGTAAACCTGACCGGCAAAAAGGCCGAGCGGGTTGCCAAACTTCCCATGATAGGCGAGGAGCGAGCACAAATTGCCGAGCACCTACTCGAAACCTACCCCGCTCTATTGCAGCAAGGCATGTGGGGCGTAGCGCAGCTCATCTATATCCGCGACCAGGGCATCGTTATCACCGAGTTTCAGCCTATGCAGGCTACCGTGGATTTAGCCCGGTGGCGCGAAGCCCGCCGCGAGTTCACGCTGGCCGAATGGCGCTCCCTGCTACTGCTCACGATGGGCTATAACCCCGCCGCATATACCCCCAATCAGCAACTACTAGTGCTGGCTCGTTTGCTGCCCTTGGTTCAGAAAAACGTGCACCTCATGGAGTTAGCTCCAAAGGGTACCGGCAAAAGCTACGTCTACGAAAATATTTCGCCGCTCGTGCGCCTTATCAGTGGCGGCAACGTGTCGCCAGCTGTTCTTTTCGTCAATAACCAAACCAACCAGCCTGGCATCTTGGCTCGTTACGCGGTAGTCGTGCTAGACGAGGTGCAAACCCTTAAATTTGAGAATCCCGCCGAAATCGTTGGGGGCCTGAAAGGTTACCTAGCCAATGGCAAAATATCACGGGGTGGCAAGCATGAGATAGCTTCCGACTGTGGCTTTGTATTGCTAGCTAACATCACCCTCGACGCGAGCCAGCGTCCCGCCCGCACGCCCTATGTGAGCGAGCTACCCAAATTCTTGCAGGAAACCGCCTTCCTTGACCGTATTCGCGGCCTCATCCCCGGCTGGGAAATTCCGAAGCTTTCCCCTGCTAGCTTCGCTGAGCAAAGCGGCCTCAAAGCCGACTACTTCAGTGACATCCTGCTGCTACTACGTCAGGAGTTAGAAACCGACGCCTATTGCGCCCGCCATATCCAGCTAGGCCCTGACGCCTACCAGCGCAATCAAGAGAGCATTCGTGCCTTAGCTAGTGGCTATATGAAGCTGCTTTTCCCTCATGGCGAAGTAAAGGACGAGGACTTTAAAAAATACTGCGTTCAGCCGGCTATCAACCTGCGCCAAGGTGTTTGGGACCAGCTTTATACTCTCGACCCCGAGTATCGCAAATACGGTCAGTTCGTGACTCCCTAACTTACCCCGATGCAGCCCCTGATTTACCTCGACCATCACGCCACTACCCCCTGCGACCCGCTAGTAGTAGAGGCCATGCTGCCTTACTTCACCACGCAGTTTGGCAACCCTTCCTCGGCCCACGCTGCCGGCGCTCGTACCGCTGATGTTGTGCAGACTGCCCGCGAGCAAGTGGCTGGCTTAGTAGGGGCGCAGCCAGGCGAAGTCGTCTTCACCAGCGGTGCTACCGAGGCCAACAATCTAGCCCTGCTCGGCTACGCCCGCGCTGCCCGCGTTACCAATCCGCGCCGCCGCATTGTCATTTCTGCCATTGAACATAAAGCCATCATCAACCCTGCCAAGCAACTGGCTCGCGAAGGCTTTGAAATAATTACACTCCCCGTAGACACCCAAGGCACTGTAGACCTAGACGCCGCTGCTGAAGCTATTACCCCCGATACCCTACTAGTTTCTATCCACGCCGCCAACGGTGAAATCGGCACTATCCAGCCTATCCAGCAGCTGGCGCAGCTGGCCCACGCCGTCGGTGCGCTCATCCACACCGATGCCGCCCAAGCAGTAGGCAAAATCCCAATTGACCTACTAGCGTGGGGTGTTGATTTCTTATCCATTAGCGCCCACAAGCTCTACGGCCCCCAAGGGGTAGGAGCCTTAATCGTACGCCACCCACGCCGCATCCAGCTGGAGCCTCTAGGGTACGGCGGCGGTCAGGAACGTAGTTGGCGCTCTGGTACCCTTAACGTGCCAGGTATTGTTGGCTTCGGTGCCGCCTGCGCACTCTGCGCAGACCTGCTACCCACTGAAAGTATCCGCCTCGCAACCCTCCGCGATGAGTTTGAAGCTGCTATACTAGCCGCCATACCAGAAGCTCACCGCAATGGCAACCTGAATAACCGTCTCCCTCACAATAGCAGTCTCACCTTCCCAGGCATTGAAGCCGACGCTTTGCTTGCCCGCTTGCCTCAGCTTGCCCTTAGTACTGGTTCGGCTTGTGACTCTGGTACGGTCGAGCCTTCAGCTACCCTACTAGCTATCGCACTTTCTCGTGATGATGCTCGTGCTACGGTAAGGGTAGGAGCGGGAAGATTTATCTCGGAAAAAGATTTATCTTATAGCTGTAATATTATGGTAAGACAAATTAATTTGCTGAAAAACATGTAAAAGCTGTCATGATAAAATTAAATTGTCTGAAACCCCATTTTGTAAAAGATTATTATAGGTTCATTTTGCTCAGGACCCTGGTGCGCGCATGTGAGCAAAACGCGCACAATCTTTCTCAACTGTCCTCTGAGTAGCAGCTGCTCTGGTCTGGCACTCGGTCTGGATGGCACTTGTATGTTGGCTATTGAGTAATGTGCGCACTAGCGTGCCCAAGATAGTTGAAAAGGCTGATTCTAGGCGATAGTGGTACTTTTGGATATTCTTGCTAAGAATGGCCGCGCAACTTGAAGGCGGTTTCCATGCCTGCCTGCGCTGTCCAGGAAGTGGCTGCTGTGCCTTTTCAAAAAGAAATGCCCATGCCGCGTTTGAGGGGTACCGGGTCTGAGAATCGCGTTTCTTTCGGCTTCACCTCCCCCCGCCCCACTATTAGAAGCCCCCGGGGTACGGAAAACTCAACCCAAAACGCCACCGTCTGAAGAAGCCTCAGACATTTATCAGGGACGCTTAGCAGGTGGTCGAGCCCGCCTTGTTTTTGGCCCTTTTTAGCCTGCTGGTTGCCCTCAGTTCTTATTCCTGAGGTACGATGCCCGGTGCATCTACAAGGTCGCGCAGGGGCACTTGCAGCACCTGCGCCAAGGACAGCAATACCTCCAGCGTAGGTGCGGCTTGCCCCTTCTCCATGCGCTGCACGGTAGGGCGAGAAATCTCCGCGTAGTCAGCCAATGCCTCCTGGGTGAGCTTTCGTGCCCTGCGCAGCCGCCGCAAATGGTGGCCAAAAGCCAAAATTCCGGCTGCGTGTTTCACGGTGGCAAGCTCCATTGCGACCTGACGGCAAAAAGCATCTGTAGTGATGCATTTGACTTTTTTAGCCTTATTTTTGGGAGCTATTCAGCCGACCCATGAAGAAATACCTACTCACGCTGCTCTGCCTGCTGGTGCTCCGCTTACAGGCCGCCCCGCCGTTACCCGAACCAGTCGGGAGGCGTTTAGGGCTTTCGCTCATTGAGGTCATCGACAGCATCCATAAGGAAGGCATCTACCATTACACGCATTTTCGTACTGAGCAGCGTGCCCTTGGCCCCGTAACGGGTGTTGCCTTTGAAGACAAGACCGGCACTAAGGCGCTGACCTATGTTTTTGACCGGGGTGAGTGCACGCGCGCCACGTTGGTTTTGCCCATCACTGACTACGAGGTACAGTCCGTCACCTATGACCTGCTCTTCACTAAGCTCGGGGAGCACAAGTGGCGCACGCCGTATGGCCAGATAGAGATGGTTATTCTCACGGGGAAGGACTCCTTCCGCTACGACCACCAGCCGGTGGTATCCATTGATTTTTCGCGGGTACAGTAACGCCGTCGATTGTTTCACTACTACTCTATCGCTGTATGCTTCCGCCCCCCGCCTTCTACCTACTTACTCTCAATACCAATGTCCATATCCATTGGTCGGCTCGCGCAGCCGTTTTTATGCACGAGTGGCAGTGTCGCCTTCAAACCGCGACAGTATCTGGCCTACAAGCCGGCGACCACGCACTGGAGGCCGCCTCATTAGTGATGAGTGCCGTTGAGCAACTGGACGACAACACAATGCGGATTTTGCGGCACATTTACGAACTCAGCGGCCAGCTACCGGCAACAACGGAGAAGCTTTTCGTTGGTCCGCTAGAACTGCGGGTAGAAGAGCGGCAATTCGCGGTGAGTCATCAGGAGGGTGTCGAGCAATTAGCCATCACTTACCATTTTGATATTGTGCGGTATCGCTACGAGTCCCCCCACGCCGTACCCTCCTCAACCGCAGATTTTTTCAATTGAGTTTGAGTACTGGGCGGGCAATCCTACCACAGGCATCAAAGAGCAGAACCTCGTTGGAGTAACCCCAATGTGTCCAGGTTTATTGACTCACTATACTACATTACAACAGCAGGAAAATAAAATAAAACCCAATGCACAGGATTCGCGGGCCCCTGCCCGCGTGGGGGTTCGGGGGCCAAGAGCCCCTGATTGGTCGAACGGCTCGCGTATGTCCTAGCCCAATGGTAGTGGAAACTGGAAAATCCCTTATACGGCCCTTCCAGCTTCTTCCATAAACAACCAGCCCCCATCTCTCGAAGGAGATGGGGGCGTTGCACTGAGCCGAGAACGCTGGAAGGAAGAAACTTCCTTATATGACAGCTTCCACCTTCCAGTGTGTTGCGCCTAACTTATTGGCACCAGCCGACACAGAATAGTTTTGCCTTTCTGCTCACTTACCAAGGTACACGCAACCCCATCGGCATCGGGTATTGCGACTTTTGTATTTATGAGTTCAGTGAGCCGGAAGCCCACTGTTTTGGAACTGACACTAACCTTAGCGGCCAACTGATCTTTCAGCTTGGTTATTGGCATGGGCGCAGTTAGAACTTCGCTCAGCAGGGTAATAACCTGGTCGGGATGAGCGGTACGCTTTCGACTATCAAGCGCCGTTTTTACGGTCGCTGTATCTGACCGCACCAACTCTTCTTTTTCCGCATCGTACTGAACGTTCACTTTGAAGTCTTGCGACCCCGAGCGCCGTTTGATATACTTCATTTGGAGTACCGGGCTGGGAATGCCGCTAGCAGACTTAATGAAACCCACCTGGAGCACGGTACTAGCCTTATTCGCCAACTCCGTGCCCAGGTGACCACGCGCTTTGGTACCGCCCGGGTTTTCGTGGATGACACAGATGAAGGTTACATCCTGTTGGTTGACCATCACGTTGAGCAAGTCAGTGAGCAACATGCTCTCCTTCGGGTCGTTGAAATCGGCTACGCAGTCCGCCGTTTGATCCAGTACAATCACCAAGTGCCCCGATAGCTCCTTACGAATGTATTCGAGGTAGTCACGTAGCGCCGCCAGCCGGTCGGTACGCGGAATATCCAGCAGGGAGTTGTAATCAAAGTGCGCAAGGTTTTCGTCATGCTCATAACCCGCACGCTTCTTCATTTTTTGGACGGCCTGAATAAACTGCTCTTGCTGATTGCGCTCGGTGTCTATATAGCATACCGAATACGGGCCGGCGGCAGTGTTCCCCACGGCTAGTCCCAAAGTCTCCTCGCGAAAACCTCCGTGGGCAATGAGGACCGACGAGATGGTTTCGGCCACTCGACTTTTGTGAGTACCCGTCTGACCTTGAATGACATTGATTGTATGCGGCCAAATTATACCTTCTCCGTCCTGGACCAGGATGGGTGCTGTGCAGGTCACGGGGCTCGCCACGCGCTCCTTGAGCACTTGTCGGAGCATAAGCAGGTGAGGCACGTGAGAGCCATCCATACCTGCTTTTTTTGCCGTGCGTAGGGTTTGCGGTGAACCGCTTGGCTGCTCGCGTTGGCTGGCGGCGACTGGCAACACAGGCAGGGCAGGATTCAACAGTGAATCGTGCTCCTGGGCCGGGGCACCAGCGTAGTCGGTCGTCACCTCTGCGCCAGTGCCTCGGTTATTGACAAAAGAAGTATTCAAAATTTACTTCTCTTGCCGTTTCCCTTCTTCAACCCAGGCCAACAGGTCGGCTCGGTTGAAATATAGCTTATTGCCCCGCTTGCTGTGCGGAATGCCCCGCTGCTGCACGAGGGCATAGATGCGCGACTTGCTGAGCCGCGTAATTTTTACCGCCAGTTCAATCCCGCCGGTAGCATCCGTAGATGCGACGTGAGGGGCTTGCTGGATGGCGGCGAGTTCTTCGCGTATGATACCACGAATCTCCTCCATAATTTGAGCGATACCCACGCTCAAGGTAAGGGTGTTGCCTATCATTTATTGTGCTTGCCAGTAAAAGGGGATTGGAGTGAAGTAGAGGTACTGACAGGCAAAACAAATTTCGGAAGGGAGACACTGCATATTTCTTTGATATTTGGGCCCCGCAAAAGTTTTTTGGCACCCTAGAGGAGACCCTCGAAAGCAGCATCCACCATATTAGAAGCGAAGCTGTCCAAGTACACGGCCGTGACAGCCTCGGATTTATGCCCCATTGCCTGAGAGATGACCGCTGTCTGGGTGCCGGCTTGCTTCAAGGTAGTAGCAAAGGTGTGGCGGGCCACGTAGGTGGTGAGTGGCGTCGCGATGCCAGCTTGCTGCCCCAGTTCTTTTAGGTCCTTATTTACCTGCCCCAGCACCTTGTGCAGTCGGTTTTTGATTTGATGGGGGGTAAGGTGACGGGCTACGTCAAGCACCGGGAAGACGTAGCTGGTTGGCGAAGCATAAGTGAAGGGCCGGTAGGCAGCTGCAATTGCGGCTGCCGGGGCAAGCAAGCGCAGTGAGAACTTGCTGCCCGTTTTCTGGCGCTCGTAGCTGAGCCGCTCTGGGTGTCCAGTGCCGACCGCCTCGCCGCTCAGATTACGCCAACGCAGTTGAGCAAGGTCTACAAAATTGATACCCCCGACATAATAGGAGAATAGAAAAACATTCTTTGCTAAATGCTGCCGCTCGTTAGCAGGGGGTAGGGCTTCCAGTTTACGCAACTCTTCGCGGCTAATGGCGCGTTTGGCCGTACTCACGTCAAACTTGCCAACTTGCAGCTTGTGCTTCTCAGCTACGGTGCGGGCAAAAGGATAAGCAGTAGCCTTCATCAGCCCCGCTGCGATGGCTTGGTTGAGTACCGCCCTGAGCGTTCGAAATCGTAGCGACAGCGTTATTTCTCTTATGCCAGTAGCGCGTAGCGTCTGCTCCCACTCGTGGCAGAAGGCAACGTTTACTCGTTCAAAGGGTATGTCGTGGCTACTCAGCCAAGCAACCCAGGCTTCCGCCTTGCCTCGGCCAGTAGGGGGCGCAGGTGCGTTATTAATGGCGGCCACAAACTTTGCCAACTGATTGCGCAGGTCGCGGTACACGGTCGCGTTACCCGCCTGCCCTGTTTTGAGATAGCCTGCGCTCAGCTCGTCGCAGTACGCTAGCAATTTTACTCGCCGGGCGGCCTTGCGGCCCTCAATGGCCTTGGCGGCTACGGCAGGCGCGTCGTGCTGCTCATCGGCCTCAGCGAGCTCCACCGCAGCTCCATTGTACTTGGCTTCCCACGCGGCCAGTTTTTGCAGCAGTTTTTCACGACCGGGCTCGGGATAACTCCTGCGCACCTCCTTCTTATCGGGGTTCCAATATTTCGGATGCAGGCTCAACCCCGTTGACAAATACTTCAGCTTCCTGTCCTTCGTGATGCGCACCATAAAGGGGTGCGAGCCATCGGCCAGCGTCTTTTGCTTATAGTAGACGACCTTCACTGTCGCCTTGCCTTCCTTGTGCTCCGTCGTTGCCATGCTAGTTTAAACCAACGGCGGTTTAAACGTTGGTTTAAACAAATGTAGTCAAAAGCGGAGTAGTGATAGTTAATCACAGGCGCTTAAAATCGCTTAAAATGGTCTTTTTACTAACGCTAGGCCCTGTCGGCAAAAGATAGGTACGATAATACTGTAGCTTCCCAAGCTGAGGGTCGCGAGTTCGAACCTCGTTTCTCGCTCAGTTAACCCTGAGGCAGTTACCTATCCGGTGGCTGCCTCTTTTTGTTGCTGGTTTACCGTTTGGTTTATCTTCGCCCAGCAGTTGGAGAAAAAGTAACCGTGCTGGGGGCCAGTAAGAAGGGACACAAGCTTGGTTGAAGCTGATGCTCTACCAACTGAGCTACTCTCGCGGGGGCTCCCTTACGGGGTTTCCTTTAAAGTGAGTTCAACAACCTGGTCATCTGCGAGTCCAGGCTCAAGCATACCTTGGAGGTTTGTTTGCTTTTTCATTTCGTAGCCGGAACGCTGCACGATGAGATAGTAGTCTCCCCAGGGCTTATGCAGCCGATACTTGCCATCTCGGTCAGTGACCATTTTCTCGGCTTCCGGCGGCGGCGGCTCAGGTCGGTTCAAATAGCGCCGGTGAAATGCCTCTACAATAACTGAAGCACCAACGATTGGGCGCTTAGTCGCCTCATCTAGTATGGTGCCAGTTATGTACTCTTCACTAAACATTCCAACCTTATACTTTTTACCCGGCGAAGGAGCTTCAATGGGTAAACGGTCTACCGGACGCTGGAGGTGGACACTTGTATCGCGAATGAATTTGTTGACCTTCGCATTACGGTCCGAAATCAGGCCGACGCTAACGAGGAACTTAAGGTTAGCTCGACTTTGCTCGTAATCCTTGAAGTCGATGGATTGCTGGATGAGATTGGACTGGAACTGCTCGCGCTCCAGTTCGCGCTGTGCCAGCGCATTATAGTAAGCTACTCCCACCCCACCCAGCGTAGCAAAGACAGCTGCTATAAAGGTTGCCGTTCCTACTTTCATTATTCAGGTATTAGCCACTGTGCTGTTTGTAAGGAATAATTTTGTTGAGCCAAGCAGTCAGTGCATCCCGCATTACAGTGCCGGGGTGAGCTTCCGCGTAGGCGTCCAAGTGCCCGTGAATGGCTTCACGGTTAGCTGTGGTGATAGTATAGCCACGACTTTGGATGTATTGGTCCACGAAGTAGTCTACCTCGTAATCTTGGCCAAAGGCCACCCGGATGCGGTCAATCTTACCCCGGTAGTGTTTGTTATCGCTCATGGGTAGGGTGAAATGTTGTTGAGATTCTAAAGTAATCGCTCAACTTATTTTCTCCATTACACCGTGAATCTATTCTTCCGGGCGAACCCCTGTTTTTATCGCCGTCCACCACCCGATGTAGGCGATAATGCACTCCGTAATCGCTTGCATCTGTAAACTTCCCCAAGTGGTAAGCCAAGAGTAAGCAGAGAATAAGCTACATCCCTTAACACGCTTCTCCCCGAGTAACTAGACAAGCTGCGCCTTAGCTTTAATGCCTTCTCAACCGCATCCATAGCCCCACCCGTGAATCACCTCGCCTTCTACCTGAACCGACTGTCGAGCCTTGCAGTAGCTGCGCGGACGGTGGGTGGGGTGCGGGTGGAGGCACCCTACAAGCCCGCGCTGCTGCTGGCGGTGCTGGAAGGGGCGGAGGAGGGGTTTATTCAGCATAATCGCATCGCCATTACTCCGGAGCTGATTGCGGCATTCAAAGCGCACTGCCAGCTATTGAGCCCGGGGCCCGAATACGCCGCCTGCCCGTTTCAGCTGCCGTTTTTTCATTTGCAGAGCAGCCGGTTTTGGCACCTGCACGCCCGGCCTGGGCGGGAGTTGGTGCTGACCTCATCCCGGTCGGTGCGCAGCTTTGGGCACTTGCGCGAAGTAATTGCCTACGCTTCGCTGGATGAGGCGCTCTGGCAACTGGTGCAACAGCCGCTGGCCCGGGAAGAAATACGGCAGGCGCTGCTGCTGCGCTATTTCCCACTAACGCGTCGCTTCTTTCGGCCGCAGGCGGGACAGGAAAAGCTGGCGGAGCTGGGCCGGCAAATGCTCGAAGAGCCCGCGGCCGTGTACAACCGCGCCGCGCCCGTGGCCGACGAAACCGAGGTGCTGGTGCGCAGCGCGGTATTTAGCCGGGAGGTGTTGCGCGCTTACCAGTCAACTTGCGCGGTATCGGGCTTGCAGCTGCTAAGCACGAGCGGCGCCGCGCCGCTCCTCGATGCCTGCCATATCGTGCCCTGGTCGGTAAGCCACGACGATACAATAGGCAACGGGCTGGCCCTGTGCCCAAATCTACACCGGGCGTTCGACCGGCACCTTTTCTGGATTGACGCCGACTACCGGGTGCGCGTAGCGGAAGGCTTCGGTGAGCTGAGTGGGCACGAGTATGGCGTGCAGCGCTTTAACGGGCAAAAGCTCCGCTTGCCGCCGGTGCGGGCGTGGTGGCCGCGGCTGGAAAATCTGGCCGCGCAACGGCTGTAGCCCGGCCGCTACGAGCCGGCAGCCGGTTGGGAAAGCGAGCTTGCCAAGCAAAAAAGCGACGAACGCCCCGGCCGGGCATCCGTCGCTTTTTTGCTTGCTGGTAAGACTAGGCGCTCAGCTTCACGCGCACGGCGGTCGGGCCTTTCAGGCCGGGCTCCACCTCGAAAGTTACTTTGTTGCCCTCGTGCAGCACGAGGCCACCCAGGGCGTTGGCGTGCACGAAAATGCTTTCCTGGCTGGCGGCATCCTTGATGAAGCCGTAGCCTTTGGACGTGTTGAAGAACGAGACGGTGCCCGTGCGGACCGAGCTTTCGGGCTCGCGGTCTTCCTGCTTGGGTACGCCAATCACGATGTCCTCGGCGTTAATTTCCTTCTTCTTCTTGGTCGGGTCGGGCGGAGTCGAGGTGATGTTGCCGTTCTCATCGACGTAGGCAAACATCTCTTCCAGGCTCGATTCCTTCTTGTTGGCCTGGCGCTCTTCGCGGCGCTCGGCCTTTTCCTGCTGCTTTTTCAGCCGCTTCTTTTCGTTTTCTTTCTTGCTGAAGCTTTCTTGCGCTCTGGCCATAGGGGATTATTAGCTATCCGGATTGCGGGGCGATGAGATGGGATCACCGGGCGGCAACCGACTAGGTTATAACCACCTTGCACCGGAATAAGTCCCGAATTTACTGCCTAATTTTTAAAAAAGCCAGCGACCTCCCGGCTGGCCCCGGCCGGCAGGTCGTCGAGCCGGATGTCGCCCACCCGCACGCGCACCAGCCGCAGGGTCGGAAAGCCCACGGCGGCTGTCATCTTGCGCACCTGCCGAAACTTGCCCTCGCGCACGGTAATGGCCACCCAGCTCGTCGGCCCGTGCCGCTCGTCGCGGATGCGGCGCCCGCGCGGCGGCAGGTCGGGCGCGGTTGCCAGCAGGCGGGCCTGGCTGGGCAGCGTGCGGTAGGGCGTGCCGTGGATGCTGATCTCGACGCCCGCTTGCAGCCGGGCCAGCGCCTCGGGCGTGAGCAGGCCATCGACCTGGGCGTAGTATTCTTTCTCGACGTGGCGGCTGCGCACCTGCTCGCTCACGCGGCCATCGGTGGTGAGCAGCAGCAGGCCCTCGCTATCTTCGTCAAGCCGGCCAATAGCCATCGTGCCCGCCGGAAAGTCGCCTAGCTCACCCAGGAAGCGCTTCTTTTTCACCTCCTTGGCAAACTCGCTGGTGAACTGGCTGAGGTAACCCCAGGGCTTGTGCAGTACGAAATGCCGATGGGCAGGGGCGAGCAGGCTATCCACGAAAACGGTAGTTGATAAGCCGCAAAGGTCGGGCGCGGCTAGTGCGCGTAGGCGGCATTGCCGTGCAGCACGCCCGCCAGCGAATAAGCCAGCGCCGTATGGGCCTGGTCGTTGAGGTGCCAGGGGTCGGAAAACAGCTCGCGGTCGGGGTGCAGCAGCTGGTGCGAATCGAGCCAATAGCGGTTGGGCAGGGCCGCGATGCGGTGGCGTAGCAGCCAACCGCCAAAATCGCGCATGGCATTGTCGGCCGCCGGCTGGCACGGAAAGGGCGACAGAAAAATGAACGTGGTGCCCGGGTGTTGCAACATGCACGCATTCAGCGCCCGCATACTGCGGCGAAACTGCTTGGCAAATACCCACAGCAGCGCGCTCAGGATGCTGAGCATCACGATGCGTGGGCCGTCGAAGCGGTGGGGCGGTGGCAGGGGCTGCCCTTTGGTACTGGTGGCGGGGCCAGCCGGGGCATCACCAGATGCGGTGGGCTTGCGGGTGGCGGGCACGCGGCCCAGCGCCCGGGCGAGCTGGCGCAGCATGGTGTGCAGGCTGGCCGAAAACTCGTGGTTACCCAGCTGGAGTACCACGTGCGTCGGCTGTTTTTCCTCGACGAGCTTCAGGTGCTCGGGGAGGTCTACCACCCGCACGCGGGCTACCTGGCCCACTATCGTCCCCGACAATAACCCGCTGAGCTTAGTGGCAAAAGAATTTTCTTGTCCCACCAGGTACCCAGCCACGTGGCAGCCGCCCAGTAAGACTATTTCCGGATGCTTCATGCTGAGTGCCTCGTGAAAAATTAAGCTTTATTTAACGTAAGTTACTGATTTTCAAAGAAAATATTTGTAAATGAAGAAAATATAAAATTTAATTTAGTTGATAATAATTTGAAGCTACCTGCCCGTGAGTGTATTGCGAGTGAAATAGGGTGCAGCTTAGACGGAATAATTAACCTCAGGCTTAAAGCGCACGTTAGGCAAAGCCAACTCCATTCTTTGCCTTCTCCTTTTCCATGTCTGACAAACCCACAATCTTCCCGCCCCAGCACCAGGACGCGGGCGCTGGCAAGCCCGGCCTCGAACACAAAATGATTCCCGAGCCTGAGTACATCCGCGAGGGGTACCAGGGGGCGGGCAAGCTCAAGAATAAGGTGGCCCTCATCACGGGGGGCGACTCGGGCATTGGCCGGGCCGTGGCCGTGCACTTCGCCCGCGAGGGGGCTGAGGTAGCCATCAGCTATTTCCCCACCGAGCAGGAAGACGCCGAAAAAGTGCAGCAACTGGTGCAGGCCGAAGGCCGCCGCTGCCTGCTGCTGCCCGGCGACTTGAAAGTGCCGTCCTTTTGCGAAGAAATCGTGGAGCGCACCGTGGCCGAATTCGGTCAGCTCGACGTGCTGGTAAACAACGCCGCCGAGCAAAACTGGCACGACTCGCTCGAAGAAATTACCAACGAGGAGCTTGATAGCATCTTCAATCTCAACATCATCGCCATGTTCCGCATCACGCGGACGGCCCTCAAGCACCTCAAGGAAGGGGCTGCCATCATCAACACCACTTCGGTAAATGCCTACAAGGGCAACGAGGCGCTGCTCGACTACACCTCGACCAAGGGCGCCATCGAGGCCTTCACGCGGGCGCTGTCGTTGCAGCTCGTGAAAAAGGGTATTCGGGTAAACTCGGTAGCCCCGGGCCCCATCTGGACGCCGTTTATCACGGGCGTGGGCCTGCTCAAGCTGCCGTTGTTCGGCCACGACGTGCCGATGGGTCGCGCTGGTCAGCCCTCCGAAGTGGCCCCGGCCTACGTATTCCTGGCTTCGGAAGACGCTTCGTATTTCTCGGGCCAGACGCTGCACCCCAACGGCGGCTCGGTGGTGAACGCGTAGAGCTGAGCGCTTAGAAGCTGTTTAAGGTAGCTAAACCAGCGGTCATTGCGAGCGCAGCGAAGCAATTACACCTGTTCAGCCTGGCCATTTGGGTGTGATTGCTTCGCTGCGCTCGCAATGACAAACAGGTTGTAGATGGGTAGTGACAACTTAAATAGCAATAGCTTCTAAGATTTACGTTCTCAAAGTAGTTAGTTGCCAGCCCCAAACAAGGCGCTGGCAACATCCTTTTAAAGCGGTGCGTATGAAAGGCCAATTGCGGTCAACCCGCACCATGTTCGCTCTAATACCATGAAAATCAACCTTCTTTTGCTGGCTACGGTTGCCACGGCAGCGTTTGCGTCCTGTTCGCAGGAAAAGAAAACGGAAGTGACCGAAGCGACGACTACGCCCGCTGGCACTACCGAAACTACCACGACGACCACCATTGATACCGCCAGCTACCGTACCAGCGCGGCCCAGCTCGCCGACCAGGTAGCCGCCGACCTGCGCGCCACCGACGAGGCTACCAAAGCTCGCCTGCAGCAGATTTACTATACCCGTGGCCGGGCTCTGCGCGATATTGAGGCGCGCCCCGACACTACCGGCCGTTACGCCGCCGTGCGCAGCCTCAACGACAACACCACCCGCGAGGTAAAAACGGTGATCACCGACCCCGCCGCTTACCGCACCTACACCGATAATCAGGGCAATTACTACGCCGGCCCTTATACGGTGACCACCACCACGACTACTACAACTGCTGCCCGCCCCAGCCTGGGCGCTCGCGTAGGCCAGGGCTCAGGCGTGAAGAAGTACGAAAACGACGGCGACGACCGCAAAGTGAAATACGAGAACGGCGCCAAAATCAAGCGTAGCGACGACGGCTCGGTTAAGATCAAGCGTGCCGATGGCACGAAGATTAAAATCGACGAAAACGGTAACCGTACCGTGAAAAAGGGGTTGTTCTAAGCTACTTGCAATGTCCTAAAAAGCCCCGTCTCTATTACAGAGACGGGGCTTTTTCGTGGAGTAGCGGGTGGTAGCCAGTGCCGCGGCTCGCCGGCTGGGGTATTTGCCCCGAGGTAACACCAAGCGCCAGCTTGGTGAGGCGTTCGGCTACGCCCGCCGGGCAAATTACCAAGCCGGAGCTTGGTGTTACACCCGGGTGCCTCAGCACACCAACCGGAAAATTACGCTGGGTTAGGTAGAAAAGCCGGCGGGATTAGTAGCGCTAGCCCCCTTACCCAGCCTACAAATGCCAGGTAACGCTGCCACCCGTGAAAGGACCGTAGCTAAAGGGCGACAGCTCGCCGCGCCGGTACCAGGGACGCCGGTGCACGGGGGCGTGCCAGTCGGTGGGGTTGGCCGGGGGCTCGGCCACGCGGGTGCGGCCGTTGCGCACGGCGATTTTGGCAAAGCCGTAGCCCAGGGCAATGCCCAAGGGATAGTCGCTGGCCCAGTGCACGCCGTTGTTGAGCATGGCGTAGCCGAGCACGCCCATGAGCGAGTAGCCCACGGGGCGGATGAAGCGGTACTCGGGATAATTTTCGGCGATAACCGTTACCGTGGCCATGGCCGTGGCCAGGTGCCCGGAAGGAAAGGCATCGTAGTTGGACACGTTGCCCTGGTACGTGCTGTAGGCGGGAAGTAAATCCCACAGGCCGCGGTCGTGGGTAGCCTGGAAGGGACTCTGCCGGCCGGTCGTGCGCTTGAGCGCCTGCACCACCAGGCCCGTGCTCAGGATGGCCTCCCCGAGCTGGGTGGCCGTTTGGGCGGCGCGGTTGTCGTGCTTGAGCAGCCCGTAGGCCATAAACGACGAGGCAATGGTAAGGTGCGTCCAGCCATCGCCCAGAAAATAAAACGTGCTGTTAAGATTATCCGGCACGTTGAATTCGATGGGCAGCTTGCTGTTGCCCACCCGAATGGGAATGTACACGAGCTTGCGCTGCCGGTCTTCGGCATTGAGGTGCAGCGTGCGCCCCAGGTGTTGGGCACCGTTCAGGATGGCCTCATCGGCCAGCCATAGCACCACCGAGCCCGTCGCAATGCCCGCGAACGCCGGCACGTTTTCAGCCTTGAAATACCCCGGAAACTGGCCGATGTCGCGCGGAATGTGCGTGAGCCAGCGCAGCTGGCCGGGCTGCTCGTAATGCCAGGTTACGCCGGGAGCTACGGTATAATCGGTGCGGCGTGGCGGGCGGGCGGTGGTGTCGGCGGGTTGCGCCAGGCCCGCGGGGGCCTGGGTGGGGGAGGGGGCCGCCGCGGCCGAGCCGGCCAGCAGGCAGAAGGCCAGCAGCACCCCACTCCGCCCGCCAGAAGTAAAGAATTTCACAGAAAAAGCAGCGCGTAAAGTTGGACTATAAGAATAAAATGACCTGAGTAGAGAATTGACAAAATTACGGAAATGTTACGACATGACCGCGCAATCCTCCCGAACTATCTCAACCGTAAGGCGTGCGCTGGCGAGCCAGCGGCGGGGGTACTGCTGAGGTCTGCCCAGGCGACCGGGTGACAGGTAAACGTGCCAGCCGCCGCCATACCTTAGCCGGGCGTAAAAAACTTACTCCTGGCTGGCGCGTACCAGCTGAGGTAGCGCTTAGTAATTTACGAATCAAGTAGTTTGTGCCGCTATTTTAAAAACGCTGTCCGCTAGCTACCGCTTGCCCTATGCCCGTTATCCCCGCTGCGGCTGCGCCCAGTGCTTCCCCGTTTACCGACAATCAGTTCGCCGCGCAGTTTGAGGCCCTGCGAGCCAAGGCACCGGCCCTGCGGGCCGAAAGCGTGGCGATTCGCCGCCAGCGGCTGGCCCGGCTGGCGGCCTGGCTCACCGCCAACCGGGCAGCCATTCAGCAGGCGCTTTACCAGGATTTTAAGAAGCCGCCGGAAGAAACTGACTTAACCGAGCTGTGGCCCTCGCTCACCGAGATCAAACACACCAGCCGGCAGCTGGCGCGCTGGGCGGCCCCGCGCCGGGTGGGTACGCCACTGGCGCTGCTGGGCACGCGCAGCTGGGTGCAGGTCGAGCCCAAGGGTGTGGTGCTCATCATTGCGCCCTGGAATTATCCCTTTTACCTGGCCCTCGACCCGCTGGCCTCGGCCATTGCGGCGGGCAACGCGGTGGTGGTGAAGCCCGCCGAGCAAACGCCCGCCACCTCGGCCCTGCTGCGCCGGCTGGCCGAGGAGCTGTTTCGGCCCGACGAGGTGCTGGTGCTGGAAGGTGGCCGGGAAGTGGCCAGCGAGCTGCTGCGCCTGCCCTGGAACCACATTTTCTTTACCGGCTCGCCGCAGATCGGCAAAATCGTAATGCGGGCCGCCGCCGAGCACCTCAGCGGCGTGACGCTGGAGCTGGGCGGGAAGAGCCCGGCTATCGTGGACGATACCGCCAACCTGCGCGACGCCGCCGAGAAAATCGTGTGGGCCAAGTTTTTAAACGCTGGCCAAACCTGCGTAGCCCCCGATTACCTGCTGGTGCACGAGCAGGTGCAGGCCCCGCTGCTGGCCGAGATGCAGCGCGCCATTCGGCGCTACTACGGCGAGAATAACGAGGCGATCAAGGCCTCGAACTCCTTCGCCCGCATCGTCAACCGCCACCACTACGCCCGGCTGGCCGCCCTGCTCGAAGACGCCGAAGCCCGCGGGGCTACCGTGGCCCAGGGTGGGGCCCTCGACGAGTCGCAGTGCTACGTGGAGCCCACCATTCTCACCGACGTGCCCGCCGGCGCGGCCGTGCTGGAAGAGGAGATATTCGGCCCGCTGCTACCCGTCGTTACGTTCCAGGAGCTGGCCGACACCGTGGCGTACGTCAACGCCCGGCCCCGGCCGCTGGCCCAGTACGTCTTCACAACCAGTGCCGCCCAGCGCCGCTACCTGCTGGATGGTATCTCGGCGGGCGGCGCGGCCGTGAACGAGGCCATCATCCAGCTGGCGCACCCCGACTTGCCGTTTGGTGGCGTGGGCAATAGCGGGCTGGGCAAGGCCCACGGCCTGGCTGGGTTCCTGGCTTTCAGCAACGAGAAAGGGGTGTTGCAGCAGCGCGTGGGTCTCACAGGCATCAAGCAATTTTACCCGCCTTACGGTAATCGGGTGCGCCAGCTGCTGGGCTGGCTGTTGCGGTATTTGTAGGTAGGCCGGGTGTATGGCGGCTATATGGAGAAGCTCTTCACAAAACCCTGTTTGACCAAATCCCAGTCATGTTGCGTCGCTATTCGCCGGAAAAGTATTTTACCTTGGAAAAGAAAAGCGAGGTGCGGCATGAGTACGTTGAGGGAGAAGTGTTTGCGATGGTGAGAACCAGCGTAGCTCACAATCTCATCAAGGGTAATCTGATAGCCGGTTTGCGACCGGGGGTACGCCAGCGGGGCTGCCGCATCTTTGATGAAAACGTGCGCCTGGAGGTACGGGAGAAACGCTATTATACTTACCCGGACGTACTGGTCAGCTGTACCCCTGCCGACTTCCAAGACCCTTATGTAGTGCGTCAGCCGGTGCTGATTGCGGAAATTCTGTCGCCCTCCACGGCGGAATACGACCGCACAACCAAGTTTGCGTACTACCAAAAAATGCCCAGCCTGCGGCATTATCTGTTGATTTCGCAAGCGGCCTGGGTAGTGGAGTGGTTTCGGCGCGACGAGGCCGGGCAGTGGATTTACACCCTGCTGACCGGCCCAGACGGCCTCCTGCAAATCGCAGACTTGGGCCTGACGCTGCCCTTGCGCGAGCTGTACGAGGATACCGACGTGGCCCCGTTGCGGGTGCTGCCAGGACTAGCCAGCGGCGTGGCGGCGGCAGCCAGCCTGAACGACTGATTGGGCTGGCTGGCTTCGTACGTCGCCAGGGCTGCCGGCGGGTTACGTTGCATCGGTGTGGGTATCAAGCACTATGAAAGCGCACCACTACCTGCTTGGCTGCCTGGCCCTGGCCAGCTGCGATGCCGCTACCCAGCTCGAAACGGCCGGCCCGGTCGTGATCAGCTTCGACCAGCCCTTTCCGACCAACGCGCCCGATTTACCCGGCTTCCTGCCGCGCGACTGGGGCCATTACACGATGCCCGGTGATACGGGTAACGTATTCATTGTGAGTGCACAGGCGTTGGTTGGTCGCAGTATCGGCACCGCGTACGTAGGCGGAGCCTTGCTCGACTCGCTGGGCCTGCCGCATCGCCGCTGGGGTGGCCTGGCTCCCGACGGCCTGCGCTACCACGTTACGCCGCTGGCCGCTGATTCTTTCCGGCTGCAAGTGCAGCAGCTGGATACCGTGCTGCGCCTGCAACCCGCGCAGCCGCTGCATCTGCGCCATTACCGGGGCTACTACTACACCAGTACCCCGTCGCGGCGGGACTCAACTCATTGGACGGTGCGGCGGCTGTCGTTTGCCGGGGGCCAGCTCACGCAGCAGCTATTCAACCCCGATAGCCTGCGCGTGCGGGCGCTCGACCCCGCCACGGTGCGGCAGCGGTACGCCAAGGGGCAATTGCTCATTACCATCGCGCCGCAGTCGTGCCGCGACGTGGGGCAGGTGAGCAGCTACGCCGGGCTCTGGCTGGATAAGCCTGCCGAGTCGGTAGTAGCCTCGGCTCAAGCCAATCTTCACTGGCTGATAGCACGCTGGCATAAGCCCGCCGCCACGACTCAGCAAGAGTGAGACGTCGCTATTTCTTCTGCATCTCGGCCTGAATCTGGGCGCGTTTCACTTGCATCTCGCGGTAGGAGGTAGGACCGAGAATGGTGCGCATCTGTTTGTCGGACGAGGCATTGATGCGGGCGATGGCGGCGTTGAGCTGCGGCGACTGGGCCGGGTACTGCTGGCGGGCGGCGTTGACCTGCTCCACGGTGGTATTGAGCACCTGGCGCACCTTGGCGGTTTGGTCGGGGCGCAGGCGCAGCACGGTGGTCATGGCGTCGGCGAGGTCGCGGGCGGCGGAGGGCGGGGTGGGCGAATCGGGCGTGCGCACGGTTTCGACTACCACGGGCGGCGTTGCGTCTTTGGGCTTGCGGTGAAAGATAGAGCAGCTGGCAGTGGCTACCAGCGTGAGGGCCAGCAGGGGCCGCAGGGCGGAAAAGGAAGGCATAGGGCGGAAAGAAGCCTCCGCGTGAGGCAGAAAATTGCCTTACGCAAAAGGTGCCCACATGGTCAGTATACCGTCGGTGCGGGTGGTCGGTGCAGCAGTTGCCGCTTTATCTTACCGAAGCGGTGTTGCAGCTTGCGCTGCTCGTAGGAATGGGGCAGCAGGCTGTCGAGGCGGGCGGCGCTCCGGGCTTTGCTGCGGCGCACGGCTTCGCGGCGTGCCGGGCCGCGTAGCTGCTGCCGGGCGGCGGCGATGCTCGTTTGCTCCTGCACCAAAATGCTGCGCAGTCGCTCGCGCCGCCGTTCGCCCAGCCCATTCAAAAACCCATTGACGCCCCCGCCGCAGCTCCCAAATACCAATAGCGTCACGAGCCCCGCAAGGAACAGCTGTGCGGCAGAGAGTCTGGCTACTGCTTTCATAGTCGGCAAGTTAGCGCCGATGTGGCTTATTTCAGCCCCTGCGCCGTGTAGTGCGCCAGCGCCATGATGGTGAGCATGGGATTGACGCCGCTGCACGCGGGAAAGGCCGAGCCATCGGCCACGTACAGGCCTGGTACCTCCACCGTTTCGCCGCTGGGGCGCAGGGGATGGGTACGGGCCTGGCCCCCGAGGCGGCAGGTGCTCATCTGGTGGGCGCTGAAGAGGCCGAAGCGGTTGGGCTGCCAGCGCAGGCGCGCGAGCTGGTCGAGCACTTCGGGATTGTGGGCCGTGCCCTGGTGGGCGTGCAGCACGGGCAGCGTGCCGTGGGGCAGGTACACCGCGTGCGCCCCGGCCGCCACGTGGATTTCGGCGGCGGCCCGCACGCCGGTGAGCAGGTGTTGGCGGTCGAAATCCGATAGCCGGTAATCGATCAGCGGGGCACCCTGGCGGTCGGTGCGCACCCGGCCGCCGTCGCGGTCGCGGGTGAGCACGATGAACGAGCCCAGGTGGTCGGCGGCTTGCAGCAAGTCGCGGTGCTGCGCGCCCCCCAGCCAGGGCAGTACCATGGCCAGCAGGCCAGGATGGGTGGGCGGCGTTTCGAGCTTCACCCCAAAGTTGGTACCGCGCAGTCGCGCAAAAGTGTCATTCACCACGCTCATGCTGGGGCCGTACCACGAGTGCATGGGCTGCGGGTAGTGCGCGCCCACCACCACGGTAGGATGCAGGTGCAAGTGCCGGCCCAGGTGCGGGTGCCGCAGCCCCGAGCGCAGCAGCAGCGCCGGCGTCTGAATGGCCCCGCCCGCCACCACCACCCGCTCGGCCCGTACCGTGATGCGCACCAGGCGGCCATCGGCCGTGCGGTGCACGGCCGCGGCCCCGGTGGCCCGGCCGGCCGCCGTGGTTACGCGCTCGGCGCGGGTGTCGGGCAGCAGGCGGGCGCCGTGCGCGGCAGCCGTGCGCAGGTAGGTGTTCAGGGTGCCTTGTTTAATGCCGTGGGCATCGCCCAGGGTAGAAAAGCCCAGGCCCTGGAAATGGGCGTCGGAATCGCTCAGGCCTTTCTCGTTGCGGGGAATGAGCCGGGTGGCCTGGCCCAGCCGGGCCGAGCCATCGCGCAGCGCCGCGTTTTGGCCGTTGTGGCGGGGGTAGTCGGTGTTCACGCTCAAGGCCTGGGCCACGGCGTCGAGGCTGCGCTGAAAATCGGGGCCGACAAAATGGGGCGCGTCGTGCTCGCGGGCCCACTCCTCTAAAATGTAGTCGGGCGTGCGAAACGCCCCGGCCCAGTTGACGGTGGTGCCGCCCCCCAGGCAGGCCCCGGCCAGCAGGCTGATGCTGCCGTCGCGAGTGCTGAGCGCCCCCCGGGCATCGTAGAGGCGGCCCATCATCTCGACTTCGCGCTGGGTGAAATCGGCCCCGTGGTAGTAGGGGCCGGCTTCGAGCACCAGGACGTCGTAGCCCGCCTGGGCCAGTTCGCCCGCCACTACCCCGCCGCCCGCCCCCGAGCCAATGACCAGCACCTGGCAGGTATACTCGGTATCGGTGGCAGGGGCCAGTGGCCGCAAGGGCCGTCCGCTGGCGGCCGGTGCCTCGGTGGCCAGCGGCAGCGCCGGGCCGGGGTAGCCCAGCACCGCCCACGCGGGATTGAGCGCGCCGTCGGCCGGACTGCTGCCGTAGTAAAGAAAGGTGCAGAGCTTGCGCAGCGCCTGGAAGCCCTGCCGCAGCGGTGGCAGCCACGAGCCGGCCCAGCTCTGGAGCAGGCGCTCGCGCTGCGCGGGCGTCAGCCGATGAAACGGTCGCAGCGGCCCGCCCCAGCTGAGGCCGGCCAGTGGCTTGTTCAGCAAATCAAGCAAGTGGCCAAACTCGGTCTGGGTGCTGAGGGGCTGCGCCTGCACGGCGGCGGTAAGCTTGGCCAAATCGACCAGCGCCGAGCCGGGCGGAAGGCTGGCCGGGGCCGGGCCCGCCGGAATGAAGGTATCGGCAACGGCGCGCAGAGTGGTGGCGCGCGCAGGGGTGAGCACAAACATGGGTGGGCGGGGCAGCGAATACGCTCGAAAAGATACCAGCTTTTTCCGAAATACTCGGCATGCCGAATAGTGGCAAAGGAGGGCCGGGCGGGTAAACTCTACCTTTGCGGCATGGCTACCCTCGTCCGCACTCCCGAAACCCGGCACCGCATTCACTTTCAAGACTGTGACATGCTGGGGCACCTCAACAATGCCCGCTACCTCGACTACTTCCTCAACGCCCGCGAGGATCAGGTAGCCCAGCACTACGCCCTCAACATGGGCCAGCTGGCCCGCGAGCAGCAGGCAGCCTGGGTAATCACCAAGCACCACCTCAGCTACCTCAAGCCCGCCCGGCAGGGAGTAATGGTGCGCATCAGCACCCAGATTATCCATTTCGATAACTCTAACCTAGCGGTAGAGATGCAGATGCGCTCCGACGACGGGCAGCGCCTGCTGGCCCTGCTGTGGTCGGAGCTGGCCTTCGTGAAGCTGCCCGCCGGTACCCGCACCGACCACGCCGACGCCCTCATGGACCTGCTCGACGAGCTCGACGTGCCCGGCATCGACTACGATCCCGACGGCTTCGACCAGCGCGTGAAAGACGTGCGCCAGGAGCTGAAAAAGCTGCGCCGCGCCGCTGGTCACCTCGATTAAAGCCCGCCCGTACGCGGCTCGTCCGTAGCAACCTACGCTGCCGGGCGGGCGTAGAAACGGAAACCAAGGCGGCAACCGTCCGCCAACCCTTCCTTTTCCACACGCCCCATGTCACTTTTCAGCAGCGATAAGCTTAAAGGCAAGCGCATTGCCATTCTGGCCACCGACGGCTTCGAGCAGGTAGAGCTCACCAAGCCCCAAAAATTCCTCAAGGACGAAGGCGCCACGGTCGACGTCATTTCCCTTAAATCGGGCTCCATCAAGGGCTGGGATATGACCGACTGGGGCGACAAGGTTGACGTCGATAAAACCCTGGACGATGCCAAGGTAGCCGACTACGACGCCCTGGTGCTGCCCGGCGGCCAAATCAATCCCGACAAGCTGCGCGTCGAGCCCGCCGCCGTGGATTTCGTGCGCGAGTTTGCCCAGTCCGGCAAATTGGTCGCCGCCATCTGCCACGGCCCCTGGACGCTCATCGAAGCCGACGTAGTGCGCGGCAAGCACATGACCAGCTGGCCCAGCGTAAAAACCGACCTGCGCAACGCCGGCGCCGAGTGGCAAGACTCGGAGGTGGTAGTGGACGGCAACTTCGTTACCAGCCGCAAGCCCGATGACCTCGACGCTTTCAATAAAAAAATTGAAGAGCAACTGCTGGCTGGCCACGCCGCCTAGCCCCCAGGTCTAACATAAAAAAGGCTTTCCGCTGCGTAGCGGAAAGCCTTTTTTTATGCTTGGCGCGGGCGAATTATGATTTCAGTAACCACCACATTACTAGGTCGAATACCAGCAAAAATGCCCCCTGAATGCGTACCGAGCGGCCGTAGCCCAGCAGGCGCTCGGGCCGCTTGGCAGTGGGGGAGGCTGCCCGGTACAACAGCCACGTGGCCACGAGCAGGTAGCCCACGTCGAGCATGGCATTGAAGAGAAATACCTGACCGGTGAAGTGCTCGTCGGCCCCGGCGTCGCTGGCGGTGAAGCCCAGCGGCGGCCGGCCCGGGTGCGTGCGCAGAATGCCCACCGCCGCCAGCACGGCGTTGACGAAGCCCCAGGCGCAGTTCATGAGGTGAAAGTGGAACTCCCAGAGGCGGCGGTCGGAACGGGGCAGGTAGTAGCCACTCGTGCAGAGGTTGAGCAACGCCCAGGCCCCCAGCACGCTCAGGCCGCGCCCCAGCAGCAGCTCGTGGTGCTGGTAGGCAGCCAGCCAGGCCGGCCCGGTCGGCAGTACGGAAAGCAGCATGACCACAAGATAAGTAGCTAGTGCGCAATCCCGAGGCCCAAGTACACTTGCAGCACCGAGTTGCGGATGTTGCTGTCGGTCACGAGCGCGCTCAGCGGCTGGCCGTTGTACGTGAGCCGGGCCCCGTCTTTATAAAGATTAGCGAAGCTGAGGTCGTAGCGCACACCCAGGCGGGCAGGCCCCAGCCGCGCCTCGGCCCCGGCCACCCCGCCGAAATCGAAGCGGTGGTAGCCGCTCTGGCTCACGTCGAGGTCGGCGTCGCCGCTGCGGCCCCCGGTGAGTACCGACACCTGCGGGCCGAGGTGCAGGCTCAGCGTTTCGGTGAGGTTGCCCACAAACAGCACGGGGAGCGCCAAATAGTCGAGGCGATTTTGCTGGGTAGTATTGGTGGTCGCGTTGGTGCTTTCAAAGCCTTTGCGCGAATACAGCAGCTCGACTTGCAGCGAGGCAAAGTGCGTGAAGCCGTACTGGCCGTATACCCCGGCGTGAAAAGTCTTGAGCTGGTCGCGGTTGGTGAAAATGCTGGTGCCGCTGCCCTGCAAGTCGCTGTAACTAAGTCCTCCTTTGATGCCGAAGCCGGTGTTGCGCGAGGTCGTGCTCTGACCTTCCGAATAGTCGCTGGCGGCGGGGTTGCCACGCACTTGGGCATGGGCCGCCCCGGCGGCTACGAGCGAAGCAAGAAGTATAAGTACATGTTTCATACCCTCCCCAACGCCCGACCGCGCCGAAAGTTATCGGAAAAGCGGCGGCAATCGATTCGCCGCCGTACTTTTGTGCCCAGCCCGCCCGCCGGGCCACCCAGGCCGGGGAGTTAGCTCAGCTGGTTAGAGCGCTACCTTGACATGGTAGAGGTCATCGGTTCGATTCCGATACTGCCCACTCATACTACAAACAAGGCCCTTCCGCACCATGCTGAAGGGCCTTGTTGGCTTGGTAGTGACACCTTAATAAATGCGCGAAAACAGCGCCTTGCCGTTGCCCGAGCCGCCGCTGCCGGTGATGGTGATGTGGCCCGTGTTGCCGTTGCCGTCGTAGCCGCTGGCCTTGTTGGTGTTGCTGGTGCAGTTGGTGACGGTGTGGGGCACGGTTTGCCCGGCGCTACCCAGCTTGAAGCCGTTGCCGTCGCCGTTGCCGCCGAAGCCGTTGTTGGTGGCCGTGCAATTGGTGATGGTCACGGTGTAGGGCTGGCCGTAGAGGTCCCAGCCGTCGTCGGAGTTGTGGTTGGCCGTGCAGTGGTCAAATTTGTTGTTGGCCCCGGCCGAGAGCTTGCAGGCAAAGCCATCGGCATTCTCGCCGGCGTTGGCCGCGTCGTAGTTTTCGGTCGAGGTGCAGTAGCTGATGTTGTTGTCGTGGGCACCGTTGTACACTTGCAGGCCCGAGTCGCCGTTGGCCGTGGTGATGACCTTGTACACGTAGTTGTAGCCGCCGGTCTGGAACACTAGGCCGCAGTCGGGCGCATTCTTGATGGTCATGTTGGTGATGTTCCAGTAGCTGCCGTTCACCTTCACGCCCCAGCCCGAGGACAGGCCCGAGCAGTCGAGGGTGCCGCCCGTAAGGTTGATCTTGGCGCTGGCCGTGCCGTTGCGCAGGCATTGCAGCGTGCTCGTGAGCCGAATGGTGCCGCTGATGGTAATTACGTCGCCGGGATTGGCGTTAGCGACGGCCGTTTTCAGGGCCGCCTCGGTCGTAACCGTGGCGCTAGCGTCGGCCGAAACGGCGGTGACCGGGCCGGGAGCCGGCGCGTCTTGTTTGTTGCAGGCCACGGCAATAACTGCCAGCCCGAGCAGCAGGGAGAGCTTTTTCATGTGGAAAAAGAATTGGGTGGGAAAGCCCGGCCACGCGGCCGGGTAGGGGCGTAAAAGTATTCGGCCCGCCAACTACTTATCCAGCGCAATGCTTAAAAATTTGTGCAAACGATGCCGACAACGATTGCGGACTGCAAACGCGCTACCTGCACAGCCACAGATTATTAGCTTGATGAGTGAGGCCCTGCTTTTTACTGCTTACCCGCTGGCTAGCCGACCAATGCCAGCACTTCTTCCAGCACCTGGCGCGAATTGGCGAGGCGGGGCACCTTGCGCTGGCCACCCAGGCGGCCCCGGCCGCGCAGCCAGGTTTCGAAGGTGCCGGTGGGCACGAAATGCACCCGCGGCGGGGCCAGGGCCAGGTCGCGGTGGCGCTTGGCGTCGTAGTCGGAGTTGAGGCGGCGCAGCTCC
The DNA here is from genome assembly GCA_913776615.1 of uncultured Hymenobacter sp. Taxonomy (GTDB): domain Bacteria; phylum Bacteroidota; class Bacteroidia; order Cytophagales; family Hymenobacteraceae; genus Hymenobacter. Next base: position 130,488 of record CAJYPK010000005.1, read on the forward strand.
TCATCCAGCGCCCGGGCGAAGCGGGCCGCGTCGGGGGCGGCCGGGCCGTGCAGCTCCACGGCCCACTCGTGGCCGCCGCGCGAGGTGCCAGCGCCCGCCGCGAAGTACACGGGCGCGGCCGTGAAATCGCGCACCGCGCAGCCGGTGGCCGCCGCCGCCGCCGCAATGGCCGCCTCGGCATTTTCCACCACCACTTCTTCGCCAAACGCGTTGAGAAAGTGCTTGGTGCGCCCCGTGATGCGCACCCGGTAGGGCCGCAGCGAGGTAAAGCGTACGGTATCGCCCACCAGGTAGCGCCACAGCCCGGCGCTGCTGCTGATAACCAGCGCGTAGCTCGGGCCGACGGTCACGGCTTCGAGCGGCACGGGCCGCGGGTCGGGGCTATCGAACTGCTCGGCGGGCAGAAACTCGTAGTAGATACCGTGTTCCAGCAGCAGCAGCAGGTCGGGCGCGCCGGGCTCGTCTTGCAGGGCAAAGTAGCCCTCCGAGGCGTTGTAGATTTCGAGGTAGCGCAGCTGCCCGCCGGGCATCAGCTCCTCAAACAGCGGCCGGTACGGCCCGAAGGCCACTGCCCCGTGCAAAAACAGGCTGAGCTGCGGCCATACGGCGCGCAGGTCGGTGGCCCCGGCCAGGGCCAGCACGCGGCGCAGCAGCACCAGCATCCAGGTGGGTACGCCGGCCAGTACGCGCACGTCCTGGGTAAGCACGTGGCGGGCGATGCGCTCAATTTTCTCCTCCCACTCGTCGAGCAGGGCCAGCGGCAGGGGCGGGGTACGCAGGGCCTGCGCCCAACTTGGCAGGCTCTGCATGATGAGCGCCGACACGTCGCCGGCCACCGCGCCCCCACCAAACGGGCTGGCGTCGAGGCTGCCGCCCAGGCTCAGCGTCTTGCCGCCGATCACGCGCTGGCTGGGGTAGAGGTGGGTAGCCAGGGCCAGCATGTCGCGTCCGGCGCGGTAGTGGTTGTCGTGCAGGGCTTCCCGGGTGAGCGGGATGTACTTGCTGCGGGCGTTGGTGGTCCCGCTGCTGCGGGCCTGCCAGTGCGGGGCGGGGCCGGGCCACAGCACGTCGGGCTGGCCCCGCAGCACTTTTTCGAGCTCGGGGTACAACTGCTCGTAGGTGCTCACCGGCACGCGGCGGGCAAACTCCTCGGCCCCCAGCCCCGGTGCGTAGCCGTAGCGCCGCCCCCAGGCCGTGCCCTGCGCCCGGCCCAGCAGGTAGCGCAGCAGCGCCGCCTGCGCCGCCAGCGGCTCGCGCCGCACCCGCGCCAGCCGGGGCAGGCTAGCCAGCTGAACGGCACGGGCAAGGAGCTGGTCGAGCACTTCGTGTTTAGTTAGGAGTTATGAGTTAGAAGTTATGAGTTGGGGCTAGGAATTGCTTGCAGGTTGGCTGCCGCAGAGAGCTGCCCTATCAATTATGTTCCGTTACGGTATTGGTGACGCGTAACCGATGAAAGAAAGGCCCAACTCATAACTCCTAACTTTTAACTCCTAACTCCTCAAAACGTCTTTCGCTTTTTCAGCTCGAAGTCGCGGCCCAGGTACACGCGGCGCACGGTTTCGTCGGCGGCGAGCTCCTCGGCGGTGCCGGCTTTGAGGAGCTTGCCTTCGAAAAGCAGGTAGGCGCGGTCCACGATTTCGAGGGTTTTGTGCACGTCGTGGTCGGTGATGAGCACCCCGATGTTCTGATTCTTGAGCTTGGCCACGATGCCTTGAATTTCTTCGGTGGCGATGGGGTCGACGCCGGCGAAGGGCTCGTCGAGCAGCACAAACTTGGGGCTTACGGCCAGGGCGCGGGCGATTTCGGTGCGGCGGCGCTCGCCGCCGCTCAGCACCTTGCCCAGGTTTTTGCGCACGTGGCCGAGGCTGAATTCTTCGAGCAGCTCCTCTACCTTGTCGTGCTGGGCCTTCTTGGGCAGGTTGGTCATTTCGAGCACCGAGAGAATGTTTTCCTCCACGCTCAAATCGCGGAAGACGCTGGCTTCCTGGGCCAGGTAGCCCATGCCGCGCCGCGCCCGCTGGTAGATGGGCAGGCGCGTCACTTCCTCATCGCCCAGGAAAATGCGCCCGCCGTTGGGTTTCACCATGCCGACTATCATGTAGAAGCAGGTGGTCTTGCCGGCCCCGTTGGGACCCAGCAGCCCCACGATTTCGCCCTGCGCGACGTCGAGCGACATGTCGTTGACGACGGTGCGGGCTTTGTATTGCTTAAGAAGGTGCTCGGCGCGAAGTATCATAGGTAGCGGTAAAGATAAAACCGGCGGCGTGGCCCGCTCGTTGCCAGGCCCGTCATCGGTAATGGTAACAAACGCTTAAACCGGCCGCGATTGATATGGTACCCGGTGCCGCGCCCGCCGGGCGTCGGGGCCAGTGGGGAAAGCGCGTCGGTAGCCCGGACTCAATTAAAAAAAGTAGCTTTACGCGCCGCGCCGGACTAGCCGCCGCGCTTAATCTTCCCCCTCATGTCCACTCCCGACACCCAGAAAGAGCAGCTTTTTCAAGCCATCGCCGAGCGCCTGCACGGCCAGGGCCTGCGCGTAGACCGCCAGGATGCCAGCCGGCCCTGGGGCGGCTTTTTCGTGCTCGACGAAAGCCAGGCCCAACAATTTGCCGACCTCTATTTCGACGGCCTGGAAGTCGATAAGCTGCGCATCTCGGGCCAGCTCAGCCCCAAAGTGCTGCTCGTGGCCCCGCACCAGCGCCTGAGCTGGCAGTACCACCACCGCCGCGCCGAAATCTGGCAGGTGGTCGAAGGTCCGGTGGGCGTGGCCATCAGCGACACCGACGAGCAAACGGAAGTGAAATCGTACCAGCCCGGCGAGCGCATTGTGCTGCGCCAGGGCGAGCGCCACCGCCTCGTGGGCCTCGATGGCTGGGGCGTAGTCGCCGAAATCTGGCAGCATACCGACGCCAATCAGCCCAGCGACGAAGACGACATCGTGCGCGTGCAAGACGACTTTGGCCGCTAAGCCGCGCTCGTTCTCACCAACCGCCGCGCCAGGGCGGAGCGCCCCGCCAGCTCGCCGCTGGCTGCGCTTCGCCCTGGCGTTGCTGTTTATCGGGGCGGGGGTAATGCACTTTCTCCGGCCCGACATCTTCGGGCGCATCGTGCCGCCCGCGCTGCCCGCTCCCCGGCTGCTGGTGCTGCTCAGCGGCGCGGCCGAGGTGGCGGGAGGGCTGGGTCTGCTGCTGCCCGCCACCCGGCGATGGGCCGCCTGGGGGCTGCTGGCGCTGTTGGTAGCCGTGTTTCCGGCCAATGTGTACATGCTCCAGATACATGCGCAATTGCACATCCCCGCTTGGGTGCTGTGGGCGCGGCTGCCCTTGCAGCCGCTGCTGCTGTGGGCGGTGTGGCGGGTGGGAGCAGGGTAGGTAGCTAAACCTTGTGCAATTGGCGAGGCGCTGGCATCAGCAGGGTAAGCACTTCACTTAACCCGCTTCCCGCCATGAAGAAAATGCTTCCCGCCCTCCTCTTGCCGCTGACGCTGCTGGCTGCTGCCGCGCCCGCGCTGGCCCAGCGCGCCAAAAGCACTCCCGCCGCCCGCCCCACCACGCGCACTTTCAGCGGGCGCGTGGCCGATGCCTATGGGCAGCCGCTGCCCGGCGTGACGGTGCTAGTGAAGGGTACCAGTCTGGGGACCACTACCGACACGGCCGGGCGCTACCAGCTGGCCGGGGTGCCCGCGCACGGGGGCGTGCTGGTGTTCAGCTTCGTGGGTTACATCACCCGCGAGCGCCCCATCCCCACGAAAGGCACCGTGCTGAACGTAGTGCTGGAGCCCGACGAGAAGTCGCTGAGCGAAGTGGTGGTAACGGGAAAGTATGTGGAGCAGAAGCGTCAAGTATCCTACAGCGCCAGTACCGTAACTGCCGCGCCCTTGTCGGGCCGCGTGCCTGGGGTGCGAGTGCGTAGAGCGGCCCGCAAAGCTAGCCCCCAGGTGATTGCTGGTAACACAGATGCCCCCGATTTAGTCGATCTGTCGGGCGAACCCAATGGCACCTACGACAAGGCGGTAGCCAGCCCTGCACCACCGGTGCTTGCTTATCCCGCCCGGCCCGAGGCCGGGGCGGGCGACACCTACGCGACCATTCAAGAAAACGCCTTCCGGACCGTGGCCAAGGAACCGCTGAGTACGTTTTCGCTGGATGTCGACAATGCCAGCTATTCCAATGTGCGCCGCTTTCTCAACGAGGGCCAGCTGCCGCCGCGAGATGCCGTGCGCGTGGAGGAAATGCTGAATTATTTCCACTACCAACTGCCCGCGCCGCCCGCCGGCAGCCCCGACCCGGTGCGTATCAGCGCCGAGCTCAGTGAGTGCCCCTGGGCACCCGGCCACCAGCTGGCCCGCATTGGCATTCAGGCCAAGAAGATAGAGACGGCTAAGCTGCCGCCCGCCAACCTCGTGTTTTTGGTTGATGTATCCGGCTCGATGGGAGGCCCCGACCGCCTGCCCCTGGTGCAGGCAGGTCTCAAGCTGCTGGTGCAGCAGCTGCGCCCCCAAGACCACGTGGCGCTGGTGGCCTACGCCGGCGCGGCCGGTCTGGTGCTGCCGCCCACGCCCGGCTCGCAGCCGCAGGTTATTCTCGACGCCATCGACCGGCTCGCTGCGGGCGGCTCCACGGCGGGGGGCGCGGGCCTGCGGCTGGCCTACTCGGTGGCGGGGCAGTTTTTTCAGAAGGAAGGTAATAATCGCGTGATTCTGGCCACCGACGGCGATTTCAACGTAGGCGAGAGCTCGGACGAGGCGATGGAGCAGCTCATCGTGCAGCAGCGCGAAACCGGGGTATTTCTCACCGTGCTGGGCTGCGGCCGCGGCAACCTGCGCGACAGCCGCATGGAAATGCTGGCCGACAAAGGCAACGGTAACTACGCTTACCTCGACAACCTCGACGAGGCCCGCCGCACGCTGGTGGCGCAGTTTGGGGGCACGCTCTTCACGGTGGCCAAGGACGTGAAGCTGCAAATTGAGTTCAACCCCGCCCGCGTGGCCGACTACCGCCTCATCGGCTACGAAAACCGCCTGCTCGCCAACGAGGACTTCAACAACGACCGCAAAGACGCCGGCGAGCTCGGCGCGGGCCACACCGTCACGGCCCTCTACGAGCTGGTGCCCGTCGGTGCCGACAAACCACTTATCGACCCCCTCAAGTACCAGCTGCCGCCGGCCAAAGCCGGTAATACGACCGCCGAAGTGCTCACCGTAAAGCTGCGCTACAAAGAGCCGCAGGGCAGCACCAGCCAGCTGCTGGCCCAGCCGCTGGCCGGCGCGGGCGTGCCCATCGCCCGGGCCTCGGCCGACCAGCAGTTTGCCGCCGCCATAGCCGAGTTTGGCTTGCTGCTGCGCCAGAGCGAGCAGCGCGGCACCGCCACCTACGCCACGGCTACCCAGCTCGCCCAGGCCGGCCGTGGCCCCGACGCCGACGGCTACCGCGCCGAGCTGGTGCGGCTGTTGAAGCTGGCCGAAGGGCTGATGCCAGCGAATAAGACAGTGGGGGTGCGGTAAAAGACGGCGGCAGCGCGAACCCCGTGAGGTCCGCGCTGCCGCCGTCTTTTACCTCTGTGCGTTGCGGCTTGCTGCGCGCTGCGGTTGGCAGTTGCCGCTTTTGCCAGCGCAGCTAGTAGAGTGCAGTTAGTTCGAAGCAAGGGCTGGTTGGGCATCCTGGGGCTAGTATTCCCCATCCTTATCTCACCCTACCTTCGCCTTCTATGTCGCAACCCTCTTTACAGCGCCGCCTGGGCCTGGTGCAAGCCACGGCCCTCAACATGATTGACATGGTCGGCATCGGGCCATTCGTGACCCTGCCGCTCGTGATGGGCTTCATGGGGCCTAATTTCTTGCTGGCCTGGCTGGTAGGTGCGGCCCTGGCCCTGGTCGATGGCCTGATCTGGAGCGAGCTGGGCGCGGCCTACCCCGAAGCGGGCGGCTCGTACCGCTTTCTCAAGCTGGCCTACGGCGAGCAAAAGTGGGGGCGCTACATGTCGTTTCTCTACGTGTGGCAGACGCTCATTCAGTCGCCGCTGGTGCTGGCCTCGGGGGCCATTGGCTTCGCGCAGTATTTCGGCTACCTCGTGCCCCTCACCGAGTGGTGGCAGCCCAAGCTGGTGGCCGGCACGGTGGTACTGCTGCTCATCGTCTTGCTCTACCGGCGTATCGAGGACATCGGCAAGCTCGGCGTGGCCCTGTGGGTGGGCGTGCTGGGCCTCATGGGCTGGCTGATTTTCGGCGGCGTTACCCACGCCATCCACCCGGTGGCCCTGTTCCCGAGCGGGGGCTTCGCGGCTTTGCCGGGGCTGCTGCTGTCGGCCGCGATGGGGCAGGCGGCCGTCAAAACCATTTATTCCTACCTCGGCTACTACAACGTGTGCCACCTGGGGGCCGAAATCGTGCGGCCCGAGCGCGTAATTCCGCGCAGTATTTTTCTCAGTATCCTGGGCATTGCGGCGCTGTACCTGCTGCTCAACTGGAGCGTGGGCACCGTCATTCCGTGGGCCGAGGTGCAGGGCTGGCAGGCCGGGGCCGGCGACAAGTCGCAGTTCATCATCAGCGTGTTTATGGAACGGCTCTACGGGCCGGTGGCGGCGCAGGCGGCTACCGGGCTGGTGCTGCTGGTGGCATTTGCCTCGCTTTTCGCGGTGTTGCTGGGCTACTCGCGCATCCCGTACGCGGCGGCGGCCGACGGCGAGTTTCTGCCCGTCTTCGGCAAGCTGCACCCGACCAAGCAGTTCCCCTACGTGTCGCTGCTGCTGCTGGGTGGCGTGGGCTTCGTATTCAGTTTGTTGTTTCGGCTGGGCGAGGTGATCTCGGCCATTCTGGCCATGCGGATCCTGGTGCAGTTTGTGGGTCAGGCGGTGGGGTTGGTGCTGCTGCGCCGGCGGCGCGGCACGGCGGCGCTGCCGTTCAAGATGCCGCTGTTTCCGCTGCCCGTGGTGCTGGCCATCGGGGTGTGGCTGGCCGTGTTCTGGGGCATCGCCCCGGCCGAGGTAAGCTGGGGCGACTGGCATTTCAAGCTCTATTTTCAGCTCGCCGCGCTGGGTATGATGGCGCTGGGCACGGTGGCCTTTTTGCTCTGGAGCAAGCAGCAGGCCAAGTGGCCGTTTGAGAAAAAATAGCTGTTTTTAGAAGTGGTTTAGAGAATCTTGTCATACTGAGCTTGCCGAAGCATCTCGCGTGCTGTACTAACTATCTCATCAGACAGTGCGAGCGAGATGCTTCGGCAAGCTCAGCATGACAGGCATGATGGAACGAGGATTAGCCCAACAGCTCTTCAGCTAGCAAAGCGCAGTTACCAGTGGCTAACCCAGCCAGTGCCCGAGCCCGCCAGCCACCAGCGCCCCGGTCAGGGTATTGAGAAAATTAACCGCGTTGTTGCCGAGGTAGCCGCGCCGCTCCAGCGTGGCCCCCAGCACCGAGTCGGCCAGGTTGCCGGCCGTACCCGCCACCAGCAGCCACCCGAAGGCCGTGCCCCAGCCTGCACCCAGGCAATAGGCAGTTGCCAGTACGGCGGTGCCAGCCAGTCCCAGCGCGGTACCTTCCAGGCTCACCACGCCGTTGAGGCCGCGCGTATCGGGCCGCAGGGTGAGGATGTTGTAGTAGCGCCGGCCGTACACGTTGCCCAGTTCCGAGGCCAGCGTATCGGCCGTGGCGGCGGCGAAGCTGCCCGCCAGCATCAGGCGGGCCAGGGGCGCGGCGGGCGGCCAGTGCCAGGCCAGCAGTCCGAGCAGGCCCGCCACGCCGGCATTGGCGACTACCTGCCCGGCGGTGCGCCGGCCCCGGTTTTCTTCGGCCAGGCCGAGGCGGCGCTTTTCAGCCACCCGCCAGCCCGAAGCCGCCGTTCCCAGGCCAAAAAATAAAGCCAGCAGCGCCAGCCCGGTAAAGCCGCCGCCCAGGAAAATGAGCAGCCCCAGGCCGCCACCCGTCCAGGCCGCGGCCATCGTCAGCTTGCCCGCCCGCACGCTGTACACCATCCCCAGGCCCAGCAGCCCCGCTACCAGGCCGAGGCGAAATAAGTCAGTCATGCCCGCGAAGTACGGACCTACGGCTGCGGGGTGTCAACTCAAGCCAACTGCTTCTCATAGCAGAAAAACCGCAGCCCCGGCCGGAAAGCCAGCGTTATCTCACCCGCAAAGCGGTAGCCCAGCTTGGGAAACAGCCGCTGGGTGGCCACGTTCTCTGAATTAGTATCGACGCGCAGGGTGCGCAGGCCCAACTGCCGGGCCTCGTGCTCGGCCTGGTGCAGCAGGGCGGCGGCCACACCCCGGCCCTGGGCGGCGGGTGCCACGGCCAGCCGGTGCGTTACGAGGGCCGGCTCGGCGGCGTCCCAGTCGGCGTCGGCGTACTCGGCGTCCTGGTCCTGGGTGAGGGCGGCGATGCCTTCGAGCTCGCCCAGGCGCTCGGCCACCCACAGCTGCTGCTGGGCAATATCCTGCCGGAAAACCGCTTCGTTCGGGTACTCGCTCGTCCACTGCATGTTGCCGCTGGCGTTCATCAGCGGTACCACGGCGTGCACCAGCGCCAGGATGGCCGGCAAGTCGGCCGCTGTAGCGCGGCGAATGGTAAGGTCGTGCGTCATTTGTTCGTTGAAACCGACTAGAAAATAGAGGATTACTAAAAGCGTTGGGCTTAGCTAAGCAGCTGTTGCCGCGCCTTTACGGGGGCTTCCTTGGCCGCTGCCCATTGGAAAACTACCGCGGCTCACCGAGCACGTTAAAAGTCAGAAACAGCGTAGGGCGAAGCAGCTTGCCGGTGGTGAGGTAGCGGGCCATAAAGGTCTGGGCTTTTTGTAGCTTGGCATCGGCTTCCAGCAGGGTCACGTCAAATTGTCGGAGGCTGGCAACCAAGGCCGGGTTGGGGCTTTGGACGGTCGCCGCCAGTTGCCGGGCCTGCGCCAGCCGCTCGGCAATGGGCGGTAGCAGCTGGCGCAGCTCCTCATCGGGCCGCCGGGGCTGAAACTGGTGATTGTAGAACTCCACAAAGGCATTGAGCAGCGTCACTCCCTCGTTGTAGGCGTTGGTTGCGTCGTTGTACGTATCGATGTGCAGGTTGTCCTCGCGGTGGCGGTTATTAACGAGGTAAGTGTAGGTATAGCCGTTTTTGACGCCGTTCTGGGCGATGCGGCGGTTGGTAGCGTGCAGCCGCTGCTTCGGCGTTTGCCGGGTGTAGAGGGCAATGGAATCGGCAAAGGCGAAGGGTACGGCGGGCGGGGGCGGTACCACCCCCTGCTGAAACTGCTGGGGCGTGCGCGGTGCGGCCAGCAGCTGCCACAGTGGGTCGAAGGGCATGTGCAGTTCCAGAAATACCCTGGCCGGTGGGCAGTAGTACTCGTCGTTGAACTGCGGCACGAACCGGTGGTTTAGCACCTGGCCGGCGGCCCAGGTGGGGTCCAGCAGCTGCCATTTGCCCTCGATGCGGCTGGCGCACCAGGCATGGCCCACCGAGGCCAGCAGGCTGTTGTAGCCCGGCACCACGTAGGTGAGCACGCCGGCCTGGTTGGCCACGGCCGCATACAGCTCGGCGTAGTGCCGACATACCCCCAGGCGCTTGGCAAGAGTTTCCTGCGCTACCACGGCCGGTGCCCGCTCGTATTCAAGCAGGTACATGTTTTCCACGTCGTAGCGAATGTTGCGGGCCACCCACCCGAAAGCTGCTCGCGCCCGGTCGCCTTCCGTCGTAAAAGAGGCCGTAATAAAGCGCGCCAACCCGCCCACGGTGCGCGCCATCGAATCGGGCACCTGCTGCATGCGGGCATCCACGGCTTGGTAGGGAGACCGTGGGGCAGGCTTGGGGTTGGGCTTCGTCCGTTGCGCCTGCGCCACGCCAGCCACACTCAGTAAAAATACCAGGGCCAGGGGCGAGGAGGAAAAAAGACGCACGGCGGTAAAAAAGAAATGACGAAACAGCCAACAAAATAGGGCAAATTCGGCAGTATTACCACCAAATTTGCCCCAGCCTGCTAATCCAAAATCCGCGCTGAGCGCTAGCCCCGGCGCAGTACCTCGGCCGCTTCCTTGGCGAAATACGTCAGGATGGCGTCGGCCCCGGCGCGCTTGATGCTCATGAGCACTTCCATCATGGTTTTTTCGCCATCAACCCAGCCGTTTTGGGCCGCCGCCTTGATGAGGGCGTACTCGCCGCTCACGTTGTAGGCCGTCACGGGCAGGTTGGTGTTGTTTTTCACCTCCCGGATGATGTCGAGGTAGCTCAGGGCGGGCTTAATCATCACCATGTCAGCGCCTTCGGCCTCGTCGAGCTGGAGCTCGCGCAGGGCTTCGAGGCGGTTGGCGGGGTTCATCTGGTAGCTTTTCTTGTCGCCCTTTTTGGGCGCTGAGTCCAGGGCGTCGCGGAACGGGCCGTAGAAGGCCGAGGCGTACTTGGCCGTGTAGCTCATGATGCTGACGTGGCTGAAGGCGTTGCGGTCGAGCACGTCGCGAATCCAGGCCACGCGGCCATCCATCATGTCGCTGGGCCCGATGATGTCGGCCCCGGCGCGGGCCTGGGCCAGGGCCATCTGGCCCAGTACTTCTAGGCTGGCATCGTTGAGAATTTCGCCGGTTTCCTGGTTTACCACGCCGTCGTGGCCGTCCGAGGAGTAGGGGTCCATCGCCACGTCGGTCATGAGCACCACGTCGGGAAACTGGCGCTTGATGTCGGCCACCGTGCGCAGGTACAGCCCGTCCATGTTGGTCGATTCGCGGGCCAGCGGGTCCTTCACGCTGTCGGGCAGGCCCGGAAAGGGCGCAAACGACTTAATACCCAGCTCCACGGCCGAGCCAATCTCGTCGATAATGCGGTCGGCCGAATAGCGGTACACGCCGGGCATCGACTTGACTTCGAGGCGCTGGTTCTGGCCTTCAACGACAAATACCGGATAAATAAAATCGTGGGCCGTAAGGCGCGTTTCCTGCACCATGTCGCGGATAACCTGCGACTTACGATTGCGGCGGGGGCGATGAGTTGGAATCATAGTTAGCAAAACAACCAGCCAGCCCTTTTGTGTGCAAAAATGTAGGGTAAGCTTCGGCTTGCCTAGCGCCCGGCGAGCCACGACCCACCAGACGCCGGGCAAGCTGAAGCTTACCCTACTTTTTCTTCACCAGCGAATACAGTAGAAACAGCACCACCAGCGCCGCCACCGCCAGCCCCACGCCGCCCCAGAAGCTCACGCCCGGAATCAGGGCCAGCAGCGCGCCCAGGCCCGCCACGATGCCCAGCGCCACCGCAATGAAAAACAGCGCTACCCGACCCAACCCGTTTTCGGCCGCGCCCTCGGTGGTATGCCGCCGGGGGCGCAGCCTGACGAGTGGGCTGACCTTGGGAGTCGCCGATAGCGAAGCCAGCGTACTCGGCGGTAATGAGTTAAGCGTGGTAAGCAACTGGCGCGGACGCAGCCGTTTGGCCGGTAGTGGGGCCGGAGTAGGGCTAGGTGCGGCCGTAGCCGCAGTGGGTGCGCCCAGCGCCGCGCTCACTTCCACGGGGCTAGCTTCCGCCGGCGCGCTGGCTACGGGTACCGACGTAGCCGGGGCCGGCTGAAACCGAAATGCTACCTGCTGGCTGTGGCAGCTGGCCAGCAGCAGGGCCGGCACCACGCATAAAAGTTTTCTCATGGGGCCTTATACTCAAAAAGCCCGGATAACGTCGGCAATGATGGCGCAGGCCTCGCGCAATTGGGCTTCGGTAATTACCAGCGGCGGCGCGAAGCGGATGATGTCGCCGTGAGTAGGCTTGGCCAGCACGCCGCGTTCCATGAGGCTCACGCACACGTCCCAGGCGGTGCGGCCGTCTTCGCTGGGGGTGATAACCACGGCGTTGAGCAGGCCCCGGCCGCGCACCAGCTCTACGGTGTCGGGGCACTCGCGCTGCACCATGCGCATCTCCTCGCGGAAGATTTCGCCCAGGCGGGCGGCGTTGTCGGCCAGCTTTTCGTCGAGCAGCACGTCGAGCGCGGCTTGCAGCACGGCGCAGGCCAGCGGGTTGCCGCCGAAGGTCGAGCCGTGCTGTCCCGGCTGAATGGTGAGCATAATCTCGTCGTTGGCCAGCACCGCCGATACGGGCATGACCCCGCCGCTCAGGGCCTTGCCCAGAATGAGAATGTCGCCGCGCACGCCCTCGTAGTCGGTGGCCAGCAGCTTGCCGGTGCGGCCCAGCCCGGTTTGAATCTCGTCGGTGAGCAGCAATACTTTATGCTGGCGGCACAGCGACGCCGCGCCGGCCAGGTAGCCCTCGCCGGGTACCACCACGCCCGCCTCGCCCTGAATGGGCTCTACCAAAAAACCGCACACGTGCGGGTCGGCCAGGGCCTCGGCCAGGGCTTCCAAATCATCGTACGGCACTACCTGGTAGCCCGGCACGAAGGGGCCGAAGCCGCCCGTACTGTCGCCATCGGTACTGAAAGAGATGATGCCCGTAGTGCGGCCGTGGAAGTTGTGTTCGGCCACCACGATGCGGGCCTGGTTGGGCGCGATGCCCTTCTCCTGGTAGCCCCACTTGCGGGCCAGCTTGAGGGCCGTCTCCACGGCCTCGGCCCCCGAATTCATCAGGAGCGCCTTGTCGTAGCCGAACAGCTCACAGAGTTGCTTTTCGGCCGCGCCCAGCCGGTCGTTGAAAAAGGCCCGCGAGGTAAGCGTCAGCTTCTGCGCCTGCTCGGTGAGTGCCCCGATAATGCGGGGATGGCAGTGGCCCTGGTTCACGGCCGAGTAGGCCGACAGAAAATCGAAATACTGTTTGCCAGCCACGTCCCACAGATGCACGCCCCGGCCCCGGCTCAGCACCACGGGCAGCGGGTGGTAGTTGTGGGCACCGTACTGGTCTTCGAGCTGCATCAGCTCGTCGGCGCGGGTAGTAGGGGAAGTGGGAGCGTGGGTGGGCATGGGATGGGGGAGGAAGAGTGGAAATGCCAGCTAGCCTAACGGTTGTCGGCGTCGAGTAGTTTGCCAATGTAATTGCCTTCCTCCGTGCCATCGGGGTGGCTGATGGTCCAGTCGAGTACTGCCGACTCGGGGAAGGTAATCGGTTGATTTTGCTGAAAGCTTTTCACCGTGCCGATTTCGCTGGCAATCAAGCCGGTTACTTGCTTTTCCTGCCAGCGCTGCACCTTGATAAACACTTGCTCATACGTCCCGTCGGGGTCGGTAAGGCGAGTAGTCACGAAGAATGCCTGCCCCGCGGGGAGGCCCTGTAAGTAGCGGCGCTTCGCCTGCGGCAGCGTCGCCCGGCCCTGCTTCACGGCCGGGGCAATGTGCTTGTCGAAGGCCCGCAGGGCGGCGCTAGCTTCAGCGGCGGTACTCGCAACCAACACGGGCCGGTCGGCCGGGGCCGCGCTAGTGGCCGAGGCTGGTTGTTGGGCCAGCGCCGGCTGCGCCAGGGTTACTAAAGCAGCAAGCAGTAGAACGTACTTCATGGTAAAGGCCCGGGGGATATAAAAAAGCGTAGTTGCCGGTTGGCATTGCCAGCTCAAAGATGCACCCAAGCACAAGGAGTATTTTCGCCTCCCTATGCCTGCCGATCCGCGCCTCGCCGCCTTTGCCGCCCAGCCGCTCCGGCCCGGCGATTTCTACCACACGCCCGAGGGCTACCTCGTGTTTACCGAGCAGTACCACCGCCGCCGGGGCTTCTGCTGCGGCAGCGGCTGCCGCCATTGCCCGTGGCGAAAAAATGTGCCTAATGCGGATAATTAGAGAATGTGCAGATGAAAAGAAGGGGTGCCAAGGCATCTGTCACATTTCCACATTTTTACATCTTCGCATTTTTTGCGTATATTTGCGGCCCGTTTCGGAATAGCATCATCTAACCTTTCAATATCATGGCCCGAGTTTGTGATTTGACCGGCAAGCGTACCCGCGTAGGCAACAACGTATCGCACGCCAACAACAAAACCAAGCGTAAATTCTACCCCAACCTGCAGAAAAAGCGCTTCTACATCCCCGAGCAAGACGCCTGGGTAACGCTGCGCGTAGCCGCTTCGACCATCCGTACCATCAACAAGAATGGTATCATGGCTACCCTGAAGAAGGCCAAGGAGCAAGGCTTCATCGTTTACTAGTCTGCTGCTAAAGCAGCCGGTCGTAGGTTTATTTCGGGCCTGCCAACTGCGCGCCGGTGCTGGCGGCTAGCTCCCGAGGGGGCTGGCCATCAGCACCGGCTTCGTTGTGAAAGGTTGCCGGGGTCGGCTCCGCCCGTAGTTGGGCGTCGGGCTGGTCCGCAGCCCCGCTAAAAAAACAGGGGCGGCCTGACTTTTAGCGTAGTATCTTTGCCGCTGTTTGCAAAGCTCAGAAAAAAACTGTACCTTTGCAGTCCTAAAATTTAAAAATTAACCCCCCTCCCGTCGCGATGGCCAAGAAAGGAAACCGGGTGCAGGTTATCATGGAGTGCACCGAGCATAAAAACTCGGGTATGCCGGGCACCTCGCGCTACATCACCACCAAGAACCGTAAGAACACCCCCGAGCGCATCGAGCTGAAGAAATTCAACCCGATCCTGCGCAAAATGACTGTTCACAAGGAAATTAAATAACCTGAGTCATGGCTAAGAAAGTAGTAGCAACGCTGAAAACTGCCACCGGTAAAGACTGGGCAAAAGTTATTCGCGCCGTGAAATCGGAGAAAACCGGTGCCTACACCTTCAAGGAGGAAATGGTACCCGTTGACAAAGTGCAAGACACGCTGGCTGGCAAGTAAGCCGCCCAGCCGTCGATGTAATGAAAAAGTCCCACCTCCGTGGGACTTTTTTCGTGTTTACCAACCTATATCTGTCGTGCCGACGAGCCGAAAATTGGCTTCAGCCCCGGCAGCTGCTCAGCCAGCGGCTGTCGCCGGGAATTACCTTTAGTTACCATTCGAGCGTTGAAGGCGATAAAACGCCTCGCCGGCTCAGCATGACACGCGATTATTATGGGCCTCTTCGACTTTTTTAAGAAGGATAAAGAAAATAAGGAGCAGCAGCGGGCCCTCGACGAAGGCTTGCAGAAAACCAAGACCAGCTTCTTCGACCAGTTCAGCAAGGCCGTGGCGGGTAAAAGCACCGTGGACGAGGCCGTGCTCGACGACCTCGAAACTCTGCTCGTGCACGCCGACGTGGGCATCGATACCACGGTGAAGGTCATCGACCGTATCGAGAAGCGCGTGGCCCGCGACAAGTACGTGAGCACCAATGAGCTCGACCGCATTCTGCGCGAGGAAATCGCGGGCCTGCTCGATGGCAACGCGGGGGCTACCGGCTCCCGGGCCATCCTGGACCGGCCCGATAACCCCGGCCACCCCTTCGTAATTATGGTAGTGGGCGTGAATGGCGTGGGCAAGACCACGACCATCGGCAAGCTGGCCCACCGCTTCCACGCGGCGGGCAAGAAGGTAGTGTTGGGCGCGGCTGATACCTTCCGGGCCGCCGCCGTGGACCAGCTCATCGTGTGGGGCCAGCGGGTGGGCGTGCCGGTTATCTCGCACGGCATGAATACCGACCCCGCTTCCGTAGCCTACGACGCCGTGCTGAAGGGCGTGGAGATGCAGGCCGACGTGGTAATTATCGACACCGCCGGCCGCCTGCACAACAAGGTAAACCTGATGAACGAGCTCAGTAAAATCAAGCGCGTGATGCAGAAGGTGATTCCCGAGGCCCCGCACGAGGTGCTGCTCGTGCTCGACGGCAGCACCGGCCAGAACGCCTTTTTGCAAGCCAAGGAGTTTACCCGCGCCACCGAGGTATCGGCGCTGGCCATCACCAAGCTCGACGGTACGGCCAAGGGCGGCGTGGTCATCGGCATCAGCGACCAGTTCAGTATCCCGGTGCGCTACATCGGGGTAGGGGAGAAGATGACCGATTTGCAGCTCTTCGACCGCCATACGTTCGTCAATTCGCTGTTTAAAAAATAGCGGCCTGCCCGAGCCGCCAAATAGAACGCGCCCGGTAAACTACCGGGCGCGTTCGTGCGTTTGGGGGGCACTCTTTGCTTACTACGCTATGCGCTTGCTTTACCTGGGCCTGCTGGCTGGCCTCGCCGTTGCCTGCAACTCCAAAGTCAACCCGATTGATACCATCCCCAACGTGCCCGTGAACGTGCAACTCGACCTGCTCGATCAGCAGAACCGGGCCCTGCGCTTCGACAATGGCGTGGTAGCTATCCCGCCGGGCAACGCCAACGGGCAGGGCGGCGTGAAGGGCATCTACGTGGTGCGCCAGAATGCTACGAGCTATTTGGCCTTCGAGCGCAATTGTCCCTACCAACCACTCAGCACTTGCGCCACCGTCACGCTCGACAAAAACACGCGCCTGTTCTTTCGCGACAGCTGCTGCACCTCGCAGTTCGATCTGCTGGGTCGGGTGTCAGGTGGTCCCTCGCCCCGCCCGCTCCGCCAGTACAGCACCAATCTCAGCGGTAGCTTGCTGACAATCACCAACTAGCTAAAAATTCGTAAAAAAACAGGCAAAATTTTAGCGTCAGGCTTGCTTTTTCAAAAATTAAGTAGCTACCTTTGTGAACCGAAAGCGCCGGTTTCGGGATTAAAAGCTTCCTTAGCTCAGCCGGTTAGAGCATCTGACTGTTAATCAGAGGGTCCCTGGTTCGAGCCCAGGAGGGAGCGCTACATGATAAAACCCATTGTAAATCAAGTATTTACGATGGGTTTTTTGTTTGTATAGCCACTCGTGTACCCGCGCTTCCTAATTTAGGAACAACTAACTCGGCAACCGTCTTCATCCTATCTTGGCTGGTATGAAGTACCTGCTAGTTGCCTGCTGGCTGTTTGTAGCCAGCGTCGCTCATGCGCAGAGCGCGGCCGCACCCGCTCCTTATCGCTACTGTGCGTTGGTTGTTGCGGAAGACCGCTTTTCCTCGCCCGAGCGGATATACCTTGATTATGGCCAAAGTGCGCCAGGGGCGGTGGCTGACCCGGAAATGGCTGATATGGCCAAGAACATTCAACAGTCAACCCACGTCATTGACATCCTCAATTACTTAAGTCGGCACGGGTGGGAGTGGCTTAGTACGACGACGGTGCAAACCAGGCAGAACAAGTCCAGTCTTGACAACTACACTACTTACATCGAAAACGAAACGCGCTATTTCTTTCGCTGTCGTACCCCCTGAAGAAAGCTTTGCCTCTCGGCTGTACTCTTGCTAGCACTATCAATAGGCCTTGTCGCAAAATTTACCTATTTATTGGCCGTACGCCAGCGGGTAAGAGAGTCGGCTTGATATAGCCTGGTTACCAGTATCGAGCGCCTCCTTTTTTGCCTGGCGGGTTTGAGTCCTGCTGGCCGCTTGGTATGCTGCAGTGCCATAGCCATACTAAGCCGCGGCATCGGCTACATAATCCTGGCCATCGAGAACGCCAAAGTCATAGATGTTGGTGGTTGGCCGATTGGGTACCCAGACTGGCGTTGCGGCTGGGGGCCAGCCTACCATTGTTGTGGACGGGGGGGCAACGTTGTTGGGGTTGAATGGCTACCGAAAGGCAGTGGGCGAAGGGCTGAAAGCGTGTTACCTTCCCTCACTTTTCACTTGTCATTTCCCCACCCATGAAAAAGCTGCTTCCCGTACTAGGCGCGTCGCTGCTGACCACGGCGGCCCTAGCCCAGTCGGCCCCGCCGCCCGCTACGCCGCAGTTTCGTCCGGCCTACCATTTTACGCCCACCGCCCACTGGATGAACGACCCCAACGGGATGGTGTACTACCAGGGCACTTACCACCTATTTTTTCAGTACTACCCCGGCGGCATGGTGTGGGGGCCGATGCACTGGGGGCATGCCACCAGCCCCGATATGGTGCGCTGGCAGGAGCAGCCCATCGCGTTGTATCCCGACAGCCTGGGCTACATTTTCTCGGGCTCGGCGGTAGTGGATGCCAACAACACGGCGGGCTTCGGTAAGAATGCGTTGGTGGCCATTTTCACCCATCACAACCCCAAGCTGGAGAAAACCGACTCCGAGCACGGCCAAAATCAAAGCCTGGCCTACAGCCTCGACGCCGGCAAAACCTGGATGAAATACCGGGGTAACCCGGTACTGAAAAGCCCCGGTATCGTCGATTTCCGTGACCCCAAGGTGACGTGGAACGCGCAGCTCAACAAGTGGCTGATGACGCTGGCTACGAAGGACCGCATTACGTTTTACTCCTCGCCCAACCTCAAGACCTGGACCAAGGAAAGCGAATTTGGCGAGAAGCTGGGGGCGCACGGGGGCGTGTGGGAATGCCCCGATTTGTTTCCGCTCGCGCTGAACGGCAAGACTTACTGGGTACTCATCGTCAACCTCAACCCCGGTGGCCCCAACGGCGGCTCGGCCACGCAGTACTTCGTGGGCAATTTTGATGGGCACACCTTTACGCCGCTCAACGACAAGACGAAGTGGGCCGACTACGGCCCCGACGAGTACGCCGGCGTAACCTGGGAGAATACCGCGCCCCGTCGCCTGTTCCTGGGCTGGATGAGCAACTGGGAGTACGGCAACCAGGTGCCCACCTCGCCCTGGCGCAGCGCCATGACCATCCCGCGCGAGCTGGGACTGCGCCAGGAGGGCCAGGAGATTTACCTTACCTCACAGCCCGCCGCCGAGGTCGGCCGGCTGGCCACTACGCCCACCACGCTCCCCAACGTGGCCGTGAAAAATACCGTGGACCTCACCCCGCGCCTCAAATCCACCACTGCCAAGCGTCGCCTTACGCTGCGTACCGCGCAGCTGGCGGGCTTCGAATTGGTGCTGGGCAACGCGGCCGGCGAGGAGCTGGTAATCGGCTACGACGCGGCGGCTAAGCAGTATTTCATCGACCGCAGCAAGTCGGGCAACGTCAGTTTCAGCCCCAAATTCACCGGCCGCAGCACGGCCCCGCGCCTGACTACGGCCCCCGGGGCCGACCTCACGCTGTACTGCGATGCGGCCTCGGTGGAGCTATTCGCCGACCACGGGCTGACGGCCATGACGGCAATTTTCTTTCCGACCCAGCCGATCACAACCGTGCGTTTGCGCTCGGCCCAGGGGCTGACTTTTCAGGAAATCAGCAACGCCGCGCTGGGGGGCAAGTAGCGCGGTTTATAGTCCGCGTTGCATCCGGGCCGCTCGCAGCGCGGATTACCAAGTCCGCGCTACATAAAAAAAGAGGACCCTAGCCGCGCCAGGGTCCTCTTTTTTAGCTTAACTGAAAGCAATTCGTCGCCTACCAGAACACGGTGTAGAGCATCGTGATGATGGCCAGCACCACCACCGAGCCGATGGCGAAGCTGCGGTTGGGGCGGAACATGCTCGAATCGATTTCCAAGCCCTTGGGGTTGGTGCGGCCGTGGCCCTGGATGAGGCTGATAATCACCATGCCGATGATGCAGAACACGAACACGAAGCCCATGCGGTCGAGGAAGGGAATCTCGTAGAGGCTGCCGCCTTCGGGCTTCACGGCAAAGCCGAACGGGGCCAGGAACGAGAGGTCCATCATGCCGGGCAGGAACTTGAGGACGATGGAGAACAGGAAGCCGCCGATAGTGGCGAAGAGCGCGGCGCTGGAAGTCGTTTTCTTCCAGAAGAAGCCCAGGATGAACATAGCGAAGATGCCCGGCGACACGAAGCCCGTGTACTCCTGAATGAACTGGAAGCCCCCCTTCTTATCGATGCCCAGGTGCGGCGCGATGAGAATACCCAGCAGCATGGCCACGACCACCGAGATTTTGCCCACGGCCACCAGCTTCTTCTCCGAAGCGTTCTCGTTCAGCACTTTCTTGTACACGTCGAGCGTGAAGATGGTCGCAATGGAGTTGGCTTTGCCGGCCAGCGAGGCGACTACGGCGGCGGTGAGCGCCGCGAATGACAGACCTTTCAGACCCACGGGCAAAATGTTGAGCAGCACCGGGTAGGCGCGGTCGGGGTTGAGGTCGGCCCCCGTGCCAAACTCATTGGCACCGAATACATTCTCCTTGTACAGAACGAAGGCGGCGATGCCGGGCAGCACCACAATCACGGGCATCAGCATCTTGAGGAAGGCGGCGAAGAGCAGGCCACCGCGGGCGGTGGGCAGGTCGGCGCCGAGGGCGCGCTGCGTGATGTACTGGTTGCAGCCCCAGTAGTTTAGGTTCACAATCCAGAGGCCGCCGAGCAGTACCGTGAGGCCGGGCAGGTCGAGGTAGTTGGGGCTGTCGCGCTTCACAATCATGTGGAAGTGGTCGTTGGCCTGGCCCATCAGCAGGTTGAAGCCGTTGAAGACGCCCGTGGTGCCGTAGTGCTCCGATACCAGGTTGAGGGCCAGGTAAGTAGTGGCTAGGCCGCCCAGGATGAGGAAGAACACCTGGATAACGTCGGTGAAGCCAATCACCTTCATGCCACCCAGCGTGATGATGACGGCGGCGATGGCCAGCGCGTACATGCAGAACGTGAGGTTGAGGCCCGAGACGCTGCTCACGGCAATGGCCCCCAGGTAGAGAATCGAGGTCAGGTTGACCACCACGTACAGGGCCAGCCAGAAGATGGCCATGATCATGGCCACCGTGCCGTTGTAGCGCTGGTGCAGAAACTGCGGCATGGTGAAGATTTTATTCTTCAGGTACACCGGGATGAAGAACGTGGCCACGATGATGAGCGTCACCGAGGCCATCCACTCGTAGGCCGAGATGGCCAGGCCGATTTTGAAGCCCGAGCCGGCCATGCCCACAAACTGCTCGGCCGAGATGTTGGAGGCAATCAGCGACGAGCCGATGGCCCACCACGTAAGCGAGCCTTCGGCCAGGAAGTAGTCTTTGGAATCGCCCTCGATAGTGCCGTCGTGGCCCGTCTTGCGGTTGTAAATCCAGATACCGTAGCCGGCAACTATCAAAAAGTAAACAAAAAAGACTATGTAGTCTAACGTAGCCAGCTTGTGCATAGAGTGGGAAAAAACGAATGGAAAACGAAAGTAGGACAAATATCACCTTGCCGGGCTACGCAAACGATTGCGCAGCTAAAATTGACTGTCGGTAATTCACGCGCTATTACTCGCCGGCGGCGAGGAGAGGCATAGATACTGCGTTGGTTACGAGGTAGAAAAGGTCAGTCCCAACGGTTGTTCTATGGTTCTCGCGCGTTGTAAGCTCGGGACCGGGCGGCGCGAATAGTTGGCTACCAGGGCGGCAGCCGAACCAGCAGTGGCCTCCGGTGTACCCGGCAGGGGGCGGCGCCTCGGTACTGCCTTGATTGGCCTGGAGATGGGGGCCAGCGGAGAGTTGGCTGTTTGCTCGGCGGGTGTAGCTCAACCCTAGGCGTGCCACGTTGAGGTCGGCGTAGAGGATGGCTTGCAGGATTGGCCGTTGCCAGGGTTGGGATTTCAGGCCGGACTAGCCCGGTCGCCAGGGCCAGCCGCAAAAGGTAAGACCAGGAGGGTCTAAAGAGCTGGGTTAAACCACTCTCTGAAAGGTAAAATAACCGGCACGTTATCCGCGTTGGGCGGCGGCGGCTTGCGAGCAGCGTGCCGTCGTATTTTTGTAGGCATACCTACCTTGTAGTTTGTGAAAAAAGCGCTTTACCTCATCGGCTCGCCCAACCAAACCACCCAGATGCACCGCGTGGCGCAGCTGCTCGAAGATGAGTACGAGCCGTATTTCAGCCAGCTGTATTACGATGGCTGGATGCGCGGCTTTTACAAGTGGCTGCTGCGCAATAAAATTCTGGATAAAACTATCGTGCACGGCCAGATCAAGGAGAAGGCCGACCGCTACATCGAGCAGCACCAGCTGCGGCGCGACTTCGAGAACCGCGAGTACGGTCACGACTACGACCTCGTGGTGTGCTGCTCCGACATCGTGGTGCCCTGGCCGCTGCTGGCCCGCACCAAGTCGGTGTTCGTGCAGGAGGGCATGACCGACCCCATGCACCTGTGGGCGCGGCTCGTGAAGCGCTTCACCAACTTCCCCATCCTGGCCATCGGCACCTCGCTCAACGGTATGAACAACTGCTGCGACGTGTACTGCGTGGCCTCGCCGGGCTACGCCGAGCACTTCGAGCAAATCGGGGTCGATAAGGATAAGCTGGTCGTGACGGGCATTCCCAACTTCGACGACATCGCCAAGCTGCGCAACAATAGCTTCCCGCTCCGCGACTACGTGCTGGTGGCGACTACCGACATGCGCGAGACCTTCCGGCCCGACAACCGCAAGAAGTTCATTGAGCACGCCACGCGCATCGCCGCCGGCCGGCCCATGATTTTCAAATTTCATCCCAACGAGGAGATGGACCGCGCCACGGCCGAAGTGCAGAAATACGCACCCCCCGGCACGCTCATCTACACCAGCGGCAACACCGAGGAGATGATTGCCAACTGCGTGGAACTCATCACCCAGTACAGCACCGTGGCCTACGTGGGGCTGGCGCTGGGCATTCCGGTGCACTCGTATTTCGACGTGGACGACCTCAAGCGCAAGCTGCCCATCCAGAACGGCGGCACCAGTGCCCGCCGCATTGCCGACATTTGCCGGCAGTTTGGACGGTTCCAGGGTAGCGGCCCGGATTTTTTGCGGCAGTACAAACCCGCGGATACTCCCCAGTTGGCTCCCGTAACCGCCGCGTAGGGGGAACGGAACTTTTGAGCCGCGCTTGTTACGCTTTGTGCTGATTTTGTTACGTTTTATACTGTAAGCGATGCTCACTCTCATACAGGCCCGGCGCGGCTCGTCGCGCCTGCCCGACAAAGTCAGTCTGGATTTATGCGGCCAGCCGCTGCTGGTGCGGCAGGTGGAGCGGGTGCGGCTAGCCAGCCGGGCGGGTCGGGTGGCCGTCATCACCACTACCGACCCGGCCGACGACGCGCTGGCGGACCTCTGCCAGCAGCACGGCATCGACGTGTTTCGGGGTAATGCGCTCGATCTGCTCGACCGCCACTACCAGGCCGCGCTGCACTTTGGCGAGACGGAGGCCGTGGTGAAAATTCCCAGCGACTGCCCGCTTATCGACCCGGCCGTTATCGATAAAGTATTTAAAGTGTACGATGACAATAAGGGGCAGTACGACTTCGTCAGCAACCTGCACCCTGCCACCTATCCCGATGGCAACGACGTGGAGATAATGACCTTCGCGGCGCTCGAAACGGCCTGGCGCGAGGCCACCCGCCCGCTGGAGCGCGAGCACACCACACCCTTCTTCTGGGAAAACCCCGAGCGCTTTCGGCTGGCCAACGTGACTTGGGAAACGGGCCTCGACTACTCGATGTCGCACCGCTTCACCATCGATTACGCGGCCGACTATGAGTTTATAAAAGCCGTGTACGAAGCGCTTTACCCCGCCAACCCGGCTTTCAGCCTGGCCGACATCCTGACTTTATTAAAACAAAGGCCAGACATTTACGCCTTGAATGCCGACCTGGCCGGCGTGAACTGGTACCGTAATCACCTCGACGAACTCAAAACCGTGGACGCGGGCAATACAAAGTCTTACTAAGCTTCTAGTTGTTAGCCGCTAGCTGTTAGCTTTTTCCGCGCGAAAAGGCCGCAGCTAACAGCTAATAGCTAGCAGCTACTAGCTAAAAACATGACTCCCGAAAAAAAACAAGCGCTTTCCGAGCTCGCCCTGCGCGTGCGTGAGCACATCGTGCGCCTCAGCACCGATGGCGGCTGCTTCACCGGTGCCTCGCTGAGCTGCGCCGACTTGCTGGTGTACCTCTACGCCGACTTCCTCAATGTGAACCCGGGCAACCTGCAAGACCCCGAGCGCGACTACCTGTTCCTGAGCAAGGGCCACGACGTGCCGGCCCTCTACGGCACCTTCGCCGAGCTGGGCTTCATGCCCAAGGAGCGGCTGGCCAATCACTTGAAGGCCAGCGACAGCATCTACTGGCACCCCAACCGCAACGTGCCGGGCGTGGAGTTTCACTCGGGCTCGCTGGGCCACCTGCCGAGCGTGGCGCTGGGCGTGGCCCTCGATGCGCGTCTGCGCGGCCAAAACCAAAAGGTCATCGTCATCACCGGCGACGGCGAGCTCAACGAGGGTACCTGCTGGGAGGCTCTGCTGGTGGCCAGTGCCCACAAGGTCAACAACCTCACCATCGTGGTGGACCGCAACCACTTCCAGGCCAACATCGCCACCGAAGACCTCATCCCGCTGGAGCCGCTGGCCCCCAAGTTCGAGGCGTTCGGCGCGGTCGTGAAGCGCATCGACGGCCACGATTTTACGGCTTTGGAAGAAGCCTTCACCGCCCTGCCCTTCAGCCCGGACAAGCCGTCGGTCATCATCTGCGACACGGTGCGCGGCCGGGGCCTGCCCAGCATCGAGCGCCGCGCCGACCGCTGGTTCTGCAATTTTAGCAGCGCCGAAATCACCGAGCTGCTGAAGGAGCTGCACAGCCAGGAGGCTACTACCTTGACTAGTGAAACCTTGACGGTTAGATAGCGGCCGGCTTATATCTGGGTGGTTGCTTGCCAGGCGTAGCGCCTCACCCCCCGGCCCCCTCTCCGAAAAGGAGAGGGGGAGCCTGACGATATTAAGACTATCCAGCTTGTAAAAGCCGGGCATCTGCCCCAAACTCTCGCATAGCCAGCCCGCCGCCGAAGGCAGGCGGGCGTATCCGCGAAATCCGTTAAATCCGTTAAATCTGCGGTCATGAATTACGAACAGCTTATCCACGAAACCGCCCTGGCCGATGAGCGCCTGCTGGTGATGACGGCCGAAAACCGCGCCCTGATTCGCAACCTGCCCGGCCCGCTGGGGGCCCGCTTCATCGACACCGGCATCACGGAGCAAACCATGATTGGGGCCGCCGCCGGGCTGGCCCTGCGCGGGCGCGTGCCGGTGGTGCACGCGCTGGCGACCTTCCTCACGCTGCGGGCGTTCGAGTTTATCCGCACCGACGTGGGTATTCCCAACTTGCCGGTGAAAATCAGTGCCTTCGTCCCTGGCTTTTTGTCGGATGGCAACGGCCCCACGCACCAGGCCATCGAAGACGTGGCGCTCATGCGCGGCATTCCCGGCATGACGGTTTTCGCCCCCGCCGACGAGGCCGACATGCTGGCCATGCTGCCCGCTATCTGGGCCTCGCCCAGCCCCGCCTACCTGCGCGTGAATACCCGCCCGGGCACCTACCAGCATGAGCCCTTCGTGATGGGCAAAGCGGAAATCGTGAGCGAGGGTAAAGACGTGACCATTCTCACCTACGGCATGCTCTTCGAGCAAGCCCTCATTGCCAAAGATTTGCTCACCGAAGCCGGCTATTCGGTGGGCCTCGTCAACCTCCGCAGCCTCAAGCCCCTCGATACCGAGGCCGTGCTGAACGTGGTACGCGGCGGCTCGCTCATCGTCACCCTGGAAGACCACTTCCAGACCGGCGGCCTCTACTCCATCCTGGCCGAGCTGCTGCTGGAGCACGAACTGACGGCCAAGGTGCTGCCGCTGGCCCTCAAGGAGCGCTGGTACAAGCCCGGCCTGCTGAGCGAAGTGCTCGAATACGAGGGTTTTACCGGCCAGCACATCGCCCGCCGCATCGGCGAGCGCCTGGGCGACGGTGCCCATACCTTCGGGGCCAAGACCAAGGTGGTCGAAAACGAGTTCGCGGAGTAAGTTTTTTTAAATGTGAAGATGGGTGGAATGTGGGAATGTGAAAATATTCTTGAGCAGGAAGCCGGCAGTGATAGCCAACTAATTCATTTTCACATTTCTCCATTCAGCACATTTCTACATTCAACAGATGCATTTCCCTAAATCCGACGAGCTCTACGCCCGGGCGCAGAAAATCATGACCCCGGTTACGCAAACCCTGGCGAAGGGACCGGGCCAGTATACCAAAGGCGCCTCGCCGAAGTACGTGAAGCGCGGCAAGGGTGCGCACGTGTGGGACGTCGATGGCAACGAGTATATTGACTACCAAATGGGTATCGGTCCGCTGAGCCTGGGCTACGCCTACCCGCGGGTCGACGAAGCCATCAAGGCGCAGCTCGAAGACGGCATCACGTTCTCGATGATGCACGAGCTGGAAGTGGAAGTAGCCGAGCTGATTCACGAGATTATCCCCAACGCCGAGAGCATTCGCATCTCCAAAACCGGGGCCGACGTGTGCTCGGCGGCCGTGCGGGTTGCCCGCGCCTTCACCGGCCGCAAGGATGTGCTGTGCTGCGGCTACCACGGCTGGCACGACTGGTACATCGGGACCACGAGCCGCGACAAGGGTATTCCGCAGGAAAGCAAGGACTTGGTAACGGCCTTCGAGTACAACAACCTCGACTCGCTCAAGGCTGTGCTGACCCCGGACGTGGCCTGCGTTATTCTGGAGCCTTTCATTTTCGACGCGCCCAAGGACAACTTCCTGCACGAAGTAGCCCGCCTCTGCAAGGAAAACGGCACGCTGCTGATTTTCGACGAGATGTGGACTGGCTTCCGCATCGCCATCGGCGGCGCGCAGGAATACTTCGGCATCACGCCCGACCTCGCGGTGTATTCCAAGGCCTGCGCCAACGGCATGCCCATCGCGCTGCTCACCGGCCGCAAGGACGTGCTGCAACTCTTCGAGCAAGACGTATTCTTCTTCACTACCTTCGGCGGCGAAGCGCTCAGCCTGGCGGCTACCATTGCCACCATCAGCGAGATGCGCGAGAAAAACGTGCCTGCCTTCCTGGCCAGCCAGGGTAGCAAGCTGAAAGAGGGCTACAACCAAATTGCTGCCGACCTTGGCCTGAGCAGCTACACCAAATGCTACGGCTACGACTGCCGCAGCATCGTGACCTTCGATGCCAGCGCCGGCAACCCGCTGGAAGTAAAAGCCTTCGTGCAGCAGGAACTGTTCAAACAAGGCATCCTGTGGGGGGGCTTCCACAACATGAGCTTCTCGCACACCGACGAGGACGTCGCCAAAACCCTGGACGCCTACCGCGCCGTGCTGCCGATGCTGAAAGACGCCATCGACAAGGGCGACGTAGCCAGCCGCCTCGAAGGCGAGCCGGTAGAGGCCGTGTTCCGCAAGGTGACCAACGCCGCGCCGGTGAAAAAGTAACGCCAAGCTCTGGCTTGGCGTATCGCCGCGCCGCGGCGAAGGCGGGGCCGGGCACGACTGCCCGGCCTCGTTTATTTTCCTTTCTCAACCCTGCCGCCTCGCCAAGCTGGAGCTTGGCGTTACGATATGAATTTCTTCGACTTAACCAACAAAACGGCCATCGTTACCGGGGCTTGCGGCCTCATCGGCCAGAAGCACTGCGAAGCCCTGGCCCTGGCCGGGGCCAACGTGGTTGTGGCCGACCTTAACCTCGACAAGGCCCGCGAGGTGGCCGCCGGCCTGCCCGGCGGCATTCACCTGCCGCTGGCCGTGGACGTGACCTCGCCCGAGTCGCTGGCCGCCGCTCGCGATACCATCATCGCACACTTCGGCCACATCGACGTGCTGGTGAACAATGCCGCCATCAACGACATGTTCGAGAACCCGGCGCTGGCCGCCGACCTCAGCAAGTTTGAGAACTTCCCGCTGGCTACCTTCACCAAAGTGTTGGAAGTGAACGTGACCGGTATCTTCCTGGCTGCCCAGGTATTCGGGACGCCGATGGCCGAGCAGGGGAGTGGCTCCATCATCAACGTGGCCAGCACCTACGGCATCGTGGGGCCTGATCAGAGCATCTACCGCAACGAGGCTGGGGAGCAAACTTTTTACAAGTCCCCGTCTTACCCCATGACCAAGGGCGCGGTGGTCAACTTCACCCGCTACCTGGCCGCATACTGGGGCAACAAGGGCGTGCGCGTGAATACGCTCTCCCCCGGTGGCGTCGAAAACAGCCAGGATGCCTTCTTCGTGAAGCAGTACAGCGCCAAAACGCCGCTGGGCCGCATGGCCGCCCCGACCGACTACCAAGGCGCGGTGGTGTTCCTCGCCTCCGACGCCTCGGCCTACATGACGGGGGCCAACCTGGTGGTAGATGGCGGCTGGACAGCCATTTAGCCCGACGTATAAATTAGATAACCTGCGCTGCCGCCGATTTTGTAGTAAATTCGGAGAAGTTTTCACTGAGCCCCTTTATGAAGCACGCCGATCTCGTTGCTAAAGCCCGCCGTATCAAGCTTGTACTCACCGATTGCGACGGCGTGCTCACCGATGGCGGCGTATATTACGGCGAAGCCGGCGAGGTACTCAAGCGCTTCAACATCCGCGACGGCATGGGTGTGGAGCGCCTGCGCGCCGTGGGCGTCGAAACCGGTATCGTGACCGGCGAGCGCTCGCCCTCGGTGCAGAAGCGCGCCGAAAAGCTGAAAATCACCGAGCTGCACCTGGGCATTAAGGACAAGGCCCCGCTGCTGGGTGAGATTTTGACCCGTACCGGCCTTACGGCTGAGCAGGTGGCTTTTATTGGCGACGATACCAACGACGTAGCTATTTTGGGCCTGGTGGGGCTGGCCGCCTGCCCCGGCGACGCCACTATTTTTGCCCGTGAGGCCGCCGACTATCGCTGCCAGGCCTTCGGCGGCCAGGGAGCCTTCCGCGAGCTGGCCGAGCTGATTATCAGCTGCCAGGGCGGGGCGCCGCTGCCCGACCGCGGCTCGGAATAGTTTTATTAATGTGGGAAAGGTGAGAATGTAGAAATGTGAAAAGGCTAGTTGGGCAAATGCACAACGGGGCCACGAGTAGCGGAAAATAAAAACCGACTTACTTCGTCATCACTTCTAAGCCGCCGAACGGCGGCGATTCTTCCCACCGCTCTTCCCACGCATTGTCACATCTTTCACATTTCCCACATTAACCAGAAGATGTCCGTAGTTCAAATCAAGAAGAACCGCGCTATTGGCCCCGGCCAGCCGTGCTACATCATTGCCGAAATCGGCATCAACCACAACGGCTCGCTCGACCTGGCCAAGCAGCTCATCGACGCGGCCGTGACGGCCGGCGCCGATGCGGTGAAGTTCCAGAAGCGCACCCCCGAGCTGTGCGTGCCCAAGGACCAGTGGGAAAAGATGCGCGATACCCCCTGGGGCCGCATGAGCTACATCGACTACAAGCGCAAGACCGAGTTTGGCCAGGCTGAGTACACGGTGATCGACGACTACTGCAAGGCCAAGGGCATCGACTGGTTTGCCTCGTGCTGGGATGAGCCGTCGGTCGATTTCATGGAGCAGTTCCAGCCCGTGCTCTACAAGATGGCCAGCGCCTCGCTCACCGATAAGCCCCTCCTCGACCGCGTGCGTGCCACCGGCCGCCCACTCATGCTGAGCACCGGCATGAGCACCCAGCAGGAAATCACCGATGCCGTAGCCTACGTGGGCCTCGACAACCTGATGATTGCCCATTCGACTTCGGCCTACCCCTGCCCCCCGCAGGAGCTGAACCTGCGCATGATTCAAACCCTGCAAGCGCAGTTCCCCGACACGCCCATCGGCTATTCGGGCCACGAAACCGGCCTGAGCACCACCGTAACGGCCGTGGCCCTGGGCGCGACGTTCGTGGAGCGCCACTTCACCCTCGACCGCGCCATGTGGGGTTCCGACCACGCCGCCAGCGTGGAGCCGGGTGGCCTGGCTAAGCTCGTGCGCGACATCCGCGATACCGAAGCCGGCCTCGGCGACGGCGTGAAAGTGGTGTACGAGAGCGAGAAAGAGCCCCTGCGCCGCCTGCGCCGCGAGGTGACGGCGGCGTAAGCCTGCTGGCTTCGTAGAGTTGTTACTGACCTACTCACGTCCGTCATGCTGAGCTTGCCGAAGCATCTCGCCCGCTTCCTCTAACGGGGCGGGCGAGATGCTTCGGCAAGCTCAGCATGACGGACGTTGTGTATTTTTATCAGGATTAAATCCTGTTCTTTCCGGCTGCTAGGCGAACATTCGCCCCGTACAGGCAGTTAGGGGCAGAGTTATCACATTATCGCATTCGTTATGCTAGAGCCGATAAGCGAGTTTTACCACAGCCTCAACGCGGTGGGGCGCACTACCATGATAACGACGCCCATCCTGCTGCTGGCGGTGGCGGTGCTGCTAATCCTGGAGCGCAAATTTCCTTATCGCAAGGGGCTGCCGTTCTTCCGCGAGGGCTTGTTCGTGGATCTGTTCTGGTACACGCTGGTGCAGAGTTACTTTCTGCAAATTTTGATTTTCGGGTTCATCATCGCGCCGCTGGCGGCCCATTTCGGGGCGCGGTTTCACCTGGTGAGTAGCTGGCCGGTGGTGGCGCAGGTGGCGTTTTTCGTCGTCACCCACGATTTTTACATCTACTGGTTTCATCGTTTCCAGCATAGCAGCGCGTTTTTCTGGCGCACCCACGAGGCGCACCATTCGGGCAAGCAGGTGGATTGGCTGGCCGGCTCGCGCTCGCACGCCGTGGAAATTATCATCAACCAGACCATCGAGTTTGCCCCCATTATCCTGCTGGGGGCTAATCCGGTGGTGGTGCCCATCAAGGCCCTGATCGATGCCGTGTGGGGCATGTACATCCACGCCAACATCGACGTGAAATCGGGTAAGCTGCAATACTTTATCAACGGTCCCGAGATGCACCTCTGGCACCACGCCGACCATGAGGAAGTGTACTACGCCAATTTCTCGACCAAATTTGCGGTCTGGGACTGGCTGTTCGGCACCGCCTTTTTGCCCCAGAACCGCAAGCCCGAGCGTTGGGGCCTGCCCTACGCTTTCCCCAAGGATTACTTTTCGCAGCACGCCTTTTCGGTGATGCGCTTCGACGAAAAAGCCTTGGCCGAGCGCTCGGCGGCCTTCCGCGCCTACCACGGCGTGCGCTGGCGCGTGCTGAGCTGGCTCGGTGAGCGCGTACCCGCCGCCAAGGTGCTGCAAGGCTGGGAAGTGCCCGAAGAGGTGCACGAGACCGTGCCCGCGCCCCGCCCCGGCGGCAACCCCACGGCCGCCGAGGCCGTTGCCCCAGAATCTCCCCGCCCCGCCGTAACCGCCGCGCCTTGACACTCAGCTTTAATCCTGCCTGGCTTTACCTGTTGCTCGCTTCCGTGATGGAGGTGTGCTGGAACTACAGCCTCAAATACACGAGCGTAGCCAAAATAAAGGCCATCGACTGGCCGCATTTCTTTTCTTCCTCGGCCGGTATTACGACGTTGGCCCCGGCCATCGGCTACGTGGGTTTTGGGGTGGCCAACGTGTTTTTCTTCTCCAAGGCGCTCAACGTTATCCCGGCTTCCACCGCGTTTGCCATCTGGATGGGTATTGCCCTGGTCGGCATCAAGCTCGTGGATACGCTGGTGCTGAAGGAGCCCTTTCAGTGGGTGCACGTCTTTTACATCGGCTGCATTCTGGTGGGTATTATCGGGCTGAAGCGCACGAGCTGAGCGGCAGATCTGACTGGTTTAAAGCCGAACCTCTTGTGGTACATTTGCTTGGCCAGTAATGGCTAGCATTATGACTAGAGAAGTAGCCAACGCCTTTGGGAAGGTCTTTCTGACAATGACCTACGAGTCCCAGAATAATTTGACCTTTAATGTGTGGCAGGGCTACCTCACGCTCGAAAGCATCATGAACGGCTCA
Organism: uncultured Hymenobacter sp.; assembly: GCA_913776615.1. GTDB lineage: Bacteria > Bacteroidota > Bacteroidia > Cytophagales > Hymenobacteraceae > Hymenobacter. The sequence continues at coordinate 161,860 of CAJYPK010000005.1, forward strand.
AACGTGGGCATCGATTTTCTGGCCCAGAGTCGCTGCCCGTACATGCTCAACGACAACACCCGCGTGAGCGGCCCCTGGGACCACGCCGTGGCCTGGATAGCCCAGGACTGGACGCCCCGCGCTATTGCGCTGGGCCTGCGCTACTTCGCCCACGTAGTCAGCCCCGCCTCGTTTGCCGCTCTCTCAGCCGAGGCGCTGGTGTCGAGCATCGGCGACAAGTTTGAAATGCGCATTTTCGATAACCTCGACGCGGCCCGGCAGTGGCTGCGTAGTTGCCAGCAGGCCAGCCACTAGCGAAGAATATTGCCCGTGCGGTGGCCGGGCAAAAAGTAGTAGTGAACCCGGCGGGTAGTTGCGCGGGCAGCCAGGCTCAACCGTAACTTGCTCCATGCAAAAAATGCTCGCGGGGCTGGCCCTGGCGCTGGCCGCCAGTGGCGCAGCGGTGGCCCAAAGCCTGCCCATCCTCAGTCAAAACCCGCCCCACCTGCGCTGGCAGGAAATCCGCAGCCCGCACTTCCGGGTGCTGTACCCGGCGGGGCTCGACACGGCGGCCCAGCGCACGGCCCGCCGGCTGGAGGCCGTGCACGGCCCCGAGGGTGCTACCCTGGGCGTGCAGGCCAAGCCCATCGCGGTGGTGATGCAAAACCAAACCACGGTGAGCAACGGCTTCGTGACGTTTTTGCCGCGCCACGCCGAGTTTTTCACTACCCCCGAGCAGGGGCAGGGGCTGGGTACCGTGGACTGGCTCGACGGGCTGGTGGTACACGAGTTTCGGCACGTCAATCAGTTCGACAAGGCGCGGCAGGGATTTGGCCGGGTGCTGGTGCCGTTGCTGGGCGAGGGCGGGCTGGGGGTAAGCGCGGTGGGCGTGCCGCAGTGGTTTTTCGAGGGCGACGCGGTGGGGACCGAAACGGCTTTCACCCGCAGCGGGCGCGGGCGCATCCCGTACTTCGGCCTGGGCCTGCGGGCCAATTTGCTGGCTGGCCGCCAGTATAATTACCAAAAGGCGGTGAGCGGCTCGCTGCGTGACTACGTGCCCGACTGGTACGTGCTGGGCTACTACCTCACCTCCTACGCCAAGGCGCATTACGGGGCCGACGTATGGAGCCGCGCCCTGAGCGAGTACTACCGCTTCCCGTTCTACCCGTTCTCGTTTTCCAACGGCCTGCGCCGCACTACCGGCCTGCGGGTCGAAGACCTCTACGCCCGCACCATGCGCGAGCTCGACTCGACCTGGCGGGCCGAGCAGGCAGCCCGGCCCGCGCCCACGCCGGTGCGCGAGCTGGCGGGCCAGGTCGTGACGCCGGTGTTCACCCAGTACCAATACCCGCAGTACGTGACCGACAGCACGGTGCTGGCCCTGAAAAGCGGCCTCGGCGACATCGCGCAGCTGGTGCTGCTGGGCCGCCACGGGCGCGAAGAGCGGGTGTTTACCCTGGGCCAGCAGAATATTCCCGAACTGCTGTCGGTTGGGGGCGGCAAGGCCGTGTGGCCCGAGTTCCGACAGAATCCGCGCTGGGGGCAGAAAGTATATTCCGAGTTGAAAATACTGGACCTGAAAACCGGCCGCCTGACGCGGCTGGGGCGGGGCCAGCGTTACTCGGCCGCCGCGCTCTCGACCGACGGGGCGCGCATCGTGGCCGTGCGTACCGACGAGGCGTACCACCACGCGCTCGTGGTGCTGGATGCGGCTACCGGGGCCATTATCCGCACGCTACCCAATCCGCGCAACGACCTTTACCAGCAGCCGCGCTTCACGCCTAATGGTCAAGGTATTGTAGTAGTTGCCCTGAGCGCCGCCGGCAAGACCTTGCAGCTTATCGAACCGACTACCGGGGAGGCGACCAACATCCTGCCCGTGGCCAACGTCAACCTGGCCAACCCGCAGCCGTGGGGCGACTACGTATTTTACAACTCGCCGCAGTCGGGAGTTGATAATATTTACGCCGTCAATTCCCGCACGCGCCAAACGTACCAGGTTACCAACCGGCCCACCGGTGCCTACCACGCCGCCGTAGCCCCCGCCGGCCGCCACCTGGCCCTGCACGATTACCGCGCCACCGGGGCCCGGGTGGTCGAAATGCCCCTGAATCCGGCCACCTGGACGGCGCTACCCAGCGCCGTGCCGCCCGCTGCCCCCGCGCCCTACGTGGCCGCGCTGGCGGCCGGCGAGCCAGCCGCGGCGCACATTACGGCGCTGCTGGCCTCGCCCGATTCGAGCGGGCCGCGCTACGGGGTGCGGCGCTACCGGCCGCTGGCTCACGCCTTCCGGGTGTTCAGCTACGGGGTGGTACAGAGCCCCAGCGGCAACGCGGTGAGCGTGGGCGTACGCTCGCAGGATTTTCTGAGCACGACCCAGCTCTTCGCGGGCCTCACCTACGACCAGACCGAGCGCACGCTGGCCGCCACCGGCGCGCTCAGCTACCAGGGCCGCTACCCAGTGCTCGACGTGGAAGCCACCTACGGCGGACGCGACGCCGCCCGCTACGTAGACCGCGCCCTGCCGCTCGACAGCCTGCGCCGCGACCAGTGGCAGTACGCCCGCCTGCTGGCCGGCGTGCGCATGCCCCTCGTGCTCACGCGCTCCAAGTACTTGCAGGCGCTTACGGTGGGCGCGTACTACCTGCACGAGCGGGTGTTTAATTACGACCTGCCCGTGCGCAATCGCTCCGAAGTAGGCCCCACCGCGCCCCTGCACGCCGTGCAGACTTCGTTGGCCTACGCCAGCCAGCTCAAGCAGAGCGCCCGCGACGTGGCCCCGCGCGGCGGCGCTACGCTGCTGGTTACTTACCGTACCACGCCGTTCGATACCCGCTTGCAGGCCAGCCAGGTGGGCGTGCAGGCGGCGGTGTACGCGCCGGGGCTGGCCCGGCACCACGCGCTGCGCCTGCGCGGTGGCTTTCAGTATCAGCAACAAAATCAGTATAATTTCTCGGCGGCCATCTCCTTTCCCCGGGCTGAGACGAGCTACCTCAGCTTCAACCGGCTGGCCGTGGGTAGTGCCGACTACTACCTACCGCTGGCCTTCGTGCATTGGTCGGTGGGGCGGGTGCTCTACGTGCAGCGCCTGCGCGCCACGGTCTTTGCCGACCTGGCCCAGGGTAGCAGCCTGGTAGGGCTGCGCACCACCACGGGTGCGGTGGTGAATACGCGGGCCGTGGTCGATTATCAGAACTACGGCGTTGACTTGATGGCGCTGTTCAACGTCTTTCACCTGCGTACGCCCATCGAGGCGGGTATGCGGGTGGCTTACAGTACTAACCTGCAAGATTGGGTAGTGCAGCCGCTGGCCCTCAACGTGCGGCTGTAAGGCAATGTAGCGTAAGCTTTAGCTTGCGGGCGAGCGCAGCGAGCAGCCACGTAAGCGAACGTCCCCTGACGTAATTGCTCGCTGCGCTCGCCCACCAGCTAAAGCTTACGCTACATCAGACTTGGCAGTGAAGCGGATAAGGTAAGCCGTTTCCTCGTCCACATCGGCGCGGGCCAGGCTGGATTCGCGAATGAGCAGTACGCTGGCGTAGAGCAGGAGCAGCGCGCCCATCACGCTCAGCCCGGCAATAATCCAGGCCCGCGAGATGTTGGTCAGCTCGAAGACGCCAATGCTCAGAATGCTGCCGATGAAGATGCTCAACGTGAGGTGCAGGCAGTTCATGGCGTGCTGAAGCAGCCGCGCCCGCCGAATGGCGAATAGCAGCTGCTGCGAGAGGTGGCCGTGCTCGGCCGGGTCGGGCGTGGAGGTAGTGGCCTGCTGCTGATTTTGACGCAAAAGCTGCGCTACCTCGCGCTGCCGGTCGAGGCTGCGGGCCAGCCGCTGCGAGGTGGTGAGAATGAGTGAGCCGCAGGCCGACACCAGGATGGCCGGCGTGAACATCGCCGAGAGGATGGACAGCGTGCCCGAAAGATTAGCCATGCAAGTTCGGGCGTCAGACCAGCGGCTTTACTTCCAGCTCCTGCTCTTTCAGCGGGGCCTTGGGCTTGCCGATGATGTATCGCATGCCTTTGTCCTGGGTAATGTAATTCCAGGCCCAGGCCACGAATACCGAGAGGCGATTGCGGAAGCTCACCAAGGCCATGATGTGCACGAAGCTCCAACCCAGCCAGCCCAGCCAGCCGGTGATGTGGAACTGCTTGCCAAAGAGCATAATATCCCCCACGGCCCGGTGCCGGCCAATGGTAGCCATCGTCCCCTTATCGTGATACTCGAAGGGTTCCATGGGCTTTTTGGCCAATCGGCGGCGCAGGTTTTCGGCCAGCAGATGGCCTTGCTGAATGGCGGGCTGCGCCACCTGCGGGTGGCCGTCGGGGTAGTCCTTAGTGGCCATCTGGGCGATGTCGCCGATGGCAAATACGTTGTCGTAGCCCGCTACTTGGTTGAACTCGTTGACCTGGTAGCGGTTGGATTTGAGGAGCGCACTGGGCTCCAGGCCCGCCACTGGCGCCCCCGTAACGCCCGCCGCCCAAATGAGCGTGCGCGACACCAGGTGCTCGCCGGTGCTCAGGGTCACGGTGTAGCCGTCGTACGACTTCACCCGACAATCGAGCCACACCTGCACGCCCATCTCCTGCAAGTATTGCAGCGACTTGGCCGAGGCCTCGGCCGACATGCCCTTGAGCAGCACCGGCCCGCTCTGAACCAGGTGAATGTCCATCTGCTTGAGGTCGAGCTCGGGGTAGTCGCGCGGGAAAACGTGGGCGCGTAGCTCGCTCAGCGCGCCGGCCATTTCCACGCCGGTGGGGCCACCGCCCACAATGACGAAGTCGAGCATGCTGTTGAGCTTTTCCACGTCGCCGATTTGCAGGGCCTGCTCGAAGTGCGAGAGCAGGGTATTGCGCAGCGCGATGGCATCGGTCAGATTCTTGAGCGTAATGGCGTTACGGGCCATCAGCTCGTCGCCGAAGAAGTTGCTCGTAGTGCCGGTAGCCAACACTAGGTAATCGTAGCGCAGCAGCCCGATGGAAGTTTCCACCACCTGCTCGCTGGCGTCGATAGATTTTACCTCGGCCAGCCGGAAAAAGAAATTCTCCTGCCCGTTCAGGATTTTGCGAAACGGGGAGATGATGCTGTCGGGGTTGAGGCCGGCCGTGGCTACCTGGTAGAGCAGGGGCCAGAAGCCGTGGTAGTTCTGCTTGTCGATAAGTACTACCTGTACCGGCGCGTCGGCCAGCGACTTGGCCAGCTCCAGCCCGCCAAAGCCACCGCCTACAATCACAACGCGGGGCATGCCGAGGTCGGCGATTTTCGTGAGTCCTTCCATAGGGTAAAAATGCGGGCCGGCGAGCTTGCCGCCAGGGGCTAGCCTGCCCATACGGGCGGGGTTGGGTGCGCGTTGGGCTTAGCTCAACAGCAAGCACCTAGTGCAACCACTTGGCCCCAACCCAAGTATGAGGTTTCACCTTCCCCTGATTCTTTAGCCTTTTCCCATGAAAAAAATACTCTTAGGCCTGGCGCTCGCGCTGGGCGGCGGGCTGAGCGCCTGCACCTCGGCCGTCAACGTAGAGCAACGCGCCGACGTCAACTTCGCCAAGTACCGCACCTTCGACTTTGCCAATACGGAAGTAAAAACCAGCGGCGATCAGAATCCGCTGCTCAATAGCCCCATTGCGCAAGATCGTATCAAGCAGGCCATTGCCAGCGAGTTGACCAAGCGCGGCCTGCGCGAAGTGGATTCCAGCCCCGACATCCTCGTGACCACCCACACCTTCGTGGAGAAGGCCGAGCGTACGGTGTACGACACGTACCCCGGTCCCAATTACGCCTATCCTTACGCCGTGGGCTACCGGGGTGCCTACCTGCCTATCAACTACGGCTACTGGTATACGCCGGCCTACTACAGCCAGCCGCGCACCGAGCAGTACCGTGAGGGTACACTCATCATCGACTTTATCGACGCCCGCACCAACAATCTCGTGTGGCGCGGCTCAATGGCAGATGACGTGAACGACCCCGCCCGCCTGGGTAGCGAGTTCAGCAAGTCGGCCAAGGATATCCTGGACAAGTTCCCGGTAGCCGAGAAGAAGTCGTAAAGCCCGCTCACTGCCAATTTTGAACGTGCTGCCGGCCTTCGGGCGGGCGGCGCGTTTGCAGGGGTTGAGCCTGATACAGTCTTTTACTGGACAGTAATCTGCTCAAAATGCAAAAAAATAGCAAAAATAAATAAAAGCCCTTGCCGGTAGCGGTAGGGGCTTTTTTCGATATAAAACAGAAAGAAAACAGGATTACAAGCGGTGGGAGAGTAAGTCGCTGATTTTAATTAAAGTAATATATTTTGTAACGTTGTGGCGATTTACGGCCGGGTTTATCACGCTTCGCTCTCAACACTTTAATTCTTTCCGCATTCTATGATAAGAACATTTACTAAAGCGAAACACTTTCTTTATCCGGCAGCCTGGTTGGGGCTTACGCTTGCGGGTGGGGTACCAGCCTGGGGGCAGTGTACGAGCTGCGGCACGGTAGTAGACAGTAATGTGGGGAGCTACACACCCAGCGCGGGTAGTACGGTGTGCATCCCGGCCAACACCACCTACGGGGGCACCATTGAGGTGACGCAAAACGGGGTGACGATTTGCAACAGCGGTACGTTTACCGGTACGCTCAACGTGGCGGCGGGCGTGACGGGTACGGTCATCAACAACGTGGGTACGGTTGCGACCGGTAACCTGCGTATCAATGCCCCGACCGTGCTCAACAACGGTAGCAGCGACGGCGGTGCTACCGTGGCGAGCGGGGCCGGCTGGAGCGGTTACCTCGGCGGCAACGTCGCCGCTGCCGCCACCATCAACAACTACGCGAGCTGGACGGCCGCCCTGCAGCCCCTGGCCGGCGGTACCATCAACAACCGCCCCGGTGCCACCTGGGATGCGTATCTGACAACCAGCGCCAACCTGGCCATCACCAACGCTGGCACCTGGAAAACGCAGATTCAGGAGGGGGGCAACAGCCCGATCATCAGCATCATTCACAACGGTGGTAGCTGGACGGGCGGCCTGGGCGGCGGCAGTGGCTCACTCCGCATCACCAATAATGCTACCTGGACCCAGGGCTTCAATTTCCCGGGCGGCAGCGCCAACGCCTTTACCGCCGCCGCGGGTAGCACGACCAATCTCAACGGCTACCTGGGCATGGGGGGCACGGTGACGCTCGTCAACAACGGCACCATGAACCTGCTCAACGGTATGGGTACTATCGGGGCTACGTCGAGCCTGACCATCGGGGCCAGCGGTACCTTCGCCGTCACGGGCGACTTCAGCAACGACGGTGCGGTGCTGAACAAGGGGACGTTGACGGCATCAGTCAATTTCTTCAATAACGGTACCGGCACTATCACCGGGCCGGCCGCGCAGCCACGCGGCCAGGTGCGCGCCGGCAGCTACACCGTGAATAACGGCAGTTTCGGGGCCGATGGCAGCTACCTCGACTTCTGCGACGGGACGCCGCCCTCGCCGGCCAGCAACGGCTTCGACTCGCGGAGCGGTACCGTGGGAGCCAACGTCACGTTTTGCGCCGCCAGCTCTAGCACCTTGCCCGTTACGCTCACCAGCTTCACGGCCACGCCGCAGGCCGACGCCGTGCTACTGCGCTGGGCTACGGCTTCGGAGGTGAATAACAAGGAGTTTGTAGTGGAGCGCAGTGCCGATGGCCGTCGATACCAAGCCCTGCAAACGCTGGCCGGGCGCGGTACGTCGCTCACGGCTAGCACGTATGCTGCTACCGATGCCCAGCCCCTGCCCGGCCTCAGCTACTATCGCCTCCGCCAGGTAGACCTCGGCGGCGCTAGCAGCTACTCGCCGACCGTCAGCGTAAGTCGTGCTACGGCCGTTGCCGCCTACCCCAATCCAACGGCCGACATGCTCACCCTCGACTTACGCGCCCTGCCCGCTGGCCCCTGCGCGGTGCGCCTGCGCAGTCTGCCCGGTCAGGTAGTGCTCGCGCAAACGTTGGCCGGTGGCCAGGCCCAACTGCTGAATGTAGCGGCGCTGCCTGTCGGTACTTATCTGCTCGAAATGGAGTCGGCTACGCAAGGCCGTAGCGTGCAGCGCATTGTGAAGCACTAGCGGAGACCGTTTGAGCATAGTAAAAGCCCTCTTAACCACTACAGTCGACCAGCGCAGCCTGGCGACCGTAGTGGTTTTTTAGCGTTGTAGATAAGCAGTAGAAGAAAGTGATTAATCAACTACCGGCCCGAAACGGATGACTTCCCCGCGCTAGGCGCTCGGCTAATTCGACGGCGTAGCGGGCGCGGGTGTCGGGGCGCTTGGCATCGGCTACTTTGCGGGCTATGGCCCGGCGCATGGCCCCGCTGTGCGCCAGAAAGCCAGCCTCGGCCTCGGGCCAGGCGGCTAGGGCTTCGGCAAGCTCGTCGGGTAGATCTACGTAGTCGGGGTTGGGGTCGGGGGCGAGCGAGAGGTCGATTGCCTGGCCGATGGCTACGCCGAGGCGCTGGCACAACTCCTTGCGCAGCATGAGGTAGCGCCCGCCACTTTCCCGCGGGAGCAGGCCCAGCCGCTCAGCGTGGCCGTTGAGCGTAGCGACTACCCGCTTGGTGGTCTTGCCGCCCAGTGCTTGCCAGGCGGCATCGGGTACGACAATAATCTGCGTCGGCATGAAGCTGGGGCCGCCGGCCTCCAGCACCGCACGAAAGGAAACGGGCATACTATTCGGACGAAAGAATTACGTGTACCTCACTGATTGGCAAAATTTTATTGTGTAAAATTAAGCCCAGTTCGCACTAGCTCGCCCGCACCTGCCCGGTGCCGCGCACCAGCCACTTGTAGCTCGTCAGCTCCTCCAGGCCCATCGGGCCGCGGGCGTGTAATTTCTGGGTGCTGATACCGATTTCGGCGCCCAGCCCAAACTGCGCCCCGTCGGTAAAGGCCGTGGAAGCGTTGGCGTACACGGCCGCCGCGTCCACGACTTGTAGGAAGGTGTCGAGGTGCGCCGCATTTTCCGAAACGATGGCTTCGCTGTGGCGCGAGCCGTGCCGGGCAATGTGCGCCAGGGCCGCGTCGAGGTCAGGCACAGTTTTGATGGCCAGCTTATAATCCAAAAATTCGGTGCCAAAATGTTCTTCGCTGGCCGCGGCCAGTAAGTCGGCCGGGTAGTGGCCAGTGAGCGCCGCGTGAGCCGCCGCATCGGCGAATACCTGCACCCCGGCCGCGGCCAGCGGTGCCACCAAAGCGGGCAGGTCGGCGAGGCGGTTTTGATTGATCAACAAGCAGTCCAGGGCGTTGCAGACGCTCACCCGGCGGGTTTTGGCATTGGCGACGATGGCCTGGCCCTTGGCCAGGTCGCCGGTTTCGTCGAAGTAAGTGTGTACCACGCCGGCCCCGGTTTCGATGACGGGCACGCGGGCGTTCTGGCGCACGTAGTCAATCAGCCCCTGACTACCCCGCGGAATAACCACATCGACCAGGCCCACGGCCAGCAGCAGGGCCTCGGTGGCAGCCCGCTCGGGTGGGAGCAGGGTGGCGGCGGCCAGCGGCAGCCCGTGGCGCAGCAGTACCGGGCCAGCCACTTCGAGCAGCGCCGCGTTAGAAGCCGCCGCGTCGGAGCCACCTTTCAGCAGGCAGGCATTGCCGGTTTTGAGGCACAGCGCCAGGCTGTCGAAGGTTACGTTGGGCCGGGCTTCGTAGATGATGCCCACCACGCCCAGCGGTACCCGTACTTTTTTGAGTTGTAAGCCATTGGCTAGCGTCTTATCGTTGAGTACGGTGCCCAGCGGCGAGGGCAGGGCAGCCACGTTGCGCAGGTCCTGGGCCATGCCGCGCAGGCGCTCGGGCGTGAGGCGCAGGCGGTCGTGGCGCGGGTCGGTGGCGGGCATCCGGGCCAGGTCCCTGGCGTTTTCGGCCAGCACGAAATCGGCGTGGGCGAGCAGCGCATCGGCCAGGTCGCGCAGTACGGCGTCGATGACCGCGGGGGAGGTGGCGGCCAGGGCGCGGCTGGCCTGCTGCGTGGCGGTGAAATAGGCGGAGTAGGCAGACATAAAATGGTAGGGTAAGCTTTAGCTTGCCCAGGCGTAAGGCAAGCTAAAGCTTACCCTACATTTTCGGCGGTGAGGAAGAGGTAGTCGTAGTGGACCAGCGGGCGTTGACCGTGCTGACCCAAGCGCTCGCGGGCTTTCTCGGCCCCGTACTCGGCCAGGCCCAGGCCCAGCGCGTGGCCGGCTTCGTCCACGAGGCGGATGAGGTCGCCCTTCTGAAAATCGCCCGCGATGTGGGTGACGCCCACTGGCAGCAGGCTCACCGCCTGGCCCGGGGCCAGCAGCGCGGTTCGGGCGCCGGCGTTCACGTGCACCGTGGCCTGGGCGGCCTGGGCGTGGGCCAGCCACTTCTTGGTGCCCGAGGCTTTTTTGCTGGGCTGAAACCAGGTGCTGAGGGCCGTTTCGTTCAAAATGTTGGGCAGGATGTCGGGCGTCTTACCGTTGGCAATGTGCACGCCAATGCCCAGCCCGGCCACCTTGTGGGCGATGGAGCACTTAGTGAGCATACCGCCGCGTCCGAACTGCGAGCGCGTGGCCTGCACAAACCCGGCGAAGCTGGTGTCGTGCGGCGCAATGTGGCGAATAACCTGCGCGCCCGGCCGGCTGGGATCACCGTCAAAAATTCCGTCTACGTTGCTCAGAATAAGGAGCGCATCAGCGTTGAGCATGCTGGCAACCAGGCCCGCCAGCTCGTCGTTGTCCGTGAACATGAGCTCCGTGACCGAAATTACATCGTTCTCATTCACAATGGGAATGACGTTTTGTTGGAGCAGCTCCTGAAAGCAGTTGCGCATGTTCAGGTAGTGCTGGCGGTCGCGAAAATCTTCCTTCGTCACCAGCACCTGTGCGCCCAGCAGGCCGTGCGGAGCCAGCAGCGCGGCGTAGAGGCTCAGCAGCTTCACCTGGCCCACGGCGGCCAGCAGCTGGCGGCTGCGTACGGCATCGGCCTTGGGCGGCAGCGTGATGAGGCTGCGCCCCGCTGCCACTGCCCCCGACGATACTAAGATAATCTCTAGACCCTGACGCTTGAGCGCTACTATCTGGGCCACGAGCTGGGCCATCCGGTCCTCGTCGGGCAGGCCATTGGCCTGGGTAAGAACGTTGGAACCGATTTTGACGACGAGGCGGCGGTAGGGCAGGGGCATGGGGCAAAAGTAGGGTAGGAGGGTGTTTTAGGGTAGGAGGGTAGGTGGGTGTGAGTTGATCCCCCCCTTTTACCCTCCTACCCTAAAACACCCTCCTACCCTAAAAAAAGCTTACCCCAGCTGCACTTCCGCCAGGCGCTTATTGATAAAATCAATCTCCTCGAAGCTCAGCTGCACATCGATGGCCTTGGCATTCTGGGCGGCCTGCTCGGGGTTGCGGGCACCCACCAGCGCCACCGTAATGCCGGGCTGGGCCAGCGTCCAGCGCAGCACGAGCTGGCCGAGGGTGGCGTTTTTGGTTTCGGCCAGGGGGCGGATTTTATTGAGGAAGTCGTTGACTTTCTGCACGGCCTCGGGCTTGAACAGGCGGTTGGTGCTGCGCAGGTCGCTGGCATCGAAATGCTGGCCGGGCTTGATTTTGCCGGTGAGCAGTCCCAGCTGCAAAGGGCTGTACACGAGAATACCCTGGTGATGCTGCTGGGCGTAAGGCACTACGTCTTTTTCAATGTCGCGCCGCAACATGCTGTAGGGCACCTGGTTGCTGGCTATTTTAAGCGTCTTTTCGGCTTCTTCCAGCTGGGCTACCGAGTAGTTGCTCACCCCGGCGGCCCGCACCTTGCCCTGCTCAATGAGGCGCTGCACGGCCTCCATCGTTTCGGCGATGGGGGTGGTTACGTCGGGCCAGTGCTGCTGGTAAAGGTCGATGTAGTCGGTGCCCAGGCGCTTGAGGCTGTCCTCGCATTCCTTAATAATGCTGTCGCGGCTGGCGTACTTGTACACGTCCACGTCCTGGCCCTCGTTGTTCTTGGTTTTCATGGCGAAGTCGCCCTTGGCCTCGTCCCAGCGCATGCCAAACTTGGTCAGGATCTGTACTTTGTCGCGCGGCAGGCTTTTAATGGCTTCGCCCACGATCTGCTCGCTCAGGCCCATGCCGTAGATGGGCGCCGTGTCGATGCTGGTTACGCCCAGGTCGTAGGCGGCGTGAATGGCCCCCACGGCGTCGTTTTGCTCGGTGCCGCCCCACATCCAGCCGCCGGCCGCCCAGCTGCCGAAAGCAATGCGCGAAACGGTAACGTCGGACGAGCCTAATTTCTGATATTCCATGAGTTAAGGAAGGTAAGTGCAAAGAAGTGCGTTTTCCTTAACCTGCCCCGCCCGCCGAAGGTTATGGCCCCGCTAGCCGGACTAGCGAACGCGGCCCGGCGGCTGGCTGTTAGCCAGCGGGTAAGCCTAAACATTAGCGTCGCTTCCCGGCTTCGTGTCTTTTCCCGCTGTTTTTTCTAGCCCGTACTCCCATGAAAGTTGAAATTTGGTCCGACGTAGTATGCCCGTTCTGTTACGTGGGCAAGCGCAAGTTTGAGAACGCCCTGCGGCAGTTTGCCCACCGCGACGATGTGCAAGTCGAGTGGAAAAGCTTTGAGCTGACCCCCGATTTTGTACCCGTGCCCGGCGAGAGCATCCACGCCATGCTGGCCAAGAAAAAAGGCGTCTCCGAAGCCGAGGGCCGCCGCATGAACGACTACATGACGCAGGTGGCCAAGGAGGTAGGCTTGGATTACCAGTTCGAGAAAGTCATCCCGGCCAATACTTTCCTGGCGCACCAGCTCATTCATTTTGGGGCGCACCACGGCCGGCAAGATGCTATGAAGGAGCGCCTGTTTGCCGCCTATTACCTCGAAGGCCAGGATCTGAACAGCCTGGATACCCTGGCTGCCCTAGCCGCCGAAATTGGTCTCGACGCTGAGGCGGCCCGCCAGGCGCTGCTGGCTGGCACCTATGCCAACGAAGTGCGCCGCGACGAGTACGAGGCCCAGCAAATCCAGGTGCGCGGCGTACCCTTCTTCGTGTTCGACGACAAATACGCGGTATCGGGCGCGCAGCCCAGCGAGGTATTTGCCGAAGTGCTGGATACCGTGTGGGCCGAGGCGCACCCCCAGGCCCAGCCCACCGTGCTGGCTGCCGGCCCGGCCTGCGGCCCCGAGGGCTGCGACTAACCGGGTGAAAGCCCGCGGAATGAAGAACGGGGCCGGTGGTGTTACCGAGTGGCTAGGGCCAGGCGGCCCCGTTCAGCTTTTCCGAATTACGCCGTCCTGCTTCATACTTTCGCTACCTGGCCCAGCGTAGGCTTGTGGCGTGCGCCAGCGGGCGCGGGGGCCGGCGTTGCTTACTGATGTACTATGATAACTAATTTTTTGGCTAAACTGCGTCCGGCCAATAAGTTGGCGGCCGTGGCCATACCCGCCGCCGGGGCGCTGACCCTGATGGCTTTCCGCTGGCCGGCCGAGGAAAATCCTATCCGCGTTATTGCCGAGAAGCTGGGCGCCTACTACGCCGCCACGCAGCCCGAAAAAGCTTACCTGCACCTCGACCGCCCCGCCTACGGCACCGGCGAGACTATCTGGTTCAGCGCCTACGTAGTCGATGCCCTGCGCCACCGGCCCGATACGCTGAGCAAGGTATTGCACGTCGATCTGCTCTCGCCCGAGCGCCGGGTGGTGGCCCGCCGTACGCTGCGCCTGGTGCGCGGCCGGGCTGCCGGCGACATTGAGCTGGTAGACAGCCTGGCGGCCGGCACTTACCTGCTGCGGGCCTACACGGCCTGGATGCTCAACGCCGGCCCCAACTACGTGTACGAGCGGCGGCTGCAAGTGTGGCCCGCCTCGCCCGACCAGACCGATGCCCAGGCCGCTGCCCCCGGCCCCAAGACGGCGCTGAAGTCGGCCGTACTTCCGGCGGGCAAGGTTGACGTGCAGTTTTTTCCGGAAGGCGGTGCGCTCGTGGCGGGCTTACCGGCCACGGTGGGCATCAAGGCGCAGGCGGCCAGCGGGCGCGGGGCCACCGTAAGCGGCCAGGTGCTCGACGAGCAGGGTAAGCCCGTGGTGGCCGTGTTTGCCACGCCCCACGCGGGCATGGGCCGGCTCAGCTTTACGCCCGTCGCCGGGCAGCGCTACCATGCCCGCGTAAAGCTGCCCGATGGTACCAGCGCCGACTATCCGCTGCCGGCCGTGCAGCCCACCGGCTACAGCCTGCGCGTGCTCGACGCTGGCGATAGCTACACCGTGGAGGCTCGCTACCGGGGTGCGCCCGGCGCGCCGGTGCCCGGCCCCGTCATGCTGCTTACCGAGGTGCGCGGCTTTCTCATCGGCCTCATCCCGCGCCCCATCACCCCCGACGGTACCCCCGTCACCTGGAAAGTCTCCAAAGCGCGCTACCCAAATGGTATTCTGCATCTTACGCTGTTTGATGCGCAAAGCAACGTGCAGGCTGAGCGCCTTGCCTTCATTCTCAACGGGCCGCCCGCGCTCCGGGTGGTGCTCACGCCCGACCGCGTTGCCTACGCTCCGCACGACCCCGTGCACGTGAAGGTGCAGGTGCAGGACGCCAGCGGCCAGCCCGTGGCTACCCACCTCTCGGTGGCCGTGGCCGAGGCTGGCGCGGCTGCCCTCGACCCGGAGGCGGGCAACGTAACAACCAACCTGCTGCTGACTTCCGACCTGGCGGGCTACGTCGAAAATCCCGGCTATTATTTTCAGAATACCAACCCGGAAACCAGCACCGCCCTGGATAACCTGCTGCTTACCCAGGGCTGGCGTCGCTACGTGTGGAAGCAGGTGCTCGGCCCCACGCTGCCGCCCTTTACCTACGCCTCCGAGCAGGGCATTACCCTGGCGGGTCAGGTGACGGGCATGGGCCAGCAGGGGATTGCGAATAGTCAGCTCACGTTCATCCAGAGCAAGCCCGAGCGGAGCGTGCTCACGGCCACTGCCGACGCCAACGGGCGCTTCCGCTTCACGGGCTTTCCGGGCCGCGACACGGCCGTGGTGACGTTGCAGGCGCGCCGATCTACCGGGGGTAGCAACGTCATTATCCGTCCCGACCTGGGGCCACCCACGTTCGGCGCTCCGCTGCCACCCTTGCCGCCACTGGCCGCGGCCCCGCCCGGCGTGGCCGACTACGTGCGCCGCAGCCGGCAGCAACAAGTGCAAGAGCGCCAAAACCGCCCGGAAGGGGATATCCGCAGCGTGCAGCTATCCAACGTGGCGGTGACCGGTAAAAAGGAGCTGGTGACCCGCGACGACCCCCGCCGCCTCTACGGCGCCATGGCCAATACGGTGGTCGATTTTGCCAATAACCCTTCGGCCCAGTCGGGCCTGAGCATTTTTCAGGTGTTGCAAGGTCGAGTGGCGGGACTCACCGTCACGGGTAGCCCGCCTAACATGAGCGTTCAGTTGCGGGGCTCCGGCGAGCCACTATTCATTCTGGATGGTATGCGGGTGGATGCGGATGCGATCAACCTCGTCCAAGCCAACCAGGTGGAAAGTGTGGAGGTGTTTAAAGGTCCCGAGGCAGCTATTTTCGGCAATGGAGCCGGTGGTGGCGCTATTGCCGTGTACACCAAGCGCGGTGATAAGAATTACAAAGGCCCCGACAAGGGCCCTAGCCCCGGCCTGATGGTAATCCGCATTCCCGGCTACTACCAGGCGCGGGAGTTTTATCAGCCGCGCTACGGTGCGCCCGTGCTCAACGCCCCCGCCTCCGACCCGCGCCGTCTCACGCTCTACTGGGACCCCGAGTTCAGCACTGACGTTAAAGGACAGGGCGAGTTTCTTTTCTACACGGCTGACGGCGGTGGTAATTTTCAGATCAGTACCGAGGGAGTTAGCCTAGCCGGCGACCCCAGCCAGGGCAAGGCCAGCATCTACGTAGCGCCGAAAACCAAATAGTTGCGCCCAGCGATAAAAAGGCCGGCCGTAGTGCGCGTGAGTGCACTACGGCCGGCCTTTTTCATTGGAGTAAAACGGGTTTAGCTCGCTGACCGAAATACCTCGTCTTCCAACCGTTTGATGCGCGGCTCCTGACCTTCCACGGCGGGCAGGCGCTGAGCTAAGCCATCTACCTTCTCTGCATCGGCGCGCATTAGCTGCAACATCTGAAGCTGCGTTTGCACCAAGCCATCCAGGCGCGAATCAGTATTCTCCTGGCGCTTGAGTAATGCGCGCAAAGCTTCCACGGCAGCATCTTGCCGCTGGCCTTGCGCATCCAGCCGCTGCCCCTGCATTTTTATTTCGGCCATCATCGCATCCTGCCGCTGCTCGGTTTCGGTGTGGCGGGCGTTGGAAATTTTCAGAATGTTGATGATGTCGCCAATCTGGTCGCCAATGGCGTCGAGCCGCTGTTCTTGTCGATATAGAATTTCGGTGTGGCTGTTGAGTACTTCGGTATGGCTGTTGAGTACTTCGGTAATATGCGCAATCTGCTCGGCTTGCTGGTCTTGTTTACGGGCCAGATCTACTAACAGGCTCTCTAGTTGGTCGAAACGCTTTTTTATGTCCATGGGGCAGGCTTTTTTATTTGCTAAGATACTGGTTTTAAGCCAGCACCATCTCAGCGGCACCAAATTCGGCGAGTAGCCGCTGGGCCATGCCCACGTTCTTGATGCCGTCGATAGTCACCTGCAATTTGTCCTTCTGATCCTTCATGCGGGCCGTGCGCGGGTGGGTCTGCACGAAGTTGAGGATCACCCCAAACTGCTCGCCCTGGAAGTACGCCTCGTGCCCCGGCCCGGCGGGCAGGTAGGCCCGCAGGGTTTCGCGCTTCAGCGTCAGCTTCTCGAAGCCCAGGCGGCTGGCCTGCCAGCGCAGCTTCACGATATCCACGAGCTGCTGCACCTGCTCGGGCAGCGGGCCGAAGCGGTCGGTCATGCTGGCCACGAGCTTTTTCAGCTCCTCGGGCTTCTGGGCGCGGTCGAGCTTGGCGTAGAGTTGCAGGCGCTCCGACACGTTGTTCACGTAGGTATCAGGGATGAGCACCGGCAGGTCGGTTTCGATCTGCGTTTCCTTGAGGCCGCTGTTGAGCGCCCCGGCCGCCACTTGCAGGCGCTGCTGGCTGCTGCCGCCCGTACCCTCACCCAGGAACAAATCCCGAAACTCGGTTTCCTTCAACTCCTGCACGGCCTCGTCGAGCACCTGGTGGTAGGCCTCGTAGCCCAGATCGTTGATGAAGCCCGACTGCTCGCCGCCCAGCAAATTGCCCGCGCCCCGGATGTCGAGGTCGCGCATGGCCACGTTGAAGCCCGCCCCCAGGTCCGAAAACTCCTCCAGCGTGTTGAGTCGCTTGCGGGCGTCGGCTGGCAGGTTGGCCACGGGCGGCGTGAGCAGGTAGCAGTAGGCCTTGCGATTGGAGCGACCCACCCGGCCGCGCATCTGGTGCAGGTCGCTGAGACCGGTAAGGTGCGCCCGGTTGATAATGATGGTGTTGGCGTTCGGAATATCCAGCCCGCTTTCGATGATGTTGGTCGAAACCAGCACATCAAATTCACCCTCTACGAACTTCATCATGCGCTTTTCCAACTCCTCGCCTTCCATTTGCCCGTGGGCAAAGGTGACGCGGGCGTTGGGCACCAGCCGCACGATCATGGCGGCCATCTCCACAATGTCGCTCACCCGGTTGTGCACGAAAAATGCCTGCCCGCCGCGCTTCAGCTCCCGGGCAATGGCGTCGCGCACGATAGTTTCGTCGAAAACGTGCAGCTCCGTGGTCACGGGCTGGCGGTTGGGCGGCGGGGTGGCGATTACGCTCAGGTCGCGGGCACCCATCAGCGAAAAGTGCAAGGTGCGCGGGATGGGCGTGGCCGAGAGGGTGAGCGTATCCACGTTCACTTTAAGCTCCTTGAGCTTGTCCTTGGTTTTTACCCCAAATTTCTGCTCCTCGTCGATGATAAGTAGGCCCAGATCCTTGAATTGCAGCTTCTTATTGGTCAGCGCGTGGGTGCCGATGAGAATGTCGGTGCGGCCGGCCGCCACGCGCTCCATCGTTTCCTTCACCTGCTTCGGCGACTTGAAGCGGTTGATGTACTCCACCGTCACCGGCAGGTTGGCCAGCCGGTCGCGGAAGGTTTTGTAGTGCTGCATCGCCAGGATGGTCGTCGGCACCAGCACGGCCACCTGCTTGCCATCGGCCGCCGCCTTGAAGGCCGCCCGGATGGCCACCTCCGTTTTGCCGAAGCCCACGTCGCCGCACACGAGCCGGTCCATGGGGTGGGGCTGCTGCATGTCCTGTTTCACGTCCTCGGTGGCCTTGGCCTGGTCGGGCGTGTCTTCGTAAATGAAGCTCGATTCGAGTTCGGCTTGCAGGAAGCCATCTTTCGAGAAGGCGAAGCCCGGGGCGGTCTTCCGCTTGGCGTACAGCCGGATAAGGTCGGCCGCAATATCCTTGACTTTCTTCTTGACCGACTTCTTTTTATTTTCCCACTCCGGCGAGCCCAGCTTGCTCATGGTGGGCGGCGTGCCCTCGGCCCCGCTGTACTTGGCAATCTTGTGCAGCGCGTGGATGCTCACCGTCAGTACGTCGTCGTCGCGGTAAATAAGGCGGATGGCCTCCTGCACGTGCCCGTCGATCGTGATCTGGGTGAGGCCGGCGAAGCGGGCAATGCCGTAGTCCTGGTGCGTCACGTAGTCGCCGGGCTGCAAGGTCTTGAGCTCGCGCAAGGTCAGGGCCTTTTTCTTCGAGAACTTCTTTGTTTCCTGCGCCCGGTAATAGCGCTCAAATAGCTGGTGGTCAGTATACACGGCCAGGCCCAGCTGCTCGTCCACGTAGCCTTCGCGCAGGGCAATGAGCAGGTGCTGAAACTGCACGTTGGGGTCCAGCTCGTCGAAAATCGTGCGCAGCCGGTCGGCCTGCCGCACCGAGTCGGCCGCGATGATGGTGGTAAAGTCGCGCACCCGGTTCTCCCGAATGTTCTTCAGCAGGCGCTCAAAATCCTTGTTGAAGCTCGGCTGGGGTTTGGCCGTAAACTTGAATTCCTGGGCGTTTTTGAAATAAAACCGCTTGCCAAACTCCACGATGGCAAACTCGTCGAGGCACTTTTTCAGGCTCTTGCCCTGCTCAAATAAGTCGGCGGGCTTCGATACGATTTGCATCCCGCCGGCTTCCTCCAGCACCTTCTTGAAATTGCTCTCCGCTTTGTCAAACAGCTCGGTCACTACGTCGAGGGTCTGGCGCACGTCCTTCATCCACAGGCAGCTGGTGCGCGGCAAAAACTCCAGAAACGATTCGCGCCGCTCCTGCAACAGCTTGGTTTGCACGTTGGGAATGATGCTCACCGAGGTGCGCGGCTCCACCGACAGCTGGGTTTCGGGGTTGAACGTGCGGATGCTCTCAATCTCGTCGCCAAACAATTCCAGCCGGTACGGCAGCTCGTTGGCGTAGCTGAACACGTCTACGATGCCCCCGCGCACCGCGTACTGCCCCGCCTCGTACACAAAATCCGCCTTCTCGAAGTCGTATTGCCCCAGCAGCTCGCCCAGAAAATTCACGTCCAGCTTGTCGCCCACCTTGGCCGAAAACGTGTTCTGCACCAGGCTCTGGCGGTTGATAACCTTTTCGCTCAGCGCCTCGGGGTAGGTTACGATGAGCGGGGCCGTGCCCAGCGCTGCCACGCTGGCCTGCCGGCTGGCATTGAGCTGATTAAGTACCTCGGCCCGCATGAGCACGTTGGCGTTTTCCGTCTCGTCAAACTCGTAGGGCCGCTTGTAGGAGCTCGGAAACAGCAGTGCCTCCGGCCCGTCGGGCAGCAGGTGGCGCAGGTCGGCCATGAAGAGCGCCGCCTCGTCCTTGTCGTGCAACACGAACACGTTGGGGTGGGCGTGGTGCGCGCTGGCGGCGGCCACTACGGCATCCTGCGAGCCCACCAGGCCGCGCAGCTGCACGCGCAGCTCGCCGCCCCGGGCCGCGTCGTCGGCCGGGCGGGCGGGGTCGGCGGGTTTGTAGGCGGCCAGCAAACGGGCGCTCAGGGTTTGCAGCTCGGCGTCGAGGCGATAGAGGCGAAGAAAATTAGCTACTTGCACGGGAGTTTTTCTAATGTGCAGAATGGATTAGGATGTGGAAAATGTAGGAATGTGAGAATGTGCCCGATGAAAAAAGCTAAATACTACTGCTAGTCTAGTAGCTACATTTCTTCATCAAGTACATTTTCACATTTCCCACGTTTTCCACATCCCGCACATTCGCCACATTTTTAAATTTTCACATTAACTATAAAAACGGCCAGCCCGGCCGGGCAAAATTCCGGTCGGGCTAGGGTAGTTATTTGGCTAATACCGTTGCTAAGGTCCGAAAGTTTCCGCCGTAACTTAGCCCAAGATTTTTAGTAAATTTCTTTTATGAATCCGCGTGACCTGCCCGAAGTCGTGGCCGAGTTAATTATTGAGATGCACGAGGTGCGCTCCGAACTGAAAGAGGTGCGCACGGAAATCCGGGCCATGCGGGAAGACCTGCAAGCTATGCCCGAACGCATCGGCACGGCTACTATCCGGGCCTTGGAGCCCTTCCTCAACCGGCTGCTGGAACACGACGACCAGCTGCGCAAACACGATGGTCGCCTCAATAATCTCGAATCTCCCCAGCAATAAGTAGTTGCGCGGTTCTGCTCACCTGGCCATCGGCCTCATTACGGGCCTAGCCGTGGCTAGCCTCGTCCCCCAAATTCCGTTTTCGGTAGCCGGCATCGCGCTGGCGGGCTTCTCCTCCCTCGCCCCCGACCTCGACCACCCCGATAGCAAGCTCAGCCACCGGCTGGGCTTTGTGCACGGCTACGTGCGCTGGGCTTTTGGGGCGGCGGCGGTGGGGCTGGGGGCCTACGCCTACTTCCAGCTGCGGCCCGGCCCCGACCAGCGCCTCACCTACATTGCCGGGCTGGCCTTTGCCCTCGTGGGGGTGGCTCTGCAAGGTGGCTCGGCCCGCAAGCTGGCGTTGCTGTTTACGGGCCTGGCCACGGTGCTGGCGGGTCTCTACGCGCAGTTTCTGTGGCTGAGCCTGATCGGGGCGTTTATCAGCCTGGCACCTTTCACCGGGCACCGCACCTGGACGCACACGCTCTGGGCGACTTTTTTCTGGACCTACATCGGCTACCTGGCCAACCGGAGCCTGGGCTGGCGCGGCATTGCGCACTACGCCGGGGCGGGCTACGCCTCGCACCTCGTGGCCGACTCGCTCACCAAGGCCGGGGTGCAGTGGCTGCGGCCCCTCGGCCTCTGCTTTCGCATTCCGCTGCTCAGCACGGGCTCCAAGAAGGGCAATATGATGGAGGCAGCCATCTGCGTGGGCTATGGCCTGTTGGTTCTGGGGCTCGCTATTGGGCGCATTCGGTTTTAAAATGAATAACTTGTGTATGTACTTGTCCTGTCTTAGCTTCGCATCGGAGCGAGTGATACGGCGGCGAGAAAAGTTTCTTAGTGCATACGATAACGGTTCTTCTATATCCAGCGCGAGTGCCCCGTCCTACGCTTATTTCTAACGTGTTAGCCCACCGAGCCTTTAGTCGGCAGGCCTTATTCCAACTGCTACTCATTCTCAAATTTTACCCCCCACCAACTTACCCGTTTCTATGAACCAGATGAATAGTCCGCTCATCCGGGTCGGCGTTTTCTACGACGGCAATTATTTCCTTAAAATTAGCGATTATTACTATTTTCAGCATGAGCGCAAGGCCCGCATCAGTCTCGAAGGCCTGCACGAGTTTATCCGCCATCAAGTAGCTGAGGAAGAAGACGTAGACGTACGCCTAGCGCAGATTACTACTTCGCATTTTTTCCGGGGACGGCTTTCGGCCACTGAAGCCCGCGACAAGGACCGCCTGTTTCACGATCGCCTGCTCGACGACATTCTGATGAATCTGGGCGTGTGCACGCACTACATGCCCCTCAAAACGCGCGATGGCCGCCTGCAAGAAAAGGGTATCGACGTGTGGCTGAGCCTCGAAGCCCTCGAAATGGCGCTGCACAAAACCCTCGATGTGGTGGTGCTCATCGCCGGCGACAGCGACTACGTGCCCCTCATCCGCAAGCTCAACACGGTGGGTACCCGCGTGATGCTGCTCAACTGGGACTTTAAATACGAGGATTTCAAGGGGGAAACCCGCGTAACGCGTGCCTCGCAGCACTTGCTGGAGCAGGCCACCTACCCGGTAGCCATGCACGCCGTTATCGACCGCGGCTTGCAGGAGCAGGACGAGGTAGTGGAGAATATGTTCGTAACGCAGAGCGAGCCCGCCGCATTTGCCACCCTGCCCACCCCCGCCGCTACCAATGGCCACGCCAACGGGCACTCCAATGGTCATTACGCGCCGGTAGCGCCCCCGGCCGCTGCGCCGGCGGCGGCCCCGGCAGCCCGCGTCGTGCGCCCCACCGGCCCCACGGCCGCCGGTCCGGTCGGTACGGTCGGCATCAGCACCATCAAAAACCTGAAAAACGGGTTTGGCTTCGTGGTAATGCCGCCCAATAACTTGTTCTTCAGCTATGCCGACTTGTCGGAAGGTGATTTCAACGACCTGCGCGAAGGCGATTGGGTGGAATTTACGGTGGGCCGCAACCACCGCGATGAGGACTGCGCCCGCAACGTGCGTAAAGTAGCCGCCCCCAATCTGACCAGCGACGAGGAAAGCGACTACGAGCCCAGCGCCGTGGTGCAGTCGGTTGGTGCCGTGCTGTAGGCAAGCAACTCTGACTAAACCAGCAAAGCCCCGGCGCGTAGAGCACCGGGGCTTTTTTTGCGTTGAGCTACAGCTGCTTCTTGGCGGCTGGGTAACGGTTGAAAGTACCCAGCCCCTGGGCCACGGCGGGGTCTTCGGCGGTTGGGGCGCCCAGCCGGTAGATGGTGCCGCTCACCACCACGATGGATTTGCCCGCGTGTTCGACCCGGGCCACGGCCCGCAGCTCGTCGCCAAGGTGCACGGGGCGTAGGTAGTTGATTTTAAACTCCACCGTCGAAACCAGCTCGCCGGCCGTGAAGGCCTGGGTGAGTGCTGCCGCGCCCAGCACGGCATCCATGAGGCCAGCCAGCACGCCGCCGTGGGCCGTGCCCGGCGAGGAAAGGTGGGCCTCGGTGATGACCATGCGATACTCGGCCTGGCCGGGGGCCGGTACGGTGAGCGTCATGCCATTAACCTGGCCGTAGCGGTTGATGCGGTTGTAGTGCGCCACGAGGGCGGGCCAGTCGGGAAGCGGGTGGGACATGCGAAGGGAAAAAAGAACGCGCAAAGTTGCCTTACGTTGAAGGAACGGGGCCAACTAAGCAGGCGCGGCCCGCTACCGGGGCGCGCTACCTTTGCCGGTCCGGTCGGGGCTGGCTGCGGCTCCGCTTCACTTTAATTCCTGTTCATCACCATGCCCTCCTTCGATATCGTCAGCAAAGTAGATCCGCAGACGCTGGAAAACGCCATCAACACCGCCAAAAAAGAGCTGGCCACCCGCTACGACCTGCGTGATACCAAGGGCGGCATTGAGCTGGATAAGAAAGCCAATACCGTACAGCTCAGCTCCGAAAACTCGATGCGCATCAAGGCGCTCGAAGACATTCTGCTGGCCCGCATTGTGAAGCAGGGCATCGACGGCACGGCCCTCGATTTCACGGCCGAGGAACAGGCCAGCGGCACCCTCGTAAAGAAAACCATCAAGGTGCGGGCGGGCGTGGACAAGGACGCGGGGCGCAAAATCATCAAAACCATTAAGGACAGCAAAATCAAAGTGGAGGCCCAGATGCAGGACGACCAGATTCGGGTGTCGGCCAAGAAAATTGATGATTTGCAGGCCGTTATCGCCCTGCTGCGGCGCACTGACAATGGTCAGCCGCTCCAGTTTGTGAACATGAAGAGCTAGGCTCCGAATGTGAAAATGTAAGGGATGTGCGGGATGTGCGAATGAGTACGCGAAAGCTGACTCGCATCTCTCCCTTATTTTCACATTTTCACCCTCCTTACATCTTCACTTCATAAAAATTTGTCACCCTTCGCTGCTTTTTCTGCCGAGCATTTCGCCGCCTTTTCGCAGGTTCATACCTGGATTAGCCTGCTCACCCTCACACTGATGGAAATCGTGCTGGGTATTGATAACATCATTTTTATTTCCATCACCGTCAACCGCCTGGCTCCGGACCAGCAGACGCGCGGGCGCACCATCGGCCTGCTATTGGCGCTGCTGTTTCGCATCGGGCTGCTATTGAGTATTTCTTGGATCGTCAGTCTGCGCTCGGCGCTGTTCACGCTCAATTTTCCGCCGCTCGTGGAAAATTTTGGCGTGAGCGGCCGCGACCTCATTCTGTTGGCGGGCGGCTTGTTCTTGATGTACAAGAGCACTACCGAGATTCATAACAAGCTGCAAGGCGAGGAAGAGGAGGAAAATGCGAGCAAGGGCCACGCCAGCCTGCCCGCCATTATCCTGCAAATCATCATCATCGACATCGTATTTAGCTTCGACTCCATCCTCACGGCCGTGGGCCTGGTCGACAACGTGCTGGTGATGATTGCGGCCGTTATCTGCGCGATGGGCATCATGCTGGCCTTCAGCGGCTCGGTGGCCAACTTTGTAAACCGCAACCCCACCATCAAGATGCTGGCGCTCTCGTTCCTCATCATGATTGGCTTTATGCTGGTAATGGAGGCTGCCCACAAGGAAATCGAGAAGGGCTACCTGTATTTCGCCATGGCCTTCTCGCTGATAGTGGAACTGCTGAACATGCGCCTGCGCCGCAAAACCAAGTCCGCGCCCATCAAGCTGCGCGACTCGCAGTACGACTAACGTAGCGCGGACTCGGTAGTCCGCGTTCGACAACCCGACAAAATGCGGACTGCAAAGTCCGCGCTACAGCGCGCCACCCGAAAATCGGGTGGCGCGCTTTTTTTGACTGCTACCCAGCAGCAGATAAATAAGCCCGCAGCTCGGGCAGGCTGGATAGCACACGCTGCTCGGCCAGGTCGAGGAGGCGGCGCGTGAGCTCGGAGCGGTGCTGCCGGTAGAATGCTAGCTCGGGCTGCGTGAGCATGGCCACGGCCAGCCCGGCCAGGGTGGCGCGCAGGCGGGCGTTGCGGCCCAGCAGCTCGGTGAGCAGGCGGGTGGCCTCGGTGGGGGCCGCGACGGCCAATGGCAGGCGGTAGTCGTGGGCAAAATCGGCCACGGTAGCCAGCAGCACGGCGTGCTGGAGCTTGAGTATCGGGCGCAGTACCTGCTGCTGGAAGTCAGCCACGGTAGCGGGCGTGGGGATAGCCGCCGGCTGGCCGGCAATGGCCGGGCGCAGGGCCAGCAGGGCGTCGTCGGGGCGGGTAGGGGAGGCGGGAGCGGACATACGCCCCTCCTACGCACCCAGCCCCGGACCGGCCGAAACCGGGCTTTAATCGGCTAGCCGAACACTGCGAGCTTGCTGAGCACGTCCCACAGTACCACACCGGCCGCCACGCTCACGTTGAGCGAGTGCTTGGTGCCGAGCTGCGGTATTTCCACGGCGGCCTCGCAGAGGGCCAGTACCTCATCATCGACGCCAAAAACCTCGTTGCCCAGCACCAGGGCCAGCGGGCGGCCCGGCGCGGGCTGGAAGGCGGGCAGCAGCACCGAGCCGGTAGTTTGCTCCACGGCCACGAGCTGGTAGCCCGCGGCCACGAGCTGCCGGGCGGCTTCGAGGGTAGTGACGGTGTGCGTCCAGGCCACCGATTCGGTGCTGCCGAGGGCCGTTTTGGTAATTTCGCGGTGCGGGGGCTGGCCGGTCACGCCGCAGAGGTAGATGCGCTCCAGGGCAAAGGCGTCGGCGGTGCGAAACACGGCGCCCACGTTGTGCAGCGAGCGCACGTTGTCGAGCACCAGCACCACCGGGCTTTTGGGCGTGGCTTTAAAATCGGCGACCGGCAGCCGGTTCAGCTCCGTCATGGTGAGTTTGCGCATAGTTTTTTGAGCCGTTAGCTTTTGGCTGTTAGCTGTTAGCTTTTGGGGGAATGAATAAGGCCCGCAAAACGGGCACATTCCGGCGTAATTTAGGGTTTTTAATAGAGAGGCCTGGCTGCTTAAAGCGCGAGGCAATTCTTACTAAGTTGGCTGTCAAGAGAAAGCTAGTAGCTAACAGCCAAAAGCTAACAGCTAAATGTCCACCGCTTCCGCCCCCGCCACGCCGCCCACCAAGTTCGCCATTAAGTCGCTGGGGCCCGATCACATCAAGCCCGCCGCCGTGGCCGATACGCCGCTCATGCGGCAGTACTACCAGCTCAAAACCGAGCACCCCGGCGCGGTGCTGCTGTTTCGGGTGGGCGACTTCTACGAGACCTTCGGCGAAGATGCCGTGACGGCCGCCCGCATCCTCGACATCACGCTCACCAAGCGCGGCGCGGGCACGGTCAGCGAAGTGGCCTTGGCGGGCTTCCCGCACCACGCCCTCGATACCTACCTGCCCAAGCTCGTGCGCGCCGGCCAGCGGGTGGCCATCTGCGACCAGCTCGAAGATCCCAAGCAGGCCAAGGGCCTCGTGAAGCGGGGCATTACCGAGCTCGTGACGCCCGGCGTGAGCCTGCACGACAACACCCTGGAGCGCCGCCAAAACAACTACCTGGCCGCCGTGCACTTCGGTAAAACGGAGGCCGGGATCTCGTTTCTCGACATCAGCACCGGCGAGTTTCTGGCTGCGCAGGGCACGGTAGACTACTTGGGCAAGCTGCTGCAAAACTTCCGGCCCGCCGAGGTGCTGTTTTGCAAGCGCAGCCGGGCCGAGTTTGAGAATAGCTTCGGTCCCGACTTCTGCACCTACGCGCTCGACGAGTGGGTCTTTGGGGCTGACTACGCCCACGATACGCTCACGCGGCACTTCCGCACCACCTCGCTCAAGGGCTTCGGCGTGGATAACCTGCGCGAAGGCGTAATTGCGGCCGGCTGCATCCTGCACTACCTGGCCGAAACCAAGCACACCGACATCCAGCACATCGCCAGCCTGGGCCGCCTGGAGGAAGATAAGTACGTGTGGCTCGACCGCTTCACGGTGCGCAACCTGGAGCTGGTGCAGGCCCAGCACCCCGGCGGCGTGCCGCTTATTGATATCCTCGACCAGACCCTGACGCCGATGGGTGCCCGCCTGCTGCGCAAGTGGGTGGTGCTGCCGCTGAAGGAAGTCAGCCAGATTCAGCGGCGCCTCGACACCGTGGCCGCCCTCGTGGCCGAGCCTGAGCTGCTCGAAGAGGTCCAAACCCAATTGCGCCCCATCAACGACTTGGAGCGCCTCATCTCCAAAGTGGCCGTGCGCCGCGTGAATCCCCGCGAGCTGTTGCAGCTGGCCCGCGCCCTCGAAAGCATCGCCCCGCTGCGCGAAAAGCTGGCCGCCTCGGGCGTGCGCGCCCTCGAAAAGCTGGCCGACCAGCTTAATCCCTGCGCCTCGCTGCGCCGCGAGATTCAAACCAAAATTCGCCCCGACGCGCCCGTGCTCACCAACCAGGGCCACGTCATTATGGACGGGGTGGATGCCGAGCTCGACGAGCTGCGCGGGCTGGCTTTTTCGGGCAAGGACTTCCTGCTCAAAATGCAGCAGCGCGAGCAGGCGGCCACGGGAATCTCGTCGCTGAAAGTGGCTTACAACAAAGTGTTTGGCTACTATCTCGAAGTCAGCAACGCCCACAAGAGCAAGGTGCCGGCCGACTGGATTCGCAAGCAAACGCTCGTGAACGCCGAGCGCTACGTGACCGAGGAGCTGAAAACCTACGAGGAGAAAATCCTGAACGCCGAGGAGCAATTATTCGCCATCGAAAGCCGCATTTACCAGGAGGTAGTGCTGGCGGCGCTCGACTTCGTGAGCCAGGTGCAGCAGAACGCCCGCGCCATCGGCGTGCTCGACTGCCTGGCCTCGTTTGCCGCCACGGCGCGGCAATACCGCTACGCCCGGCCGGTGGTGAACGATGGGCCGACGCTCGACATCAAGGGCGGCCGCCACCCGGTAATCGAGCGGCAACTGCCGCCCGGCGAGAGCTACATTCCCAACGACTTGTGCCTGAGCCAGGACGACCAGCAGATCGTCGTCATCACCGGCCCCAACATGGCCGGGAAGTCGGCCCTGCTGCGCCAAACCGCGCTCATCGTGCTGCTGGCCCAGATTGGCTCGTTCGTGCCCGCCGAGGAAGCCACGGTGGGCATTATCGACAAGATTTTTACTCGCGTGGGAGCCAGCGACAACCTCAGCAAGGGCGAAAGCACCTTCATGGTGGAAATGACCGAAACGGCTTCCATCCTGAACAATCTCTCCAGCCGCAGCCTCGTGCTGATGGACGAGATCGGGCGTGGCACCAGCACCTACGACGGCATCAGCATCGCCTGGGCCATCGTGGAGCACCTGCACAACAACCCCAAGGCCAAGGCGAAGACGCTGTTTGCCACCCACTACCACGAGCTCAACCAGCTGGCCGACGACTGCCCCCGGGTGCGCAACTACCACGTGGCCGTGCAGGAGGCCGACGGCCGGGTGCTGTTCCTGCGCAAGCTGCGGCCCGGTGGCTCCGAGCACTCGTTTGGCATCCACGTGGCCCGTATGGCCGGCATGCCATCGGCCGTGGTGCTGCGCGCCAACGAAATCATGCACCACCTGGAGCAGGAGCGCACCCAAACCGGCCTCACGGAAATCGACCCCAACGCTCCCACCGAATTCGACGAGGTGCTGGCTGGGCTGGAAGCCAAGAGCTCACCAGCTCACCAGCTCACCAGTTCACCGAAGCCCCGCGCCACTGCGGCCGTGGCCTCGGCCCCGCGGGTGCAGCTTAGCATGTTCGAGCCCGGTGACCCCAAGCTGGAGCAATTGCGCGAGCAGCTGAAAACGCTGGACGTCAATACGCTCACGCCCATCGAGGCGCTGCTGAAGTTGCAGGAGCTGAAGGGGCTGATTTAAGTATTTTCTTAGTCGGTGTACATTTTACCGTTATTCAGGCGTGAGCGCCTCACCCCCGGCCCCCTCTCCGAAAAGGAGAGGGAGAGCCTGTCGTCAGGGTAGGTGGGTAGGGGTTAGAGCAGCGACAGGCCGTACACTGACCACGAAACCGCTCCAATGTAGTAGCGTGGACTTTGTAGTCCGCGCTACGTCAGTCTATTACACGCGGCCTGCCAAGCCCGCGCTACTATTTCAGATAGTGCGCCTGCACGAGGCGCATGGCGGCCGCCGCATCGGCCACGCACACGCTGCACACGGTGCCCACGCCGTTGACCGGGCCTTCGTACTCCCAGGTGAAGGTTTTGGGAGCCGTGCCCGGGGCCCCGCTCACGAGCAGGGTAGTGCCGCTGGGTACGACAGTCAGCGTGCGGCCATCGAGAAACTTCACCCGGAAGCCGGGCTGCCCGCCCACGCTAGTGGGGCCAGCGTAGCTCACGCGCGCGTCCTCGCGGTTGGCGCCGGCGGCGTAGCCCACGTCGGAGCGGCGGTTGTTGAGGGTCCAGAAGCTGAAATGCTCGTAGCTGGCCGTGCCCGGCTGGCCGTAGCCGTAGTTGGCCACTTGATTCTGAGCCTGGGCCGGGCGGGCGGCCAGCGCGCCTATGCCGAAAGCCAGG
Organism: uncultured Hymenobacter sp.; assembly: GCA_913776615.1. Classification (GTDB taxonomy): domain Bacteria; phylum Bacteroidota; class Bacteroidia; order Cytophagales; family Hymenobacteraceae; genus Hymenobacter. The sequence goes on from CAJYPK010000005.1 coordinate 191,308, forward strand.
ACGCAGAAAGCGGAAGCAAAAGAAGACATGGTGAGATGCGGCGGGCCACGGAGCCCCGGGCTGGGCTTACGGAAAAGCCGCGCCGCGGGCTGCCCCAGGCTACCGCTTACGGTGGTCAAGGTCAGTGAACTCCGCTTATAAAACCCGTGTTTAAAAGCAATCCGCCAGCCCAGCGGCTAGCGTATAGCTTCCTCACCGCACTTTTCTTTCCCTTTCATGACCAAGTTTTTGTCGGCCGCTTCCGGCCTTGGCCTGCTGGCCCTGCTCACGGCCTGCGGCTCGCAGCAGCCTGCCCAGGCGCAGGCCCAAACCCCGACCGCGCCGGTAGCCTCCACGGCTGGCTACGCACCCAAAAACCTCACCGGGCTGGCCCAGGCCACCTTCGCGGGCGGCTGCTTCTGGGCGCAGGAAGAAGCCTTCGAGCAGCTCAAAGGCGTGAAGCAGGTGGTGAGCGGCTACGCGGGCGGCACCGTGCCGCATCCCAGCTACGAGCAGGTAGCCGGCCAGCAGACCGGCCACGCCGAATCGGTGAACATCTACTACGATCCTAAGGTAATCAGCTACCAGGAGCTGGCTGACATTTTTTTCACCGCCAGCCACGACCCCACGCAGCTCAACCGCCAGGGCAACGACACCGGCCCCGAGTACCGCTCGGTGGCGTTTTACCGCACGCCCGAGGAGAAAGCTATGCTGGAGCAAACCATTGCCAAAGTCAACGCTTCCAAGCAGTACGGCAGCAAGATTGTGACCCAGGTAGTGCCATTCAAGCAGTTTTGGGATGCCGAGGACTACCACCAGGGCTACTACCGCCTGCACCCCGACAACCCGTACATCGTCAACGTGTCGGAGCACAAGGTGGCTCACGTGCGCAAGCTCTACCCGCAGGATTTGAAACCCAATCTGCCTAACCTGTAAGGAGTTGGTTTGACCATGTAAAACGGAGTGGTACTCCGTTTCCGCGCCGAGGTACGTCCTCACGCAGAAACGGAGTACCACTTCGTTTTACCGGTTGGCGACGGGGGCGGGGGCGCTGGCGGCCCAGCGGCGGGCGGCCGCTGCGTCGGTGAAGTACTGGGTATCGAACGGGATGTGCTCGGTGGCGCGCTGCATGATGGTGGTGATACCCATGCGGTTGAGCGCATCCTGCGATTCGACGATGGCCAGCCGCCGCATCCCGAGCTTGGAAAATTCGGGAAACCACTCTTGGTTGATCCAGTCCTGGTCGGCGGGGCGGATGGTGCGCAGCAGCGTATTGTTGGCTATCCAGCCCTTGGCACCGTGCTGCCGGGCCAGCCGCAGCGCCTCCGTGAGCGCCGCGCGCAGCTGCTCGGAATTGACGAAGCCCAGCCACTCGGTTTCAATAGTAGCCCCGGCCGGATCGTGGTGTAACTGTACTAATGGAGTATGGTAAACAATCGGCATACGATAAATAAAATGACCTTGCAAACAGTAGGCGTTGTACTTTACCCAAAAATACGCCTCAAGGGCCGATTTCATGTTGCCTAATTGAACTCAGGCCCGCTGAGTATCATTTCCTTTTCCCAGTTCTTTCGATTTACTGATGTTGGAGTCGAAGCTGCCCGACGTGGGGGCCAGCATTTTTTCGCGGATGACGCTGCTGGCCCAGCAAACCGAGGCCATCAACCTGGCCCAGGGCTTTCCCGATTACGACCCGCCGCTGGCCCTGCGCCAGGCATTGGCCCGGCACGCGCTGGCCAGCGGCAGCCACCAGTACGCGCCCATGCCGGGGTTGCTGCGGCTGCGCCAGGCCATCGCGGCGCAAGTAGGCCAGCTGCAAGCCGACGCCCCGGCACCCGATGCCGAAACGGAAATTACCATCACGGCTGGGGCCACCGAAGCGCTGTACGGCGTGCTGGCCGCCGTAGTGCGGCCCGGCGACGAGGTCATCATCCTGGAGCCGGCCTACGACCTCTACGGGCCGGCCGTGCGGCTGCAAGGCGGCGTGCCGCGCTACGTGCGCCTGCCCACCGCCGACTTTCGCCCCGACTGGGCCGCCGTGCGGGCCGCCCTCACCGAGCGCACCCGGCTCATTATGGTCAACTCGCCGCACAACCCCAGCGGGGCCGTGTTCGACGAGGCCGACTGGGCCGCCCTGGCCGCCCTCACCGAGGGGTCCGACGTGCTGGTGCTGTCGGATGAGGTGTACGAGCACCTGGTATTCGACGGGGTAGCCCCGCGCAGTGCCCGCCAGCACCCGGCCCTGCGGGCGCGCAGCTTCGTGGTGTCGTCGTTTGGCAAAACTTACCACGCCACGGGCTGGAAGGCCGGCTACTGCCTGGCCCCGCCGGCCCTCACGACCGAGCTACGGCGCGTGCACCAGTTCGTAACCTTCTCCGTGAGTACGCCTACCCAGCACGCCCTGGCCGACGTGCTCGAAGCCGACCCCGGTGCCGCGCACGCCCGCAGCCTGGCGGGTTTCTACCAGGCCAAGCGCGACGAGTTTACGGGCCTGCTGGCGGGGGCGGGCTGGGAGCTGCGGCCGGTGCCTGGCGGTTACTTCGTGCTGGCGGGCTACGGGCAGTTTTCGCCGCTCGGCGACGTGGCCTTTGCCGAGGAGCTGGCCCGCCGCTGGGGCGTGGCGGTGGTGCCGGTGTCGGCCTTTTACCACGACGGCTACGACCCGGGGCTGGTGCGCTTCTGCTTCGCCAAGGAGCCCGCCACGTTGCAGGCCGCCGCCCGGTTGCTGCGGCAAGGGCCGAAGAAATAAGTTAAAAAACTAATTAAGTAGTATAACAGTACACTATAAAAGTCAGCCTTGAGTAGCAGAAGTTAGGCAACGGGCGGCTGACGTTAACAACCATGAACGACCTCACGATATCGCTGGTGCAGGCCAGTCTGCACTGGCACGACCCGGCTGCCAATCGGGCGCAGCTCGCCAGTCTGCTGGCCTCGGCCCTGCCCAGCGCGGGGCTCACCGACCTGATTGTGCTGCCCGAGATGTTCACCACCGGCTTTAGCATGAATGCGGCTACCCAGGCCGAAGAGCACCCCGGCCCCACGCTGGCCTGGATGCGGGCGCAGGCCGCTTTTTACGACGCCGTAGTGACGGGCAGCGTGCTCACCCGCGACGGCTCGGCCTACTACAACCGCCTGCTGTGGGTGCGTCCCGACGGCTCGTACAGTACCTACGACAAGCGCCACTTGTTCCGGCTGGCCGGCGAGCACGAAGTGTACACGCCCGGCACCTGCCGCCTCACCGAGGAATGGCGCGGCTGGCGTATCCGGCCACTCATCTGCTACGACTTACGCTTCCCGGTGTGGAGCCGCAACGACCCGCGCCAGCCCTACGACGTGCTGCTGTACGTGGCCAACTGGCCCCAGCCCCGGGCCGAAATCTGGCGCACCCTGCTGCGCGCCCGGGCCATCGAGAACATGGCGTATACGGTGGGCGTCAACCGCCTGGGCACCGATGGCGCGGGCCACGAGTACTCGGGCCAGTCGGCGCTGCTCGACATCCACGGGGAGTACCTGGCCCAGGCCGGCAACCTGCAAACCGTGCTCACGCACACCCTGAAGGCCCGGCCGCTCTACGACCTGCGCGAGAAGCTGCCTTTCCTGCTCGATGCCGACGAGTTCAGCCTGCCCGACTGTAAGTAGGCTGTTCGAGTGGTTTTCAACTTCCTCAACAGAATTAAAAATTAAAAAATGATAAATTAAAAATGGGTAGCAGATTAATCTGTGCATTTTTAATTTATCATTTTTAATTCAACCCAAAGACGTACACTTACTGCGTCACCGCCAGGCGCTGGCTCGTGCGGAGGCCGTCGGCCGAGGTGGCCTGCACCACGTAGAGGCCGGGTGCCAGGCCCGTGAGGTCGAGGCGGTGGGTGCGGGCCAGCGGGTCGGCGGCCCGCACCAGGCGGCCCGTCAGGTCGAAGAGCTGCACGCGGGTAGGCTGAGCGGTTTCGGCGGTGGCGGCCTGGGCGGCGGGGTTGGGGTAGACGCTGAGGGCCAGCGCGGCGGCCGCCGCGGGGTGGGCCGCCAGCGAATTGCCCGTGCGGCCGAGGAAGCTCACGAGGCCGCCGGTTTCGGTGCCGACGTAGAGCTCGGGCTTACCGTCGCGGTTGAGGTCGGCGGCGGCGGCGGCAAAGCGCAGCACGAAGCCCTTGCCCAGCCGGGCGGGCTCGTATTGGGCGGTGAAATTATTGAAAAACAAGTTGGTAGTACCCGTAAAGGCACTGCCCTGGCTGCGAAAGTCGTTGTAGAGCGTTACCGTGCCGCGGCCGTCGAGCGTCAGCAGGTCGGGCTTGCCGTCGCCATCGAAGTCGGCCACGGCGGGGGCCAGGTAGGGGGGGCGGCTGCCGGCGCTCAGCAGCTGGCCGTAGTTGGCGTTGGCCAGCACAAAGAGGTTGTCCACGTTGCCACCGGCCGCCGCGCCCTGGTTGCGGAAGTAGCGCAGGCTGCCCCCCGCTTCCTGGGTGTCGTTGGTGCCGAGCAGCAGGTCCACGTAGCCGTCGCCATCCACGTCGAAAAAGCACGGCGTGTCACCCTGCCGGGCGGGCAGCACGCCGCTGCCGGCCGCGCCCTGCGGCCGGAAATAGCTGGCCCGGGCCGGGTTGAGGCTGACTGGCTGGCCGGCGGCGGCGGTGTTCAGAATGTAATTAAGTTGGTTGGTGGTCCCGTTGTAGGCCGAGTACACGAGGTCGAGCGCGCCGTCGCGGTTGAGGTCAACCAGTGCCGGGCGCAGGCTCTCAAACCGGACGCTGGGCGTGAGGGCCGCCGTGGCAGCCAGCCCCAGGTAGTCGTCGGTCACGAGCCGAAACACCGGCCGGGCGGCCGTACCCACGTTGCGGTAGTAGTAGAGGCTGGCGCGGTAGTAGCCGCTCACGAGGTCAGCTTGGTTGGCAATCAGCAGGTCGGTGAGTCCGTCGCCGTCAATGTCACCGAAGGTCGGCACGCTGCCCTCGCTCACGTCGAGCATGTCGTTTTGCAAAAAGCCGTCGCTGGCCAGGCTGAAGCTGGGCACCGCGGTGGCGCTGGCCGCCGCGTTTTGGTACAGCCGCACGCTGCGGCGCATGCTCACCCGGTCGAGCGAGTTGTCGGCCATGTTGGGCGCTACTACCAGGTCGGGTACACCGTCGAAATTGGCGTCGAAGGCGTACGGAGCCGGGAACATCGATAGATTGACCGGCGCGGTGGCCGACGGAAACGCGCTGCTCGTGCCGCCCGACGTAAGCAGGCCGTTTACGGTCGAGGAGCCGCTGTTGAGCAGGCGCGTGAGCTGCGGGCAGTTGTCGCGGCCGTCGAGCACGTCGAGCTTGCCGTCGCCGTTGAGGTCGAGCAGCAAAATGCTGTGGCCGGGGCTGTGCGTCAGGCGGTAGGGCTGGCAGGGCGTGGTGCCCCCAAACTGGTACGAGCTGCAATCGGCGCAGCTCGTTACCTGGCCCCAGTAGTTGCTGCTCTGCGCAAAGCTGCTGATGCCCCCGCAGCCGCCGGTGCTGGTATTGAGGTACAGTTCCAGCGCGGTGGAGCCCACAAAGTCGTAGGTCAGAATATCGAGCCGGCCGTCGCCGTTCACGTCCTGGATAGCCGGCGTGTTGTAGGCCCCGATGTTGAGATTGCTGATGTAGCCGTTGGCCACTGGAAACGACAATTGATTATTAGCCAAGGTAAACGTGGGCCGCCCGCTCGCGTCCGCTACGTTGCGAAATACCCGGATGTCGCCGCCGTTGGCGTAGGTAAACAGGTCGGCGCGGCCGTCGCAGTCGTAGTCGCGCAGCAGCACCCAGCCCGAGAGGTCGCTCGGAAAAAGCGACTCGTAATCGGGGGCGTACTGCCAGCGCCGGCCGCTGCCGCTGGTCGCCACGTTGAGAAACGTGTAGCTGCGCGAAGTCTGGCGGTCGAAGGCGTAGAGGTCGGCCTGCCCGTCGCCGTTGAGGTCGATGGTGCTGAATTGCGGCGTGTTGAGCCCCCCCACCCAGGCCTGGGCCAGCGTATCGGTGCCCTGCACCACCTTGGCCACGCTGCCAAACCCGAAGCCGAACTGCGGCGTCTGCGCCTGCGCCCGCCCCGCCAGGGCTAACCCCAACAATCCCAGTAAAAAAGAACGCCGCATAAGAAAACCGCTAAAGCCCGTGCCCGCTAACAACGCCAGCCGGGCCGTAAGTTGCACCCGATAATGGGGAATTGGGCATGAAGCGGTAACTAGCCGCGGCTAAGCCAGCATCAATCCGCGCCGCGTTTTCTACGCCATTCCTCTTGGCTACTTAGTGAGATGAAGCTTTACGACCAATACCTCGCCGCCCAGGGCCAGGTTAGTACCGATTCGCGCCAGCCCCAGCCGGGCACGCTGTTTTTTGCCCTCAACGGCCCCAGCTTTCGCGGGGCCGACTTTGCCCCCGGGGCCATTGCGCAGGGTGCCCGCCACGCCGTGGTCGACGACCTCACGCTGGCCGCCCAGGACCCCGCTCACTACACCTACGCCCCCAACCCGCTGGCCGCCCTGCAAGCCCTGGCCCGCGAGCACCGCCGGCGCTTCCGCGGCCCCGTGCTGGCCATCACCGGCTCCAATGGCAAAACTACCACGAAGGAACTGCTGACGGTAGTGCTGGCCCAAAAGTATAACGTGCTGGCTACCATCGGTAATTTTAATAATCACATCGGCGTGCCGCTCACGCTGCTGCGCCTGCGTCCCGAGGAGCACGACTTTGCCGTAATCGAGATGGGGGCCAACCACCAGGGCGAAATCGCGGCTTACTGCCAGTGGGCCGAGCCCACCCACGGCCTCATCACCAACATCGGTAAGGCCCACCTCGAAGGCTTCGGTGGCGAGGCGGGCATCGCCAAGGGTAAGGGCGAGCTGTTCGACTACCTGGCCCGCCACGGCGGGACGCTGTTCGTGAATACGCTCGACGCGAAAATCCCGGCCGTGGCCGCCGCGGCCGTCGCCGCGCTCACCGCCGACCCCGCGCCGACCCTGGCTACCTACCCCGGCCCGGCCGATGCGCATCCGGCTACCTTCCTGCACGCCGACCCGGGCCTGCACCTGCGCCTCGGCGACGGTACCGAGGTGGCCGCCCAGCTTACCGGCGACTACAACTTCCCCAACATGGCCGCCGCCGCCGCCGTGGGGGCGTTTTTTGAGGTGCCCGCCGCCCAGGTGGCCGCCGCGCTGGCTAGCTACAATCCGCAGAATAACCGCTCGCAACTGGCACGTACCGCGCGCGGCAACGACCTCATCCTCGACGCCTACAACGCCAACCCCAGCAGCATGGCCGCCGCGTTGCGCAGCTTCGCCCAGCGGCCCGTGGTGGCCGGGCAGGGCCGGCTGGCCATCCTGGGCGACATGTTTGAGCTGGGCGAAAGCGCCGAGGCCGAGCACCGCGCCCTGGGCGAGCTGCTGGCTGAGCTGAAGCTGGAGAACGTGCTGCTCATTGGCTCGCTCATGCGGGCCGCCGCTGCGGCATACCCCGCCGCGCACTATTTCGCCGATAAGTCGGCGGCGGCCGTGTGGCTGGCCGGGCACCCAGCCACCGGCCAGCTCGTGCTACTCAAAGGCAGCCGGGGCATGGGCCTGGAAACGCTGGTCCCGCTGCTGTAAAGTGGCATTGAGGCCACCGTCTGGCTCACTTCCGGCGCGGTGAGAGGCTTCGGTAAGTTCGACAGGACTACTATTCTTGACAAAACAGTGGTCGTTTGTCATGCCGAGCTTGCCGAAGCGTCTTGCTCGCTTGCGCCAACGAGGGAGTTAGTACAGCACGCGAGGTGCTTCGGCAGGCTCAGCATGGCAAACGTGGTGGTCAGGCTAGTGAAGCTAACTCAACCAACCACTTGTTTTTACGGGCTCGTGACTTGCTGCAAAACAGCAATCATACGCTCCTCTTTCGAAGGAGCTTCGGGCGCTAAAACGGATTCTGCAAATCGGCCAGAGTGGGTAGTATCGCGTCTTTGGGTGAAACCAGCTTTTCGCCGGCATACTCCCAATCGATACCCAGCGCCGGGTCGTTCCACAGTACGCCGCCCTCGGTGGCGGGCGCGTAGTAGTCGGAGCACTTGTAGAGAAACAGCGTATTATCCTCCAGTGCTACGAAGCCGTGGGCAAAGCCTTCGGGTACGTAGAAGACGTTGCCCAGCTCAGCCGTAAGCAGCACTTTGGTGTGCTGCCCAAAAGTGGGCGAGCGGTGGCGCAAATCGACAACCACGTCGAGGGCGCGGCCCTGGGCTACGCGCACCAGCTTGGCCTGGGCGTGGGGCGGGCGCTGAAAGTGCAGGCCGCGCAGGGTGCCCGCCTTTGAGATACTCTGATTATCCTGCACCCAGTGGTGGCGGGGCAGGCCCAGGCCTTCCATCGTGCGGGCGCTGAACGACTCGAAAAAAGCGCCGCGCGGGTCGCCAAAAATCCGGGGCCGGAACTCCAGCAAACCTGGTAAAGAATGGGTAATTACTTCCATAACGGTGAAATAGTGAACTAGGGAATTGGTGAATGGGGGAGTGGTAGCGTGATGAGAACGTAGTTACGGAGGCAAAGCTCACTACTCACCACCTCACTATTTCACCGCCAGCCGGCCGGCCGCGGCTACGGCGTCGAGGTATTGGCGCAGCACGAGCTGTTCGTCAAATTTTTCTTCGGCGAGCTGGCGGCTGGCGGCGCCCATTGCGGCTAAGCGCTCGGAGGGAAGCTGGGCCACTAGCAGCAGCTTGGCGGCTAGGTCGGCCGCGTCGCGTACCTGGCAGAGGTAGCCGTTGCGGCCGTGCTGCACGGTCTCGCGGCAGCCGGGTACATCAGTGGTTACCAAGGGCTTGCCGCAGGCGGCGGCTTCGAGCAGGGTTTTGGGCGTGCCCTCGCGGTAGCTGGGCAGCACCACGCAGTCGGCGCGGTGCAGGTGGGCAGCCACGTTGTCGGAAGTGCCCAGGTAGTCGATGTTGCCCGCCTGAAGCCACTGCTCGAAGGTGGCGCGCGTCACACCCACGCCGCCGGCCTCGTCGAGGCTCCCCAGCAGCTGGAGCCGCACCTTGTCGGCCCCTAGCGTGGCCCGCAGCTGCTTGGCCGCCTCGAAGTACTCGACAATGCCTTTCTCATACAACACCCGCGCCACCATGAGGAAGGTAAAGGGCTCGCCAGGGGCCTTTGCACGGGCTGGCTCGGGTCGGAAGCGCGTCAAATCGACGCCCGAGCCGGGCACCAGGCCAGTGAGCGCCGGCTTGATGAGCCCGCCCCGGATGAACAGCTCGCGGTCGTCGTTATTCTGAAAAAATACTTTCTCCGGGAAGCGAAAGGCCAGTCGGTACAGGCCTTTCACGACCTTGCTCACCAGGTTTTCGACGATGAACGCCGTGCCCAGGCCGCTCACGTTGTTGATGCTGGGCACGCCCGCCAGCCGCGCCGCCAGCGTGCCGTAGATGTTGGGCTTGATGGTAAAGTGCAGGACCACGTCGGGCCGCTCGCGCTTGTACACCGCCACGAAACGGCGCGTAAGCTGGGCATCCTTGACGGGGTTGGTGCCCTTGTTTTCCATCAGGATGGGCACGTAGCGGCAGCCGAGCTCACTGGCCAGCCGGTCGGAATAGTCGTCGGGCGGCGCAATGGCCAGCACCTCGTGGCCCGCTGCTTGCAGCGCTCTAACCAGCCCGCGCCGGAAGTTCCAGATATTCCAGGAAGTATTAATGACTAAGGCAACGCGCACAGGAAGCAGAATAAACTAAGAAACGGGGCTCAAACGAGGCAAAGGTCGGGCTGGATGCCCCGCCGCCCACTATTTCCCTCTTTAAAGTAGCGTTGGCGGTTACTTTCGGGATGATTTTTGCGTTACCATACCACAATGAAGCTTCTTAAATCGGCTGGCCTGGGGCTGGTGGGGCTGGCCTCGGCGATGACGGTTGAGGCTGCCCCGCCCGCCCCCGGTCAGCTCCTGTACCAGAAAAACTGCCAGCGCTGCCACGGTAAAGATGGCCGCCTGGGCCTTAACGGCGCCCACGACCTCACCAAGAGCAACCTCAACGCCTTCGGGCGTACCTACTTGGTGACGAATGGGATGCGCAAGATGCCGTCGTTCAGCAAAACCCTGACGCCCGCCCAGATCGAGCAGGTCGTCGCTTACTCTCTCACGCTTAAGTAATTGCTAATTGTTGATTGTTAAAGGTTAATAACCAACTAACAATTGACAACTAACAATTAACAATTAATATAATGTCCAAATCCAAAGACAATAACGGGCAAGGCAGCACCCGGCACATCGGGGCTACCGACCATACGCCCGCCCGCCGCGACGTCAAGCTCAACCGCTTGCTGAAAACCAAAACTTACGAAACCGCCAAGCAGGCCGAAACCGCCGTGCTGGTGAGCGTGCCCCCGCGCCGCCAAACCGACGCGCAAACTACCGAGTACCTCGACGAGCTGGCCTTTCTCATCGAAACGGCCGGGGCCGTGGCGACCAAGCGCTTCGTGCAGAAGCTCGACAAGCCCGACATCCGCACCTACGTGGGCGAGGGTAAGCTGGCCGAAATCAAGGCCTGGGTGACCCACGAGAAAACCAGCATGGTGGTCTTCGACGACGACCTCTCGCCCTCGCAGCTTCGCAACCTGGAGGCCGAGCTGAAGGTGAAGATTGTGGACCGCTCGCTGCTCATTCTCGACATCTTCGCGCTACGGGCCAAGTCGGCCACCTCACGCACGCAGGTCGAGCTGGCCCAGTACCAATACTTGCTGCCCCGCCTCACCGGCCTCTGGACGCACTTGGACAAGCAGCGGGGTGGCGTGGGTATGAAAGGTCCCGGCGAGACGGAAATTGAGACCGACCGCCGGATCGTGCGCGACCGCATCGCCTTTTTGAAGGAAAAGCTCGAAGACCTCGACAAGCAGGCCCAGACCCAGCGCAAGACGCGCACCCAAACCATCCGGGTGGCGCTGGTGGGCTACACCAACGTGGGCAAGAGCACGATTATGAACCTGCTGGGCAAGGCGGAAGTCTTCGCCGAAAACAAGCTCTTCGCCACCGTCGATGCCACCACGCGTAAGGTGGTGCTCGACAACCACGTGCCGTTCCTGCTCTCCGATACCGTCGGATTTATCCGCAAGCTGCCCACCAAGCTTATTGAGAGCTTCAAAAGCACGCTGGACGAGATTCGGGAGGCCGATTTGCTCATCCACGTCGTGGATATTTCGCACCCGGCCTTCGAGGAGCACATCGCCGTTGTAAACGAAACGTTGCGCGAAATCGGCGCGGCCGATAAGCCGGCTTTGCTCGTTTTCAATAAGATAGACCAGTACTCGGCCGAAGAAAACCCCGCCCCGAGATTTGAGCCCGAGCCCGGCGACGACGAATGGCCCACCGACCAGCTGGAAGCCGCGCCGCGCCCGCCGCTGGAGCAGCTCCAGGAAACTTACATGGCCCGAATGCACGACCCGGTAGTGTTCATCTCGGCCCAGCAGCGCGAGAATATCGAGGCCCTGCGCGAGCTGCTGGCCCGCCGCGTGGGCGAGCTGGCGGCCCAGCGCTTTCCGCATTTCCAGGCCAGCTACGGCGCGGCTGAGTAAGTAGTAGTTTGGCTTTGCAATTCAGTTGATTGCAGAAACGCCGCTTGCATAAAAGTGAGCTCTCGCTGAAAAAAGCGGGGGCTCATTTTTGTGTGGTGTGCACTGACCTGGGAACTGCGCTAATTATTTAGCAGGAAGCGTAAGCCAACGCCCCGCACGCTCTCAATGGCGAGGCGCGGGTCGGCCGCTAGGTACTTACGCAGCCGGCTGATAAATACGTCTAGGCTCCGGCCTTGGAAGAAGTCGTCTTCCTCGCCCAAGTAGCGTAGGATGTCACCGCGCCGCAGCAATTGCCCGGGGTGGGTGCCGAGGTAGTGCAACAGGCGGGCTTCCTTAGAGCGTGTTTAGGAATTAGCTGGGCAAAAAGAAACGAGCCAGTAAGTTGCGGTGGGAGTTCCTAGGCTCCTGCACGCTTTATGGTTGAGTGCTATCAACCCCTTACTGACTCGCAGTGGCAAG
>CAJYPK010000006.1 GCA_913776615.1 uncultured Hymenobacter sp.
TTTTAATTCTTCATTTTTAATTCTTCATTTTTAATTCTTCATTTTTAATTCTTCATTTTTAATTCTTCATTTTTAATTCTTCATTTTTAATTCTTCATTTTTAATTCTTCATTTTTAATTCTTCTAAGTAAGCCAGTAACTCATCTTTGCCCGCCACGGATCGAAAAGTAGCCGGCGTGGCGGGCCGCCGCACTACGAAAATAGGTACGCCCGCCGCCCCGGCCGCTGCCAGCTTGACCGACAAAAAGCCGCTTTCGCCGCTTTCCTTCGCCACCACCGCCCGCACGCCCAGGCGGCGAATCAGCGCCGTTTCCGCCGCTACCTCGCGGCCCGGCTCCGCGGGTAGCAGCCACGCGGCCGGCAGCCCCGCCCGGGTGGCCAGCGCCACCGACGAAGCCCGGGGCAGCACCCGAAAATACATGGGGTGGTGCTGCCAGTAGCCCCGCAGCCGCTCAATGGTTTGCACGCCGCTCAGGGCCAGCGCGGGGGCCAGGTCGGCGGCGCGCAGGCAAGCTATTGCTTCTTCGTAGTCCGCCACGTACGTAATGAGTGGATGCGCCTGGCGCGGCGGGTAGGCCCGCTCCAGCCGCAGCACCGGCAGGCCGAGCTGCTGGCTGGCCTCGGCCACGGTAGCGTGCAGCGCCTCGGCAAACGGGTGGCCGGCGTGCACGAGGCACCCTACCTGGTGGCGCCGGCAAAACGCCACCAGCGTCGCCGTCGTGAACGCGCCCCAGCGGTAGCGGCCATTAGGTGGGAGGTCAAGTTCAACCTGGGTTTTGGTGGAATACCAAAATGCGTAGGCGGTATTTGCTAGCCAGCCCACCGCTTGCTTGCCCTCCGTAGTGCCTCCGAAAACTAAGATGGTTTTGGTAGTCGGAAGTATTACTGGCATAGGCATGAGGTTGCTAATGTAAGCTGTTCAGTGTGTAGCTGTTCACGTTATCGTTGATGGCCGCCATCTTGGCCGGGTGTAACACCAAGCTCCAGCTTGGTGAGGCGTTAGGACGCACTCGCCGAGCACTCACCAAGCTGGAGCTTGGTGTTACACTCCTGTTGAATAATACACCACTCTGCTAGCCAGCAAACCACTGTAAATAGCGTAGCCTGCGAAAACTTAACTAGTTTCCGCCGTCGGCCGGTTGCCTAGATTTCCTCACCTTGGCCGGCTTGCCAGTACGGAAAATATGCTTCCAGTCGGGATGATACAGCTGCGAGCGGTTCTTACGCGCCCCGATGGCGGCCCCCACCACGATGAGCACCGTACGCGTGAGCTTGTGCTCCCGGACGAGGCGGGCCAGGTCGGCGAGCTGGCCGGTGTAGATTTCCTCGTCGTCCCAGGTGACGCGGTAGAGGATGGCCACCGGCGTATCGGCGGGGTAGTGCTCCTCCAGCTGCGCCTGCACCCGCTTGGCGATGGTGGCACTCAGGAAGATGCACATGGTAGCGCGGTGCTGGGCCATTGCCGCCAGGTCCTCGTGCGGGGGGAGCGGCGTGTTGCCCGCGCCCCGCGTCAGGATGATGGTCTGCACCACCTCCGGGATGGTAAACTCCGAGTTCAGACTAGCCGCCGCGGCCTGAAACGCCGAGATGCCGGGCACGATGAAGTAGGCCATGCCGCGCTCGTCAAACGCCGTCATCTGCTCCTGGATGGCCCCGTAAATGGCCGGGTCGCCGGAGTGCAGCCGCACGACGAGCTGCCCGCGCTGGTAGTGCTCGCTCATCAGGTGCAGCTGCTCTTCCAGGGTCATACTGGCCGAGTTGCGCACCACCGCGCCGGGCTTGGCGTAGTGGGTCAGGCGCTCGGGCACCAGGCTGCCGGCGTAGAGAATGAGGTCGGCGGCTTCCAGCAATTCCTTGCCTTTCAGGCTGATGAGGCTGGCATCGCCGGGCCCCGCGCCCACAATGGCCACCACGCCGCGCCGCTCGGCGGCGGCGTCGAGCGCCACGGCCAGGGTGTGCTTCTTACCCGAGGCGACCGTGACTTTCTGCTTTTCCAGCAGCAAGCGGCCGTTGCCGCTGGCCAGCTGGGCGGCGGCCTCGCCCACGCTGGGCACGCCGAGCTTATCCAGCACGACTGCCGACGGGTTGGGAGTAGTCTGGGTGTTCAGCGCCTCGGCGGGGTAGGTGAGCAGCGGTACGCCCAGGCGCTCGGCCAGCGCCAGGAAAGCTACCTCGTCGTGCTTTATATCGATGGAATTAATTGATTTAACCGCCTCAATCGCCAGCTCGTGCGCGGCCAGCTGGCCGCGCACCGAGGCGTCGAGCAAGTCGGCCTCAATGTCGCGCGAGCAGCCCATGCCCACGTGCAGCACCGGCGCGTAAAATGCCAGCGTCGGCACCGGGGCCCGGAGCGGGCGGTAGGTTACGGCCAGCGCCAGCTGGTACTGGTCCCAGGCGATGGCGGCGCGGTCGTAGAAGACGTCCACAAAATCGGGCTTGGTTTTTTCGAGCCAGCGGGTGCCCTCGTCCTGCACGTCCAGCAGCAGCGCGGTCTTGGCGTTGTTGACGAACAAGGAAAGCAGCTGGTTGAGCGGCTGGCTGGGCTCGGCCCGCCAGTTGAATTGCCCGGCCAGCGTATCCAGAGCCCAGATATTTTGCAAGTCGCTGGCCGTGGTGATGACGGCCTGCGCCCCCAGCACCCGCGCCAGGCGGCGGGCCAGCTCGTTGGCCCCGCCCCGGTGCCCGCCCAGCACCGGCTGCACAAACTGCCCGTGGTCGTCGAGGTTGAGGATGGCCGGGTCGGTGGCTTTGTCCTGCACGTAGGGCGCGATGCTGCGCACGCAGATACCCAGCGCCCCGACGAAGATAAAGGCCTCATACTCCGTAAACGACGTTGCCAGAAAATCGGCAGTCGACGCGATGGGCTGCACGGCGGGCGGGCCGCCGGGGCGGGTCGAAAACACGACGCTGCCGTCGAGCTCCCGGCGGAGGCGGTCGGCGAGCAGCACGCCGCGGTCGGTGCTGGCGAGGATGGCGGTGGGCTTCTTCTTCATGGTTTAGTAGCAGCTAGTACCCAGATGGGGTTGTGGTGGTCGAGCTGCACGCGCTGGGGCGGCGCGGGCAACTGCCAGCCCAGCGCGTGCGCCTGGGCTAAAAACTGGTCGTGGCTGGTGGGTAGCACGGCGTTCAGCACCACGGTGCCGCCGGGGGGCAGCAGCGCGTCGAGCCGGGCCAGCAGCTCGGGCAGCCGGCCCCCGTGGCCGCCCACGAACACCGCCTCGGGCACCGGCAGGGCCGCCAGGTCCTGGGCGAAGAAATCGCCCATCACCGCCGTAATGCCGGGGGCGGAAAGTCGCCGCGCATTGGCGGCCAGGATGGCCGCGCACTCGGGCCGCCGCTCGAAGGCCACTACCGTCAGCTGCGGAAACAGCCGCCGCGCCTCAATCGCCACCGAGCCCGTGCAAAAGCCCACGTCCCAGAACACGCGCTTGCCGGCCAGCCCCAATTGGCTGAGGCTGAGCAGCCGAATGGCTTTTTTGGTCAGCATGCCCGGCCGGCCCGGCAGGCCCACGAACGCCGCGTCGTCGAGGCCCCAGCTTCGAACGGGCGCTGCGGTTTGGCGCAGCAGCACGCAGTTGAGGGGCAGAAACTCGGCCCGGGCCGCCTCGGCCAGCGCGTAGCGGCCCAGCCGCTCGTGCGGGCCGTCGAGGTCCTCGCCCACCAGCACTTCGTAGTGCTGAAAATTGTAGTCGAGCAGCCGCTGGGCAAGGGCGGCCGGCGTGCGCACGCCATCGGTCAGCACGGCGATGAGCGGCTCGTAGCGCAGCAGCGCCTCGTCGAGCTGCTGCCAGCTCCGGCCGTGCACCGAGGTATTGCGCACCTGCTCGTAGGGCTGGCCCAGCTTGGCGCACAGGCGCTGCACGCTGTTGAAGGCCGGGTACACGGCCAGGGTCGCCGCCGGGTCGTGCGTTTGAATCGTGCGCACCATGCCGAAAAACAGCGGGTCGCCGCTGGCAAATACCAGAATCGGCCCCGCCGCGGCCCGGTACGCGGCAAACAGCGCCGGTATGTCGCCGCCGATGGCTAGCCAGGTGTGCGGGCTGGGCAACAGGTCTTTAACCAGCTCATAGTGCCGCCGCCCGCCCGAAAACACCGCGTGCCCGGCCACCAGCCGGCGCACCTCGGCGGGCAGCGCCACGGGCGTGGTATTAGGTAGGCCAACTACGGTATAGTGTCGCATCACGAGAGGGAATTAGAGCGCCTGCGGCAGCGTGAAGGCGGCGTTGACAATGCTGGCGGCCACGCTGCTGCCGCCCTTGCGCCCCTCGATGATCACGAGCGGCACCCCCCGTAAGCTCTTGGTTTTGAGCTTGGCCTCGACCACGTTCACGAAGCCGACCGGCGCGGCGATGATGCCCGCCGGCTGGCAGCGGCCCGCCTGTACCTGCTCGGCCAGCTCAAACAGGGCCGTGGGCGCGTTGCCCACCACGAACAGCGCCGTGGGGTGCTCGGCCAGGGCCAGCCGCATCCCGGCCTGGCTGCGCGTCAGGCCCTCGCGCGCGGCGAGGTCGGCCACCCGGGCATCGTTGAGGTAGCACCGCACGTCGACCCCGTACTGCTCGCGGTAGGCGCGGGTGATGCCGGCCTGCACCATCGTCACGTCGGTCACGACGGTGCCGCCGCCCGCCAGGTAGGCGTGCCAGTGCTCCAGGGGTTGCTGCTGCGCGTAGTACAGCTGCTCGTACTCAAAGTCGGCGGTGCTGTGGATGCACCGCACCACGGCCCAGCGATCGGCTGCCGCGAGGTCGGGGCGCTGCAATTCGGCCTCAATCTGGCGGAAGCTCTCGTCCTGAATCTCCGCGCCGGTGGCGGGCTTGCGGGCCAGGTAGCCCCGGGGCGTCACCAGAAACTCGCCGAAGCGGTAAGTCTGCGAGTTGCCGATCAGCACCAGGCAAAACATGTCCACCAGCGTCACGTCGAGCTCCGCCAGGGTGGTCAGGTGAATAGTTTCCTCGGGCCGCGTCACCTGCCGCACGATGGCCACGGGGGTGGTGGGGGCCCGGTGCGCCAGAAAAATCTCGCGCAGCCGGCTCAGCTGCCAGTTGCGCTTCTGGCTGCGCGGGTTGTAGAGCGAGGTCACGAAATCACCCGTCGCGGCCGCCGTGATGCGCTTTTCAATCGTGCCCCAGGGCGTCATGAGGTCGGAAAGCGAGAGGCAGCAAAAGTCGTGGCCGATGGGCGCGCCCAGCCGCGCCGCCGCCGCCTGGAAGGCGCTGATGCCGGGCAGGGTTTGCAGCTCAATGTCGGTGCGCTGCTGGCGGGCCGCGTACTCGTACACCAGCGAGGCCATGGCGTAAATGCCCGCGTCGCCCGAGCTGATGACGGCCACGTGCGTGCCCGGCCGGCAGCTGTTTACGGCCAGCTCGGCGCGGGCTTCCTCCTCCGACAGCTCGCGGCCCAGGCTGACGCAGCCGGGCTTGAGCAAGTGAGTAATGAATTGAAAATAATAGTGATACCCAATCACCACGTCGGCGTCGGCCAGCGCCTGCTGCGCCGCCGGCACCAGGTACGCATCCGAGCCGGGCCCAATGCCGATCACGCTTAACCGCATAGCAAGCTCTTCAAAATAAGGAGGGAAAAATAGGGGAGCTCGCGCCCCGCCAGGTCGTCGAGGTCGGTGGTGAGGTACTGGGCGGGCGTGCCCAGGCGCTCGGCGTAGTAGGCCGTGGCCTGGCCCGCCGCCACGGCCGGGCGCACGTAGGCGAGCGCCCCCCGCACCTTGATGAGCACCACGGTTTCGAACTCGCGCAGGTAGCCTTCCAGCGCCGCCGCGCTGGCCAGCAGCGGCACGACGGCCACCTTCTCGCGCAGCACCGCCAGCGGTACCTGGTGCGCGGCCGTGGCCAGCAGAAAGGAGGGAACGCCGGCAATGATTTCGACCGGCAGCTGGTGCTCGTGCAGGTGCGCCAGCAGGTAGGCGAAGGTGCTGTAAAAAGTGCTGTCGCCCTCGCTCACGAAGGCCACCGTACGCCCGGCCTCGTAGTCGGCTTTTATCTGGTAAAAGACTTGCTCATAGCCCAGGAGCGCCGCCGTACGGTCGGTGCGCATGGGTAGAAACAGTCCGCGCAGCTTGGCGTCGGCCAGGCCCAGGGCCCGCAGAATTCCCAGCGAATAGCTGCTCGGCTGCCCGTCGGCCTGTACCGAGCCGGGGTAGTAGATGAGGTCGGCCCGCTGCAAGGCCCGCAGGCCCTTGACGGTAATCAGCTCCGGGTCGCCGGGGCCGAGCGAGACGCCATAAATTTTGCCTATGGGGGCTGGGGTAGAGGTCATGCGCTAGATACCGAGCAGCTTTTTGAGCTGCGGCAGCAGCCCTTTCTTCGCGCCGATTTTTTGTTCTTCCTCGAAGAGAATGCCCCTCACGTTGAGGTGGTGGCCGGTTTGCTCCTTGCCCACTTCGTCTTCAAAACCAATAATTTGGGTGCGGTACTTGCAGAGCTGGCAGTTCATATTGGGGCTGCCAAACTCGACTTCGGCAATGCGCTCGTCCACGGCTTGCAGCAGCAGCTCGTCGCTGCCGAAGGAGCCGGTGCAGAGGTACTCCTTGGCGGAGTTGACCTGGTGCACCGCCACCTGACTATAAATGCGCTTGAGCAGCACGCCGGTAAACAGGAACACCGGCAAGACCACCACGCGCCGGTAGGGCAGACTGTCCACCAGCGGGAGCGTGTCGGCGAGCAGCGGCCTGGTCACGCCTACGTACGCGGTGGTGGCAAAGCCGAAGCCCAGCCCCTCCCACACGAGGCGCGTGAGCTTGGCGACTTCCGAATTGGCGTCGGGATCGTTGGTGCCGCGGCCCACCACCAGCAGGCAGCATTCTTCGCGGGGCACGGGCGGCTGGCCGGCCTCGGCCTGCTGCACCAGCTGGCGGGCCAGTTGCAGGAGCGGGGCCGAAATGCCCAGGTGCCGCCCCAGGGTGATAATAAGGTCGGGGTACTGCCGTTGCAGCGAGTTCATCTCGAACGGAATATCGTTCTTGGCGTGCCCGCCGGCGAAGAGGATGGCCGGAATGGCCGTAATCTGCCGCACGCCCTGCTGGTACATGCGCTCGACGGCGGCGGCGTAAATGGGGTGCGCAAATTCCAAAAAGCCGTAGTCGATAACGCGGTCGGGGTAGCGCGGCACCAGGCCCGCCACCAGCTCCTGAAAGCCGGCCGTGCCTTCCTTGTCGCGGCTGCCGTGCCCGCAGAGCAGAATGCCTTGTTTACTTGCCATGAGTACGTTAGCTTACGGAGGGTAAGTGGGCCGCTACCTCGTCGAGCGAGCAGGCGTACTTGCCGATGACGAATACCACGGGCAGGGGCAGGGCGGCCTGGGCCAGCGCCGCCTCGATCTCCGCCAGCGGGGCCGTGACGAGCCGCTGCCGCGGCCCCGATACCTGGGAAACGGCCGATACGTACACGGTGTCGGGGCCGGCCGCCGCTCGCAGCTTGGCTACTACTTGCGCCAAGTTGCTCAGGCCCATGTACATGACCAGGGTGGTGCCCGTGCGCAGCATGTTGGCCAGCGCGTCGAGCTGCTCAAAATCGTAGTTGGCCGTGTGGGCCGTGCACAGCAGCACCGCGTTGCTGAAATTGCGCTCGGTAATCGGAATGTGCACCAGGCTCGCCGCCGCCAGGCCCGCCGTGAGGCCGGGCACCACTTCGTAGGGTACCTGCTGCTCGGTGAGGTAGCGGATTTCCTCGGCGGCCCGCCCGAATACGAAGGGGTCGCCGGCTTTCAGCCGCACCACGCGCCGGCCCCGGCGGGCGTGGGCCACCAGGGCCTCGTTGATGGCTTGCTGCCGCTGCCGGGGGTCTACCTGGTCGCCGTATTTTTTGCCCGCGTAGACGAGCTCGGCCCCGGGGGCGCACAGCGCCAGCACCTCCGCCGAAACCAGGTTGTCGTACAGCACTACGTGGGCTTGCTCCAGGCGGTGCCGGGCCCGCACCGTGAGGAGGTCGGCCGCGCCCGGCCCGGCCCCCACAATGCTGACCAGGGGGGCTAGGGGGTCATTGGCTGGCGTCACGGGTGGGTTGCGTAAAGAGGGCGAGCGGATCGGGAAACAAGAAGCGGTACTGCAACCGGGCTTTCAGCTTTTCGGAGCTCACGACCTTGGCCGGCCGGGGCTGCGCCGGCCCCAGGTCCGGGAGCGTAAAGTGGCGGGCCCGGGCCGCCGCCGCGTAGTAGCTACGCCGGGTAGGGTGCGCGTCGGCGCAGGCGTTGAATACCTCGCCCCACGCCCGCTGGCGCACTATCTCGTGCATAATGCGCACGCAGTCGTCCCGGTGAATGACGTTCATGGGCGTGTCGAGCGCCCGGCTGCGCCGCTCAATGGCCGCGGCGCTGTCCGGCAGCCGGTCGTAGCCAATCAGCCCGCCGAAGCGCAGCACCGTGGTGCGAAAGGCGGGTTCCCGTTGCAGCAGCTGTTCGAGCTGGCGCACGACGACCCCGCCGGGCTTGGTAGGGGCCGGCTCGCTCGCTTCGGTAGCCAGCGGCTCGTCATCGGCGTACACCGACGTGGAGCTGACGTACAGCACCTGCCGCACCCCGCCGCCCCGCGCCCGCTCGATCAGGTGCGCGTACTGGGCCAGCTGCTCGGCGGCGGCTTGGCCCCGCTGCGGCGGCACGGTAATGAGCAGGGTAGGGGCGTCCCAAAAGGCGCTGGCCGGCGGGGCGGCCGCCGCCGTGAGCACCAGCTCGAAGGCCGCCAGCCCCAGCGCCCGTACTTCCGCCGCGCCGGCGGCGGTGGTGCGGGAAACGGCCACCTCGTAGCCCTGCGCTTGCAGGTACCGGGCCAGGGGCAGGCCCAGCCACCCGCCCCCCAGCACGCTGATGCGCTGGCGGGCCGACTCGGGCCGAGTGGGAAGCTCACTAGTCATCATGAAGTACTTTGGGTAGAATTAAGAATTAAAAATGAGAAATTAAAAATTCAATAGTTGAAGGTCAGTAGGTTGCTCAGTTTTACTTCTTAATTCCTCATTCTAATTTCCCATTTTTAATTTTTAATTTCTCATTTTTAATTCTCAACCTGATACAGTACGGCGTCGGCCAGCAACTCGCCGGCCAGCAGGTGGCTGCGCACCAGCGCCTCGGCCTTATCGGCCGTCAGGCCTTGATACCAGGTGCCTTCCGGGTGCACGAACACCACCGGGCCGTGCGGGCATTGGTCGGTGCACTGGGTGCGCACGGTGTGCAGGTACGGCTTGGCCCCCGCCGCCCCGATGGCGGCCCGCAGCTGGGTGGTAGTGTCCGCCGAGCCTTTTTTCAGGCAGGAGTCGCCGTTGCAGATAAAGGCAATGCGCTGAACGATCGAAAGGTCTTTCGCCATGAGTAGCCGCTACGTTGCCAGCCGGGAGGCTGGCGCGCTGCCGGGCGAAAACACTGAGCAACCGGCAGTACCGGCGTGGTACTGACCCAGCGACCCACGGCTTTTCTCCCGAAAGCAAGGTGGAGGTAAAGCTGACTGGCAGGTCTTCTGGCTCGTTCAACACGTGAGGCCTTCCCGTAGCGGGCGCTACAGTGGCGTATACTCAGGTGCGGGGGCTGAACTTACAGCAGCGGGAACTGCTCCGGATTTCCACCGGATTCCCTTTTAAGCGCTCTCGCGGGCGAAAGCACACCACTCAACGGCACAAAGGTAAGATTGACCCGCCGTTTCCGGCGTGTTCGCCCCGGTAGTACGGGTACCAGCTGACCATCGACCAGCTCCGGCCGCACTCCGTGGGGTGGGCTTCTCTTCCGAAGCGCGGCCAGTGTGGTACGCTTTCGAGACAAGAAGTGCTTACTTAGTTTGCAAGCATCGCTCAATGAATGGAGGCAAGTCCTTTTTAGTTAGCTTAAATTCTTCTTTTAAAGCCGTGTAGAAGTCTTCATCGGAAGTACCGTACCTAAACAGGCGCTTAAGCTTGGCTAACCCACCAGCCTTTAAAGCCGCTTCACAAAAAATACCTCCGATAACGTACTGAGGATTTGTTTTCTCGTCTAATAACGTGAAGGTAAGTGGATTGTGTAAATCTATCGCGTGAGTAGCCAGGTAGGCCCGAACGCGCTGCTTGTGATAAGCCAGGTCGTGTCCAAAGTGCCCACCACGCAGCGCCGAATAGCCCGTTAGGAACAACGGATGCGCGCTGGGAAAGTAGGGATTGATGACATGGACTAGCTCGTGTAGGTAGCCTTCATCAAGGCCCCCGGCATACACCAGGTGGTTCACCTGATCATAGAAGCCACAGACGTTATCGCTGCCCATTCCCACGACATACTCAAACCCTTTCATGCGCTGAACTTCTTCGCAATCCGCTGCTACGTAGTAGGTAACAGGAAAGGGAGGAATGGCAAAGTCACGAAAGAGCGTTGCGAGAAATACGTTAGCCTGCTGAGCCTTCGCTCGATTCAGGTGACGAGAGGCCGGCAACCGATAGGTTAGGTAGCCCACCGTATCGGTGTGCCAGCTACGCGTATACCGCGTCAGGTTATTTACTAAAAACCACTGCGCTTGCTGGCGTTGGAAGTACGTGTTGATAAGGCAAAAAACAGTTAGCTGCTGTACCGTATCAGCCGGATCTCGCCAGTAGAACAGCGTTCGGCACTTATACTGTGCCGAGTCTACCAACTCCAGACTAAGCACGATTTTTTGAGTAGTATACTGATAGACACTAGGATTAACATAGCCTTCACTCAGTAATAAATCTCCCTTTAGGGTACTTGGCTAACTCAGTTGACGCCCAAAATTGCGCCTGATTCTTAAAGCCTGAATCTAAATAAGTATCCCATAGAGCCAGTACCGCCTGTTTCTCGGCTGAAGAGGCGTTTACTCCGGCATTTAAGCTGAAATGATGATACCGTTGCCCAATTCCAGAGAGGGGGATTAGGTATAAAAGAAAGATAATCAAGTAGAAAATCCTCATAAAGTCTCCAGCTAGCGTTCAAAGACCGCTGGCCGCCTTAGCACGTTGCACAGCGAAAGACCGGTGCTGGCTGGAAAAGATTTGGGTAAAGACCAGCTAATCGGACGGGGACTTTCTCAGCACCACGTGCCCCTCCTGCTGCCTGCGCCACTCCACCCGCTGGCCCCGTCGCCTGGCCTGCGCACGAGCTAGCCTACTCCGCCCGGGTAAGCGCGCCCCTAGTTGGTCGGCCCCGAATCGGTGCGCGCCTCTACTACACTCTGGACGCTCGTCGGCAGGGCCGACAGCAAATCCAGCCCCGCGGCGGCCTCAATCGCATCGACGCTCGTGCGGTAGCTGCCCCAGGCCGAGCTCAGGCCGTTGTCGTTGGGCGTGTTGACGGCAATAATGCGGGTGCTGCTCGTCACGCGGCTCACGTCGTCGTTGCCCACCGGCAGCACCACCACCACTTTCCAGCAGTGCGCGGGTACCGTGACCTTGCCGCCGGCGATGGTGGTCTGGTAGCCGGCGCTGCCCGTGCCGCCCCGGCCGTAGGAGCCGCAGATGACGTAGAGCTCGTTGCCGGCCCGCACCAGCGTCCGGCAGTAGTCTTCGAGGTTGCCCCAGGTCTGCTGGTTGTTGTTCGGGGCCTGGGGCATCATGTTGCTCATCAGGAAGGTGGCCGAGTTGTCGGCTACCGTGGCCGTGCGGTCGGCGCTGGGGCAGTTGTGCCCCCGGTCGAAACCGGAGCCGACGTAATCGGTGGCCTTCACCTGGTACCACCCGCTGGGCAGGTCGGTATCGGCCCGGAAGTCGTCTTGCCGCGGCGCGCTGCCCAGGTCGGCCGGGTCCAGGTGCCAGCTCACCCACGTGGGTTTGCCCTGGTCGCGGTGGTAGCCCACGGCGTACTGCGACCTTACCAGTAGGTAGTTGGTGGGCGAGTTGGGGCTGGCCACGGCCCCGCTCGGGTTGCCCAGCAGCAGGTTGTCGTTGCGGTCGTCACCGGTGGGGGTAACGTCTTTTTTCGAGCAGGCCGCCGCCAGCAGGACGAGCGCGGCCAGGGCGGCGGGGCGTAGAAGGGAGTAGGGCATCGGGGAAAATTAGGCTGCAAAAATGGGGATGCTGAGTAAGACAATTTCATGTTGTCAGCCGCAACCTCCTGCACTGGAAAGGGTAATAGAAATGTTTGTAGAATTATAAGTAAATAGGCTGACTGTCATTTGTCTTGCAGCGTAACCCAGCTCCTATTTTCATGCCCAATACTTACCATGCCAACAACCAACTCCAATGAGACGAAAGTAATTGGAATGCGTACCACCCGGACGGACGGAAAGAAAGTCTCGGTTCATTTTAGCGGCTTAGCCTATCACCAAAATGGCGTGACTGCCTTCAACCGATTGGCCGGCCTGGCCTACTACGATACCAGTAAAGCCGCCTTAAATCAGCACGCAGGTTTAGTCTACTACCACACTGGCCAGGTTGTCTACAGTCATGTGGCCGGACTGGCTTACCATCAGAATGGATGTGTCTTCTACAATAGAGCAGCCGGGTAGTACTACCGCGATAACGGACAAATCAGCCCGCCGGGTGACCTTACCGACAACACTGCCCGCCGAAACGCAGGCGGCCTCTGCTGCGGCCGGGGCCCGCCAGCCCCGCCGCCTCTGACCTAACGGCTAGCGTGCCCAGGCTTCCCGGCGCGCATGGCTTGGTGCTGAAAATCCTCCAGCACTTTCGCGCAAGCTCTGGTCGTAGTGATAGAGGAGGCACCTATTCCGCGCTGCAAGTTTGAGTGGCGGGGAGTGCCGAGCATCGGGCATTATAAAGTAGCTAGCAGGTAGGTATAGTTTTTTATCATTTGGGTATATCAAGGTTATTTGTTAACAAATGAGAAAGTTAGATTACCTTCTTAAAATGCAAATAAATGCCTATTCATCAAGTATTTGGTTGGTATGGGTGTCAGCCGAGCACTAGAGTAATGCGTTCTGGTTTGCGGTATTTATCCAAAAGGGTATAAATTGTTGAGGATAAACAGCCGCTTACCGTCGTGCGGGTTTTAAGGTGGGGCTAGTCGTAATATGCAGCCCGAGCCATCCGGTAATGGTCTCAGAGTACCTCCGGGCAACTGTAGTACGTCCGAGCAGGGCAGACCCAGTGCAGCCGCAAAACAGGAAAATGGCGCGCACCTTTTCAGCGCCCTGTGAGCATCGCCACTCGTAGCTGCTCCAAGTCTGCTGTCCGCAGATAAAATTTTTCGGGCTTTACCCAGGCCATCAGAGCTGTCTGGGCTTCACCAGTAGCGTGCCGCCACCTGCCGCTGAGTCGCCGACTTTGCGGCCGTAGGCCACGGTAGCACTCCGCGAAACTCTACCTTGCCGGTTTGGGGGTTGCGGGGCCAACCGTTCTGGGCGTGGGCTGATTTTGAAGGGCCATAGCAGAACAGGGGGTAAGTTTCTACTAAAATGAGTATTGCTAATTAAATTAGTAAAGCGGGGCGCGAAAAACCCCAGCCGGGCGGGGCTGGGGTTTCAGTCAAGATGAATAAATTTAGTTAAGAGGTAGTTACTTCTACAACTCTTTGCTCAGAAGCTACCCAAGTAACACCAAATCCATAAATCGTTGTGTCAGCCCATGTTACCACATTAATATTGAAACTGTTTGTGTCAATATTACTAGCAAATACTTTAATGCGAGAGTTCTTATTATTACCAATGTCAATACCACAGAGTGATACCACTACGGTTGGAGTAGTAGAGAATGCAGAGCTAAATGATACTGGGATAACCTGCTCGCGATCAGAGCTACTTCCACCTCCACTTGTCAGAGATGCATTAGCATTGTAGTAGTCACTGCCACTTAGTAGAACAGTGTAGGTAATTGGAGTCTGTGACATAGTAAAAAACTTAATGTTTATGCCTACTCTCGTTGGGTTTTTCGGCTCTCACCCATCCTTGATTTAGTTTGTATTAAGGATGTGCAAATATCACTGCACTAAAAAAGTTAGAAAAGCGTATAACTACTTTTTCACAATAAAGTATTTATACGCTTTTTTAGCACCTGATACGGGCACCACGCCAGTGTAAGCTACCTCCTGCGTTATCGAATCCTTGGGCCGTGCGGGTAATCGCCGAGGGCAACCCCTTTTATATCACGTTCGACGCGGAAAATATCGCTGCCATTCAACGGCAATACGCCCGCCAGCTGTGTCATACCTCAACCAATGAGGATCACGCTACGGCCCTGAATGGCAACGTGATAGAAGGAAACTGGATTATCCGTGACCCGGCCCTCGCACTGGGTCTCACCGGCCTACCGGCTGGCACCTGGATGATGTCGATGCACGTTCCCGATTCGGATTACTGGCAGAAGGAGATTGTGAGCGGCAATAAGCTGGGATGCAGCATTGAAGGGATTGGTACTACTAAGCAACTAACGCTGTCGGCCGTGTCGGCACCTACTACTCCCTACCTCTGGCGCACGGCGCTGGAGCTAATGACCCCCGAGCTGCTACCCGTGCCGCCTGCCCGCTAGCGGCGTTGGTTGGTGAATAGGCTATGCTCGGCGTGGCCGCTGGCACCTCCGTTCCAGTGGCTTTGGAATATCTCGCGCAACCGTTCCTTTATCCGCTCCAGCCGCCGCCATACCCATGTGCGGTCGCGCTTACCAATTAATTCGGCTATTTCCTCGCAAGAGTGCCCATCGACGTGCAGCCGCAAAGTGATGCGGTCGGCGGGCTCAAAGCGTTGGCAGGCCTCCTGCATTACCTGCTGGGCCAACTCACCTAGGGCATCGGTGGGCGCGGTTGGCACCGGGGCCGGTCATGCTCAAACGGCACGAGGCGACGCTGGCGGGTTTTTTCCTTGCGGTGTAAGTTCTTAACTGCTGTCCTCAAATAGAACTCGTATTGGTCGCCCTTGAAGCCCCGGCGCTGGATAGCATCGTGACAGTTGAGCAGGCTTTGCTGATACAGTTCCATGCCCACCTCTTTGCCGCCGGCTAGCTGGTCGCGGAAACGGTCGGCCGAGGCCATACAATCTAGCGCCTGCTGCTCCCGAATAGCTACTGAATTCATGTAGCCAAATCCCTGCCCGTCCCGGTTGGTTTCGGTGGTATTCGGTTTTTGGTACCTATCAGACTCCTTTTTAAGACCTATTAAGCGCACCAGCAAAAAAGCCTGGTGCAACTGCTTGAGTTACAACAGGCTTTAGAGACATTGAGCCCCCAGTCGGACTCGAACCAACGACCCTCTGATTACAAGTCAGAAGCTCTACCAACTGAGCTATGGAGGCTTAATCGTGGCACAAAAGTACGACAGGAAAGCGTTCGTGTCAAGCCTGCCGGCCATAAAAAAACGGCCGTGCGAAGGAGCACGGCCGTTTTTTTATGACGTAAGGGCAAATTAGCTGCGCAGCTGCTTGAGCTGCTTCTTCAGCTTCTCAATGCGGGTGCGGGCTTCGCTCATGCGGCCCTGGTACTCCTGGCGGAGCTGGTCGGCGTTTTTCGAGCGAGCGAAGAAGTCGAGGTTGGTTTGCAGCGTGGCCACGTCGTTCTCCAATTCCTGGATCTCGCGG
The DNA here is from genome assembly GCA_913776615.1 of uncultured Hymenobacter sp. Lineage (GTDB taxonomy): Bacteria > Bacteroidota > Bacteroidia > Cytophagales > Hymenobacteraceae > Hymenobacter. The sequence continues at coordinate 15,434 of CAJYPK010000006.1, forward strand.
CGCAGGCCCGTCTCCTTCCGCGTAAACGCCTGCTGGGCCTGGGGGCGGGCCTTTAAGCGGGCTATTTCCAATTGGAAAAGCAGGTCTTCTTTCTCCGCCGGGGTGATGCCCGCCGTCTGGTCGAGGTACTTGCCCATAAGAGTAAGGAACTGCTCCTCGCCGCGGTCGGAGGTCCCGGCGCCGGGCTGGTCGCCGGTGGCGTCGAGTTGCTGCCACTCAGCGGCAATGGCGCGGAAACCTTCCAGGGTGCCGGGGTTGGCGGGGGAGAGGGCGGCGACCTGTTGGGCTACGTTATCCAAACGGGTAACCTGCTCGGCGCTGGCGGCCGACTGGCGCTCCTCGCGCTGACGGGTCTCGTGCTTGGGGCGGTCGAATACGCCGTCGCAGGCGGCGCGGAAGCGCTTCCAGATTTTGTCGGCCTGCTTCTCGGGCACCCGGCCGATGTCTTTCCACTCCTTCTGCACCCGGATGATGACGGCGCGGGCTTCTTCGAAGTCAGGATTTTGCTGGGCCGCCTCGGCTTGCTCGATGAGGGCGTACTTGGCTTGCAGGTTGGTGTTCTTTTCCGAGTCGAGGCTCTTGAAGAAATCGTTCTTGCGGTTGAAGAAGGCCTTGTAGGCGTTCCAGTACTGCTTGTTGAGCTGGTCGGCCTGGGCGCGGGGTACCGGGCCGGTGGCTTCCCACTCCTTCTTGATTTCCTGCAGCTCGTCGGTGCGCGAGCGCCACTCGTTCACGCGCTCGGTGCTGAACTCGGCGAAGGGCAGCACGCGGGCCAGCAGGGCCTGCTTCACGGCCAGGTTTTCCTTTTCCTGGGCCGAGCGCACGTCCACAAATTCCTTGCGGCGCAGGTGGATGGCCTCGGAGGCGGCCAGGAAGCGCTGCCACAGGGGCTCGCGCTGCTCACCGGGTACGGGGCCGATGTGCTTCCAGTCCTCGTGCAGCTTCTTGAGCTCGTCGAGCGCCTTGTTGATGCCGGGGGCGTCTTTCAGGGCTTCGGCGCGGGCCACGAGGGCTTCCTTGGCTTCCTGGTTGCGACGGCGGTCGAGCTCCTTGAGCTCGTAGAAGCGGCCCTGGTTGGCGTAGTAGCGGTCGAGCAGGCCGTGGTAGGTGTTCCAGGTTTCTTGGCTGTCGGTCTGGGGCACGGGGCCGGTGGCCTTCCAGTCGGCTTGCAGCTGCTTGAGCTTCTGCGAGCTGTCCTTGGTTTCGGCGCTGTCCACGAGCTGGCGCAACTGCACGAGTAGCTCCTGCTTGCGGGCCAGGTTCTGGGTACGGCTCTGGTCCTCGGCCTTGGCGTCGCGGGCGCGGCCCTCGCGAAACTCCTGGAGCGCCTTGTTGAGTTCGGCCTGGCTGGCCGGGGGCTGGAAGCTGAATTCCTGGGGCGCGTTGGCGTCCTCGGCCAGCTTCTGGCGCGAGGCGGCGCGGGCGCTGGCCACGTTGGCTTCGTACTGGCGGGTGAGCTCGAAAATCTGCTGGCGGTTGCGGCGGGCGTCGGGCCGGCGCAGCAGGCCGATGAGGTGGGCGGCCTGGCTTTCGAGGTCGAGGGTGGCGAAGTCGGGGGCCGGGGTTTCGGGCACGTAGTCGTCGGCTTCCTCGCCCGGGGCGGCGTCGGCCTCGTGCTGGTGCGCGAGCTCGGCCTGGTGGGCTTCGGCGGCGCTGTCGGTGGCCGAGGTGGGCAGTGTGGCTACGCCCTCGGGGGCGTTCTCGAGGGCCTCGGCGTTGGGCAGGGCGTGCACGGGGGCGGCTTCATCGGCGGGAGCCGCCGGGGCCGGCTCGGCGGTGGGGGCCATGGCCTCGCCGTAGTGGGCCACGGCGCGGGCGGCGGGGGCCGAGAGGTGCTCGGCGGCGACTTCGGCCGGTACGTGTTGGGCCGACTCGGCCGCGGCGGCGGCTTCGGGCGTGGCGGGGGCCGCCGTCGGGGCGAGGGCTTCGGCCAGGCCGGGCTCGGAGCGGAGCGGGTCGGCTTCGGTCTGGGTAGCCCCACCGCCGGGGGGCACGGCGGCTTCGGCCGGCGTTTCGCTGAAGGCGGGGGCGGCCGGGGTAGCGGTGGGGGCCGCGGGCGCGGCCTCCGCCGCGCCCTGCCGGGCCCGGATTTCGGCCAGGCGGGCTTCGAGCACACTCATCCGGTCAGGGGCGGACGTATCGGGGGCGGGGGTGGGGTTTTCTTCGGGCAGCATAAAGCAAAACGAAAAGCCGGCGGTCGGCCGGGGGGCCGGCAATAAAACGGGGTGAGTGAAACGCCGGAACGGAGGTCAGGAACAAAAGTAACTTAGTTCAGGCTGGGGTCGAGCGGGTAGTTGGAGAGCGCCCGGAAGCGGCCGCCTTTTTCGCGCAGGATGCCTCGCCAGAACACATCAGACTTCAAAGTAAATACTTTCCCGGCACTAGCGGGCTGCCGAATCCAGGAGCCACCCCGAATTTCTTCTTCCAGCTGCCCCGCCGACCAGCCCGAGTAGCCCACGTAGCAGCGCACGTCGTCGGGCAGGATAATGCCGGTGTTAATCAAGGAAATAAACAGGTCAAAATCACCGCCCCAGTACACGTCGTCGCCCAGGGCGGTGGCCCCGGGCAGGCTGCCGTGGCGGTGCACAAAATGTAGGGTGTCGAGCTGCACCGGGCCGCCCTGGTAGAGGGGCAGGGCGGTGGCGGGGCCGGCGGGCAGCTCCAGCGCGTCGCCCAGAATGGTCGACGTGCGCTGGGTCAGTACCAGGCCAAACGCGCCCTCGGTGGGAGAGTGGCGGCACAGCAGCACCACGCTGCGCTCGAAGTTGGGATCGCCCAAAAAGGGCTGCGAAATAAGAAGAGTACCGGGCTTCATAGTGCTAGCAAGTACGTACGTCCGGCCCGGATGGTGCCCGCCGGCTCCAAAAAAGCCGATTTACCCCGCCCCGCCGGCCATACCTTTGCCCCCGAGTTCTAGTTCGCAAGCCCAATCTACCGAGCCAATTCACCCGTTATAATTTGTAAAAACAAGTCGGCGTAGCGCAATTCACGGGCCGGGTACGGGCGGTATGCAGTAGCGCGGACTGTGTGGTCCTCGTTTCGTTCGCCTGCGTCCATCGGCGATGCGGGCTACCAGGAGAAGAAAGTTAGTGCAGCGAGCAAGCTGCTTCGGCAAGCGGCCGCCAGATAAGCATGACAGATGTTTAGAGAAGAGTGTTTGAAGCAGAGTACTGCTTACAAACAACTAGCCTCCCCGCCCACCGAGCCAACTCATAACTCATAATTTCTAACTCATAACTCAAAAACATGACCGACGCCGAACTCGCGGCCCTGCGCCAGAGCTATACCCAGCGCACGCTGCTCGAAGCCGACGTGCTGCCCGCCGCCGTGCCGCAGTTCCGGCAGTGGCTCGACGAGGCCGTGGCCGCCCGGTTGCCCGAGCCCGCCGCCCTCACCCTGGCCACCGTTAACCCCGCCACCGGCCAGCCCAGCCAGCGGGTGGTGCTGCTCAAGGGCCTGCCCGACGAGGCGGGCTTCCTGTTCTTTACCAATTACGACTCGCAGAAGGGCCACGAGCTGGCGGCCCAGCCGCGGGCGGCGCTCAATTTCTTCTGGCCCGGCCTCGAGCGCCAGGTGCGGGTGGAAGGAGTAGTGGAAAAAGCCTCGGACGAGGTATCCACCACCTACTTCCAGAGCCGGCCGCGCAGCTCGCAGGTGGGGGCCTGGGCCTCGCCCCAAAGCCAGCCCATCGCCAGCCGCGAGGCCCTGGAAAGCCGCGAGCACGCGGTGGAGGCCGAATTTGCGGGCCGGAGCCCCCTGCCGCGCCCGCCGCACTGGGGCGGCTACGTGCTGCGCCCCACCCGGGTCGAGTTCTGGCAGGGCCGCCCCAGCCGCCTGCACGACCGCCTGGTGTACGAGCTGGAGCCGGAAACCAACACCTGGAAAATCACCCGCCTGGCCCCGTGATGGTGAAATGGTGAGTAGTGAAATGGAGAGTGGTGAGTGGTGAGTGAATAAGAGTTACTTCAAGCACTACCACTCACCATTTCACCACCTCCCCACTCCCCACCTCCCCACTCCCCATTTCACTACTCACCATTTCACTACTCACCATTTCACCGCTACTTTGGCTGAGATTCAACCCGTGCGCGGCTGGCGCTATAATCCGGCCCTGAGTGCCGATATTGACGCGGTAGTGTCGCCGCTGTTCGACGTAGTGAGCCCGCGTCAGCGCGAGGCGCTGTACCAGAATCCGCTCAACTCTATTCACCTCTCGGTGCCCCGGCCCGAGGCGGGGCTGGCCCCGGTGGCCGCCGCGGCCCGGCGCCTGGCGGCGTGGCAGGCGGCCGGCGTGCTGCGCCAGGACGGGCTGCCCGGCATCTACGTATACTACCAGTATTTCCGGCTGCCGGGCGAGGCCCGTGAGCGCTGCCGCAAGGGCTTTATGTGCCACATCCGGGCTACCGACTGGGCCGCGGGCGTGGTGCTGCGCCACGAGAACACGCTGCCCGCCGCCGTCAACGACCGGGCCGAGCTGCTGGCCGAATTGCAATTCCAAACCAGCGCCACCCACGGCCTCTACCGCGACGAGACCTTCGAGCTGGAAGCCCTCATGGATGCGGCGATTCAGGATCCGCTCTGCCAGACCGAGGAAGACTACCAGGGCGCGCGCGACGTGCTGGCCGTGATTCAGGACGCGCAATTGATCCGGCGCTTTCAGCGGGTGCTGGCCGACCGGTCGGTGATCCTGGCCGACGGGCACCACCGCTACGAGGGCTCGCTGGCGTACCGCCAGGCCCGCGAGCTGGCGGCGGGGCCGGGGGGCTACTCCGGCCGTGAGCCGTGGAACTACCACCTCATGTACCTCACCAACGCCGCCAGCGACGACGTGCGCATCCTGCCCACCCACCGCCTGCTGCTGGAACTGCCCGGCGACCTGGCCGACGAGGAGCTGCTGGCCCGGCTGGAACCCTACTTCACCGTGCGGTCCCAGGTGGAGGCCCAGGACCTGCCCGAGCTGCTGGCCGGCAAGCGCTGGGCCTTCGGGCTGTACCTGCCCGGCGGGGCGTATAAGCTGCGCCTGCGCCCCGAGGTGCACGCCCAGCTCGACTGGCCCACCACGCCCGAGGTGAAGGACCTCGACCTGACGGTGCTGCACTTCTTCGTGCTCGAAAAGGTGCTGGGTATCGTCGGCCCCGAGGCCCAGCGCAACTGGGCGGGCGTGGCCTACGTGCGCAGCCTGGCCGAGTGCCTGCAGCGCGTGGACCGGGGCGAGGCCCGCGCCGCCTTTATCACCAACGAGGTAACCATGGCCCAGGTCGAGGCCGTGTGTTATTCGGGGGCCGTGATGCCGGCCAAGTCCACTTTTTTCTACCCCAAAACCCTGGCCGGCCTGCTGTTCAGCAGCCTGGCCGAGGACGCGGCCGACTCGTTGTTCAGCGAGTACTTCTTTGCTAATTATGAATTATAAATTATGAGTTATGAATTGGCTCGGTGGGTGAGGGCTTGGGGTACTTTACAGCAGTTTTCCGGAGAAAGTCTTTTCTGATTAACTCAAGCGTTGGTCATACTTGCCGGCCGAAGCAGCTGCAAGGTGCCAGTGGTGGTAACGCGTTCCAGGCTTTTCACCTGCGCACCCTATCGTCTCGCTACCTTCTCCCGCTGTTACCTCATTATTACTTCATTACTTCATTACTTCCGCAGTGAACTTAATCTTAGCCTCCGGCTCGCCGCGCCGCCGCCAGCTGCTCACCGATATGGGCCTGCCTTATGAAATCCGGCTGCGGGACGTCGACGAAAGCTTTCCGCCCACGCTGCGCCGCGCCGAGGTGGCCCAGTACCTGGCCCGCCGCAAGGCCGAGGCCTACCGGCCCGATCTGGCTCCCGACGAGCTGCTGCTCACGGCCGACACCATCGTGTGCCTGGCCGACGACGTGCTCAACAAGCCCGCCGACGCGGCCGAGGCCCGGGCCATGCTCGCCCGCTTGCAGGGCCGCGCCCACCAGGTGTACACCGGCGTGTGCCTGCTGCCCGGCGACGGCCGCCCGCCGGTCGTTTTCGCCGACGAAACGACCGTGCACTTCCGGCCCCTGAGCGCGGCCGAGATTGCCTTTTACGTCGAGCGTTACCAGCCCCTGGACAAGGCCGGGGCCTACGGGGCGCAGGACTGGCTGGGCCTGGTCGGCATCGACCGCCTCGAAGGCTCGTACTTCAACGTGATGGGCCTGCCGACCCATCGGGTGTGGGAGGCCCTGCGCACGCTGGGGGCCGTCGCGTAGTGCGTCCGGCCGTTACGCCCCGCTACTACGCCCTGCTGGCGCTGGCCGTGGTGGGCCTGGGCGCGGGCTACGCGGCGCTGGTGCTGTACTCGGCCAGCTGGCCCGAGGCGGCGGCCCTGCGCGATTTTTACCCCTGGCACCCGCGGGCCTACTCGGCGGCGGAATTTACCGGGCTGCGGCGGGCCTTGGCCGCGCTGGCGGCCGGGGCGCTGGGGCTGGCCCTCGGGCTGGGCGGGTCCCGGGCGGGCCGGGCGCAGGTGATGGCGCTGGGGCAGGAGGTGCGGGAGGCCGGGCGGAGCCTGGGGGCCGGCTGGCGGGGGCTGCGGCCGGGCCAGCGCCGGGCGGCCCTGGCGGCGCTGCTGGTGCTCACGGCGCTGCGGGCCTACTACAGCCGGGTGCTGGTGCCCGCCGACGACGCCGTGTCGTTCGAGGTCTTCGTGCGGGCGTCGCTGCTGACCGTCAGCGCCGCGTATCCCTACCCCAACAACCACGTGCTGAGCAACACGCTGAGCTGGGCGTTTTACCAGCTACACCCCGGCTTTTGGTGGAGCATGCGCCTGCCGGTGCTGCTGACGGCCACCGGGGCCACGGCGCTGTGGTTTCTGGCCCTGCTGCGCCGCAGCAGCTTCCGGGTGGCGGCGCTGGCCGTGGGCGCGTTTAGTATGTTGCAGCTGAGTTTTTACCACGCCGCCACGGGCCGGGGCTACTGGCTGCTGGTGGGGCTGGCGGCGGTGGGCTTCTTTGCCGCGCTGGAGCTGGATGGCGACCCGCCCGCCGAGGCGGCGGCCTGGCCCCGGGGGCGGGCGGCCTGGGCGGGGCTGGTGCTGAGCGGGGTGCTGGGGCTGTATACCGTGCCGACGCACGCCTACTTGTTGCTGTCGGCCTACGGCTGGCTGGGGCTGCGGCAGCTGCGCGCCCGGGCCGGGCGGGCGCTGGCTGGCACTACTGCGATGGGGCTGCTCACCCTGGCCGGGGCGGGCCTGCTCTACCTGCCCCTGCTGCTGATTGCCGGCCCCCGGCTGCTGTTGCACAACGACTACGTGCGGGCGCTGCCGCTGGCGGAGTTTGCGCGCCGCTTTCCCGCTTATCTCTGGCTGACGGAAGGCTGGCTCAGCGGGCACCGCTGGCTGGGATTACTGCCGTTGCTGGCCGTGCTGCTGGGTCTGGGCTGGCTGCGCCGGGCCGGCGCGTGGTCCCCGGCCGTGCGTCGGTTGGCGGGGCCTTGCCTGTGGTTTATGGCGGCGCCCTACTTGCTGGTGCTGGCGCAGCGGGTGCAGGCGCCCGAGCGCACGCTGTTTTATAAGTCGATGCTGCTGTGCATGCTGGGCGCGTTGCTGCTCGACCGGGCGTTGGCCCGGCTGCCCCCGCGGGGGGCGGCCCGGGGCTGGGCCTACGGGCTGCTGGCCGGGGCCGGCCTCCTTGGCGCGGCCAGCCAGGCGATGGTGCTGGCCCGGCACAACGCCCAGGAGCGCCGCCAGTGGCAGCTCTACCGGCAGCCCATGGCCTGGCTGGCCACCCAGCCCGTGGGGCCGGTGCTGGCCCCGGCGGCGGTGCCCCGGTTTGTGCTGCGCTTTTTCGCCCACACCGAATTTCGCCGGCAGCCCTGGCAAATTGACGAGCGGCCCCGGCCCGGCGTGCGCTACCGGTACCTGGTGCGCCCGGCCGGGGCGCGGGGCACCGGTTCGCCGGCCTTCCGGGGGGTGGCTGATATTTACGTGGTGCAGTAAGCCGCCGGGGGCTGGCTGATCTTTACCCCGTGGCCGGGCGGTGCCCCGGCCCCGTCGGTATTTTTCTCCTTCTCGCACATGCGTTTTCTTCTCAGGTGGCAGCTGGGGCTGCTGCTCACGGTGACTGCCGGGCTGGCCCTGCTCTTCGGGCTGACGGACTATGCCGGGCTGGCCCGCCGGGTGTTCACGCCCGCCGCCGGCCCGTATTTCGGGGCGTACCGCGACCAGCTGGCCGTGGCGCTTACGCCGGCCCGCTACCAGGGGCTGCGCCTGGGGCTGGCGGCGCTGGCCGGCGCGGGGGCGGGGCTGTGGTGGCTGCTGCGCCTGCGCCCCGCCGGGCGAATGCCCGCCGGGGCACCGGGCGGGCGCGGCTGGGGGCGGGCGCTGCTTCGGCCCTGGCGGCGGCTGGGGGGGGGGCAGCGGGCGCTGGCCGGCGCGCTGCTGGCGATAGTAGCCGGGGTACGGCTCTACTACGCGGCCGCTTATCCCCTCAGCCTCGACGAACTGGCTTCCTACGACTTTTACGTCCTGCCGGGGCCCGCCGTCACGGCCAGCTACTATCCGTTTCCCAACAACCACCTGCTGGCCAACCTGCTCGTGGGGCTCGGGCACGGGCTGTGGCCGGGGGCCGAGCCCGCACTGGCGCTGCGGTTGCTACCCACGCTGGCGGGCCTGCTCAGCCTGCCGCTGGTGTACGCGCTGGGGCTGCGCGCCGGGCGCTTCGGGGTAGCTACGCTGGGGCTGGGCCTGTACTGGCTCTCGCCCCTGGGGGTGTATTACGCCGTGGCGGGCCGGGGCTACGCCTGGGCGCAGCTGGCCACGCTGGCCGGGCTCTTCGCGGCGCTGGAGCTGCTGCGCCCGGACGGGCGGCGGGCAACCCGGCACCTGGCCTGGGCGGTATTCGGGGTGAGCGGGGTGGTGGGGCTCTACGCGGTACCCACCCACCTTTACGTGCTGCTGGAGCTGGGGGCGGGGCTGCTGCTGGGCTTTGCCCGGGCCCCGGCTCGTCGCCGAAGGTTGCTACTGGCGCACCTGGCCGTGGCGACGCTGGGCATTGCCGCGGTTGCGGTGGTGCTGTACGTCCCGGTGGGCGTGGTGTCGGGCTGGCCGGCGCTGCTGGCCAATCGCTACGTGGCCCGCCACGCCTGGCCGGAATTCCGCGCGGGCATCGGTCCCTGGCTGCTGGGCACGGCCGCCGAGCTGCTGGGCCAGCGCGGGCCGAGTGCGCTGGCTTACGTCGGCGTGCTGGCCCTGGCCCCGGCGGCCCTGCGGTGGGGGCGACTGCCCGCGGCGGCGCGCCGCCTGGGCTGGTTGCTGCTGGCCCAGGCGGTGGTGTGGCTGCCGGTAGTGCTGGGGCAGCGGGTGTATCCGCCGGCGCGCACGCTGCTGCCGGTGCTGCTGGCGTTTTTTCTGCTGCTGGGGCTGCTGGGGCAGGCGCTGTGGAATCGCGTACTGACGGCCGGGCAGGGGAGAGTTGGCCGGCTGGCCGGCTGGCGAGCGGGTGCCACGAGCCTGTTGGCCCTGGTGCTGGCCGCCTACGGGGGCTACCGGCTGCACCGCGAGCAGGCGGTCATCGGGCAGCAGGATCGGCAGCAGCAGGCGCTGCGCCAGGCCTACGAGTGGCTGCGGCACCAGCCGCTGCGACGAATCTGGGTCGGGCCGCGGGCCTATGCGTTGGTCTGGCAGCATTACGCCCTGGCGGCCGGCCAGCCGGCCCTGCCCCTGGTAGTGCCCGATGATGTGCCCGCTACCCAACTACCTGACTCCGTGGGCGAGGTGCAGGTCGTACGGCCGGGTACGCAGTTGCCGGGCCCGCCCCGTCCCGTACGCTACGCCAACGCCCTGCTGCGCATCGTGCCCGCGTCGCCCGCCCAGCCGCCGGGGCGGCAATAGCCCGCTGGGAATAGTGTTGAGCCAGCGTATGTTTGCAAGGATGGCTGATTTCTCCCCCGCTTATCGGGAGCTACTCGCGTTCCTGGGAAGCTTATACTACACTGATTTTAGCACCGTTACCTACGGGCTGATTCAAGAGTTACTGCAAGAGGCGGGGGTTGCTTACACCCAAGGGGGATACATGTCGGATGTGTGGCCCTACACTACCCCCGTGTCGGAGATAGGCTTTGAGGTCAGGCAAGTAACTGGCCATGTAAACGAGGTGCGGTTGACGTTTATAGGCCCCGAGCACTTGTCAGATCTTGCGCAACAGTTGACGGGTATGCACCTGCTAACACGCTGCCCCGGCTAGCCGCGGGCCAGCAGCCCGATGCCGGCTACAATCAGCCCCAGTCCACCGGCCTGGGCCAGCGTGAGGCCTTCGCGCAGCACCAGCAGTCCCAGCAGCGCGGCCAGCAGTACCGAGCCGCCCACAATCACGGGCGTGCCCACCGAGGCCGGCACCCCGCGCTTAAACACCACGAAGGTCAGGATCTCGGCCAGCCCCACGCTGAGCCCGGCCAGCGCCGCCAGTCCCAGGCCCTTGCCCGACACGGCCAGCGGCTGCCCGAGCAGCTTGAGGCGCACGAGCCACGCCGCGCCCAGCCCGGCGGCTACCAGTTGCAGCACCACCGCGCCCACGGCGGGCGGCAGGTGCGCGGCGGCAAGCTTGATAAAGAAGTTGTAGCCCGCCAGGCACAGGGCCGTGAGCAGGGCCAGGGGCAGCCAGTTCATGAGTTATGAGTTATGAGTTGGCAAATTTGCTTCTCTTTCCCAACTCATAATTCATAATTCATAACTCATAACTCATAACTCTATAGTAAGATGCGCAGTGCCTGCCGGGTAGCTTCCGCGTCCAGGCCGAGCAAGGGCTTGGTTATAACGCACCGGCTTTTGATGGGCGCGGGTAAGCCGTGCAGCGATGGATCATCGTCGAGCACGACGTAGTTGGCGGTGTTGTGCGCCGCTACCCACGCCGCAATCTCGCTGGCGCGGGAGCCGCTTGGGGGTAGGGTAGTGCGGTCGTTCACCTTGCTGATGGTAGCGGGAAAGAGGCCCCGCGTGCGCAACAGCGCGGCCCATTCGGCGAGCGAGTAGCTGATACGGTGCGAGGTGGTGAGCACCAGCGCCGCGTTGGTTGCGGCCAGAATTGTGGCCAGGTTGTGCGTGGCCCGCGCATTGAAGTGAAAGAAGCCGTCGGGCGCGGTCTCGACGGCCCGCCAGCCCGGCGTGGTGATTAATACCCCATCTAAATCAAGCAGAATTACCATGCGTCTTACAAGCAAGAGTGCTAGCCTACCCGTTTTACCTTTGTCCCAAGCGCGTTGGGTAGTCCCCCGGCCTGCGGTAGCCCTTGAAAAAGGGAAACCCCGGCTGCGGTAACAGCTCGGGGTTTCTGAAGTGGGGGTTTTGCGACAACCCTTTCACCTCACACTACTGAAACGGGACAACGCGAAGAAACTACTCGATGCCATCGGTACGGCGGTAGTGGTGGGGTTTGCGGGTGGCGTAGCCAAGGCGTTAGCCGGGCTACTTGTCACCTACTTATTCCAGTAGTTGGGTAAGGGGCTGGGCCGAGTACCCGGCTCCTTATTTTCTTCGTAACGGGTACAAATATAACGGGCTGGGGCAGGAGGTGGTTTCTAGGACCAGCCTCACCGCAGCTTCTCCTTCAAGATCTCCAGTTCCACGGCGGGCGCGATGCGCTCGTAGAGCACGTTGTAGGCGGCCGTGGTAATGGGCATGTTCACCTTGAGCTGGCGGTTGAGCTCGTGAATGCTCTTGACGGCGTAGTAGCCCTCGGCAATCATGTTCATTTCCAGCTGGGCCGACTTCACCGAGTAGCCGCGGCCGACCATGTTGCCGAAGGTGCGGTTGCGCGAAAACTGCGAGTAGGCCGTCACCAGCAAGTCGCCCAGGTAGGCCGAGGCCGAGAGGTCGCGGGGCTGGGGCGAGATGGCCTGCAAAAAGCGCCGGATTTCCTGCACCGCGTTGCTCACCAGCACGGCCAGGAAGTTGTCGCCGTAGCCCAGGCCGTGGGCGATGCCGCCGGTCAGGGCGATGATATTCTTCATCACGGCGCAGTACTCGATGCCGTCGAGGTCGGCGGCCGGGTGGGCGCTCACGTAGCGGTTGCGCAGCAGCTGGCAGAAACCGTTGGCCAGGCCGCTCACGTCGGGCGAGCCGATGGTGAGGTAGCTCTGCTTTTCGAGGGCTACTTCCTCGGCGTGGCAGGGGCCGGCAATGACGCCCAGGCGGGCGGCGGGCAGGCGGAAGCGCTCCTGCACGTAGTCGGTGACGAGCACGTTCTTGCCGGGCAGCATGCCCTTGATGGCCGAGATGACGCCCGTTTTGTGGCGCAGCGCGTCGCGGCCCAGCTTGTCGAGCACGGGCTGCACGAAGGCGGCGGGCACGGCCAGCACCAGCCAGTCGGCCTCGGCCACGGCGTCGGTGAGGTCGGTGGTGGGGTAGACCAGGTTGCGGTCGAAGAGCACCGAGGAGAGGTAGCGCGGGTTGTGGCCGGTGCGCAGCAGGTGCTGCACGTCGTCTTTCGAGCGCAGCCACCAATCGACGCGGGCACCGTTTTCGGAGAGGATTTTGGTCAGCGCGGTGGCCCAGGAGCCGCCGCCGAGCATGGCGATTTTTTCCATCGTAGGGGTAGCTTCAGCTTGCCGTTTCCGCCGAGGAGCGGCCGGGGCGGCAAGCCGGCGGGAATTCAGGCCGCAAGCTAGGACGGCGGGCTGCAACTTTACGGCCGGCCCGCGGCGCCGGTACGCATTATCCGCCCCGTAAGCCGCGGCTACTCCCTGGTTTCTATGCCCAAAGCCACGCGCCGCCGTCTGCTCACGCTACTGCCCCGGCGCGGGCGTAGCCCAACTACGGAGCCCGCCCGCCGGGATTTTATTGTATTCGGGAGACGGAGCCCCGCGGGAAAAGTAGCTTTGTTCTTTTCGCCGGGGCGGACACCTAAGCCCCTTGGTCTTCTTATCCCCGTTTTTTTCTGTTCCATGACGCCCATTGTTGCCGCCACCGCCGCCTTTATCGAAGAAAAATTCCAAGCCGAGGGCTCGGGCCACGACTGGCCGCACATCCGCCGGGTGTGGCAGGTGGCCCGCGCCCTGGCCGCCGATACGCCCGGCACCGACCTGGAAGTCGCCGAGCTGGCGGCCCTGCTGCACGACATCGCCGACTGGAAATACCACGGCGGCGACTACGAGGCCGGCCCCCGCGCCGCCCGCGCCTGGCTGCTGAGCCAGCAGGTGCCCGAGGCCACCGTGGCCCGCGTCGAGCAGGTGATTCGGGAAGTCAGCTTCAAGGGTCTGGGCGTGGATACGCCCGTGAGCAGCCCCGAGGCAGCCGTGGTGCAGGATGCCGACCGGCTCGACGCCATCGGGGCCATCGGGGTGGCGCGGGCCTTTGCCTACGGCGAGCACAAGGGCCGCCCCATGCACGACCCCGCCACGCCGCCCGTCTCGCACGCCGACTTCGAGCAGTACAAGCAAAGTACCGCGCCCACCATCAACCACTTCTACGAGAAGCTGCTCCACCTCAAGGACCGTCTGCACACGCCCGCCGCCCGCCACCTGGCCCAGCGCCGGCACGCGTTCATGGAGGAGTTCGTGGCCCAGTTCCTGGCCGAGTGGGAGGGGCGGGGCTAGGGTTACTCCGCTCCGTACCTTGAAATGAAAAAGCCCGCACTACGAGAGCAGTGCGGGCTTTTTCAATAGGAGTTGGTGGTCAGGCAGCTTAGATGCTCTGGGTCAGCAGGGTCACTTTCTCAATGGTGATCGGAGCCGCCGCGCTCGTACCCTTGGGCACCACCTGCACGTCGAGGCCGCCGCTGAAGGAGTCGGCGGCCACTTCATCGGTAATGTCGAAGGTGAAGGTCTGGGTGGTGGAGGCCCCGCTCATATCCATGCCCGGCATGTCCATGTCGCCCCCCTTCTTGTGGTGGTGGCCGGCCCCGAAGAAGTTGAGGATGCCCGCCAGCTGAAGCTTACCGGCCCGCGGGTCGCGGACGTACACTTCGTAGATGCCCCGGGGCTCCTTGCTAAACGAGGCGTCGAGCTGCAGCAGCAGCAACTGCGTCTTGCCCGCGCTGCTGCGCAGCAGCTTGTTGCGGTTGGCCGCCACGGGCAGCTGGGCCGTAAACTTGGTCAGGGCCTTAACGGGCTGATTCACGGTGGCCGTGGCCAGCGCAACCGGCGGCGCCTGCTGGGCCGGGGAGCTCCCGGCCAGCAGTTTGGTCGAGGCGGCCGGAATGACGTCGTAGCGGTAGTCGGGGTGCAGGGCAGCCTCGTAGGCCTGGGCTACCGTGTAGTTGACGGGCTTACCGTTTTCGTCGAAGAACTGGTAAATCCAGCGGTTCTTCCGCAGCGCGGCCAGATCGGGCTGGGCACCCCGGGGCGAGGCGGCCCACACGGCCCACAGGTAATCGATGTTGGCGTGGTGCACCCAGAAGATGGGGTCGAAGGCGGCGGAGGCCACGTTGCCCATCAGCCCGCCCTGCTGCGGGCGTTGGTAGATACGGTTCCAGCGCTTCACCTTGTCGTTGGGCAGGTTGCCGTAGCCGATGTAGTCGTGCATGGCCCCGTGGGGAGCCTTGTCGATGTTATCGTTGAAGAGGGCAAACGTGTGGTTTTGGTTGAGGATGCGTACGTCCAGGGCCGTATCCATGCTGGCGCCAATGGGCTGGCCGTGGTTGAGCGGGGCGTAGCGCCCGTTTTCGTAGAGCGAGTCGGTGGGCGTGCGGAAGATGGCCGGCATCACCCGGTAGCCGGACTGGGTGTTGGTATAATCCCAATAGGGCATGGCGAAGTCGGCCTTGCCCGAGAGCTTACGCACGATGCGCTCGAAATGCAGCGTGTAGAGGCGGTGCCAGATCAGGAAGTGGTTGCCGCCCCCGCCGTGCGTGCAGCCGTCCCAGCCGTTCATCGGCATGCTGTCAGTCGTAAACTGCGAACAGTAGGGATTAGTGGTAATAGAATCGGGCACGTTGTGAATAGCCCCCTGGTAGTACCAGCTGCGCGGGTCGTCGCAGGGCAGCTTCTTCATGATGGCCAAGGCTTTGGCCAGGGCGTCGAGGTCGGCCTTGGCCTCGGGCGAGTTGCAGTTTTTGCGCACGTAAGTGCCGGTGGCAGTGGCGGCCAGACCCGTCGTTTTGGTGACGGTCGAGTCGGCCTGCCCGGCCGATTCCGACGATTGGGGATTCGATTGGCAGCCGGTGGCCAGCAGCAGGGCCAGGCTGGCACCGGGGAGAAAAAGTGAGCGCATAGGCAGGAAAAAAAGGTGGAAAACAAGAACTAAAGCGCGTGGGTGGACCCGGCATCCTGGGCCGGGGTAAAGCGGCTGGTACGTAATAGGTTAAGCTCAGCCTTATAGCCGGGGGAGCTGTTGGCTGCCAAGGGGGTGCCGGGCGGGGCAAAGCTAGGGGGGCGAGTGGGAGCAGGCACCGCGTATTTATACCCGATTTTGAGTATAGCGGGGCGTTGCGGACCCGGCCGCTACTTTTACGCCATGCTTAGTGTTCGCCGTTTATTTTCCCTGGGGGGCCTGCTGCTGGCCGTGGGGTTGCTGGCTGGTTGCCGCACCTGTCCCATTGATGCCTGCCACGCCCGCAAGGTGCATTTTCACAACGGCGTGAAGTACCGCGCCCGTCCCATCTGGAAGATGCAGTACCCGGCCGTGGGGGAGAAGTACAAGAACAAGTACGACGGCGACAACAAGCGCAAGAAGAGCGACCACAGCCAGCCGCTGAAATAGCCCGCCGTAGGAGGAGGGCGAAAAGCCCGAACCAGCTGATTTGGGTATTTACTGGCCGCAGGAGCGCGGCTGGCTATATCCTCGTCAGGTAGTCGAGAGAAGTGCATAAAGCGCGTACAGGCTAGGAAAAGCGGCTTTTTCGCCGTATCTTGCGCACGCAATAGAGAGTTATGAGTTAGGAGTTAACAGTTAGGAGTAGCGATGGCGGCCTCTGACTCAACTCCTAACTCCTAACTCCTAACTTTTAACTCCTAACTCGAAGCAAATGGCTGAAGGCGAAAAAATAATCCCGATTAACATCGAAGACGAGATGCGCGGGGCCTACATCGACTACTCGATGTCGGTCATCATCTCGCGGGCGCTGCCCGACGTGCGCGACGGCCTCAAGCCCGTGCACCGGCGCGTGCTCTACGGCATGAGCGAGCTCGGCGTGAGCTACACCAAGAGCCACAAGAAATCGGCCCGGATCGTGGGCGAGGTGCTGGGTAAGTACCACCCGCACGGCGACAGCAGCGTGTACGACACCATGGTGCGCATGGCCCAGGACTGGAGCCTGCGCTACCCGCTCGTGGACGGGCAGGGCAACTTCGGCTCCATCGACGGCGACTCGCCGGCTGCCATGCGCTACACCGAGGCCCGCCTCAAGCGCCTGGCCGACGAGCTGCTCGGCGACCTGGAAAAGGACACGGTGGACTTCCAGCCCAACTTCGACGATTCGCTCGAAGAGCCGAGCGTGCTGCCGGCCAAGTTTCCCAACCTGCTCGTCAACGGTACCAGCGGGATCGCCGTGGGCATGGCCACCAACATGGCTCCCCACAACTTAACGGAAGTGGTGAACGGCATCGTGGCCTACCTCGACAACGAGGACATCACGGTGGCCGAGCTCATGGAGCACATCACGGCCCCCGACTTCCCCACCGGGGGCATCATCTACGGCTACGAGGGCGTGAAGCAGGCCTTCGAAACCGGCCGGGGCCGCATCGTGATGCGGGCCAAGCACCACTTCGAAACCCTGCCCAGCGGCAAGGAGCAGATTATCGTGACCGAGATACCCTACCAGGTAAACAAGGCCTCGATGATCGAGAAGACGGCGGCGCTCATCAACGACAAGAAAATCGAGGGCATCGCCGCCCTGCGCGACGAGAGCGACCGCGACGGCATGCGCATCGTGTACGAGCTCAAGCGCGACGCCCTCAATACGGTGGTGCTCAACAACCTGTTCAAGTACACCCAGCTGCAAAGCTCGTTCGGCGTCAACAACGTGGCCCTGGTGAAGGGCCGCCCCATGACGCTGGGCCTGCGCGATCTGATCAAGTACTTCGTTGAGCACCGCGAGGAAGTCATCGTGCGCCGCACCAAGTTCGAGCTGGCCGAGGCCCAGAAGCGGGCCCACATCCTGGAGGGCCTGCTCATCGCCCTCGACCATTTGGATGAGGTGATCAAGCTCATCCGCGAGTCGCGCGACCCGGAGGTGGCCCGCACCAGCCTTATCGAGCGCTTCGCCCTGAGCGAGGTGCAGGCCCGCGCTATCCTCGACATGCGTTTGCAGCGCCTCACCGGCCTGGAGCGCGACAAGCTCGTGGCCGAGTACGAGGAGCTGATGCGCCTCATCGACCGCCTCAACACCATCCTGGGCTCGGAGGCCGAGCAGCGCCTGCTCATCAAGAACGAGCTCTTGGAAATGCGCGACCGCTACGGCGACGCCCGGCGCACGAGCATCAACCAGGCGGGCGGCGACTTCTCGATGGAAGACATGATTGCCGATGAGGCGATGGTGATTACCATCAGCCGCGAGGGCTACATCAAGCGCACCAGCCTCGACGAGTACCGCACGCAGGGGCGGGGTGGGGTCGGGGCCCGCGGGGCCGGTTCCAAGCAGGACGACTTTACCGAGCACCTGTTCGTGGCCACCACCCACGAGTACCTGCTCATCTTCACCGAGCAGGGCCGCATGTTCTGGCTGCGGGCCTACGAGGTGCCCGAAACGGCCAAGACCAGCAAGGGGACGCCGCTGCAAAACCTCATCGACAAGCCCAAGGAAGACGCCGTGCGCTCGGTGCTCAACGTGCGCAACCTGCGCTCGGCCGACTACCTGGAAAACACCTACCTCATGTTCTGCACCCAGCAGGGCACGGTGAAGAAGACCCCGCTGGAGGCGTACTCGCGCCCCCGGGCGGCGGGCATCAACGCCATCACCATCAACGAGGGCGACCGTCTGCTCGACGTGCAGCTGCTCAGCGGCAACTCGCAGGTGATTCTGGCCTCGCGCTCGGGCCGGGCCGTGCGCTTCCCCGAAGACAAGGTGCGCCCGATGGGCCGCACGGCGGCCGGGGTGCGGGGCATCACCCTCAGCGAGGAAGACGCCACCGACAAGGTGGTGGGCATGGTGTGCGTGGCCGAAGGCAGCGGCGAGGAGCTGCTGGTGGTGAGCGACCACGGCTACGGCAAGCGCTCGGCCCTGGAAGAGTACCGCATCACCAACCGCGGCGGCAAGGGCGTGAAAGCCATGCAGGTAACCGAGAAAACCGGGCAGCTGGTGTCCATCCAGGCCGTGACCGATGCCGACGACCTGATGATCATCAACCGCTCGGGCCTCACCATTCGCCTGAGCATGAGCGAGCTGCGGACCATCGGCCGGGCCACCCAGGGCGTGCGCCTGTTCAAGGTGGCGGCCAACGACGAGATTTCGTCGGTCGCCAAGGTCGCCGCCGCCGAAGGGGAGGAGCTGCCCGAGGCGGCGGCCGAGGGCTCGGCCGTCCGGGCCGCGTCTGAGGCGGCAGACCCGGGGCAGGCTGGGCTCCCCGCCGGGGCCCTGGACGAGCCAGCGGAAGACGAGGCCGATGATTTGGCTCCCGTCGACGAGCAGGAATAATTCACGTAGTACCGCGTAAATGGGGAGCCCCGTCGGCCGGGCTCCCCATTTTTACTTTTAAAACGGGCTCAACCGTGGGGCCGGGAGTCCGTAAAGTCCGGCTGGCACTCGGTTTGCCAGGCGGGCGTAGTTTTGCCCTCCCAATCATTTCTTTTCCCTTCCAATGAAAAAGACCGTTCTGACGCTCGCCGCCACGGCTGCCCTGCTGGGGAGCGTGGGCCTGGCTACGCCAGCCCTCGCCCAAAGCTCGGCCATCACCAACGCCATCCTGAGCCAGAAATCCGGCCAGCTCGACAAGGCGCTGGAGAGCATCAACCAGGCCGTCACCAGCGATAAAACCAAGGATAAGGACAAGCCCAAGGCGTGGTTTACGCGGGGCGAGATCTATTACCAGCTGCTCGACCCCAGCACCCAGGCGCTGTTTGCCAAGTATACCAAAGGCATGCAGCCCGGCGAGCCCCTGCAAAAAGCCGCCGAGTCGTATAAGAAGGCCCTGGAACTGGACGGCCCCACCGGCGAATACGGCAAGCAGGTGCCCAGCCGCCTGCAAAACCTGTACGGCCTGGCCTTCAACGAGGGCGTAAAAAACTACAATGACAAGGATTACGACAAGGCCGTGGCGAGCTACAAGCTGGCCTCGGAGATGAATCCCCAGGATACGACGGCCGTGCTCTACAGCGCTTACGCGTACTCGGCCAAGCAGGACTACGCCGGGGCCAAGGCCGCCTACAACCAGCTGCTGGGCATGGATGCGTATAAAGCCAAGCCCGCACCGGTAGGGGTGTATACCCAATTGTTGCAGATTGCCCGCCAGGAGAAAAACGACGCCGACGCCCAGAAAATCGTGCAGCAGGGCCTGGCCGCGTACCCCAACAACAAGACCTTCCTCATCGAAGACCTGAACCTGTCGATGAGCGGGGGCAACTCGGGGGCCGCGCTGGAGAAAATCAGCAAGGCCATCGCCGCTGACCCCAACAACGCCAACCTGTACGCCGTGCGCGGCTCGCTCTACGACGCGCAGAAAAAGAACGACCTGGCCCAGGCCGACTACAAGAAGGCCATCGAACTCGACCCGAACAATTTCGACTCGCAGTTCAACATGGGCATCTACAACTTCAACCAGGCGGCGAACCTGTACACCAAGGCCAGCAAGATGGATTTGAAGACGTACCAGCTCAAGGGTAAGCCGCTCGAAGTGCAGGGTAAAAAGTATTTCGAAGCCGCCGTGCCGTACTTCGAGAAAGCGCTGGAGATTCAGCCCAACGACGCCAACACCATCAGCGCCCTGCAGAAGGTGTATTTCCGCCTGGGCCGCAACGCGGACTCGGAGAAAATGGCCGCTCGTCTGCAAGCGCTAAAAAAATAAGTAAGCCTGCGTAGCTCAGGCACTCTGTCAAAAAGGCCCCGGCAAAAGTCGGGGCCTTTTTTTAGCGTCGGTGCGGGCGGAAGTAGGGTAGTAGAAAATAAGGGCGTCACGGTGGCGCTTAGAGCAGGGAGGCAAGTGTAGAAAAGATCAGTTTAACATAATATAAATTATAAGACAAATGGCGGGGCGGGGAGCTCAGCTTCGATGGTAGCCGCTATTCGCTATTAGTCGTGAGTGCAGCCGCCTGTGCAGGCCCTGCCCGCCGCGTGTGGGGCACCATTGTCCGGCGGGTTACGAGTCCGTGCCGCTCAGGGTCGGTTTCCCGGCGAGCGCAAGCTGCGTGGTGCTGGTCATGTTGTGATCTTGCCGTATGTGAATGGACACCTCCGTAGCTCAAGTCGCCTTCCTGGGTGCGCTTAGTGGTTTCGCCAGTGGTGGTCGGTAGAGTGAGTATCTAGTATCTGCTGGCCCTCTAGTGACTCAGTAGCTACAGCATCAGCAAGAGGTCTATTGACTGGAAGGCAAATACAGTAAAGAGCTAGGTGAAAAGTTGTGGGTCATGTCATGCTAGTTCCAATGGTTGTGGAGTGGACTGTGGTATCCTCTTTCCAGTATAGTATAAATAGACAGAAGTAATAATCACGACGGAATTAATACTATAAAGTA
Source organism: uncultured Hymenobacter sp. (assembly GCA_913776615.1). Classification (GTDB taxonomy): domain Bacteria; phylum Bacteroidota; class Bacteroidia; order Cytophagales; family Hymenobacteraceae; genus Hymenobacter. Next base: position 35,978 of record CAJYPK010000006.1, read on the forward strand.
TAAAAAAGTACATTTTAAACTGTTATTTTTGTACTTTTTTATACTTTATAGTATTATGGTTAGTTTTTGCCCAGATTATTCTTTATACTTACACCGTTTATACTGTCCGCCTCTCCTAAACTCACGCTTACCAGAATGCCGAAACTGATAGATTATCCACGCACCAGCTACAGCGGTGCCTGGGAAGTAGCCGAAGTCGTAGATGACACCGGCGGTAAATGCGCGATTGAAACCTGCGCCCGGAAGCTCAATCGCAAGGTTAGCGGCTCATTTAAGGCCATCATTGGCTCCGCCGTGAAGTTTGGGCTGCTGACCAGTAAACGGGAAGTCCTGACCACCACGACGCTCTTTCGCCGGATAAAGCATGCCTACGACAAGCAGGAAGAACTACTTTTTCACCGGGAAGCCTTCCTGACGCCGCCCCTGTTCACGCAGCTCTGCCGCAAATTCCGCTCCCGGGAGCTTCCAGTAGCCATGCTCGACGTCTTACTGATTCGAGAGTTTGGCGTGGAAGAAATAAATGCCCAGGGCGTCGCCAAGGCCTTCATTGACGGGGCCCATATGGTCGGGGTGCTGGATGAGAATAACGTCATCGCCGACATCGACCAACTGGCCGCCCAGCAAGGCCCCCGACGCGAGCTAGCCAGCCCCGCCCTGGCGCCAAATGTCTTCCGGCAACTACCCACCGCGGCGGTACCCACTCCCGATGAGACGGAGGACGCGGATACGGAGGAATCATTGGCTCCAACTGCGACGCCGGCTCCCGCTGCCTCTGACAGTTCCGGTTCCCATGAGGTGGCACCAGCCGCACCGGAACCCCGGGTAACCAACCCAAATCCTCCCGCCTACCAGCGCCCGGTTCCGCCTCCCCGCCCGGCCCCGGCGGCTACCGCCGACGCGATTGCCAACCTTTTTGGACTAAGTCAATCCCCGACGCCCTCCACCACCTCTCCGGTTGCTTCCCCCGTGGCGGCTAGGCCCACCCCAGCGCCGACTCCCGAGCAGCCCCGCCAGCCAGTTCCGGCAACGGCCCCACGCCCGGTTCCTACGCCTAGCTCCGCGCCCCTACTCTTTCGCCTCGAGTTATCCGGCCCGGGCATCAACACGCAGCTTGAGGTTACGGAAGCCGAGGACCTTCTGCTGGTCCGGGCCTTACTCGATAAAATCGAAAGACAGCTGAAACGTTAACACACTTACTAACAGCCTTAAAACGTTTCGTATAATAATTATGTTAAGCTGAGTATTGCGCCATTTGTTCCCCGACGCCTCTGCACAAGCCAGACCCGGTGAGCGATAAACACAAAGGCCCCGCGTACTTCTCCGTACGCGGGGCCTTTGTGTTTTCCCTTACTACTACCTAATCTGGCAACGGTCGGCGCTGGCCGGCACTGATCGTTTGGTGCCGCTGCCGCAGCACAGCCAGCATTTCGTCGAGCGAGGAGCCCGCGGCCCGCAGCAGCACGAGCAGGTGATAGAGCAGATCGGCCGCCTCCCCGGGCAGCCCGGCGCGGTTGCCCGCCATGGCATCGATCACGGTTTCGACGGCCTCCTCTCCCACCTTTTGGGCAATGCGGGCCAGCCCCTTCTCAAATAGCCGCACCGTATACGAGCCCGGCTCGGCCTCGGGATGCTGCTGGCGGTGAGCAATGAGCCGATCCAGCTCGGCCAGCAGGGCGACGGCCGGCACCGGGGGGGCAGCGGGCAGCGGGCCAGACTCGACGGCCTCAAAGCAGCTGGTCGTACCCCGGTGACAGGTCGGGCCCGCGGGACGGGCCAGCACCAAGACCGTATCCTGGTCGCAGTCGACGTGCAGGCTCACCACCTGCAGGTAGTGCCCACTGGTTTCGCCCTTGGTCCAGAGACGCTGCTTGGAGCGCGAGAAAAAAGTGACGCGGCCCTCGGCCTGCGTCCGCTCCCAGGCCTCGGCGTTGAAGTAGCCCAGCATGAGCACCTGCCCGGTCGCAGCGTCCTGCACCACGGCAGGCACGAGCTGGTCGGGCATTTTTGCGAAATCTAATTCGAATTCCATACCTAGAAGAAACGGCGGGTGAGCCCCGCCCGGTAAATGATAAACGCGCCGCCTTACCCGGGCTGGGCCACCCCGGCGGGCTTGGGCTGCAACAGGTCCCAGCGGTTGCCGTAGAGGTCCGCAAAGACGACCACCGTGGCGTAGGCTTCCTCGCGGGGCGCTTCGAGAAAGCGCACGCCGCGGGCCGCAAATGCGCGGTAGTCGCGCCAGAAGTCGTCGGTGGTCAGAAACAAAAACACCCGGCCACCGGTCTGGTCGCCCACCCGACTCAGCTGCTCGGGACCGTCGGCCCGGGCCAGCAGCAGGGCACTGCCCCCGGGCCTCCCGGGCGGGGCTACCAGCACCCAGCGCTTCTCCCCGCCCAGCGGCGTATCGGCCACGAGCGTAAAGCCCAGCTGCCGGGTATAAAAGTGAATCGCCTCGTCGTAGTCGCGCACCACCAGGGCGACGTGGGCTAGCTGTTGTTGCATAATCGCGGTTTGGTTTGACTACCTACCCACCCCCTAGCCCACCGGGCGCATGGCGATGCCCTCGGCCAGCAGGTAGTTTTTGAGGCCGGCCACCGAGAGGTCGCCGAAGTGAAAGACGCTGGCCGCCAGCGCCGCGTCGGCCCCGCCGGGCCGCAGCACGTCGCGGAAGTGCGGGGCGGCCCCCGCCCCCCCCGAGGCAATGACGGGCACGCCCACGGCGGCGGCCACCCCACTGGTCAGGCCCAGGGCATAGCCATCGCGGGTACCGTCGTGGCTCATGCTGGTGAGCAGGATTTCGCCCGCCCCGCGCTCGGCGGCCTCGCAGCACCAGGCAATGGCCTCGCGGCCCGCCGGGCGGCGGCCGCCGTGGGTGAAGACCTCCCAGGCTTCCGGGGCCGGGCCGGCGGGTGCCTCAGGGGTCTGGCGGGCGTCTACGGCCACCACGATGGCCTGCGAGCCGAAGCGCCGGGCCAGCTCGTCGATGAGGCCGGGCTCGCGCAGCACCGAGGAGTTGAGGCTGACCTTGTCGGCCCCGCTCAGCAGCAGGGCCTCCACGTCGGCTACCGCCCCGATGCCCCCCCCCACGGTAAAGGGAATGTTGACCTCGCGGGCCACGTTGCGCACCAGCTCGATGAGGGTGCGGCGCTTTTCCACGGTGGCCGTAATGTCGAGCAGCACCAGCTCGTCGATGCCCTCCTGGGCGTAGCGCGCCGCCAGGGCCACCGGGTCGCCGGCGTCGCGCAGGTTGACGAAGTTGGTGCCCTTCACGGTGCGGCCGTCCTGCACGTCGAGGCAGGCGATGAGACGTTTGGTTAGCATAGGTAGAATAGTAAGTCGCAGCTTACGTTAATGAATCAAGTCGATACCGGCACGCAACTCCCGGCAATTACCTGCCAGGCAGCCTGCGTTTGCTGCCACACGCGCAGGTACTGATACGTACCCGCCAGCGGCTGCCCTTGGTAGGTACCTTCCAGGGCAATGGTAACGGCGACCACGGCCGTTGCGGCCACTACCCGCACGTGCGGCGGGCTTGCTTGCAAGCGTGTTACCACCAGGTGCCCGGCCCGGTAACTGGCCAAGTCATCCGCTTTCGTAATGAGCTGGCCGGTGGGCAGGGTAAACAGTAAGTCTTCGTGCAGCAAGCGGTCCAATTGCTGGATATCCTGCTCCCGGATTGCGGCAAGCAAGGCTTGCTCGTGGGCCAGAATGAGGTGAACAGTTTCCATAATATAGCCTGAAAGGCAGTTTAACCATTTTGTAATCCCCCTTTGCCACTCAGCCCGCGTCAACCGGCACCGAGGTGAGCCGGGACAGCACCTCGGCCAGCGGCTCCAGGCTGGTGAGCTCCGCCACCTCGGGCAGCGGCCGGGCCACCCCCAGCCGGTTGAGCCACACCGGCCGGATACCCGCCGCCAGCGCCCCCACCACGTCGGCCGGCCAGTTGTCGCCCACCATCACGGTTTGGGCGGCTTCGGCCCCCAGGCGCGCCAGGGCCACCCGGTAGATGCGCGGGTCGGGCTTGAGCACACCCACTTCCTCGGAGGTAATCAAGGCATCAACCCACTCGCTCAGGCCCAGGTAACGCAGCTTTTCCTGCTGCTCGGCCCGGCGGTTGTTGGTCACGATGCCAATCTTATGCGTGGGCTTCAGGGCTTGCAACAAGGCCCGCGCCCCGGCCAGCGGTCGCCGCAGCCGTTGGTAGTGGGCGTAGTGCAACTGGGCCAGCTGCGCCGCGTCGGCGGCCGTGGCGGTGGGCTCGTACGGCGCCAGCAGCCGCGCAAACCGCTGCTGGCGGGCCTCCAGGTACGGGAGGCGGCCCGTCATCACCAGCGGGTGCAGCTCTTCGAGCAATTCACTGTAGTGCTGGTAGAGAGCCTCCACCGACGCGCCGTGCAGACTGGGCCACCCGGCGGCCGTGGCCGTCAAGGCCGCCCGCGCCGTGCCCATGTGGTCGAACAGGGTATCGTCGAGGTCGAAGAGAATGGTGGTTAGGGGCAGGACGGCGGACATTGCTAGAGAATAATACTAACCAGTTGGCGCGCTAGGCAGAAGCGGCCTGCCGACAGGCTTGTTGCAGACGGGCCAGTAGCTGCGCCCCGACGTAATGCCGGAAACGCGGTGCCCCCCGCCGACGGATTCGATAGTAGCAATCCCAGTAACTGGCCACCCTCCCCTGGGTTTGCTGCCAGTAGAGCGGGTTTTCGCGAATCAGCCGCACGTAGCTGGCTTCCAGGCCCGGCGTCAGGTGCCGGGCCAGCACCTCCACTATCTCCCGCACGTACTCGCCCAGCAGGCTAAAGGTGAAGGGAGTCGTAAAATCGGCCAGCTCGCCGGGGGCGAGCGCCAGCAGCGCCTCCAGGTGGCGCTGCCGCACGTAGCCGTCATGGTGCCGCAGGTAGAGACAATGGAATACCTGCCGCTGCGTGCTGGTCAGGCCCCGGACTTGCTCGGCACCCGGTACCGGGAAGTAGACCCGGTAAGGCAGCACCAGCGCCGTTCCCCGCCAGGCAATTAAGCGGAGAGGTTGGCCTGTGGCGGCCAATTGCTGCGCCGTGTCGGCGGGCAGCAGCGCCCGCACCGCCCGCAGGTCGCTTTCCGCAACGGACGGAAACAACCCCGCCAGCAGGCGCAGCGCCCGGCCGGCCGGCAGCTTCGGTACTATGGCATCCCAGGACCAGGTCATTTGCGTGCGCGCCAGACTACCTTGACTAAGCCCGCAGGAGTTCGGCCCGCAGTTCCGCTTCCGTCATCGTGCCCTCGTAGATGGCCTTGCCGATGATGGCCCCGCTCATGCCCAGCTCGCGCAGCGCGGCCACGTCGGCCACCGTCGTCACGCCCCCGCTGGCCACGAACTGCGCCGCCGGGAACTGCTGCCGCAGGGCGGTGTAGGTGGCCGTGGCAGGCCCCTGGAGCTGGCCGTCGCGGCTCACGTCGGTGCAGATGAAGGTGGTGGCCCCGGCCGCCAGGTACTCCCCGATGAAGCCCGTCAGGGTTTTATCCGACTGCTCGGTCCAGGCGCTCACGGCGATGTGCTCGCCCTTGAAATCGGCCCCGATAATGATGCGCCCGGCCCCGAAGCGGGCCAGCCACTCCCCCACCAGCGCCGGCTCGCGGGCCGCGATGCTGCCCGCCGTGAGCTGCGCCGCCCCGGCCGCAAACGCCGCCTCGGCCGCCACCGTGGTTTGAATGCCGCCGCCAAAATCGACGTGCAAGTGCGTATGGCGGGCAATGCGCTCCAGAATGGGCAGCTGCCGCGGCTCGCGGGCCCGGGCCCCGTCGAGGTCTACTAAGTGCAGACGGGTGGCCCCGAGCTGCTCGAAGTACTGCGCCTGGGCCAGCGGGTCGGCGGCGTAGGTGGTCTGCCGGGCGAAGTCGCCGCCGGTCAGGCGCACGCACGAGCCGTTGATGAGGTCGATGGCGGGTATTATATCCATTTGAGAAACAAGATTACGCTGACTTACGGCAACGTAATTTATTCATTTGATTAAACTACGTAAGATCTGCCGTCAGGAAATTTTTCAGAATCTGCTCGCCCACCGGGCCGCTTTTCTCCACGTGAAACTGCACGCCGTAGAAATTGCGGTAGCGCACCCCGGCGCTGAACGGCACGCCCGCCGGGTAGCTGGCCTGGGCAATGGTGTACTCGCCCACCGGCGCGTAGTAGCTGTGCACGAAGTACACGTACTCGGCCGCGGTGGGAGCCAGCGACGGCGCGGCGGGCAGGTGGGGGGAGTCGGCCCGGGAGGAGACCCCAGCAGCAGGCCCCAGCCCGGCAAAGAGCGGCGTGGCCAGGTCGTGCAGGTTGTTCCAGCCCATGTGGGGCACCTTATGGGCCGCGTCGGGCGGGGCGAAGCGCACCACGTCGAACGGCAGCATGCCCAGCAGCTCAGTACCGCCGGCCGGACCCTCCTGGCTGTGGCGGCCCAGCAGCTGCATCCCCAGGCAAATGCCCAGGAAGGGCTGCGTAAGCGTGGGCAGCACCCGGTCGAGGCCGGCGGCGCGCAGCGCCCGCATGGCCGAGCTGGCCTCGCCCTCCCCCGGAAACAGCACCCGGTCGGCCCGCCGGATGACGGCGGGGTCCGACGTGAGCGTGGCTTGCACGCCCAGCCGCTCCAGGGCAAAGAGCACCGATTGCACGTTGCCCCCCTGGTAGTCGATAACGGCAATGTTCATAATTAAAACATTTGGTTAAAGGGCAGCTTTCTCATACTTACCCAAATGATAAATATCCGGAACCTGACCGGTTACAAAATACCTTTCGTGCTGGGAATCACGTGCTGACCGGCCGGGTCGCGCACCAGCGCCATCTTCGTGGCTTTAGCTACCGCCTTGAAGATCGCCTCGATTTTGTGGTGCTCGTTGTCGCCCTCGCACTTGATGTTGAGGTTGCAGCGGGCCGCGTCGGAGAAGCTTTTAAAGAAATGGTAAAACAACTCGGTGGGCACGTCGCCCACCCGCTCGCGCTTGAACTCCGCGTCCCACACCAGCCAGGGCCGGCCCGAGAAGTCGATGGCCGCCTGGGCCAGCGCGTCGTCCATGGGCAGCAGGAAGCCGTAGCGGTTCACGCCGCGCTTGTCGCCCAGGGCTTCGTTGTAAGCCGCGCCGATGGCAATGGCCGTGTCTTCCACCGTGTGGTGCTCGTCGATGTGCAGGTCGCCGTGGGTGCGCACGTAGAGGTCGCAGCCGCTGTGCTTGCCCAACTGGTCGAGCATGTGGTCGAAGAAGCCCAGCCCGGTCTGGCAGTCGGTGTGGCCGGTACCGTCGAGGTTGAGGATAATCTCGATGCGCGTCTCGTTGGTGTTGCGCATCACGTGGGCCTTGCGCGGCGGGCGGCGCAGGTGCTCGTACACCCGGGCCCAGTCGGTGGTGCTGAGCGCGGCCCGCTCGTCGGCCTCGGCGTGCAGCAGGATGGCCTGGCAGCCCAGGTTTTCGGCCAGCTGCACGTCGGTGAGGCGGTCGCCGATCACGTAGGAGTGCTTCAGGTCGTAGCCATTGGCCGGGTCGAGGTAGCGCGTGAGCAGGGCCGTGCCGGGCTTGCGCGTGGGCGCCGGGTCGTGGGCAAAGCTGCGGTCGATGAGAATCTCGCTGAATTCGACCCCCTCCCCTTTCAGGATGTCCAGCATTTTTTGCTGGTAGGGCCAGAAGGTCTCTTCGGGAAAGCTGGCGGTGCCCAGGCCGTCCTGGTTGGTTACTAATACCAGTTCGTATTCGCCGTCGCGGGCCAGCTGGGCCAGGGCCGTGATGGCCCCGGGCACGAAGTCGAATTTATGCCAGGCATCAATCTGGTAGTCGGTCGGCGGCTCGATGAGAATGGTGCCATCGCGGTCAATGAAGAGTACTTTCATCGCAGATTTAACGGATTTAACGGATTTCGGGGATACGCCCGCCGGCCTGCGGCGGCGGGCTGCCTAGGCCGGGGGCTTGGGCGCGTCGGCTACGCCGGTGGGGGCAGCAGGTGGGTTTGGAGGAAGGTTTCGTAGGCCGGCCCCAGGGGGAGTTCCTGGTTGGTGGTGAGGCGGCGGCGGGTGGTGAGGGTGGTCTGCCGGGTGAGGGGATTGACGCCCGTTTTCTGGTAGTCTTCCCAGTAGAGGCCAACGCCGCGCTTTTGCCAGGCCGGCAGGTCATTGTAGTTGATTCCCGCGGCAAACAGCAACTCGTGCTTGGCGGCGGTGCGCAGGCCCTTGACCTGCCCCGTGGCCTCGGCGACCGACCGGCCCTGCTTACGCAGCAGCCAGTAGCAGTGCGCGTTGAGGGAATTTCGCCCGGCGTCCTCCTGCCGCCACCGGAAATAATCGACTACGTCGGTCGCCCGGGGCAGCTGCGAGATGCGACAGTCGAAAATACCGGGCGCGCCGAGCTGCAGCGAGAACGCAGCCGACGCTTCGCCCGCCAGCACCGACAAGTACTTGCGCAGCTTGCGACCGTAGGAATTCTCCTCGGGGTGCAGCAGCAGCGAGATTTCGTCGCTCTGCGTGTAGCCGTACGCCATCCGAAAGCCGCAATCGAGCAAGTGCCGGGTGGTGGCGAGCATGTAGTCGCGCATCCGCTCGTCGAAGGGGGCCTCGAAGGCATGGACTTCCTTGGTGAGGCGCGTAAAGCCCCGGCCGTCGAGCCGGGCCACCAGGTAGAGGCCGGGCAGGGCGCAGTGGTCGTGCGCGGTCTCGAAGATGCGCAGACGGGCGTCGAGGTCGTCAAATTTCATCCTGCCAGTCGGTTATGGCAAACTCCTGCTTGCCCAGCGTACGTACAAAGTAGAGCTTATCGAAGCCTTCGGCCCGGCTGGGAATTTCCAGCCGGTTGCGGGTGGCCCGGATGCCCGGATCGGGCACCTGGCGCTCGACGGGCCGCTGCTGGTTGCGCACCAGGGCCTCGGCGGCAATGGACTGAAAAAAGTAGCCGACCAGCTCGTAGCCCGCCGCCCGGGCCGGCGCGAGGTAGCTGGCCCGCTCGGCCCGGGTCGGGTTGGTATTGTCTACCACGCACCGCATCTGCGTTTCGAGGCACGCTTGCAGCAGCCGCTGCTCGCGGTGGCGCGTGCGCAGCAAATCGAGGCTGAGCCGCACGTGCGAGTGCAAAAATTGCTGCTGATAAAACGTGGTTTTACCGGTGGCCTGGATACCGCAGAACAGGACGAGTTGCATTGGTCGGACTGGACGTAGCTAGCTGGCTTCCGCAAATTCCCGCAACGCGGCCACCAGGGCCTCGTTTTCGGCGGCCGAGCCCACGGTCAGGCGCAGGGTACCGGCGCAGGCGGCCTGGCTGGGCCGGCGCACCACGATGCCCCGGGCCAGCAGGTGCTCGTAGACGGCCCCCGCGTCGGGGCGGAAGCGGGTGAGCAGGAAATTGGCGTCGGACGGGAAGATGTGGTCGACGATGGGCAGCCCGGCCAGGGCGGCGCGCAGCGTGTCGCGGCCTTGCAGCAGTTCCTGGCGCATAGCCTCGAAGCGGGTGGTGTCGGCGAGCGCGGCCAGGGCCAGGCGCTGGGTGTTTTCCGACACGTTGTAGGGCATCTTGATGCGGTTGAGGTAGGCGATAAGCGCCGGCGAGCCGAAGGCCATGCCCAGCCGGATGCCCGCCAGGCCCCAGGCCTTGGAGAAGGTTTGCAACACCACCAGGTTGTCGAACTCGGCCAGGCGCGTGAGCCAGCTGGGCTGCGCGGCAAAGTCGGCGTAGGCCTCATCAACCACGACCAGGCCGGGAAAGCCGCGCAGAATTTGCTCGATGTCGGCGGCGCGCAGCAGGTTGCCGGTAGGGTTGTTGGGCGAGCACAAAAACGCGATTTTGGCTTTCGACGCCAGAATCTGCGCGATGGCCGCCGGGCCGAGCTGGAAATCGGCGTCGAGCGGCACGCGCTCCAGGGTCACGTCGTTGAGGGCGGCGGCCACCTCGTACATACCGAAGGTGGGCGGCGTGCTCAGGATGCTGTCCTGGCCGGGCCGGGCCACCAGGCGCACCAGCAGGTCGATGACCTCGTCCGAGCCGTTGCTGAGAAAAATCTGCTCGGGAGCCACGCCCTTGAGCGGGGCCAGGGCCTGCTTCACGGCCCGCTGGTGCGGGTCGGGGTAGCGGTTGAACTCGGCCGGGCCGGCGCTGCCCAGGCTATTTTCGTTGGCGTCGAGCATCACCCGGGCCTCGCCCTGAAACTCGTCACGGGCCGAGGAATACGGCTTCATCGTCCGCACGTTGGGACGGACCAGGTCATCTATCATCGCAGATTTAACGGATTTAACGGATTGCGCGGATACGCCCGCCGGCCTTCGGCGGCGGGCTGACTGCGCTTACCTGACTTACACTTATTTTTCGACACTACGCTTATTGTTCGACCTTGGGGCGGGGGGCTTCGCCTGCCAGGTGCTCGCGGCGCAGGGCTACGGCGTGGGCGTGGGCTCGTAGGCCCTCGGCTTCGGCCATGGGCTCTACTACCGGGGCCAGGGCGAGCAGGCCGGCGGGGGCGAGCTGCTGGAAGGTGATTTTTTTGTAGAAGGAGTCGAGCGACACGCCGCTGTAGGCGCGGGCGTAGCCACCCGTCGGCAGCGTGTGGTTGGTACCGGAGGCGTAGTCGCCCACGGCCTCGGGCGTGAGGTGGCCCATGAACACCGAGCCCGCGTTGTAGATGTCGGCGGCCAGCCCCTCGGGCTCGGCGACGGCCAGGATGAGGTGCTCGGGCGCGTACTGATTGCTGAAGGCCAGCATCGTGGCCACGTCGGGCAGCAGAATGGCGCGGCTTTCGGCCAGGGCCTGGCGGGCGACATCGGCGCGGGGCAGTTGCGGCAGCTGGCGCTCCAGCTCGGCTACTACGCCGGTCAGGATAGCCTCGGAGTCGGTGAGCAGCACCACCTGCGAATCGGGGCCGTGCTCGGCCTGCGACAGCAAATCGGCCGCCACGAAGGCCGGGTTGGCGCTGGCGTCGGCGATCACCAGCACCTCGCTGGGCCCGGCGGGCATGTCGATGGCCACCCCGCGCTGGGCGGCCAGCTGCTTGGCGGCCGTCACGTAGCGGTTGCCGGGGCCGAAAATCTTATCCACGGCCGGCACCGAAGCCGTACCCACGGTGAGCGCCGCCACGGCCTGCGCCCCCCCGGCCTTGATGATGGTCGTGAGCCCCAGCTCCTGGGCGGCGAAGAGAATAGCCGGGGCGATGGTCCCGGTGCCCCGGCCGGGCGGCGTGCACAGCACCACCTCCCGGCAGCCCGCCAGCTTGGCCGGAATACCCAGCATGAGCAGCGTCGAAAACAACGGAGCCGAGCCGCCCGGCACGTACAGCCCCACCCGGGGCACGGCCACGCTGCGGCGCCAGCAGCGCACGCCGGGCATGGTTTCAACCTCGGCCTCCACGGCGGCCGGGCGCTGGGCGGCGTGGAAGGCGGTGATGTTCCGGATGGCCTGCCGGATGGCGGCTTGCAGCGCCGCCGGCACCTGGGCGGCCCCGGCGGCCAGCTCCTCGGCGCTCACGCGCAGGCTGGCCAGCCCGGGCGCACCATCCAGCTGGGCGGCGTACTGGCGCAGGGCCTCGTCGCCGCGCCGGGCCACGTCGTCGAAAATCTCCCCGGCGCGGGCCAGCACGGCGGCATTACGCTCGGCCAGCGGGCGCTGTTGCAGCGCGGGCCACTGCCCAGGATCAGGATTACGAAAAGTCTGCATGTTTTTTTAGCTGTTAGCTTATAGCTGCTAGCTGTTAGCTCTTTTCTGAGTCTAGGTTAACTGCCAGTAGCTTTTCCGACTTAACGGAAAAAGCTAACAGCTAGCAGCTATAGGCTAACAGCTACAACAAGCCCTATCCAATCCGCTTCTCAATGGGCAATACCAGGATGCCTTCGGCCCCGATGGCCTGCAAGTCGCCGGCGAGCTGCCAGAAGGTATCCTCCTGCACCACGGCCTGCACCGATACCCAACCCTCTTCGGCCAGCGGCGTGACGGTGGGCGACTTGAGGCCCGGCAGCAGCGCCTTCACCGCGTCGAGGGCGGCGGCCGGGGCGTTGAGCACGATGTATTTCGAGCGCTGGGCCCGGCGCACGGCCTGCATGCGGAAGCGCAGCTGGTCGAGCAATTCCTGCTTTTCGGGGCTCAGGTTGGGAGCGGCGATGAGCACGGCCTCCGAGCGGAAGATGGTTTCGACCTCGCGCAGGCCGTTACCCAGCAGCGTGGAGCCGCTGCTCACGATGTCGCAGATGGCCTCGGCCAGCCCGATGCTGGGGGCGATTTCGACCGAGCCCGAGATGGTGTGCAGGTGGGCCCGCACGCCCTGGCCAGCCAGGTAGTCGCCCAGCAGCTTGGGATACGAGGTGGCAATGTTCTTGCCCTGCAGGTCGGCCACCGAGTTGTACTCGGCCCCGCGCGGCACGGCCAGGCTCAGGCGGCACTTGCTGAAGCCCAGCGCCTCCACTTCGAGGCTGGCGCAGCCGGCCTCCACCAGCACGTTCTGGCCCACGATACCCAGGTCGGCCACGCCGTCCTGCACGTAGCCGGGAATATCGTCGTCGCGCAGGTAGAGGATTTCCAGCGGGAAGTTGCTGGCCTCGACCTTAAGCTTGTACGACGACGAAACGAAGCTGATACCGCACTCGCGGATGAGCTGCAGGGAATCCTCCGAGAGGCGACCCGACTTTTGAATGGCTAAACGCAGCATGAGAAGATAAGCGCCCCGAACCCGCAGGCCGGTGGCAAGACGTGAGCGAAGCCCCGACGCCCCCTTAGCGGGCGGCGGAAGCTCTTCCGTAAATACCCAAACGAAGGAAAAGTTATTGGTCCGGCGCGGGCCGGGCGGGGGTGGAGACACGAGCGGCTGGCACCAGAGGCTACAGGGTAGCGGCCAGCCCGGTTGCCCGGTCTCCTACAGATGGTGGTGGTGATGCTGCGGCGCGGCCCCCAGCGGCTGCGCGGCCCACCAGGCAGCGGCCAACCCCTGGAGCGGGGCCGGGAGCACAAGGCCGGAGGCGGACGAAACGAGGCAGACGGTGGTCATCGTGGCGCAAAGGTAGGCCCAGCGGCCGAATTACAAAGCCTGCTTACGGAAAAGATGACCCGGCGGCCGTTTTCCGGGGCTGATAATCCCTCGGCTAAGCCGGCGCGGCGGGCCTGGCGCACTGCTCACGCACGTCTGTCGCCCAACAGGTTGCAAATTGCCTGCGCCGCCCGCTCGGGGTAGAAATAATGCGCGAAGTGGTCGCCGGGCAGCTCCACGTAGGGCTCGTCGGGCGGCCGCACCACGGTGTCGCCCCGCGAGTGCAAACGCAATTCGGGCTGGGCGGTGAGCGGCGGCACCGGGGCAAACAGCACTTGCAGCTGCTGGTGCACGTAGCGGCGGCGCAGGCGCCCCATCCCGTCCACGAACTGCGCGTGGAGCGCCCGCGACTCGTCGTGGGGGTAGCGGCGCTTGAAATACTGGTTGATGTAGCGGTTTTGCACCAGCCCGGTAAATGCCACCAAGCCCAGCCAGCGCGGGCTGCGGATGGCCGACACAATCTTCGCCTGGTCGGTGAAGGAACTCAGCAGAATGGCCGTGGCCCCGGTGTGCTGCTTGAGGTGCGCGGCAATCCAGCCGCCCATGGAGTGCCCGATGACGACGTCGGCCGGGCCAACGCCGTGGCGCGCCGCCAGGTGCCGGGCCAGCTCCACCACGGTGGGCCGGCCGGCGGGGCGCCAGTGGGCAAACTCCTCTTCCAGCTCCAGGGCCAGCACCTGCGCGAAGGGCGGCAGCAGGGGCCGCAAGGTGGCGAAGATGCGCTGGTCCTCGGTGTAGCCGGGCAGCAGAATTAAGCGGGATCGGGAGCTCATTGGAAGTAGGCAGCTTGGTTTAAATCTGTAACCAAACTTGGCTTAAATCGGTAACCACTTTAAGTTACCCGGCGTATATTTGGGGCACTGGCAACCGGCCAGCCAAAACAAAGGCCGCGCCTCGCGGCCCGGCCTTTGCCTTTTAGCGTAACCAGTGGGCCACCGCCGTGGCGGCCGTTCCGCTGGCTAGCACTCCAACAAGCCAGCGTACCAGCTTGTTGGACATGCGGAGCTTGAACAGCAATTCAAACTCCGACTTCGCGCTGTCCTTTTTCATCTTGCTCAGAAGTAAAGGGTTGTGCGAAAACCCCCACACTTCTCGAAGCCCGGTCTGTTCCTAGCAGCCGGGCTTCTCTTGTTTAGCAAGAGTAACCATTGGGCTGGGGGACGTACCTAACGCGAGGTACCGGCAAAGATACTCCTGCCCCAGCCAACCCATGAGAAAAAGTCAATCAACTAGCTAATCAGCTTAGTATTTGTCTTTCTAAAACCGGGCGATGGCCCGCAGGTTGAGCACGCGCTGCGAGAGATAGCTGGGCACGGCGTAGGTGCGGCCGTTGACGTCCTGCAAGTAGCTGTAACCCGCCACGTTATTGGCCCCCAGGATATTGAGAATCTCCAGACTCAGCCACAGGCTTTCGAGCGAGGCCAGGTGGGGCTTGGGCGTGGCCCGCAGGCTCACGACCTTGGAAAAGCCGATGTCCACGCGCTGGTAGGCCCGGGTGAGGGCACCGTCGCCCCGGTACTGGGGCTGGCCGGGCGGGCTGAAGGGCAGGCCGGTACCAAACACGAGATTAACGTAGCCGCGCACCGAGGGATTGTCGGGCAAATGATCCTGGAAGAAGATGCTGGCCGTCAGGCGCTGGTCCTGGGGCCGGCGAATCCAGCCCAGCGGCTGCACGCCGGTGCGCTGGCCCTTGTCATTGTAGGTCGTAACGGTATCGCCGGCGATGTTTTCCTTGGTGGTGAGCAGGCCCAGGCTCAGCCACGACTCCACGCCTTTCACGAACTCGCCGCTCAGGCGCGTTTCGAGGCCGGCGGCGTAGGCGGTGGCGTTGTTTTTAGCGGCGTAGCGCAGGCGCACGTTGTCGATTTCGTAGGGCACCACGTCGGTGAGGTGCTTGTAGTACGCCTCGGTATTGAGCCGGAAGGGCCGGTTCATGAGGTGCACCCGCACCTCGCGGCCCACCACGAAGTGCAGCGATTTCTGGGCCCGCAGCTCGGGGTTGAGCTGGCCCTGCTGGGCCCCGGGCAGGCCGGTGGCGCTGCGCAGCTCGCGGTAGAACGGCGGCTGGGCGTACGCCCCGGCCGCCAGCTTCCACACCCGCTCGGGGTGGCGGCGGCCGCGGGCGGCAAACTGCACCCGGGGGCTGAGCACGAATTGGTGATTGACCGACCAATAGTGCCCGCGCAGACCGTAGGTCAGGGTTTTGAGGGTATCGAGCTGCCAGGTGTGCTGCACGTAGCCCTGGGTACGCTGGCTTTCCAGGCTCAGGTCGCCGGTGAGACGGGTGCGACGGGCGTCGGGCACGTAGTCGGCCGAGTCGGCAAAGCTGTACTCGTCGAGCTGGTCGTGGATGAGCTCGCGGCCCGTTTTCAGGCCCCAGCGCAGCTGGTGCGGGCCGGCGGGGTCGCCGCCGGGGTTCCAGCGGCCGCGCAGCTCGGCCGTGTACACGCGGGCCGTGAGGTCGTTGCGCGAGTGGTTGAAGGACGAGCCGATGTTGCGCTGCCGCACCGGCTGGTTGTAGTCCGGGCTGGTGGGGTCGTTGTTGACGTCGGCGAAGGTATAGGCCGCCTCCACGTCGCGAAACTCAAATTCACGGGTGGTCAGGGCCGAGGCCAGCAGCTCGACTTGCAGCCCGGGGTGGAAATTATGCTTCAGATCGAGCCCGCCCTGGTACGTGTCGTACTGCATGCGCTCGCGCCCCGCGTAGTAGATGTTGACGCGGGAGAACTGGTTGAGCGCCGTGGAGAACGTCACCTGCCCGCTCACCGGCACGAAGCGGAAGTCGTTGTGGGCCACCACGCCCAGGATGCCGAGGCTGGTTTTTTGCAGGTCGCCGCCCTTCCTCCCCAGCCCGATGTTGACGTACGCCTGCCCGTCGTAGAAAGTGGGGTTGTACTGCCCCTGGTTCTGGCGCAGGGCGTTGAAAACGTACTGCGCGTTTTTGTAGCGGGCACCGGCCAGGTAGCTCACCCGGCCATCCGCCGAGCGGGCCTCAGCGTGCACCGCCCCGCCCACGAGGCTGGCCGTGGCCGAAGCCGCGAATTTCTCCGGCTCCTTGTACTGCACGTCGAGCACCGACGACAGCTTGTCGCCGTACTTGGGCTGCCAGCCACCGGTACTGAAATCGACCTTCTGCACGAGGTCGGGGTTGATGAAGCTCAACCCCTCCTGCTGGGCCTGGGTGACGAGAAAGGGCCGGTATACCTCGAAGCCGTTGACGTAGAGCAGGTTTTCGTCGTAGTTACCGCCCCGCACGTTGTAGGTGCTCGTGAGCTCGTTGTTGCTCACCACGCCGGGCAGCGTTTTGAGAATGGCGTTGAAATCGCCGAAGGGCGAGGGCAGCACCTTGGCCGTCTGGGGGTCGAGCTGCACGAGGCTGGCCTGCTCGCGCTGGTCGGCGGTGGCGGCGCGGGCGCGCACCGTCACGCCGCCCAGGGCACGGGCGTCGGCTTGCAGCGTGAGGCGCAGCGGCTGGCCGGCCGCCTCGGGCAGCTGCACCGGCTGGCGCAGGGTTTGGTAGCCCAGGCGGCGGGCCACCAGCACCGCCGGGCGGCTCATCGCCCGCGGCAGGCGCAGCGTGAATTCGCCCCGGCCGTTGGTGGTAGCCCCGCCGGGCTGGCCCTCGATGGCCACCACCACCAATTCCAGCGGCTGGCCCTGGGCATCGAGCACGGTGCCCGTGAGCTGGGCCGCCTGGGCCGGGGCCTGGATACCCGGCCGGGCAGCGCCCCGGGCCGGGCTAGCTACCGGCAGCAGCAAGACGAAAATAAACGGTAGAGGCTTCAACGCAGAGGCGGCAGAACTATAGGTTGGTAAAGCTACGAAAGGGCCCGCCGCCCCACGCCGGGGGCAACTGGCCCTTCCTAAACTCCGGCGGCGGGGCCGGGCGTATGCGAACGCGTTTTTTTTCGCGTTATTCCTGATTTTCGGCCGATTCCGGTCCCGTGTCGCGCAGCAGCTGGCGCAGGCCGGCCAGGGTCGCCACCGGCCCGCCGGGCGACTTAAACACGAAACTGCCGGCCACCAGCACGTCGGCCCCGGCCTGCACCAGGGCAGCGGCGTTGGCCTGGCTCACGCCGCCATCGACCTCGATGAGGGCGGCCGAGCTGCTGTCGAGCAGCAGCTCTTTCACCTCGGCCACCTTTTGCAGGGTGTGCGGGATAAAGGACTGCCCCCCGAAGCCGGGGTTGACGGACATGACCAGCACCAGATCGAGGTCGGCGGCGATGTCCTGCAAGAAGCTGGCGGGCGTGGCCGGGTTCAGGGCCACGCCGGCGGTGCAGCCCAGGCTTTTAATCTGCTCCACCACGCGGTGCAGGTGCGGGCAGGCCTCGTAGTGCACCGTCAGGTGGGTGGCGCCCGCGTCGCGGAAGGCCGCCAGGTAGTCCTGGGGGCGCTCAATCATCAGGTGCACGTCGATGGGCTGCTTGGCGTGGGGGCGCAGGGCTTCGAGAATGGGCAGGCCGAAGGAAATGTTGGGCACGAAGCGGCCGTCCATCACGTCGAAGTGCAGCCAATCGGCCTCGGCGGTCGCCAGCAGCTCGGCCGTGGCCTGGAGGTTGGCCAGGTCGCTGGCCAGCAGCGAGGGGGCCAGCAGCGGCGCGCGGCGGGAGGAAGTAGGGAGGTGGCTCATGGGGGCAAAAGTAAGACCACGGATTCCGCCGGATTTTTCGGATTAGGCGGATTTTGTGGACGCGGGGCTTGCGGCAGTTGCTTAAGCTGACTGGGAACAGTACTATTACGCCTCCTTTGTGCGCTGCTATGCCGCTTTTCGCCGCCGCCTATTCAGACTCTCTTACCGTTCTGGCCGAAACGGACGTGCTGCTGCTCGGGCATTTTCACGAAGATGCCGTGCTGCTGCGCAAGTCCACGGGCATCTGCTTACTCGACGACTCCTTCTATGGTGACCCGACCTGCGGGGTGATTAGCGCCGCTAACGACTGGGCCGCCGTAGCGGGCGAACACGTCACGGTATGGCGCCGGGGCCTGGGCATGACCAGGGTAAGCGAGCCCGCGGCCCTGCGGTGGGTGCACGCCATGCGCGTGGATGAGGTTACCCAGCAGCTGCATTTGCTAACGGACCCGTGGAGCGCACACCCCGCCATCTGGGAGCTGAATCCCCGGACGCTGACGGCCCGCAAGCTGCGTGATTTTCTGGACTATCAGGCGCGGGAATACGTGGAGGAGGTTCCGTGCTAAGCTTACCGCCCGGCAGCCCCCTGCTTATTTCCCCGTCACCTTAAACTCGGTGCGGCGGTTGAGCTGGCGGCCCCCGGCGGTGGTATTGGGGGCCACGGGGCGGGTATCGCCGTAGCCGGCGGCGGTGAGGCGCTCGGGGCCCACGCCGTGCTGGGTCAGGTAGGTGACGACGGCCTGGGCGCGGCGCTGGCTCAACTCCTGATTGGCGGCGGGGCGGCCCACGTTGTCGGTGTGGCCGGTGATTTCGAGCTTGAGGGCGGGCTGGTCGGTGAGCAGCTTGTGCAGGCGCTCCAGCTCGGCGGTACTTTCGGGACGCAGGGTGGCCTTGCCGGTATCGAAGAAAATATTGTTGAGCACAATCACCACGCCCACTTCCAGCTTCTGGAGCGGGATGTCCTTCACCACCTCGGCGTAGGCGGCGTCGGCGGGCAGGTCAAAATTCTCGGAGTGAAATAAATAGCCTTCCTGCCGCACCACGATACCGTAGTTGAGGCCCGAGGGCAAGCTCACGAGGTACCTGCCCGAAGTTGCGTTGCTGTGGAAGGAGGCAATGGGCTGGCCGGTTTTATTGTCGATGAGGTCGATGGTAGCCTCCAGGGGCTGGCGCGTGGCCGCGTCGGTAACGGTACCCTTGAGGATGGTCACCTGGGCGGTGGCCACGGCCACCGGCGGGGCCAGCAGCGTCTGGGGCTGCGGGGCCAGGCGCGAAGCCAGCAGCTGGCTTTCCTCGCTGAGCACGGGCGGCTTTTCGGGACCGAGAAAGGTAATGAGATAGAGATCCTTACCCCCCAGCCCCCCGGGCCGCTCGGCGGCGTAGTAGCCGTGGCGCCCCGAGGCCGAGGTCACGAAAAATACGTCGTCGTCGGGGGTATTGATGGGCCAGCCCAGGTTTTCGGGCGGCCCCCATTTGCCGTCGGCAAACGTCGATTTGAAGATGTCGTAGCCGCCCATCGAGTTGTGGCCCTCCGAGGAAAAATACAGCGTCTTGCCGTCGGGCATCAGGAACACGGCTTCCTCGCCGTAGGGCGTATTGATGACGGGGCCGAGATTTTCGGCCGGGGCACGGCCGTCGATTTCGACCTTGTAGATGTCGCGCCCACCGCGCCCGCCCTCGGGCTTGTCGCTCACGAAGTAGAGGTAGCGGCCGTCGGGCGAGTACGCCCCCGACGACTCGTGGGCCTTGGAATTGATGCGGCTGCCCAGGCGCTGGGGCTTGGTCCAGGTGCTGCCCGTGAGGGTAGTTTCCCCGATGTCGCCGCCGTTGGCGTCGGCGTACACGAGCAGGCGCTGGCCGTCGGGCGCCAGGCCCACGGTCGCGTCGTGGCCCTCGCCGTTGACGGGTGCGCCCAGGTTGGTGGCCGGGGCCCAGCCCTTGGCTTTCCCCAGCCAGGCGGTCTGGTAAATGTCCTCGTAGTAGCTGTCGCCCTCGGGATCCTTGGGCGCGTTGGGCCGGGCCGGGCGGCGCGAGGTGAAGAGCAGCGTCGTTTCGTCGGCCGCCACCACGGGGCCGTAATCCGAATACGCCGAGTTGACCTGCGGGCCCACGTTGTCGATGAAGACGCGGGCGGGCTGCTTCTGCAATGCCTGGCCGCTGCGGCACTCACGCACGCGGCGGGCCAGGTCCTCGGCCGTCACCACGAGCGGGTCGCCCTCCACCTTGCGCCCGGCCAGCGGGGTCGCCAGCTGGTATTCCTTAATGGCCTCGGGCCACTTGGCACTCAGGTGCAGGGCGCGGGCCAGCAGGTAGTGCAAGCGCGGGTCGGTACTGGGCTCCAGCTGCTGGGCCCGCTGGAGGTAGCTCAGGGCCTGGGTTTTGGTTCCCGAGTGCAGGTAACACTCCCCGATTTTAACGTTGAGCGCGGCGTTGCTGGGGTTGAATTCCTGGGCCGCCAGGTAGTGCGGCAGCGCCACGGCGTAGCGCGGCGGCTCGGCCCGGAAGGCCTCGTCCCCCGCCTTGAGCTCGCGCTGCGCCTCCCGCAGCCCCTGCTTGTCCTCGCTGAATTTCTCCTTGGAAAAATCTATACTCTGGGCCGGGGCCGTCAGCGAGGTCCCCACCCCCACCAGCAGTAATCCGGTGAGCTTACGCATCTGCACTACCTTATTCATAGTCAACGAATAGTTACCCCACTCCTCCTTACTTAGCCGGCACCTCGGCCGCGTCGCCGGCGCAGCCGGCGGCCGCGGCGTAGCGGTTGCCCTCGGCCCGCCCCAGGGCGGCGGCCTGACGCCAGTCCTGGCAAGCCTCGTCGGCCTGGCGCAGCATCTCCCGGGCGTGGCCCCGGTTGAGCAACGCCTCGGCGTACTGGGGCCGCAGGCGCAGGGCCTCGGTGGCGTCGGCGGCGGCCTGGGCGTACTGGGCAAGCTTGAGCCGGGCGGCGGCCCGGTTATTCCAGGCGTAGGCGTAGGTGGGGTCGAGGGCAATGGCCCGGTCGAAGTCGGCCACCGCCCCGGCGTAGTCCTTGTTTTCGAAGCGGGCGTTGCCCCGGTTGGTGAAGGCCAGCGGGTTGTCGGCTTTCTGGGCCAGGTAGGCGTCGTAATCGCGCAGGGCCTCGGGCAGCTGGCCGGTGCGGCGCTCGGCCGCGGCGCGGTTGAGCAACGCCGGCAGCAGCGTGGGCTGCAAGGCCAGGGCCTGGGTGTAGTCGGGCACGGCCGCGGCGTAGTGGCCCAGCCGCAGCTGGGTGCTGGCGCGGTCGTGGTAGGCGTAGGCCAGCTTAGGATCAGCCTTAACCGCCCCGTCGAAGTCGGTCAGGGCCGCCTCGTACTCCCCCTGCTCGAAGCGCAGCACGCCCCGGTTGTACCAGGCGGGGGCGTAGGCGGGATTGGCCTTCAGTGCCTCGCCGTAATCGGCGGCGGCCTCGGGCGCGCGGCCCGCGGCCTCGCGCACCTGGCCCCGGCCAAAGTAGTGGGCGTACGCCCCGGGCTCCAGCTTGAGGGCCTGGTCGTAGTCGGCCTCGGCGGCCGGGTAATTGTTGAGGGCCAGCTGCGTCGCGGCGCGATTGGCGTAGGCCGCGGCAAAATCGGGCCGGGCGGCCAGCGCCTGGCCAAAGCTGGCCAGCGCGGCCGGGTAGTTGTGCGCCTGGTAGCTGGCCAGGCCGGCGTTATACGCCTTCTCGGCCAGCTGCGGGCCGGGCAGCGTACTGGCCCGCACGGTATCTACTTGCGCCTGGGCGGGCGCGGCGGCCAGCAGGCTCGCAACGCAACTACCTATGCCCCACCCCAGTAACGTCGTGATGCGCATCATAAAAGAGCCGGCTAGGCCGCCGCCCGCACGAGGCAGCCGGGCGAAGGTAGCGGCACTTACTTATTTGCGTCAAGTAGTGGCTGGGGGGTTCTGCTTAGACTACAAAAAATTAGTAGCACGATGCTATTAGATGCGTTTTAACGCTGACCGTAGCCTTATCCTGGGCATTACTGCGCGCCTGCTCAATCGGCGGCCGGAGCTACGGGGGCAGCTTCCCGGGCCCGCCACTCGTCTTCCAGCATACTCATCTCCACCAGGCTCCAATACTCATTCCCGTACCGGGCCACGTCGCGCAGCACGCCGTCGGTCTGGAAGCCACACTGCCGGTAGCAGCGAATCGCGGCCTGGTTGAAGCTGTACACGCCCAGCTCGATGCGGTGCAGGGTGAGCTCCCCGAAACCAATTGCCAGCAGCGCCCGCAGCATGGCCGCGCAGTAGCCCTTACCCCGGGCCCCGGGGGCCACCAGCACCCGCGTGATCCGCCCCGAGCGGTTGCGCTCGCTGATGCCGCCCAGGGAAATGTGCCCGACCGCGGCGCCCGTCGCAGCGTCTACGGCCTTGTAGATGAACACCTCCGGGTTGGCGAAGTCGTTGGCCCCCTCAATGTACCACGCCAGGGCCTGCGGCGTAAGCGGATACGAAAACATCGCCCCGCTCCATTCGGTCAGCAGCTGCTCGCTGTCGAGCCAGTCGATCAGCTGCGAAAAGTCGGCGGGCGTGAAGGGGACTAATTTTATCATATCGCGAAGAGAACCGAGAGCGCAGAGCGGAGAACTTGGAAAGCTAGCTAGCCCAGCACTCCGTGCTCAGCTGTAGCAAAGCTCGATAGAACGGGGCTAAGTTCTCAGTTCTAAAAACTAAAACCCGCTGCCCGGCCGATTAACTTAATCAGCACGGGCAGCGGGCCAAGGCTACTACACTGCTACTTAACCTCTTCTGCTTTCTTCTCAAACGCGCGCCAGTCGAGCTCGCCGGTATCGCGCCGGCGCAGGAAGTAGCTCTGGTCGTCGTCCTTGTTTTTACCAAACGTAAGGTCGGCGCGGCACGAGAGGCACTTAATGGACGTGTACTTGTATTTGCCCTGGGCCACGCGGCTGGTCAGGTCGAGGTTGTCGGAGCCGCAAATGCCGCAGGCCGCCACGTCGGGAAAACTCAGGCGGTCGTATTCGGCCACGGTTTCGTACAGGTTGCTGCCTTGCACGGTAAAATGAAACTGCCGGCGCCCAATGCGCTTGGTGGTCATCATCTGAAGCATAAAACGGGGTGTCTGATTGACGGTTTAAAGATACCACTTTTTACGCGATAAACCAATAAAATTAGTCTTTCCAACCAATTTTATTAGCAAAACAGCTGACGCACAAAGCCCACCGCATAAGGCGGGCCACCCGCCACTGGCGGCCCCGGGTAAGTAGGTCTACCAAGCACCAGCCCCCTACCCGAGTCCGGCTCCGGAAACCCTCCCTAGCCTTTACTATTTGATCACTACGGAGTTTACCACGTCGTTGGCACTGGGAAAAAGCCGGGTAAAGTCGGCGTTAGAGGTAGTGAGCGACCAGGCAGTCCCGCTCAGAGTGGCACCTTTATACAGCTTGATGGTCCAGCCCGTGGGCAGGCGCACCGACGAGGCCCAGTTACTGGAATGGTAGTGCTTATCGCCCGGGCGGCCCGTACCAACCGGCAAGCCTCGTCAATGTGCGCAAGCTCTTCAAAATTAACTACTTATTATAGTAGCTACAAAGGAAAACAAGGCGTAAAATGCAACCTGAATACCTCATGAAGATCCCCCGGCCAAACGGCAGAAAGCCCACTGCCCCAACCCGTAAGCAGGCTGGAGCAGCGGGCTTATCGCACCACTGGCAAAGAGTTTAAAAGCCAGGCAAACCGCTGTTTACCACAGGATTATTACCGAAAACAAACGGGCATTAGGGGGGCGCTCGTTTGTCGCAGGCTGGTCGCCCTGGTAAGCGCATCAACCGTCCTACTGGCGCACAAAGCGCACCGTTTGGGGCGCGCCGCCCGCCAGCGGCTGCACCGTGCAGAGGTAGGTACCGGGGGCCAGCGGGCGGGCGGGCAGCCGCAGCGGCACCGTGGCGGCCGGGCTGGCCGGGAGCAATTGCTCACCCAGCAACGCCCCTTTCACGTCGAGCACCCGCACCCGCAGCGCCTGCCCGCGCAGGCCGGGGGGCACGGCCAGCAGCAGCTCGGCGGAGTGGCTGGGGTTGGGAAAGACGGCCAGCGGCGGCCCGGCCGCAGCCGGCCCGGCCGCGGCCAGTGGCGCGCCGGGGTGCAACAGATTATAAGCTGTCACAAAATTGACGATGCCGTAGCCCAGGGTATTGTCGGGATTGCGGGCCTGCGAGGCGCCGTTGGTGAGCGCCTGAATCACCTGCTGGGCGGTGAGCGTCGGATTGGCCTGCCAGAAGCCCGCCACCAGGCCCGCCAGTTCGGGGCAGGCATAGGAAGTACCGTTGCCGCGCACGGCCACGCCCGTGGGAGCCAGCACGGCCGAGGCCACGCCCATGGCCGAAAGCGTGGGCTTGATGCGACCGTCGGCGGTGGGGCCGTAGGAGCTGAAGCCGGCGTGGTTGCGCAGCGAATCGACCGCCCCCACCGTGATGATGCTGTCGGCATCGGCGGGCACGCCGATGTAGTGCCAGGGATTGAGGCCATCATTGCCGGCCGAATTGACGACTACCATGCCGGCGCGGGCGGCCCCGAGCGCGGCCTGGCTGGCGATGGCCGTGCGGCCGTTGAGCTGGGCGTAGGTGTGCGAGAGGGTCGGATCATCAAACGTATTGTACCCCAGCGAGGAGCTGATGACATCGACCCCGGCCGAATCGGCGTACTCGGCGGCGGCCAGCCAGTTGGCTTCCTCCATCGGCGACTCGCTGTCCACGTCTTCGGTAATGCAGAGGTGGAAAGTGGCCCGCGGCGCGGTGCCCACGTAGTAGCCCGGCAGCTCGCCCCCGATGAGGCTCAGGCAGGCCGTGCCGTGCCCGTTGCGCAGGTATACCTGCCGGCCGCCGTCTACAAAGTTGCGGGTGCTGGCCAGGCGGCCTTGGGACTGGATGTTTTGCAGGGCGGTAATCTGGTCAGCCCCCGGAAAGCCCGCGTCGAAGATGGCCAGTTGCATGTCCTCGCCCCGATAACCGGCGCCGTGCATGGCCACGGCCCCGATGAGCTGGTTTTGGGCGTAGGCCTTGCCGTAGGTGGCCCGGGGAGTAGTGGGGGCGGGCGGCGGCGGGGTGGGCACCACGGCCGGGGCCGCGGCGGGGCTCTGGGGCAGTACTTGGCTTAGTAACTGAGTACTGCGCACGGCGGGTAATTGCTGCACCCGGGCCAGCGTGGCCGCGTCGCAGGTGAGCACGGCCCCGTTGAGCCAGCGCGAGGTAAATACCACCTGCGGGCTACCACTCACGGCGCGTACCTGGGCCAGGTAAGTGGGGCTCACCGGCAAATCCCGCGGACGCACCGCAATACCCTGGCGGCTGCGCCGGGCCAGCGCCCGGGCTGATAAGTAAGCCTGCGGCTGGCTTACCGTGTAGGGCGTACCGGCCTTGTCCCGAAAATACACGAAGTAGCGGGCCAGCGGGGCGGCCGCCTGCGCCCGGGCGGTCGCGGCCCCGCCCAGCAGCGAAGCCAGCAGCACGGCGGCCGAGCCAAGAAGTTTTTTCATAAAAACGGTGAAGACAGCAATGATCGCAAGCGTGAATGTAACAACCAGGACCGGGTGGGCGGGGGCCGGCGACCGCCTGGCCTACATAACGGCCGGCCCGCTGGGTAGCGGGCCGGCCGGGAACTGCGGGAAGCAGGCATGTGCGCAACCCGCGGGCGGGTTAAATCGTGCCCGCGTCGATAAGCACTTCGAGGCGCGAGACGCCATTCTGCACCACGCCCTTGGTGTTGGTTTCCTCCCCGTTGGTAGGGTTGGTAATAAACGTCTGGAGGCTGAAGCGCCGTCGCAGTACGCGCCCCACCCCCAGCGCGTACACCTGCCGGGTACCCCGCTGGTCGCGGTCGTTTACGTCTTCCACGCCCACGGGCAGGATATCCTTGGTGAGCACCGTAGTTGCGTAGCTCTTGGCCGGCACCCCGGCCACGGCGGGCGTGGTGTAGGCCGCGCCCACGGTCGGGCCGTAGGTGCGGGTGAGGTTGGCAATGGTATCGGGCGCGCTCGTACCCCCGACGGTGAAGGCCGTGCGGTTCCAGGCCTTATCGGCCCGCGCCGGGTACACCAGCTCCACGGTGCGTACGTTGTTGCGCGTCTGCACCACGGCACGGGGCAGCACCTGCACTACCAGCGTACTGTCGTCGCGCCAGGTGTCGGCGCTCGTGAGGCGGCGCGAGCGCACGAGGCGGTAGGCCGGCTGGCCCCCCGCGTCGGTAAACTGCTCGGTCACGCGCTCGCGCAGCTGGTAGGCGCTAACGGTCACCTTGGCGTTGGTCCAGGTAGAATCGGTGACGGCGTAGCTGCGGTAGGTACCCACCGCTACCGGGAAATAATCCGTTGCCGGCTCGGGTACTACCGACTCGTGGCGGCAGCCGGCCAGCAGGGCCGCCGCGCTCAGCGCGGCGAGCCCCCCACGGTGGCGGCGCATACTTTTTCTGAATAGCGGGCGAAGAATTAGCGTCATAAGGCAGAAAAAAAGGGCGGGGGCCTCGCGGCAACCCCGCCCGTTCGGGTTTCAAGATAGGGCTACTAACGCGCTCACCAGCTCATCAGTATAACAGCCCAGGTTTTAGTGCGGTTTCCGGGTTGGTGCACACCTGTGGGTTGCATTAAAAAGTCAACATGAGCAATTAAAAATGAGCAAGCCTTTGACCTGCAAATTTTTAATTGCTCATGTTGACTTTTACTTCTGTTGAGGCAGTTGAAAATCACTCCAGCTTGCTAATTCAACTACGGGATAGTGACAATACAGCAAGTATCCCTCCCGTTTACGCCACTTCCACCTCGGCCGGCACCGGTACTTCACCGATGACGTGGCGCTGAATCCAGCCGCCGCCCAGCACGTCGTCGCCGTCGTAAAAAACGGCCGCCTGGCCCGGCGTAATGGCGTGCACCGGCTCGGGAAAGTAGATGTTGATGTTGTCGCCCACCTGCTCCAGGAAAGCCGGCGAGCCGGGGTGATGGTAGCGCACCTTTACCACGGCCGGCACCAGGCCCCGCCCTTCCAGGCTGGCCAGCTTACCCATATTGAGCTTGTGCACGGTGGTACGGGTGCTGGCCAGCTCGTCGTAGTTACCCAGCACTACCTCGTTGGTTTCGGGCCGGATGGCCGTCACGTAGGCCGGAAAGCCCAGCGCAATGCCCAGCCCCTTGCGCTGCCCGATGGTGTAAAACGGGTAGCCCTCGTGCGGGCCGAGGTCGCGGCCGTCCTTGTCCACGAAGCGGCCGCCGGCCACGCGGGCGTCGAGGCCCGGCACGCGCCGGCGCAGGAAGCCCCGGTAGTCGTTGTCGGGAATAAAGCAGATTTCGTAGCTCTCGGGCTTGTTGACGAGCGCCGTGAAGCCCCGGCGGCGGGCCTCGTCGTAAATTTCCGTTTTGCGCATGCCGCCCAGCGGGAAGAGCGTGCGACTCAGGCTCTGCTGCGTCACGCCCCAAAGGGCGTAGCTCTGGTCCTTGTT
Source organism: uncultured Hymenobacter sp. (assembly GCA_913776615.1). Classification (GTDB taxonomy): domain Bacteria; phylum Bacteroidota; class Bacteroidia; order Cytophagales; family Hymenobacteraceae; genus Hymenobacter. The sequence goes on from CAJYPK010000006.1 coordinate 63,046, forward strand.
CTCATCCAGCCCCTTGCTCACGATGAAGCGGCCGCTGGCCGCGTCCTGCCGCACCTGGGCGTAGTGGCCGGTAGCGATGTAGTGGCAGCCCAGCATATCGGCCCGGCGCAGCAGGGCGTCCCACTTGATGTGGGTGTTGCAGAGCACGCAGGGATTGGGGGTGCGGCCGGCCAGGTATTCCTCGGTAAAGTTGTCGATGACAAAATCGCCGAACTCGTCGCGGATGTCGATGATGTAGTGCGGGAAGCCCAGGCGCACGGCGATGTCGCGGGCGTCGTTGATGGAATCGAGCGAGCAGCAGCCGGTTTCCTTTTTCGAGCCGCCGGCGCTGGCGTAGTCCCAGGTTTTCATCGTCATGCCCACTACTTCGTAGCCGGCTTCGTGCAGCAGCACGGCGGCCACCGACGAGTCGATGCCGCCACTCATGGCCACGAGAACGCGGCCCTTGGTCGGAGTATTTTCCATGAAGTTGGCTAACCCACCCAGGGAGGTGAACGTTCCGGCTGGGGCCGGGGCAAAGTTAGGAGTTATGAGTTAGAAGTTAGGAGTTGAGCTTGCCGAAACTGAAATTGGCCAAGGCTCCCGCAAGAATCTCACGCGAATGGACTACTAAAGTAGAAGTCGGGGTGTCGGTGCGACCTTTGTCTTGCAGGTTGGCTAGCCCCGCCCAATCGGGCAAGCCCCCAGCCAACTCCTAATTTCTAACTCATAACTCATAACTCCTTATAATGCTTGCTCTTCCCGTGCTCGTGCGCGGCATCAATAATCTTTCCGACGCCCGCTACTGCGCCGGCATGGGTGCCCAGGGGCTTATTTTCACGCTCGACCCTACCCTGCCGGGCGCCGTAGACGCGGCCACGGTCCGCGAGCTGGCCGGCTGGGTAGCCGGCGTGGACCTCATCGGGGAGTTCGGCCACGTAGCCGGCCCCGAAATCAACCGCCTGATCGAAGAATGCGGCCTGACCGGCGTGCTGCTGCGCCTCGACCCGGCCCGCCAGGCCTGGCCCGAGGGCCTGGCCGTACCCGCGCTCATTGAAGTGCCCCAGGCGCTCATTATCAACCGCCAGCACTACCTCGCCGCCGTGGCCGACCTCACGACGGCGCTGCCGGCGGGCTTTGCCCTCTTCACCACCGCGCCGCGCCCCTTTCCGCCCGACTACGCCTACTGGCACGCGCTGGCCCGGCAGGCCCCCATCTGGCTGGCCGGCCCCACCGACCCCACCGAGGCCGCCGACCTGGCCCAGCAAGTACACCCGGCCGGCCTCATCCTGGCCGGCGGCGACGAAATCAAGCCCGGCCTGCGCGACTTCACCGAGCTCGAAGCCGTGTTCGAGGCCCTGGAGGAGGCGTAAACAGCTTGTGGCTTGTTGGCTAGCAGGCAAAACCCAGCCAGTGGCGGTGATTACGTGGTAATCACCGCCACTGGCTGGGTTTTTCTCCATGAAGTACCTGACTGGTACGGTTCGACGGCTAGCCTACTCACAGTGAAAACCGCACGTACTTGATGGGCACGCCCACGGCGCGGTACTTGCCCTCGAAGTGCGTCTGGATGGCCTGGGCGGCGGCGAAGGCGGGGTCGGTTTCGGCGTAGAGGTCGCGGGTGGCCACGTCGATTGTAGCGCCGGGGCGAGCGGCCAGCACTTCCAGCGTGTACTCAAACAGCCCCTCGCTGTCGGTTTTAAGCTGGGCCACCCCGCCGGGGGCCAGCAGCGCCTGGTAGTGGTCGAGAAAGCGCGGCGAGGTGAGGCGGCGCTTGATATCGCGGTCGCGGGGGCGCGGGTCGGGAAAGGTAATCCAGATTTCGCTCAGCTCGCCGGGGCCGAAGTGTTCCGGGAGCTGGTGGGCCAGCAGGCGCAGGAAGCCCACGTTGCGGAGACCCAGCGCCTCGGCCCGGGTGCTGCCGCGCCAGATGCGCTCCCCCTTGATGTCGAGGCCCAGGAAGTTCTGCTCGGGGTGGCGCTGGGCCAGGCCCACGGTGTATTCGCCCTTGCCGCAACCCACTTCGAGCACCAGCGGGTGGTCGTTGTGAAAAAAGTCGGCGCGCCAGTGCCCAGCCAGCTGGCCGAAGGTGGGTTTACCCGGCTCCACGATGTCGGGGCGGGTGGCGTTGGCGGCGAAGCGCTGGAGTTTGATGCGAGGCACGGCGGACGTTTTTTTATGCGAAAGGGCTGCAAAACTACGGCCGGCCCTTAGTTTCCGGTGCCGGGCACGGGGCCCCGGTCATCCTCCACTACCCCACCCACGTACTTCCCCACGATGACGCTGACCACGAACAAATCGTAGAAGTGGCCCAGCAGCCCGAGCAGCAGGGTGGCCTTACGGGCCACGTTGGTCAGGGGCACGATGTCGCCGTAGCCCACGGTGAGCAGGGTTACGAAGCTGAAATAATTGAGCGCCTGCACCGTACCGGGCTCGGGCGGCACGTGGGCAAACGCGCCCGGCTGCACTACCGCAATCAGCACGAACAGGAACGTCCCCACCATCCCCAGCAGCACGAAGCCGCACATGGTCGCCGCCAGCAGCTCGGCCGATACTCGCCCCGCTCCCAGCACTTTGCGAAAAATGCGCAGCGTAATGGCAAAGCAATAGCCGCTGTAAGCCAGCCCCGTGTACGCCCGCACCGACGGCCAGCCGCGCAGCTGGGCCGTGGCTTCCAGGCCCAGCACCACCAGCAGGCACAGCAGCAGCAGCCACGGCCGCTCTTCGGCAAATACCAGCACGCCCACCACCAGGTTTTGCAGCAGCAGCACGGCAAAAACGCGCGGGTCGGCGGCGGCCGGGGCAAAACCGGAACCCAGGACTAACAGTAGCAAACTAGCCAACAGCAGCTTGTAGCGGTGCCGGGCCAGCCGCAGGTAGGAACGGCGCAGGTGGCTCATGGGAAAGGGTGACAACGAAACTACCGCGCTAAAATACCCGCTAGCCCGGCTGCTCGTACAGTTCCGCCACTTCGGCCACCACGAAGGTGCTGCCGCCAATAAACACCGCGTCGTCGGGGCCGGCCGCGGCGCGGGCCGCCGCTACCGCCGCCGCCACCGGGCCGTACACTTGGCCCCGCAAGCCGGCCGCCGCCGCCAGCGCGGCCAGTTCTTCGGCGGGCAGGGCCCGGGGGATGTCGGCCTGGCAGAAGTAATACGTGGCCTGGGGCGGCAGCAGCGCCAGCATCTTGGCCACGTCCTTGTCGTTGACGGTACCGATGACCAAGTGCAAGTGCCGGTGCGGCACCCGCGCCAACTGCGCCAGCACCAGCCGCAAGCCGGCCTCGTTGTGGCCCGTATCGGCTACCACGAACGGGTGGTGGCCGAGGATGCTCCAGCGCCCGCGCAGGCCGGTGAGGCGCGAGACGTGGCGCAACCCCTGGCGCACGGCGCTTTCGGGAAGCGTGAAGCCCTGCCCACGTAGCTCGTCGAGGGCAGCCAGCACGCCGGGCAGGTTCAGGCGCTGGTAGTCGCCCAGCAGACTCAGCTCCAGCTTTGGCAGGTATAGCTGCCCGTCGCGGTACACGTCCAGTAGCTGCGTACCCGCCCGGGCGGCTTCGTCAGTCGCAACGGCCATTGGCCGGGCCTCGTAGCGGGCGTCGGCAAAGTGCAGCGGGCTTCCCTCCTGCCGAGCCTTGGTCTCGAAGACGGCCGCCACTTCCGGCTGGGCCTGGCTCACTACCACCGGCCGGCCGGGCTTGATGATACCCGCCTTCTCGCCCGCGATTTCGGGCAGGGTATTGCCCAGCATGGCCTGGTGGTCGTAGCTGATGTTGGTAATGAGCGAAACGAGCGGCGTGATAATATTGGTCGAGTCGAGCCGCCCGCCCAGGCCCACTTCCACCACCGCCACGTCGACCTGCTCGGCGGCGAAGTAGTCGAAGGCCAGCGCCACGCACATTTCAAAAAAGGAAGGCTGCACCGTGGCAAACAATTCCTGGTGCCGGGCCACCCACTGCACCAGGTAGTCGGGGGCCAATTCCTGCCCGTTCACCCGGATGCGCTCGGTAAACTCGCGCAGGTGCGGCGAGGTGTAGAGGCCCACCTTGTACCCCGCGCTTTGCAGCACCGCCGCCAACATGTGTGAACTCGATCCTTTGCCATTGGTACCGGCCACGTGGACGCTGCGAAACTTCGCTTCGGGATGTCCCAGAGCCTCGGCCAGGGCCAGCGTGTTCCCCAAGCCTTTCTTGAAGCCTGCTGCGCCTACGCGTTGGTACATGGGCAGTTGTGCGTAGAGCCAGGCCAGGGTTTCGGGGTAATTCATGGGATGTACTACAAAAGTGGCAAACGAAAACGGGGTAATTGCCGCCGGGCCAGCCAGCGGCAATTACCCCGTTACAATAAGTAATTAAAGCCTTTATTTAACGGTGAAGCGGAACGTATAAAAGCCCGTGGCCCCGCCCGCCCCAGCGTTGGTTTTTACAAAGTTGGCGTCGAGCAGCTTGTCGCGGCAGAGCTTTTCCTGGGCCGGCGACACGTTGCCCGACACCTTGGTTACGGACTCGACTTCGCCGTCGTCGCTGATTTTAATCTTGAAGCGCACCACGCCGGGGGTATCGTCCAGGGCCTCCACTACGGGCTGGTTGTCGAAGCGCCAGCCGCTCATTTCGAGGCCCGAGCCGCCCCCACTGCCGGGGCGCGAGCCGCTGCCCCCGCTACCCGGCTCGCCGTAGAGAGCCTTGGCGTTGAGCGAGCCGCGGGGGTCGCCCTGGTCGCCCACGGTCCCGGGATGGTCGCCATTGCTGTTGCCGGTGGGCGCACTGCTGCTACCGCTGACGCCGTTGCCACCGGCCGCGCCCGAGGCACTACCCTTGGGCGTATACAGCGTGCGGGGCTGCTCGCGGGGCTTGGGCGTTTCGCGCACCACTTCCTTGGGCGGGGCCACCGGGGCGGGCTTGGTCACGGGCGGGGCCGTCACGCTGGCATCCTCGGCCTCGCTGGTAATCACCTTTTCCTGGGCTTCGGGCTCGGCGGGGGCGCTGGCCTCCACGCGCGGCTGGGCGGCCTGGGGCGTGGGATCGGGCTGCGCGGCGGGCGGACGCGAATCCTCGCGGTTCTGGGAGGCGTTGGCGGTGGCCATCGTCTGGATGTCGCCCGAGCCGGCCTCGTCGAGGCCATAGTTCAGTTCAACGCCGTCGCCCCCCAGGGCGTCAAGTGGCGGATTGGGGCCGCTGAATTTAATAAAAAAGCACAGCAGTACAAGCAGTGCCACGATGGCCGCCGTAATCAGCAGCGCCTCACGCCGATGCTCTTCGGGATAATCGAGGGCCATGATTTATTGAGAGTTATGAGTTAAAAGGTAGAGGTTATGAATTGGCAGCATGAGTTAGAAGAAATAAACTCATAACTTCTAACTTTTAACTCATAACTACTTCTAACTATTTTCCTGCTGCCTGTTGGGCCTGGGTGGCCATCACCATTTTCATTTTCAGGCGGTTGCCGATTTCCAATACGTCGACCAGCTTCTGCACGTTCAGGCCAGCATCGACGCGCAGCACCACGGTAGGCTGAGCCTCGGCCGGCTGGCCGGGGGCGATGAGGGCGCGCAGCTCGGGCTCCAAAGTGGCGGCCGTGACGAGCTTTTTGTTGACGAAATACTCACCCGCCGCGTTGATGCTCACCGTGATGGGCTGCTTCATTACTTGCTTGCTGCTCTTGGCATTGGGCAGCAGTAGCTTAATAACGTTGGGGTTCACCATCGTGGACACAATCAGAAAGAACAGCATCAGAAAGAACATGATGTCGTTCATCGAGCTGGTCTCGACGTGCGAGGAGGCGTGACGGCGGCGGCTTAAATTCATTGCGGTGAAATGGTGAAATGGTGAGGTGGTGAGGTGGTGAACCGGTCAGTAAAAACTCATCATTTCACCATTTCACTAGCTCACCATTTCACTAATTGTCCTGAAGGATATCCATGAACTCGATGGCCGAGTTTTCCATGCGGAATACCATGCGCTCGACCAAGATGCTGAGCCAGTGGTAGCCGATGTGGGCGATGATGCCCACGATGAGGCCAGCCGCCGAAGTCACCATTTTGGTGTAGAGGCCACCCGCAATCTGAGTAATGCCGAACTCGCCGCTGCTGGAGATGGCGTAGAAGATTTTGATAACGCCGATAATCGTGCCCACGAAACCCAGCATAGGCGCGATGCCCGCAATGATGCCCAGGATGCTAATGTTTTTTTCGAGCCGGGCAATCTCAATCTTGCCCACGTTCTCGACACTGGCCTCGATTTCAGTGATGGGCAGGCCGATGCGGCGCAGTCCCTTCTCTACCATGCGAGCCAGCGGCGAGGGATTTTGGGCGCAGTAGAGCTTGGCCCCCTGCAAGTCACCCTTCACCATCAGCGCCCGGATACCCCCCATAAACGACTCAGGATTCCCCCCGGCGCTGCGGATGGTAAGGTAGCGTTCGGCAATGATATAAAGCGAGGCTATCAGGAGTAGAAAGATGGGGAGCATAATCCAGCCCCCCTTCAAAATTAAGTCGATGAGCGAAAGGCCGGGGGCCGCGTCGGCAGCGGCGTTGGCCGCTACGGCGGCGGTATCGGTGAGGGCCGGGGCGGCTTGCAGCAGGAAAACGAACATTCAGCGGGGAAAGGAAGGACGGCGAAGCGGGTTGCCCGCTACCGCAACCGGCGCGACGCGCCGCGTGTAGCAGACTGATTAGTAAGGTAGAACGGTCAGACCTTTATCGAAGTGCGGGTTTTGGCGCAGGCGGTTGGCCGCCAGGGTCGCCGTGGGTTTATCGGCAAAGTCAATGGCCGACAGGCGGTAGAGACGGCTGCCGGGGGGCGGCAGAATCACCTTGGCCGGGCGGCCGGCGTGGGCCAGGTTGCGACGGCCCTGCTCAGCGCGGGCGAAGGACGAGTACGCGGCTACCACGAGGTAGTAACGACCGGTGCGGCTTTTAATTGTGGTAGCTGCTGCATCTGCGGCAGCGGTGGCGGGAGCAGCTACGGCAGGGGCTAGCGGCTGGGCCGCAATCGGCTTAGCCGCTGGCGCAGCCGGGCGCACTACCGCTGGCTTGGCGGCCAGCGTCGCCGGGCGGGCGGCCGTCGGCTTCGCGGCAGGCCAGGCGGCGGCCGGGCGGGCAGCTACCGGCTTCGCGGCGGGCCAGGCGGCGGTCGGGCGGGCGGCCACCGGCTTCACCGCAGGCTTGGTAGCGGGCCAAGCAGCCGCTCCGGGGCGAGCCGCCACGGGCTTGGCAACGGCCCGTCCCGGAACGGCCGCTTTTTGACCGCTCGCCGTCGACCGGCTGGCCGGGAGGCGGGTACCGGTGAGGGCGACGGTATAGGAGGTCGTAAGCGCAGGCGAGTTAGCCTTACGCTGGGCCATCGGAATGGGCTTGGCCACGTTGCTTTCGTCGGCCAGGGCAATGGCGGCCGAGGCCGGCACTTTGTAAGCTTTCAGGTGAGCGGGCAAACCGCTGGGCAGCGGGCTGGGAATCGAGCGCCGGATGAGCAGCGCCTCAACCGGGGCCGCTGCGGGGGTAGCGCGCACGGGAGCTTTTTTCACGACCGGAGCCGGCGCAAGCTTCGCCTTGGCAACCGGCACCCTACCGGCCGGGGCGGCTTGCGCCCGGGCGGCCGGCGCAGCCTTGGAAGCGGCTTTCTTTACGGGCTCGGACGTCGTAATGGCTTGCGGATCGGCCGGTACGGCCGCCGAGTCCGCTACCGTCGAAGCTACTACCACCGAGTCTGCTTCGGCAACCGCCGCTACCGGCTCGCTAACCGGCTCTGGTTCGGCCGGGGCCGCGAAGCTGGGCTGGGCCAGTGCTGCCTGCTGGGGCGTAGCCAGGGGAGCCGCCTTTTCCCAGTGCGGCAGGTAGCCCTGCCAGGCGGTGGGCAACACGGTAGGATGCAAATTCAGGAGGTAGAGTCCCGCCACGGCCAGCCCGGCCAGCAGGCCGATGGCCGCCCCGGGCACCACGCGCCGCAGCTTCACGCCGCGGCCCGCCGAACGCAGGCGCGGCCCCAACTGGGCCTGCTGCTCGCGGGCCAGGCGGGCGTCGGTCACCGATACGGGGTGCACCGTGAGCTCGGGCAGGCCAAAAGCGGCCGTCAGCAGGTTGTCGGTACCAGTATACTCGAATTGCAGGCCCCGACCCGCCACCTGCCGGAACACCCCGATGCCCGGCAGCTCGGTGCGCTGCTGGGTTTGCAGGTCCCGGTGCAGGGTTGCTACGGCTTGGCGCAGCGCCTCGCGGGCCTCGGCGGCGGGCACGTTCAGGTGCTGGCGCAGGGCATCTACGAGCAGGCCATCATTGCGGGTCAACCCTTGATTAAAAGCAACTTGACGAGTAGGCGGGCTTAGTACGTGCCGGCCGCCGGGCTGCACCCGGGCCGGGGTATACTCGGCCACTAGGCCCCCGAAATCCGGAATTATCACGCAGTCGTGTTCGCGGAGCAAAGGGCGTAGGTGGTCGGCTAGGTTCATCGGGTAAGTAGTTTAGCAAGCGGGCGGGTACGCGGTTAGGAGGCTAAAGTTAAGTAGGGAAAAAGTCACTTTCTTCACCTGCGCCCCATTCCGGCCCTATTTTTCCTTTTTACGCCTTCACTAGTAGCTATTTAACTAGAAAGCGTACGTGAGTCCACCCACTACATTGACGCCCTGGCTCTGGTAGTTGAGGTAGCGCTGGTAACGGCGGCCCGTGAGGTTATTACCCATCGCGAAGACGCTAAATTTGGGCGTGAGACGGTAATCAGCCCGCAGGCTGAGGTCGATCACCGCGTTGGTTTGGCGGTCTACGGCCGTGCGCGGAGCGGGCTGGGGCATCGTGGGGCTGAGCACGTAACCTATCCCGTAATTAGCTGAGTAGTAATAGAAATTAGCGCCGAGCAGCAGCTTGTCCGACGCGTTGTACGTGCCGTAGAGCGTACCCAGGAACGCTGGCCGGCCGTAAGCCTGCGCCAAGCCCTTGACGCCGTAGTGGTTGTAATCAGCCTTTACTCCCACCCGCACCTTTTCGCCGGCGCTGTAAAGGGCCTCGGCGTGCACGTTGACGACGTTGATGGCCGTGCTGTCATACACCAGGTTAAACTTACTGGTATCAGCCAAGGCATTCTGATAAAAGTACAAGTTGCGTGAACGACCAAACGTGCCCCTTGCCGCCAGCTCCAGCCCACTCACGGGCGTGGCCGTGAAGCCCCCGTACACCGTGGGGCCGGCGTGGGTGTCGGCCAGGGTTTGGCCCGGGGCCAGCCAGGGATTTTCCTGGCTCAGGTCGTAGCGGGTAACGCGCTGAATGGCCCCGCCGAGGCCGGCGTAGAGCTGAAATTTCTCGGGCACGACGGCGTAGCCCAGGCGCACGGCGGGGTTGATCATCCCCTTGCCTACGCCACGGAGCGTATCGCTGCTGTAGCCCAGCGTGGCGCCCAGCGTGAGGCTGAGGCCGGTTTTGCCGGTTAGTTCGTAGGCGGGCGTGGCCTGGAAGAAATTACGGGTGCGACTCTGATCGATTGTTTGTCCGACGAGGCCCAGCGGCTGCTGTTCGGAAATGAAGGAGCCCTGCGCGTCGAGCGTCAGCCGGCTGGTTTCGCTGAGCGCGTAGCCCACCTTGCCCCCGACGAGGAAGTTGTTTTCGCCCACGCCGTAGCGGTCGCCGAAGCGCTTGAAGCCGACGCCCACCTCGTACTGCAAGGCCGCGTCGGTGGCACGGTTGCGGGCGTAGGCGCGGGCGCCGAAGCGGGTAAACGTCTGCTTGATGTCGTCGGCGCTGGGCTCGGTGGTAAGCTTGCTACGGTCGTAGCCGTAGAAGTGGTAGAGATCGCGGGCAAAATCCAGCGCCAGGCCCAGGGCGGCGGTACCCATGTAGTACTCGCCGGTGGCGGCGGCGCTGGTAAGGCTGGCCCCCGAGTTTTTGCCATCGACCGGCCCGGTGCTCGAGCTGTTGTGGCGCACGTCGAGGCCGTAGCTGTACTGGTCGTTGCGGGTCGAGTGCAGGTGAGCGCGGCCGTACACCGAGCCGTAGTTGCCCAGGCCCAGCTTCACGTAGTTGCCGGTGAGGGGCTCCAGCTCTTCCTGGGCCACGGTAAGCACCTGCACCGAGGGGTTGAGGCGGGTGGCGGGCAGCCGGAAATCGGGGTAGGTATAGGTGACCTGGCGGGTGGGCTTGGGCGGGGGCGCGAGCTTGATTTTTTCGAAGTTGCGGGTGGCCTCGGGCAAGGTATTGACCCGGTCTTTCACAATCTCGATCTCGGCGTCCTGGATGGTACCGCGGGCCTTACCCTTGCCGGGCTGGCCCTGCGCCTGCGCGCCGAATACCACGGCCCCGCCCAGGCCGACGGCCAGCAGCCAGGGCCGGCCGGCAGCGGTAGTAAAGCTTGATTTTATCACCTTCAAATGATTCATTAATACAGAATTTATACCAGCCAGCTGCTAAGAAAATGAGTTAGCTCCCGCGGTAGTCCGGGCACGCCGGGCCACCGCGGAATCTCTTATTTGGCGGGCTTGCGCACCGGTGCTTTGGCCGGGGCGGCTTTGGTAGGCGCCGGGGCCGGAGCCTTGGCCGGGGCCGTTTTAACCGGGGCGGACGGGGCTTTGGCGGGGGTGGCGGGCTTGGTCGGGGCCGGGGTGGCCGGCTCTTCTACCGCCGGGGCGGGCGCGTCGTCGCTGGCGGGCAGGGCTTTAAGGCGCTGGCGGGCGCCCTCGATTATTTCGGCTACCGGGAATTTATTGTCGATAACCGAGTTCAACGTGGCGCGGGCCTGGAAGATGTCGCGCTGGGCGGTGTACACGTCGGCCAGCAGCAAAAAGGCGCGCCCCTGCCACAGCTCGTAGGCGCTGTAGTTGGAGTTGACCTTAAAGGCCTGCGTGATGGCGTCGTCGTATTTCTTCTGTTTAAAAAGCACTTCTGCCAGCGTGTACTGGGCCTCGGCGCCGGTTACGTCGCTGGGGGCGGCGGCCACGGTCGCGGCCAGCTCGGTGGCCGCCTGATCGAGGTTACCGAGCTTAAAGTCGGCCTTGCCCTGGTAGAGCAGCGCGGTGTTGGTGGCGTTGGCGGTGGCCCCGGCCAGCCCTTGCAGGTCGGTGGCGGTGGCGCGGGCCTTCTGGTAGTCGCCGCCGTCGTAGTAGGCCTTGAGCAGGCCCAGAGTAGCGGTGGCCACCTCGCGGCGGTTGCTGGAAGCCGTGCGCAGGCGCTCGTAGTACTTGATGGCCTCGGGGTAGTTCTTGTTCTCCAGCTCCAGGTCGGCCACGCGGCCCACGGCGCGGTTGACGAACTCGCTTTTGTTCTCGGCCACCACGGCTTTGAGCAGCGGCAGGGCCTGGGCTTTGCTACCGGTACGCAGGTAGGAGTCGGCCAGGATAAAGCGGGCGTCGGGGACCAGCGCGTTGTCGGGGTACTGCTTGAGGTAGGCCTGCACGCGGGGCAGCGCCTGGCTGTACTTCTCGGCCAGGTAGAGCGACTTGGCAGCCTCAAACTCCACGCTCTCGGTGGCCTTGCTGTTGGGATTTTGGGCCTTGAAGCTGGCCAGGGCCTGGTCAAACTCCTCGGTACGGCCCAGGGCGGTGAGGCTTTCCTGCAGGCTGTAGAGCGCCTGCTGGGCGGCGGCGCTGCGCGGGTAGTCGGTCAGCACCTTCTGAAAGTCGGCCACGGCCTTGTCCTGCTGCTCCAGGTTGGCGTAGGCCACGCCCCGGCGCTGGTAGGCATCGGGCAGCAGGCTGGAAGTAGGCCGGTTCTGGATAAGCCGGGTGAAACCCTCGGCGGCGGGGCCGTAGTCGCCGGCCTGGAAATCGAGCTGGGCCTGCTGAAACACCGCCTGCTCGGCGTAGCGCGAGTCGGGGTTGCTCTGGAGCAGGCTGCCCAGGGTCTGGCTGGCCTCGTCCTTGCGGCCGAGCAGGCCCAGGGTCAGGCCCTTCTGGTAGTAGGCGTAGTCCTTGTCCTGGGCGTTGGCCTGGATGACCTTATCATATAAATCCAGCGCCTGCTGGTAGTTTTTGGCCACGTAGTAGGTATCGGCCAGGCGCAGGGTGGTATCGTAGTAGTTGGGGTCGGTGGGCCGGGCGGCCGGGTCGTTGAGGTAGGCCTGAAATTGCGGGCGAGCCTTGTCGTACTGCTTGGTGTTGTAGTAAGCGTAGCCCAGCCCGTAGCGGGCCAGCTGCACGTACTGCGTCTCGTCGTCGCTCACGCCGCCCTGGCGGGCCGAGCGGGCAGCGGCGGCGTAGGCCGTAATGGCGTCGGGATACTGCTGCCCCACCGAGTAGATTTCGCCGCGCAGCACCTGGGCGGCGGCGCGCAGGGCGTCGTCCTGCGGGTACTTCAGGCTCTTATCGAGCAAGGGCAGGGCCTGGCTGTAGTTGCCGTCGTTGTAGAGCGTGGCGGCCCGCGAGTAGGCAATGCGCTGGTAAGTGCCGTTGAGCTTATCGCCCCGGTCGTCGCCCAGTCCTTCGAGGTAGCTCAGGGCTTCGGCGTAGTCGGTGCTCGACAAGAGGGCATCGCTGAGCAGCTGGTCCACCACCGGCTGGTTTTTCGAGCGCGGGTACTTCTTGCGGAAGTCGCGCAGGGCGGCGATGACCTCGGGCAAATTGCCCAGCTCGTACTGCACCTGGGCGTACTTGAGGGTAGCGTTTTCGGAGAGCGTTTTCTCGATGGTGCTCTGGCGGGCGGCGTCGAAGGCGGCCAGGGCGGCCGTTTTCTGGCCGGCTTGCAGGTAGCTCAGGCCAAGGTGATAAGCCGCGTTCTGCCCCAGCGAGTCGCGGCGGGTGGCCACGTTTTTGAGGTTGGTGATGGCCCGCGGGTAGTCGCCGTCCTTGTAGTTGGCGAAGCCGATTTTGTATTGCAGGCCGGGCTCGATTTTTCCCTTGTGGGCGGCCGCGTACTGGTCGAAGTACTGGCCGGCCTGCTTGTAGTCCTGCTTCTGGTAGTAGGCGTCGCCGGTCAGCAGCTGAATTTCGTCGGCGCTGTTGGGCGGCGGCGTTTGCTGCAGGGCCTTGGTGGCGTAGGCGATAAGGCCGTCGTAGTTGCCCTCGCGGTAGTAAATCTGGGTCATGATGGCCGGTACCACGCTGCGGTAGGCGTCGTTTTCGGCGGCCACGAGCAGGTCCTTGCGCGCCCCGGCGTAGTCGCCGGCCCGGAAGGCCAGGTAGCCCGCGTAGTAGGCGCTGGCGTAGCGGTACTGGCTGTTTTCCTTCTTGTTGCGGTCGAAGAGAATGCGCGCCTGGTCGTACTCCTTGAGCTGAAAGTGGCTGTAGCCCAGCTTAAAATCGGACTCGGCCCGCTGGCTCTGGCTGAGGTTGGCGGGGGCCACCTTCTGGAAGTAGGTACTGGCCTGGGCGTAGTTCTGCTGGTCGAAGTAAAACTTGGCCAGCTCAAAATAAGCCACCGCGGCGCGCGGGTGGGCCGGGTGGAGGCGGGCAAAGTCGAGGATGAGGCCCTCGGCGTCGGGGTGCAGCAGGTAGAGGCCGCTCACGGCGTAGTAGTACTCGGCATCGGCCAGGCGCTCCTGGCGGCCGCTGGTAGCGGCGGGGCCGCTTTGCTCGCTTACCGGCGCGGGGGCTACGCGCATGTACTGCTCGAAAGCCTGCTGGGCGGCCCCGTACTGCTTGCGGTCGAACAGGTCGAGGCCTTCCTGGAAGAAGCGCTCGGGCGCGGTGGCGGTTTGCGTGAGTTGGGCGTGAGCAAGCTGGGGCTCGGCGGCGGCAGCGCCCAGCAGGGCGGCGGCCAGCGTGAGCCGGGGGGGTAGCTTCATAGGGAAGGCAGCAGAGCGGTGGGACGGGCGGGGCTACGGGGGCCACGACCGCGAACGGTCAAAAGTAGGGAGAAAACGCGGGCCGGGGGAAACGACCGCGCCCAAGAACGCCGGGCACTCCTGATTTGGTACGTGAGCGGGGGGCGCGCTCCCAGCCACGAAGTAGCCGCCGCCCTGGTCAGTATCTTCACTCCGTTTTACTTCACTCCTGCTCCGACCCTATGCCCATTTCTACTTTTCGACGGTGGCTCTGGCTACTTCTTACGCTGCTGGCGAGCCAGGCCCAGGCCCAGCGCTTAGCGGCCGGGTATCGCCACACGCTGTCTATTCACGCCGACGGCACGCTCTGGGCCTGGGGCGCCAACAGCTACGGCCAGCTCGGCATTGGCAACACCACCCCGCAGAATAGTCCCGTGCAGGTGGGCACCGCCACTAACTGGCAGAGCGTACAAACCGGCTACTTCTTCACCCTGGCCCTCAAAACCGACGGCACCCTCTGGGCCTGGGGCCGCAACCTCGACGGGCAGCTCGGCCAGGGCACTACCACCGGGCAGCAAAATCAGCCCGTGCAGATAGGCACGGCAACTACCTGGGCCAGCATCAGCGCCGGCGACTTCCACGCCCTGGCCCTTAAGGCGGACGGGACCCTCTGGGCCTGGGGGCGCAATCTGAGTGGGCAACTAGGGCTGGGCAACATTAACACGAGCGTCAGCACCCCCATCCAGGTAGCCTCCGCCGCGTGGCGAGCCGTCAGCGCGGGGGCGAGCTTCACCCTGGCCATCAAGGCTGACGGCACGCTTTGGAGCTGGGGCGCCAATGGCAACGGCCAGCTTGGCAACGGCAGCACCAATTCGACGAACCAGCCCACGCCCGCGCAGGTCGGCACCGCCGCGACGTGGCAAAGCGTGAGCGCCGGGGCCTTCCATGCCCTGGCCCTGCAAACGGATGGGACCCTCTGGGCCTGGGGTAGCAACGGCTTCGGCCAGTTGGGCACGGCTACGGCCCAATTCAACCAGCCCGCTCCCATTCAGGTAGGCACGGCCACTACCTGGCGCAGCGTGAGCGCAGCCTACTCCCACTCGGCCGCCGTGCGCCAGGACGGCTCGCTCTGGACCTGGGGCAATAACTTCTACGGCCAACTCGGCGATGGCACTACCACCCAGCAAAACGCCCCCGTGCGGGTGGCGACCGGGGCCAGCTGGCAAACCGTGAGCGCGGGCCAGTACTACACCACCGCGCTGCGCTCGGACAACTCGTACTGGGCCTGGGGCTACCACAGCTACGGCCAGCTCGGCAACGGCCGCGGCGCGCAATTGGTACCTTACCAGTTGCCCGAGCCTACTACCTGGCGCAGCGTGAGCGCGGGTTCCTATTATACCCTGGGCATTCGCCCCGACGGCACGCTCTGGGCCTGGGGCCAAAATACCACTGGTCAACTAGGCCTTGGCAGTACCCTCCCCCAAACCAGCCCCGCGCAGGTGGGCACCGCCACCAACTGGCAAGCGGTGAGCGCGGGCTATACGCACGCGGCGGCCGTGCGCCAGGACGGCACCCTCTGGACCTGGGGCGACAACCTGACCGGGCAGTTGGGCGACGGCACCACCACCGCCCGCACCGCGCCCGCGCAGGTGGGCACCGCCACCGACTGGGCCAGCGTAAGCGCGGGCTACAACTACACCCTGGCGCTCAAAACCGACGGCAGCCTCTGGGCCTGGGGGCGCGGCAGCGAGGGCCAGCTGGGCTTGGGCACCACCACCCAGCAGAATACTCCCGTGCGGGTGGGCACCGCTACCTGGCAGCGTATCGCGACTAGTAATTCGGCCCTCAGCTCGTCGGTGTCGCTGGCCATCCGCCAAGACGGCACGCTCTGGGCCTGGGGCTACAACGGTTATTATCAGCTCGGCCTGGGCCCGAACACTACGCAGCAGCCCGCGCCCGTGCAGGTAGGTACCGCTACCTGGCAGCACGTAGCCGCCGGCAATATGCACACCCTGGCCGTCCGGACCGACGGTACCCTCTGGGCCTGGGGTTACAATAGCTTTGGGCAGTTGGGCACTGGCTCCGGCACCACCACTACCCAGCCAGCCCCCGTGCAAGTAGGCACCAGCGCCGGCTGGCGCAGCGTGGCGGCCGGCTATACCTCGTCGGTCGCCCTGGACAACCAGGGCACCCTCTATACCTGGGGCGGCAACTTAGAAGGCCAGCTTGGCAACGGTACTACTACCGACCAGCCCACCCCCCAGCCCGTGAGCGGCAACCTGCAATGGCAAAGCGTCAGCATGGGCTTTTACCACCTCGTGGCCTTGCAGGCCAACGCCAGCGGCCCGCTCTGGACCTGGGGCGATAACCGCTACAACCAGCTCACGCTCCCCAACAGCACGCCCCTGCCCACCTACGTGGCCGCGGGCGGCACCCCGCTGGCCGCGACCACCCCGACCACCCCGACCAGCTGGAGCCTGGCCCCCAACCCGGCCCACGGCCGCGCCCGCCTGCTAGGCCTGCCCCCCGGCCCCCTCGCCGGGCAGCTCTTCGACGCCCAGGGCCGCCTCGTGCGCACGACTACCGCAGCTGAGGTCGAGGTGACGGGCCTCGCCCCCGGCCTCTACCTGCTGCGCGCCACGGCCAGCGGCACCACCCGCACCCTGCGCCTGGCGGTTTACTGATAAACAGCTTATTGACAACTACAATTTAAGCCTCCGCCCCGACCCGGCGGAGGCTTTTGCGTGAGCAGGAGCGGTACCTTGCGGAGAGCTAACCCCTATATTTATCAGATTTTCCAGGCTTTAGCTTTTTTCCCTCCCACTTTACTTACTTCTTGACTATGCAGAATTCTACTCGATGGGCCTGGGCCTGGCTGCTCCTGCTGGGGCTAGTGGCCCGCGTGGCACCACTCTGTGCCCAGCACTTGGCGGCCGGGCGCCAGCACACCGTGGCCATCCATACGGATGGCACGCTCTGGGCCTGGGGCGATAATAGTAATGGCCAGCTTGGTACCGGCGATACGCAACTCCAGAATGCCCCGGTGCGCATCGGCGCGGCTACTACCTGGGCGAGCGTAAGTGCGGGCAGCAGCCACACCGTGGCCATCCGGACCGACGGCAGCCTCTGGGCCTGGGGCAGTAATTTCGCCGGGCAGCTCGGCACTGGCACTACGCCCGACAGCTACGTGCCGGTGCAGATTGGCGCGGCTACGAACTGGCAAAGCGTGAGCGCGGGCGACAACTACACGCTGGCCATCCGCACCGACGGCACGCTCTGGGCCTGGGGCTACAATAGCAGCAACCAGCTCGGCGACGGTACCAGCACCAACCAGCCCGTCCCCGTGCAAATCGGGACGGCCACCACCTGGCAGCAGGTGAGCGCCGGCTCCTATACCTCGGCGGCCCTGCGCCGGGATGGCTCGCTCTGGACCTGGGGCAGTGGCCCACTCGGCCGCGGCAGCGGGGCTACCGGCCTGGTGCCTGCCCAGGTGGGCACGGCCAGCTGGCTCAGCGTAGCCGCCAGCTTCGACTTTATGGTGGCCGTGCGCCAGGATGGCACGCTCTGGAGCTGGGGCAGCAATTACGCCGGCCAGCTCGGCAACGGCACGACCACCAACCAGCTTACCCCTGCCCAGGTAGGGACGGTCGCTACCTGGCGGCAGGTGAGTGCCGGCCAGCAGCACGCCGCGGCCGTGCGCCAGGACGGGACCATCTGGGCCTGGGGCAACAATGACTACGGCCAGCTCGGAACGGGCGCGCGCAGCACGCAGCTCCGCCCCGTGCCGCTCCTGAACGCAGCCACCACCTGGACCAGCGTGAGCGCGGGCGGCCTGCATACCGTGGCCCAGCGCCAGGACGGGACCGTGTGGGCCTGGGGGGCGCTCGAGCGCGGCCAGGTCGGCGCGACCGGGCAACTCTACGTGGGCGCCGGGGCGGGGCCGCAGTTCACCCCCCGCCAGCTACTGCCCGCCGACACGTGGCAGCAGGTGGGGGCGGGCAGCCTGCATTCGGCCGCCATCCGGGCCGACGGCTCGCTCTGGACCTGGGGCGGCAATGCGTACGGCCAGCTCGGCAACGGGGCTGTTGCCACTTCCTTCACCCAGTACGAGCCGGCCCGGGTGGGCACGGCGACGAACTGGCAGAGCGTGAGCGCGGGCTACTACCACACCGTGGCCCTGCGCCAGGATGGGACGATGTGGGCCTGGGGCGGCAACTCCGGCGGGATGGTGGGCAACGGGACCACTATCGACCAGCCCACGCCCGTGCAGGTGGGCACCGGCTACACCTGGCGCAGCGTGAGCGCCGGCCCGGGCTTCACCCTGGCCATTCGGGCCGATGGCACGCTCTGGGCCTGGGGCTACAACTACGAGGGGCAGCTGGGCATCGGCAGTACGGTGGGCCAGCAAAACGTGCCTACCCAGGTGGGTACCGCTACCAACTGGGCCAGCCTGGGCCCGGGCTGGTACCACGCCCTGGCCACCCGCACCGACGGCACCCTCTGGGCCTGGGGCAGCAACGTGGCCGGCCAGCTGGGGCTGGGCACCACCAGCAGCCAGGGCAACCAGCAGCGGACGCCCGTGCAGGTAGGCACGGCTACCAACTGGGCCAGCGTAGCGGCCGGCATTTCCCACTCCGTGGCCCGGCGTACCGACGGCACCCTCTGGGCCTGGGGCAGCGGCAACGGGCAAACCAGCCCCGCGCAAGTAGGCACCGCCACCACCTGGGCCAGCGTTACCACCTACGCCAGCCACTCGGCGGCAATCAAAACCGACGGTACCCTCTGGACCTGGGGCCAGAATGATTCCGGGCAGCTGGGCCTGGGCCGCGGCGCGGGCTCAGCGGCGCCTGCGCAGGTGGGCACCGCCACTACCTGGCAGCGCATCGCCCTGGGCGACGAGCATTCGCTGGCCGTACGCACCGACGGCACCCTCTGGGTGTGGGGCTCGAACAGCGACGGCCAACTGGCCGCGCCCTACGCAGCGCCCGCGCCCATCAACATTCTCCTCGGCGGCACTGCCCTGGCCACCAACGCGGCCGGGGCCGCCCCGGCCTGGAGCCTGGCCCCCAACCCGGCCCACGACCGCGCCCGCCTGCTAGGCCTGCCCCCCGGCCCCCTCGCCGGGCAGCTCTTCGACGCCCAGGGCCGCCTCGTGCGCACGACTACCGCGGCCGAAGTCGAGCTCGCCGGCCTGGCTCCCGGGCTTTACCTGCTGCACGTTGCGGCCGGGGGTACCACCCGTACGCTGCGCCTGGCGGTTGAGTAGCCCGGCTTAGTTATCTTTATTTTCTAAGTTGAAAAGCCCCCACCGGCCCGGGCTTGTCTTTACCCAACTCTCAAAGCAAAAAGCGCCAGCCGGTAGGCTGGCGCTTTTTGCTTTGAGAGTTGCTGGTAATTCCGTCCTAAGCTGTAGTGACTCGGAAAGGGGTGCCTTTTGCTAGCCCCTCCTGCACATATTTTAAGGCTGGTCGGCCAATTGCGCTATCTGGTCTAGCTCCGCCCACACGACGGGCACCTGGACGTCGATGCGGCCCAGGGATTGGCAGAGTTGCACCATCGTTTTCAGTCGACTAATGAGCCAGTCGGTAAAACGTCCATATTCGTGGTACTCCAATCCCGGCTCTAAGTCGGACCTAATGAGGCACAACTTGACTAGCGGATTGTCGGAGCCCAGTAGGAAGTACCAGAAGCTATAGCCCTGCCATTCGCTGAACACGAAGCCCCCAGGCTCTAACGACAGTTGATTTTCTGTCAGCAGCTCCCGGGCCGAATCCCAGTAGTAGTCCAGAAACGCCAGGCGAAAATCTTGCTCCAGCGACCGGAGCGTGGCGCGGCCGCACCATTTCAGAAATAAGCGATAGGCCAAGGGAAACTGCACCCCATACGCCTGCTCTTGGGAGGCTACCTCAGCTTCGGAGCAGCCAAGGCCGCTGGTAGAGCCTTCCAGACCAGTGGCTACGAGAAATTGGTCGAGACGCGTGTAAAAAGCTTGCATAGGTAGGTGTTCAGGTAAGCTGTTGGGTCTACTGAAGCGCTGGCGCGCTGCTCATCCAGCGGCAGTGCGGAAGATACTGGCCCCCCAGGTATACCTTAGCGGAGTTGCCACCCGACAGCCACCTAGTGCCTTATTTTACAAGTTGTAGATGGTCGTTGCTAGAATAGCGTCGCTGGCCGCGGGCCAGGACCGCACTACGGACCGCTGTCGATAGTTCGGGTAGTAAGTTTGGTTTTCTCTCCATCTGCGTTGGCCTTGGGCAACTGCTATTTTGTTCGAACACGATGAGAAAGAACGCCCAGCGCCTGCCCGGCAACGCGGTCGCCGCCGGGCGCCAGCGGCGGCAGCAGCCCGGCGGCAACCTGCTCCTCTACCTTACCTATCGCCCGGCCTAGTGCCGACGGCCGGTAAGAATCGGCTTTCACCTTATTCTCGACGCGCCGCTGCGCCCCTCCCCGCTTCTTGTCTTCCCCGCCCGCCATCCGCGTTACGCACCTCACCAAGCGCTTCGGGGCGCAGGTGGTGGTCGATGACTTATCCTTTGCAGTAGCCCCGGGCGAAACCCTGGTGCTGCTCGGCCCCAGCGGCTGCGGCAAAACCACCCTGCTCAAAACCCTCAACCGCCTCATCGAGCCCGACGGCGGCACCATCGAAGTCCACGGCCGCGACGTGCGCCAGCTGGCGCCGGAAACGCTCCGGCGCGGGATGGGCTACGTTATTCAGCAAGTGGGCCTGCTGCCGCACTATACCGTGGCCCAGAACATCGGCGTGGTACCCGGCCTGCTGGGCCAGCCCGCCGCCGCCACCGCCGCCCGCATCACCGAGCTCCTGGAGCGCCTGCACCTGCCGGCCGCCCGCTTCGCGCACCTGCTGCCGGCCCAGCTCTCGGGCGGCCAGGCGCAGCGCGTGGGGCTGGCCCGCGCCCTGGCCGCCGACCCGCCCGTGGTGCTGCTCGACGAACCGTTCGGGGCACTCGACCCGCTCACCCGCGCCGCCGTGCGCCGCGACTTCCGCGAGCTCGACGAGCTGCGCCGCAAAACGGTGGTGCTCGTGACCCACGACGTGCAGGAAGCCTTCGAGCTGGCCGACCGCATTATGCTGCTCAACCAAGGTAAAATTCAGCAGCTCGGCCCGCCCCGCGAGCTGCTGCGGCGGCCGGCCAACGAGTTCGTACGGAGCTTCTTCCAAGCCGAGCACCTGGCCCTCGAAATGCGCGTGACCCCGCTGGCCGAGGTGCTGCCCTTCTTACCCGACGCGCCCCCCGCGCCGGCCGGAGCGCCCGTGCTTTCCGACCGCGCCAGCGTGCAGGCAGCCGTGGCCCTGCTCCACGAAACCGGCGCGGCGAGCCTGCGCGTGGCCGAGGCCCCGACCGCCGCCGTGGCCCTGGGGCCGCTGCTGGCGGCTTTCGGCCAGGCCTTGCGGCAGGAAGGACTAGGCTGACAAGGCCCCGCCTTACCGCGGCCACGCTACCCCGTGCGCAGCAACTCCGTAAGCCGGGGTGGGCAGCGGGTAGGTTTGCGCAGCCGCGGGCTACCCTACCGCCACCCATTCACCCACCAGCTTACTCCTGCGCTCCGTGCATACCTCCGCCCCTATTCCGCTACCGGCCACCGTGGCCCAGTGCCGCCAGCAGCTGCTCGACTGCCTGAAAAGTGGCGATTACGCCCTGTACTCGGCCGATAAGGAAGGCAGCCGCACGCTGTGCTGCTACCGGGGAGCTTTTCTCCGGGCCGCGGTGGGGGAAGAAGGTACCAGCCTGCTGCGCCTGCACAGCGAGGAGCAGCTGCTGGATTACATCCGGCAATTAAATGGCCCGCTGCTGGATATGGTCGATGGCCAGCCCCGGTGGCGCTACGAGCTGACGGCCGCCGAGCAGCTGGCGCAGTGGCAGCAGCAGCTAGCGCGGCTGCAACCCTTCACCCAGTCGCTGCGGCAGTTCGTGGCCCGGGTACTGGCGGAGTTTGCCGCCCTGGCTACCCCTTAGCCTTACCCCGCAGCGCCGGGCGCGCCGCACGCCCGGGCCAGCAGCCTGCCAGCATTGCCCCTGGCCGGCCCGGCGCCCGCTCCCCCGCCCCCGCCACTACCCTCGACGGGGGCTACACGGCTTCCAGATAAGCCAGCACGTCAACCAGCGCCGTCACCCGGCCAAATTCCAGGCCCATGAGCTGCTCGGCGGGCACTTCCTCGTGCACCCAGGTGGTGTGGTAAGGCACGTGAATGGCCTGGCCGCCCACGGCCAGCACCGGCAAGATATCGGACTTGAGCGAGTTGCCGATCATCAGGAACGCGGCCGGGTCCACGCCGTGGCGGGCCAGCACGCGCCGGTAGGTGGCCTCGTTCTTCTCGCTCACGATTTCGGCCCAGGTGAAGAAATCGCCCAGGCCCGAGCGGGCCAGCTTGCTTTCCTGGTCGAAGAGGTCGCCCTTGGTGCACACCATCAGGCGGTGCCCGCGCCGGGTTAGCTCGGTGAGTACTTCCACCACGCCGGGCAGGGGCTCGATGGGAAAGTCGAGCAGGCGCTTGCCCAGGTCGAGCAGCTGCTGAATCTGGCGGCCCGTCACGGCCCCGTCGGTGAGCTGAATGGCGGTTTCGGTCATGGTCAGCATCAGCGACTTGGCCCCGTAGCCGTAGAGGTGCATGTTGTGGCGCTGCACCTGGTAGAGGTGCGCGCCAATGGTGGCCGCGTCGCCGCAGTGGGCGAGGATGGCGCACATCTCCCGCTCCACGTGGTCGAAGTGCGGCTGGTTGGGCCACAGGGTGTCGTCGGCGTCGAAGGCGATTAGTTGGGGTTGGCGCAAGAGCATAGGGAAGGGCAAAAACGGGGCGCCGCGAGGCAACGGTCCCGGTTAGTCGCCCCAAAAATACCGAACTTGCCGCCCATGCGACAGCTAATTGACCTGGCCACCTGGCCCCGCCGCGAGCACTTCGAGTTCTTCGGGCAGTTCGACGAACCCTTCTTCGGCCTCGTGGCCGAGGTCGATTGCACCCGGGCCCGCGACGAAGCCCGCCGCCGGGGCGTGCCGTTTTTTCTCTATTACCTCTACCACGCCGTGCAGGCGGCCAACGCGGTGCCCGAGTTTCGCCACCGCATCGAGCAAGGGCAGGTAGTTGCCTACGACCGGGTGCACGCCTCGGCCACCATCGGGCGGCCCGACCGCACGTTCAGCTTTTCCTTTATCGAGCAGCAGGATGCCCTGGTCGATTTCGTGGCCGGGGCCCAGGCCGAAATCGCGGCCATCCAGGCCACTACCGGCCTGGGGCTGAGCGAGCGCACCGCCCGCCCCGACGTGCTGCACTGCTCGGCCATTCCGTGGGTGAAATTTACAGGACTCACCCACGCCCGCAGCTTTCAGTTTCCCGACAGCGCCCCCAAAATTTCCTTCGGCCAGGTGCACCCTGCGGGCGCCGCCCAGCTCATGCCCGTGGCCGTCAACGTGCACCACGCCCTGGCCGACGGCTACCACGTGGGCCAGTTTCTGGAGCAGTTTCAGCGGCGGCTGGCGGGAGAAAGTAGCGCCCAGGGGTAGCGTGGCTGCTGCGGGTTCGCGCGTCGCCCAGATGTAGGCAATGGCTGGGGAAAATAGCGCGGCAAGGCTCCGGCGTGACGGAGCGCTCGGTAAACGCCCCCAGCCGCCCCAAGCTGGAGCCTGGGGTTACAACGGCCGGCTAAAAATCTAGCGACCGGCCGGATAGCTCAATGCCGCCTCCAATACCGGGTCCTGCCCTTGGCGGTAGGCGGCCATGGTTAAGGGAACGGCAAGGTCGGGCACCAGCGTCGGGGCCGAGCCCAGCTGCGGCAGGTAGTTGGTCTGGCGGCTAGCCACCTGGATGTGCAATCCCGAGTAAGGCAGTTGAAATTCCTTGACTTCGGTGCAGTGCCGGGTGGGGCAGCCCCCGGTGGGCTCGCCCACCAGCAGGGCCTGGGTTTGCGCCTTCAATTCGCAGGCGGCCCGCAGGCCCGAGGAAAAGGTGTCGCGGCCAATGAGCACGAACAAGCGCCCGCGTCGATTAAACCCACTGTGGGCCAGCCACCAGCGCAGGGGGGCAAACTGCCGGGAGTTGCCGCCCTCGTTGAAGCGCAGGTCGAGCACCAGCCGGGTGGCGGAGTCGCGCTGCAAGGCCCGCCGCAGCTGCCAGCTGAAGCGCAGGAAGCGCCCCATCTCCCGGCAGCTATTATACTGCGCGTACACGGCCCGGCGGGCGGGCAGCGTCGCGGACCAGAAGGGCTCGTCCAGGTGCCGCCGGTACAACGGCTCGGCCACGCCGGGGGCCAGGGGCCGCTCGGCCGGCCGGGCCTGCCAGACGGAGTCGGCCCGGCCGGCCAGGGCAATGCGCAGCGGCTGGCCGGTGGCCGACGTAAATTCATACACGACCGAATCCGGGCCGGCGGCCCCCACAAATGCCAGCGCCGCCGCTTGCGAAAGCAGCCGCACGGCCCCGGTGCGACGAGCTACCTCGTTGTCGGCCGATACGAGGCGATCCAGTTGGCGCAGCACCGTATCGACCGGCTGCGCCCCCAGCCGCACCAGGCGCAGGCCGCCCGCCGGGCGCGCCACGGGGCCGTAGGTCAGGGTGGCGTACACCCCGTCGGGAAACCAGCGGAAGCGTACGGGGTACGTGCGCAGGCTGGCCGGGCGGGCTACCCGCGTGTGCCCGTCGCAGAGCCGGGCCACGAGCTGCTGCGCCCCCAGCCGCCACTGCGCCTCGTCGTAGCGTGGGGCCTGCGCCACCAGCTGCTGCGCGGCCTGCTGCCACTGGGCGGGCGTAATATGCGCGTAGAGTGCCGGATGACGCGCGGCCAGCTGCGCGGCCAGGTAGCGGCTGTCGGCCTGGCGCTGCGCGGCCAGCGGCGGGCGCGCCACGGGCGACGGTTGGCAGGCCGGCAGTCCGAGTAAGCTCAGCACCCCACCAACCGTTCGGGGCGAAATAGATAGATGAAACAGCACACGCTAGACCAGATAATTATCGAAGCTAGTTAACGTTGATAACACAGGACACTGCCTCGTACTTGTCCTGTTCCATTGGCGCAAGTTATAGTAGCAGAGTACTACTACAGCTATTTACGGATAAAACAAGGGTTCAATTTTACACCAACCAATTAGCTATCTACAATAGGGTATCGTTTTACCGAATGCTTTACCCGATTTTAGCATAAAACTATTTATTTGTGCCGTTCTCAAAGAATCAGATGGACTACTAGAATTAAAAAAAATAGATAGCCTACCAGGTTCACTACTCGTTACCAGAATATACGGGGTTTGTTCTATAATTTTTTCTTCGTATAGCTCGCCCGATACAGCATCCTTCAGTAAGAAGGCATTCTTACCAACTACTCCCTTTGCTATTTCTTCTACTTTACCACTTCGCTTGATACGATAATAAATTATTTTTTCATTTTCTTCTTCTAATATCTCTTTTTTTACTCCCTCTACATGAACATAACTTGAAGTAATTATTTGTTCATCGTGCCATGATTTCACACGAACCGTATCCAGGCAGTCAAATAATAAATAGCGAAATTGAACTAGCTCCCATTTTGTTTTTCCAGAACAGACAGGGGAATTACGCAAGAAGGCACTAGTCAATAAAACTAATTGAAAAAAAATCATATGAATACAAATTTCTTATAAGACCAATTACTTACTTTGGCAAAACTCTTAGTTCAAAATTATCCTTTTTTTGCAGTTCTTTCTTATTTTGCTGGTATGCGCCCCTGACTTCTAGAAAGGCCTCCCAAGAGGCCGTCCACGATTTATGCTGAGCCTTTTTAGCAGCAGCATCCAAATGCCATTCACCTGCATTTAACTTATAACGAAATTCCTGCTGAGCAAATATATCGGTTTGATCTTGTGAAATAGCGGCTAATGATTCATAAGCCACAGCCTTACAACCCAACGTAAACCAATTTCCTCCCATTTCTGGCCCTGGAGCAGATGTATAATTGGGGTGTATATACTTACTCCTGAGTAAAGCTGCGCGACCGTGATGCGAACTCTTGAAAATATCGGGCTGGATTTCTTGCGTTTTCAATTCGAGCCGCGTATTAACCCCCACTTATTACCAGGCTATTACCTATCAGCTAGTCAGTCAAGAGAGTACGTCCTTCTTTTGCAAGCAATCTAAGCCGGCTAGTCTACGCCGAACATATTCTATCTGTCACCAACGGGCCGGTAACTTACCAGCCCGTTGGTGACTGGCGCCCCGCGAAGCTTCCCCCATGCAAATCTTTTCCGACCTTCTCACCTTCTGGCACGCGCAAGCGGGCAAGCTGGGCCAGCAAACGCTCCAGCACGTGGCCCTCACGGCGGCGGCCCTGCTGCTGGGCGTGGCCGTGGGCGTCCCGCTGGGCCTGGGGCTCACGCGCCGGCCACGCTACGCCCCGGCCGTGCTGGGGGCGGCGGGGATGCTGCAAACCGTGCCCAGCATTGCGCTGCTGGGGTTTCTGATTCCGCTGCTGGGCATCGGGGCCACGCCGGCCATTCTGGCGCTGCTGCTGTATTCGCTGCTGCCCATCATCCGCAATACGGTGGCGGGCATTCAGGGCGTGCCGCCGGCCGTGGTGGAGGCGGCCCGGGGGCTGGGCTTTACCGACGCGCAGCTGCTGTGGCGCGTGGAGCTGCCGCTGGCCCTGCCGGTGCTCATGGCGGGCATTCGCACGGCCACGGTCATCAACGTGGGCGTGGCCACGCTGGCGGCCTACGTGGCGGCCGGCGGGCTGGGCGAATTTATCTTCGGCGGCATCGCCCTCAACAACCCGGTGATGATTCTGGCCGGGGCCATTCCGGCCGCCGGGCTGGCCCTGGCCTTCGACGCCGGGCTGGGCGCGGTGGAAAAGCTCTCGGCCCAGCGCCTGCGGGCCGTGGGCGGCGCCTTGCTGCTGGCCCTGCCCCTGCTGGCGGCCGGCTACTGGCTGCCGCAGGCGGCGGGCCGGCTGCGGGCGGGCTTCAGCCCCGAGTTTATCGGCCGGGCCGACTGCCTGCCGGGCCTCACCCGCGCCTACGGCCTCTCCCACCTGCCCAACGTGGTGCTGGCACCGGCCCTGGTGTACGAGGCGGCCCGCGCCGCCCGGGTCGACGTGATCGACGGCTACTCGACCGACGGCCGCATCCGGGCCTACGGCCTGCGCGTGCTGCGCGACGACCGCCGCGCCCTGCCGCCCTACTACTGCGCCCCCGTGCTGCGCCCGGCCCTGCTGCGCGCCCACCCCGAGCTCGGCCCGGTGCTCGACCAGCTCAGCGGGCGGCTTTCCGACTCGGCCATGACCACGCTCAACTACCAGGTCGATTACCTGCACCGCGAGCCCCGGGCCGTGGCCCGGGCGTGGCTGCGCCGGGCCGGCCTGTGGCGGGCCCCGCGCCCGCTGCCGCCCGGCGCGGCCGTGGTGCGGCTGGGCTCCAAGATTTTTGCCGAGCAGTACATCCTGCTGGAGATGTACGCCGCCCTCATCCGGGGCAATACCGACCTGGCGGTGGCCACCAAGACCGGCCTCGGCGGCACCACCATCTGCTTCGAGGCCCTGCGCGGCGGGCAGATTGATATGTACCCCGAGTACACGGGCACCGGCCTTCAGGTGCTGCTCCAGCCCCCGGCGGCGGTGCTCGACTCGCTGGGCGGCCGGCCGGCGGCAGTGTTCCAGTACGTGCAGGCCGAGTTTGCGCGCCGCTACAACCTGGCCTGGCGCGCCCCGCTGGGCTTCAACAACGCCTACTGCCTGCTCATGCGGGGGCCGCAGGCGCAGCAGCTAGGCATCGCCAGCATCTCGGATTTGGGGGGGTATTTAGCCCGGTAGCTAGCCAGCGGGCGGCGCGGGCCAGCCAGGTAGCCACGCCCGGGCAGACGTGAGGCGGCGGCTTTTGGTCTCGGAAAATACTTCCAGTCCCTCGGCCGGCAACTGGCCAGCCAGTGCCCCGGCTTCCACCTCGTACGCATCGAGGAACTGCTCGAACTGCCATCGTACCAGGTAGCCGTCGGCGTTTAGATAGGGCTCGGCATAGCTGGCAAACGCGGGCCGCAGCTGTTGCCGGGCGGCTTCCTCATCGGGGGCCGCTACTAGTAACATTCGCTCTTCTACCGTCTGTAAGCCGGTCTTTTGCTGCTCTATCTGCACGGCGAAGCGGGCTTTGATGCTCCAACATTTTAGCGTAGCTACCGGGGGTTTCGGAGCTAGTCCCTCAACTTCTTCCAGCCATACTCCCTCAACTGCCGCCAGCTTCAGTAGCGCCGGCAATTGCCACACCGGCAGCCGCTGCCGAATGCCGGCGGGCCGGTAGTGCGAGCCTATTTTCTTCCGCTCGCCGGGCGGCAGCGCCGCCGCCAGCGCCCGGTAATTTGCCCGCAGCAGGGCCGCGAGGCGTCTCCTTCGCTCGGCCGGTGGATACGCCAGCACGGCCTGGTAACCGGGGTAGGCCAGGCTCAGGCGCACGACGGCGTAGTTATCCATCTTCTCCAGCTCAGTTGCAGCTAAGCCCCAATCAGTCAGGTTCAGAATTGCTTTCATGATAGGGTGCGGCGCGGCCCTTTAACGCAAGGTAAAGCTGGCCAATTAATTGAGCCAACCGGGGTGCTAAATTACAAATAGTCAAGGATTGACTGAGATTACAAGAGGAGTCTCGCACGCCGGCTTATCTTGCCAACGCTCCTTCTTTTTCCCACCTGGCTTATGCTGCTTATCTCTACCCGTACCCGGCGCGCCTGCGCCTGGTTGCTGCCCCTGCTACTGCTCGTGGCTCCTCCCCTGCGCGCCCAGCGCGTCGCCGCGGGCCACGATTACACCCTGTCCATTCATCCCGACGGCACGCTCTGGGCCTGGGGCGACAACGCCTACGGCCAACTGGGCGTGGGTAATTTTGACTACCAGACTACGCCCCAGCCCGTGGGCACCTCGGCCAACTGGCAACGCGTGAGCACCGGTAACAACCACACCCTGGCTATCAGGGCCGACGGTACGCTCTGGGGCTGGGGCAACGATGCCTACGGCCAGCTCGGCCTGGGTCGCTACTCCGTGCTCACCCCTACGCAGTTGCTTCCGGGCACTACGTGGCGCAGCGCGAGCGCGGGCAGTTTTTTCACGGTAGCCATCAAGGCAGACGGCTCCCTCTGGACCTGGGGTAGCAACTGGGTGGGCGAATTGGGCCAGGGCACTGTCAGCAACTCCCCGGGTGCCCCCGCGCAGGTCGGCACCGCCACCACCTGGCAAAGCGCCGCCGCCAGCAACGGGTTTGCCCTGGCCGTGCGGGCCGATGGCACCCTCTGGGCCTGGGGTACCAACGGCAGCGGCCAGCTCGGCACCGGCACTACAACCAGCCAGCGCACTCCCGTGCAGGTGGGCACTGCTACCACCTGGGCCAGCGTGAGCGCGGGCAACCGCTACGCCGTAGCCGTGCGCACCGACGGCACCCTCTGGGCCTGGGGCAATAATGAGGAGGGCGAGCTGGGCCTGGGCACCACGACCAGCCAGCTGGCCCCCGTGCAGGTGGGCACCGCCACCACCTGGGCAACCGCCGCCGCCGGCTACAACGCTAGCCTGGCCCTGCGCCAGGATGGTACGCTCTGGGCCTGGGGCGATAATAGCAGCGGCCAGCTCGGCACCAGCGGGGCCGCCCGCCAGCTGGCCCCCGCGCCGGTGGGCACCACCGCTACCTGGGCCAGCGTCAGCGTGGGCTACGCGCATGCCATCGCCCTGCGCCGCGACAACTCGGCCTGGACGTGGGGCGGCAACTACATCGGCCAGCTCGGCGATGGCGCGGGCGGGCCCCAGCTACGGCCCGCCCAAATTGACTCGGCCCCTACCTGGCGTACCGTTTCGGCGGGCTTTCTTCAGGCGCTGGCCATCCGCACCGATGGCACGCTCTGGGCCTGGGGCCAGAATGGCAATGGTCAGCTCGGTAACGGCACCACCATCGACCAGGACCGGCCCGTGCCCGTGGGCGGCGCGGCCACCTGGCAGAGCGTGGCCACGGCCCTGAGCGTGTCGCTGGCCATCCGCTCCGACGGCACGCTCTGGGCCTGGGGCGATAACAACAAGGGGCAGCTGGGCACCGGCGACCCCACCACGACGGTCGCCCCCACCCCCGTGCAGGTGGGCAGGGCCAGCACGTGGCGCAGCGTATCGGTAAGCGCGGGCCACGTGCTGGCCCTGCAAACCGACGGCAGCCTCTGGGCCTGGGGCAGCAATGAGCACGGGCAGCTCGGCACGGGCGGTACCGCCACCATCGAGCTCAGCCCCGTGCGGGTAGGCAGCGCTGCCTGGCAACGCATCGGCACGGGCATCTCGCATAGCCTGGCTATCAGGGCCGACGGCACCCTCTGGGCCTGGGGCGATAACAGCGGCCAATTGCTGGGCATTGGCGAAGGGCCCAGCCAGTCCGTTCCCGTGCAGGTGGGCACCGCCCGCAACTGGGCCAGCCTGAGTACCTGCGCCTTTCACACCCTGGCCATTCGCACCGACGGCACGCTCTGGGCCTGGGGCCACAATATTAATGGCCGGCTGGGCATCAGTACCCCATCTTTTTTCCAGGCCGTTCCCGCGCAGGTGGGCACTGCCACCACCTGGACCAGCGCCACGGCCGGGGCCCAGGCCTCGCTGGCCCTGCGCCAGGATGGCTCGCTCTGGGTATGGGGCCAAAACGACTACGGCCTGCTGGGCACCGGCACTACGGCCTATGATAATTTCTTGGAGGTACCCACGCTACAAGGTACTGCCACCTGGCAAAGCGCGGCGCTGGGTAGCCAGTTTGGGGCGGCCATCCGGCCCGACGGCACCCTCTGGACCTGGGGCTACAATGATTTTGGGCAGCTCGGCAACGGGCAGCGAAGCAACTCCCAGCCCCGCTACGTTAGTAACGGGGGCGCGCCGCTGGCCACCGGCCCCGCTCAGCCCCCCCTCGGCTGGAGCCTGGCCCCCAACCCCGCCCACGGCCGGGTGCAGCTCACCGGCCTGCCCGCCGGCCCCCTCGCCGTGCGCCTCTTCGATGCCCAGGGCCGCCTCGTGCGCACTGCCGCCAGCCCCACCATCGGCCTGGAGGACCTGGCCCCCGGCCTCTACCTGCTGCAAGCCACTGCCGGCCCTAGTACCCGCACCCTGCGCCTGGTTGTGAACTGACGAGGTATTTTTACGACCTAATTTCTTACTCTTTTTCTTTTTAGGTCTATTGATGAAAAAAATTACCCTGCTGAATTGGGCTTGGCTATACCTGGCCTGGCTGACCTGCATCGCCCCGGCCCGAGCCCAGCGCGTGGCCGTGGGCAGTAGCCACACAGTGGCCATCTTTCCCAACGGCACGCTCTGGACTTGGGGCAACGGGAGTGGCGGCCAGCTCGGTACCGGCTACTACGACGGGTCGCAGCCTGCCCCGGCCCAGGTGGGCACCGCCACCTGGCAAAGCGTGAGCGCCGGCGTGGGCTGTTGCCTGGCTATTCGCACCGATGGCACACTCTGGGCCTGGGGTCTTAATTATTACGGCCAGCTCGGCCTAGGCAACACTAGCAGTCAAGGCACTCCTACCCAGGTAGGTACGGCTACTACCTGGGCTAGCGTGAGCATCGGCTCTACCCACACTCTCGCCCTACGCCAGGATGGCACCCTCTGGGCCTGGGGCCGCGGAGGCAGTGGTCAGCTCGGTCAAGGCACCAGTGAGACGACCCGCGACCAGCTCAGCCCCGTGCAGGTGGGCTCCGATACCAACTGGCGCAGCGTGAGCGCTG
This sequence comes from uncultured Hymenobacter sp., assembly GCA_913776615.1. GTDB lineage: Bacteria > Bacteroidota > Bacteroidia > Cytophagales > Hymenobacteraceae > Hymenobacter. The sequence continues at coordinate 94,395 of CAJYPK010000006.1, forward strand.
GCGTGGGCTACAGCGTGGCCATCCGCACCGACGGTACGCTCTGGGCCTGGGGTAACAATTACGGCGGCCAGCTCGGCCTAACCACCGCCACCGTCCAGTATACCCCCGTGCAGATAGGCACCGCTACCAACTGGCGCACGGTCAGCGCGGGCGGCGACCACGTGCTAGCTGTGCGCCAAGATGGCACCCTCTGGAGCTGGGGCGGTAACAGCGAGGGCCAACTAGGAAACGGCACCGTCTCGACGGCGCAGTACGGCCCCGTGCAAGTAGGTACCGCCACCGACTGGCAGGCCGTCGCAGCCGGGATATATTATTCGCTGGCCCTGCGCCGGGATGGTACCCTCTGGGCCTGGGGCTATAATACCGACGGTCAACTCGGCAACGGTACTACTACCCGGCAGCTCACCCCGGCCCCGGCGGGCGGCAGTGCCACCTGGCAAAGCATCGTCGCCAACGCACAAGCCAATCACTCGGCTGGCCTGCGCGCCGATGGCACTCTCTACACCTGGGGGTATAACACGAATGGGCAACTCGGGGCAGGCCCCAATCGGCAGCTCACCCCGCTGCAAATAGGCCCGCCCACTGCCTGGCAGGGACTAGGCGCGGGCGCTAACAGTACCGCTGGCCTTCGGTCTAATGGCACGCTCTGGACCTGGGGCAGTAATCTTAATAACCTGCTCGGTACGGGTGGTAGTACTTACACTCAATCTACCCCCACCCAGTTGGGCACCTCTACTGCCTGGCAGCAGATTAGTGTCGGCTACTGGCATATGGCGGCCGTGCGCCGAGACGGTACGCTCTGGGCCTGGGGCGATAACCAAACGGGCGAGTTAGGACTAATAACTGAGGAAATCACGCAGCGAACACCCGTGCAGGTAGGCTCCGACACCAACTGGCGCAGCGTCAGCGCGGGGCAGTTTGCCACGTTTGCCGTGCGCACCGACGGCACGCTCTGGGCCTGGGGCCGCAACGACTATGGCAAATTAGGCGACGGCTCGGCGGTAAATACCGTGCGCCGGACGCCGGTGCAAGTCGGTACGGCCACCAACTGGCAAAGCGTGAGCTCCGGCAACATCCACACCCTGGCCCTGCGCCAGGATGGCACCCTCTGGGCCTGGGGCAGCAATTCCCTCGGCCAACTCGGTACTGGCAGCGCCTCCTCTACGCCGCAGCTCAGCCCCGTGCAGGTGGGCACGGCTACCGACTGGCAGGCCGTCGCGGCCGGAGCGTACTACTCGCTGGCCCTGCGCCGGGATGGCACCCTCTGGGCCTGGGGCTATAATACCTCCGGCCAGCTCGGCACCGGCACTACCACTAACCAGGCCGCTCCCACTCAGGTAGGCACCGCTACCACCTGGCGCCGCCTGGCCGCTGGCGACTACCACGCAGCCGCCCTGCGCCAAGATGGTACCCTTTGGACCTGGGGCAATAATTACTATGGACAACTCGCCACTGGCACTACCACCAACCAGCTCAGCCCGCAGCAAGTGGGCACCGCTACCTGGCAAGATGTGGCGGCGGGCTCCTTGCATACCGTAGCCCTGCGATCCGACGGCACCCTCTGGGCCTGGGGTAATAATACCTTCGGCCAGACTGGCCAGTCCAACGCCAACCCGACGCCCATCTATATCCCGTACCCAGGCACCGCGCTGGCCACGGCCAACTCCGCTACGGCCGGCACCTGGAGCATAGTCCCCAACCCCGCCCACGGCCGGGTGCAGCTCACCGGCCTGCCCGCCGGCCCCCTGGCCGCGCGCCTCTTCGATGCTCAGGGCCGCCTCGTGCGCACCGCTGCCAGCCCCACCGTCGGCCTGGAGGGCCTCGCCCCGGGCCTCTACCTGCTGCGAGCCACCACCGGCCCCACCACCCGCACCCTGCGCCTGGTGGTGGAATAAGCGCCTAGAAGTGCCAATCGCTACCCTCTTCTATTTTTTACATTTTACCCCATGAACAACTTTACTCTAACGCGCTGGGTCTGGGTGTGCCTGGCGTGGTTGGTCTGCCTTGTCCCGGCCCAGGCCCAGCGCGTGGCCGTGAATAGCGGCTACACGGCGGCCATCTTTCCCAACGGCACGCTCTGGGCCTGGGGCAACGGTGGCAGCGGCCAGCTCGGCACCGGTTATTACGGGTCGCAGCCCACTCCAACCCAGGCAAGTATTGCCACCTCCTGGCAAAGCATCAGCGCTGGTACGGGCTTCACCCTGGCTATCCGCACGGATGGCACCCTCTGGGCCTGGGGTCGCAACGACAGCGGCCAGCTCGGTCTGGGCACCACCACCACCCAAGGCACCCCCACCCAGGTAGGCTCTACTACTACCTGGGCCAGCATCAGTGCCGGCTCTAGTCACACCCTGGCTATCCGCACCGATGGTACCCTCTGGGCCTGGGGCGATAATGCCGGCAGCCAACTCGGCCTGGGCACGAGCGGGGCAACCACCAACCAGCTCAGTCCCGTACAGGTGGGCTCCGACGCCAACTGGCGCAGCGTAAGCGCCGGCGCGGGCTACACCCTGGCCATCCGCACCGATGGTACCCTCTGGGCCTGGGGCGGAAACAATATAGGGCAGCTCGGCTTGGGCACGACCACTACCCAGCTCAGCCCCGTGCAGGTAGGCACCGACGCCAACTGGCGCAGCGTAAGCGCGGGTCGCGACCACGTGCTAGCACTACGCCAGGATGGCACCCTCTGGAGCTGGGGCAGCAATGACAGCGGCCAACTCGGCAATGGCACTGCCTCAAACGTCGTGCAGGTGCGCCCCCCCCTGCAAGTAGGCACCGCCACTACCTGGCGCAGCGTGGCCGCCGGCAACGCGCACAGCCTGGCCCTGCGCCAGGACGGCACCCTCTACGCCTGGGGCGATAACCGCTACGGCCAACTCGGCAATGGCACTACCACCCGACAGCTCACCCCAACCCCAGCGGGTGGCAGCGCTACCTGGCAAAGCATCGCCACCGGCGCGCTGGCTTCCCACTCGGCTGGCCTACGTACCGATGGCACCCTCTACACCTGGGGTCGCAACGCAAATGGCGAGCTCGGGGCGGGCTTCACCCAGCAGCTCATGCCGCTGCAAGTAGGGCCGCCCACCACCTGGCAAGGACTAGGCGCGGGCTCCAACAGCACCTTCGGCCTGCGGCCCGACGGCACGCTCTGGACTTGGGGCGACAATCCCAACGGCCAGCTTGGTACAGATAGTAACTTCGAACAACCTACGCCTACCCAGGTGGGCACCGCCACTACCTGGCGGCAGGTGAGTATAGGCTACTGGCACATGGCTGCCGTGCGCCAGGATGGTACGCTCTGGGCCTGGGGCGATAACCAGATGGGTGAACTGGGGCTAGGCACCACTATTTTCAACCTACGAACGCCCGTACAAGTGGGGACCGATACCAACTGGCGCAGCGTGAGCGCGGGACATTTTGCCACGTTTGGCATCCGCACCGACGGCACGCTCTGGGCCTGGGGTAGCAACGCCTACGGCCGCCTTGGCGATGGTACTACTACGAACGTCCTGCGCCGGGCCCCAGTACAAATCGGCACGGCTACTACCTGGCAAAGCGTGAGCGCAGGCCGCTACCACACCCTGGCCCTGCGCCAGGATGGCACCCTCTGGGCCTGGGGGGATAATACCTCCGGGCAGCTCGGCACTGGCACCGCTTCTACCACCCCGCAGTACAGCCCCGTGCAGGTAGGCACGGCCACCGACTGGCAGGCCGTCGCGGCCGGGGTATACTATTCGCTGGCTTTGCGCCGGGATGGCACCCTCTGGGCCTGGGGAGATAATACCTACGGGCAGCTCGGCACCGGCACTACTACCAGCCTGGCCACTCCCACCCAAGTAGGCACCGCCACCACCTGGCGCCGCCTCGCTGCCGGTAGCTACCACGCGGCCGCCCTGCGCCAGGATGGTACCCTCTGGACCTGGGGCTACAATTACTATGGCCAGCTCGGCACGGGTACTACCACCAACCAGCTCAGCCCGGTGCAACTGGGTTCCGCTACCTGGCAAGATGTATCGGCGGGTCTCTATCACACCGTAGCCTTGCAAACGAACGGCACCTTGTGGGCCTGGGGCAACAATACTTTCGGCCAGACCGGCCAATCCAACGCCAACCCAACGCCCATCTATATCCCCTACCCGGCCACTACGCTGGCGGCGGCCCCAACCAGCACGGCCAGCACCTGGACCCTGGCGCCCAACCCCGCCCACGGCCGGGTGCAGCTCACCGGCCTGCCCGCCGCCCCCCTGGCCATGCGCCTCTTCGATGCCCAGGGCCGCCTCGTGCGCACTGCTGCCAGCCCCACCATCGGCCTGGAGGGCCTGGCCCCCGGCCTCTACCTGCTGCGAGCCACCACCGGCCCCACCACCCGCACCCTGCGCCTAGTGGTGGAATAAGAGCGTACTTGAGCCTTTAAAAATGGCCGGCGAATGGTCATGCTGAACTTATCGCAGCATGACCATTCGCCGGCCATTTTTAAAGGCTCAAGTACGCCCCATCTCCTTTTTCGGAGGAGGGAAATTATGACAGATAATTTCCTTGACTAAGCACTAGCGCGCAGCCACCTCGGGCCCGCGCTTAACCAATCTGGCCGGGCTGGGGTATACCTGCCCGGCGGCCGCTTCGGTCGCGGCCTTTCTCCTACTTATGCCCCCACTCCTTACCACGCCTGCTCCCCCGGCCCCCTTTACCGAGCGGCGCTACGTACTCACGCTCTGCTTTGCCGTTTCGCTGTTCATGCTCTGGGGCGTGGGCGTCACGATGGGCGACATTCTCAACAAGCACTTTCAGGAGGTGCTGCACGTGAGCAAGGCCGATTCGGCGCTGGTGCAGTTTTCCATCTTCGGGGCCTATTTCATCATGGGCCTGCCCGCTGGCTGGTTTATGAAGCGCTTCGGCTACCAGAAAGGCGTACTGCTGGGGCTGGGCCTGTACGCGGCCGGGGCCTTTCTGATGGTGCCGGCGGCCAACGCGCTGTCCTTTGGCTACCTGCGCCTTGCGCTCTTCGTGCTGGCCTGCGGACTGGCCACGCTGGAGGCGGTGGCCCACCCCTTTCTCGACGGGCTGGGCGACCCGGACAGCTCCGACCGGCGCATCAACTTTGCCCACGCCATCAACGGCATCGGGGCGGTGTCGGGGCCGCTCATCGGGGGCTACTTCGTGCTGCGCGGCACCCACGCGGCCGGCGACCTGTCGTCGGTGAAGGTGCTGTACTCGGCCATCGGGGCGGTGGTGGGCAGCATCGGGCTGGCGTTTTTCTTCGTGAAGGTACCGGCCCTCAACGCCGAGCACACCGCCGGCGAGGCCGCCGAGTCGCCCGCCGACCTGGCCGCCGATAAAAGCCTGTTTCAGCACCGGCACTTCGTCTGGGCCTGCGTGGCGCAACTCTTCAACACGGCGGCGCAGGGCGGCACCTGGGCTTTTTTCATCAATTACGGTACCGAGTATTTCGGTCTCAGCAACGACAAGGCCGCTTATTTTTTCTCGCTGAGTTTGGTAGGCATGATGCTGGGCCGCTTTCTGGGCACCTACCTCATGCAGTTCGTCGCGCCCAACCGCCTGCTGGCGGCCGTGGCCCTGGCCAATATCGGCATGTGCCTGCTGGTAGCCCAGCACTGGGGCGCGGTGTCGTTCGGGGCGCTCATCGCGCTGAATTTCTTTTTCAGCATCATGTTTCCCACCATCTACAGCCTGGGGCTCAAAGACCTGGGCCGGCACAAGCAGCTGGCCTCGTCGTTTATCGTGATGGGCGTGGTGGGGGCGGCGCTCTTTCCGCGCCTCATGGGCCTCGTGGCCGACCACAGCGTGGCCCAGGCTTATTACCTACCCATCATCTGCTACGTGGTGGTCTTTCTGTTTGGCGCCCGGCTCTACCGGGTGTCTTCGGCCGCCCCGCAAGCTTCCACCCCGGCATAACCCCTCAATAAGCTCGACCGTAAGCCGGTAGAAATTTTATTTCACCTCGTTTACTATGGAATCTTCTGCTGCTACCCTGCGCTCGGCCGCCGCCAACTGGTGGGTGTACCTGCTGGCCGGGCTCGGGCTGTTCGGGCTGGGCATCTGGGTACTGAGCAGCCCCGGCGCGGCCTTCCTGGGGCTGACCATCTACTTCGCCGCCCTCATCCTCTTCAACGGCGTGGCCAACGTCCTGTTCTCGCTCAGCAACCGAACGCGGCTGCGCGGCTGGGGCTGGCTGCTGGCCCTGGGCCTGGCCGAAGTCCTGTTCGGCCTCTACCTGCTGGTGCAGCCGGTGGTGGCGGCGGGCACGCTGGCCTTTTTCATCGGCTTCTGGCTGCTGCTGCGTGGCGGCTCCACGGTAGCCAATGCCTTTACGCTGCGCCGCCTGGGCTACCGCAACTGGGGCTGGTCGCTGGCGCTGGGGCTACTAGGCATCATATTGGCGTTCATGGTATTGGCCAATCCCATCATCGGCGTGGTCGGGGTTACCACCTGGCTGGCCGTGGCGCTGCTGGTGCTGGGCGTGGCGGCTTTCGTACTGGGGCTGCGCCTGCGCCGGGCGGCGTAGCGGGCGCCCCACCATTATAGACCGAGCTTTCCGCTGGCGCGGGAAGCTCGGTTTTTTTATATGCTGCTGCTAGCGCGTAAACCCGGCTGTCAAGGCGAGCGTGGCGCCGCCATCGCCCTCGGCCGGCCTAAGGCTGCAAGCTAAAAAAGCGTTCGCCCCGGGCGGGGCAGCAGCCTTTGGGGTGGCCTCGGTTACTTTGACGGCATGAAGTACTTTCTGCCCCTGGCCACTCTCCTTTTCCCCCTCACCCTCCGCGCCCAGGAAAACCTCGTGCAGTACGCCCACCCGCTGGTGGGCACCGCCAAGATGGGCCATACCTACCCCGGTGCCACGGTGCCCTTCGGTGCGGTGCAGCTCTCGCCCGATACCGACACCATCAGCTACGAGCTGAACGGCAAATACAACCCCGAGATTTACAGCTACTGCGCGGGCTATCAGTACAAAGACCCCACCATCGTGGGCTTCAGCCACACCCACTTCAGCGGCACGGGGCACTCCGACCTGGGCGACTTTCTGGTAATGCCCACCACCGGGCCGCTCCAGCTCAACCCCGGCACGGCCGACCGGCCGCTGAGCGGCTACCGCTCGGCCTACTCGCACGGCACGGAGGTGGCCGAGCCGGCTTACTATAAAGTCCGGCTGGCCGATCACGACATCCTGGCCGAGCTGACCGCCACGACCCGCGTCGGGGTGCATCAGTACACCTTTCCGCAGGCCGAGCAGAGCCACGTCATCCTCGACTTGATGGCCGGCATTTACAACTACCCCGGCAAGAACGTGTGGACCTTCGTACGGGTCGAAAACGACTCGCTCGTGACCGGCTACCGCCAAACCAACGGCTGGGGCCGCACCCGCACGGTGTACTTCGCCCTCAGCTTCTCGCGCCCCTTCAACACCTACGGCAGCCGCAATTACGACGCCAAGCAGCCCTACCGGGGCTTCTGGGGCCGCTTCGACCAGGCCCACAACTGGCCCGATCTGGCGGGCCACCAGCTCCGCATGCACTTCGATTTCGGGGCCACCCGGGCCGGCGACCAGGTCAAGCTCAAGCTGGCGCTCTCGCCCGTGAGCACCGCCGGCGCGCTGGCCAATCTCCGGGCCGAGGCCCCGGGCTGGGACTTTGCCGCCTATAAGGCCCAGGGTCAGGCCCAGTGGCAGCAGGAGCTGAGCAAAGTCGCCATCCAGGCGCCCCGCCGGGTGGATAAGGAGAATTTTTACACCGCTATGTACCACGCCTTTACCGGCGTTACGACCTACCAGGACGCCGACGGCCAGTACCGGGGCCTCGACCAGAACAACCACCGGGCCGAGGGCTTCACCAACTACACTACCTTCTCGCTCTGGGATACTTACCGCGCCCTGCACCCGCTCTACAACCTCGTGCAGCCCCGCCGCAACGCCGACATGGCCCGCAGCATGCTCGCCCACTTCGACCAGAGCGCCGAGCACATGCTGCCCGTGTGGAGCCACTACGCCAACGAAAACTGGTGCATGATTGGCTACCACTCGGTACCCGTACTCTGCGACGCCATCGTGCTCGGCAACGCGCCCTTCGACGCCAACCACGCCCTCGACGCCTGCGTTACCACCGCCCGCCAGCGCTGGTACGACGGCCTGGGTTTGTACATTGATAAGGGCTACGTGCCCGACGACAAAAGCGGGGCCTCGGTGTCGAAAACCCTGGAGTACGCCTTCGACGACTACTGCATCGCGCAGGCCGCCCAGAAGCTGGGCCGGGCCGACATCGAAAAGGAATTTCGCCAGCGCGCCACCAACTGGCAAAACGTGTACGACGCCCGCATCGGCTTCATGCGCCCGCGTCTGGCCGACGGCTCGTTCCGATCGAAATTCGACGTGCTCACCACCTCCGACCCCGGCTACATTGAGGGCAACGCCTGGAACTACAGCCTCTACGTGCCCCACGACCCCGCCGGCCTCATCGCCAAAATGGGCGGCAGCCCGCGCTTCGTGCCCCACCTCGACTCGCTCTTTACCATGCAGCTGCCCGATAAGTTCTTCGCCGAAACCGAGGACATCACCCGCGACGGTATCATCGGCAACTACGTCCACGGCAACGAGCCCGCTCACCACGCCCCCTACCTCTACAACTGGACCACCCAGCCCTGGAAAACCCAGCCCCGCATTCGCATGATTCTAAACAAGATGTACCACCAGGGTCCCGACGGCCTGGGTGGCAACGACGACTGCGGCCAGATGAGTGCCTGGTACATCTTCTCGGCCCTGGGCTTCTACCCCGTGGCCCCCGCCTCGGGCGAATACGCCCTGGGCAGCCCCGCCGTGCACGGGGCCGTACTGCAAGTCGGCGAAGGCAAAACCTTCACTATCAGCGTCAAGAATCAGTCCGACAAGAACGTCTACGTGCAAGCGGCCCGCCTCAACGGCCAGCTGCTGGCCCGGCCCTTCCTGCCGGTGAGCGCAGTGCGCCAGGGTGGCACGCTGGAATTTATAATGGGCAGCCGGCCCAAGAAATAGCAAGGCTCAAGGGTAACCGTAGGTCTATCTTTGCCCCAACGCACGGTTACTCCGCCTCACCTCGGCTGTCTTGGAAAAGATGAAGCCCCGGCTGTTGGCGCAGCCAGGGCTTCAAGAAGCAGGTGGAATGAACACCTAACTTCTCTCTGGAAATGAGAAATAAGCGTGTGCTAAAACTACTACGGGCAGTCGCAGAGGCTGTTTTGCTAGGGTTGGTGAGCGGGGCAGCTAAGGCCGGCGGCCTGTTGCTGTTCACTCACTTCTTCCAGCGGTAGTTTGGTGAGGGGCCGGGCCGGTAGGCGCGGTCCCTTACTTTCTACGTGGTAAAGGTACTATGCAGTTCTGTACCTACTGCTGAACTAACTGAATTTCTGCACTGGATACTGCACAAGAAGCTGTTTAAGAAGTGACACGATTACAAAACTATTGTCATGCTGAGCTTGCCGAAGCATCTTGGCAGGTTCGTTGTTTAGCCCTTCAACGAACCTGCCAAGATGCTTCGGCAAGCTCAGCATGACGGACGTTTTTGGTTGACTTACTTCCTAAACAGCCTCCAAATCTGTATTTTGTTTTGCATAGTTCAGTTCCTCGCTGAATTCATCCGCCAATGAACCTCAAGCTGGCGACGGAACCGTACCAGTACGCTTACACACGCAAAGCGCCGCGGTTGCTCACCGTGGCGCTTTGCGTTTTCACCGGCTCAGAAGGCAGTCACAATTGGTTGCCAGCAAGGCTACTCCGAATCATTTGCCGTTCCCGCACCGCCCGGCACGGCGCGCATATCCCGCGTGTTTTTCTGCACGGCAATGGCCCCGAACAGCGCCAGCAGAAACGCCATGCCGTAGAAGCCTTTCTCGCTGAGCGTGAGCGTAGCGTTCCACAGGCCCACGAGTAGCAGCAGGATAGCCAGCAGCGTGGCAAACCACGCCAGGCCGTAGTAGAGGCCCGTGACCGGGATTTTCTCCAGTTGGTCGCGCACCGTTTTTTGGAGCGAGATGGCGGCGAACAGGCCAAACATGAGCACGGTAAAGTAATAGCCCTTTTCGTTGAGCGCCATCGTGGCGTTCCAGAGGCCAACCACGAAGCCGACCATGCCCATGAGCAGGGCCAGCCAGGAGGCGGCAACGAAAGCGGCGGAAGGACGGGCGGGGGTAACGGCAGCGGGAGTCATGGTTGAGTAGGCTTGAAGGTTGGTTCAAAAGTAGCGCGCCGTTATACGTAGCCGAAAGGTTATTTCTCACCTTTTCTGACTTTACAACTGGCATAAATAAGCCATAATTGTTGCATAAATGCCTTATAAACAGTATTTATAAAATCAAAAAATCTGACATTATACCTTTACCTTCCACCCCTACAGCACCCTTCATCTAGGTTTCAGGGCGTAGGCCGCAGCGCAGCTTTGCAGCTGGCAGACCGGCGGCCCCGGTAGCTGCCCTGTGGCACAGGCGCTAAAAAGCCCCCTACCAAACCTCGGTGGTTGGCAGGGGGCTTTTTAGTACCTTGGCACTAAAGCCGTTGCGTTATTTCTGCTGGGCGGCCAGCTGCTTGAGGCGCTTGGCCGTCTGCTGCGACTCGGCAAGTTGCTTTTCTATCGCGGCGCGCAAGTCGCCTTTGATGGCTTTGCGGTGCAGCGCTTTCTTATATGCCTTGCCAGCCCAGTGCTCGCCGTAAATGTTGGTGGCCAGAATGGCTTTCTCGTTGTGACCGGTAACGGTGGCCTGCGCGTCCATCAGCTTGCGGTAGAGCTTGCCTTTCAGCGTAGTATCCGTTTCGCGGTAGCCAACCTTCTTGGCCAGGTGACCATTCAGGGTATTGGCAAACTCCTTGCTTTGGCTCACCAGCCGCTGGTAGTAGCTTTTCAGCTCCGGCGACTTGGTTTCGGCCGCCGCCCGCTGGTAGCCCTCAGCGCGGTCGTTTACGAAGAGAAGTAGTTGGTCCAGCGCTTTAGCAGCACGCTTGGCTTTAACTTTTTTTTTTGGTGCCAGCAGCCAGACCAGGCCCGCGGCCAGCAGCACGCCGCCCACTACTTTTTGGGTAGTAGTCAGCTTCTTGTAGGCGTCAGCCGTTTTTTCACCGGCCTCTTTCACCGTGGCGGGTACTTTATCGAGCAGGTCTTTGCTCTTGGCCGCGGCTTCGTCGTACAGGTCTTTTACTTTGTCGGAGGCGTCGCCGTAAAAATCCTTCGCCTTGCTGGTCGCGTCGCTGTAGAAATCCTTGGCCTTGTCGGCAGTATCGCTGTACAGGTCTTTGGCCTTGTCGGCAACCTCGCCGTACAGGTGCTTGGCTTTATCGGTGGCATCGTCGAGCAGGTCTTTGGCCTTGTCGGTTGCGTCGGAAATGGGTTCGGGCAAGTTCATCGGATCAGAATTAAGGGGAAACAAGCTTCTTACGGCTAAGCTTATTCCAGCGTTGACCAACCCAACAAGCGCAAGCGCCTTACGACCCGCAGCTTTTTCCCAACTATCTCACGCTCACTTACCTTTTCCTGGCTATCCGCATGACCTAAAAAACTACCGGGCGCCACCCGCAAAGGAGCAGCGCCCGGCAGGGGTAGCTAGCCGGCTGGCAAGCAGCGCTAGCCGATGGCAGTTTGCTTGTTTTTAACGCGCTTGTAGAGATAAGCTGCGCCGGCGGCCAGCAGGGCGCCGCTCAGGATTTTGTGCCGGGAGGAGAAGCCGCTGTTGGTAACGCTCTCGTCGTTGTTTTTGCCGCGGAACAGGCTGGCAATCATGCCGCCCAACGTGCCGCTCGGTTGGTTGTCGCTCATGGTGAAATCACATGTAAGGTGAGTATAGGCGTTTTACGGGGTCACCACGGAGGGTGTTGCGCAACCGGCTCCAACCTGGGTCGGGCCGCCCTGCCCGCTGGCCGTCGGGCCAGGGCTGAGACGGGGCAAGCACCGAGCTACCTACTGCTTAACCCCGCCAGTCATGTCCGGCTTAATTTTAAAATCACTATAACATACTGGTATTGACAACTTCGCTGCATATTTGCGGGCCATAGGCTATCAGTAAAGCAATACGCCTGACGCCTTACATTCTACTCTGTCGCTCCGGGCGGCGCCTCCTTTTCCACCTTTGTATGCTGCTACGCGCTACGCTCCTACCTCTTCGCTTTCTCCTTCCGCCAGCGGGTGGCTTGCTGGCCGCTGGCCTGGCCTGCGCGCCCCTGGCTGGCCACGCGCAGGCGCGGGCCACCCTGCGCGGTACCCTGGCCAACAGTGCGGGGGCAACGCTGGAGTTTGCCACCGTCACCCTGCACCGCGCGGCCGACTCAGTAGTAGTCAAAACGGAATTCAGCGACTCACAAGGCGCTTTTCAGCTGGAGGCCCCGGCTGGCCGTAGCTACTGCCTGTCGGTGGCGCAGGTGGGCTGCGGGCGCTACTGGAGCGCCCCGTTTACCTTGCCGGAGGGCGGGCTGGCCCTCCCGGCTATTACGCTGGCAGCCAGCCAGAAGGCTAGCTTGAAGGAAGTTACGGTGGTGGCCCGTAAGCCGCTGTTTGAGCACCGGCCCGACCGCACCGTGGTGCACGTGGCCGACAGCCCCCTCGCCGCCGGGGCTACGACCCTCGACGTACTAGGCCGGTCGCCCGGCATTACGCTCGACGCCGCCAATAACCTGGCCCTGCGCGGCCGGCAGGGCCTGCTCGTGGTGGTCGATGGCAAGCGCTCGCCCTTGAGCGGCCCCGAGCTGGCCGAGTACCTGCGGGCCCTGCCCGCCGAGCAGCTGCAAAGCATCGAGCTGATTACCAATCCACCCGCCAGTTACGACGCCCAGGGCGGGGCGGGCGTCATTGCCCTCAACCTGAAAAAAGACCAGCGCCTGGGCACCAACGGCAGCGTCAACGCCGGCTATGGCTACAGCGAGCAGGGCAAGTTTACGGGTGGGCTGGCCCTCAACCACCGCCGCAAGAGCCTCAATGCCTACGGTAACTATACGTATACCGACCGGCGCTACTTCGTACGGGTCGATTTCGACCGGCAATTTGCCGCCTCCCCGCAACTACCCGCCAGCGGCACCCGGCAGGGCAACGAGCAGTTGTCGCACCTGCGCTCGCATGCCGGCAAGGCGGGTCTCGACCTCACGCTTTCCAAACGCACGCTGCTGGGCCTGGCCGTGACCGGCCTGGCCAGCCAGACTACTAACACCGTGACGAACCAGACGCAGGTGCTCGATGGCACGGGTGCGCCCGAGGCGCGCTACCACGCGCTCACGGCCCAGTCCATCGGCCGGCCCAACGGCAGCGCCAACCTCAACCTGCGCCACGCGTTCGCCGACTCGGCCACCGCCCGCACCCTCACGGCCGATGCCGACTACGCTCGCTACCACCTCAGCCGCCTCCTCGACCTCCGCACGTATTTCGACACCTCCGGCCAGGCTAGCACCCTGCTCACCGGCGACCAGCGCAGCACCCTCGGCATTGGGGCAGCCAGGGTGGATTACAGCCACCCCCTGCCGCACCGCGCCCGTCTGGAAGCCGGCGTGAAAGTGACGCGGGTAGTATCGGACAACGACGTGCTTTTTGCTACCGTGGCCGGCGGCGTGCCCCAGCCCCGGCCCGACATTTCAAGCCAGTTTAGCTACCATGAAAATGTAAACGCGGCCTACGCCAACCTGCGCGGCAGTACTGCCAAAACTACCTGGCAAGCCGGGCTGCGCGCCGAGCAAACTAATACGCTGGCGGAGCAGGCCGGCCTTACCCTGCGGGAGCAGCATTATTTACAATTGTTTCCAAGCCTGCAATTACAACGCTCGCTCAGCAGCCACCACGCGCTGGCACTGGCCGCGGCACGGCGCATTGACCGGCCTAACTACGCGCAGGTTAATCCACTACGCGCTTATCTGGATGCCACTTCTTACCGAGCTGGCAATCCTAACCTGGTTGCGCAGACGAGTTACAATGTTGAACTAACTCACACCTACAACCAAAAGATCAGTACTGCGCTAGCTTACGCCTGCACCTCTCTACCAATTGTAAACATCATTCAGCCTTCTCCCGATGGCGGGCGCCTGGTGGTAAATCAGGACGTTAATCTGAGCACGCAGCATTTTTACACCCTCACGCTGACTGCCCCGCTCACGCTGACTAAGTGGTGGACGCTCTACTCCACCTCCATGCTCTACTACAATTATTTCGTGGGTATGCTCAATGGTACCGACCTGCGGCGCGGGCAGTTGGCTTGCAATCTCACCGCCAATAGCAGTTTCACGCTGCCCGGCGGCTGGTCGGCCGAGCTGAATGGACTCTACGAATCGGGCGAGGTGTATGGTTTTCAGCGCATCCGGCCCCGCGGGCAGGTAGCGGTGGGCTTGCAAAAGAGCCTCTGGCATAAACAAGGTACCTTCCGGCTGAACGTGGCCGACGTCTTCTATACAACTCCCATTCGAGCTACTTCTACTTACGACAACTTCACCGAGACTTTCTACTCGCGGCTGGATACGCGCATCGCTACGGCAGCGCTCACGTACCGATTTGGCAACAGCAAAGTAGCCGCGGCCCGCCGCCGCACTGCCGGGGCCGACGAAGAGTTACGCCGCGCCGCGGGGCAGTAACTAATTGACTTACCGATCTAACAAAAGTAAATACATTTGTTACAAGCACCTTTTGGCAACAATTGTATTAAGCAAAATAATCCCATGCGCAAGCAGCCTCCCGGTGTGCACTTCCAAAGAGTACGCACCGGGAAGCTGCTTTTTGCCGAATATTGGCGCTAAGCCTGCTTAGCGGCCAGCCGTTGTAACTGCGCATAGGTTTTCTGCGAAAGCGCGTACTGCCGGGCCACGGCCTGGCGCAGGGGGCCGGTTAGGGTCTGGTCGGCCAGGGCCTGCTCGTAGGCCTTGAGCGCCCACTCTTCGCCGTAGATATTCGAGAATAGAATAGTCTTTTCGTCGCGGCCGGTAACGGCGGCTTTGGCGTCCATCCAGGCGCGGTAGAGCTTGCCCTTCAGAGTAGTCGCTTCTTCGCGCTCCCCACCCTCGCGGGTAAGGTAGCCGTTGAGGTCGGTGGCAAACTGCCGGCTCTGGCTCGCGAGCTGCTTGTAGTAGCCCCGCAGCTGGGCATCTTCGCTTTCATCGACGGCGCGCTGGTAGCCCTCGATGCGGTCGTTTACAAAATACAGTAACTCATCAAGCGTGGCGGCCTGGGCACTGGGCAGGCTTTTCTGGCGGCGGGCCAGCAGCGCAAGGCCGAGGGCCAGCAGAGTGCCTCCCACTAGCTTCTGGGTGGTACTGGCATTTTTCACGGCAACGGGCACCTTGCCCAGTAGGCTACCTAGCAAACCGCGGGCCGGCGTTGCCGGGCTAGCGGCGGTAGAAGAAGAATCGGCCGGGACCGGGGCGGCGGGCGACGTGATAGGCTGGCTCATCGTGCAACAGGAAATGGTGGAAGTTGTAGCCCTTACGGCCAGCTCCCACCCCCCGTTAGGTCGGGCTTATTCTCAAAGATCTATAAATTAAGTATTTATCACAAGCAAGCAGTCATAAATCCGTATTTTCCGCTGCAACGCCGGCCCGTGGGCCAGCCGTATCCAGCAGGGCATCCTGACCCAATGCGGCGGGCCGGGAAGCGCATCTTTTGGGATTCTGGCTGGCCTATGACGTTTGCGACGTGGTTTTTCGGCGGTTTTTTTGGGCTGTATGCCGTGGTACTGTTGCTGGTAGCGCGGCGGCCCCCGGGGCCATCCCTGGTCCACTACCCCCGGGTGAGTATTCTGGTAGCGGCGCGCAACGAGGCGTTGACCATTGAGCGCTGCTTGCTTGCGCTGACCCGGCTGCGCTACCCGGTCGGGCAGCTCGAAATCCTGCTTGGCGACGACGCCTCTACCGACGGGACGGCGGCGGTGGTGCGCCACTTCATTGCCGATAAGCCGCAGTTTCGACTGCTGCGCGTGGGCCGCCGGCTGGGTACGGCCCGCGGCAAAAGCAACGTGCTGGCCCACCTGTGCCGCATCGCTACTACCGACTATTTCTTTATCACCGACGCCGATATGGCCGTGCCACCCGACTGGATTAGCACCATGCTGGCCGCCGCCCGGCCCGGCGTGGGCATCGTCACGGGCGTTACCACGGCCGGCGGGAGCCTGTTCGGTCGCTTGCAGGGACTCGACTGGCTGTTTGGCCTCAACCTGATTCGGCTGCTTACCGACCACGGCGTGCCCGTAACGGCCATGGGCAACAACATGTTGGTGACCCGCGCCGCCTACGCCTCCAGCGGCGGCTACGAGGCGCTGGCCTTCAGCGTCAGCGAAGACTTACAGCTCTTCGGGCAGGTAGTGGCCCGGGGCTGGCACTTCCGCAACCTCGTAGACCCGCGCGCGCTGGCCATCTCGCTGCCGCAGCCTACCCTGCCCCACTTGCTGCGACAGCGCCGACGCTGGATGAGCGGCGCGGCCCGATTGCCCTGGCAACTGGGCGCGTTATTTGGCACCTACGGCGCTTTTTACACGGTGCTGGGCTGGCCGGGCCTGCTACCGCTGGGCACCATCGGCGCACTGTACGCGGCCAAGCTGCTGTGCCAGACGCTGTTTCTGGCCATTACGCTGCGGCAGGCCGGCCACCGCGAGCGCCTGGGCGTGCTGCTGCTCTACGACGGCTACCTGCTGCTGCTGTCGCTGGCCGTGCTGGCGTACACCGCCTGGCCCGGGACCATTGAGTGGAAAGCGCGGCGCTACCGCTGGGCCGGGGCGTAGCCAACTAACTTTCTATTATTTTTTAAAGCTTAGCGGCGGGCCGGGCAAACTACCGGCTGGCCCGCTTCTTAGCCGGCCGCGGAGCTGGGCCGTGGGCCGCCTTGCCCGCGAACTGGGCGATAACAAGCCGGAGCACCCATCGCGTAGCCTAGGATATAATCAATTAATAATCAGCCTTATGAATGAGGTTGATTGGTTTATCCTAACCCCGGCTATCCTATGGCTTCCCCTTCTTCGGCCGGCCGGCCTCCGGCCGTTACGGTACTGCTCGTACTCCTGGTTTTGCTGATTGCCGGCGGCGTGGTGACCTACCTGGCTACCGACCACGGCCGCGACATTGCCAGGGCCGTGCTGCCCACCCTGGAGCAACCCACGCTCACTATCCGCCACATCACCCGCGAAAAAATCGACGCTAGCTTGGCCGCTAAGCTGCGCAACCACACGCCCATCGATTTGCAAATCGACAGCCTGCGCTACGAAACCCTCCTCGACGGCCGGCGGCTGGCGCAGGGCCACAAGTCCCGACCCCTGGTCGTGCGGGGCAACCGGGTAAGTGACCTGAACTTACCCCTGACGCTCAACCTCCCCCAGCTCGGCCAGGCCGCCCGCACGGCCCAGCGCGACTGCGTAACGGTGCAGTTGCGCACCGTCCTCTACGCCAACCTGCCGGGCGCAGGCCCCCAGAAAATACCGGTGAAGGTGCGCAGGCGGGTTTACATTCCGAAGCTTCCCAAAATTGCGGTGGCCGACGTGGACATTACAAAGCTAGGCCTGCGGAAGGGCGAAGCCATCGTAACGCTGCGCGTCACTAATTTCGAACCTATTCCCTTCACCGTCAAGCAAGTGAATTACCGCTTTCGAATTGAAGACGACCTCGACGTGCAGGGCCAGGAAACCAAGGCCGTAACGTTTAAGCAAAAGGGCACCGAAACCATGCCCATTCACGTCCGCTTTCAGCCCAAATCTATGCCTAAGGTGCTGTGGAAGACCTTATTTAAAGCCAAGAAAACGGACTACCAACTTACCGGCTCGGCCACCGTGGCGGCGGGGCCAGCCAGCGCCCGCGACGCGACCATGCAGTTTAGCAGCTCCGGGACCATTAAGGAACTCAAGGAGTTGGCCAAAGGAACCGCGCCCGACTAGCCCACGGGGGCGGGCTGGCACTGGTGGCTCAAAAGTCGCAGTAATCGGCGGTGCCGCTCAGCTGCGCCCAGCGGGCCGATAAAAACTTGGCGTAGGCCAGCGGCGTCAGCCCGTAGGCCCCCAGTGCGTAGCCGTCGTTTACTTCCACTACCACGGTGGTGCCGGCAGCAGTCAGGCCTACGTCGAGCGAGAAGGCGGCCGGGGCCTCGGGCAGGTAGGCGGCCAGCGCCGCCTGCACCACGGCCGGGTCGAAGTGCGCCCGCCAGTCGCCCTTGTACGGCCGCGCATCGAGGATGCGGCCGTAGCGCACGAAGCAGCGCCACTCGGCCACAAACTGCACGGGCTCGGCGCACCACACGGGCGTATCGTGGTATTGGTCGCCGCAGCCCACGAGGTCGCCAGTGCGCCGCACGAGCACCCCCGTAAATTTTTTGGCATCGTGCATGGGCTTCACGAACACCGGCCAGCTTTCGGGGTGGGCCGCCACGGCGTTGATGGTACTCGCCCACAGCCGCCGGCCCAGAAACGGGCGCAGGGCCTCGGGGTAGCCCAGCTCGGCGGGCACCGGCCGGCCCAGCGCTCGTAGCCCGGCCCGCACGGCCGCGATGTGGCCCACTACGATTTCATCGAACGCGGCGTCGCGCACCGGCGCGACATCGGTGTAGGGCATTATCTCCCAGCCCATTTGCTGGAAGCCGTCCATTGCCAGATAGTTATTGACGCTCTGGGGCCAGCCCTGGCGGTCGAAGTGAATGTGGGCGCGCATCGGGGAGTGGGGACAAGGACAACAGGCGGGCAGGCATTCGCCACCGGCTGGCCCTTACCCCCACAAATGTATTCCCGGCGGCACCCTACCCCACCGCCGACACCGGCACCGGGTGCAGGATGAGCCACACCAGTTCGCGCAGAATCTCGCCCTCGTCCATGCTGCCGCTCTCAATGCCCTTGCTCTGGGCGTCGGCCCGGCGGATGAGGTGAATGAGGTCGATGGTACGCGCGGGGCTGAACTGCCGCTGGGCCAGCTGGTACTCTTTCTGGGCAAACTTATTGATGCCCAGCTTCTGCAAGTCGGCGTCTGAAGGGTTGGGGCCGGCCTGGTGCAGGGCCAGCAGACGAGTAAAGAAATTGAAAAGCAGCGTGAGGTTGGGAATGAGCGGGTTGGCCTTGGGATTGGCGGCGAAGTGCGTGAGGATGCGGTTGGCCTTGAGCACGTCGCGCTGCACGAGGGCGCGCTGCAATTCAAAAATGTTGTACTCCTTGCTGATGCCCACCATGCGCTGCACCAAGTCCTCGTCGATGGCCTGGCCAGGCTTCACGTTGAGCAGCAGCTTATTGACTTCGTTGGCCAACCGGCCCAGGTCGGCCCCGATGTACTCGGCCAGCAGGGCGGTGGCCCCGGGCGTAATCTGCTGCTTGCGGCTGCGCACGTAGCCCGTGAGCCACTGCGGCACCTGGTTATCGTAGAGCTTCTTGCTCGTCATCAGCACCGCGCCGGGCGCATCCTTGCCAGCCAGCAGCTTACCCAGCTTCTTGCGCGAGTCGAGGGTTTTGTGCTTGTAGCAGAAGACGAGCACGGTGCTGGCCAGCGGATTTTTGAGGTAGGCTTCGAGAAATGGCCAAGCCTTTTCGCTTTCCAAATCAGCCACGGCCTGGGCCTCCTTCACGATGACGACCGTGTGGCTGCTCATCATGGGAAAGCGCTTGGCCTGGCCCAGGATGCCCGCCGCGTCGGTATCCTTGCCGTAGAGCACCGTTTGGTTGAAGCTCCGCTCGCTTTCGGGCAGCACCGCGTGCTCGAGCGCGTCGGCCACGGTATCAATAAAATACGGCTCCTCGCCCTGCAAAAAATACACCGGCTGAAACTGCCGCTGCTGCACGGCTTTCAGAATGGCGTCGGCGTCCTGTGTCAATTATGAATTATAAATTATAAATTATGAATTGACTCTGGGGGCAACGCAGAAGCCAGGATACGAAATTACGGCCTGGGCTACCTTTGCCCGTGCGGCGCGGCCTACCCGCCCCCGGCGCCCATCCCTAATTCATAACTTATAATTCATAACTCCTGCTTGGATTTACTATCTGAACTTCGCTGGCGCGGTATGTACCACGATGCCATGCCCGGCACGGCCGAGCACCTGGCCAGCGCCGCGCCCGTTTCGGGCTACATCGGCTTCGACCCCACGGCGGCCTCGCTGCACATCGGCAACCTGGCTACTATCATGCTGCTCGTGCATTTGCAGCGCGCCGGCCACCGCCCGGTGGCTTTGGTGGGCGGGGCCACCGGCATGATCGGCGACCCCAGCGGCAAATCGGCCGAGCGCAACCTGCTCGACGAAACCACCCTGCGCGCCAACCAGGCCGGCATTCGGGCGCAGCTCGAAAAATTTCTGGATTTCAACGACTCGCCCACCGGCGCGGTGCTCGTCAACAATTACGACTGGTTCAAGGACTTCGGCTTCCTGGGCTTTTTGCGCGAAGTAGGCAAGCATCTTACCGTCAATTACATGATGGCTAAGGACTCGGTGAAGCGCCGCATTGGGGGCAGCGACGACGGCGGCAGCGAGGGCATCAGCTACACCGAGTTTAGCTACCAGTTGCTGCAAGGCTACGACTTTTTTCATTTGTATAAAAACCTGGGCTGCACCCTGCAAATGGGGGCCAGCGACCAGTGGGGCAACATCACGACCGGTACGGAGCTCATTCGCCGCCTCACCGACGGCCAGGGCAAAGCCTACGCCCTTACCGGCCAGCTCATTACCAAGGCCGACGGCACCAAGTACGGCAAGAGCGAAACCGGCACCGTATGGCTCGACCCGGCGCTCACCTCGCCCTACCAGTTTTACCAATTCTTTCTGCGCGCCGAAGACGTGGACGCCCCGCGCCTCATCCGCGTGTTCACCCTGCTCAGCCAGGCCGAGATTGAGGCCCTCGAAGCCGAGCACGCGCAAAACCCGGGCCTGAAGACTTTGCAGAAAGCCCTGGCCAAGGACGTGACCATTCGGGTGCACTCCGAGGAGGCGTATAAAATAGCCGTGGCTACTTCCGAAGTCCTCTTTGGCGGCGGCGACCTGGCGGCCCTCGATGAGGCTACGCTAGTCGGCGTATTCACGGGCCTCCCGCACCTGCGCGTACCCCGCGCCGAGACGGCTGACCTCAACGTATCGGTGCTGTTAAGCGAAGCTACCAACCAACAGATTCTGCCCTCGCGCGGCGAAGTACGCAAACTAGTTAAGGCCAATGGCTTATCGGTAAACGGCACCAAGCTTACTTCGCCCGATACGCTGGCCGCCGAGCTTCCACTCCTCCACGATAAATATCTGGTTGTGAAAAAAGGCAAGAGCTACTACTTAGTAGAGCTTACCTAACATTCGTCTGTCGTGCTGAGCCTGCGAAGCATGACAGGCAAAAGGTAATCGAACTGATACCCCGGAGTGCAGCCATACCCCCGCCTGCTTAGCCGGGCGCCCCGCGCCAGCACATAACACATAAATAGCAACAGAGAAGCCCCGCCAATTGGCGGGGCTTCTCTGTTGTAAAGGCCTCAGGAGCCGTCCACAAAATCCGACGAATCCGAAAAATCCGCCGGAATCCGTGGTCTACTTTTTCTTGGCAGCGGGCGCGGCTTTCTTAGCAGCGGCCGGAGCGGCTTTCTTGGCAGCCGGGGCCGCTTTGGCGGCGGGTGCGGCGGCATCCCCGTCTTTGGAGGCATTCTTCATGTTCTGCACTTCCAGGCGGATGGCCTGGGCGTGGTTTTTCAACTCTTGCATCCCTTTGCGCACGCGGGTGCCCGCAGCCGCGTTGTGCTTTTCGTACGACTTTTCGAAGTCGTCTTCCAGCGAGTTAATTAGGTCCTTGAGTTGGTTGAAAGGATTAGCCATGAACGTGGGATTGGAATTGGGTGAGAAAAAAGGGAATTGTGCTTACGCGGCCCTAATATACAGGCACTTTCTACGCAAGCAAGTTTTCCAGGTTTTTTCTAAAACGGCCTTTCCAGCCTCGTAGGGCAGTTTTTTTCTTTCAAATGACTTACTTATGAAGTAGTGACCAGCCTGGCACCCCGGAAATATCCAAAAACAAGCGCGCCGGCCGCCTTGACAGGCAACCGGCGCGCAAATCAGGCCGCGGCTCGCGACTGCCAAATTAGGCCGTCGCGGGCTGCTTGCTGTAGAGCCCTTTATCGAGTTTGGCCGCAATGGCCTCGAAGGCGGTGATGGTTTGGTCCACGTCGGCCAGCGTGTGCACGGCCGTGGGAATGAGGCGCAGCATAATAACGCCCTTGGGAACTACCGGATACACGACAATAGAGCAGAAAACGCCGTGATTTTCACGCAGATCGAAGGTCAGGGCCGTGGCATCGGGGATCTGGCCGTTGAGGAACACCGGCGTCACCGGCGACTCGGTAGTCCCGATGTTGAAACCCTTCTCGCGCAGGCCGCTTTGCAGGGCGCGTACGATGGTCCAGAGGTTTTCGCGGTACTCGGGGTGATTGCGAATCAGCTCCAGGCGCTTGAGGGCCCCGATTACGAGCGGCATGGGCAGCGATTTGGCAAAAATCTGGCTGCGCATGTTGTAGCGCAAATATTCAATCACGCCCTCCGGCCCGGCCACGAACGCGCCGATGCTGGCCATGCTCTTGGCGAAGGTGTAAAAAATGAGGTCTACGCCCTCCGTGACGCCCAAATGCTCGGCCGTGCCCGCGCCCGTGGGGCCCAGCGTACCGAAGCCGTGGGCGTCGTCGACGAAAAGACGGAAGTTGTATTTCTCCTTCAGCTTCACGATTTCGCGCAGCTTGCCGAGGTTGCCGCTCATGCCAAACATGCCTTCGGTAATCACGAGGATACCACCGCCGGTTTCGTCGGTGAGGCGCTTGGCGCGCTCCAGCTGCTTTTCGAGGTTCTCGATGTCGTTGTGCGGAAACACGAAGCGCTTGCCCTGGTGCAGGCGCACGCCGTCGATGATGCAGGCGTGCGACTCGGCGTCGTACACGATGGCATCGTGGCGGCTCACGAGCGAATCGATGATGCTCACCACGCCCTGGTAGCCGAAGTTGAGCAGCAGGGCGGCGGGCTTCTGCACGAAGTCGGCCAGCTCATTTTCGAGCTGCTCGTGCAGGGTGGAGTTGCCGCTCATGATGCGGGCACCCATCGGGTAGGCCATGCCGTATTCGGCCGCCCCGTCGATGTCGGCCTGCCGCACTTCGGGGTGGTTGGCCAGGCCCAGGTAGTTGTTCAGGCTCCAGGTGAGTACTTCCTTGCCGCGAAATTGCATCCGGGGCTTTATTTCGCCCTCAAGCTTGGGGAAGGTAAAGTAGCCGTGGGCGTAGTGAGAATGCGAGCCCAACGGGCCCCGGTTAGCCGAAACGCGGTCGAAAATATCCACTGAGAAAATGAGGGGAATAAGGGTAGAAGAGCGTTGACAACGAGCCCAGCCGGCCCGCGCAGCGAAAAGAATAGGTAAACCGCAAAGATAGGCCAGCCCCGCAGTTGTACACAATTTGGGCGTGACGGCGGGCCGGCCGCTGGTCTCCTATTACCGCAGAACTGATTTAAGGTTTTCTTTGCACCCCGATGTAGCGTAAGCTTCAGCTTGCGGGCGAGCGTGCGCGAGCCGGTGCGTAAGCGAACGTCTGCTAACGCACTTGCTCGCTGCGCTCGCAAGCTAAAGCTTACGCTACATTTTTCTTTCCTCTCCCACCCTGCATGAAAAAAATCTCGAAGCTGCTGGTTGCTAATCGCGGCGAAATTGCCCTGCGCGTGCTGCGCTCGGCCAAAGAAATGGGCATCGCCACGGTGGCCATCTACTCGGAGGCCGACCGCCTCTCGCCCCACGTGCGCTACGCCGACGAGGCCGTGTGCGTCGGCCCGCCCGCCTCGGCCCAGAGCTACTTGCGGGGCGATAAAATTATTGCGGTGTGCCAGGAACTGGGCGTCGACGCCATTCATCCCGGCTACGGGTTTCTGAGCGAGAATGCCGGCTTCGCCCGGGCCGTGCGCGAGGCGGGGCTGATTTTCGTCGGCCCCAGCCCCGAGGCGATGGAGATGATGGGCGACAAGCTCTCGGCCAAGCAGGCCGTGAAGGCTTACAACATCCCGCTGGTGCCGGGCACCGACGAGGCCATCGCCGACGTGGAAGCCGCCAAGCTGATTGCCCAGGAAGTGGGCTTTCCCATCCTTATTAAGGCCTCGGCCGGCGGCGGCGGCAAGGGCATGCGCCTGGTGCACGCGGTAGAAGAGTTTGAGGAGCAGATGCAGCTGGCGGTGAGCGAGGCCACCTCGGCGTTTGGCGACGGGGCAGTGTTCATCGAGAAATTCGTGACCGGGCCGCGCCACATCGAGATTCAGGTGCTGGGCGACGAGCACGGCAACATCGTGCATCTGTTCGAGCGCGAGTGCTCCATTCAGCGCCGCCACCAGAAAGTGATTGAGGAAGCCCCGTCGTCGGTGCTCACCCCCGAGCTGCGCGCCGAGATGGGCCGCTGCGCCGTGGACGTAGCCCGCGCCTGCCAGTACGCGGGGGCCGGCACCGTGGAGTTCTTGCTCGACGACCAGCACCGCTTCTACTTCCTCGAAATGAACACCCGCCTGCAAGTGGAGCACCCCGTGACCGAGCAAATCACGGGCCTCGACCTGGTGAAGGAGCAGATTCGGGTGGCCGAAGGCCAGCCCCTGCCCTTCCGCCAGGAAGACCTCACCATCACGGGCCACGCCCTGGAGCTGCGCGTGTACGCCGAAGACCCGCAGAATAACTTCCTGCCCGACATCGGCCGGCTGGCCACCTACGTGCGGCCCCAGGGTCCCGGCGTGCGCGTCGACGACGGCTTCGAGCAGGGCATGGACATTCCGATTTACTATGACCCCATGATTGCCAAGCTGGTCGCCACCGGGGCCACCCGCCAGGAAGCTATCGACCGCATGCTGCGCGCCATTGCCGAATATCAGATTACGGGCATCGAAACCACGCTGCCCTTCGGGGCCTTCGTGCTGCGGCACCCGGCCTTCGTGAGCGGCCACTTCGATACGAATTTCGTGCGCGACCACTTCAGCGCCGCCGTGCTGGCCCCCACTACGCCCGACGAGGGCACCGCCCAGGTGGCCGCCGCCCTGGTGGCCCTGCTTATGCACGAGAAAAAACCGGCCAGCCCCGCCGCCACCACTGGGCCGGCCGGCGCCCCCGCCTCGGCGTGGCGACGCAACCGGCTGGGGGTGGGGTAAGTCCTGAATAGCTACCGCAACGGACAAGCGCGATTCTGGCTGGGCCGGGGTCGCGCTTGTTATTGGATACGCGCCCGGGTGTAACCCCAAACTCCGGCTTGGTGAAACGTTTGGTTACGCTTACCGGACGCCTCACCAAGCCGGAGCTTGGGGTTACGCTTCCCGGCCGCACAACGACTGACTACCAGGCGTGCTGACGGCCGGGTTAGTAGCGCAGTTTTAGCAGCTATTGTAGGTATACAGGCAGGTTACTTCCGGCAACAGCTTCCTTATTAGCTGCGGCTTCTTGAAAAAAATTACTTCCCACGCAAAAAAAAATCACGGGTTGGTGAGCGCCCGGTGCCCGACAACTACGGCAACCAGGATAAGCGGCTTTAGGCTAAAACGTTTAACTAAAAACTGAGCGCCAGCAACTTAACAGTTAAGCAGTGCAAAAATCTATACTTCTGGTAATTAACTACGCAGTTGCATTTGCACGCTTTCAGGCAACTAGAAATGGTAACTGTCCAGCTCTCGCCAATTAGTTCAAGCGTTTCTTGTCATTGTACATTTGTGGGCGTATGCAGGATTTTACTTCTACGTCGTCCGGTTTTTCGAAGCGGGCCGCCTGTTCGGCCTGGCAAGACCAGCTGCGCGCCACCGTTCGCTTATACTTGAGCTTCAGCCCCGACCCGGACATGGAACGGGAGATGGATGAGCTAATGCAACGCTCTGAGCAAGAGCTCCTCGACTACCTCCTGGCCGAGGAGCCGCCCACGCCCGAGCGCCGCGAGCACGCCCGGCGCTTCCTCGACGCCGCCCAGCATCAATTGCTGAGCTCCGAGGTCGAAGTAACGCGGATGTTAGACGAATTGGCCGCCGATTCGGCCCAGGCGCCCAGCGCGCCCAAGCCGGCCCCCCTCCCCCGGCGTCGGCCGCTGCCGGGCCAGCTACTGCCGCCGCGCCCAAACTCTGACTGAGGTTGCCGGGTTGAGATAAGTACACGGTCGTGACAACGGTGGCCCCCAGTGCGGTGTCTTTGCCCCGTTTCACCTTTCGCCCTTATCTCTATGGCTATGAATCTGGAACCGGACGAGCCGGCTACGCACGACGAGGCGCGGCGCACTTTTCTCAAGCAGTCGTCGCTGCTCACGGCCCTGGCCCTGGTGCCCGGCCCGGTGGTAACGGCCGCCGCCGACGGGCTCGACGAGCACGTGGTGGCCGCCTTTGCCCCCACCCCGCTGACCCTGAAAGTCAACGGTACCAAGCACAAGCTCACCGTGGAGCCGCGCACCACGCTGCTCGATTTGCTGCGCGAGCAGCTGCACCTCACGGGCACCAAAAAGGGCTGCGATTACGGGCAGTGCGGGGCCTGCACGGTGCACGTCGACGGCCAGCGCGTAAACTCCTGCCTGAGCCTGGCGCTGATGCACGAGGGCCGCGACATCACGACCATCGAGGGGCTGGCCCACGGCGACAAGCTGCACCCCATGCAGGCGGCCTTCGTGAAGCACGACGGCTTTCAGTGCGGCTACTGCACGCCGGGCCAGATTATGAGCGCCGTGGCCTGCGTGCGCGAGGGCCGCGCCGGCTCGGAGGCCGAAATCCGGGAGTACATGAGCGGCAACATCTGCCGCTGCGGGGCCTACGCCAACATCGTGGCCGCCATTCAGGACGTGCAGCAGGGAGGGCAGAAGGTATGAACCAGTTTCAGTACGTGCGGGCCACCCAGCCCCAGGCCGCCATCGAGGCGGTAGCCCAGACTACCGACGCCAAGTTTATCGCCGGCGGCACCAACCTCCTCGATCTGATGAAGCGCGGGGTAATGACGCCGCAAAAACTGGTGGACATCAACCGCTTGCCGCTCAATAAGATTGAGCGTATGGATAACGGTCTGCGCATCGGGGCGCTGGCCCTGAACTCGGCCGTGGCCGACGATAAGCTGGTGCGCGAGCGCCAGCCGCTGCTGGCGCTCGCCCTCAACGCCGGGGCCTCGGGCCAGCTGCGCAACATGGCCACCGTGGGCGGCAATATGCTGCAACGCACCCGCTGCGCCTACTTCTACGACGTGACCATGCCCTGCAACAAGCGCGCGCCCGGCACCGGCTGCGGCGCGCTGGAAGGCATCAACCGCATGCACGCTATTTTCGGCTTCAGCGACAAGTGCATTGCCGTGCACCCTTCCGACATGAGCGTGGCGCTGGTGGCCCTCGACGCCACCGTGCTGGTGCGCGGCCCCCGGGGCGACCGCCGCCTGCCCTTCGCCGAGCTGCACCGCCTGCCCGGCGACGCGCCGGAGAAGGATACTAATTTGGAAACCAACGAATTGATAACGGCCGTGGAGATTCCCGACGGGCCGTTTACCCGGCACGTGCACTACCAAAAGGTGCGCGAGCGGGCCAGCTACGCCTTCGCGCTGGTGAGCGTGGCGGCGGCGCTGGACCTGGAGGGTACGACCATCAAGGGGGCGCGGCTGGCCATGGGCGGCGTGGCCCACAAGCCCTGGCGGCTGGCCGCCGCCGAGCAGGCGCTGGTGGGTAAGCCCGCCACCGAGGCGACGTTCCGGCAGGCCGCCGCCGTGGCCATGCAGGGCGCTAAAGCATTCAAGCACAACGCCTACAAGCTCAAGCTCGGCCCCAATACCATCGTGCAGGCCCTGCGCACGGCCGCGGCGGCTTAACCCCTGATTTCCTTTTCCATGAAAACGCAAGACAAGCAAATCGGGGCGGCGCTGAGCCGGGTGGACGGCCACCAGAAAGTAACCGGCGCGGCGACCTACTCGGCCGAATACCCGCTGCCGGGCCTGGCCTACGCCGTGCTCGTGGGCAGCACCATCGCCAAGGGCCGCCTCACGGGCCTCGACACCCGGGCGGCCGAGCGCGCCCCGGGCGTGCTGGCAGTCATCACCCACCTGAACTCGCCCAAGGTACCGGGCTTCGACACGGCGGGCAAGGACCCCTCGCAGCCCGCCACGGTAGGCGGGCCGCTGAAGGTGTTTCACGACGATAAAATCCGCTTCAACGACCAGCCCATCGCGGTGGTGGTGGCCGATACCTTCGAGCGTGCCCGCTACGCGGCCCGCCTTGTGCAGGCGCAGTACGCCCCGGAAAAGCACCAGACCAACCTGGAGGCCAGCGCGCCCCAGGCTTTCCTACCCACCCAGGCGCGCAAAAATCCGAAGTCGCCGATGGCTGACTACCAGCGCGGCACGGCCGACGCCTACCAGACGGGCGCGCTCAAGGTGGAGGGGGAGTACGTGATCCCGACCGAGGTGCATCACCCGATGGAATTGCAAGCCATCACGGCCCACTGGGAAGCGCCCGACCGCCTCACGCTCTACGACAAGACGCAGGGCACGCTGGCCACCCGGCGCGACTTTGCCCGGGAGTGGAACTTGCCGGAGGCGAACGTGAAGGTCATCGCCACCTTCGTGGGCGGGGCCTTCGGCAACGCGCTGCACAGCTGGCCGCACGAGTCGGCGGCCATCATCGCGGCCCGGGTGGTCAACCGCCCGGTAAAGCTGGTGCTCACCCGCGAGCAGATGTTTACGATGGTGGGCTACCGCCCCTACACCTGGCAGAAAATCGGCATGAGCGCCACGGCCGACGGTAAAATCACGGCCATCACCCACGAAAGCCTCGGCCAGACCTCTACTTACGAGGAGTTTACCGAATCGACGCTGGCCCAGACCCGCATGATGTACGCCGCGCCCAACCTCACCACGCGCTACCGCCTGGCCGCCCTCGACGTGGGCTCGCCCATCTGGATGCGCGGCCCCGGCGAGGCCACCGGCGCGTTTGCCCTGGAGTCGGCCATGGACGAGATGGCTTACCTGCTGAATCTCGACCCGCTCGAATTTCGGCTGCGCAACTACACCGACCAGGACCCGGAGAAAAACCGGCCGTGGAGCACCAAGTTTCTGAAAGAGTGCTATAAGCTAGGCGCCGACCGCATCGGCTGGAGCAAACGTCAGCTTAAGCCCGGCAGCCTGCGCGACGGCGAGTGGCTCATCGGCTACGGCATGGGCGTGGGCACGTTCGGGGCGCACCGGGGCGGGGCGCACGCCAGCGCCCAGCTCCGCCCCGATGGCACGGTGCTGCTGCAATGCGCCACTACCGACATCGGCCCCGGCACGGGCACGGCCATGACCCAGATCGCGGCCGACGCGCTGGGCTTGCCGCCCGCAAAAATCACGTTTGAGCTGGGGCATTCCGACTACCCGCAGGCGGGGACGCAGGGCGGCTCTTCCACCGTCAACAGCGTCGGCCCCGCCGTGCAGGAGGCGTGCTACGCCCTGAAAGACAAGCTGCGCACGCTGGCCGGGGCCAGCCAGCCGGCCTTCGCCGCGGCCAAAAAGGAAGATGTGCAGCTGGCTGACGGCTACCTCACCCTGGCCGGCGCACCGGCTACCCGCGTGCCGTACAAGGACTTGCTGAAACAGGCGGGGGATGCCGCCGTCGTGGTGGAAGCCAAGCCCGGCAACGAGGGCCAGCAGTATTCGATGTACTCATTCTCCGTGCACTTCGCCGAGGTGCGGGTGCACGAGCTGACGGGCGAGGTGCGGGTAAGCAAGCTCGTGTCGTGCGCCGACGCGGGCACCATCATCAACCAGAAAACCGCCGCCAACCAGATGAAGGGCGGCGCGGTGGGTGGCATCGGCATGGCCCTGATGGAGCACGCCGTGATCGACGACCGCTACGGCCGCTACGTCACCAAAGACTTTGCCGACTACCACGTGCCCGTGCACGCCGACGCCCCGGCCGTGGAAGTACTCTTCGTGAACCAGCCCGACTACCACGTAAACGCGCTGGGCACCAAAGGCATCGGTGAAATCGCGACCATTGGCGTGGCCCCCGCCATTGCCAATGCCGTGTTCAACGCCACCGGCAAGCGCGTGCGCGAGCTGCCCATTACGCCGGATAAACTGGTGTAGGGGCTAGCGGGCTCCGGGGCCGACACGGAGGCTTACCAGCCACTGCGCAATAGCACGGCGCTCAGGCAGGCGGCGGTTAGGAAGCGCAAGTCGGCGGGCAGGTCATCGCGCAGCCACACGCTGGGCCGGGCGGTCGCGTAGTCGAGGTAGCCAATGCGCTGCCGCTGATGCAGTACGGCGATACCGCCGGGCTGGTCGACCACCGGCCACGGCACCCGGCGGCCCGTACGCAGCGTCAGGGGCGGGTGCGGAATCCGCTGAAGCGTGAGCAGCACGTGGGTATCGTCGCCCACCCGGCCCACCCCGGCGGTAGAGTCGGCGTCCCGCAACACCGACGGGGGCGGCGGCAGCTCCAGGTACCAGGTGGCACTCGGCCCGACTTGCGCGCCCACCACGATGGCCGAGAACTGCTCGGTCGCCGGGGGCCCCACGCTCAGCGTGGGGCCGAGCTGCCGGGCGCGCTCCAGGCGCTCAGTGGTTGTAAAAATATCGGCCGCGTGGCCCTGATCGTCGGCCAAGTGGTAGCTGCTGCGGCCCTGGCTGGCACTGGTGCGCTCCAGGTAGGGCCGCCGCAGTATGTCGAGCACGGCCGCGCCGGTGGCGGGGGGCAGCGCCTGGTGCACCTCGGTGCGCGTGCTCAGCCAGCCCCGGTGCAGGTTGCTGACCCGGTACGGCCCAAAGTCGGGCGGCGTGTTGGCGCGGCGGGCCACGGCCGCCGGCAGCTCCCAGCGGGTACCCGCCGCCGCGGCAAACGGATTGGGCGAGGCAGGAGGCAACAGCGCGGACAGCGACGACACCGCGCAGCTTGCCAGCAGCAGGGCTAAAAGCAGCCCGTAGGCCAACCGCAACTCAACTAAACCAGGCATAAAAGCAAGTAAAAAATAATGGACTGAACGCCGCGCCGCCAGCCAGCGCCGCGCTACCGAACGCCGCAAAGGTGCCCGTTTTTCCGCCGCTTTTCAATCGCCGAAAAAGGGGATTCGGCCCTCCCCAGAAACCAGTAGTTTAGCTTGGCCACCTGGTTTTTCCGCGTTTCCTGCCCAAGTTTGCCGGCCATGCGCAGGACCCCATTCTTTGTTTATTGCGACCGCTGGCCGGGCCGCTGCGTTTGGGTGGGGTGGCTGCTGCTGGCCCTGGCGGGTAGCCGGCCGGCCGGCGCCTCGGTACCGGGCGTACCCGCCGACACCACCCAGGCCAAGGCCGCACTCCGGCAGTCGGCCGCGCTGGCGGCTTCCGACACGGCCCGCGCCGGGCAGCTGGCCCGGCAGGCGCTGGCGCTGAGCATGGCGGCCGGCTACGGCTACGGGCAGGCGCACGGCTGGCTGCAACTCAGCGCGCTGGCGCTTATCCGGGGCGACCAGCGGCGCGCCCGGCACTACGGCGAGCGCGCCCGGGCGGTGGCGTGGCCCCTGTACCGGCACCGGCCCAGCGCCCGACTGGCGCGCCTGCTGGCGGGCATTGCCAACAACCTGGGCAGCGCGGCCGATCACCAGGGCCAGTACCCGACCGCCGCCGCGCAGTACCTCGACGCCGTGGCGTACCTGCTTCCTTACCCCGAACAGGCTGCTACCTTGCAAACGGTGTATGTCAACCTGGGCAACTGCCTGCTGGGGCTAGGCCAGCCCGCCCGGGCGGCGGGGTACTGGCGGCGGGCAGTGGCGCTGCGCACCCACACCGGGCCGGTACCCGAACTGCTACCCGCGTATTTGCAGCTGGCCGCCCTGCACCTGCAAAACGCGCACCTCGACAGCGCCGGCCGGGCGCTGGCCGCCGCCCGCCCGCTGGTGCACCCGGCCAGCCTCTACGCCGGCGAGTACTACGGGGCGCTGGGGCAGTATTATCTGCGGCGACGCCAGGCTACCGCAGCCCACCAGGCATTCGCACGGGCGCTGGGCTACGCCACCCGCAAGGGCACCCCCGGCTACCAGGCCCAGCTGCTGCTGGGCCTGGGGCAGCTCGACCAACAGGCCGGCGACCTCGCGCAGGCCCGCGCCCGGCTACTGCAAAGCCTGGCCCTCACCGAGCTTCGCGGCGACCCGCAGCAGCTTGCCACCGTGCTGCAAGCCCTGGCCGGGCTGGAGGAACAGGCCGGCCAGGGCCTGACGGCGCTGCACTATTACCGCCGCAGCCGCCAGCTGCTCGACACGTTGGCCGGGACGGCCGCCCGCCGCCAGCTCAACGAGCTCGAAACCCGCTTTCGCACCCGTGAGCAGGCTCAGCAACTGCGCGGGCTGCGCCAGGCCCAGGCTACGCAGCAACAAGCCCTGCGCCAACAGCGCCAGCTCAGCGCCCTCTACCTGGCGCTGCTGCTGGCCGTGCTCGGCGCGGGTGCCCTGGGCCTGGCGCTGTGGCGGCACCGCCGCCGCCTGGCGGCCCAGCGCCAGGCCCAGCACGCCGCCCAGGCCGTGCTGCACGGGCAGGAAACCGAGCGTCGCCGCCTCGCCCGCGACTTGCACGACGGCCTGGGCGGGATGCTCGCTACCGTACGCCTGTACCTGGCCTCGGCTGGCCAGCGCCCCGACCTGCCCGCCGAACCCGCCCACCTGCTGAAGCGGGCCGTGGCGCACCTCGACCGCAGCATCGGCGAACTGCGTCAGGTAGCCCGCAACCTCATGCCCGAGGCCCTGCTGACATTTGGCCTGAGCCAGGCCCTGCACGACCTGGCGGCCACCCGCCCCCTGGCCGAGGAACCGCAGGTACAGGTGCAACTCTACGGCCTTGACGAGCGCCTGCCCCCGGCCCTGGAGGTGGAAATCTACCGCCTGGTGCAAGAGCTGCTGGCTAATGCCCGCCGCCACGCCCGGGCCCGCCAGGTGCTGGTACAGCTGATGCGCCACGGCCCCGAAGTGCAGCTGGTAGTGGAAGACGACGGCTGCGGCTTTGACCCCGCCGCGCCCCGGCTGGGCGTGGGCCTACGCAGCGTACAGGCCCGCGTGCAGTACCTGGGCGGCACGCTCGATGTGCAGTCGCGCCCCGGCCACGGCACCACGGTCAGCATTGAGCTACGCGCCACCGCTTCGCACCTGGCGCCGCCCGATGGGGCGGCTCACCCTTAGCGGGGGCGTAAAAACTCCCGTTTACCATACTTATCATTGCTTATGAATAAGATTAACGTGCTGCTGGTAGACGACCACCGGATGCTGCTGGCTGGCTTGCAGATGCTGCTGGCCTCGCTGCCCGCCCTTACGGTGGTCGGCACGGCTACCACGGCCGCCGAAGCCTACGCGGCCGTGGCCAGGCTGCAACCCGACGTCGTGCTGCTCGACCTGAACCTGCCCGACCAGAGCGGCGTGGTGGTGTGTCGGCAGTTGCTAGCCACTTATCCGGCGCTGAAAATCATCATCCTCACGACCACCCACGAGAAAAGCTACGTCACCCGCCTCACCCAGGAAGGGGCCGCCGGCTACTTGCTCAAGAATGCCCCGCCCGATGAGCTGATCGAGGCCATTCTGCGCGTGCACGCCGGCCGCCGCTACTTCAGCGACGAGGTGCAGGAGCTGTTGCTACAACCCGATCGGGCCGCCGACCCGGCCCCGCTGCTCACGCGCCGCGAAAAAGAGGTACTGGCTCTACTGGCCGAGGGCCTGACCAGCCAGGCAGTGGCCAATAAGCTGTTTTTGAGCGTCCTCACCATCGAAACCCACCGCCGCAACCTGCTCACCAAGTTTGCGGTGAGCAATACGGCGGCCCTCATCCGGCAGGCGGCGCACTACCAGCTGCTGTAGGGGCCGCGCCCGCAGCTAGCGAGATTGGCGCTGATTGTACTGCCGCACCAGGCTAGGTAGCTCGGCCCAGCGATAGCCCGCCTGCCCAGCCCGAATGCGCCGGGCCAGCTCGGCATCGTCGGCCAGAAAGGTCGCCACCTGGCTGGCAAACGCGGCGGCGTCGAGCAGCACGACCGGCTGGCCGGGGCGGCGTAGGTAGTAGCTCACGGCCTCGGGTACCAGCTCGGTGGTCGTCGCCGAGGCGGGAGCGCTCAGCACGGGTACGGAGCCCAGAAAGCTGACCCGCAACGGGGGCGATTTTACCACCAGCAGCTCGACGGGACCGGCCACCAGGCGGGCAGCCAGGCGGGCGGGGGTGCGCTGGGCGCGGCTGGCGGGCAGCGCCTCCGAGTACTGACCGCGCACCAGCAGCCACTGCACCTTGCTCAGCGGCAGGCGCTTCGGCTTGGGCCCGGGCGCGCCCGGGCCGGGCAGCGCGGGATAGTACGGCAGCGTAAACTCGGCACCGGTGGCCCCGGCGGGCAGGTACGCCCGCAGGCGGGTCCCGTCACGCAGCTGCACCACGCCCCAGGCAAAGGCGGTACCATCGGCGGCTACCACCAGGCGCAGGGTATCGGCCGGGGCCTGGGGCGGCAGCGGGCGGGCCAGCGCGGCCACGTACAAAATCACGGGTAGAACCATAGCAGCCCGGCGGTAGCCGGGGCTGCAAAGATGCGCGCGGGCCGCCGCGCCGGGCACCACGCGACGCGTAGCCGGGGCGAATCAACCTAAAATACTGGTTTTCCGGGAGGGCGAAACCCTGCTTTTAGAGGACGCGCCCCGGGGGCCGGGGCCGGAGCTTTGTCCCGTTCGAATTGCTCCACTTTCCCTGTCTTTGCGCCATGCGTACTGCTACCTTCCTTCCCGCCACCCGGCCCGGCCCGGTCGCGCTGGGCCTGTTATTTTTACTCGGCGCTACCTCGCCGGCCGCCGCGCAACGTCGCCTGCGCTTCGGCCTGCAAAGCGGCCTGCACCTGAGCACCTACGCGGGCGGGGCGGCCGGCCCCCGCGCCCAGTGGGTGCCGGGTTTCACGGCGGGCGCGGTCGCCAGCTGGCACTGGGCGGCGCGGCACGGCCTGCAAGTGGAAACACGCTACGCCCAGAAAGGCGCCAGCCGGCCCGATTGCCTCTACCCGGGCGCGGGCCCGGCCACCCCGCCGCTAACCTATCGCTCACGGCTGGCTTACCTCGACCTGCCCGTGCTCTACACCTGGGGGCCGGGCAGCGCGGGGCGGGGCCTGTACCTGCTGGCGGGGCCGCAGCTGAGCCTGGCGCTGGGCCAGCGTGAGTGGCTGCGCCCGGCCGACGAGGCCCCCGGCAGCCCGGCCGAAATCCGCCTCCCGACCCACCCGCGCACGCTGGCCCCGCTGGCGGCCGGCCTGGCCGCGGGCCTGGGCTATCAGCTTCCAGGCGGCCTGGGCCTGGAGGTACGCGGCAGCGGCGACCTGACGCCCGTGTTTCGGGCGAGCCGGGGGACGGACTACCTGCCCGCCAGCGGCACCGGCTGTCGCAATCTGGTAGTGCAGCTGCAAGTGCGCTACCTCGTCACGGGTTGCCGGACCGCCGGGCCGCGGGCGGTGCGCCCGGCCGTGGCCCCCGTCGCGGGCACCTTACCGCCTCCCCCGGCCTGGCACCCGCGCTGGGCCACGCCCCCCACCTGGCCGGCCCCAGACCAGCCGCCCCTACCCGACTCGCTAGTGCAGACGCCCGGCTTCCGCCGGCTGCAGCGCGTACTGCGCGTGTTGGAAGTATTGTCGTGGCTGCGCCCCGACCGGTCGCCGGGGCCGTCGCTACCGCCCCCGCGCCCCGCGCTGCCCACGGGCCGCCCGCTGCCCCGGCAACTGCCCGAGCGGGTGGCAGCACCCTAAGCGCCGGGCCGGCGCTTCGCACATTTTTTCAGACTAACCTTATCAGTATCAATCGAAATGGCATAATTATTTCGGGATGGCCGGTGTCCCCGCCCTTGTTCTCATTCCCTGCCCCCCATGTGCCCGCCCCTCTCCTGCTGCCACGATTGGCCCACGCGCCCCGGCGCGTTGCGCCAGCGGCTTTACTACCTGGCGCGCCTGCTGCTCGCCAGCGGCACCGAAGTGCTCCCCGTCCAGCAGGCCGCGCTGGCAACCCGGCTCGACGGGCTCCGGGCTTACCTGCACGGCACCATGCAGTACCATTACCACGTCTCGCCCGGCCGGGCGCAGGAGCTTACGAGCCAGGTAGTGCACGCATTGCTGCGCCAGGAATGCTGCCGCCAGTCGGTACGCGCCACCATCTCCCTGGCCGAGGCTCTGGGAATGAGCGAATTGGAGACAAACGCTACTGGGCGGCCGCCGGCCTGCCCGCTAGCGCCCGCCCAGGC
This sequence comes from uncultured Hymenobacter sp., assembly GCA_913776615.1. GTDB lineage: Bacteria > Bacteroidota > Bacteroidia > Cytophagales > Hymenobacteraceae > Hymenobacter. The sequence continues at coordinate 130,485 of CAJYPK010000006.1, forward strand.
TGAGTACCCCCTGGCGCGACGACTCGCGCACGAATAGCTCGGGCTGGAGCACCACCTGCCGCTGCACAAACGGTGCATCCGGCGCAGCCGACAGTTCCAGAAACAACCTAACGGCGGCCTCACCCATTTCCTCGCAGCGCTGATCGACGGACGTGAGCTGCGGCTCGGTGATGGCCGTAAAGCCCTCATTGCTAAAGCCCGCCAGCGCAATATCCTGCGGCACCCGGATGCCCTGGCCCTTCAGCACCTGGAGCGCGCCGAGAATGGCCGAGTCGCCGGCCGCAAACACGGCGTCGATGGGCTCGGGCAGGGCCAGCAGCTGGCGCATGGCCCGGGCCCCGTCGTCGGTGGTCATGTCGGAGGTGATGATCAAAGATTCATCGGGGGCGATGCCGTAGGCGGCCAGCGCGTCGAGGTAGCCCTGGCGGCGGTGCTGGTAGATGTTGAGGTGCGCCGGCCCGGCCAAATGGGCAATGCGGCGGCAGCCCTGCTCCAGCAGGTGGCGCGTGGCCTGCAACGCCCCCTCGCGGTCGTTGAGCACAACCGAGTTGACTTGCTCGGTGGGCGGGATACGGTCGAAGAATACCAGGGGCACGCCCCGGCTGCGCACCTTGTCAAAGTGATAAAAATCCTGGGTGTTGCGGGCTAGCGACACGAGCACGCCGGCCACCTGGGCGTTGAGCAGGGTTTCCACGTTGCGGCGCTCCAGCTGCACGTCTTCGTGCGACTGGCACACGATGACGCTGAAGCCGGCCTTGCTGGCCGCCTGCTCGATCCCCTGGATTACCGACGGAAAAAATTTACCCTCGATGTAGGGCACCACCACGCCCAGCAGCCGGCTCTGGCCCTTGCGCAAAGCCGCCGCCAAGTGATTGGGCTGATAGTTGAGCTTTTTGGCCAGCTTGAGCACGCGCTGCTTGGTGGCGGCCCCGATGCTGTGGTGGTCGCTCAGGGCGCGCGAAATGGTCGTCATCGACACGCCCAGCTCGCGGGCCAGGTCGGCCATCGAGACGGCGGGCGGGGTAGCGCTCGGCGCTTGCTTTTTAGGGGAACTCATGCGGGTGCTGGCGGCCCGCCGCCGTAGCGGGGCAGGCGGGTATCGTACAAATTTAGGCGAGTTTCGGGAATGGTTTTAGCCTCCTTGTAAGCTCTACCCGGCTGGGGCCAGCGTGGTTTGTCAGCCGACAAGCTACTTTTATTACTACACAAACGTTTGTGTAGCTGATTCGCGTAGCCTATTACTACTAAAAATTCCTTCGAAAAATAGCCCCCGTCGATATTTTATTTACACCAGCCAGCCGAAAAGTTCGCCAAATACTTCCGTACTTGCCGGCGGTTTACACAATCGATTATGTAAGCCTGCCTTTTCCATGCGTTACCTGCTGCTCGCGGCGCTGCTGGCCACCGGCCAGTCGCTCGCGGCCCAATCTCTCCCACCCGCCATTCCCATCCACGACCCGGTGCTCACGCGCCAGGGCGGGACGTACTACCTCTTCGGCACCGGCAACGGCATTACGGTCTGGTCGTCGCCAGACCGCCGGAACTGGACGGCCGAAAAGCCCGTGTTCGCCGCGCCGCCGGCCTGGGCGCAGCGCGACGTACCGGGCTTCAAGGGCCACATCTGGGCCCCCGACATCTCGTACTTCGACGGGCAGTACAGCCTGTTCTACTCCGTTTCTACATTTGGCAAAAACCGCTCGGCCATCGGCCTAGCTACCAATAAGACCCTGGACCCCAAGGCCAAGGATTTCAAATGGGTGGACCACGGCCCGGTGATTGAGTCGGTGCCGGGCCGCGACCTGTGGAACGCCATCGACCCCAACCTCATCCGCGACGAGCGGGGCACGCCCTGGCTGGCCTTCGGCTCGTTCTGGAACGGTATCAAGCTGGTGCAGCTGCGGCCCGACCTCACCGGCCCCGCCGCGCCCGCGCAGTGGCGCACGCTGGCCCGCCGCCCCCGCAATCCCGCCCTGGCCGACTCGCTGGCCGGCGACGGGGCCATCGAGGGGCCGTTCGTCTTCCGGCACGACGGCTACTATTATCTGTTTGTGTCGTTTGACTACTGCTGCCGGGGGCCGCAGAGCACCTACAAGATGGTAGTGGGCCGCGCCCGCGCCCTCACCGGCCCCTACCTCGACCAGGCCGGCGTGCCGATGGAGCAGGGCGGCGGTACTCTCGTGTTGCAGGGCAACGCCGAGTGGTTTGGCGTGGGCCACAACGCGGTAGCGACGTTCGACCAGGTCGATTACCTCATCTTCCACGGCTACGACGGGCACGACCAGGGCCGGCCCAAGCTGCGCATCGAGCCCCTGGCCTGGAGCCCCGAGGGCTGGCCCACGGTGGCGGTAAAGCCCTAGCCGCGGCACTAAAATCATAACCCTGCCCCGGCCTAAGCGGTTGGGTTGTACGTACTACCTTGGGGCGGTCTCGCCGCGCGAGCGGCTGGCTTTCCCACCTATTTTTTCATCCTAGTTTGTTTGCCATGAACCCCTTAGTTGACATTCGCCGCCTCGACCAAAGCCTGTGGCTGGATTTCATCAGCCGCAAAGTGCTGCAAAACGGCGAGTTGAAAGCTCGTATCGATAACGACGCCCTGCGCGGCGTCACCTCGAATCCCGCCATTTTTGAGAAGGCCATCGGCGGATCTTCCGATTACGACCAGACCATTGCGGAGCAAGCCAAGCAGGGCAAAACCGCCGAGCAAATCTACGAGGGCCTGGCCGTGGCCGACGTGCAGGCCGCCTGCGACCTCTTCAAGGGTCTCTACGAAAGCCACGATAATTCGAGCGACGGCTACGTGAGCCTGGAAGTATCGCCCAAGCTCGCCCACGACACCGACGGCACCGTGGCCGAAGGCCGCCAGCTGTGGCAGGACGTGAACCGCCCCAACGTGATGATCAAGGTGCCGGCCACCCTCGAAGGGCTGCCCGCCATCCGTACCCTCATCTCGGAAGGTATCAACGTGAACGTGACCCTGATTTTCGGGCTTGACCGCTACAAGGCCGTGGCCGAAGCCTACATCGCCGGCCTCGAAGACCGGGTGAAAGCCGGGCAGCCCATCGACAATATCGACTCGGTGGCCAGCTTCTTCCTGAGCCGCATCGACGTGCTGATCGACCCGCAGCTGGAGAAAATCGCGGCCGAGGGCGGCGAGAAGGGCGAGTTGGCGCAATCGCTGGTGGGCGAAGTGGCGCTGGCCAGCGCCAAGCAGGCGTACCAGCTGTACAAAGAGATTTTTGCCGGCCCGCGCTGGCAGGCCCTGGCCGACAAAGGCGCGCACACCCAGCGCCTGCTGTGGGCCAGCACCGGCAACAAGAACCCCAAGTACGACGACCTCAAGTACGTCGAAAATCTCATCGGCCCCAAGACGGTGAATACCATCCCGGTTGAAACGATGGACATTTTCAAGGAGAAAGGCCAGCCCGCCGACCGCCTGGAGCAGGGCCTCGACAAAGCCCGCCAAGTGCTGGCCGACCTGCCCAAAGTGGGCATCGACCTCAACGCCCAGACCGAGCAGCTCGAAAAAGAGGGCGTGCAGAAATTCATCGAGCCCTTCGGCAAGCTGATCGACTCGGTGGAGAAGAAGCGCGCCGCCGCCGTGGGCGAGGCGAAGTAGCGGGCTTAGCTTCTGCTTAGGCCCTTAGCGCCTAAGAACGTCCGTCATGCTGAGCCTGCCGAAGCATCTCTACCGCCCCGTTGAACGGCTCTTCAACGAAGCGAGCAAGATGCTTCGGCAGGCTCAGCATGACGGACGTTTTTATTTTTCTGTTTTACAAATACTTATTCTGCAACTAGTTACCCTAGCCACATGAGAATTCCCCTTACCTGCCTGGCCAGCGCGCTGCTGCTGGCCGCCGGCCCCGCGCTGGCCCAAACCGCCGCCCCCGCCCCGCCGCCCGGCGGCAATCCCATCATCAAAAACAAGTACACCGCCGACCCGGCCGCGATGGTGCAGGGCAACACGGTGTACCTCTACACCGGCCACGACGAGGCCCCGGCCCCGCAGGAGCGCTACGTGATGCACGAGTGGCTCTGCTTTTCCTCCACCGACATGGTGAACTGGACCGAGCACCCGGTACCACTGAAAGTCAGTGACTTTGCCTGGGCCAAGGACGACGCCTGGGCCTCGCAGGTAATCGCCCGCAACGGCAAGTTTTACTGGTACGCGGCCGTGGAGCACGGCTCGGTGCCGGGCAAGGCCATCGGGGTGGCGGTGGCCGACAACCCGGCCGGGCCATTCAAGGATGCCCGGGGCTCGGCGCTGATTACCAACGCGATGACGGAAAGCAAGATTTCCTGGGACGACATCGACCCGACTGTCATCATCGACAAGAAGGGCCAGGCGTACTTGTTCTGGGGCAATACCATCTGCCGCTACGCCAAGCTGAAGGCGAATATGACCGAGCTCGACGGCCCCATTCAGACCGTAACCGGGCTGCCGCGCTTTACCGAGGCACCCTGGGTGCACGAGCACGATGGCTGGTACTACCTGAGCTTCGCCACCGAGTTTCCCGAAAAAATCGCCTACGCCATGAGCCGCAGCCTCGACGGCCCGTGGGAGTACAAGGGCCTGCTCAACGAGATTGCCGGCAACTCCAACACCAACCACCAGGCCATCATCGACTTCAAGGGTAAGTCGTACTTCATCTACCACAACGGCGGCATCAACACGGCCGGCAGCAGCTACCGCCGCTCGGTGTGCATTGATTACCTATACTATAACAAAGACGGCACCCTCAAGCGCGTGCAAATGACGACCGAGGGCGTACAACCCGCCAAGTAAGCCGTACAAGGCTGGCTCACCCTCCCGCTGCCCACCCGACCTGCCCGCTGGCCGCCCGGCCGGAGCGGGCGCGGGTGGGCATTTTGGTGCGCGGGCACCAGCCGCGGCGGTAATTTTGAAAGGGCAAATGCCCGCATGGTTTTAGATTTTATGACGTCAACTACGAAGAGCCGGGTGGCGGTGAGCGCCTTTTTTTTCCTGCCCGGCCTGTGCTTTGCGAGCTGGGCCTCGCGCATCCCCGACATCAGCGCCAAGCTGGGCATGAGCTCGGGGCAGCTGGGGCAATTGCTGCTGGCCATTCCGCTGGGGTCGCTAGCCTCGCTGCCGCTGGCCGGCTGGCTGGTCTCGACCTGGGGCAGCCGGCGCACGGTGCTGCTGGCCTCGGTGCTCTACGCCTGCTTTTTGCCGCTGCTGGGCTGGGCCGGCAGTTTCTGGACGCTGGCCCCGGCGCTGGCGCTGTTCGGCTTCGCGGGCAATCTGCTCAACATCGCCGTCAATACCCAGGCCATTGGCGTGCAGCAGTTTTACGGCAAGCCGGTAATGGGCTCGTTTCACGGGCTGTGGAGTCTGGCGGGCTTTCTGGGCGGGGCACTGGGCACGCTGCTCATCGGCTGGCATCAACCGCCGCTGCAACACTTTTTGCTGGTGCTGGTGGTGTGCCTGGTGCTGGCGGGCGTGGCCCACGGCTACACCCTGCGCCAGGACGTGGGCAAGGCCGACGAGAGCGGCCCCGGCTTCAGCCTGCGTAATCCCGATCCGTATTTGCTGCGCATCGGGCTCATCGCCTTTTGCGGCATGATGAGCGAGGGCGCGATGTTCGACTGGGCCGGGGTGTATTTTCAGAAGGTAGTGCGGCCCGACGCGGCGCTGGTCACGGCCGGCTACGTGGCGTGCATGAGCACGATGGCGCTGGGCCGGTTTTTGTCCGATTATTTCACCCACCGCTTCGGCACGGTACGGATGCTGCAACTCAGCAGCGCGCTCATCGTGAGCGGCTTATTGCTGGCCGTGGCCCTGCCCTACCTGGTGCCGGCGGTGCTGGGCTTCCTGCTCATCGGCTTCGGCATTGCCTCGGTGGTACCGCTTTCCTACAGCTCGGCGGGGCGGGCAACCTCGGTATCACCGGGCGTGGCGCTGGCCCTGGTTTCGACCATCGGCTTCCTAGGCTTTCTGCTCGGGCCGCCGCTGATTGGCTTCCTGGCCCAGCTTTTTTCGCTGCGCACGGCCTTCGGGCTGGTGGCGGTGGTGGCAATGGGCATCGGCGTGCTGGCCTCGCTGCCTAATCCGAAGCCGGTGGCGAAACCTTCATTTTGAGCGGTTAGCTAGTAGCTGCGAGCTGTTAGCTTATTTTGGGAAGCCCAACCAACGCAGGAAGCTAATAGCTAGCAGCTAACCGCTAACAGCTCAAATAATAATGTCCGACGCCTTCCCCACCTCCGCTCCCTCCCCCGTTCTGCCCTTCGACCGCTCGTACTGGGTGCTGCCCGGCCGGCTACTGGCTGGCTACGTGCCCGTGAAGCCCGACCCAGCCGGGACGCGCCGGCAGCTGCGGGCGCTGCTGGCGCAGGGCATCCGCACGTTCGTGAACCTAATGCACGACAACGAACAGAACTACGACGGGGCGGTAATTCCGGGCTACGAGCGCGAGCTGGCCGAGGAAGCCGCCGCGCTGGGCGTCACGGCCACCGCGCACCGCCTGCCCATCATAGACCTCGACGTGCCCACGCCTGCCCACATGCAGCGCGTGCTCGACGTGCTCGATGCTGCGCTGGCCGCCGGCCAGCCCACGTACGTGCACTGCTGGGGCGGGCGCGGGCGCACGGGCACGGTGGTGGGCTGCTTCCTGGCCCGGCACGGCTACGCCACCGGCCAGCGGGCGCTGGACTTCGTGCAGCACCTGCGCCGCACCGACGCGAAGGCCGACACCAAGGCGCCGGAGACAGCAGCCCAGTGCGAGTTTGTGCGCGAGTGGCCGGTGGGGAAGTAGCACGGGTTTTAATCAACCAGGTTGCGTAGACAGGGGCCGGCGCACTCCAGCGGGCGCCCGATGCCCAGCCCCGGGCTGATGTAGCCAACCCGGGTTGGGCAGCAACTTCTCTGACGCAGCACTAATGGCTTTCCATCAAAAAGCTTCGCTCGCTGAAGGCAGGAATGGAAGGCGGCTGTTCGTAGAAGTGCCTCAGCTCATCCCGGCTATCGGAGAGGCCCAGGCTATACAAAACCGGCACAAAATGGTCGGGCGTGGGGGCTGCCAGCCGGCCTAAGGCGTGGCTGGCCTCGTAATTAACCAAGTTGGCGACGTTGCGCTGATTGAGCTGCTGCTTGAGCCAGGCATCGTAGTCGGCCTCCCAGCCAAACGGGGTCGCGTCACCGGTGCGCATCTTTTGCGCTACCAGCGGAATGTTGTGAATCAGGGAGCCGCTGCCGATGATGAGTACCCCTTTTTCCCGCAAGGCTTTCAGCTGCCGGCCTAGCTCCAGGTGGTAGCTCGGATGGGCATGATAATCAATACTCATCTGAAACACTGGAACATTAGCGTCAGGGAACAAGTGCATCAGCATGGGCCAGGCCCCGTGGTCGAGGCCCCACTCCGGCGTTTCCGCGATGGACGGCACCAGCTTTTTCACCTCCCGGGCAATGGTCGGTGACCCCTTGGCGTGGTACTGCGCCTGGTAATATTCCTTTGGAAACCCGTAGTAGTCGTACAGTTGCTCCTGCTCCGGCGAAATATTGACGAAAGTGCCCTTGGTACACCAGTGCGCGGAGATGATGAGGGCCGCCTTTACTTCGTAGTTATGCTGCAACTGCTGCCCCAGCTGGAAAAGGGCCTGCCAGAACGGCCGCTCGTCGCGCGAGCGAGGAATGTCCAGTGGGCTGCCGTGCGAAGTAAAAAGCACCGGCATACGTTTGCGCTGGGTGAGCAGGGTATCGGTAAAATTCTGGAAATTGCGGAGGGTACTCATCGCAGGGAGGGAAAGTAGGGAGGGAAAAAACTGTCGCCGCTCCATTGCCAGCTTATGCTTTTGGCAGGATGGGCGCTTTGCGGGCTCGGCCCCAGGCCACGAACAGCGCCAGCGCCGCCAGTACCAGGTTGACAGGGATGACGGAATACTCGCCCCGGGAAACGTGGAAAATAGCAGCGAGGAGCATCACGGCGACCAGGCCCACGGCCGCCCATACGGTCAGGCCGGGCTTGAGGCGCAGCAGCGACGGCAGCAGCAGGCCGACGCCAATCAGTACTTCGCTGAAGCCAATGAAGCGAACCAGTGCCTCGGGCACCTGGCCGGCCCAGGGCAGGGAGGTGGCTAACTGGGCAATGGGTTGGGTGAGCTTCATACTGCCGACCATGCCGAACATCGCCGCGAGTAGCACCTGGACAATCCAGAGGCAAACCCGCAAAGCTTTAGAGGGCTGCTGGGTAACGGAATACGTCTGCATAAGAAAAGAGAAGAGAAAGTGAAACCAGATTACAAGTAGGTTGATCACGCTCGGCCAGCGTCGGTACGCTCGCGTTAATGGCTGCTACCGCGTCGGGCCGTAATAGCACAAAGGTCCCCTGCCTTCATTTCGCCCGCCTTAATGTAGATTAAGAAACGCGCCCCCCGCGCCGCTTCCGGGCGTTGCCGGGCAGGTCGCGCGTTCAGCGGCAGCCGGCGGCCGGGCGGGCCAAGGCCAGGCGAACTTTGCCGGAGCTGACAGGTTATTTTTAACGGGGCCGAGGGACGACCTGTCTACGGGTGCCTTGCAGCGCAGTAGCCAACTGCTTGCGTTGCCCACAATACCTTACTTTTAGACGCCCAGATGCTGTCGTTTCAGAACTACTTTCTGCAGGGGGCAGCAGACCCGACCTTTCTTCAGGAGCTGGAAGAGGCTATAACGCTACGACAAGTGGCCAAGGGGCAGGTGCTGCTTCGCAAGGGCGATAAGGGGCGGGAGCACTACTTCGTAAAATCCGGCCTCCTCCGCAGCTACACGCTGGACGCAAAAGGCAAGGAACACATCTTTATGTTCGCCCCGGAAGGCTGGCTTATCGGTGATATTGGCTCCTTCCTCAGCGATAAGGGCGCCGACCTGTACATTGACGCGCTGGAGGAGTCCGAAATAGAAGCACTCGACAACCGCCTGTTCTCCCGCCGGGATGCCTTCCATGCGGAGGCTCTGAATAAAAGCAGTCGGCGCATGTATATGATGCAAAAGCGCATCATCTCGCTGATGAGCACCCCGCTGCAGGAACGCTACCTGGATTTCCTCGACATGTACCCAAACCTTGTGCAGCGGGTACCGCAAAAGATGATTGCTTCTTACCTGGGTGTTACCCCAGAAGCCCTTAGCAAGCTAAGGGGCGACCTCACCAGGCAAAAAAACGCTTAGCGTGCACACCCGCCCTTGTCGTTAGCCGTTCACAAAGAAGCTGTTCAGGAAGCCGCCGGCTACATGCGTTCGGTCATGCTCCGGCAAGCGGACGACAGCTCAGCCTGACCGCCGTTTTGTTGCCAACCTTTCTACACCGCTTCGAAGCAGATTTCTGCGCTACATCCCGGCCGGGTGGCTACTTTCACGCATGTTTTCTCCCCGCATGATTTCTTGCCTGGCCGTCGTTACGCCCCTGCTCCTAGCAGCCGGCCCGGCCGCCGCCGACAGTACGAGCGCCCCGCGCCCAACCCAGACTCAGCCTGCTGCGGCTCAGCCCAAGCTCACCACAACCCCGGCCAAACCGGCTGCGGCCCAGCCCAAGCCCGCCGTGGCTTCAGCTAAACCTACCACGGCCCACGCCAAACCGACCGTGGCCCACACGAAGCCCACCGTAGCCCAGGCCACGCCCGTCACGGCCCAGGCTACTCCCGCCTCCCAGACCACGCCCGCGGCAGCCCGTATCGAGCTGGGCAAGTGCGACATCCAGGCGACGTACAACCTGCCTGCCCAGCGCTTCGACGAAACCGCCCAGGCCATTGCCCACGCCACGGGCTGCTTTATCCGCTACACCGACCAGCGGCTGATGAGCGTGCCCGTGCAGGCCGTGCGCGGCCGGCTCACGCGGCGGCAGGCGCTGCGGGTGGCCCTGCGCGGCACCTCGCTCCGCATCGTGCGCGAAACGCCTAATCTGATGGAAGTAAAGCTGGCCTCGGCGCAGTAAAAAAGGGAATGAGGGTAGGGGGGTAGGAGTCAAGGAGGGTTAAAAGTACCCCTCCTTGACTCCTACCCCCCTACCCTCATTCCCTTCCAGCTATTTCCCCACCGATACCCCGGCCGCCGTGGGCTGGCTCAGCAGGTCGAGGCTGGTTACTTTTTCGGGAAACCACACCGTCATTTCGCCCTTGCCGCGGTTGGCCCAGGCGTAGTACGGAATAGCCGTGAGCGGGCGCTGCACCGTGCTGACGGAAGTACCGCTGGCATCGAGCTGCACCACCGGCACGGTGGCCGTAAGCGTGGTCACGCCGTTGAGCAGGCCGGGCTGGTAGGCCGCCGTAAAGGTGGCGTCGGCGGGCACAATGATGTTGCTGGCCTTGCCGTTATTATCTTGCCATTCAGCGCAGTACACTACGGGGCCGCGTTGCAGGGCCACTTTACCCAAGTCGTCTTTCACGAGCGGGTTAGCGTGGACGCGGCGGACTTCCATTGGCAGGCTTACCTCGACTACGTCGTGCTTGCGCCACTTGCGGCTGAGCACGGCGTAGCCGTTCTGCAGCTGGTAGGTCACCGGCTTGCCGTTGATTTTGATGGTGGTCTGCTGCGCCGAGGGCTGCTCGAAGGTGTACAGGCTGGAGGGCATGGCCTCGTTGCGCGCCCAGCCGGGAATCCGCACCAGCAGGTCGAAATCGGCGCTGGACTGGGCCGGGTCCACGGTAAATTTCAGGCCGCCGTCCCAGGGATAATTATTTTCCTGGGTCAATTGCACTTTGTGTTTATTCACCGTCAGGTCGGCCTTGCCGCTCACAAACAGGTTGGCGTAGAGGCTCCTCTCCTTCTGGGCGTACACGTAGCCGGGCAGCGCGGGCATGAGGCGGGCCAGGTTGGTGGGGCAGCACGAGCACTCAAACCAGCCCGAGCGGGCCGGCTCGGTATCGTGGTAGCTTTCAAGGCTCTTGATTTGCAAGGCGTTGCTGTAGAAGAACGACTTGCCATCGAGCCCCACGCCCGAAATCAGGCCGTTGTAGAGCACTTTCTCCATCACGTCCACGTACTTGCTGTCGCCGTGGAGCTGAAACATGCGCTCGTTCCAGAACACGTCGGCCACCGAGGCGCAGGTTTCGTTGTAGGCCGTAGCGTTGGGCAACTCGTAGTTGGCCCCGAAGCGCTCGCCGCTGCCGACGGCCCCGGTGCCGCCCGTCACGTACATCTTCTTCGTTACCATGTTATTCCAGATGGAATCAACGGCCGTCAGCATACCCTTGTCGCCGGTGAGGGCGGCCACGTCGGCCATGGCCGAGTAGAGGTATTCGGCGCGCACGGCGTGGCCCACGGCCTCGGTCTGGGCCACCACGGGCTTGTGGTCCTGCCAGTACGAGCCGTTTTTCCAGGTGTCGTTGCTCTTGGGGTCGTAGCCCTTGTACTGGCCGCGGGCTTCGAGGAAGAACTTGGCCGTGTTCAAGTACTTAGGCTGGCCGGTAACGCGGTAGAGCCGCACCAGGCCCATTTCCACAATCTCGTGGCCGGGGGCCACGCTGCGCTTGCCGGGGCCGAACACCGCGCACACCAGGTCGGCATTTTTGAGGGCGATGTCGAGCAAATTACGCTTGCCGGTGGCTTCGTAGTGGGCCACGGCGGCCTCGTAGAGGTGGCCGGCGTTGTAAAGCTCGTGGCTGAGCTCGCGCTCCTTTTCCCAGCGCTCCTTACCGGCCCAGTGGTGCGGGTGGGCCGGGTCGATGGTGCGGGCGGTGTAGAGGTAGCCGTCGGGCTCCTGAGCCGCGCCCACTTTCTTAATCAGCTCATCCACATAGGCATCGAGCTTTTTGTCGGGGTACACGCTGAGCGAATACGATGCGCCTTCGATGGTTTTATAGATGTCGGTATCATCGAAGGGAAACACCGTGGCAAACTTGCCCGAGTGGGCGGCGGCCATCTCGAAGTTCTTTACCCGATTGGTGCTCTCGCAGCGCGCAAACGAGGCCGGGATGGTGACATCGGTATTCGTTTTGAGGCGCGGCAGCCAGAAGCTGTCCGTCAGCTTGACCTTGGTAAAGGGCACGGCCTGAATGGGATAGTCGGACTGCTGCTGCGCGGCGGCGGGCAGCGCGGCCGCCAGGCCCAGCCCGAGCAGGAAGCGTGTAGTAGCTAGCATAGTACTTCGGAGAAAGGAGAGATTATCGAACAGCCAACAGCGGCCAAATAGTGCGGCTTACTTCCCGGTCGTGCGGGCCGAGATGCGGTAAAACCCGGCCCCGTGCCGCCGAATGTAGGGCGCAAACTCCTGCGAGAAAACGCCCACCGGCCGGCCGGTCCATAAATCCTGCACCGCGGCGCTGCCAGTCAGCCCCAGCTCGCGCAGGGCCACGGGCACGCGCACCGAGTCGGCGGGCGGGGGCAGCATGGGACTTTGGGTAAAGACGAAAAACTGCATGGAGCCGCCCGTATTCTGGCCGGCGGCGGCCCGGTCGAGCCCCACGCCGGTGGTAAAGCGCGTGTAGCCGGCCGGCACGTCGTAGGTTATCAGCGAGTTGGCGTGGGTGCCGATACCGGCCGGATAGGTTTGGCCGGCCACGACCAGCGGGCCACCGCTCACGCTCTTGTTGGCCGTGGTCTGGCCCCAGCCGGCGGTGGCCGCCTGCCAGGGCAGGGTGTTGAGGGGCAACTGCTGGGTGCCATCGGCGCTGAGCAACGTGGGGTTGAGCCAGTCGGCGTGGTCCCAGGCGGTGCCGTCGGCCCCGCCGCGCACGTTGAGGTAGAGCTTATTAGCCCCGGCCAAATCCACCGTAAGCGTGGCCTGGGGCGTTTGGCGGTTGATAAGCGGGCTGGCCGCGGCGGCGGCGCTGGCGGGGGCCGGCTCCTGGTCCTGGGCGTTGAAGAGGGCCAGAAACTTGTCGCCGGTCTTGGGGTCGTCGGCCACCCAGCCCACGAGGTCGCCGCGCCGGAACAATTGGCGGTTGTGGGTGCTAGCCTTGTTGACGGCCAGCACGCGGGGGTTGGTAATGAGGGCCAGGGTGGCGGGCGAATTGCTGGGCAGGTCGCCGCCAAACATGAGCGGCGAGCGGAAGATGCTCCACAGCGTCATGAGCGTGCGCTGCTCGTCGGGGGTAAAGCGCGTCTGGCGGTCGTCGCCGCGCTCGGCCCGGATGCCCAGGCGACCCAGCGGCAGCATGTCGGCATCGGGCCAGGCCCCGGGGGCGATAAACGGCGCCCAGCGGGCGCACACCTCGAAGTGCTCCTTGAGCTGCTCCCAGCTGTCCCAGAAGTCGCCCACGGTACGCCACATATTGGCGTGCTGCTGGGCGTGGCGGGCCTCGGCAATGGGCGTTTCGCCGGGCGACATGCTGAATACTATGCGGCGCCCCGTGCGGTCGATGGCCTTGCGAATCAGCTCAATCTCGCCCTTGTGGTAGGGCTCCGAGAGGTCGTCAATCTTCACGAAATCAACGCCCCAGCTCGCGTACAGCTCCATCAGCGAGTTGTAGTACTCCTGCGCCCCGGGCCGGTCGGGCACGATGGTGTACATGTCGTGCAGCCACTGGCACTGCCCGTCCTTGGTATAGATGTCGGCAGCTGTGCGCTGGGTGCCCTTGATGGGCAGCTTGCGCTGCACGGCCACCACGGGCACGCCGCGCATGAGGTGAATGCCGAATTTCAGGCCCTTGGCGTGCAGATAATCGGCCAGCGGCTTGAAGCCTTTGCCCCCGGCGGCCGAGGGAAAGCGGTTGGGCGCGGGCACGAAGCGGCCGTACTCGTCGAGGTTCCAGTCGGGGTTTTTCTCGTTGTAGCCGTGGGCAGTGTCGTTGCCCACGTACCAGCGGATATCCACCACCACGTATTCCCAGCCGCTGGCCTTCAAGTGCTTGGCCATGTAGTCGGCGTTGGCCTTGGTTTCGGCCTCGGTCACGGTGGGGCCGTAGCAGTCCCAGCTGTTCCAGCCCATCGGGGGCGTGGCGGCCCACTGGTGGAAGTCGGACTTGGGGGCGGCTTTTTGAGCGAGGGCCGGCTGGGTCAGGGCTAGGGTCAGCGCGCTGCTACGGAGCAGCTTTTTCACTAGGGGCATGAATAGGCGGGCGGGAATAGCGACGGACATTACGAGGGGCAATGAGCGGCCGCAAGTTAGGGCATCGTTTGTTTAATATGCCAGCTGAAAGGCAGAAAAATCAGCTCCCCGTCTTCCGCCCCACCTCTTCGATACGCGAGACAAGTTTTTGTAAAACAGATTTTTGTCTACCTGATAATTTTTACTTAACAACCAAAAATTTCTCTTACATTTGTGCACAATCGTTTGCGTAAACTTCTTCTTTTCCCACCCAACCCGCATGAAAAACCTATCCCCCCCGCGCCGGCGGACTACCGGCGTGCGCCCCACCCTAGTGCCCGGCCGTTGCGGCCGGCGCCTCAGTTTCTTACTCGCGTGGCTGGTGAGCCTGCTGGCCACCCCGGCCGCCCACGCGCTGCAAGGCAACGACAATTGCCACGACCCTTCGACCATTATCAAGGAGGGTAACAAATACTGGATTTTTACCACCGGCACCGACATCTACGCCATGTATTCCACCGATTTGGTGAACTGGCAGTCGGGCTCGCGCTCGGTATTCAACGGCGTGCAGCCCAGTTGGATAGCCAACCGCGTACCGGGCTTCGACCGCACCAAGGACACGTACTGGGCCCCCGAGTGCGTGTACCGCAACGGCAAGTACTACCTGTACTATTCGTGCTCGAAATTCGGCACCAACACCTCGGCCATCGGCCTGGCCACCAACGTGACGCTCGACCCGGCCAGCCCCAACTACAACTGGGTGGACCAGGGCGAGGTAGTCTCGACCAGTAGCAGCAGCGCCGAGAACGCCATCGACCCCGGCATCGTCACCGACGCCAGCGGCCGGGTGTGGATGACCTACGGCTCGTTTTTCAAGGGCATCAAGCTCGTGCAGCTCGATACCACCACCGGCAAGCGCCTGAATACTACCTCGTACTGGCTGGCCGGCAACGTGGGCAGCGACGGCACCACGCGGGGCAACAGCGGCAGTGAAGCGCCCTACATCGTGCGCAACGGCTCGTATTACTACCTGTTTCTCAACAAGGGCGCGTGCTGCAAGGGCTCCAGCAGCACCTACTACGTGGTGGTGGGACGCAGCACCAGCATCACCGGCCCCTACCTCGACCGCAACGGCGTGGACCTCAATAAGAACGGCGGCACCACGCTCATCGCCACCAAGGGCAACTACGTGGGGCCGGGCTGCGTGGGCCTGTTCGTGGAAAACGGCGTGAACTACCTCACCCACCACTACTACGATAGCAACCAGAACGGCCGCGCCCGCCTCAGCGTGGGCAACCTGGGCTGGGACGGGTCGGCCTGGCCCTTCATCACCCGCGACTGGCTGGCCGCCGGCCGCTACACCCTCACCAATAAGAACAGCGGCCTCGTGTGGGATGCCTGGGGCTGCACCGGGGCCTCGGGCCAGGCCATTGCCCAGGGCAGCGGCGCGGGCCGTACCTGCCAGCAGTGGGATCTTACGCCCGACGGCAACGGCGAGTATAAAATCACCAACGCGCTGGGTGGCCTCTCGGCCGACGTACTCAACAATTCGCCCGCCAACGGGGCCAAGCTCCAGCTCTACGCCTACAGCGGCATTGCCGGGCAGCGCTTCAAAATCGAGCGCACCAACGCTAACTCCTTCGTGCTGGCCTCGGTAAATGGCAACCGGGTGGTGGAAGTGCCCGCCTGCTCGACCACGGCCGGCGTCCAGCTGGCGCTTTATGATTACCTGGGCAATACCTGCCAGCAGTGGGGCATCACCAGCACGGCGACGGCCCGCACCGCTACCGCGCTGGCCGGCCAGCCGGCCGCTGCCGCCGAGCAATTCAGCGTGTACCCCAACCCGGCCGGGCAGGGTCGCTTCGTAGTCAGCCTGGGTGCGGAGCTGGTGGCCGGCCCCGTCACGCTCACCCTCACCGACGGGCTGGGCCGCCGGGTATACACGCGCACCAGCGTCGGGCAGGCCACGCTGCCGGTGGAAACCGAGCTGCGGGCGGGCCTCTACGTACTGCGCGTGCAGGGCGCGACGGGCAGCGCCGTGCAAAAGGTGGTGGTGGAGTAAGAGGCTGAATTAAGGGAAGGTCAATGGCATGGGGCTACGCTATTGACCTTCTTTTAAGATTTTTGAATTGATTATCAGATTAATACCTATCTTTACGCTACCCAGGCGTGAGGTCTCACGCCTGGGTAGCGTAAAAGTGAATACTGACCTAGAACCCGCTATAAATAGCCCAAAAAGGCTGTTAGCATTAGCCAAAGCTGGCCATATTTACGAGCGAAGCGAAGCAATCGCCCCCAAACGACGACCTTTGCGGCTTATGTTGAACGAGCCGCACGCGATGAACGCCACGGAGCAGGAAGAACGGGAATACCTCGAAGAAATCAAGGAGAAATTAGCGCTGGCCATTCGGCGCGGCGACGAGGCCGTCCGGCAGTTTGCCGACGAGCTGCGGCAGAAGAAGCAGTACATCCACGAGCACCAGTCGGGCATGGACGAGGCCGACATGGTGGCCGCCGACCAGTCCATCAACCGCATGGCCTTCACCGGCGAAGCGGCCGTGGCCCGCAAGCGCCGGCTGCTCAAGCTCAGCCAGTCGCCTTACTTCGGCCGCATCGATTTTGCGCCGCCGGGCCAGGCCAGCGCGGCGGTATACATCGGGGTGTATGCTTTTTTGGATGAGCAGCAGCGCCAAAGCCTGATTTACGACTGGCGGGCACCCATCTCGTCGATGTTTTACGACTACGAGCCGGGGCCGGCCGCCTACGACACGCCGGCCGGCCCGGTGCCGGGCACCATTGAGCGCAAGCGGCAGTATAAAATCCGCGATGGCCGGCTGGAATACCTGCTCGAAAACGACGTGAACATCCACGACGACGTGTTGCAGCGCGAGCTGGCCAAGTCATCGGACGACAAGCTGAAGAACATCGTGGCGACCATTCAGCGCGACCAGAACGCGGTGATTCGCAACGAGACCGCGCCGGTGATGGTGATTCAGGGTGTGGCGGGCTCGGGCAAAACCTCGATTGCCCTGCACCGCATCGCGTTTTTGCTCTACCGCTACCGCGAGACCATCGCGGCCCGCAACGTGCTCATCATCTCGCCCAACAAGGTCTTTGCCGACTACATCTCCAACGTGCTGCCCGAGCTGGGCGAGGAGCACATTCCGGAGCTGGGCATGGAGGAGCTGGCCGCCGACCTGCTCGAAAACCGCTACCCCTTCCAGACTTTCTTCGAGCAGGTCGCCGCGCTGCTCGAACGCCCCGACCCCGCCTTTATCGAGCGCATCCGATTTAAATCGTCGGTGGAGTTCTTATCCCAGCTCAACCGCTACCTGCTGCACGTGGAGAACAACTACTTCAGCGGCAGTGAGCTGCGGGTGGGGCGCACCGTGGTGCCGCTGGCCTTTATCGTGGGGCGGTTCAAGGCCTACCACCGGGTGCCGCTGCTCAAGCGCTTCCCGCAGGTGGCCCAGGACGTGCGCACCTACGTGCGCGACGCCGCCGGCCGCAAGCTCACCGGCCAGGAGAAGGCTACTATCGGCGAGGCCGTGCCGCGCATGTTCCGGTTTGGGCAGGTGCTGGATTTTTACCGCGACTTTTACCACTGGCTGGGGCGGCCCGAGCTTTTTCGCTACGAGCCGGGCCAGCGCCTGGAGTACGCCGACGTCTTCGCCCTCATCTACCTGCGCATCCGGCTCGAAGGGCTCGATGCCTACGCCCACGTCAAGCACCTGGTAGTGGACGAGATGCAGGATTACACCCCCGTGCAGTACGCGGTGCTGGCCCGCATCTTCACCTGCCGCAAAACCATCCTGGGCGACGTGAGCCAGACGGTGAACCCCTACAGCGCGTCGTCGGCCGAAACCATCGAGCGCGTGTTTCCGCAGGCCGAGCTTGTCAAGCTCTACCGCAGCTACCGCTCCACCATCGAGATTACGACCTTCGCCCAGCGCATCGTGCCCAACCCCGACCTGCTGCCGCTGGAGCGCCACGGGCCGGTGCCGCAGGTGCTGGGCTTCGCTACGCCGGCGGCGGAACTGGAGGCAATTAAAGACCTGATAGCGAGCTTTCAGGCTAGTGGCGGCCAGTCGCTGGGCATCATCTGCAAAACCCAGCGGCAGGCGGCGCGGGCGCACGAGGCGCTGCAAGCGCCCGGTGTGCAGCTGCTCACGGCCGAGTCGGCCGCCATGCGGGAGCGCGTGGTTATTACCACTGCCCACCTGGCCAAGGGGCTGGAATTTGATGAGGTTATCGTGCCCTTTGCCACGGCCCGCACCTACCACACTGAGGTCGATAAGGGGATGCTGTACGTGGCCTGTACCCGGGCTATGCACCGGCTCACGCTCACCCACGCGGGCGAGCTGACTGCTTTTTTGGCAGCCTAGCTAATTGCTGGTCCCGCTGGTGCGAGTTACGGCTGCGCCTAAACTCGCACCAGCGGGACCAGCGGGCCAGCTCACGCCCCGGCGCAGCACGAACGCCTTCCCACCCGTATAGCCTCCCGTTCCCCATCCCCTTTTCCCATGCCCATCCTCACCATTCTTGATGAAACGGCTAGCGGCAACGTGCTGCACAGATTGGAGTTGGAAATCGACCAGGAAATACTCACCGTGGGCGAGCTCATTGCCCGGCGCGTGCACGACGAAGTAGCGGCCTACAACGAGCGGCAGAGCGGCACTTTCCAGGGTTTGGTGCAGCCGGTCGAGTCGGAGCGCGTACTCAATGGCTACCGGCTGCGACCTACCAAGCTCATCGATGCCGAGCAGCAGGTGTACCGCGCCCTCGAGGCCTTCCAGAACAACGGTTTTTTTGTGCTCGTCAACGACCGCCAGGCCGAAAGCCTGGACGAAGAAGTGTGGCTGGGCGAGGGTGCCACGGCCAGCTTTTTGAAACTTACCCCGCTGGTGGGCGGCTAGGTCGCATGGGACTGCTCGACCGTTTCCTGGCTTTATTCAACCCGCCCGCCGTTGCCATGCCCGAGACTACTTTCCGCCCCGCCATTTTGGAAGATGCCAGCCCCGAGGCGGTGGAAATGAAACCCCTGCTGGCCGAGCTGCTCCCCCAGCTGCTCGCCAAAGCCTACGCCACCAAGCTGAGCGACCTGCCCGCCTACCAGGCCATTCGGGCGCGGGATACGGCGTTTCAGAGCCGCCTGGTGCTGGCCCTGCCGCTGGCCATCCATCGCATCAGCCGCGACGACGACTACCGCATCCGGTGGGGCTTGGGGGAGGTGCTAACGGCCCTCATGCGCACGACGCTCAGCTTGTCGCAGGCCGAGTTTCTGCGGCTTTTTACCAGCTACGGGCTGGATTTTAGCAAGCCCGATACGGACCTGCTGTACATCTACCGCTTTCCCGTGCTGCTGACCATCGGCCAGGTAGCCAAGCTGGCCAAGCGCGAACCGCTGGGCGAACCCCTGCTGGCCTTTTTGCGGGAGCTGCGCGACCGCACCGCGGGGCAGACCGGCGATTTGCTGAAAGTTCACCTCAAAACGCAGGAAATACTAGGCCAGGCGACCGGCGACGATGCCCTGCCCACTGTCGTGTTTGCCAAAGACGACCCATTGGGCCAAGCGCTCAGCCAGTTCGTGGCGGGCCTCGATCGCGCCGACCCGCGCAGCGCCGCCTGGCTCGACTTACTGCATCGCTGGCAAAAGGCCTCGGCCAGCCAGCCCAGCGCCAAGCTGCGCAAGGAGCTGGACGCTGCGACGGCGGCCGTCGGAACCGACGCAGTGCGCGAGCAGGGCCGCGCCTGGCTACACGTGCTGGCCGACCTTCCCGTGGCGGAGCGCCCCCACGTGCACGAGTACGGCGACGGCTCTACCTACCAGTATTCGAGCTGGGATTTTCTGACGGAATCGAACACTACCGTGGCCAAGGGCCTCATCTGGACCCTGCAACCGCTGGCCGACGCTGGCGTGCTGGCCCTGCTGACCGCCCTGGCGGCCAAGTGCTTTCGCAAGATTCCGGGCAAGGGGCAGCTGGCCGCCGGGGTGGGCAACGCCTGCCTGCTGGCCCTCGCCCGGAACGGCCTGCCCGGGGTGGCGGCCCTGGCGCGGGTGCGGACCAAAGTCCGCCAGACCAACACCCAGGAGCTCATCGCCCGCCACATCGCCCACGAATCGGCCAAGCTGGGCGTGAGCCCGGCCGAAATCGAGGATATGGCCGCGCCCGATTTCGGGCTGGCAGATGGGCAGCTGGTCGAAAAGTTTGGCGACTACAGCGCCACCCTCACCCTGGCCGACGGCAAGACCGCCGTGCAGTGGCACAAGGCCGGCAAGCCGCTCAAAAGCGCCCCCACCGCCCTCAAAGCCACCCACGCCGACGAGCTCAAAGAGCTGAAAGCCGCCCAAGCCCAGGCCCAACAGACTTACACCACCCAGCGCGACCGCCTCGACCGCAGCTTCGTGGACGAGCGCCGCATCCCCTGGCCCTGGTTTGAACAATACTATTTCAACCACGGCCTACTGAGCCTGCTGGCCCGACCGCTCATCTGGCGCCTGCACCGGGCCGACGGCATTTTCCAGGATGCGCTTTACTACGACGAAGCCTGGCGCGATCCCCAGGGCCAGCCCGTGCCCGCCCCCGAGGCCGCTACCCGGGTGCAGCTCTGGCACCCCGTGCTGGTGCCCGCCGCCGAGGTACTGGCCTGGCGCCAGCTACTCGAAGACAAGCAGATTCGCCAGCCGCTCAAGCAGGCCTTCCGGGAAGTGTACCTGCTGACCCCGCCCGAGGAGCGCACCGGTACCTACTCCAACCGCATGGCCGCCCACGTGCTCAAGCAGCACCAGTTCAACAGCCTGGCCAAGCTGCGGGGCTGGCGCTACCGCCTGCTCGGGGCTTACGACAAGGGCTACGACTCCGAAATCGCCCGCCTCCCGCTGCCGACCCACGACCTCACGGCTGAGTTTTGGGTGAGCGAGGTGAATGCCGACGGCGAGTGGAACGACACGGGGATCTATCACTACGTGAGCACCGACCAGGTGCGCTTCGTGCGGGGCGAGGCCCCGGTACCGCTGCCCCAGGTGCCCCCGCTGCCCTTCTCGGAGGTGATGCGCGACGTGGATCTGTTCGTGGGCGTGGCCAGCGTGGGCAACGACCCGCTCTGGCGCGACAACGGTGGCCTGGCCCAGTACCGCAACTACTGGGAAAGCTACAGCTTCGGTGACCTGAGCGAAGTCGCCAAAACCCGTAAGCTGGCCCTGGAGCGCCTCGTACCCCGCCTCAAAATCGGCAAGGTGAGCACTGTTCAGGGCAACTTTCTGGAAGTCAAAGGCCACCGCCATACCTACAAGATTCACCTGGGCTCGGGCAACATCCTTATGGAGCCCGGCGACCGCTACCTGTGCATCGTGCCCGACCGCTCGGGCAAGACGCCGGGAGCCAGCGATATTTTCCTGCCCTTCGAGGGTGACGCGGTGTTGTCCATTATTCTGAGCAAAGCCCAGTTGTTGATGGACGACGATAAGATTACCGACGAGACTATTCTGCGGCAGTTGTAGGATTATTTCTTTTGAAATACTACCTACCCACTCCGTTTGTCATGCTTATTGAATTAGCGCAGCCCGCGAGGCGCCTGGCAAGCAGGCTACAGACAAGCAACGCGAACAGCCCCTTCACTAGTAGTTGCATCTAACACATTACCCACATTTCTTCCATTATCATATCATCCCTATGCGCTGCCTGTGGTTCTGTTGCTGGCTTTTGGGGATAAGCTGGCTGAGTGGTTGCCAGAAGAAGGAGAACGCTCAACCCGCCATCACGGCCAATAACTACCTCACTACCATTCCCGACCCCAAAACGCTGGGCGAAACCTACGTCAGCGACCCCGACCGGATACTGGCTCCCGGCACCGCGCCCGCCCTCAACGCCCGCCTCGACAGCCTCGACCGCAGCGGGCGGGCGCACCTCGACGTGGTGCTGGTGCGCAGCCTGGGCGAGGCCGTTCCTAAAACGGCCGCCACGGCGCTGTTTAACAAATGGAAAATCGGCCGCCGGGATACCAATAACGGCCTGCTCATGCTGCTGGTGCTTGACCAACGCCGCGTGGAGTTTGAAACCGGCTACGGGCTCGAAGCCGCGCTGCCCGACATCATCTGCTACCGCATCCAGCAGCGCTATATGCTGGAGCCCGCCCGCGCCGGCGACTACGACGAGGCCGTGCGGCAGGGCGTGGCGGCCGTTATTCGTCGCCTGCGGCCGGCGGCTGAGCCCGCCCGCCCCACGCTGGCCACTGCCGCCGACTCGGAGCGCTATCACCTCGACAGCCTGCGGCGCGCCCTGGTGGTCGCCAGCAGCTTAGCAGAAACTCCCGCCGACCCGCTGGATGCGGCCCTGCCCGGCGAGGCCCCGCCCGAAGCCTACGCCCCCCCCGAGCCGGGGCCGCCGATTGGGACGCTCCTCCTCACTGGGCTGGCCTTAGTGCTTTACTTACTATTGTGGTACTGCACCACGCGGGGGCAGCGCGGGCGCGGCTGGCTGGTACTGCTACCCCTGGGGCTGCTGCTGGCCCTGGTACTACCGGCGCTGCAAGGCGGGCTGGGCACGGGGGTATTCGGGGCGCTGGTTTACGGGCTGCCGCTGCTGTACCTGCACGGCTATTTTGGCTGGCAGTACCGCCGGGCGCAGCGCGCGGTGGCTCCCACCGGGCGGCCCGCGGCCTACGGGCAGCTGCAAGCCGCGCACCGGGGGCTGGCCTTCACGGCCTACCTGTTTCCGGTGGCGCTGGCGCTATACTGGCGCTGGTACCGGCGGCACCTGGCCGCCCTCCGCGACACGCCCTTTGCCTGCCCCACCTGCGGCCAGCCCATGCAGAAGCTGGGCAGCGAGGCCGAAAAAGCGCACCTCAACCCCGGCCAGGTAGTGGAGGAAAGCATGCACTCCGTAGACTACGATGTGTGGGAATGCGCCGCCGGCCACCGCCTGCCCCTGGCCTATGCCAATCCCGACAGTGAGG
Organism: uncultured Hymenobacter sp.; assembly: GCA_913776615.1. GTDB lineage: Bacteria > Bacteroidota > Bacteroidia > Cytophagales > Hymenobacteraceae > Hymenobacter. The sequence goes on from CAJYPK010000006.1 coordinate 153,389, forward strand.
CCACGGAATGCCCCGCCTGCCACCACCGCACGCTCGGGCCGGGCCGGCTGCGGGTAGTGCAGGCGGCCACTACCAAGGCCGAGGGCTGGGGCTGGCGGGTGGCCAAATGCCGCTTTTGCCAACACGAGGAACAAGTACGCGAAACCATCCCGCGCCGCCCCGATCCCGCCACCCGGGCGGCTGGCTCGGCGGCCTCCTCGTCGTGGGGCGGCAGCTCGGATAGTGGTCCCAGCAGCAGCACGAGCAGCGGGGGCTCGTCGGGCGGCGGCGGGGCGGGCAGTAGCTGGTAGCGGGCGAATGATTTAGTTGCCTCGAGAGCTGTTTATGTTAGCCACATCACCTGTCATTGCGAGCATAGCGAAGCAATCGCACCTGTTCAGCTTAGTCATTCGGGTGCGATTGCTTCGCTATGCTCGCAATGACAGGCAACTTTCAGACTAGCAGCAATAACTTAAACAGCTTCTTAGGGAGCCCTGAGTAATCACGTTAACTCAACTTGTCGCCCGTCTGTCATGTCATGTCCTGCTCAGCTAGCGTCCGCTTGCCAAGCATCTTATCAGGTTAGCGCGGCTTATCCGAGCGTGAGTAGGTGCTTGGCAAGCGGACGCTAGCTGAGCAGGACGGACAAGTTGAGTAAGCTAAGCTTCTTGAACAGCCTCTGCATGACTTGCCTGTTTGGCAGCTGTTTAAGTTCGTACTTCGCTGCGCTCGCCAGGGCAAACACGCTCATAACTCCTTGATACTAAACCAGCCATTCCCTCAAACTGTGTTACTCCTCTCCTGCTGCTTCTCCTGGCTGCTGGCTTGCCCACTCCGCTCCCAGCCGGAACCGGGGCCACCGCTACCGGCCGCCATTCGCCGGGTGCTGCCCGCTGGCTACGCGGTGCTCGCCGCCCGGCAGGGCGACCTCAACCGCGATGCCCTGCCCGACTGGACCGTAGTGCTGCACCGGCCCGACGAGAAACAGACTTCCGACGTGCTAGCGCACCCGACCAAGCGTCCGCTGCTGCTGTTCGTGGGTGGCGCGGGCGGCACGTATACCCTGGCCGCCCGCACCGACAACGCCGTGTACTGCGTGGACTGCGGCGGGATAATGGGCGACCCTTTTCAAAACGTGGCCATCAAGAACGGCTATTTCACAGTGGAGCATTACGGCGGCAGTGCCCTGCGCTGGACGCGCTACGTCACGTTTCGCTACGACCCGGCCAGCCGCACCTGGCTGCTGCACCGCGACGGCAGCGAGCACTTCCACGCCCTGGAGCCGGAAAAAGGTACTACTACCGCCACCACGCGCAAGGACTTTGGCCGGGTACCGCTGGCCAAGTTCGACATCTATAAAGAGTAACCTGCTCTCATGCCCCGCTTTTTTCCCTACTCGAAGCTCTTCGCCATCAGCGCCCTGCTGGCCGCCGCTGCCTGCCGCCCCGATAGCCCGGCCACCCAGGACAAGCCCGCGGCCCCGCCTACTCCGGGTACGGCGACCCCGCCCGCCGGGAGTCCGGCCGCCGCTGCCGATACGCTGCACCTGCCCGGCGGGCGGGTAGTATCGCTGCGCCCCAGCACCGCCGCCGCTTTCAACCAATTGCCGGCCAGCTCCTTGCCCGACCTGCCCAACGACCCGGCCGCCGAGCCCCTGGCTGCGGCCCCGGGCCGGGTACGCCGCCAGGGGCTCGACTTATTTCTCGCAACTGCGCAGGGCGGCGAAGTCAAATTTTCCTCCACGCCCGACTCGGAATTTACCCTGCAAAACGGCGAGGGCGTCAAGTACATGTACTGGGGCAGCCTGCCCGCCGCCCACCAGTGGGTGGTGCGGGCCTGGGCCTGGGAATCGGCTGGCACGGTGCTGGTAGACCAACGCACCGGCCGCCGGCTGGCCGAGCTGCCCGGCGACCCGGTGCCCGCTCCCGACGGCCGGCTCGTGCTACTCACCAGCCCCGGCCTGGGCGGCGGCGACCAAGCCAACGCCTTGAGCTTAGTGCAAATAACCGACGCCGGCCCCCAGCTACTCTGGCAGCGCGAGCCCAGCACCTGGGAACCCGAGGAAGCTCGCTGGGCCGCCCCCAACCGCGCCATCCTGAAGCTTCGCCACCGCAACGCCCAGGGCGACATGCCCGAAGACGCCCCCGTGACCTACGCCGAGCTGGTGTTGCCGCAGTAGCCAGGTACGGCGGCCAGGGCTACGCCTGGCAAGCTCCGCCGCACGTTTTTTATGTGCCTTTTGCTCTACCGCTTTCGCTCAACCTACAAAAAATCAATCGAATAAGCTGGGATACCCGCAGAAGAACCGCGTAAAACGATGCGTACTAACCCGCCTCGACCATGCCCCTGCACCCCGAGCTAGATAAGAAGCTGAGCAAGCTCTACGCGCCCAAGGCCACTATCGACGACGTATTTAAGGGCTACGACATCACGTTTGTGACCAACGAAAACGGGGAGCCCGTGCTGCTCTTTTTCGGCAAGCGCCGGCCCGACGGGCTCATCGTCGGCGAGCGCTACACCCGCACCATCAAGCGGCAGCCGGGCAGCCAGGAAGTAAAGGCGAGCCACTGGGACAACCAGGGTAAGATCATGCGCTAGCCGGGCCGGGGCCAGCCCGGGCTAGTCGGCACCGTAAAACCCGGGCAGCGTGTAGCGCTGGCCCCGGGCCAGCAGGTGCAGGCGCAGGTCGCGGATGGAAAAGCCCTCGCCGGGCGCAATCTCGTAGATGGTGTTGCCGGTGCAGTGGTGGCCGTCGAGCAGCACCACGATGCCGTTGCCGATTACTTCCAGCTCGCGGCCCTTGGTGATGAGCACGGCCGTGTCTTCTTCCAGGCCCAGGCCCACGCAGCCAGGGTTGGTGGCGATAATCTGGGCCATGCGCACGATGCGGCCGCGCCGCACAAAGTGGGTATCGATGGCCACGTCGCGCAGCAATTGCAAACCGGTGGTAATGTGAATCTCATCCTTGAGAAAGCCGGCGTCGTTGCGGCCCTGGTAGATCATGGGCGTGCTCATGGCGGTGGCTCCGGCGCTGGTGCCGGCGATGATAATGGGCTCGTGCAAATAGCGCTCGGTGAGGCGCCCCAGCAGCCGGGTGCCGCCGATGAGGGCCGTCAGCCGCAGCTGGTCGCCGCCGGTGAATAGTACCCCGTCGGCCCGGTCGATAAGGGCCTGCGTTTCGTCACTGTCGGCCTGCTCGCGACTTTGTACATTAAGGACTTCTACGTGCTCCACACCCAGGGTGGTTAAGACGTCGAGGTAGTCCTGGGCGGCTTCATAGGGCTCTTCGGAGGCGGTGGGAATGACGACGACCGTGCGCGGGCCGGGCAGCTCTTCGACGAAGCGCTGCAAGATGAAATCGGCCGATTTCTCGTGGCCATCCTTGGCCTGGCGTTGTTCGTGGCCACCGATGGCGAGCAGGCGACCCTTGGGGCGGGGGGAATTGGGCATGGGCTAGGGTAAGAAAATAAACCGGACGGGAGTCGGACCAGGCAATAGCCGACCCAGGCTATTCGCGAGCAAATGTCTGGGCCGGCAGCCTGGGCGGGCCGGAGCCGCTGCCAGCAGCGGACGGGTGCCCCCTCGCTACCCCCTGCGGTGACAGTAGCTAGGCGCTCGGCTTCATTAACGGCGGGCCCAGCGCGGCGATGAGCCGGGAAATACGGATTTTGGGACTGCGGCTTTTTCGGATTGCTACCGCTGGCCCAGCGGCGCACTACGGAGCAACTGGGCCAATGACGACGAAAAACCCTGAATTTACGTGGGCGGGCCCTGGCATTGCCGTGCTGGCAACCTGGCTGGCCAGCACGGCACACTCAATCTTATTTAATTGATTATCAAAGATAAATTTCTTTCATAAAATTCAGGTTTCGCCTACTTACCACCACAACCCCGGCCATAACTCCGCCTGGTCGCCGGGGGTAAGTCGAGGCAGGCCAACGGCGGCCCCCTCCCTTGCCCATGAAAAAGGAAGACATTCACCTCGGCGACTGGCACCGGCTGTTTATCGGCGAGGCCCCGCTCGAGTTTATGCTCGAAGTGGTGCTGCGCACCCTGCTCATTTACCTGGTGCTGCTCGCCACGATGCGGCTGCTGGGCAAGCGCATGAACGCCCAGCTCAACGTGACCGAGCTCTCGCTGATGATTATGCTCGGGGGCGTGGTATCGGTGGCCATGCAGCTGCCCGACCGCGGCCTGCTGCTCAGCGCCTTTACCCTTACCTGCCTGCTGTTTTTGTACCGGGGCATCAACTGGTGGACCTTCCGCAACCGGCACGTGCAGCGGCTCGTGCAGGGCGATTTGCAGCTAGTAGCCGCCGACGGCGTGCTCGACGTGGCGGCCATGCGGGAAGTCCGGCTCTCGCGCGAGCAGCTGTTTGCCCAGCTGCGCGAGGTCAAGATCGAGCAGCTGGGGCAGGTGAAGCGCGTGTATATGGAAGCCAACGGCGAATTCAGCGTGTACCGGCAAACGCCGGCCCAGCCCGGCCTGTCGGTGCTGCCCTGGGAAGATCAGGCCCTGCTTGCCGCTGCCCCCGCCGCCCCCGGGCGTACGGCCTGCCAGCGCTGCGGCCACACCGAGCCCGCTGCGGCGCCCCCGCCCCACTGCCCCCGCTGCCAGGCCACGCAGTGGACCCGGGCGGTCATGGCCTTGCAGCCCGAGGAGTAGCTTTTTATTTCCCCGCCCCATGAAACCCGAAGACATTCACCTGCGCGACTGGCTGCGCATTTTGGTGGGCGAAGTCCCCGGCAGCTTCTACCTGGAGGCGCTGTTTCGCATTGTATTTATTTACCTGCTACTCATTGCCTCCATGCGCCTGATGGGTAACCGCATGGGCAAGCCTCTGACGCGCAACGAAATCATTGCGATGGTGTCGCTGGCCGCCGCCAACGGCGTGGCCCTGATGGCCGCCGACCGGGGCCTGCTGCCGGTGGTGCTCATCGCGGCCATCGTCATCGGCTATCAGCGCGGGATTGCGCGGTGGGCCTGCCGCAATGCCCGGTTTGAGCGCCTGGTGCTCGACGAGCTGAGCATCCTGGTCGAAGACGGCCGCGTGAATCTCGACAAGCTGGAGGAAGGCGTGCTGTGCCGCGACCAGCTATTTGCCAAGCTGCGCAAGGAAAGCGTGCGCAACCTGGGCCAGGTGCGCCGCGCCTACCAGGAAGCCAACGGAAATTTTTCGATTCTCACCTTCCCCGCGCAGGAGGCCCGGGCGGGCTTGTCCATCCTACCCACCTGCGACGCGGCGTTCCGGCAGGAGCAGACCCAGGCCGAGGGCCGATTTGCCTGCGGTAGCTGCGGGCACTTGCTGCACGGCGCCCACGTGCCCCAGGGGCGGTGCCCGCGCTGCGCGGCCCAGGAGTGGCAGCCGGCCGTGCTGGGCGCGTAGCCGGGCGGGCTACTCCCCGGGGGCTGGGGCCAGCCAGGGGGCGGGGCGCAGCGCGGGCTGGTAGCGCAGCAGGTTGACGGTGGGCGCGATGAGCGGCCGGGCTGGCCGCCCGTTGAGCACCACCCGCGACTCGACGTACACCGCGCGCAGCGGGCGGCCCCGCGCCCGGTAGTCGGCGGCCAGCCAGTGGGCTACTTGCAGCAGGCAGTCGGGATGGTCGGCAAAGCGCCGCTGGGCGGGCGCGACTACGGTGGCCAGGTCGGCGGTTTCCTCGCGGCCGTCGGCGGCCAGGCGCACCCGGAAACGGGCGGTGCTCTGCTTGGTGCGCAGCATCATGTGCCAGGCAAAGCGGTGGCCCTGCTCGGTCCAGTGCGTGGCCCCCGGGTACAGGAAGTGGCGCAGGGGCACCGCCAGCTGCACCACCGCGTAGGCGGCCAGCCCGGCCAGTACCCTCCCCTGCCCACCGCCGAAACCAGCGCCCCAACGCCCCCGGTAGCCGCCGCGGAAAACCGGGCTCAAAGAATAGGGCCGTCAGCAGCAGCGAAAACCACGGGAACGTGCCCAACCCAAAAATGATAACGTTGCTGAGGTGAAATACCACGGCCGCCGCGTAGGCCCCGGGCCGCGTGCGCCGCCACAGCAGCAGCGGCACCACCAGCAAATCGAACAGCAAGCCCGCGTAGCTCAGCAGCCAGGGTAGCCAGGGCTGGGTGAGCAGCGGCCCTACCAGCCAGCGCCCGCCCTTCTGGCTCAGCCAGACGGCCAGCGGGCGGGCGGTCAGCCAGTCGGCATCGAGCTTGGCGAGCCCGGCAAAAAAGTAAACGACGGCCAGCTGGCCCAGCAGCAGGCAGCGCGTCCAGGCGGGCACGGCGGTGGCCGCCGCCACGCGGCCGGCCCGCACGTCGAGCGAGGCGGCCCGGTGGGCCGGCAGTACCAGTAGCAAGCCCGCCACGAGGCAGTATAAATAGTGATGGTTGATGTAGCTAGTGGTATCGCGCAGCAGCAGCCCCCAGCACCCCAGCCACAGCAGGGCCGCCGCCACCCGGTAGTGCCAGCCCGCTGCCACCGCCAGCCCCGCCCCCACCACGGCCGCGTATAGCCCGTACAGCACCGGGCCGGGCAGATTGGGCAGCGGGGCCAGCAAATACGTAAAGTGGTGCCGCGCTGCCAGGTACTGCTGCGGCTGGCCCAGCGCTACCGCCCCGGCGTGTTCCGTGGCAATGAGCAGCCCCGCTCCCACCCGCAGCCAGACCAGCCAGGCCAGGTCAATGGGCTGGAAGAGAGCAGCTCGCAGGCGAGAAAGCTTGTGCACACGTAGCATGTGTTGAAGCAGTTATTAACGCAGCAGCATTCTTCAGCGCAACGCTACTCCGCCTCCAGCTCCGCCATAATAACTACCTCGCCCCGCCCGGCGGCCGGCGGCGCGGCGCTGGGCGAGGTAGAGAGCGGGGTCAGACTAGCAGGAGCGCCGACCAGCGCCCGGGACGGCCCTCCCTTACGCAGCGCGCCGATAGCCAACCCCAGGCCCGCCACCGCCGCCGCGGCCAGCAGCGGATGCTGCTGGATTTTCACGTAGAAGCTGCCCGAGCGAAACCACCCTTGGTGTGAGCCGCGCTCGTGCAAGCCATAGCCGGCTTTGTAGAGGGCGCTGGTTCGGGAATTACGCGAGGGGCGGTCGGGGTCAACCTGGCCGGGGATGGTCACGACTTCCATCAGCTTGTCCAGGAAGCGGGGGGCGGCGTCGCCCACCATCTTGAGCACTTTCGCCTGCAAGCCCACGTACATGTCGCGCTTGGGGTGGGCGGCGGCGAAGAGAATAGCTTCGGCCACGGCCTCGGGCGGATACACCATGCCGCGGTGGGCCACCTGGTGCTGGTAGTAGCTCTGGGCGTGCTCGTTGTAGGGCGTGTCGATGCGGCCGGGGTGAATGAGCGTGACCGACACCGGGGCTTTTTCCATTTCCAGCTCCATGCGCAGGGCGTCGGTCCAGCCGTGCAGCGCGTGCTTGGCGGTGCAGTAGGTGCTCTGCACGGGCGTGGCCCGGTCGCCGAAAAAGCTGCCAACGTTGATGAGCGCGCCCGCCGCGCCCCGGTGCCGAAAGTGCGCCACCGCCATGCGCGAGCCGTACACGGCCCCCCAGTACAAGGTGTCGAACATGCGCCGCATGTCGGCTATCGATACCTCCTCGCAACGCCCGAAAATGGAAACGCCCGCGTTGTTGACCCAGGTATCGAAGGTGCCAAACTCGGCAATGGCGGCCTCGGCCAATTGCCGCATGTCTTCTTCGCTACCTACGTCGGTGCGCACGGCCAGGGCCTGCCCACCCTGGCTGCGAATTTCCTGGGCCAGCTGCTGAATGGCTTCCTCGTTGCGGGCAGCCAGCACGAGGCGGGCACCGGCGCGGGCGGCCATACGGGCCGTCACGAGCCCGATGCCACTGCTGGCACCGGTTATTACTACCACCTGCCGGGCCAGCGGCTTGAGCGTAATTTCCATAAAAGGGAGCATAAAGAGAGAGTGAATACCTCTTTTTATACGCCGTGGCGGAAAGCTAAAAACACGGTTTCAAGTAGTACAAAATACCTAAAAAGCCCTCGTTAGCAGCTTTAAGCCGGTGGTAGTTGACGCAACACTAGACCTCCGGCTGCCACTGGCTACCCAGTAGGCGGCAGGCGCGGGCGGCACTACCCTCGCGCAGCACCCAGTTGCCGGGCTGGCCCAGCCAGCGCAGGCGGCCGTCGGCCGCGGCCTGGCAGGCAATATCGAGCGAGTGCACGTCGATGGTATCGGTGTCGGGCGTTATGCGGTTCACGCGCAGATGCTCCACGTAGTCGAGCGTGAGCTGGCCGCGGTCGAGGCAGCTGGGGTGCAGGGCCAGGTTGTGGGCCGGCGACTGCATGGCGGCCGAGGGATAGAGCAGGCCATCGAAGGCGCTGCCCAGCCGGCAGGCCTCGGCAATGGCAATGGCAATGGAAAGGCGGTAGTGGTGCCGGTTATCGTCGCCCACCGTTCTGGTAAATGCGTTGGTAAGGAACGTAGCTACGCGGCGGGTAGGGTCGGGCAGTTGGGCCAGGGCCCGGCGCAGGGCCTGGTCGCGGTCGGTATGCGGGTCGTCGGCACAAATGTCGGCGTAGCCAAAGCTGAGGATGCGCAGCGGCTGCCGGGTGCGCCAGCGGCTGATGATGATGCGGTCGCCAGGCTGCACGCGGGCCTCAAAAAACGGGGGGTGCCAAGTAGCGCTGCAATAAAACAGCGGCTGGCCGGCCCGATTGGCACGCTGGTTGGCCAGCACCCGCTCGGCGGGCGGGTACGACACGTCGGCCAGGCGCAGGGGCAGCTCCTCGCTCGGAATGCCCCGGTAGAGCAGCAGCCCGGGCGCAAACTCCAGGCAGCGCAGCGGCTGACCTTGCAGCAGCGCCCGCACCCGCTCGGTGAGGTCTTCGATGGAGTGCCGCCGCAAATCGAGGTGCCGCAGCGAGGCCAGCTGGTGCTGCACCGAGGCAGCCGCGGGGGGTAGGTCGGGCGGGCAGTCGTTCATTAGCGGGCAATGCGGAAGGCCTTGGCTATCCGCTCGCAGCCTGGTGGCGGGTGTTTTTCCGCTTGCCGCAGGCCCAGAATGGTAGCCAAGCTTTTGCTGCTTACGCCCGGCCCAGGACGGCGTTACCCCACCCGCTGCGCCGCCAAGCAGGGCCAGCCACCGGCAACCCGCTGCGCTTGCCGGTGGCGCTAAAGCCGTTGCCAGCCGTAACCGGCACCCTGCCAGCTCGCCAACTACTCGAAATACGTAGGCACTTTTACGCAGTATACCCGGCAAAAATCAGCGTTTTCCAATTGTTCTTACTTTCATCAGCCGGGAGCTATAGCTTCACTGGCGCGAGTTACGCTGCGCTAAACTCGCGCCAGTAACGGCCAGTAACGCGTCTGTAGAGCCCCTCTGATAAAGCGATACCAACTAAAAAGGCCGTCGTGCGGCACTACGCACGACGGCCTTCCGACAGGCGGATGCCTAGCTCATTTATTTCTTCGCAGCTACCCGCAACACCGTGAAGGAATTGGGGGCCAGCGTGTACGTCAGCGTATTGCCTTTTACGGCGAAGGTCGATTCCTGGGGGGCGAGCTTCCGGGGCTCTTGCAGGCTGTTCTGGGTTTGCAGGTCGTCGCTGGCCATGGTTTGGGCGCGGCCGGTTTTGCCCAGGCCCTTGGCCCCGGCCAGGTTGATGCTCACGGGGCGGGGGCTGCCGGAGTAGTTGACCAGCTTCACCACCACCTCGCCGGTGGGCGCGTCGGCCACGGCGCTGGCGAAGAGGTTGTCGGTACCGTTTTTGGCCCCGGCGGGCATGGTGACGGGCAGGACGCTGGTGCCTTTGTTCAGCGCGTACATTTTCTGCACGTAGTAGCTGGGCGAGCCGTAGGAGTTGAGGTTGTCAAACCAGATCATGTCGGGCGTCCACTGCCAGGCATCGACGTGGGCGAAGAGCGGGGCGTAGCTGGCCATGCCCACCACGTCGGCGTTGCGCTCCAGGCCGGTCATGAAGGCCGCTTCCGAAATAGCGCAGTCCCAGGTGTTCTTGTTGCTGGGGCTGGCAATGGCCACGCTCTGGGCGGCGTACTCGCCGGCGAAGATTTTGGGGCCGGTGCGGGCGTACTTGTCGTAGCGGCCCACGTTCTGGCGGAACCACTCGGGCTTGGCGTAGTAGTGCTCGTCTACGTACTCGGCCTTGAGCTCGCCGAGGCGCTTGCTGGCCTTGTCGAAGAGCTCACCGTCGGGGCTGGGGCCGGCGCTGCTCACGAGGTCGATGCTGGGGTACTTGGCCTTCACGGCCTTGGCGAAGGGCTCGTAGCGCTCCAGGTACTGCGGCCCCCACTGCTCGTTGCCCACGCCGATCATTTTGAGGTTGAAGGGCGCGGGGTGACCCATCGCCACGCGCTTGGCCCCCCAGGGCGAGGTCGCCGGGCCGTTGGCAAACTCGATGAGGTCGAGCGCGTCCTGAATAAAGATGTCCAGCGAGGGGTCGCCGGTGCCGGGCGCGGCGGCCGGCGCGTTGGGACCGCCCTTGGTGCTGGCGCTGCCCATCGGGGCCAGCTCGCCCGAGTTGAACTGGCAGGCCATGCCCACGTTGAGAATGGGCAGCGGCTCGGCCCCGATGTCTTCGGCCAGCTGGAAATACTCAAAGAAGCCCAGCCCGAACGACTGGTAGTAGTCGGGCGTGGAGCGGTGCCCGAACTCCATGTTCCAGCGGTTGATGAGCGGCTGGCGGCTGGCCACGTCGCCGATGGTTTCCTTCCACTGGTAGCGCTCCGAGAGGGTGCGGCCCTCCACGATGCAGCCGCCGGGGAAGCGCAGGAAGCCTGGCTTCATGTCCTTGAGCAGCTGCACGAGGTCGGTGCGCAGGCCGTTGGGGCGCTTGTTCCAGGTGTCCTGCGGGAAAAGCGAAATCACGTCGAGGTCTACCGTGCCCTGGCCGTTCACCACCAGCTTGAGGTGGGCCTTGGCCTGGGTGGCGCTGGGCGTGAGCACGGCGGTGTACTTCTGCCAGCCCTCGCCGAAGCCCGTGACCGGGGCCTGGGCCAGCACCTCGCCCTTCTCCCCCACCAGCACCGCCGTGAGGCCGGCAATGCTGCCCGGGCCGCGCCGGGCGTAGAGCGAGAGGTTGTAGCTCGCGCCGGCCTTCACGCCCATGCCCCGGAAGCCCTCGTTCTGGATTCCGGCCTCGCCACCGGCGCTGGCGCGGGTGGTCAGGCGCAGGTAGTGGCTGTTGGTGGGGCTGATGCCCTGCTCGTTGCGCACGGCGTAGGCGTCGAGGTTGGCGCCGCCTTGCAGGGCCTTCCAGCCGATGAGGCCGGGGTTGATTTCAAACGACTTGTTCTTGACCAGCTCGGGGTACAGGCCGCCGTCGGCCGCGAAGTTGATGTCTTCGAAAAACAGGCCGTACATGTTCTTGTTGACGGCCGCGCCGGGCTTGTTGACTTGCACGGTGAGCGTGGCCGGGGCGGCCGACTGGGCGCCGGCGGCCAGCGGGCCGAGCAGCGCGAGGCCGGTGGCCAGGGCGGGGAAACGGGAAATAGCAAGCATAGGTAAGTAGCTGACTGGGTGGGAAAACGGCACGGGTGCCCGGCGCCCGCGGGGCGCACTTATTTGTCGGTTTTAGAATCGGAAAAGGTATTGAAGGAGTGGGCGGGCAGCGTCGCGGTCAGGGAGCGCCCGCCGAGCTGCACGGTCACGCGTTGGGGCGTTTCGCCGAAATTGCCCGCCAGCACGAGGTAGCGGCCCGGGGCCGGGGCGGCTACCAGCACCGGCAGCTTGTCGTCCTGGCCCGCGTGGTACGCCACGATGGTCGTTCCCGCCCCAATAAAGTGGCTGAAGTGCTTGGTGGCGTAATATTCGGGCGTGTAGGTCACGGTTTTGGTCTTCGAATCGACCCGCAGCAGGGCGTTCTGCTTCCAGCCCCAGGGGCTCACGCCCTCGTCGGCCAGGATGGCGTTCCAGAAGGTGTATTCCTCGCAGCCGTTGCCCAGGTAGCTGGTCATCAGACTGAACGTGTGCTCGGCAGCCTTCCAGTCGAACGAGCCCCAGCCGCACTCGCTTTCCGACTGCATGTAGCGGTACTGCGGGTACTTGGCCCGCAGCCGGGGCAAAATCTGCCCGCCCTCCCACTGCAAGCCCAAACCCTTGATGGTCTGCGGCATGCGGGCATCAGCCAGCACTTGGTCAATCGCCTCGTAGCGATTGGTGTTGATGGTACCCAGGTAGAGGTCTACCTCGGGATGCTGGGCGTGCAGGGCGGGGGCCAGGTACTCGGTATTGAAGCGAATGATGCCCGGCACCGTCCAGGCGCAGCCCGGGTAGGGCGTGTAGCTCCAGGCCTCGTTCTGAAACATCGCCATCGTGATGGGAATGCCCTGCTCCTTATAGGCGGCGATAAATTTGCAGAAGTAATCGGCGTAGGCTTGCAGGTAGCGCGGATCCTGCACCAGGTAGTCGTTGACCGCCAGCCGGGCCGGAAAAACCTTGTCGTCCTTGGCGGTCGCGCCCTCGTACAGCGCCACGTCGGCAGCGGGGGCGAGCTGATTGTACTTGGCATCGCTGCGCACCGCGTAGTGGTCGTTGATTTTCATCCACGACGGCGGCGACCAGGGCGAAATCCAGAACGTCAGGTGGGGATTGTGCCGTTGCGCGGCTTTGATGTACGGAATCAGCGTCGTTTTATCGTGGTCGATGGAGAAGTGCCGGAGCTGAAAATCGCCGGCTACCTCATCGCAGCTGTACCAGCCGCGGGCGTAGTCGTTGGCGTTCATCGGGAAGCGCCCCCGGGAGAAGCGCAAGTCGCCGCCGGGCTTGAACAGCTGACTTAACACGGTTTCCTGCTGGGCCGCCGGCAGCAGCTGCAACGCCTCCCATCCCAACTCATTAAAGCAGGTACCCCAGCTCTTAAACGTGGTAATCGCCTCGTCGCCCCGCACCGCGAGCAGGGGCGCGCCGGGAGCTGTTTTTTGCAGGCTTACCTTCGCCCGCTGCCACGGGTGGCCCTCCGTGCTGCTGGTCCAGGTATAGGATTGTGCCTCAGCGCCCAGGGCACTCAGCAGCAAGCCGGTCGCCAGGGCCGAAAAGCAAGGACTAATACGCATACGTAGTCGACGAAAACGAACGAGAAATCTTACCAGAACTTGACGTAGAGCGCCGTAATCAGCAGCAGCGTCGCCACGATGAGGGCCAGCGTGCCGGGCGCAACCCTGAACTGCCCCGGCTCCAGCGGAATGGCCCGGGGGTTGATGGCTGGCCCGGCCAGGCTCAGCAGCACCATCAGGGCGAAGGTGAAGGCAAACGAGAGGCCCATGCAGATGAGAAACGGGATCTCGTAGCCGCCGTGCCCGTTGGGGAAGGCGGTGTAGAGCAACGTTTCCGGCCCCAGCACGGTGGGCGCGTAGTTGTTGAAGAAGACCGACAGGCCAAAGCCCGCCAGAATGCCCGCGATGGCCGCCGGGGCCGTGGTGCGCTTCCAAAACAAGCCCAGCAGGAACACCGCCACGATGCCGGGCGAGATAAAGCCGGTGTACTTCTGAATGTAGGTGAACCCGCCTTCGCCGCCAATGCCCAGCAGATCTTGCCAGGTGAGCAGGATGGCCAGCAGCATGGCGGCCACCACCGTGAGGCGGCCCACCCACACCAGCTGGCGCTCGTCGCTGGCGGGCCGCAGGTAGCGCTTGTAGATGTCGAGGGTGAAGATGGTCGAAATCGAGTTGGCCTTGCCGGCCAGCGAGGCCACGATGGCGGCCGTGAGCGCGGCCAGCGACAAGCCTTTCAGCCCGTTGGGCAAAAAGGTGAGGATGGCCGAGTAGGCATTGTCGGCGTTGAACACGCCGCCGGGGGCCATCTGTGGTTGCAGGCTGCCGTTTTTGTGCAGCACGTAGGCCGCGATGCCGGGCAGCATCACAATCACGGGCATCAGCAGCTTGAGCACGCCGGCGAAGAGAATGCCGGTGCGGGCCGTCTGGAGGTCGGCCCCCAGCGCCCGCTGGGTGATGTACTGGTTGCAGCCCCAGTAGTTGAGGTTGACTATCCACTGCCCGGCCGCGTACATGGCGAGGCCCGGCACCATGAGGTACTTATTAATCTCGACCTGCGGCGTAGCGGCCGTGGGCTTGGGGAATATCAGGTGGAAATGGTCGCCGGCGTCGCGCAGCATGGCGTTGAAGCCGGCGAAGGCATCGCGGCCCAGCCCAAACTTCTCGCTGACCAGCGTGAGTGCCAGGTAGGTAGTGGCCAGCCCGCCGATGAGGAGCACCGTCACCTGAATGACGTCGGTGTAGCCCACCACCTTCATGCCGCCCAGCGTAATGAGGAGCGCAAACCCCGCCAGCGCCACCATAATGAGGTGAAACGCCTCGCCCCCACCCACCAGGCTGCTGATGGCCAGCGCCCCGAGGTAGAGTATCGACGTGAGATTAACCAGCACGTACAAAAACAGCCAGAAGATGCTCATGATCAGGCTCAGCGTGGCGTTGTACCGCTGCTCCAGAAACTGGGGCATGGTGTAGATCTTCTGCTTGAGGTAGATGGGCATGAAGAATACGGCCACGATGATGAGCACGATGGCCGCCACCCATTCGTAAGCCGCCACCGCCACGCCCACCTGGAAACCGTTGCCGCTCATGCCAATGAACTGCTCGGCCGAGATGTTGCTCGCAATCATACTCGCCCCGATGGCCCACCACGTCAGCGAGCCCTCCGCCAGGAAGTAGTCCTTGGTGCTCAGCTGCGCCTGCTGCTTGCTGCGGTACACGTAGTACCCGTAAGCCGCCACGCCGAGAATGTAGAACAGGAACACCCCGAGGTCGAGGGTGTTAAAGGCGTTTTGCATGGTGGGTGAGAAAGGAGAAGGCAAGCACTGGCGCGAGTTTAGCGCAGCGTAACTCGCGCCTAGAAGTGGGGTGGAGTTTCCAAACTCCACTGCCGCAACGCGGCAAGCCCGCGCCTGAGCAGTCCTAGCTTAAATAGCGTGCAAGCGTACATATTGCCGCGTTGCGGCAGTGGAGGCACCGCCTCCACATCATGGCCTGGCGCGCGTTTAGCGTAACGAGACCCGCGCCAGGGTAGCCAAGATGAGTGTAACACCAAGCTCCGGCTTGGTGACTGCCCAAAGCGTGAACTCAGACGCATCACCAAGCCGGAGCTTGGTGTTACACTTCTTTATCGGAGGCTAGTGGCCTAAACTTAGCCTTTAAAAGCTACCTCATTAAAGCGCAGCTCGTTTTTGAACGTGCGCAGCTTGGTATCCTCGTCGATCACCAGGTACTCGATACCCGCCATCTCGGCAAAGTCTTCCAGGTACTCGGGGGTCAGGTTTTGGCTGTAGCCGGTGTGGTGGGCGCCGCCGGCCAGAATCCAGGCAGCGAGGCCGGTTTTCATGTCGGGGTGCACTTTCCAGAGCACGCGGGCCACGGGCAGCTTGGGCAGATCTTGCTCGGGGGCCACGGCCTCCACGGTGTTGACCACCATGCGGAAACGGTTGCCCATATCCACGAGGGTCGCGTTGAGGGCCGGGCCGGCGGGGCAGTTGAACACCAGGCGCACCGGGTCTTCCTTGCCGCCGATGCCCAGCGGGTGAATCTCGGCGCGCACCTTACCCGCGGCGATGCTGGGGCAGATTTCGAGCATGTGCGAGCCCAGAACCTGCTCGTTGCCGGGCGCGAAGTGGTAGGTGTAATCTTCCATGAACGAGTTGCCGCCGGGCAAGCCGGCGCCCATCACTTTCATGGCCCGCACCAGGGCCGAGGTTTTCCAGTCGCCCTCGCCGCCGAAGCCATAGCCGTCGGCCATCAGGCGCTGGGTGGCGATGCCGGGCAGCTGCTTCATGCCGTGCAGGTCTTCGAAGGTATCGGTGAAGCCCTTGGCGTTGCGGTCGGTCAGGAACTTGCGCATGCCCAGCTCGATGCGGGCCGCGTCGCGCAGGCTTTCGCGCTTCTCGCCGCCTTCCTTCAGGTTGTCGGCCAGCTCGTACTCCTTTTCGTAGGTCGCCACCAGTTCGGCAATCTGCGCGTCGGTCACGGCGTTGACCTCGGCCACCAGGTCGCCGATGCCGTAGGTGTTCACCTCGTAGCCAAACTTGATTTCGGCTTCGACTTTATCGCCCTCGGTCACGGCCACGTAGCGCATGTTGTCGCCGAAGCGCACAAACTTCGCCCCCTGCCAGTCGGCCCAGGCGCTGGCCACGCGGCTCCAGATGCTGAGGCGCTCCTGCACGTCGGCGCTCTGCCAGTGGCCCACGATTACCTTGCGGCTCAGGCGCATGCGCGAGCCGATGAACCCAAACTCGCGGTCGCCGTGCGCCGATTGGTTGGTGTTCATGAAGTCCATGTCGATGGCATCCCACGGAATGTCGCGGTTGTACTGCGTGTGCAGGTGGGCCAGCGGCTTTTGCAGGATTTTCAGGCCGTTGATCCACATCTTGGCCGGCGAGAAGGTGTGCATCCAGGCAATCAGGCCCACGCAGTTGGGCGTGTTGTTGGCCTCTTGCATGAGCTTGAAAATCTCCGTCGGGCCGGTGAGCACCGGCTTGTACACGATGTTGATGGGCAGCTTGGTACCGAGCTCCTTCGCGATTTCCTGCGAGTGGCGGGCCACTTCTTCGAGGGTTTCGGGGCCGTAGAGGTGCTGCGAGCCGGTGATAAACCAGGCTTCGTAGGTTGAAATGTCAATCATTGTTAGTAGCTTTTAGCTGATAGCTGATAGCTGTTAGCTATTAGCTATTAGCTTTTTCGTTTTAAAGAGGAAATTGGGCCGCGTCAGCCGAGCGCTAACAGCTAATAGCTGTCAGCTAACAGCTAAACACTTACTGCCCGTAGTAAGAATTAGCGCCGTGCTTGCGCTCGTAGTGTTTTTTAATCAGGGCATCCTTCAGGCGCGCCACGCCCGGCTTGAGCGTGCAGCTGAGGTAGGCCAGCCGGGCTACCTCTTCGAGTACCGCGCTGTGGTACACGGCCTTCTCCACGGTTTTGCCCCAAGTGAAGGGCGCGTGGTTGCCCACGAGAATCATCTCGACTTCGGCCGGCGAGAGGCCGCGCTTCGCAAACTCGTTGATGATTTGCCAGCCGGTCTGGTGCTCGTAGTCGCCGGCGATGAGCTCGTCGCTCATGGGCGGTGCGCACGGGATGTCCACCGTGAGGTGGTCGGCGTGGGTGGTGCCCAGGATGGGAATGTCGAGCTGGGCCTGCGCCCAAGCCGTGGCGTAGGTGCTGTGCGTGTGCACGATACCCCCGATGTTGGTCCACTCCTTGAAGAGCAGCGCGTGGGTTTTAGTATCGCTGCTGGGGCGCTTGGCACCCTCGACGATGTTGTTGTCGAAGTCCACAATCACGATGTCCTCCGGCCGGAGCGTGGCGTAGGGCACGCCGCTGGGCTTGATGGCGAACACGCTCCTCTCACGGTCGACCACGCTGGCGTTGCCAAAGGTGAAGAGCACCAGCCCGAGGGCCGGCAGCTGCATGTTGGCCTCGTAGCAGGCCTGCTTCAGGTCTTGGTACTGGCTCATTTAGGCGGAGGCGAGGGCGGGCATTTCGGGTTCGGTAACGGGCTCGGCGGGGGCTGCCGTGGTGCTTTCCACGAATTTGCCCAGGGCCTTGTACTGCGCGTAGCGGGCGGCGTAGTCGGCCACGCTGGCGGGGTTGGGGGTGTAGGTTTCGGCAAAGCCGCTGCCCAGGGCCTTTTGCGAGGCCAGCACGTCGGGGTAGATGCCGGCGGCCACGGCGGCGTACATGGCCGCGCCCAGCGCCGGAGCCTGCTCCGACACGGCAATCTTGATGGGCCGGTCGAGCACGTCGGCCAGGGTCTGCATCACGAAGGCCGACTTCTTGGCCACGCCGCCGATGCCGATAACCTGCTTAATGGCAATACCTTCGCTTTCGAAGCGCTCCACAATCTGCTTCGAGCCGTAGCAAATGGCTTCGACCAGGGCGCGGAACACCTGCGGGGCCGAGGTGCCCATCGTGAGGCCGGTCAGCGCCCCTTTAAGGGCTTGGTTGGCGTCGGGCGTGCGGCGGCCGTTTACCCAGTCGAGGGCCAGCACGTGGCTTTCGGCGGGGTCGACGGCGGCGGCGGCTTTGGTGAGTTGCACGATGAGGTTGTCGCTCACTTCCTGGCGGTAAGCGGCCTGCTGCTCCGGCGTCAGCACTTTCGACTCTACCGTCTGCAAGGGCCACTCCAGCATGTTGCGGAACCAGGCCAGCAGGTCGCCGAAGGCCGACTGCCCGGCTTCCAATCCCAGCATCCCGGGGATAACCGAGCCATCGACCTGCCCGCAGATGCCCGCCACGAGGTGGCCGCCCACTTCGGCGGTCGGGGCTACCACGATGTCGCAGGTGCTGGTACCCATCACCTTTACCATCGAATAGGATTCTATCTCCCCGGCTACGGCCCCCGCGTGAGCGTCGAACGAGCCCACGGCAATTACCGTGTTGGTAGTCAGGCCCAAGCGCGCAGCCCACTCCGGCGAGAGGTGGCCCGCTACTTCGTCGGCCGTGTACGTTTCCGTGAACAATCGATTGCGTAAGCCAGCCAGCTTAGGTTCGAGGTGGGTCAGAAACTCCTCGGGGGGCAGGCCGCCCCAGCTTTCGTGCCACATGGCCTTGTGGCCGGCGGCGCAGCGGCTGCGCTTGAACTCGGCCAGCGGCTGGCCGGTGAGGGTCAGCGTGAGCCAGTCGCAGTGCTCCATCCAGGAATAGGCGGCCTTGGCCACGGCCTCATCCTGGCGGGTGATGTGCATGATCTTCGCCCAGAACCATTCCGAAGAGTAGATACCACCCTCGTACTTGGTGTAGTCCTCGCCGCCCCAGGTGCGGGCCTTGTGGTTGATTTCGGCGGCCTCGGCCAGCGCGGTGTGGTCTTTCCAGAGCACGAACAGCGCGTTGGGGTTTTCGGCAAATTCGGGCAGCATGCCCAGCAGCTGGCCCTGCTCGTTGACGGGGCCGGGCGTGGAGCCGGTAGTGTCGATGGCGAGGCCGAGAATCTGCTCGGCGGGCACCTTCTTGGCTACCTCACTCACCGTCGCCTCCAGGCTTTCGAGGTGGTCGAGCGGGTGCTGGCGGAAGCGGTTTTTGGCGGGGTTGCAGTACTGGCCCTGCTTCCAGCGCGGGTAGTAGTGCACGGCCTGCGCGACTTCGGCGCCGGTGCGGGCATCCACGAGCAAAGCGCGGGCCGAGTCGGTGCCGTAGTCGAGGCCGATAACGTAGGCCGGGGAGGCGGTTTGTTCTGGCACGGTATCTTGTTGAGTTATGAGTTAGAAATTATGAGTTATGAGTTAAAGGGCATGAATTATGAGTTGGGAGTAAACTGGTTAGCTAGTAGCGTTGATGATTTACCCTCAACTCATAATTCATAACTTCTAACTCATAACTCCCTCCTTACTTGCGCACCCCGAACGTGTAGCTGGTGGTGGTGTGGTAGGTTTCGCCTGGCTTGAGCACGGTGTTCGGGAAGGCTTTCTGGTTGGGCGAGTCGGGGAAGTGCTGGGTTTCGAGGCAGAAGCCGGCGTGCTTGCCGTAGACCACGTCATTCTTGCCCTTCAGGCTGCCATCCAAGAAGTTGCCGGTGTAGAACTGCACGCCGGGCTCGTCGGTGGTGACTTCCATCGTGCGGCCGGTGGTGGGCTCGTACACGGTGGCGGCGCTGTGCTGGCCGCTGGCCTGGTTGAGCACCCAGTTGTGGTCGTAGCCGCCGGGCACCTGCGCGATGCGCTCGCCGATGGCGTGGGGCGTGGTGAAGTCGAAGGGCGTGCCTTTCACCGGCTTGAGCTCGCCGGTCGGGATGAGCTGGTCGTTGACCACCGTGTAGCGGTCGGCCGGGATGGTCACCACGTGGGCCAGCACGTCCTTGCTCTGGCCCAGGGCCAGGTTGAAGTAGGCGTGGTTGGTGAGGTTGACGGGCGTTGCCTTGTCGGTGGTGGCGGTGTAGTCGATTTTGAGGGCATTGTCGGCGGTGAGGGTGTACACCACCGTCACGTTGAGGTTGCCGGGGTAGCCTTCCTCGCCGTCCTTGCTGAGGTAGGTGAGCGTGAGCGTCTGGCCGTCGGCCGAGGTGCCGGGCTTGGCGGTCCAGATTTTCTGGTCGAAGCCCAGCTTGCCGCCGTGCAGCGAGTTGCCGTTGTTGTTCACCCCAACCTGGTATTCCTTGCCGTCGATGGTGAATTTACCCTTGGCGATGCGGTTGCCGTAGCGGCCGATGAGCGCGCCGAAGTACGGATTCGACTTGCGGAACTCGGGGCTGAGGTAGCCCTCGGCCTTGTCGAAGCCCAGCACCACGTCGGAGATTTTACCATTCTTATCGGGCACGAGCAGGCTGGTGAGCGTGCCGCCGTAGGTGCTGATGGTGGCCTTCATCCCCTTGGCGTTGGTGAGGGTGAAGAGCTGAATTTCTTGGCCGTCGGCCGTTTTGCCAAACGAGGCGGAGGTGGGCATGGTAGAAGCGCTGGCGCCAGTGGCGGCCGAGTCGGCGGGAGCCGTCGAGGTAGCAGCCGTTTCCTGGCTGGTGGTGGAATTGGAGGAGCAGGCGGCCAGCAGCAGGGCGCTGCTAAAACCGGCGGCAAGTACGCCAAGGCGCGAAGAAATAGGCATGAGGAAAAAGCTGAAAGATTAAAAAACGCTCACTTTTTGCGTAAATATGCCCCCTTCGCGGCGCACCTGCACCAGGTAGCTCCCCGTTTTTAGCGTAGCCTCCACCGTGAGCCGGGTTTGCTGGGCCCCAAACTGCCGGCGGTACACCGACTGGCCCAGCAGGTTGAAGACCTCTACCTCAGTAGCGCCCGCCCCTGACTGGCGGCTCAGCTCCACCGTAAAATGCCCCGCCGGCGCGGGCACCGGAAAAATCGTTACCCCGCTCAGCTGCGTGGCCCCGGCGGCGGCCAGTTGCCCGCCCACCGGCGCGAGCAGCCAGCGCTGGCAGTTATACCCGTTGTAGTACCACAGGCCCAGCTGCTGGCCCGGCGTAGTCGAGCAGTTGGGAACTTCCACCACGTTGTTGCCCGTGGCCGAGGTGAAGATGTAGTCGCCGTTGCTGGCCCGCTCCAGGGTGTACTGCTGGCACACGTAGCCGTTGGAGGGGTAGAGCTGGAGCTTGGTGCCCGCGTCGGGCAGGCAGTTGATCACGTCCACGGCCAGGCCGCCGAGGGCGCTGGTGATTTTATAGGCTCCGGCCCCCAGGGGCGTCATATCCCACTGCTGGCAGGTGAGGCCGCTGGGCGTACCCTGGGCCACCATCTGGCCCGAGGCCCCGGTGCAGCCCCAGGCATCCCACACGAGGCCGCTGTTGCGGCCCGTGATGGTGTAGCGGCCGGTAGGCAGCCAGTCGCGGCTCACGGTGGGCCAGCCGGTAGTGCCCCAGGTGAGCTTGGCCAGCCCGAGCTTGGGCGCGCCGTTGTCGTAGCCGTCGTAGTAGTGGTGGCTGAAATACGTTACGCCGCCTTCGGCGAAAATACCCGCGTGGCCCGGCCCGATGTAACGGCCCGCCCGGCTAAACAGCGTGGTGCCACCGTTGGCGTTCAGGTCCTGCCCCGTCTGGTCGAGAAAGGGACCGGTCGGGCTGGCCGAGCGGCCGACCTGCATGTAGTAGGTGCTGGCCGCCCCCTGGCAGCAGGTCCCCCGGTTCACGAACAGGTAGTAGTAGCCGCTGTTGTAGGCCACGTAGGCCGCCTCCACGCCCCCGTTGGCCACGGTGTACTGATTATTGACATTGAGCACTTTGCCGGTAGCGGCATCGAGCTGCGTAATGCGAATGCCCCCGAAGTACGAGCCGTAGGCGAGCCACAGGTTGCTGCTGGCATCGCTGAAGACGGCGGGGTCGATGGCGTTGGCCACGCTAGCTGTCGTGCTCGAAATAACCTCGCCCTGGTCGGTCCACCGGTAGGCGGGATCGTTGGGGTCCAGCGTGGGGTTGGTCGCCAGCCCGATGGCCGACACCTGCGAGCCAAACGTCGAGCACGAGTAGTACAGGTAGTATTTACCGTTCTGATACTTGCACTCGGGGGCCCAGAAAGTACCGGTAAAGCCCGGCACCTTGCTGTTAATCCAACCGGGATAAATAGTCCTGGTAAAAACCGACCGGGCGTCGGTCCAGTTGATCAGGTCCGTCGAATACTTGCAGGCGATACCGTCGCCGGTACCGAATACCCAATAAGTATTACCGCTTTTTATAATGGTGGAGGGGTCGTGCATGCCGAGGGCACCTTGCAGCGCCGAGGCCGGGGCCGCGGCCAGCCAGGCCCCCAGTAACAAGGTAAGCGCGGCCAGCCGCCGCAGGCGCGGTAGTAGAAATACAAACATGGTCGGGTGGGGAAAAGAGAGGTGAGCAATCATGAAACTGGCCGCCGCCCTACCCCGAATGAGCGAGCAGCGGCCAGTTGATGCAGGGTTAGTAGCCGGGGTTTTGCGTTACGCCGGGGTCGATGTCGAGGTCCCGCTGCGGAATGGGCAGCAGCTTCGAGATCCCCAGGCGGAAGTTGGTAAAGTCCGAGTCCCGGGCCTTCAGCGCGTCGAGGCCGGCCTGGTCGTCCATCAGGCCCCAGCGCAGAATATCGTACCACCGGGTGCCTTCGCCGGCAAACTCGCGGGCGCGCTCGGCGCGGATGAGCTGGCGCAGGGCATCCTGCGAGTAGGTGCCGGTGAGCGGGGCAATGTTCACGGAGGGCCGGGTGCGCACCCGGTTGAGCAGGGGCAGGGCGTTGGTCAGCTGGTTTTGCTCGGTCAGCGCCTCGGCCTGCATCAGCAGGATGTCGGCGTAGCGCATGATGCGGTAGTTGATACCCGAGGTAAAGTTTTCGGGCGTGGTGCGGGTGCGGTCGTTGAGGTACTTGCGCCAGTACTGCTGGCTGGGGTTCCAGCCCCACTCCGTGAAGGTTTTGCCGTAGAAGCGGTCGGGGTTGAGCACGCTGATGATGGAGACATCGCGGCGCGGGTCGATCAGGTGCTTCGTCGTGCTGCCCGAGGCGAAGTTGAGCGTGGAGTCGGTGTAGGCATCGAGCAGCCAGCGGCGGGGCTGCACGTCGGCAAACGTGACCACGGGTGGCCCGAAGAAGTTGGGCCGGTCGTAGGCTTCCGAGGCCGAGGCATTGTCCTGCCCCTGCCCTACTTCCAGCACCGAGGCGGTATACTGAATCTCAAACACCGACTCCGCGTTATTCTCGTTGGCCTCGGTAAAGTTGTCGAGATAGTTATCGACCAGCGCGTACTGATTGGAGTTGATGATGGTCGCGAAAAGGGCCGAGGCCTCGGCGTATTTCTTTTGGTGCATGTACACGCGGGCCAGCAGCGCCTGGGCGGCCCCTTTGCTGGCCCGGCCCTTGTCAACCCCGGAATAAGCCTTGGCCAGCGGCAGATCGGGGATGGCGGCGAGCAGATCGGCAATTACCTGGGCCTCCACCTCGGCCTGGGTGCCCTGCTTGGCGCGGGTCGTAACGGTGGGCTCCACCGTCACGATGGGCACCCGCCCGAAAAAGTACGCCAGGTCGAAGTACGAGATGGCCCGGATAAAGCGCGTTTCGGCCAGCAGGCGCGCCTTGAGGGTGGCATCCATGTCGATGCCGGGAATGTTGGCCAGCGCCTGGTTGGTGCGGAAAATCGTGCGGTAGTAGTCGTTCCAGGCGAAAGACGAGATGAAGAAGTTGTTGTCGGGCTGGATGAAGCGCGTGAAGTTGGCCAGCTCCACGAAGGGGCTCTGGCTGTACGACTCGTCGGAGCGGGCCGCCATAAACTGCCAGCTGTGGCCGTACACGGCGTATTGCTGCAAGCCCGAGTAGCAGGCGTACACGCCCTTCACGGCGTCGTCCGACGATTTCCAGAACTGGGCCGTGGAGGGGCCGTTGGGGTTGGTTTTATCCAGCAGGTCTTTCTGGCAGCCGGTGGCCAGCAGGCTGCCGGCCAGCAGCAGGGTAGCAATTTTGTGGGATTTCATAAAAAGAAGCGTGATGACGTGGACTTTCCGGCCGCCGGCCGCCCCCGGCGGCACCCGAAAAATTAGAAGTTGACCTGCACGCCCCCGAGCACGGTGCGCACGTTGGGGTACGAGCTATTATCGACGCCCCGGCTGTAGAAGCCGGTGCCGGGCGTTTCGGGGTCGTAGCCCGAGTACTTGGTGAACGTCAGCAGGTTGGTACCCGTCACGTACACGCGCACCGAGCCCAGGCTGGGCACGCGGCTGGTCACGCTCTGCGGAATGGTGTAGCCGAGCTGCACGTTTTTGAGGCGCAGGTACGAGCCGTCTTCCAGCCAGCGGGTGGTGTTGAACATGGCATTGGAGGCCGCCGCCAGGCCCAGGTCGCCGAGGCCGCCGCCTTGCAGCAGGCGGGGCGTGGTGGTCGAGGGGTTGGTAGCCGACCAGGGCTGCACGTCGCGCTCGTAGTTGTTGGGGCCGTTGTAGCTCTCCAGCGCCAGCTTGGCTTGGTTATAGATTTTATTGCCCGATACCGATTGCAGGAACACCGACAAATCGAAGCCCTTGAACGCGGCATTCAGGTTGAGGCCCATTTGCAGGCTGGGCAGGGCCTTACCGGCGAATACCCGGTCGGCATTGTCGATTTTGCCGTCGCCGTTGGTGTCTACGTAGCGCACGTCGCCGGCCGAGGCGTAGGGCTGGATGATGGTGCCCGCCGCGTTGCGGTAGGCGTTTACCTCGTCTTTCGACTGGAAGATGCCGGCGAACGGGATCAGGTAGAACTCGCCCAGCGAAGTACCGAGCTGCGAGCGCGTTACGCCCTCCCCGCCCCCGAAGGTCTGGCCCACGTTGGGCACCGCCGTAATGCGGTTGCGCAGGGTAGTCAGCGTGAAGTCCGCGCCGTAGGTAAAGGCGTTCTTGGTATCGTGGTAGCCCAGCGCCAGCTCGAAGCCCCGGTTTTCGAGGTTGCCCGCGTTCTGGAATACGTCGCCAAAATTGCCGATGTAGGTAGGCACCTGCACCAGGGCCAGCGCCTTCCGGGTTTCGGAGATGTAGTAGTCGGCCGAGAGCGTGAGGCGGTTGTTGAGCAGGGCCAGGTCGAGGCCAGCGTCCTTGGTGTAGCGCTCCTCCCATTGCAGGTCGGGGCTGCTGAGGATCACCTGGGTCGAGCCGTTCACAATCTGCCCGGCACCATTCACGTAGTTTACGTTCTGGTTTACAAACGGCGTAGTCAGGTAGTTACCGCCGTAGGCCCCGAACAGGCCGTCGTTGCCCAGCACGCCGTAGCTGGCGCGCAGCTTCAGGTTGTTGACGGCGGGCAACGCATTTTTGAAGAATTCCTCTTCGCTGATGCGGTAGCCCAGCGAGGCCGCCCCAAAATTGCCCCAGCGGTTCTGGGGCGCGAATTTCGACGAGCCGTCGCGGCGGCCGCTTACCGATACCAGGTAGCGGTTTTTGTAGTCGTAGGTGGCCTGGGCGAAGAAAGAGCGCTTGGCATTTTCCGTCGAGCCCCCGCCCACGACGCCGGTCTTGGCCCCGGCGCTCAGCTCAAAATAATACTGCGGCTGCGAGGTGAAGTCCTGGGTCTGGGCATTTACGTTGTGCTGGCGGTAGCGCTGCTCCGAGTAGCCAGCCAGCACGTTGAGGTGGTTGTCGCCAAACGCCTTGGTGAAGTTGAGCGTGTTCTCGGCCATCAGGAAGACGTCGTAGCCCAGGTACTCGCTCAGCGACGAGGTATTGATGCGCGTGTTCTGGCGCAGAATTCCGATTTTCTGGGCGTCGGCGTTGCTGTAGGTGTGGCCGTCGAGGGCGGCATTCAGCCGGTAGGTCAGAAAATCGAAGATGGTGTAGTCGGCGGTGATGTTACCGGCCAGGCGGTTGTCCGCCTGCGTGCGGCGGAGCAGCTCCTGCGCCCCTACCGGGTTGGTGGCGAAGGTATTGAGGCGCGTCGAGCCCGTACCGAAACCGCCTTCGTTGGCGGGGTCGTACACCGGGATGCTCGGAATGATGGTGAGCACGTCAATGAACGGAGCCCCGTTGAGCAGGGTCACGTCGAGGTGCGTAAACTGGGCGTTTTCCTGAAAGCGGAAACGCCCCCGGCGCAGGCCCGAGTTCAGGCGCAGGCTGTAGCGCTTGAAGTCGGGGCCTTTCACAATCCCTTGCTGGTGAAAGTAATCCGCCGAAATCAGGTAGTTGGAAGCCGTCTTTTCGGCCGTGGTGCCGCCCGAGAAGCTGATGTTGTAATTTTCGCGGCGGCCGGTTTGGAAAAATTCCTTCTGCCAATCGGTATCCACGCTGGGGTCAAACGCCCCACCCGCGCCCTTCACCGCGCCGGCCAGGCTGTTCTGCCCGTTGTTGAGCGGGTCGAGGCCCGCGTTGGCGTAGGCGATAACGGCGCGGTCGGCCCACTCGCTGGCATTGGTGAGCTTGTAGCGCTTGCGCACCTGGTCGAAGCCGACGTAGCCATTGAGGCTGATGGTGGGCACGCCCGACTTGCCCTTCTTCGTGATAATCTGCACCACGCCGTTGGCCCCCCGCGAGCCGTACACGGCGGTAGACGAGGCATCCTTCAGCACCGTGAGCGACTCGATATCGTTCGGGTTCAGGTCGCGGATGTTGTCCGACCATAGCCCGTCAATCACGTACAGCGGGCCGCTCGATGCGTTGCCCAGCGTACCAATGCCGCGCACCGTAATCACCGGCGCATCGCCGGGGCCGCCGGTACCCTGCACCGTTACGCCCGCCACGCGCCCTTGCAGCGCCTGCGTCACGGTGGGCACCGGCGTTTTGGTGGCCTCTTTCACGTCGAGGCTGCTCACCGAGCTGCTCACGTTTTGGCGGTTTTCGGTGAGGTAGCCTACCACTACCACGTCGCTCAGGGAGCGGCTGTCGGGGGCCAGGGTTACGTCTACCGTGCTGCGGTCGCCCACTACCACTTCCTGCCGCACGTAGCCGATGTAAGAAAATACCAGCGTGGCCCCGGCCGGGGCGTTCAGGGTGTAGCGGCCGTCGGCATCGGTGGCGGTGCCCACGTTGGTCCCCTTCACCAGCACGTTGACGCCGGGTAGCCCCTGACCTTTCTCATCCACGATGCGGCCGGTAACGGGGCCAGCGGCCAGGGTTTCCGTGCGGGGATCGGGGGTGGCGACCGCGTGGGCCAGCAGCGGTTGCAGGGGCAGGCAGCTGAGCGCGGCGGGCAGCACGAGCCGCCGCATGGTGGGTACGGACTTTCTCATAGAAGTGAGAAGGATTGGGTGGGGAAAGTGAAGCTAAAGAGGCAATTTTTACACAATCGATTGTGTAAGCTGATTTAAAAAAACGCCGTTTGCTAGGTGCCAGCCGGCGAATTTTCGACCTTAAGTGAGGACGTAGTGAATCAACGCGACAATATTAGCTGGCGTTTTTGAAAGTAACAAAAAATAAACATTGGCCAGACGGCCAGCAGCGTCGGTTTAGCCCCCGAAAAAGCCGAAATCAACCCCCATTAGCCCTTTTTCCGCTCCTAATTATTTTTTCTCCCTATCGCAAACGATTCGCCTACATTAACGATTGTGTAAAAATAAGTCCGGTGCCAGGCAGCTACCCGCCGGGGCTGGCGGGCCACTACCCTACCCTGCCACAAACAGCTAGCCCCCGCCGGCCCCTTCTCGGGGTGGGCGGGGGCTAGTACGCGGGAGGAAGCCCGCTACTTAATCAGCACGCTGAACGGGAGTTCCTCGGGCGGCAGGCACTTCTCGTCGTCGCAGGTCATGTATTCGAGCTTGCCGGCCACCGTGACGGGGCCGGGGCCGGCGAGCTTGACTTTCTGCTGAAAAATGACCGAGGTAGCGAAGTAGCTCACCTCCATGTCAAACGTCTTTTCGAAGCGCGTGACGGGCGTCGGCTCCTGGGTTTTGCCCACCAGGGTGTAGGCCTTGGCGGGCGTGAAGGTGAAAGTGGTTTTCACCGGGCCGCCGTCTTTCACGTGCTGCGAATACACGTGCCAGCCGGGCTCGATGGTCGCCTTCAACAGGATGACGGCCTCGGTGGGACTGGTTTTCTTGGCGGCGTAGGCCCATTTTACGGGCTTCAGGATCTGGGCCTGGGCGGCGCAGGCGCCGAGCAGCAGCGCGCCGCTGAGGAGAAGCTTTTTCATAAGGAGTGCTTGCGGGAATAGGTGGCGGGCCCCGGCCGGGTGAGGGACCGGAGCCCGCCGGAATCAGGGGCTACTTCAGTACCTCGGCCAGCTTCTGGTTTAGCACATCGCCGCGCAGGTACTTGGCCACGATGTTGCCCTTGCGGTCAATCAGAAAATTCATCGGAATGGCCTTCACGTCGTAGAGCTTGGCCACGTCGCTGTTCCAGTATTTGAGGTCCGACACCTGGGGCCAGGTCAGGCCGTCGGTTTCGATGGCCTTGAGCCACTTTTCCCGGTCGGCTTCCTTGTCCAGGGCCACGCCCAGGATGGTGAAGCCCTTGTCTTTGTACTGCGCGTAAGCCTTGAGCAGGTTGGGATTTTCGCGGCGGCAGGGGCCGCACCAGCTGGCCCAGAAATCGAGCAGCACGTACTTGCCCCGGAAGTCGGAGAGCTTCACGGGCTTGCCATTTACGTCGTTGAGGGTGAAGTCGGGAGCCTCCACGCCCATCTGGGTCAGCTTCAGCTTCTGGATGCGCTGGAGCGAGCTTTTACCCAGCTCCGAGTTTTGGGTGGCCGGGGGCAGCTGGCGAAATATCTTCTCGGCCCCTACGGCGTCGGCGTCGTCGCTGAGCGTCGAGTTCAGAGCCACCAGGGCCAGGTAGCTGGTGGGGTGGGTCTTGGCGTAGGTAAGCTTGGCCTGCACCGCGTCTTTCTGGTACTGCGCGGCCCGCACGTTGAGCGTGCGGATGTAGGCCGTATCACGCTTCATCTTGTCGGGCTGGCCGGCAAACTCTTTGTTGAGCGCTTCGAGCTTGGCGTAGTAGGGCCGCAGGTAGTTGTCGAGCTGCTTGTTGTCGTCGTTGGTGGGCGAGCCGATAATCTTGGCCGTTTTGACGGAGTCCTTGCCGACAATCTTGATATCGCGGTTTTCGATGAAGAAGGGCAATACATCGAACCGCTGGCGCATGGTGGGATCGGCCGGCTTGTCGTCGTGCTTGAGCATGAGGTGCGCCTCCTTGATCTCGTTTACCTTGCCCTTGAAGGTGAAGGCCCCGTTGGTCAGGTAAGTCGAGTCGAGGTGGCGCACGCCGTTGGTCCGCACCGACAAAAAGGCCATCGCCGGCTTGCTGAGGGTGCCGATTTTGCCCTGAATGGTGTAGCCCTGCTGCGCGTGGGCGGCCAGGGGGGCGGCCAGCGCGGCCCACACTAAAAGATTTTTCATGCTAGCTGAAGCAGTAATTACGAAGGAGGTAAACAAATACTTAGTTGGTAGCAGTGGCCCTGGCTGCGCGCAGGCACTGCTCGTACTGGGCGGGGTTGTCGAGCAGGCGCACGGCCTCCTGGAAGCTGGGATTGTCCCGGTTGAGGAGCTGGAGGCTGAAGCTGTTGTCGCCGTAGAGCTGGGCGGCCATGCGGCCCCTTACTTCGGTAGCGAGGTAGGCCAGGGTGCGGGCTTTGTTGCCGGGGCTCAGGTGCAGGCCCTGGCGGGCGGCCGTGCTTTCGATTTCGGCCAGCGCGGGGGCCGGCACGGTGTACTGCTTGGCGAAGGCGGCAAACGTGGGGTAGGTCTTTTTCAGCGTCGCGCGCTGCTTGCTCACGAGGTCGAAGGCCGTCTGGTTGACGAGGCCGGTGCCCGTCACCACTTGCAGCCAGGTGCTGGTGAGCACCGTGTCGAGGGGCACGTAGCGGTCGGGCATTACGCCCATGCCGCCGTACACGGGGCGCTTGCTGACGAGCGTTTTATACTGCGGAGCCTTGGCAAACGACACCTTGCCGGGGTCGAGCATCTCGCCGCTGGTGTAGCGGGCGGTGAGCTCGCTGGAATAGTTCAGGCCCTTGTAGGGCTTTTGCAGCGAGCGGCCCGTGGGGGCGTAGTAGCGGGCGCCGCTCAGCTCCAGCACCGAGCCGTCGCTCAGGGTGATGGGGCGCTGCTGGAGGCCCTTGCCGAAGCTGCGGCGGCCCACCACCACGGCCCGGTCCCAGTCTTGCAGGGCGCTGGTCAGGATTTCGCTCGCCGAGGCCGTGGCCTGGTCGATGAGCACCACCAGTTTACCGGTGGAGAAATTGCCGGTACCGGCGGCGTAGTAGTAGTCCTTGCCCTTGTCCTTGCCCATGGTGTAGTACACCAGTTGGTCGCGCTTCAAAAACTCGTCGGCCACGCCGATGGCCGACTGCACGTAGCCGCCGCCGTTGCCTTGCAGGTCGAGGATCAGGTCCTTCATACCCTGCTCTTTCAGGCTGAGCAGGGCGGCGTCCATTTCCTCGCGGGTGGTGCGCCCGAAGATGGCCAGCTCGATGTAGCCGATGCGCGGGCTCACCATGTAGGCGGCCTTGATGGAGTGGTCGGCCACGGGGCCGCGCACTATCGTTAAGGCCAGGGGCTTGGCTTGCAGGCCGCGGTAGAGCTCCAGCCGCAGCGGCGTGTTGGCCGCGCCCCGGACCCGCTGCTGCACCTCGGGGTTGGTGAGGTGGGCTACCGACATGGCCGTATCGTCGAGCTTGGTCACGCGGTCGCCGGCTTGCAGCCCGGCCCGGTCGGCGGGGCCGCCGGGCAGCACCTGCGTCACGTAAATGGTGTCGTGCTGCACCAGGTACTGAATCCCGATGCCCACGAAGCTGCCGCTCATCTGCTCGCGGCGGGCGGCTATCTGCTCGCGGCTGTAGTACTGCGAGTGCGGGTCGAGCTCGGTGAGCATGCCCCGGATGGCGGCGTCGGTCAGGGCCTCGTCCCGCACCGAGTCGACGTAGCTGGCCTCAATAACATCCAGCGCCTCGGCCAGCTTATCCTTGGCGTTGTTCGGGGCCAGCACCTGGTCCTGGGCGCGGGCGGCCCCGGCGCTGCCGAGCACGGCCGCCGCCAGGGCCAGGGGTTTAAGTAAGTGCCTCATTGTTTTTTGATAAGCTCAATGGCGTAAGAGATTTCCTCGGCGAGCTGGCTGGGGCTGCCCGAGTAGCCCTCGGAGGTGTAGCGCATGATGCCGTCTTTCAGAATGACCTTGCGCGGAATGCCCGAAGAGTCGAAAAAGGGCACGAAGGAGCGGAACACCACGTTCTGCTCCTTGGTCTTAGTATCCATGGCATCGAGCAGCAGCTTGAAGCGGTAGCCCTCCTGCTTGAGGTAGTTGACGTCCTTGGCCTTGTAGTCGCCATCCTGCATGGTACCCACGAAGTAGAAGTCCACTTGCGGGTCCTTGGCGTACTTGTCCACGAGCATCTGCATGCCCGGGAAGGCCCGGATGCACGGCCCGCACCAGGTAGCCCAGAAGTCGAGCACCACGATTTTACCCTCCCAGTCGCTTGAGCGCACCAGTTCCCCGTTGGCGTCTTCGAGCGCAAACGGCGTGTACTCGTGGTTGGTGAGGTTGCGCTCGACCTCGGCGTGCAGCCTGGCGATTTCCTCGGGCGAGCGCAGGCTGGCCAGGTACTGGTCGTAGCCGGCCAGGCCCTTATGGCTGGCCTGGTACTCCTGCTGGAGGCGGGCCGTCAGGGCGGGCGTCAGGGCGTTGGCCCGCGCGCTGCTTTCGAGCAGCGGCACCACGTCGGCAGCGCGGTGCAGCCGGTCGAGCAGGCGCAGGTGCAGCTCGTTGGTGGTGGCATCGGCGTAGCGGCCGTGGTCGGAGAAGTGCGCGAAGTACCCGAGCGCCTCCTGGTCCTTGTGCAGGTCGTAGAGCAGCGCAATCTGGGTAATCAGGCGCTTATCCAGCTGCTCGCGGGCCTGCACCTTGGCCTGGGCGGGCGTAAACACCCCGCGTTCGATGTAGGAGTTGTCATTCGCCTTGGCCAGCAGGTCCTGCATCAGCACCGTGGCTACGCGGTAAAGCGTGTCGAGCGGCACCTTTTTGAAGGCGTGGGCGCGGGTGATATTCCAGCGGTAAATTTCGTTTTCGAGCTTGAAATCCCACTGCGCCCGCTTGGCCAGCACCCGGTTGTAGGCCCCGGCATCGAAGTACGTGGTGGCCAGCAGGCGATACGTTTCAAAATAGAGGTGGGCCTGCCCGCTGGTAGCAGGGTCAATTTCCCGGGGCGGAAAATCGGCCAGAAACTTCTCACCGTCCCGCAGGATCTGCTCCGGTGGGTTGTTGCGGGTAAAGGCAGCATAGGCTTGCATGCGGGCAAACCGGCCGTGCGGGTAGCGCTGCCGGATGGCCGCCTCCACCTGGCTGGCCCGGTCCTCGTCCTTCAATTCGTACCGGTAGATGCGGGATAGCTCCATCAGGTCGGTTTCGGCCTCGGGCAGCGACGCTTGCAGCGGGGCCAGGGCCGCGCCGCCTTTCGTCTTAAACTCCGGACCCAGCGCCGCCCGCTCCAGGGCCATGTACGGCCCCGCGAACTGCCGGGGCGAAGCGCCCGGGTGGGCCAGCTCTTCGGTTAGCAGCGCGGTCAGCTCGGCGGGCGCGGGCGGCGTGGCCCGGCGCGGAAAAAAGGCGGGCAGCTGGTGGTCGAGGCTGGGCAGCCGGAAAATGGCCTCCCCTATCGCCCCGCCCGGCAGCTTGTTACCTTTCTTGTCGCGGGGCACGAAGTAGAAGCCCTGCTGGGCCAGGCTGTCGGTCGCCTCGGCGGTGCTCACCGGGCCCTGGTAAAAGCGCAGGGCCGCAAAGGCGCAGTTGGCGGGCAGGGTGTAGGTGGTTTGCCAGCCGGCCGCGCCGGGCTTGAGCACGAGGCTGTCGGGCCGCCACGCAAAATCGCTGTACAGGTAAATCACGGCTTTCACCGGTTTGCCCGCCTGCACGCCCGCAGCGGGCGGCGCGTACTGGAGCTTGACGGCCCGCCCGGCCCGGGGCGGCGTGGGCACCACGGTCAGGGTGCCCCCGGCCGCGTAGGCCTGGCCAGCCCCCAGCAGGCCAAGAATAAGTAGTGTGTAGCGGGGCATGTGGAAAATTGAAATGAATAATTGATTAAGAGAGGTTGACTGATAGTTGCGAAGGGTTTGATACCGTGTAGACGTGGCCATCTCTTCGAAAGGGTAGGAGTTCGGGAGGGTAAGAGAGTAGGAGTTTGGGAGGAGCAACTCCTACCCTCTTACCCTCCTAAACTCCTACCCTCTCACCCTCTCGTCCCCTAGCGGGGATTCTGCGTCAGCTCCGGGTTCAGCAGAATGTATTTATCCCCAATGGGATACACGTAGCGCGGGCTGCTGGCCTCGAGGGTGTAAGTGGTCCCCTTGAACACCCGGGATCTGGTTGTGGCAAAGGCCGCGTCGGCGTTCAGGCGGCGCTGGTCGAACCAGCGGGCGCCGGTGCCGAAAAATTCGCGTCGTTTTTCGTCGATGACGACCTTGAGCGCCTCCGGGGCGCTGCCGGCCGTCAGGGGCGCGTAGTTGGCCGCCGTGAAGCGGTTGCGGCGCAGCGCGTTCACCAGGGCCAGCGCGCCGGGGGCGTCGCCGCCGCGGGCCAGGCACTCGGCCTTGATGAGCATCATCTCGGGCACCGTGGGGCCGACCTGGGTGGTGAACTCGCCGTTGAGGGTGTAGCGCCAGTAGGCCCGCCCGGTGAAGGCCGTGCTGAACTGCCCGCCGAAGCCCGAGCGCGAGTTGGTAAACAAGGTGTAGCGCAAATCGTTAGTACCCAGCAGGCTCAGCACGTCGGGGCTGAGGGAGACGGCCGTGAGCGAGCTGGTCCACACCTTCGAGAGCATCACCTCGGGGTCGAGCAGGCGGCGCGGGATGGTGCCGGGGGCCGCGGTGTAGGCCTTCAGGTCGAGCAGGCCGCTTTGCAGCGTCAGGGCGCTGTCGGCGTAGGCGCGGGCCGCCGGGAAGTCGCGCATGTGCAGCATGGTGCGGGCCAGCAGCGCGTAGGCCGAGACCTTGGCCGGGCGCACGTTGTAGTCGGGCAGGGCCGGCAGGCGGCTGGCTGCGTACTTCAGGTCGTTGACTACCTGCGCGTACACCGTGGCCACGCTGGCCCGGTTGAGTGGGACAAACAGGTCGGGCGTCAGCAGCAGGGGCACGCCCGGGTCGGTGCTGGCCGTGCTGGCGTCGTACTGCTTGCCGTACATATTCACCAGGGTGAAGTAGGCGCAGGCCCGGTGCACCAGGGCCTCGGCGTAGAGGCGCTGCTTCTCGGCTTCGGTGCCACCCTGCGACGACAGCACGCCCAGAATGACTTCGTTGTAGCTGTAGATGCCCTGGTACATCCGTTCCCAGTCGTTGTCGCCCTGGGTGTCGGAGTAGTACTTGGCGCCCCAGGTGTAGGCATTGGCCTGGTAATCGAAAAGGTTGTTCTGGCGGGTGGGATCGGAAATTTCCACATCGTCGCCCGACAGAATGGGCAGACTGTAGAGCGGCTCCACCACGGTGTTGTTGTTGAGCACGTAGCGGTAGTCGGTAGTGTATTTGAACGTGCGCACGTTCGGCTGCGGAATCTCGACGAAGCTGCGGCAGCCCGCCAGCAGCCCCGCCGCCAGCACGCCAATCAGATATTTTTTCATGCTAGAAGGGCTTAGAAAGAAGCGTTTACCCCGAAAACGAAGCTGGGCGCCGGGGCCAGCTGGGCGTACTTGCCGGTGTTGTAGTACAGCGGGTCGATACCGTCCTTGTTGGCCCGCCACAGAATGCCGATGTTGCGCATGTTGGCGCTCACCGACAGGTCCTTGAACACCCCGTGCGGCAGCAGACGGCCCGGCACGGTGTAGGCCAGCGTGATTTGCTGGAGGCGCACGTTATCCCCCTTGCGCACGAGCAGGTCCGAGAACTGGTAGCGCGTCAGGCTGTTGTTGTTGATGTTGGAGAGGCCGGGCACGTCGGTGGTGGCTTCGTCGCCGGGCTGGCGCCAGCGGTTGGCCAGGTCCTCTATGCGGCCCACTACGCCGTAGAACTGCCCCTGGAAAGCCGGGTAGTTGGCGCTGTTCACCGACTGCTTCAGAAACACGTTGCCGAGGTAGTAGGCAATCTGGGCCGAAACCGTGAAGGGACCGTAATTGAAGGTGTTGAAAAAGCCGCCCGAGTAGGGTGCCACCGTGGTACCGGCGTACTTGAGGTCGGCGCGGGTGAAGGCCGAGGTCAGGTTGGTCGTGTTGCTGATCACCCCGTCGTTGCGGTCGTAAATCTGCGATTGGCCGCGGTTGTCGAGGCCGGCCCAGCGGTACACGAACAAGGCTCCCACCGGCAGGCCCTCCACCGGCAGCCCACTCGTGACCAGGTTGCCGGCATTGCTGGCAAAGCGGCTGTCGGTCACGCGGTTCGTGTTGTAAGACAGGTTGAGCGTCGAATTCCACTTGAAGCGCGGGTGGTTGACTACCTGGCCCGTGATTCCAAACTCGTACCCGCGCCCGGTCAGGCTGGCCGTGTTGAAAGTCAGCGTCGACCAGCCGTAGGTGGCATTGTAGGGCAGCGGGTAAATGATGTTGGTCGAGCGCTTTTCGTACACGTCGGCGTTGCCAAACAGCCGGCCCTTAAACAGGCTGAAGTCAATGCCAACGTTTATCTGGCGGCTTTTTTCCCAGGTCAGCCCCCGGTTGGCCGGCGAGTTGATGACGGCTATCGGCTGCTGGGTGCGGCTATCGACCCCGCTCAGCGACAAAATCGGGATGTTATTGCCCCCCGTGGGTACGTTGCCGCTGGTACCGATGGTGGCCCGCACGGCCAGGTCGGTCAGCCAGCTCACCGACGAGAGGAAGTCCTCGCGGGCGGCATTCCAGCGCAGGCCCCCCGACCAGAAGGGGGAGGCCCGCTTATCGCGGTCTACGCCCAGCAGCGTGTAGTCGTCGAAGCGCACGCTGCCCGTCACCACGTAGCGGTTGCGCAGGCTGTAGGCCGCGTTGCTGTAGTACGAGAAGAAGCGCTTGCGGCTAAACCCGAGGGGGCTCAGGTTGTCGGTGAGCGTCTGGGTGTAGCCGTAGAGGGTGGTGTAGGGTACGGTGGGGTTAACCGTCTGGCTGGTATTCACGTCGCTATTGTAGCCGTAGCGGGTGGAGCTATTTGCCTCCGACCCGATTTCGCGGGCCTCCACCCCGGCCAGGGCCGTTAGCTGGGCATTTTCCTTCCAGATGAAATTGGCGTTCAGCTGCGCCCGCACGTCGGTGTCGTAATTGCTCTGGTTGGCCAGGTAGTACGTGCCGCCATAAGGCACGCCGTATACCAGCTTGCCGTTGACTACCGACGTGCCGGTATTCACCAGCAGGCGGCTGGCGTAGCTGTTGATATCGTTGATGGTGACGACGTTGCCATATTGGCGCTGCGCCGCAAACGATACGTCGGCACTCAGCCAGTTCACGATTTTACCGTTTAGCCCCCCGATAAAACGGAGGTTATTCGTCGTGCCGACGGAGCTGGATTGGTCTAGCTCGTCGATGGCGTTGTAGCCGAAGGGCAGGTAGCCCTGCGCCGTGAGGCCGTCGGCGATGGACTGCCGGAAGATGACGGTGCGCTGAATGCGGTTGCCGTTGGCGTCGAGCAGCAAGTCGTAGGGCCGCAGCGAGGTGGCGGTGGTGGCCAGCGCGTTGCCGGCGGCCTCGTTGTACTGCGTGCGGGCCAGCTGGTAATTCAGGCCCACACGCAGCGTGAGGCGTCGTTTGAAGAAGTCGGACGATAGGTTGGTATTGAGAATGACACTTTGCGCGAAGTTGCTGCGGTAGAAAGGCTGGTCCTTGGTGTAGTTGGCCGCAAACGAGTAGGTGCTGTGGTCGGAGCCGCCCGAGAGCGACATCGCAGCCTGGTGGGTTACGCCGTTTTGCAGCAGGTACTTGTTTATCTGGTCCAGCGAGTTGCGGGTACCCAGCTCGGTTAGGGCTGCGTCGCGCTGGGCCGGCGTGGCCGTGCCGCGCTTCACCCGGTACATCCACTCGGTGGCCTCGCTGTTGTTGGCGGCGTACAGGGCGTTGCTGCCCGTGGTGGCGGCCGGGTCGGGCAGGTAGGCCTTGTCCACCAGCTCTTGCTCCAGGTTGATGTACTGCGCGCTGCTCATCCACTTCAGCCGCGACAGGTCGGGGCGCTGCGTAATGGTGGCGTTGTAAGAAAAATTCAGCTGCGGCGCCGCCCCGCGCTTGCCCTTCTTGGTTTCAATCACGATAACCCCGTTGGCCGCCCGCGCCCCCCAGATAGAAGTCGCCGAGGCATCCTTGAGCACCGTAATCTGCTCGATGTCCTGCGGGTCGAAGCGACTAATGACGGCGTTGGCCGTCAGCGGGCCGTTGAGCAGGGTGCTGTTGAGGCGGGGCTGGTCCGTCGCCTCGATGAGCGGAAAGCCATCCACCACAATCAGCGGCCCCGAGAAGCCGCTGTAATTCGTTACCCCCCGCACCTGGATGTTGTTGTTGCGGGCGTCGATTTTCACGCCCGGCAGCTTGCCCTCCAGGCGGTCGAGCAGGCTCACGGTGGGCGTTTTGGCGATTTCCTCGCTCGAAATGGTGGCGTAGGCCCCGGCCGCCCGCTCGCGGGTAGTTTTGCCGTAGCCGTTGTCGATTACCGTTACCTCGTTGA
This sequence comes from uncultured Hymenobacter sp., assembly GCA_913776615.1. Classification (GTDB taxonomy): domain Bacteria; phylum Bacteroidota; class Bacteroidia; order Cytophagales; family Hymenobacteraceae; genus Hymenobacter. Next base: position 190,701 of record CAJYPK010000006.1, read on the forward strand.
GCTGGTTGGCACTCTGCCGCAGCACTATCGTATAGGGGTCCTTGGTGAAGCTGTGCACGTACACCTCGCGCGTGTCGTAGCCCACGTAGGAAACAATCAGCGGCAGGCCGTTATCCGGCACCTCGGGCAGCAGCACCTCGCCCTTGTTATCGGTTACGAAGTACTGCTTGGTACCCTTCACGTTGAGGGTAGCCCCGGGCAGGGCCACGCCGGTGCTGTCGGTCACCACGCAGCGAATGGCCACAGGTGCACGAAAAAACTCCTTTACCTGCTCGACCCGGCTTTGCTCCCGGATCACAATGGTTTTATTGTCGATAGAGAAGCTGAGCGGCTGCCCGGCCAGGCTGCTGCGCAGGGCATCTTCCACACTTACCTCCTGCACGTCCACGCTCACGGCCTTGGCGCGCAGCACCAGGTTCAGGTCGAAGAGTACGTCGTAGCCACTCTGGGCCCGAATTTTCTTCAGCACGCTTTCCAGCGAAGCGTTGTGCTCGTGCAGCGTCACGCGCTGCCCATACGAGCGGGCGCTTACCTGCAAAAACCCAATTAGCAAAAGCAGCGTAGTGATTTTCATGACACGCAGAAGCTGGGGTGCGCGCCGACGGCGCGCACCAGTAGTACTTTTGTAGTGCATTGGCACGGTTGGTTGAGCCGCATACTTTTGAGTCCAAGCGCCAGTATGCGGCGGTTCGCAAGAAATTAATAATCAGGCCGTAGCTCCCATGTGGGCCAGGGGTGTTTCCAGCACTCCTGGCTCTGGGGCGGGCCGGCAGCGGGGGCGAGCGCTACTTCGACACCAGCACCCTCCTTCCTTCCAGCTTGAAGTGGACTTTCCCGGTGCTCTCCAGTAAATGCAGCACCTGGGAAAGATTTTTTTGGCGCGAAATCCAGCCGCCCAGCTGGAGCTGCGTCGGCGCGGAGGCGTCGTACACCACTTCCACGTCGTACCAGCGGGCTACCTTGCGCAGCGCCGTTTGCAGGTCTTCCCTAAACACAAAATCGCCGTTTTTCCAGGCTATCACCGCTTCCGTGTCGGCCTCCCCCACCCGCACACCCAGCGGCCCGGCGCTAAGCTGCTGGCCCGGCCGTAGCACCTGGCCGGCCGTGGCCGTACCGGGCGTAGCCACCCGCACACTGCCTTCCAGCAGCGTGGTACTGGCCTGGGGCTCATTGGCGTAGCTGGCCACGTCGAAATGCGTACCCAATACCTCAATGCGCTGGCGGCGCGGGTCGGTGGGCGCAAAGTCGGTTTCTACTACGAACGACTGCCGCCGCGTGGTACCTGCCACCACCCGGTGCGCCACCTCAAAATAGGCCTCACCCTTCAGCGTCACCTGCCGGCTGGCCCCGCTGAAAGTGATGGGGTAGCTCAGGGCCGACTGAGCATTGAGCCACACGTGGGTACCGTCGGGCAGCACCAGGCTGAACTGGCCCTTGGCGGGCGTTTCCACGGTGTTGAGCTGCGGGCGGGTGCCAGCCAGAACCGCCGCGGCCGTTAGCTTATATACCAGCTGCCCATCGGCCGTTTTGGTGATGGTCAGGCCGTTTTGCGCGGCCAGGGTACCCTGCGCGGCCCGGCCCAGGTCGATGCGGCGGCCATCGGCCAGCGTGAGAACGGCGTTGTTGCCGCCCGGGGCTACGTCGGGCTGGCGCTGCGCCAGCTCGGTAGCCGCTGGCTGGTGCGTGAGGTATAGATAGCTCCCCACCGCGCCGGTCACGGCTAGCATGGCGCTGGCCAGTACCGCCCGCCGCGCCCGCCGCACCCGCAGCCAGAATCCTAGCGGGGCAGCCGCTGGCTCGGGCATTGGCCGCCGGGCCAGCAGCAGCTGATACTGGCTGGCGGTTTCGGCCTCCCGGGATTCGTCGGCGAGCAGCTGCGCTAGCATTTTAGCGTGCGCGAGGGTGGGCTGCTCCTGCGGATGCTGGCGTAGCCATTCTTCCCAGTAGCGCACGTCCTCAACGCTGCGATTAAAGCAGTAATTGAGGAAGCGCTCGTCGGCTAGCAGCTCGGGTAAATCTTTGAGGGGCATGGGAGGGGGATTGGTACTCTATAGAGCAGGTTACCCCCTCATTTCACTAGTCGTTTTTTGAAAAAAGTTATTTTTCAGGAAATATTTCAGTAACATTCCCCCATTATTCAATAACCCCCCTTATTCTTTCAGGCTCACCACAGCCAGTACAGCAGCGCGGCCAGGGCCAGACTTACCCCCAATAATTCCCCCGCCCGACCGCCCAAACTGACCTTCAGCTTTTCGAGCGCCTGGTACACCGTATTATATACCGTATTGACGGATAACTGATTGGCAGTGGCTATTTCGGCGTAAGACAGTCCCAAGTAAAACTTCTGGTAGATAATCTCGCGCTGCCGCGGGGGCAGTCCACCCAGGTAGCTCGCCAGTTTGTCCCGCAGCTCAGTCTGCGATTGGGTTTGAATGTAGGCCGCTTCGACCGAGGGCTCGCTCAGGGTATTCGCAACCGTCAGCAGCTCTTCGGCCGAAGCGGCGGCGAACGGCTCCTTACGGGTGAGTCTATGTAAAAATGAAGTTATCAGATAGTTGTGCTGGTTGGCTACCTGCGCCAGCTTATCCACGTTTTCCCATAAATAGAGAAATAGGTCGTTAATGACGTCCTTCACCTTATTCGAGGGAAAGCCTCGCTTCAGGCCAATATAACTGAGATAATTATAGTAATAAGTATAAAGCTTTTTGTAAGCGTCTTCCTCCTTCGCGAACGTAAACCGCGTCCATTCGCCCCGCAGTTTTTCGGCTTGTGTTGACACTGGGGTGTTTTTATACTGTAAATCCCTCCGAAGAATAAGCTACTTACCTAGACTTTCCATTACCCGCCGCATGCGACGCGGCACTTATTTTTTGCTACTCGTAATCAGGGCGCCAGCATAGAAATGCTTACTTGTCAAAGCCGGGTTATGGTAATAATTTCTTGAAAAAACCTGAGCAATCTAAGCGCCGCTGCGAAGTTTTAAAAGCTTTCCGCCAACGTTCTTGCTCAGTTACCATAGCCAGTTCCAGCTTTCTACGCAAAGCCCCCGCTAATGGCACCACCATCTTCCTATCTTTCAACCAGATGCTACAATCCAAGTTCCCGGGCATGACCATACTTCACCACGGCCAGCCAGGTAGCTTGTTCGGTGAGTACAGGGCCTAAAAAAACTGGGGTGGCCAGGGCGTTCACACCCCGGCCACCCCAGCTTTTGGATAATACTGCGCTAAATCAAGTCTCCCAGCTCGCGTACTCCCACCGGACGCTGCACCGTATAGCCCTCCCCAAATTCCACTCCGATCAGGTGGCCAAATTCGCGGGCGCGGGCTTCCATAAAGTGCGCAAACGTCTGGCCCGAAAGGTAGGTTTGCGGGGCCGTCGGGTCGGCATCCTTATTGAAAAACTGGGTGCCGTAGGCATTGATAGAGGCCCATTTACCGGCCCAGTACGGCGTAATATCCACCACAAAATCGGCCGGAATCTGCCGGTCCTGAATGTAGTGGTACACGTGCTTGGGCCGCCAGGGCTCCTGCGGCTGGCCATCGTCACCCAGAGTTTCTATCATGCGCAAGCCGCTCAGAAAACAGGCATCGGTAGCCAGCTGGGCGCCCCGCCCGTGGTCGGGGTGCCGGTCGGTAATGGCATTGCAAAGCACTACCTCGGGCCGGTAGCGCCGAATGGCCGCGATGAGCGGCAACTGATGCTCCCGGTCGTTTTTAAAAAAGCCATCGGGCAGCCCCAGATTTTCGCGCACGCTGAGCTGCAAAATCTTGCTGGCCGCCGCCGCCTCGGCGGCGCGCGTCTCGGGCGTACCACGCGTACCCAGTTCACCCCGGGTAAAGTCCACGATGCCCACTTTCTTGCCAGCCGCCACGGCCGCCAGCAGCGTGCCCGAGCACGACATCTCCACGTCGTCGGGGTGCGCCCCCAGGGCCAGAATATCTACCTTGACCACAGATTTAACGGATTTAACGGATGAAACGGATGCAGCCGCCACGCGGCCTGATTAACTCAACAACTATTCTCCCCATAAGTCTATTAGCTCAGCACGCCGGCCGCAGTAGCCACAAGGCTATTGCATCGCCGCCTATCCTAGCCGCCCCCCCCCAAAGTCAGCCCGCCGCCGCAGGCAGGCGGGCGTATCCCCGAAATCCGTTAAATCCGTTAAATCTGCGGTCCTATTTGACCCTCAGCTTCTTCCCGAGCCGCAGGGTGCTCCCCAGCCCCGGATTCAGCCGCTTGAGCGTACTCACGCGCACCCCGTATCGATCCGCAATTTCCGACAAGGTATCACCCTGGCGAATCTTGTGCGTAGCCACTTGCCGGGCCGCCGTGGGCTCGCCCCGGCCACGGCTGCGGCTACCGCCTCGCCGCAAGGCCTGACTGTAGTAATTGAACAGCGCCGAGGTGATGGTAAACGTCTCGCCCCGCAGCTTATAGTCGGGGAAGTCATAGACGTACGTTGGGTTGATGGGATTACCCTCATAGCGTACCTCAAAGTGCAGGTGCGAGCCCGTGCTACGCCCCGTGCTCCCCCCTAGCCCAATTACCTGCCCGGCCCGTACGAAAGTACCCACCGGTACCAGCGACTTACTCAAGTGGCCGTACAGGGTCTCCAGGCCATTATAGTGGCGCACAAGCAGATAGTTACCATAGCCACCCCCGTCCCACTTACTGATGCGGATAACGCCGTCGAAGGCCGCCCGGACCGAATCACCAGTGTTTAAGTCCAAGTCAACCCCGAAATGCCAGCGCCCCCAGCGAAAAGTAAAGCCCGAGGTAATAGGCGTTTTCGTGAGCGGCATCTTGGCGAAGTGCTGACGCTGCGGATCCACGAGTTTCAGGGTCAGCGTATCGCGGATGCGGCGGCCATCCACCCGGTACGGGTTGATATTGTGCGTATCCCAGATGGCGTAATAGCCCGCCACCTTTACCCACGAGGAGTCGATGAGTACCTCGTCCGACATCTCCACGATCTCCTGCCCGCCCTCGTTGAGCGTCGTGGTGTCTTCACTCACGATGCTAAGTTGACGGGCGGGATTGAAAATTGACTTGGCAGCGTCCGAACGGTCGTCGGGCAGTTCCTCCGTCTCAATAATAGTGGTCGTGTCCGGCTTCACGTAGCGCATAGTGGGCGTACGAATCCGAAAAAAGTCCCGGTTGCGGGGCGTACCCGCCTTCGCCTTGGGCACGTGCGTCTTCTTGCGACGCTGCGCCTGCGCGGGGGCTGTGGTAGCCAGCCAGCAGGCCAGCACCAGGAAGAGCCCCGGCCAACGAAAAAAAAGCTTGTAGAAAGTCAATCTCAGCCTAAAATAGCAGCCGTGACCTAAGAATTAGGCCACGGCTGCGTGGTTTACGGAATATGGTCGCCGGTTAGTCCAGCCGGCTGCATCCGACAAGTTTTCAGCCGTGCAGACCCGCCAGGTAGCGCTCGGCATCGAGCGCGGCCATGCAGCCCGAGCCGGCGGCGGTTACGGCCTGGCGATAGGTGTAGTCCTGCACGTCGCCGCAGGCGAACACGCCATCCACGTTCGTTTTAGCCGAGCCGGGGATGGTTTTGAGGTAGCCCTGCTCGTCGTGGTGCAGGTAGTCCTGAAAGATTTTGGAATTGGGCTCGTGACCAATCGCCACGAAGAATCCATGAACGGGGATTTCGCGCGTTTCGTGCGTTACCAGGTTCTTCACGCGCACACCTTCCACGGCGTGCTCGCCCAGAATCTCGTCGGTAACCGTGTCGAACAGCACCTCAATCTTGGGGTTATCGAGCACGCGCTTCTGCATAATTTTCGAGGCCCGCATGGCGTCCTTGCGCACCAGCATGTACACTTTCGAGCACAGGTTGGCGAGGTAATTGGCTTCCTCGGCCGCCGTGTCGCCCGCGCCCACGATGGCCACTTCCTTGCCCCGGTAGAAGAAGCCGTCGCACACCGCGCAAGCCGATACGCCCGAGCCGTTGAGGCGAGCTTCCGAAGGCAGCCCCAACCACTTGGCCGACGCGCCAGTGGCGATAATCACCGCATCGGCCGTCAGCTCGATAGTTTCATCAATGGTCACCTTGTGCGGCTGACCCGAGAAATCCACTTTGGTCGCAATACCGTAACGAATATCAGTCCCAAAACGCTCGGCCTGCTTCTTGAGGTCTTCCATCATTTCCGGTCCCATCACCCCGTCGGGGTAGCCCGGAAAATTCTCCACGTCGTTGGTAATCGTGAGCTGACCGCCGGGCTGCAAGCCCATGTACATCACCGGCTTCAAGCCGGCGCGCGCAGCGTAGATGGCGGCCGTATAACCCGCCGGGCCCGATCCAATAATCAGGCAGTGAATATGTTCCATGTGTAGGGTAAGCTTTAGCTTGCCTTTTCGTAATTCAGAATCGTAGAAAACAGGGCAAGCTAAAGCTTACCCTACAAAAAACCCCAACCTCACGGTCGGGGTTTTCAGGTAGCAAATTTAAGTAAAAATTAGCCCAGGTAAGGTTTCAGCGCCTTCGAGCGCGAAGTGTGGCGCAGACGACGGATGGCTTTTTCCTTGATCTGCCGCACCCGCTCGCGGGTCAGGTTGAATTTCTCGCCAATCTCTTCCAGCGTGAGGGCGGCCTCGCCGTTCAGCCCGAAGTAGAGCGTGATAACGTCGGCTTCGCGCTTGGTTAGGGTCGAGAGGGCGCGCTGTACTTCCTTGCGCAGCGAGTCGTTCATCAGGCCCGAGTCGGGCGTTTCTTCGTCCTCGTTTTCGAGCACGTCGAGCAGGCGGTTTTCCTCGCCCTGTACAAACGGCGCGTCCACAGACACGTGGCGACCCGATATTTTCAGGGTATCAACGACTTCCGAAGTCGTGAGTTCAAGTACTTCGGCAATTTCCTCGGGCGAGGGCTCCCGCTCGAATTTCTGCTCCAGCTCCGAGAACGACTTACTGATTTTGTTCAGCGAGCCTACTCGATTCAGGGGCAGACGCACGATACGGCTTTGCTCGGCCAGGGCTTGCAAGATGCTCTGGCGAATCCACCATACGGCGTAGGAAATGAATTTAAAGCCCCGGGTTTCGTCAAAGCGCTTGGCGGCTTTGATGAGGCCCAGGTTGCCCTCGTTGATGAGGTCACCCAGGCTAAGACCTTGATTCTGATACTGCTTGGCCACCGATACCACGAAGCGCAGGTTGGCTTTGGTCAGTTTTTCGAGCGCTTTCTGGTCCCCGTCGCGGATGCGCTGCGCCAGCGTCACCTCCTCGTCGGGCGTCAGCAGGTCCACTTTACCAATTTCCTGGAGATATTTATCCAGGGATTGGCTTTCGCGGTTGGTAATCTGCTTGCTGATTTTTAGCTGTCTCATCGGTAACGGCGCTAACTAGGTAGTTCTAAAGAAGTTATTCGGAATAGTAGTGGGGTGGCTTGGCCGGTGCCAGTACAACCGAAAGCAACAAGGCAATGCGTGCTAAAGTTCTTTTCGGCTGATGGTGAAGCGCTAAGGAAGCCAGAAAGTGGACAGTTAAATTAAGCAGAACAGTTCCCGCCGCACCCTAACTTTTTACTTTCTGGCTTCCCGCTGGTCATTGCGCAAAAATTACGCCTGCTTTTCGAGCAGCACCTTGCGCGAGAGGCGGTATTTACCGGTTTTTTTATCGATATCGACCAGCTTCACATCGATTTCCTGGCCCACCTCGAGAACTCCGTCGAGCGAGGCAATCCGCTCGTGGGTTACTTCCGAAATGTGCAGCAGGCCGTCCTTGCCGGGCATAATCTCGACGAAGGCCCCGTAGGGCTGGATGCTGCGCACCTTGCCTTTGTAGGTTTCGCCGACTTCGGGCTGGGCCGCGATGGCGCGGATGCGCTGGATAGCGCCGTCCATGTCCTCTTTGTTGGAGGCGTAGATGCTCACGTGACCCTTCTCGTCCTTCTCCTCGATAATCACCGTGGCGTTGGTGTCTTTCTGGATCTGCTGGATAACTTTGCCGCCCGGCCCGATTACGGCACCGATGAACTCTTTGTCGATCAGCATCTTGTGCGAGCGCGGCGTGTGCGCCTTCAGGTCGGGGGCCGGGGCGGCGATGGTCTTGGCCATCTCGCGCAGGATGTGCAGGCGACCTTCGCGGGCCTGGTGCAGGGCGGCGGTCAGAATCTCGTTGCTCAGGCCCTGGATTTTGATGTCCATCTGGCAGGCGCAGATACCCTTCTCCGTACCGGTTACCTTGAAGTCCATGTCGCCGAGGTGATCCTCGTCGCCGAGAATGTCCGACAGCACGGCGTACTCACCGGTTTCCTTATCTTGCACGAGACCCATGGCGATGCCCGCCACGGCGGCGCGCACTTTCACGCCGGCATCCATCAGGGCCAGCGAGCCGGCGCAGACGGTCGCCATCGAGCTAGAACCGTTCGATTCCAGAATGTCCGACACAATGCGGATGGTGTAGGGGTTTTCCTCGTCGGGCGGCAGTACGCGCTTGAGCGAGCGAGCGGCCAGGTTGCCGTGGCCGATTTCGCGGCGGCCAGCGCCGCGGTTGGGCTTCACCTCGCCAGTCGAGAAACCGGGGAAGTTGTAGTGCAGCATGAATTTCGAGAAGCCCTTGGTCAGCGGCTGGTCGATGATCTGCTCGTCGAGCTTGGTGCCGAGCGTGGCAGTGGTCAGGCTCTGGGTTTCGCCGCGGGTGAAGATAGCCGAGCCGTGGGCACCGGGCAGGTAGTTGATTTCCGACCAGATGGGGCGGATCTCGGTGAGCTGACGGCCGTCGAGGCGCACGCGCTCCTTCACCATCATGTCGCGGATAGCCTTCTTCTCGGCCGACGAATAATAGCGGCTGAACTGCTTCATGTCCAGCTCGGGCTGCTCGGCCACGAGCTTGTCCAGGAACGCCTTTTTCACGCCCGAGAAGCCCTCCTTGCGGCCGGCCTTGCTCGTGTTGCCCGAGCGGGCCACGTCGTAAGCACCCTGGTAGATGCCTTCCTGAATGAGTTGCTTCAGCGCGTCGTTCTCTTCATACTTGGGATACTCGCGGGGCTGCGACTCCGGCGTGCGGCCCACGGCCAACGCCAGCTCTTTTTGCAGCTCTACCTGGGCCTTAATAGCTTCGTGGGCGAAGGCAATGGCGGCAACCATTTCTTCCTCGCTCACTTCGTCCATCTCGCCTTCCACCATGGCTACCGAGTCGCCGGTGGCACCCACGATGAGGTCCATGTCGGCGCGGGCCAGGTCGCTGGTTTTGGGGTTAATCTGGAACTGACCGTCGATGCGGGCCACGCGCACTTCCGATATCGGGCCGGCAAACGGGATGTCCGAAATCGATAGGGCGGCCGAGGCGGCCAGGGCGGCCAGGGCGTCGGGCTGTACTTCCTTATCGGCCGAGATGAGGGTAATCATTACCTGCACCTCGTAGTGGTAGTCTTTGGGGAACATGGGCCGCAGGATGCGGTCCACGAGGCGACAAATCAGGATTTCGTAGTCGCTCAGGCGGCCTTCGCGGCGCTGAAACGAGCCGGGAATCTTACCGGCCGAGCCGAATTTTTCTTGGTAATCTACCGACAGCGGCAAAAAGTCAACGCCTTCGCGCTGGCTGGGGGCCGATACGACGGTGGCCAGCAGCATGGTGTCGCCGAGACGCACCACTACGGCGCCGTCGGCAAACTTGGCCAGCTTGCCGGTTTCAATGGAAATCTGACGGCCGTCGGGCAGCGCCAGGGTTTTGGTAATCGCGTGGGGAGCGGGCATTTGAGGAAATTGGACTAGAGACAATAGACACCAGACATGAGAAGTATATACGGGCACCCCGCTTCGGCAGCGGCGGGTGCGGGCTCGCAAGCCTCCCCGGCCGTCTGGCTAACGTCTCATGTCCAAGCAAAGCAGACAATGGGCAAAAAAAAGAGTAGGGAACCCTCGCACGGAAGGCTCCCTACTCTCAGCAGCTGGGATTATTTACGGATACCCAACTCCTTGATAATCGCACGGTAGCGGTTGATGTCGCGGTGCTGAAGATAATCCAGCATGCGGCGGCGCTTACCTACCAGTTTCAGCAGGCCCAGGCGGGTGCTGTGGTCTTTCTTATTGGTCTTCAGGTGCTCGGTGAGGTGCTGAATGCGGTGCGTGAACAGCGCAATTTGCGACTCGGCCGAACCAGTATCGGTATTTACTTTCTGAAGGCTGTTTTTTTCGAAGATAGCCTGTTTGGCTTCGGTCGAGAGTTTCATCGGCAGATAGGGAGAACCCGTCTTGGATTGATAAATAAGAGAAAATGCGGACCCCGCAACTCGGGGCGGGTGCAAAGGTACGCATTTAAGCTCAGAATGACAAGGATTAATCCGTTATCGGCGTGGCCAGCCGCCGCAGGCGTGGAAAACCGGGTAATCGCTGGGCCAGCCGCCGCCAAAAATCCATTTCCAGCAAACCCGAATCGTTGTAGGCCTGGTACAGGAAGAACATCCCAAACGGAAATAATATACTGTTAGACAACCACATGCCTACTCCTACCGGCAGCACGAAGTCGCGGCCGTATTTCGATCCCATCGTGTCGAAGACGTAGAAGATTATGAAGAACAAAATGGACACCAGGATGGGTACCCCTAGCCCACCCTTCTTGATAATGGCGCCGAGCGGTGCCCCGATGAGGAACATCAGCAGTACGGCCGTCGACTGCGTGTATTTGCGGTATACCTCAATGCGATACTCGGCCGATTCGCGCGCGACCTCGTACAGGCGCTGCGAGGAGGAAACGATAAACGAATTGACGTTGCGGGCCCGGTTGAGCGCCTGCTCTACCTGCGGGGAGGCGAGCGGCACGAGGCGGGTGGCGGGCACTTGCCACTTGGCGAGCTTACGATTTTGGGCGCGGCCGGTGGTATCGAGTCGCAAATACGTGTAGTAGCCGCCCAGGCGCGCCGAGAGTGTTTTGCGCTCACGGTTCAGCACCTTCTGCATCGAGTCAGTACTATGATGCAGCTGCTTGATGTTAAGCATCATGCGATTCTGCTGAAACAGTTCTTTCTTCGTCTTCCCAAGGTCAAACGAAGCCAGCGAGAACGTGATCATGTTGCGCTTGAAGCCCTCGCGTACAAAGGAAGCGTTGGAGCGATTCTGGGCGTCGGGCTGCTCTACGTAGGTATGGCCCCGAAATAGCTCCAGCCCCAAGTACTGCCCGCCGAAACGGGTAAACATGCGGCCCGAATCGGCAAGCATTACGGTGGCGTTACCGCTTTTTTGAGTGTGGTCGTAGATCATGACACCCATCAGGATGTCTTTATCCTTCCCCACCTTGCGGTCAACTTTAATGGTGTAACCGGGAATCCCGTTGTAGAAGACGCCCGGGCGGATGTCGAGGGCCAGCTTTTTCTGACGCACGTCCCACAACAAGCTATAGGCGTTCAGGTTGGCCCGGGGCACGATGCGCTCGTTGAACCAGAAAGCCGTGAAGGCCAGCCCCAGGCTCACCAGCCACACCGGCCGCAGAATGCGCGTGAGGGCGATTCCCGAAGCTTTGATGGCCGTCAGCTCGTGGTGTTCGCCCAGGTTGCCGTAGGTCATGAGCGAGGAGAGCAGCACAGCCAGCGGCAGCGAGATGGGCACAATGAGAATGCTGAAGAAGAACAGCAGTTGCAGCAGCACGCCCGTACCCAAATCTTTGCCCACAATGTCGTCGAGATATTTGAGCAGCGTGTGCGTGAGCAGAATAAACTCTACTACTGCAAACGTGAGCAGAAATGGCCCGGCAAAGGCCTTCAGGATAAGCTTGTCTAATTTTTTCACAATTGCAGCATACTGCGCGGGCTTCGCTCCCGTCGCTTATTTTTTCAACGCCGAGTCTGCGCTTCTAGTGCGGCCCCGGCTAGCCACCTACTTGGTCACGTAGCTTACCCACCAGCCCAGCCCACAGCTCGTGCTGCTCCTGGAGGTCGGTATAATCGGAGTAGTCGGTTACCCGCAAAAATACTTCATCGGTGATGCGCGACGCCTCCAGCGTAAAGTCAAGGTAGCTGGCATCGGGCACGAGGCACTTCTGCTCGTCCAAAAACACGTAGCGGATGCTGCGACCCGGCCGCTGGGCGGCGATTTCGGCAAAGTGACTTTGTTTATCCCACACCATGTCCATACGCTGGTCAGGGTCAAGCCGCACGTCGTCGCAAAACCACTGCGCCAGGCCCGGGGCCGAGGCGATGTAAGGGAAAAGTATTTTAAGTGAGGCATTTATCGAGTATTCCATCTCGAAGCGCTGCTTGGCGCTGGTGGCGGGCATGGCCATAAGTAGAAGAAGTGAGGCCCAACACCAACCACGAAAAGTGGCTCTGCGGGCAGGAAAACAAGTATTTTTTAAATCAACGCTTGCAAAAATGATTTTTCTCAGTACCTTTGCACTCCCAATCCACCAACTGGCGGGGTAGCTCAGTTGGTTAGAGCACAGGATTCATAACCCTGAGGTCACGAGTTCAACTCTCGTCCCCGCTACATCTAAAACCCGCATTAGCAGCCAGCTAATGCGGGTTTTTTTATGTCCGTAATTTTTTATCACAAAATTTCCACAAGGCTCACTCGCACGACTACCCGAGCAAAGACCGAGACTCTTTGAGGCGAACGGCGATTTGTCTAAACGGTGGGGCATTGACTTCAAGGTTTGGGATACTGGTACACAGCGGTATGTGCGTAAGCAAGATACCAGCCTGAATAAGTGTCGTACCTTGAATGAACGGCAGTAACAAGCCCGCCGGAAACTACGCGAACGTACAAAACTTTTATCGGAGGGGTACGCGCCGGACACCACCCCTGCTAGTGGCACTGGGGTGCCTTGCCATCCTACCCTACTGGATGCAGTAAAGCTAATTACGGAGCGCAAACTAGCAAGCGGTCGTAAACCCAAAAGCTACTCGTGTCGGCTGACAAAGAGAAGCTATTCCCCTCGCTGATCAATGCTGTGCTCGAACACATGCGCCTCTCGAACTTACTGGCTTTCCTCGACAATTCGATACCCCGGGGCATGTAAGCCAAAAAGTACAACGGCTATCGGGATACGTTGTCGGCCGGGTTCAACTATTTCTTGAAATCGGAGGCCGTGAGCCGTAACCCGATGCGGGGTGTAGATAGGCGTAAGGTCGTGGCTAGCGACCAGCACCAACCCTACACCGATACCCAGCGCCAGGCCGTGCGCGACGAGATAGCACGGCGGGGCGACGCCCAGTTGCAGCTCTTCCTTTCCTTTATTTATTACTGCTTCGTGCGTATCGGTAGCGAGCTACGGCTGCTGCGCGTGGGCGACCTGCTGGCCCAGACTGTACGAGTGCCAGGCACCCGGGCCAAAAACGACAAGGCCGAACACGTAGCCATACCTCGCCAACTGGCTGCCCTCATCGAAGAACACGGCCTACACTCCTACCCTGCAGACTTCTATGTGTTCACCAAAACCGGTAAACCGGGGCCGGTGCCTGTGGGAAAAAATTGGTTTGCCAAACGACACCGGGCCGTACTGGCGGCGGTGGGCAACCACTCTTTGAATATAGTTCCAAGCACATCGGGGCGATAAACCTCTACCTGACCACCCGGGATATTGAGCTAGTGCACCGCCAATGCCAGCACCAACACGCAGGCATTAAGTATATAGAATTATGTAAGCTGAGCACAGTGCGCGATGGGAACTGCCTCGACCTCATGTCCGACCTTTAGTTATCATTTGGAACTTGTACTTTATCTTTCTGAGTTTGCAAGCATAACTATTTTATAATTACCTACCATGAATAAGACTGAGTTCAATATGCTAGTTAATGACCTAATTCTAGAAGCAGAATCAATTCCATTTGATGATTATGCAGCGGCAGCGTACGTGATAAGCAAATTTGAAAGATTTTTTGGCATGCATCATGAATACTTCTACAGTCAATACATTACTGAGAGCACTGGAATCATTTTAGCAGACTTCGAGCAAATGCGAAGGGCCAAGTCGTACACAGATAAATCTCAATACTATCTGAGAGGTAAGAGGGCTTTAATACATGATATGACTGTGATGAAGCAAAACAGAGTGCCTCAATAAACGGATGTTTTCCTACGACACGCCGCCCTCTATCTTCTGCATACTGAGCAGCCACAAAACTCGTCTTATTTGGCTGTCTCATAAAATCAATAATCACTTACCCCTGCTGGCTCATACTTTTATGAGATTATAGGTCTGCTTATTAAATACATCTTGTCATGCTGCGCTTGCCGAAGCATCTCGCTCGCCTCATTGAACGGCTCAACAACGAAGCGAGCGAGATGCTTCGGCAAGCGCAGCATGACGGATGTTATAGAATAAAGCGTTTCTAAAAAGCTTCAATGATTAAAGAGTATTCCCCGACAATTGAAAATTGTAATCTCTGCTAACTCAAAAAAGCAAAAAGCGCTTGCCTCCAACATGGAAGCAAGCGCTTTTAAAATCAATTAAGGTGCTGGGGCTACGGGGTAGCCCCGGCCGCCTTACTTCACTTTCTCAACGATGCCAGCGAAAGCGGCGGGGTGGTTGAGGGCGAGGTCGGCGAGTACTTTGCGGTTGAGGTCGATGCCAGCCTTTTTGAGGCCACCCATCAGTTGCGAGTACGAGAGGCCGTGCTCACGGGCGCCGGCGTTGATACGCTGAATCCAGAGGGCGCGGAACTCGCGCTTCTTCACCTTGCGGTCGCGGTAGGCATAGAGCAAGCCCTTTTCTACGGCGTTTTTCGCAACGGTCCATACATTTTTGCGCCGGCCATAGTAGCCTTTGGCGAGGCGCATTACTTTCTTGCGGCGGTGGCGCGAGGCCACGTGGTTTACACTCCTTGGCATAACCTAAGTTGTTTTTGGCAGCCGGCGCTCAGCCGAAGCGGAGCCTTAGAATAGGGGCCGGAAGCCTGGTGATTGTTTAGATGTTCAGCATTTGGTTCACCCGGTTCATGTCGGCCGAGCTAACGAGGCCAGCGTGGGTGAGGGCGCGCTTACGCTTGGTGCTCTTCTTGGTCAGGATGTGCGACTTGAAGGCGTGCTTACGCTTTACTTTGCCGGTGCCGGTCAGCTTGAAGCGCTTTTTGGCACCCGACTTGGTTTTTACTTTGGGCATGGGTTGGGGTTGATTATTGATTGTTAGGTACTGACGCCGAACGAGCTCCTTAGCCGGCAGCGGCAGCCATCAACAAACGGGGTGAAGCTATTCAGTAGCGGCGGGTGCCTGGGCGGGCTTGGCCTCCTTGGGCGCCTTCGCGGCTTTGTCCTTGTCAGCGGGGGCTGGCTTGGGAGCAACCTTGGCAACGGCCGCGGCCTTGGGCGCCAGATACAGGAACATGCGCTTGCCTTCGAGCTTGGGCAGTTGCTCTACTTTGGCCAAGTCTTCGAGGGCCTGGGCAAACTTGAGCAGCAAAATCTCGCCGCGCTCCTTGAAGACAATGCTACGGCCCACGAAATGCACGTATGCCTTGATTTTAGCGCCTTCTTTCAAAAACTCCTGCGCGTGCTTGAGCTTGAAATCGAAGTCGTGGTCGTCGGTGTTGGGACCGAAGCGAATTTCCTTCAGCACCACTTTGGTCTGCTTGGCCTTCAGCTCGCGGGTTTTCTTCTTCTGCTCGTATTTGAATTTCGAGTAGTCGATGACGCGGCACACGGGCGGCACGGCCGTGGGGGAAATCTCCACCAGGTCCAGGTTTTGCTCCTGGGCCATTTTACGGGCCTGGTCGATGGGGTATACCCCCTGCTCAACGTTGTCCCCCACGAGGCGAACCTCGCGAGCGGTGATTTTCTGATTGATTTTGAACGGCTCCTCCACCTGCTGGCGGGGCACGTACCGACGATTCGGAGTAGCTATGGCGAAAGTCCTCCTGCTAAAATGTGGCGGGGAATATTTTTACGGCCGAACGCTTGATCCAGGCGGGCCAAGCGTTCGGGGGGCAAATATCTGACTTTTTATTGACAAATCAAAGTCGTCCCCAAAAAAAGGCGTAATCGGGCTGCCCGATTACGCCTTTTTTTGCTTATACTAACGGTCGCCGGGGCCTAACCCATTGCCTCAGCTATCTGATTATTAACGCTCTCGATGAAGCTAGCCACGGGCATGGAGCCGATGTCGCCTTCGCCGTGGCGGCGCACGCTGATGAGACCATCCTGCGCTTCCTTCTCGCCCACGATGAGCAAGTAAGGCGTTTTGGCAATTTCCGCGTCGCGGATTTTGCGGCCGATGCGCTCGTCGCGGCCATCGACGGTACCGCGCAGGTCGGCGGCTTCCAGCTTGGCTTTTACCTCGTAGGCGTAGTCGGCAAACTTATCGGAGATGGGCAGCACGATAAACTGCTCGGGCGAGAGCCAAAGCGGGAAATTGCCAGCCGTGTGCTCGATGAGCACGGCCACGAAGCGCTCCAGCGAGCCAAACGGGGCGCGGTGAATCATCACCGGGCGGGCGCGGGTATTTTCGGGCGTAACGTATTCGAGGTCGAAGCGCTCGGGCAAGTTATAATCGACCTGAATGGTACCGAGCTGCCAGCGACGGCCCAGCGCGTCGCGTACCATGAAATCGAGCTTGGGGCCGTAGAAGGCCGCCTCGCCCAGTTCCGTCACGGTCGCCAAGCCTTTCTCGGCGGTCGATTCCTGGATGGCGGCTTCGGCCAGGGCCCAGTTTTCGTCGGTGCCGATGTACTTGGCGGTATTCTCGGGGTCACGCAGCGAGATTTGGGCCGTGAAATCGGTGAAGCCGAGCGCCTTGAACACATAGAGCACGAGGTCAATTACCTTCTGGAATTCCTCCTTCACCTGGTCGGGACGGCAGAAAATGTGCGCATCGTCCTGCGTGAAGCCGCGCACGCGGGTGAGGCCGTGCAGCTCGCCCGACTGCTCATAGCGATATACGGTACCGAACTCCGCCAGGCGCACCGGCAGGTCGCGGTAGCTGCGGGGCTTGGTGCGGTAGATTTCGCAGTGGTGGGGGCAGTTCATCGGCTTGAGGAAGAATTCCTCGCCGGGGTTGGGCGTCTTGATGGGCTGGAACGAATCAGCGCCGTACTTCTCGTAGTGGCCGCTGGTTACGTAGAGCTCCTTGGCCCCGATGTGGGGCGTTACAACCGGCTGATAACCAGCCTTCACCTGGGCTTTACGCAGGAATTGCTCCAAGCGCTCGCGCAGGGTCGTGCCTTTGGGCAGCCACAGGGGCAGGCCCGCGCCCACTTTCTCCGAGAAGGCAAACAGCTCCAGCTCCTTGCCCAGCTTGCGGTGGTCGCGGCGCTTGGCTTCCTCCAGCTTTTGCAGGTAGTCAGTGAGGTCCTTGGCCTTGGGGAAGGTGATGCCGTAGAGGCGGGTGAGCTGCTTGTTCTTTTCGTCGCCGCGCCAGTAGGCCCCGGCCACGTTCATGATTTTAGCGGCCTTGATGGGGCTGGTATCGGGGATGTGCGGCCCGCGGCAGAGGTCGGTGAAGCCGCCCTGGGAGTAGAAGGTAATGTTACCATCTTCCAGGTTTTCGAGTAGCTCCAGCTTGTAGGGATCCTGCTTTTCGGTGAAGTAGGCTACGGCCTCGGCCTTGGGCACATCGCGGCGCTCGAACTTGCTTTTGTTTTTGGCCAGCTCCAGCATTTTCTTCTCGATGGCCGGGAAGTCGTCGCTCGAAATGGTACGGCCTTCGCCGAGGTCTACGTCGTAATAGAAGCCGTTTTCAATGGCCGGGCCGATGGCCAGCTTTACGCCGGGGTAAAGCGCCTCCAGCGCCTCGGCCATGAGGTGGGCCGAGGAGTGCCAGTAGGCCTGCTTGCCGCCGGCGTCGTTCCAGGTCAGAATTTCGAGA
Source organism: uncultured Hymenobacter sp. (assembly GCA_913776615.1). Classification (GTDB taxonomy): domain Bacteria; phylum Bacteroidota; class Bacteroidia; order Cytophagales; family Hymenobacteraceae; genus Hymenobacter. The sequence goes on from CAJYPK010000006.1 coordinate 208,431, forward strand.
GTGGCGTCGTCGGTGAGGGGGCGGTGCAGGTCGCGGATTTCGCCGTTTACTTTCACGGCCAAGGCATTGCGGGCCAGGCCTTCGCTGATGCTGGCGGCGAGGTCGTAGCCCGTCGAGCCGGCTTCGACCTGGCGAACGGAGCCGTCGGGGAGGGTGATGTGGAGCATAACTACTAACAATTGCCGGCGGGAAGGGCCAAGCGGGCGCAAGTTACGGGCGCGTTGGGAAATGCGTAAAGCAAGGGGCGGCGTTAGTTGGGCAGTAATGGGCGAATCTTGCGGTATTTGCGTGAGGCGTTAACGCGCTTGTCAAGCGACTCACCAGGCTGGCGCTCGGTGCTACCACCGTCAGCGCTCTCAATACCACACTCCTACCCTACCGCACGGGCAGCGGGCGAAGAGGCGCCTCGGGCTGGGGCCGCTCGATAGTCGTGGCTGGCCGGCGGTAATACACGCGCGGCCCGGTGCGCAGGCTGTCGGGCAGCGCCGCCTGCACCTGCTCATTGGTTTTCCAGACCTTGTACGTCCAGTGCTGATTACCCGGGTTTTCGGCTACCAAGAGCCGGAACTGATGCAGGGCCTCGGGCAGACGCCCCTGGGCTTCGAGCGCTTCGGCGAGCAGGGCGCGGGCCTCGGGCAGGCGCGGGTTGCGGCGCAGGGCGCGCTGGAGGTGCGGAATGATGGCGGGCGGGCGCTGGCCCTGCGCCGCTGCCGCGAGGGCCAGCCGGTAGTCGGCCCGGTATTGCGTAGTATCGAGCACCAGGGCACGGCGGTAGTAGCGCAGGGCGCTGTCGGGGCGGCCTTGTAGCTCTAGCTGGCGACCGTAGTCGTAATGCAGTGCCCCCGAGGCCGAATCAATGCGCAGCCCCTGCCGGGCGTAGAGAGCCGCCTGGGCGGGCTCCCGGTAGGCATTAAATAAAAAAGCCAACTGGTGCAGAATCTCGGGCTGACGCGGGTCGCGGGCGCGGGCGGCTTGCAGATAGTCGAAGGCCTGGGCGGTATCGGCAGTGGCGGCGTAGGCTAAGCCTTTGTAAAAGAGCGCGGCCGGCTGATCGGGATCGAGGCGCAGGGTACGGTCGAGGCTTTCCAGGGCGGCTTCGTACTGGCGGGCGGCCAGGTGCGTTTCGCCTTCCAGCAACGGCAATTCGGGAGAAGTGAAGCCGTTGTCGGCGGCCTGGCGGGCGGCGGCGAGCGCGGCGGGCAAGCGCCCCAGCGCCCGCAGCGCCCGGGCCTGCAAGAAGTAAAGCTCACCGTCCTGATCATCAATTTGCAGCGCGGCCTCCACGTCGCGCAGGGCAGCCACGGGCTGGCCGGCAGCCAGGCGCAGGGTGGCGCGGCGGGCCAGCAGACCCGTGTTGTCGGGCTGCTGCCGGATGGCACCGTCCAGCTCATCGGCCTGCACCCGGGGGCCACTGCGCACGGTGGCCAGGTCCACAAGGGTATCGGACTGCTCGGTGGGCGCACCCTGGCAGGCGGCCAGCAGCAGAGCCAGCAAAGGAAGAAGCCGACGGGGCATGGGCGGGCAGGACGGCAGGGTGAATAACTCCGCAAAAGTAGCGCCGGGCGGCGGGCGCAGGACGGCCCCAGGCGGCGAACTACCCAAGTCATGAAGACTTTTGCAGAATCAGTCGCTCGCCGACCCCACGGCAGGCGGCTAGGTACCGGCGCGTCGGGCCTAGCTCGTCGCGGCAGCTTTGGCTTTGCTTATGAGAATTTTACTGATCGAAGACGAACCTTCCGTCGCGGCCTTTTTGCACCAGGGCCTCACGGAGCAGGACTACACCGTGGACTTAGCCGCCGACGGCCTGCTGGGCCTGCACCGCGCCCAGAGTACGCCCTACGACTGCCTGATCCTGGATCAAATGCTACCCGGCCTTAGCGGGCTGGAAGTGTGCCGCCAAGTGCGCGCCCACGACCCCGGCGTTCCCATTCTGATGCTGACGGCGCTGGGCGAAACGGACGACAAAATCCGTGGCCTCGACGCCGGGGCCGACGATTATTTAGTCAAGCCATTTGCCTTCAGCGAATTATTAGCCCGCATCCGGGCCTTGGTGCGTCGCCGCACCGAAGCCCCGGCCCAGGTGGCTGTACTCCGCCTGGCCGACCTCAGCCTCGACCCTACGACCAAGCGCGTGGAACGGGCGGGCCAGCCTATCACGCTCACGGCGCGCGAGTTTGCCCTGCTCGAATACCTGTTGCGTCACCAGGGCCGGGTGGTAAGCCGCGCCGACCTGCTGGAGCACGTCTGGGATTTAAGCTTCGATACCGGCTCCAACGTGATCGACGTTTACATCAATTTTTTGCGCAAAAAACTGGACAAGGGTTTTGAACCCAGGCTTATCCATACGCTGGTGGGCATGGGCTACGTGCTACGTACTACGGGGTGAGGAGGTAAAAAATGGAGGAATGACTTGCGCCCTACTCTTACCTAATACTTCACCTGCGCTACTTTTTACCTCCTCACCTTCTCACCCCAATCATTCATGTCCATTCGCCTGCGACTGGCGGCCCAGTTCGGGGCTATTCTGGTGATCATGCTGGTGCTGTTTGCGCTGGCCGTGTATTTCGTTACCCAGCAGGCCCGGCGCGAAGAGTTTACCCAGAGTTTATTTCGGCGGGCGCTGGTGGTGGGGCACGCCTACGCCGACGGCCAGGCGCGCAACAGCACCGGCCAGCCCGCTTCTTACCGGCAGTACCTGCGCCAGCTCTACCGCACGCTGCCCGCCGAGGAGGGCCGGGTATACGACGCCAGGGGCCGCCTGGTATTTCGGGAAGGTCAGCGCCCGCCCGCTACGCCCCTCCCCCCCACCTGGCTGGCCGAAGTACGCCGGCAAGGGCGCGCCATTCTGGAACCCGAGGCTCATTTTCACGAAACAGTGGGCCTGCTTTACCAAGATGCGCGGCTGGGGCCGCTCGTGGTAGTGGCCTCCTCGGTCGATGAAGAAGGTCGCCGCCAGCTCGTGGTATTGCGCCAAATACTCATCTTCGGCCTGCTGACGGCCGCTGCGCTCATGAGCGTGGGCGGCTGGCTGCTAGCCGGGCAGGCCCTGTACCCGCTACGGCGCATGGTGGGGGAAGTCGATGGCATCACGGCGACCGACCTGAGCCGCCGTCTCACGCAGGCCGAGGGCCGGGCCGATGAGCTGGGTCGCCTGGCCCAGCGCTTCAACCGCCTGCTCGACCGGCTGGAATCGGCCTTTGTCGGGCAGCGCACGTTTGTGCGCGATGCCTCGCACGAGCTGCGCACGCCGCTCGCCGCCCTCATCGGGGAACTCGAAGTGGCTTTGCTGCCCGCCGAGCGCCCCGCGCCTGATTACCGCCGCACGCTGCAAAGCACCCTCGACGCAGCCCGGCAGCTCAGCAGCCTTACCAACGGCCTCTTACAAATCGCCCGCGCCTCCGGCGACCCCTCGCAGGTACCCATGCGCCCGGTGCGCCTCGATGAGCTGCTCTTGCAAGCCCACGAGCAGATACTGCGCCGCTACCCTACCCGCCGCGTCGATTTGGAGCTGGGCGAAGAAGCCGCTCCTGCCGTGCACGGTAATGAGGCCCTGCTGCTGGTGGCGCTGCTCAACGTACTCGATAACGCTTGCAAGTACTCAGCCGGCGCTACTAAGCCGGTACTAGCCACCCTGCTGCCCCACGGCCCGCACCGCCTGCGCCTGCTGGTGCAAGACCACGGCCCCGGCCTGAGCGCGGCCGACTTGGCGCAGGTATTCGTACCGTTTTTTCGGGCGGCCTCGGTACGCGCCTTACCAGGACACGGCATTGGGTTGCCGCTCACTGCCCAGATTATGACCCTGCACGGCGGCCTAGTGCACATGGCCAGCGAGCCCGGCCAGGGTACCCAGGTGCGACTCGAATGGCCGGTACGGCCGCTCACTGGTCACTACAGCGGCTCCTAGATCGGGGGCCTGGTTCGCTTGGGAAGCCCGGGCTTCTGCCTGGGAAGCATCGGGGTACGTTTGCCGAGATACGGGCTACTTCGGCGGGTGAGGGTCGGCTGGGCAGGGCAACCAGGTTGGTTAGACAGCGAGTTTTCAATTAAGCTTTATGACTGACAACTAGAATCTTGCTTCCTTTAACTCCATTTTAATTCCACTTTAACCCGAGCTTAATTACCCTTCCGTAGTATTGCCTCAGATTACCACTTGCGTCAGACAAGACTGACCGTCTAATCTACTGCCCTCGACTTTTAACTATCCTTCCGCTTCTCTCCTATCTTATGGCAAATTCAGCGCTCAACGCTCAAAAAGCCACTACTACTACCGGCATTCAGGACATCATGGCGAATAACCGCCAATGGGTGGCCGCTAAAAATGCCGAAGACCCCGAGTTTTTCAAGCGCCTGGCTACTGGCCAGCAGCCGCGCTACTTGTTTATCGGCTGCTCCGACTCGCGGGTGCCGGCCTCGGGCATCACGGGTACCGGCCCGGGGGAGATGTTCGTGCACCGCAACATCGCTAATATGGTCGTGCACACCGACTTGAACCTGCTGAGCGTGCTGCAGTACGCCGTGGAGGTGCTGGGCGTGCAGGATATCCTGGTGGTGGGCCACTACGGCTGCGGCGGGGTGGCGGCCGCGGCGGCCAACAAGCAGTACGGCCTCATCGACAACTGGCTGGTCAACATCCGCGACGTGGTGCGCCTGCACGAAACCGAGCTGCTGCGCATCAAGGACGAGCAGCAGCGCCTGCGCCGCCTCGTGGAGCTCAACGTGATCGAGCAGGTACGCAACCTGGCCAAGACCAACATCATTCAAAACGCCCTGCGCGGCGACAAGCCCCCGCGCCTGCACGGCCTCGTCTACGACATTGCCGACGGCGTGCTTAAGGATTTGCAAGTAGACGACTCCACCGCCATCCGCGGCCTGGCCCACATCTACGGCACCGAGGTAAAACCCCTGGTAGCCGCCCACCACGCGCCCGCGCCGCCTACTGCCAAGGAGGAAAGCAGCCACTACGAAGGCGCTCTACACAACCCCAGCCAGGTAGCGGCCGAGCCGGCAACTGCCTAAGGCACGCCTCATACCTTCCACAAGAGAACTCACCCGGCTACTAAGGTAGTCGGGTATTTTTCTGCCTATGGATTGCCCTTGGCCGAGCCGGTGGCGGGCGTCAGGTTGCGGTAGAGCTTGGCGCGCAGGCGGTCGCGGCGGGCCGTAGCGCGCAGCAGTGGCGGCAATAGCTGCTGGCACAAGCGGTTCACGGTCAGGTCTTCACTTGTATAAGTCGGTAGCTTGATAGCCTCTTGCAGCACGGCAATGGCACGGCGGCGCTGGCCCTGGTACTTGTAGATGCGGGCCAGGTCGTAGCAGTACTGCACGCGGGTAGGATCGAGCTCACGGGCCTTTTCGAGGGCGCTCAGCGCTTTTTTGGTAGAGGCCCCCTGCGGATAGCCGCCGAGAAAAATTCGCGAGAACGTTTTTTCCAGCACGTTGTAGTGCGCCACGCGGTAGTACCAGCGGCCCAGCAACTGCCAGGCCTCGGGCATGTCGGGCCGGCGCTCGGCCGCCAGGTACACGTGCGGCCGCAGCTGCTTGAACAGCCGCAGCCGGTCGCGGGCGCTGATCAGGCCCGCCTCACTAAACAAGGCCAGGGCCATGGCGTAGTTGCTTTCGCCGCCGTCCTGTTGCAGCTCCAGCGCCCGGGCGGCGTATTGATGAGCGGCGTCGAAGTACGCTTTTTTGCGCGTCTCGTCCGAGTAGCGGTTGCCGATGCTTACGCTGAGCACGGCGGCCCGCCACAGCGCCTCGTAGTGCTGGGCGTTGAGCTTGAGGACCGCCTGGTACTCGGCCAGGGCCTCCGATTCCCGGTACTTGGTGAGCAGCGTAGCAGCCTTACGCAGGCGCTGGCGCACGAGCGCCGAGTCGGGCGCCTGCGCGGCTTTGCTCCGGCCCGCGGGCGGGCCAATCGGCGCGGGGGCTTCGGGAATGGCGGGCAGCGAGGGTTGCGCGGTGGTGGTTTTTTGGGCTTGCACCAGGGAGGGGCTTGCCAGCCCGGCCAGCCCTAGCCACAGTACTCCTACGCTTATTCGCTGCGCCTTTGTCATGCTACTACCCACGGGCCGACGGCTCGGCCCCGGCCCCTAAAATAAGCCCAACTGTGCCTTGGGCCGCCGCAGCAGGGCCTGCGACTGCGCCACTTCCTCGTCCGTTATGTCTACCGGAACCAACGGGGCTGGTTCTGCTGACGCGGCGGCCGGGCTGGCTTCGGGCTCGGCCTCGGGTTCGGATTTGGCGGCCCCGCGCTTCTTGGCCTCGCGGCGGGCAGGCTCGGGGCCTTCGTCGGTGAGCAGGCTCACGCCGTGAATTTTGAAGAAGTTGAGCTTGTTGCCCATCGCCTTCCACCCCTTCACCTCAATAAACTGGTCGAGGCGGATTTTCTCGGTTTCCTTCTCGGCCTTCTTGTCGCGCTGCAATTTTACCTCCACCTCCGGCTCAGCGAAGGTGCTCACGGCCAGCAGCCGCGAGCCCTTGCTTTCGGAGATGAACGTAAAGGGCTTTTCCATCGTCGTAGTTTCGATGTGAAAGCGCTTGACGTAGTGCATTTTCGTTTCGCCGTCCATGTATACGGCGCTCACTACCGTATGGGGCTCCAGCTTGCGCAGAATGAGAATATTCGGCACATCAAAGTGCAGCGTGGGGCTAGGTGGCTTCAGCTCGTACGAGCCATCCTTGTACACTACCAGTACCACGTGCTCGGTGTCGAAGGCCCCCAGGTAGCGGCCGTGGCCGGCGTGGTTGAGGCGGCCCACTACGCTATCGAAGAAGACCTCCCGGCCACCCAGCGTGCTGTCGCCCACCGACTTTTGCTTGATGCTCTTAATCTGCTGCTTGGTTACGATGTTGCCCATCGAGCCTTTGCCCTTGATGGCCAGCTCGGCAAAATCAAACTCAAACTGCTTGACCCGGGCCGGGGCCTTGTCGGAAAGCTGAATGGCGACGGTCTCGCTTTCCGAATTCGGGTTAGCCGTGAGGTACAGCGTTTTGGTACCCTTGGTGCCCTTGGTGAGGTCGTAGGTTTTATCGCGGGTGATGCCCGTAACCAGGAAGCGCTTGGCAAAGCTGATGCCGCTGGCCCCGTCCACGTACACCATGTTGTACACCAGGCGGTCGTCGTTCTTATTGTACACCCCGGCGTGCAGAATGTCCTTGCCCACGAAGGTCTTCTCCGCGATTTTGGTCACCACGAACGTACCGTCGCGCTTGATGGCGATAATGTCGTCGAGGTCCGAGCAGTCGACTACGAACTCCGCTTTCTCATCTTTCTTCAGGCCGTAGCCCACGAAGCCGTCCTGGCGGTTTACGTACAGCTTCTGGTTGGCAATGGCGACTTTTTGGGCCGTCACCACATCGAAGGTGCGCAGCTGCGTCTTGCGCTCGCGGCCCGCGCCGTATTTCTTCAGCAGGCTGTCGAAGTAGGCGATGGCGTAGCGCGTGAGGTGGGCCAGGTTGTCGGCCACCTCGGCCAGCTCGGCGTCGAGCTTCTGAATGTACTCCTCGGCCTTGAAGCCGTCGTACTTTGAGATGCGCTTGATGCGGATTTCGGTCAGGCGCGTGAGGTCGTCCTGGCTTACCGGGCGGCGCAGCACGATGCGCGTGTCGTTGGCCTTCAGCTTCTCCCCTTCCACGCGCACAAACTTCTTGAGGCCGGCGTCGATGGTTTCGAGAATCTGCTCCCAGGTTTCGCACTCCTCGATTTTGCGGTAGATGCGGTTTTCGATGAAAATCTTCTCCAGCGAGGCCGAGTGCCATTTTTCCTGCAGCTCGTGCTGACGGATTTCCAGCTCGCGCTCCAGCAGGCGCACCGTTTTGCCGGTGCTCAGGCGCAGCATGTCCTCCACGCTCACGAAGCGCGGCTTGTCATCGATGATGACGCAGGTGTTGGGCGAGAGCGAGATTTCGCAGTCGGTGAAGGCGTAGAGCGCGTCGATGGTGAGGTCGGGGCTGATGCCGGGCGGCAGCTGCACCTGGATCTCGACGTCGGCGGCGGTATTATCCACCACCTTCTTGATCTTGATTTTATTCGCCTCGCTGGCCTTCACGATGCTCTCCATGAGCGCCGTGGTGGTGGTGCCGTAGGGAATGTCGCGGATGATAAGCAGCGTTTTATCGACCTTCTCAATCGTGGCCCGCAGTCGGATGCGCCCGCCGCGCTGCCCGCCCTGGTAGTTGCTGATGTCCGCGAGACCGCCCGTCGGAAAGTCGGGGTACAGCTGAAACTCGCGCCCCCGCAGCACGGCGATGCTGGCCTGACACAGCTCGCGGAAATTGTGGGGCATAATCTTGGTGCTCAGGCCCACGGCGATGCCTTCCACCCCCTGCGCCAGCAGCAGCGGAAATTTGACGGGCAGCGTGGTGGGCTCGCGCTTGCGGCCGTCGTAGCTCATCTGCCACTCCGTGATGTCGGGATTGAACACGACTTCGAGGGCAAACTTGGAGAGGCGGGCCTCGATGTAGCGCGGCGCGGCGGCCGAGTCGCCGGTCCGCACGTCGCCCCAGTTGCCCTGGGTTTCGATGAGCAGGTCCTTCTGGCCCAGATTCACTATCGCATCGCCGATGCTGGCATCCCCGTGCGGGTGGTACTGCATGGTTTGGCCGATGACGTTGGCCACTTTGTTGAAGCGACCGTCGTCCATCTCGTTCATGGCGTGCAGGATGCGGCGCTGCACGGGCTTGAGGCCATCTTCCACGGCGGGCACGGCCCGCTCCAGAATCACGTAGCTGGCGTAGTCCAGAAACCAGTTCTGGTACATGCCGCGCACGTTGTTGAGGTCGTGAATGACCTCGCCAGGGGCGAATTTGGATTCTTCCTCCGCTTCCTCAACGACCTCGGCCGGCGAATCGGGCTCGGCTTCCGCGCCCTCAGAGTCCATTTCGGAAGTCGCGTCGGAGCTGGCCGATTCTTCGTCGAACAAGGTGTGGGCTACCTGCTGGGTGGCTTCGCGGGCCTCGGCATCGACCGGCGCAGCCAGGTTGGGCGGGGCCGGCGCGCTCAGGTCAAAGTCGAGCGAATCGCCCGGCTGCAAGTAGTCGGGGTGAGAAGCGTCGGAAGCAGTAGAATCAGAAATAGCCACGGGAGAAAACGTAAAAATCGGCAAGCGGTCGCCAAAAGTACCGTAAAAATTGGCGGCAGCCATCATTTTATAAGGGCTTACCCGGCTGCAAAGTTCCCAATAATATTAGCCAACGCTTTTGCAACAACCACTAATTTAGCTAGCAATGTTGATTTTCAGCAAAAAAAGCCTCCGCCCGGGTTCAGGCGGAGGCTTTTAGACTACTAGTGCAGAGTTATTCGATCACCAAGCGCTGCCGCAGTGCACCGCAACGCACAACGTACAGGCCCGGGGCGAGGCCCGTCAGCGAAAGCTGCATCGCCTGGCCAGCGGCCAGGGCGGGGCGGCTCAGCACTACCTGGCCCAGGGTATTGAGCAGCAGCAGCGGGGCCGTAGCGGCCCCGCTGCTGAGTTGCACTTTGGCGGTACCACTGGCGGGATTGGGATATACTTGCAAGCCCCCCACCGGGCTAGCCGCCACGGCAGTTGCCGTGGCCAGCGGGGTGCTCGCCGTACCCAGCGCCACGCTGAAGCTATTGCCACCCACCGAGTTGGCCCCGGCAATATCCAGGATGCGGTCGTTGTTGAGGTCGGCCACTACCACGTTGCGCGGCTGATTGCCGATGCCGGCTTTCGTAACCGGCCCCGTGAAGGAGCCCGACGCTGCATTATAGCTGAAAATGTCGACCCCGCCGGCGGTAGAACCGGCCCGGGAAGCCAGCAGGTCAATCAGCCCATCACCATTGTAATCACCCGAGCTGATGGTGTAAGCGAATACGGTGGGCAACAAGCGAATAACCGGCGTAGTAAAGGTACCGTCGCCGTTGCCGACCCATACCTGCACGGGCCGGCCATTGCTGTCGAAGGTATTGACGGAAGCCAGGTCGAGGTGGCCGTCGCCGGTAAAGTCGGCCGTTATCACCTGGTTGATACCGGTGGCAGTCAGGCTGATAGTACCCGCGAATGAGCCGGCCCCGTCACCGAGGCGCACGTTCAGCGTACCGGCCGTATTGTTGGCCGCGGCCAAGTCCAGACGCCCATCCTCGTCGAAGTCGGCCAGCGCTACGGACAGGGTGCCAACCCCGAAGCCAGTGGCTTGGCTGGTGGTAAAGGCAAAGTTACCGTTGCCACTGGCATCGGCATTGGCCAGCCCGATTATCACCCGGCCCAGGGTGCTGGATCCGGCCGCCGTCACCAGGTCGAGGTTACCATCGCCGTTGAGGTCACCCACCGTCGTCATGGTCACGGCGCCCAGCCCCGTGAGGCTGGTCTGGGCCGTAAACGTACCGTCGCCATTGCCTTTCAAGATGTTGATGGTACTGTTGGCGGGGGTCGTTCCCCCGGAGCAGGTCACGACCAGGTCGAGGTTGCCGTCGTTGTTGAGGTCGGCCAGCACGGCATTCAGCGGCGTCGGACCCACCGCGATGGGGCTGCCGGTGGCGGGGGTAAAGCCCGTGCCCGTCCCGTTGTTGAGCAGCACGCTCACGGTGTTGCTCGTGCGGTTGACCATTACCAGGTCGAGGGCCGCGTTGGCGTCGAGGTTACCGGCTACGATGCTCTCGGGGCGGATTTGCAAGCCCGTGGTGTAATCGACGCTCGTACCCAGGCCCGTGGCGGGGCTCGTCCGGGTGGTAAACTGGCTCACGTAGGGGCGAGCCAGCGGCGTGGGCCCGCTACCCGTCGTCACGGCCGTCGTAAGCGTAGCCTGCACTACTTCTCCCGCCCGGAAGGCGGTAGTGGGGGCGAAAGACACCGTATTACCGCTTACCGTAGTCGTACCAGCGAGGAGCCCCCCGGCTTGCAGGCTGCTCACTTTCAGCGGGGCAGTGGAGGTAGCCGTAGCATTGGGCGCGGCGTTGAGCGTAGCAGCAACAGCGGCTTGTTCGCTGGCTGCCGCGGTACCCGAGGGTGGGCTCATGGCCAGGGGGCTGAAGGTGAACGACGTAACGGTAAACGAGACGGCGTTGCTATTGCCACCCACCGTCGTCACCACTACCGGGCCGGTGGAGGCCCCGAATGGCACGTTCAGGGTGATGGTATTCGGCTGGGACACGTAGTCGGTGCTGCTAAAATTGAGGCGCTGCACCAACACGCCGTTAAAGGAAACCCGTAGCGCATTGCCCAGCCCGGTACCCGCTAGCGTCACCGAGCTACCCTCGGCCCCCGAGGTGGGGCTCAGGCTATTCAGCACCGGCGTTACGCTGAAGGTACCCGCCGTACTAATGCCGGCCGCCGTCCCGGTGCGCGTTACCACTACCGCGCCCGTCAGGGCCGCTGCGGGCACCGTCACCTGGATGCTGGTATTTGTTACGCTGGTAATAGTACCTGCCACGGTACCCGAGAGAGCAGTAAAGCTCACGCTCAAATCGGCCGCCGCGGTGCCAAAATTGTCGCCCGTGATGGTCACGACCGTCCCCACCGGCCCGCTGGCTGGGCTGAGGCTGGTAGCCACGGGACCGGTGGTGATGATGAAATTCGAGTCCGAGATGTCAAAAAAGTAATTGTCGGCGGCTTCCACCATCACGCGGGCCGTGGTCGTGTTAAGGCCTGCCGGCACCGTGACGCTCACCGAGCCCGTACCATCGACGTTGGGCACGGCGGCGGCCAGTATGGTGGGGTACGTTACCCCGCCGTCGGTGCTGAGGCGAATGTTGACCGTCTGGCAGTTCACGGCCGAGCTCTTGGTACCCACGCCATTCCAGGTTACGGTCTGGGTCGAGCCCGCCACCCACTTCGCGCCCGTATTGGGGGCCAGCAGGGCGAAGGGCGTGCTGTTGGCGGCACTCACGGTCAGGGTCACCAGGCTGCTCTCCGTTACGCCGCCCACGATGCCGCTGGTCGTGGCGTCGTAGGCCGCGCCGGTACCAGCGTGGTAGTCGCGCACGGTGCACTTAAAATTCAGCGAGCGGCCTACGGTGGGCAGGCGCTCGACCAGGTTGGTGCTCGCCGTGGGGGAGCCACCCAGGTAGCTCAGCCGGGGGAAGTAGCGAGTGGCCCCGGTAGTGCTAGGCAGAATGGAGCGAAATAACGGGAAGTTATCGCCGGTTACCTGCGGGTCGGTCACGTTGGCCAGCGAGCCCGTGTCCAGCTCCTCCCAGTTGTACTGCAGCACGTCGGCCGCGTTGGCATCGGCCCCGGTGGCCGATAACTTGAAAGGCGTTCCCTGCGGAATGGTTTTGTTCTCCGGTACCGTAATGGTGGGCGGCGTATTGCCCGAGCTAAAGGTGGTGCCGGTCGCAAAAGCCTCCGTAAGCGCCTCTATGTAGCTGCGCATCTGATCGATAGAGCCCGCGTGGTAGTAGGCGTCGTTCCGGGCCTCGATAGTAGCTCCGCAGCCCACGTCGGCGTACGACATAATCGTGCTGCCGCTGCCGGGCTCCCAGGCCGAGCTGGCCGTGCGGTTGGCGGCGCACCCCCCGTTAAACGTGTGCGTGGCCGAAAACTGGTGGCCCATTTCGTGGGCGATTACGTTGGTCGAAAAATACGAAATCGGGTTGCTGCGCCCCGCGTTGCCCGACACTGCGCCAGCTTTATAGGGCAGATTCGGCCCGCTGGTGGGCACCGTAGTAGGGCTGTAAGGCGAGGCGGTGTTCGGATTGCCGACCACGCCCACGTAAGCCAGCCCGCTGCCGCTGGACGAGAACAGGTGGCCCAGATCAAACGAAGTAGTACCGAAGCGATTCTCAAGGTTGATACGGTTTTGCTGTATCATCTGAAAATCGCTGGTCTGGTTGTAATTACCGGTTACCGAGCTGTTGTAGAACTTATAATTAACCAAGGTCATCGTCACGGCCAGGTCGCGCTCCTGAATGGCCCGCACGTTGTTGACGAGCGCCATCACGTTGGTCAGCACGTCGGTCGAGTCCGTACCGTTGGCCGCGCTGTGCACGCTGGCACTGTACTCTTTAGTGGTGGCAACGATCAGCCGGTACACCGTCAGCGTCGGGCCGATGGGCTGCGTAATGGTGCTAGTGCGGGCACCAGTCGCGTTGGGGCCACGGCCCTGGCGCACGGCGGGCGGCTGGGGCACGGCGGGCAGTTCCGTAGTACCGCAGGCCCCGGGGCTGGTGGTGGCCGGCAGCACGTCTTTGGCGTAGTAGCTGATGAGGTGCTGGGCGTCGTCTTTGCTGGCAGCCTCCAGGTACACCGGGCCGCTGGGCTGATCGGTGAGGATCTGGGCCAGTACCCCGGTGGTGCTCACCGTGAGGCTCAGGCGGGCCGAGCGGTCGTCGAGGCCCTGCCCGCCGTAGGTGCGGACGTTGGGGTTTTGAGCGGCCAGGGCGGGCGCCAGCAGCGGCGCTTCCCACACCGCAAAGCGCTGGCTGGTACCATCGGGCTGCGGCAGCAGCACCGTTAGCGGGGCACCGGCACTATGCAGCTTAGCTCCGCCCAGGCTGCGACGCAGGCCGGCCAGGTCGAGGGTGTACGTCTGGTATTGCCGCAGCTGCTTGCCCACGGGCGACGCGGCCGCTCGTGCGCCCCCGGCCTCAGCCCGAAAATACGAAGCCGTAGTTTGAGCGGCGGCTGGTAGCCCGGCCCCCAGCAGCAACAGGCCTAGCCCCCACTGACGCAGCCGACAACTTAGTAGCATTTTCTTCATATTAGCTTGATGATTACTATAACTTTCGATTTATTCCGAAAATCCTGCGGCAAGGTAAGCGCTTCTTATTCCACCCGACATGAACAATGTATTACCAAGCAGATAACACCCCCTTTTTCCGCTTAATCTACCCCCGTCGCCGCAAATAGAAATTGCATTTTATCTTATTGAAAGTTGCTGTACCGAGCGTCCTCCTTGTGTTCTTAGAAGCAGAAATGCGCCCCCCGCCGCTACTTGCTCGGCAGGGGGCGCACTAGCCCCTGGTGGGTAACGACCGCGGACAGGCTCACGCGGCGAGGCGTCGCGCCGCTTAGACCAGCGCGATCTCGGCCACTGGCAGCACGTCGCTCGTCACCAGGTCTTTTTCCAGGCGCAGGTTATCGATAATGAACTCCTGACGGGCGGGCGTATTCTTGCCCATGTAGTAGGCCAGCACCTGCTGAACGGAGCGGTCCGACTGCAGAATCACGGGCTCCAGCTTGATGTTTTCGCCGATGAATTTCCCAAACTCATCGGGCGAGATTTCGCCCAGGCCCTTGAAGCGCGTTACCTCAGGGTTGCGGCCGAGCTTGCGCATGGCGTCCTGCTTTTCCTGCTCGTTGTAGCAGTAGATAGTCTCCTTTTTATTGCGCACCCGGAACAGAGGCGTTTCGAGAATGTACACGTGGCCGTTGCGCACGAGGTCGGGGAAGAATTGGAGGAAGAACGTGAGCAGCAGCAGCCGGATGTGCATCCCGTCCACGTCGGCGTCGGTGGCGATTACCACGCGATTATAGCGCAGCCCTTCGAGCCCTTCCTCAATGTTGAGGGCGTGCTGCAAAAGGTTAAACTCCTCATTTTCGTACACAATTTTCTTTTTGAGCCCAAAGCAGTTAAGGGGCTTACCGCGCAGGCTGAACACGGCTTCCAGCTCCACGTTGCGGCTCTTGGTAATGCTCCCGCTGGCCGAGTCGCCCTCGGTGATGAAGAGCGTGGTAAGCTGTTCCTTTTCGGCCCCATCCTTGGCATTTTCCCCCAGGTGAAAGCGGCAGTCGCGCAGCTTGCGGTTGTGCAGGTTGGCTTTTTTGGCGCGTTGGTTGGCCAGCTTTTTCACGCCGGCCATGTCCTTACGCTCGCGCTCGCTCTGCTCGATGCGCTTGCGCAGGGCGTCGGCGGCCAGCGGGTTTTTGTGCAGGTAGTTATCGAGGTGCCCCTTCACGAACTCCACGATGAAGCCGCGCACGGTGCGCGTACCCTCGGGCTCCATATTGATGCTGCCGAGTTTGGTTTTGGTCTGGCTCTCAAACACCGGCTCCTGCACCCGGATGGAGATAGCGCCCACGATGCTGGCCCGGATGTCGGCCGCGTCGTACTCCTTTTTGTAGAATTCACGCACGGTTTTTACTACCGCCTCGCGCAGGGCCGCCAAGTGGGTACCACCCTGAGTGGTATACTGGCCGTTGACGAAGGAATAGTACTCCTCCCCATAATCGTTGCCGTGGGTAAGAGCCAGCTCGATATCCTCACCCTTGAGGTGGATGATGTCGTAGCGGCGGGTTTCGGCGTCGGTTTTATCGCGCAGCAGGTCGAGCAGGCCGTGCTCCGACACGAATTTTTGCCCGTTGTAGTAGATCGTCAGGCCCGCGTTGAGGTAGCAGTAGTAGCGAATCTGATTTTCGAGGTACTCCGGGATGAAGCGGTAGTTTTTGAAAATCGTGTCATCGGGCTGAAACGTGATAAGCGTGCCGTTGCGCTGGCTGGTCTTGACGGGCGCGGGGTCGCGCACCAATTGGCCCTGCGAAAACTCGGCTGCCTTCAGCTGGCCTTCGCGCACGCTCTGCACCACGAAGCTGCTGCTGAGCGCGTTCACGGCCTTGGTACCCACGCCGTTGAGGCCCACTGACTTTTGGAACACCTTACTGTCGTACTTGCCGCCAGTGTTAATTTTACTAACGACGTCCACCACCTTACCCAGCGGAATGCCCCGGCCGTAGTCGCGCACCTGCACCCGGCTTTCCGAGATTTTAATCTCGATGGTGCGGCCGTAGCCCATCACGTGCTCGTCGATGCAGTTGTCAATTACTTCCTTGACCAGCACGTAGATACCATCGTCGTAAGCCGAGCCATCACCGAGCTTGCCGATGTACATACCCGGCCGCAGCCGGATGTGCTCGCGCCAGTCGAGCGAGCGAATACTGTCTTCGTTATAGTTGTGGGCGGGGGGGGCGGCGGGTAGGGTAGCACTCATGGGTAATAATTCCGTAACGGGCACAATGGCCAGGTAAAATAACGCCAGAAATCGCGGCGGGCCACTACCGGGCCGGCCAGCAGGCTTAGTTTTTCCAGCCAATTTAATTAGCCAACACTAATAATCAGCCGGCAGTTCGGCCGGAGCTGGTCAACGGGGCAGCCCGGTTTGCGTAAGCGCCTCAAGCGCCACAGTCCTCCTTTCTTAGCTTACTCGCTTATCCGCGCAATGTTACCCCCCGCCAACCAATTCAATACGCCGCGCAACGTACCCTCGCCGGCAGCCGTCCACGCACCGACCCAGATCAAGCAGCCACCGATCGTGCATTACACCTTTCTGCTGATTGGGTTGTCGCTGCTCGTATTCGTGTTGCACAAGCTCGACGATCTGCTGCTGCCACTCGTGTACGCCATCCTGCTGTCGCTGCTGCTCATGCCGCTCGTCACCAAGCTCGAAAAGTGGCGCTGGCCCCGGATGCTGGCCATCGCAGCGGCCATTCTGCTCATTATTCTGTTCATCGCTGGGCTGTTCACGTTTTTCGGCTCGCAGATAATCAGCCTGCGCGGCGAGCTACCGCTGATTCAAACCAAGCTGGTGGCGCTGTTCGACCAACAGCAGCAACTCTTAAGCAAGCGCTTCAACTTTCAGCCCATGAGCCACGACGAGGTCATCAACTCGTCGCTCTCGGCCCTGCGGGCGCAGTCGAGCAAGTACCTGGGCTCCACGCTCAATACCACGCTAGGCGTGCTCAGCACCATTACGCTGGTGCCCATTTACATTTTCTGTTTTCTGTACTACCGCGACCACCTGCGGCAGTTTATGTTCCGCTTTGTGGAGCCCGACAAGCGCACGGTGGTGCTGCACACGGTCGATAATATTCAGAACGTAGTGCAGGGGTACATGTCGGGCTTGTTCACGGTTATCGTGGTGGTGTCGGTGCTCAACGCCATCGGGCT
Source organism: uncultured Hymenobacter sp. (assembly GCA_913776615.1). Lineage (GTDB taxonomy): Bacteria > Bacteroidota > Bacteroidia > Cytophagales > Hymenobacteraceae > Hymenobacter. The sequence goes on from CAJYPK010000006.1 coordinate 225,270, forward strand.
GCTGGCCCTGGGCGTGAAGTACGCCATTTTCTTCGCCATCTTCGCCTCGGTGCTGGCCGTTATTCCCTACATCGGTATCACGGTAGGCTCGATTATCCCGGCGCTGCTCACCTACGTCGAAACCGGCTCGCTCACGCACGGGCTGCTGGTTATCGGGGTGTTCATGCTGGTGCAGTTTATCTCGGATAACATTCTGGCCCCGCTCATTACGGCTTCCAAAGTGAGTCTGAACCCGCTCACGGCCATTATTGCCCTCATTCTGGGGGCGCAGCTGTGGGGCACGCCGGGCATGATTCTGAGCGTACCGCTGTCGGCCGTCATCAAGGTGGTACTCGACGCCAATAAGGCCACTGAGCCCTGGGGCTTTTTGCTGGGCGACGTGAGCGACGGCGAAAACACCAAGAAAGACTCCAACGATGACCGTGGCTTCCTGACCAAACTCTGGGACCAGTTGCGTGGTAAGCGTCCGCCGCTGGCTCCCGAGCCGCAGCTGCCGCCCGTGCCTGCTACTCGTCATCGATAGGCTTAGTTGTCTGAATTCAGACAAGAGACGTTAGATATGAGACATGAGACAGCTCAACAGAGCGGTTCTCATGTCTCTTGTCTAACGTCTCTTGTCTAACAACGCTTCTTGTCTTGTTGAAAGTAGTCTCTTCCACGTAACCCCGGGCCAGCCCCCGGCCGTATAGTCAGCAACTGCCGCCACCTGGGTGGCACCTTTTCTTTTCCACAACTCGATTAAGCTTTTTCAATCATGGCTAACGAAACCATCGCCCGCGCCCTCACCGACATTCTCAACCTGAACCGCACTTCGGTAAAAGGCTACCAGGAAGCGGCCGAAGAAGTAAAAAGCCCCGACCTCAAGTCGAAGCTGAGCGAATTCTCGCAGCAGCGCGCCCACTTCGTATCGGACCTCGAAGGCTATGCCCGTCAGTACGGCATCGACGCTAAAGAAGAAACGACCATCGAAAGCGTAGCGGCCGATGCCGCCGCCGCCGTGCACCGCGGCTGGATCAACATCAAGTCGGCCATCACCGGCCAAGACGACTCGGCCGTGCTCGAAGCTGCCGAAACCGGCGAAGCCACTGCCCTGAAAGCCTACGAAACCGTGCTGTCATCGAACGACGTACCGGCCGGTGCCAAGTCGGTATTCCAGCAGCAGCACGATGCCATTCTACAAGCCAAAAACTGGCTGTCGATGAACAAGAGCAAATAATTGCCGCAAGGTAAAATTGTAAAACGGAGTGGCACTCCGTTTCTCGCCCGAACCAACGTGTTCAGCGGGAAACGGAGTGCCACTCCGTTTTATGTGCAATTTGGCAACTAACCCCCACCCTAACTTTGTTAGCATTGCTCCTCCCCTAGTCCCGCACCTTTGTACGCTATTATTGACCTTGAAACCACCGGCGGCCAGCCCGCCAACGACCGCATTACGGAGCTGGCCATCTTCGTGCACGACGGCCAGCGGGTGGTTGACTCCTACGCGACGCTGATAAATCCCGGCCGCGCCATTCCGCCCTTCATCACCCAGCTCACGGGCATTACCAACGACATGGTGGCCGATGCGCCGCGCTTTCACGAGGTAGCCCGCAAGGTGGTGGAAATGACCGAGGGCTGCGTATTCGTGGCGCACAACGTGCGGTTCGACTATTCTTTCCTGAAAAAGGAATTTGCCGATCTGGGGTATAACTACTCGCGTAAAACCTTGTGTACCGTGCGGTTGAGCCGCTCGCTCATTCCCGGTCAGCCGAGCTACAGCCTGGGCAAGCTGTGCCAGAACATCGGTATCCCGCTCGAAGGCCGGCACCGCGCCGCCGGCGACGCCGAGGCAACGGCCATTCTCTTCGACCGCCTGCTGAAGATAACCCAGGCTAGTGAGGCCCAAGAAGCTACCGACGCCGACGCCCTGGCCCGCGTCGATGCCCTGGCCCCCGCCGGCCGCAGCACCACCGAGAAGAAGCCCAGCCCACGCCGGGTGGCCGCCGTGGCCCAGGCCATTAAAACGGCCTTGTTGCCACCGCTCATCACTCCCGAAAAAGTGGCCGCGCTGCCCCAGGCCACGGGCGTGTACTACTTCCACAACGAGGCCGGCGAGGTGATCTACGTGGGTAAGAGCATCAACATCTACAAGCGCATTCAGCAGCATTTTGCGGTCGATGTAAAGTCGCGCAAAAGCCTGGACTTCAAGAACTCCATTGCCGACATCACCTGGGAGCTGACCGGCTCGGAGCTGGTGGCCCTGCTCTACGAGTCGCACCTCATCAAGCAGCTCAAGCCGGCTTACAACCGGGCGCAGCGGCGCTCGGTGTTTCCGGCGGGTATTTATTTGAAAACCGACGAGAACGGCTACAAGCGCCTGTACTACGGCCGCGCCGATGCCCGCAACTCGGAGATTCCCATCATTGCACTCGGCAATCAGTACAAGGCTCAAGGCTTCCTCTACCACAAAGTTGCCAAGTACAACCTATGCCAGAAGCTGTGCGGCCTCTACAAAACGCAGGGCGCGTGCTTCGACTACCAGGTGCACCGCTGCCAGGGAGCCTGCGTGGGCCAGGAGCCGCCCGAGAGCTACAATCTGCGCGTAGACGCGGCCATCGACAGCATCACCTACGAGCACGAGTCGTTCGTAGTCATCGGCCCCGGCCGGCGGGCCGACGAAAAGTCGTTGGTCGTGATTGAGAACGGCCGCTACGTGGGCTTCGGCTACGTCGATGAGACGTTTACGGCCCGCAAGCTGCGCGATTTCCGCGACGCAGTGCAGCCTTACGCCGATAATAAGGACGTGCAGCAGATTATTCGCCACCACGTGCGTACCAAGCGCAAAGGCGAACAAGTCAAGGTGTTTGATGTGGCGTAAGCTGCAACTTGCAGCGAGCGGAGCGAGCAATCACGTAAGCGGAAGTCCCCTTACGTAATTGCTCGCTCACGCTCGCTCGCAAGCTAAAGCTTACGCTACAGCCTGACTCACTTGGCCCGCCAGCTTACGAGGGCGCCAAAGCCGCCGCCGGGCAGTATGGTGGGGCTGAGCTGCCATTCGCCCTTGGTGGGCTTGGGCGGGGCCAGGCCAATGCCGGGGCGGTCGGCCGGGTGCCGGCCCCAGCGGTGGCGGTGGCTGAGGTACGCCAGGTGGGCCGACAAGATACCCATGCCCGCGCCGGCGAAGACGTCGGCCTCCCAGTGCTTGTTGTTGAGCATTCGGAAGGCGCCTACCGTGGTGGCCAGCGTGTACGCCCCGACGCCGTACCATGGGCTTTTGTCGCGCAGCTCCGTGTGCACGATACTGGCCGCCAGAAACGCCTGCGCCGTGTGGCCCGAGGGAAACGAGCGGTAATCGGACCCGTCGGGCCGCAGGTGGCCGGTGCTCACCTTGATGATATAAACCGAGCCCAGCATGATGGCCTCCGACTTGGCCAGAATGAGCGCCAGGTTGACACGATCGTTGCGGCTCTCAACGCCGAAGGCCAGCACCGCGCCCAATTCCAGGTAGGGCGCCCATTGCAGGTAGTCGTCGAGGTGGTTGTTGAAATTGGGAAAGTTGCGCTGGATGTCGCGCTTGGCATCGTAGGAAGAGTACCAGCCGTGGTCGTCGACCACGCTGATACCGTAGCCGATGAGCGCGGCCGGCACGATGGTAGCGCGCACCAGCTTGCCCCGGTACCAGGGCTTGGGCGGCGCGCCGGGGAGCGTTTGATACTTGCGTAGCGTAGTATCGGTGGGGGCGGCAGGTACCTGGGCGTGGGCCACGGTGGCCAGCAGGCTCAGGCCCAGCGTCGCGCCGCGCCAGCGCGGGAAGCGGCGGGCGGGCCGGCAACGAGTAAAATCGGACATCAAGGCAAAAATAAAAAGCGGGTCAACTTGCGTTGACCCGCTTTTACGCGGAACGACGGGCCGAAGGCGGCTGGCTACTTATTACCGTTGTCGGCCAGCGCTTCTTTGCTGAGGCTGGCGGCGTCTTTTACCACTACCGTGGCGCCATCTTTGAGCGTCTTCGATACGGCGCGGAAGGGGCCGCTAACCACTTGCGTACCAGCGGCAATACCGCTCACGATCTCAATGTTCTGGAAGTCGCTGATACCGGTTTTAACGGGTGTCAGCACGGCTTTCCCATTTTTAATCACGAACACCACTTCCTGAATGGCCGCCTTGGGAGCCGCCTTCTTATCATCCACGGTCTGGGCCGTGCCGCCGCCCCGGCCGCTGCCGCCCACCCGCACGCCGCCGCCCTGGCTGGCCTTGCCGGCGGCCGAATCGGAGCGCGTAGTCACAGCGGCCAGCGGCACGCTCAGCACGCCGCTCTTACGCTCGGCGATGATATCGACCGAGGCCGTCATGCCGGGGCGGAAAGGCACCGTGCTGTGGCCGCTGGCATTGGTCTTGACAAGGTGGCGGTAGCTCTTGGGCAGCAAACGCACGCGCACCTCAAACTCGGTCACGGCTTCGGCGGTGAGGGCGTCCTTGGCCGTGTTGGCGATGGCCGTCACGATGCCCTTAAACTTCTCATTTTGCGTGGTGTAGGAGTCCACTTCCACGTCGGCCGAGTCGCCCAGGGCTACCCGGATGATGTCATTTTCGTTCACGCTCACCCGGACCTCCATGTTGTTGAGGTTGGCGATGCGCATGATTTCGGTACCGGCCATCTGGCTGGTACCCACTACACGCTCGCCCTTTTTCACGTTGAGCTTGCTCACGGTGCCGCTCACCGGGGCGTAGATGGTGGTTTTATTGAGGTTTTTCTGGGCTTCCTGCAAGCCGGCCTGGGCGCTACGCACGGTGCTTTGGGCCGCCGCAATCTGCGCCCGAATGGCCCGCAGCTGTTCCTGCGAGGCATTGTAGGCCGCCTGGGCCGCCTCGTAGTCGGCCTGCGAAATTACCTTTTGCTTGTAAAGCGAGGCCTGGCGGCGGTAGGTGAGCTCGGTTTGCTTGGCGTTGGCGGTTTGCTGCTCCAGCTGGGCCTGGGCCTGGCCCACGTTGGCGCGCTGGGTGCTCACGGCGGCCGACTGCTGGCTGACCATCGCCAGGTAGTTGTCGGGGCGGATGCGCAGCAGCAGCTGACCTTTCTTCACCGAGTCGCCCTCCTGCACGTAAAGCTCAGTGATTTCGCCCGATACGTCGGGCGAGATTTTTACTTCCGTCTCGGGCTGCACCTTACCCGAGGCGCTCACTTTTTCCACGATGGTAGCCGGGCCAGCCGTCGCCGCCGTCACTTCCATGCCCGCCGGCTTACCCAGCCAGCCTTTCTTTTTGGCCACCGAATAGCCGCCGATGAGCACGACCACCAGCACGCCCAGAATAATAAGGAGTCGGTTGTTCTTCATATTGAGTTATGAGTTAGAAGTTATGAGTTAGAAGTTGTTAGCTGCCTAGTAAGCAACTCGTAACTTCTAACTCATAACTCATAACTGACTTAAAGTGCCAGCGGCTTGCCCTGGTAGAAATCCAGCACCTTGCGCCGGAAGATGAAGGTATACTTGGCCTGGATCTGGTTGGAAACGGCGTAGTTGAGGTTGTTCTTGGCAATGTTGAACTCGGTGCCGTTGAGCAGGCCGTTGTTGAAGCGGATTTCCGAGTTGCGCTGCGTGAGGGTGAGAGCCGCCACCTGACGCTTGGCAGCGGCATATTGCAGCTGGGCGGCGCGGGCATCGGCATAAGCCTGCTCGATACTTTGGCGCAGAGTGAGGCGAGTCTGCTCGGCGCGCACGCCGGCCGCCTGCTCGTTGATGATGGCCCGCTGCACGGCCGTGCGCACCTGCAAGCCGTTGAGAATCGGCACTGACAAGCCAAACTGAATCGACTTACCGAGGTTGTTATTCAGCTGGTCGAAAAACTTGACGGGCAGCACATCGTAGGTCGGCTGGCCCGGAATAACCACGGCAAACGCCGTCGTCGTTGGCTGGCCCGTTACGGGGTCGACGGCTACCACCGGGAAGCGGCTGTCGCTCGCCGTACCCGTAACCACCCGCGACACCGACGACGACGAATAACCCGTAAAAACGGAGCCCGTGAGCGCCAGGCGGGGATAATAGTTACCCCGGGCCAGGTCGATACTGCGCCGGGCGCTTACCACGCGCAGTTCAGCGGCCTTGATCTCGGGTAGCGTCGAAGAGGCCGTTTGGAACGTCTGGTTGAGGTCCAGTGAGTAAGGAGCTTCCTCGTCGGGGTCGGGCAGCGCCGGCACTTCGATGGCAAAGTTTTGGGCCGTGGCCGGGTCGATGTTCATCAATTGCAGCAGAGCCAGCCGGGCCAGGTCGGCCTGGTTCTGGGCCGTGACAACGTTCAGCTCGTCGGTGGCGAGCTGCGACTGACTGTCAAGCAGCGTACTTTCGGGGATACTGCCCGCCTTTAGCAGGATTTTGGACCGCTCAATTTGGGCTTGGTCGCTAGCTACGCGGGTTTGGTTGGCCCGCACAAGCTCTTGGGCCAGTACCAACTGCAAAAACTGCGAGGCGACGTTCAGACTTAGGTCGTTGCGAGCCTTCGTTATGTCGAGCAGGCTAGCTTCATAGTCGAGGGCGTTGCGCTTGATGGTATTACGCAAGGTAAAACCCTGAAATAACACCAATTGCGATACACCCGAAAAGTTATTGGAGCGCACCGTCTGACTTTGAAACTCATAAGTAAGCGGGTTGACGCTTGTGCCGTAGTTCCAAGCCTGGGTACCGTTGAGGTTGGCGGTGGGTAGCAGCGCGGCCTTGCTCTGCCGCAGCACCTGGGCGTTGTTTTGGGCGGTGAGCTGGTTGAGGCGGACGCCCAAGTTGTGTTCCAGGGCGTAGTCAATGGCGCGTTGCAACGACCAAGGGCCGGTGGCGGCAACGGCGGGGCTAGCCAGCGCGGCGGCCGGAGGCGAGGCCGGGCGGGCGGGTTGCGGAGCCTGGGCCAGCAGCGGCCCGGCGGCCAGCCAGCCGGCCAAGCCTACCGAAGCCCGGAGCAGGCGGGTACTTAGTGCAGTCATAGAAAAGGTTTAGAGCTGGCAGGTTGGCGGGGCGGCCACCGCCCGGCAAAGAAAGGGAACTACTGCCGGATATTTCGCACGGCCAAGCTTAGTTAGTCGCCCGAAGGTTTATCGCCGCTACCGACCGGGCATTACCCGTTGGCGGCAGTTTTCCTCTCTCCGGCGAGCAAAAGTACTTTGCTCTACTCCAGCGTGGGGATATAGGTAATGTGCTGCACCCAGCGCAGCTCACGCAAATAAGCCAGTGTGAGCGGCTTAATGGGGCTGTCCATTTCGATAAATTGTCGGGCGGCCTCATTTTTACCCTTGCGCGACACAAACATGGTGGCGATGTTGCACTCGTCGTGCGCGATAACCGAGGCGATAAATGCAATGGAGCCGGGTACGTCGAGCGCATCGATAATGAGCGTGTGCAACGAGCCCGAAAAGTCGCAGCCAAAGCCATCGACCTCCACAATGCGGATCACGCCACCGCCCCGGCTCTGGCCAATTACCTCCACCTGGTGGCCGTCGGGGCCGGTGAGGTTAAGCTTGATGGTGTTGGGATGCAGCGTGGAGGCATTACCCACGCTCTGAAACGTGTACTTCAGCCCAGCCTCGGCGGCGTGCTCGAAGGCGGTACGAATGCGGGTATCGTCGGTGGCGTAGCCGAGCAAGCCCGCCACGATGGCGCGGTCGGAGCCGTGCCCCTCGTAGGTGCGGGCAAACGAGTTGTAAAACGTAATGACGGCCTCGGTGGGCAGCGCGCCCAGGATGCGGATGGCGGCGCGCGCGATGCGCACCACGCCCGCCGTATGCGACGAGCTCGGCCCAATCATCACGGGCCCGATCATATCAAAAATGCTGGATTTTTCGGCCACTTCTTCGGTGAACTAGTGAGAGGGTGAGCGGTGAGGTGGTGAAATGGTGAGTAGTGAGGTGGTGAAATGGTGAGTAGTGAAGTGGCGAAATGGTAAGTAGTGAGGTAGCGAATTATTTCCTGGCACTACTCGCTATTTCACCACCGCCCTACCCACCGTTTCACCACTTCACTACTCACCATTTCACCACCTCACCATTTCACCGCTAAAGGCTCAAAAGTAGCGGGCAAGGAGCCATTGCAGCGCGCCGGGCGGGCCTTGCCGATATTTGTCCCAACATCTACTTTTCTGCCGATGGCTTACCCGCCTGCTTCTACTGCCGCCCTTGGGGCTGAGTTTTCGCCCGCCGTGCTGACGCAGCTACGCCGCCTGCAAGCCCGCTACGCCCCCGAGGGCCAAGACCTGGCGGCTTACCTTGAGGGCCTGTACCACGCTGACTACGTGAACTACTGGGACTACATTGCGCTCGACACCCTGCTGAGCTTGCAACGCCCGCTCACGAAGTTTCCCGACGAGAAAATCTTCATCATCTACCACCAGATTACGGAGTTGTATTTCAAGCTCTGCCTGCTCGAATACGAGCAGCTGGGGGAGTTGCAAGCGCCTACGCTGGGCGAGGTAGTACTGCGCCTGGGCCGCGTCAATCGCTATTTTGAGAACCTCATCGACTCGTTCGACGTGATGGTAGATGGCATGGACAAGGAGCAGTTTTTGCAGTTTCGCATGAGCCTGATGCCGGCCTCCGGCTTTCAGAGCGTGCAGTACCGCTTTATCGAAATTGCCAGCACCGCCCTCGAAAACCTGGTGCCCGCCGAGAAGCGCCGCCTGCTGGGCGACGCCCCCACCCACGAGGAATTTATGGGCTGCATCTACTGGCAGGCCGGCGCCACGGTGGAAGAAACCGGAGCCAAGGCCCTGACCCTGGTCGAGTTTGAGCGCAAGTACACGCCCGAGCTGGTGGCCCACGCCCGCCACTACGAGCACCGCAACGCCTGGGCCGTGGTGCAGCGCCTGCCCGAGGCCGACCGCCGCCACCCCCGCCTGGTGCGCGCCCTGAAGCAGCTCGACGTGAACGTGAACGTGAACTGGCCACTGATGCACTACAAGTCGGCGGTGCGCTACCTGCAACGCGCCCCCAGCGACGTACCCGCCACTGGCGGCACCAACTGGCGCAACTACCTGCCGCCCAAGTTTCAACGGCGCATTTTCTACCCGCAGCTGTGGAGCGCCCAGGAGCTGGAAGAATGGGGCAAGGGCTGGGTGGAGAAAGTGCTGGAGGAAGTGGGCTAGCCCTGGCCAGCTATTCTGCCATGACGCCCCCCATGCTACTTATCCTCGACTTGGATGAGACGCTGATTCACGCCAGCGCCGTTAAAATTCGGGACGATTTTGACTTCCAGGTTTATCACTACTACGTGCATCAGCGGCCCGGCCTGACCGAGTTTTTGACCCGCTGCGGAGCTCATTTCACCTTGGCCGTGTGGTCATCGGCCAGCGATGATTACGTGCGGGCCGTCGTCAGTCAGATTTTTCCGCCGACGCTGCCCCTGGCCTTCGTGTGGGGCCGCTCGCGCTGCACCCGCTTTCGCCTGCCCGAGCTAGACGAACAAGGCTTTACTAGCTTGGACTACGCCACGAGCTACGAATTTGCCAAACGCCTTAAAAAAGTGACGCGCCAAGGCTTTGACTTGAAACGGACGCTGATTGTGGATGATACGCCCGAAAAGGTGAGCCACAACTACGGCAATGCCATTTACATCAAGCCTTTCGTGGGAGCACGGGATGACCAGGAACTAGCCTATTTAGCTGATTATCTGCTTACCCTGAAAAACGAAGCCAATGTGCGGACTATAGAGAAAAGAGGCTGGCGGCACGGACGGTAAACATCCTGCCGATGTTGTTGGCGGGTCCTGATGGTACTGGCGCGAGTTACGCTATGCTAAACTCGCGCCAGTACCGCCAGTAACGAAACAGATAATACTACTAAAGGCCGATGTCGCAAGTACAGACCAGTGGCGCGTTGACTCCCCTCAACAACCGCTAAGCCGCACGCCCTATCTGCTCATCGAGCAGGTGGCGACGCAGGCCGCTTTCCAGGCTGGGCAGCAAGGCACCGTGCTCACTGGCCAAGGCGCTGTAAGCGGGGCGACGGGCGGGCCAGCCGAAGGCAGCGGCGGGGCGAGCCTGCACGCTGGCTTCGTCGAGGCCAGCCAGGCGCAGGGCCTGCCGAGCCAGCTCGGCCCACGTGCAGCTACCCTGGTTGGTCAGGTGCCAGCGGCCGGATGCTCCGTCGAGCAGCAGGTCGAGGGCCGTGTTGAGCAGGTCGGGCAGGTAGGTGGGCGAGATGGTGAGGTCGTGGGCAGCGGTGAAGCGCCGGCCCTGGCGGGCGGCGGCGAGGACTTGACTCACGAAATTACCGTCGTCCCAGGCGCTGAAAAACGCGCTACTCCGCACTACGAGCGCGCTAGGCAGACATTCAAGTACCGCTTCTTCGGCCAGGAGCTTGCTGTGGCCATACACGCTGAGCGGCCGGGCCGCGTCGCGCTCATGGTACGGGCGGGTCTGCTGGCCATCGAAGACCAGGTCACAGGAAAACGTGAGCAATTGCGCCCCGTGAGCGGCGCAGGCCTCGGCCAGCAGGCGCGGGCCGAGGGTATTGGCCCGGTAGCAGTGGGCAGCGTTGGCTTCGGCGGCGTCGATGCGGACGCAGCCGGCGGCGTTGATTACGGCCCAGGGCTGGTAATGACGCAGGGCGTGCGTAAGGGCCGCCGGATCGGCAATGTCGAGGGCGGCGTGGGGCAGGGCTATCAGGTGCAGCCCCCGAATGTAAGCTACTCGCTGGCAGGCCCGGCCCAGCGTGCCGGCCGCCCCGGTAAGTAAAATCGGTTGCGTTTCCATAGAAAATTGGGTAGGTCGGGTGGGGAAGGGCGAACATCAGGCGGCCTCGGCGGGCCAGAGCAGGCGCAGGTCGCGCTGCCACCAGCCGGCACCAGCCAGCACCGGGTGTTCGTAGTATCCTTTCTGAATGAGGCTCTTGACCATGTGGTACAGGGCCGTGGGCCGGGGTTGCTCGCCGCGCACGTCGAACACGCCCGGCTCGTAGCTGGCCCCGTCCTGCGTCAGCAGATTGTCCCAGTCGAAGGCCCCGAGCAGCGACCACACCGTGAGAGCACGCAGGTCGACGCCGCTGGCGCGGGTGCGGCCCGCCACTTCCCAAACCTGGTGCAGCCAGCGCAGCTGTTCCTCGCGGGTACAGCCCAGGTGAGCCTCCGTAATGGCGATGGGCCGCCCGTAGCGGTCCCAGGTCTGGCGCAGCAGGTTTTCGAGACCGGCCGTCGGTACGTCGGCCACGCGCACCACCTCGGTATCGACGTAGGCCGGGTGGTACTGGCCGCTGATGGCCGCCTGGCCAGGATAGCAGTGCAGGCGGTCATCGAGGTGGCGCTCGCTGGTCACGTAGTGGTTGATACCCAGCAGATCGGGCGGCAGCGGACTATCGAGAAAAACCTGCAACTCGGCGGCCGCGATGCCGTGGCGACGCAGGTAGTCCCAGAGCGGGTGGCTGGGCGTGAGGTGCCCGCTCAGAATGTCAAAAGTGAGCCAGCGGCGGTGATTTTCAAACTCCACCTGCTCGGCCAGGGCCGGCGTACCGTGGGCCTGGCCCAGGTCTTCGGTTTGCACGAGCTGCGCTGCGGGATTCACTTCCCGAATGGCCAGCATGGCCAGCCGGGTGGCTTGCAACTGGTTGAGCAGGGTACGCACGAACGTGCGGTCGTCGCGACCGTGCGGATACCACAAGCCGTAGAGCCCGCTGAAGCGCGCCGTGGTCAGCGGCTCATTGACGGGCGTGTAGTAGCGCAGCCAGGGGTAGCGCTCGGCCACCAGGCGGGCGTAGCGAGCCAGGCCGGGGGCAAAGCTGGGCTCGTGCAGGGCGGTATAGCGCGGACCGCTACCGTGGTGCACCAGCCCGGCGATGGGCTCGATGCGCAGCTCGCGCAGGCGGGCCAGCCGCTCGTCGTGCCAGGCCCAGCGGGGGCGGTCGAGGCACTCGGGGGCCACATGCTCCCAGAGCACGGGGTAGCGCAGGGTGCGCAGGCCCAGGTCGGCAAAGCGGTCGAGGTCGGCGAGGCGGGTGCGGTGGCCGTTGCGGGTGAGCTGGTCGGAATAGGCGTCGCCCACGCGGCGGCAGGTGCACTCTACGCCGCCCCAGATTTCTACCGTAGCTGCTTGGTTCATGCAGGCTGTACTTAGTGAAGGCACTGGCCCCGGACGGGGCCAGCAGCGCCGCCGGGTTGGTCGATATCGGGCCCGATCCCGGCTACGCCCTTCCGTGTACTCCCCAACTAATTATCAGGTTATTAATAACCTACACCATAATACCCTTGCCGCGCTCCCTAGCCCCGGCCTTAGCGCTGGCATAAGTAGCGTACGCTCAGCCCCCCACCCCTGCCGGATAAAATTTACGCAATTATTTCCACGGCGGGCTCCCATCGGCGGGCCGCGCAGGTGGGGCAGGCGGTGGCGGGCGGCGCGGACGCGGCCTGCACCTGCCCGCACTGCCCGCAGGCAAATTTGCCCGCCGCCACCGGCTGCAACTGCCGAAACTCCTCGTCCCAGCCCGGCACCAGCGACAGGCCGGGGGCCGGCTCCTGGGCCTCGACCAGGCTGAACGTACCGTTAGCCTCCATGTAGAGGCGGTGCACCTGACCCAGGTGCTCCAGGCTATCGCCCCGCAATTGGGCAAAAACCCGCTCGCGCGAGAGCACCGCGTGCTCCAGGGCCGGCAGGCAGAGCACGCCGTCGGCTACGAGCGTGCTTACGTGGGCTTGCAACAGGTGCTCCACGCGGGGCCGGCGGGCGGCCCAGTGCACTACCAGCCGCTGCATCAGCACTACGACGCCGCCGATGAGCAGGGAGGCCAGTAAGCCGCGCTCGGGTGACAAGATGGGCAAGCCCACGGCGGCGGCCATCGACACCAGCGCCGCCTGCTCGGTGCGGCTGAGTTGCCCGGCCATGCGCTTGCCCATCAGGCGCAGCCCCGAGAGCAAAATCAGGTACAGCACCACCATGCGGACGCTCGCTTCCAGCAGGAAGCTCCACGGCGTTTCGCCCATCAATATGCGCAGATAATCGGCCAAGCGGTGAAATGGTGAGTGGTGAGGTGGTGAGTTTTTGGCGGGCTGGTTGCGCCTATTGCTTATGGTTCATTACCTACGGCACATGCCTTGCTAAACATCTGTCATGCTTATCTGGCGTCCGCTTGCGAAGCATCTACTCACGCTTGAGCGAGCTGTCCTACCCTGATAAGATGCTTCGCAAGCGGACGCCAGATAAGCATGACAGGCGTATTTGAGTAGTGTTTTTATGTTAACAATCTCAACTCGTAGCGGGCAGCCAGTTCTCCGCCGTGCAGCGGGAACAGCTTGCACCGGCGTGGTCGGTGGCGGTGGCGAGGTGGCCGCAGGTGGCGCACACCCGCCGTCCCTGGGCGGGGCCGTCGGGCGCGGGCGGGGGCGCGTCGGCGCGGGGCAATACGCTCAGGCCGGGCTGCGGCTGCGGCAGCTTATAAAAGCTGAGCCGGCCGTTGGCTTCGAGGTACACCCGGCGAAGCTCGCCGAGGTGAGCAACGTTGTTGTTACGCAGCAGGCCAAATAGCTGTTCTTGCGAAATGGCGTGCGCGTGCATGGTAGCCAGCTCCAGATGGCCGTCGCGCACCAGGATGGAGGCTTCGCCCTGCTCCAGCTTTTCCACAGCCGATGATTTGAAAGCCAGCCAGTTGACCAGCCGATGCATTGCCAGGATGGTGGCCAGTACCACCAGGCTCGGCAGCACCCCCATTTCCGGGTTGTGCAGTGCCCCGCCGATGATGCCCCCCAGCGTGAGTACCACCGCCAGCTCGCCAATGGAGAGCTGGCCCTTCATGCGGCGCCCCAGCAGGCGCATCACCAGCAGTACGCAGGCAAATACCAGCACCGTGCGCAGCAGTACCTCCAGGGTGAAGGCGGGCGGGGCGGTGCCAAACAACCAGCGCTGCCAGTCGCCGAGGCTGATTTCTTCTTTCTTCATAAGCCAGGAACGAGCGCCTTCGGCAAGCTGAACGGCCCCGGCCGCCCGATGGTTGCGCGGCCACTACACGGCCTGGGAACCGACGCGGCGCAACCCCCACCCCCATTTTTGCGAACAGCCGGGCAGCCCAGCCGGCCGGCGTTGGTCGCTGGCCCACCTTTGCGCCCATGAAGTTTTTCGTTTGCTCGCTCTCCGTCTTGCTCGCCCTGCTGGGGCCAGCCACTGCCCACGCCCAAGATGCCAACCCCGCCGCCCCCGATTCGCCCCTGTCCCGCCTGCTGGCCGAGCGCCGGGTGCTCACCCGCCAATACGCCGAGGCCAACGCCCAGCGCCACGGCCTGCTGGGCCTCAGCAACAAGCCCTCGAAGAAGGATTTGCAAGATGTGGTCGATGCCCTGCAAGGCATTGTAAACAAGGATGAGCAAATAGTGGCCGTACTCAATCAGACCACCCAGCAGGCCCAGACCGCCGCCGCCCAGCTGCAAACCACCACAACCACGCTGCAAAACACGAGCCGGGGCGATCGCAACCTCAACGCCGAGCGCATCAGCGAACTGCAAAACGAGCAGCAAAACCTGCAGGAGCGCCTGCGCCAAGCCACCGACAAGCAGCGCACCCTGGAAGCTGATCTGCAGGAGGCTCAGCAGGGCCGCACCGTACGCGACGGCTTGGTGGTGGCCCTGGCGCTGGCGTGCGTGGGGCTGCTGTTCTGGCGCCGGCGCCGCTAGCCGGCTAAGGCGCTGGCGTTAACTTGGGCCGCCAAGCTAGCGCCCCGGTTGTCGCCCATGATTTCTTTCTCCGAAGACCAAGCCACCGCCCTCGTGACCGATCCCGGCACCCTTAAGCGGGGGCAGGAGCTGGCCAACCCCGCCAAGTGGGGCAACCTGGGCCGCTCCGACACCGCCGCCTGGGGCGAGTGCGCGGGCAGCGGCAGCAAGCCCTACCTCACGGGTATCGACCTCACCGAGCCGGCTTTTAAATGCTCGTGCCCCAGCCGGGTATTCCCCTGCAAGCACGGGGCCGGCTTGCTCTTATTGCTGGCCCGGCAGCCCGCGCTGCTGCCCGTCGGCACCCCGCCCGCCTGGCTGGCCGACTGGCTGGGGAAGCGCCAGGCTAAAGACGAGGCGCAGGCTGAAAAGGTCGCGGCGAAAAGCTCTCAAAAAACTGCGGCTCCTACCCCAGCTTCCGGCACTGCCGAAGCCGCCCCGCCTACCACCGCGCCTACCAAGCGCGACACCCAGCGCCTGGCCCGCCGCCAGGCCGGGGCCGAAGACCTCGCCACCTGGCTGCTCGACCTGCTACGCGCCGGCGTGGCCGACCTGGGCACCAAGCCGGGTAGCTTCTGGGAAAGCCAGGCGGCCCGCCTCGTTGACAATCAATTGCCCGGCCTCGCGGCCCTGCTGCGCGAGCTGGCCGATTACCCTACCGCCGGCCCCCACTGGGCGGCCAACCTGCTGGGCCGTTTGGGCGAAGTGTATTTGCTGGTGCGCACCTTTCTCAACCGGGAAAGCCTGTCGCCCGCCGCCCGGCAGGAAGTTACCCAACAGGTTGGCACCGCGCCGAAAAAGGACGAGCTGCTGGCCGACCCCACCACCCTCCTCGTGGCCGACACCTGGCGCGTACTAGGCCAGCACACCTGGCCCGAAGAGCGCCTCACCGCCCGGCGCAGCTGGCTCTACGGCCAGCATTCGGGACGCACGGCGCTGGTTCTGGAATTTGCCTTTGGCAGTCAGCCCTTTGCTACGCCGCTGCTGGTGCAGTCGGCTTACGCGGGCGAGCTGGCTTTTTACCCCGGGCTGCTGCCGCTGCGGGCGGTGCCGGTTGCGCTCACGCGGCAGACGCAGCCCGCGGGCGAGCGGCCGCCGCTGCATTCCGCGGAAACGCTGCTCGATGCTTACGCCGCGGCCTTGGCCCACCAGCCCTGGCTGCGCGAGTTTCCGGCCGCTGTCCGGGCCGTGGTAGCGCGCTCGGCCGCGGGCACCTGGGCGGCCTACGATGCGGACCTGGGCGCGGCCTTCCCCCTGCGCCTGCCCGACGACCAGCGCGGCTGGCACTTGCTGGCGCTCAGCGGTGGCGAGCCGCTGGCCCTGTTTGGCGAGTGGGACGGCCGGGCGCTGCGCGTACTCAGCCATTGGCCCCTGGCGGAAGGCGCAGCCCCGGCCGACGCTACTCCATCGGCCGGTGCCGCTGAAGCTGCACATGCTGCGCTACCCGCGCCGCCCATTACCAACCCCTGGCCAACCGTGCTGCGCATCGCCCTGCTGGGTACCCGGCAATGCGCCGATCCCCTACCCGAAGTTGACCTGGGCCACCTGCCGCCGGCCGAAAATCGCGAGCAGCAGCTCTTGCTCACGGCCGGCGCGCTGGCGCTGGTGCGCAAGGCGGGCTTCCTGCCCCCTGCCAGCCCGGCTCCCACCAAGGCCCCGGCCGAAACCCAGCAGCTGCTGGGTCCGCAGGGCCGCGCCTTGCTCAAGCGCGTGCTGGCCAGCCCGCACCTGCGCACGCATTTGCTACGCGATTACCTTCGGCAACTGGCCGAGCACTCACGGCTCGTACCGCCGCCCCTGCTGCCCGGCGTACTAGACTGGCTCCAAGCTGAAAAGTCGGCCGCGCGGCCGCTGCTTGCCCCGCTGGGCGAGCGCGGCCGCTGGCTGGCCGCCCAGCATGCAGATTGGCAGTTCCTGCTGACGGCTGATCCCGCAGCGGGCTCTACCGAGGCCGACTGGCACACCGGCGCGCTGCCCCAGCGCCAGCTTTTTTTAGAAAATCTGCTGCGTACCGATCCCACCCGCGCCGCCCGGCTCCTGGCCGACACCCTGCCCCAGGAACCCGCCGCCACCCAGGCCGTCCTCTTGAGCACCCTGGCGGCGCTGCCGGCCGCCGCGCCGCTGCCCACCGAGTTTGGGCCAGTACTGACCCCACTGCTCGCCAGCCGCGCCAAGGAAGTCCGCCAAACCGCCGCCCGCTGGCTGGCCCACACTGCCGATAGCCCGCTGCTGCCCCGGCTCTGGGTTCGCGCCGAACCCCTGTTACGTCTAAAGCGCAAGCTATTGGGCAGCAATACGCTGGAAATTACCCTGCCCACCTGGGCCGCCGACTGGCAGCGCGATGGCATCGAGCAGAAAAGCGCCGACTACTCGGGTGGCGAGAAGGCGGGCCAGCTCGGCCAGTTGCTGGCGCTGCTGCCGCCCAGCCGCTGGGCCGCCACCTGGGAGGTGAGCCCCACCCAGGCCGTGGCCCTGGCGGCGGCTTCCGACTGGGCCAACGTGCTGCTACCCGCCTGGCTGCGCGCCGCCCGCCTGCACCACGAGGCCGACTTTGCCCACGCGCTGCTGCTGCACGAAACGCAGCGCCCCACCCTACCGCCCCGCTCTCCCCTGCTGGCCGAAGCCGCCGCGGTACTAACAGCCACCCAAAAGACTACCTGGCTGCTGGCGGCCCTGCCCGCCCAGGCCACCACCCTACCCGTAAGCAGCGCCTGGGCCACCTGGCTAGCGCTGGCCGACCAGCCCTGGCCGGCGCCGCTGCGCCAGCGGGCGCTACCCTTGCTACGCGCCGCCCTCCGCCAACCCGCCGCCTGGGCCCCCGAGCAAACCGAGCGCGACCAGGCCGTGCGCGGCCTGCTACGCGCCCTGAGCGCCAGCCCCGAGCCCACGCTGCTGCCGCTGCTCACCGCCGAGCTGGGCGACTTATCCGAGATTCAGCCCCGCTTCAGTGAGGAGGTAACGCAATTGCTGGAAGTGCTGGCCCTGCGCCCGCAGCTGGCCGCTAGCCTCGCAGAATCGGCTTGATGTTTTCATTAGCACACCTTTTCTTATGCTATTGAGCTGTTTAGCAAGCCTTTCCTAATACTACCCATCATGTTGAGCTTGCGAAGCATCTTATTTCTGATGCGCGGGTGCTCGTCAACGCGCTAATCGCTTCCCCAACGTGATAAGATGCTTCGCAAGCTCAGCATGACAGTCGAAAAAAATTACCCATTACCCATTACCCACCATTTCACCGCCATGACCGCCCTCCGCCCCCACGCCGAAGACCTGTACGCCGAAGAGCTGGCCGCCCTCAAGGCGGCCGACGACCGCCCCAAGCCGCCGAGCTGGCAGCTCTCACCCTGGGCGGTGGTGACTTACCTGCTGGGCGGCCAGCTGGAGAATGGCTTTGAAATCGAGCCCAAGTACATCGGCCAGCGGCGGCTCATGGAAATCGCGGTGGCTACCCTGGCTACCGACCGCGCCCTGCTGCTGCTGGGCGTGCCCGGTACCGCTAAAAGCTGGGTGAGCGAGCACCTGGCCGCCGCCATCAGCGGGCACACGAGCCTGCTGGTGCAGGGCACCGCTGGCACGGCCGAAGACAGCCTGCGCTACTCCTGGAACTACGCCCGCCTGCTGGCCGAAGGCCCCTCGCTGGAGGCGCTGGTGCCCAGCCCGCTCTACCGGGGCATGCAGCAGGGCCAGCTCGTGCGCATCGAGGAATTGACCCGTATCCCCAGCGACGTGCAGGACACGCTGCTTACCATGCTCTCCGAAAAAGTGCTGCCCATCCCCGAGCTCAGCACGGAGATTCAGGCCACCCAGGGCTTCAACGTAATCGCCACCGCCAACGACCGCGACCGGGGCGTGAACGAGCTCAGCAGCGCCCTGCGCCGCCGCTTCAACGCCGTGGTGCTGCCGCTGCCCGCCACCCTGGCCGAGGAAGTACGCATTGTACAAACTCGCGTCGAGAAGCAGGGCCGCACCCTCCAGCTGCCCGCCGAGGCCCCCGCCCTGGCCCAGATTCAACGCCTCGTCACGGTGTTTCGGGAGCTGCGCCAGGGCCGCACCGACAACGGCAAGACCAAGCTCAAGAGCCCCAGCGGCACCCTCAGCACCGGCGAGGCCATCTCGGTAATGAACGCCGGCCAGGCCCTGGCGGCCTACTTCGGCGACGGCACCCTGCGCGCCGCCGACCTCGCCGCCGGCCTCACCGGGGCCGTGATCAAAGACCCCGTGCCCGACCGCGTAGTGTGGCTCGAATACCTCGAAACCGTGGTGAAAGAGCGCGAAGGCTGGCAGGATTTATACCGGGCTTGTCGGGAGGTGGTGGAGTAATGCACAATCCCACAATCATTGCCCGTCTGCAAGCGCTGGGACCATTGCCAGATGATAGCACACTATCCAGTGCTACCTTTCAATTTTTACTCTTCGCTGAAATCGTGCAGCAGTTTACTGCACCGCTTTCACTGAAGCACGCTATTACTCTTAATAAATCTAGGACCGCCACCCGCCACCAGTATCCTGGCTATAGAATGGGCACTGAGTCGTGCCGTAGATCTACTTGTCCCGAAGCATTACAGCAAGCCGCAGCCCTGGCTGCCGATACCGAAGTAAAGCGGACGGTCAAGAGACGCTTAGCTAACTATCTCAAAGCAAAATTGGCATCCCCAATACATCTTCACTGTCAGCAGCTACCGTAATGTTCGCGTCTCTGTATCAACGGTACCGTAATCTACTACCTCTAGCCGTGTTGCTAGCAGCCTGTGATTATACTATAGTTACGACTTTAACGACACAGATTCTATTAGAAGGTCATTACTACGAACGCAGATTTAGTTGGCAGCACTACGCTGGCTTTATCGCGGTGGGAATATGCATCGGCAGCTATTTTATCGCTAGGCCTCTTTTTAGGTATACTATCATAAGCACTCTACTGCTCGGCTTATTTAATTTACTATACTTTACGCCCGATGTTACCACCGTTGGGTTAGGCTTTGACGAAGCTAGAATATCCGTGCAGCTTCTTCCATTAGCATTGCTACTAGCTTATTATTTTCTGAATCAACTAACTGTCAATCGTTTCATTCGCCAGCACATTTTCCCTGCTCCTAGCCCTGCTAAAGCGGCTCAATTTCAGCGGGAAGAAATAAATAAATTTAAACAGAATTTCGCGCATAAAAGCGACGAGACACTTCGCCAAATTGTGCAGGAACGCCGCCTAGTAGCCAATGCAGTTGCCGCAGCACAGGAATTATTACGAGAACGCCAGAAATAACCACTACACGCATTCCTACCCCGCCATCAGCCACGCGTTGGCCGCGCCCTCGTCTACGAAGCGAGCGTACTGCACGGGGCTACCGGGCGCCGCAACCGCGGCATCAGCGGGCAGGCTGGCCAGGTAGTCGGGCAGCACGAGGAAACCCACCCGCAACGGAATGCCCAGCTCCTGCTGTACCTCGGGCAGAAACCGGCTGGTAACCCACTCGGGGCCGTTGAGGCTGCGGTTGGTGCGGCGGCGGGCGTCGATGAGCCAGTAGCCGCAGGCGTGATGCCGGGCGGCTTGGCGCAGGGACTCGTAGCCCTCGTGCAGCTCCGCTTCGGTTACCGAGCGCAGCCAGCGGCCGGTGAGGTGGCCGAGGTCGGGGCGGTGGGCGATGTGCAGGCTGGCCGTGGAGAACTGGTCGGATTGCATAGGAGGAAGCGGGCGGGAAGGATTAAAGCTACGTAATGAAATGGTGCCGGAAAAGTCATAGTTCACCTTTTCCGCAGAACTTGTAGCCCGGTAACAACTACTTTTTGTCCCATGTCTACCCCTCCCGAATCTTGTTGGACGGCCGTCGCCAACATCGTGCGCGAGCGGCCCTACGGCCCCGGCGGAACTGAGACCCGCCGGGGCACCAAACACTTTGCGCCGGGGGCCAAGGTCTATATCATTGACTGGTACGCGGGTATGTGCGAGCGCATCATCGTGGTGGGCCAGCACCGGAGCGCCAAGGACTTCGTCACGCTGGTTATCGACGTGAAGCTGGTGGAAAATCTACGTAGCAAAGTGTGCTACCACCCGGGGGTAATTGCCAAAATCAAGGAGCACTACGCCCAGGCGTATGTCCCAAAAGGAATTGCACACCTGACCCAGGAATTTGCCGAACGCGTTTGCGCTACCATTCCCCACTGGCAGGCACAGGCGCGGCAGCCAACTCCGCCCAGCCCGATGAGCCCAGCCACTACCTTGCAGCCAGCTGCCAACTCCCTATTAACCCGGCTGCGACTCGCCCTCGCCTTTTTATTGAAGAACTGAGCAGCTGTGTACGTTAGCCAAATATCTGTCATTGCGAGCGCAGCGAAGCAATCACACCCGAGCGGCTCGTTGTGATGCGCTTGCTTCGCTGCGCTCGCAATGACAGGCGATTTTTAGCCGATTGGCAATAAGTTAATCAGTGGCTAACAGCCAGCCCCCCAGCCGCTCACCCACTTCCGCATTTCCATGCCTACCGATTTCCGCATCTTCGGCATTCGCCACCACGGCCCCGGCAGCGCCGCCAGCCTCGTGGCGGCGCTCGCTGAGTTCCGGCCCGACGTGCTCCTGCTCGAATGCCCCGCCGACGGCGAGGCGGCGCTGGCCACCCTCGCCGACGCGGCGCTGGTGCCGCCCGTGGCCTTACTCCTGTACAACCCCAAGCAGCAGGGCCAGGCGTCGTTTTTACCGTTCGCCGAATTTTCGCCCGAGTGGCAGGCGGTGCAGTGGGGCCAGCGCGAGGGGGCGCACGTGCGCTGCTTCGATTTGCCGATGAGCCTACGGTTTGGGCTGGGTGATGCAATAGAAGTTGAGCCGGCCGGAGCCAGCACCCCACCGGCCCCGAACGATGAAAAGTCAGCCACCCCGGAAAACGAGGAAAACCCTGTAACCCCTCCTACCCCCTTACCCTCCCACCCTCCCACCCTCCCCGAGCCCGAAGGCGACCCCGTGGCTTACCTGGCCCGGCTGGCCGGCTACGCCGATTCCGAGCAGTGGTGGGAAACCCACCTGGAGCACGCCCCCGGCAACGCCGATACCTTCGCCCTGGTGCTGGAGCTGATGACCGCGCTGCGCGAGGAATTACGGCGCCCCGAAACGCTGCTGCGCGAGGCCTACATGCGCGAAACGCTGCGCGCTACCCTCGCCCAGGGCTACCAGCGCGTGGCGGTGGTCTGCGGTGCCTGGCACGCGCCCGTACTCACCGACCCCAATTTTCAGAAAAAGGAAGACAAAGCCTTGCTGAAGGGGCTGAAGAAAGTGCCCGTCGAGGCCACCTGGATTCCGTGGACTTACGAGCGGCTGTCGTTCAGCTCGGGCTACGGGGCGGGGGTACTGTCGCCGGCCTGGTACGAGCTGCTGTTTGCCCAGCCCCGCGCCGAGGTCGTGACGCAGTGGATGGTGCGCGCCACCCGCCTGCTGCGCGGGCAGGACCTCGACGCGTCGTCGGCCCACGCCATTGAGGGCGTGCGGCTGGCCCACGCGCTGGCCGCCGTGCGCGGCCTCAGTCTGCCGGGCATCGACGAGTTGCAGGAAGCCGCCGTGGCCCTGCTGGGCGGCGGCTACGCCGAGGGGCTGGCGGTGGTGCAGCGGGAACTGGTTATTGGGGAGAAGTTGGGCGAAGTGCCGCCCGGCCAGCCTGCCACGCCCTTGCAGCAAGACCTGGCCCAGCAGCAGAAAGCCCTGCGCCTCAAGCCCGAGCCCAGCCGCAAGCCGCTCTCCCTCGACCTGCGCCAGGAAACGCACCTGCTGCGCAGCCACCTGCTGCACCGGCTGCGGCTGCTCGGCATCAACTGGGGCCAGCCGCAGCGGGTGGGCGGCGGCAAGGCCGGTACTTTCCACGAGGAATGGGAGTTGGAATGGCCGCCCGAAATGCCCCTGGCCGTACTCGACGCCGGCCGCTGGGGCAATACCGTGCTGGCTGCCGCCGCCGCCCGCGCCACCGCCCAGGCCGCCGAGGCAACTACCCTGGCCGCCGTGAGCAGCCTGCTCGAAGATGCCCTCCGCGCCGACCTCGGCCCGGCCGTCGCCGCGCTGGTGGCCCGCCTTGAAGCCCTGGCCGCCGACACCCGCGACGTGACGCACCTGCTCACCGCCCTGCCCCCGCTGGCCCAGGTGCTGCGCTACGGCAACGTGCGCCGCACCGACACCGCCCAGGTGGCCCAGGTAGTCCAGCAGCTGGTGCCGCGCCTGGCCATCGGCCTGCCCGCCGCCTGCGCCGGCCTCGACCTCGGCGCGGCCCGCCCCCTGCTGGAGAAGATAAAGGCCGCCCACGCCGCCATCCGGCTGCTGCAAGACGCTGACCACGAGGCCGCCTGGTACGGCGCCCTGGCCGCCGTGCAGCGCAACGGGGCCAGCCAGGGCCTGCTGGCCGGGGCCGCCAGCCGCCTGCTTTTCGACGCCGCCCAGGCCGATGCCGAAGCCACCGCCACCGCGCTGGGCCTGGCGCTGGCCCCCGCCCAGCCCACGGCCTACGCCACGGCCTGGATCGAGGGCTTTCTGCGCGGCTCGGGTCTGGTGCTCATTCACCACCGGGCGCTGTTCGACCTGCTCGATACCTGGCTGGGGGGCCTGACCGAAGACACGTTCCGCGAAATTGTGCCGCTGCTGCGCCGCGCCTTCGCCGAATTTTCAATCCCCGAGCGCCGGCAGCTCATGGACCTGGCCGGGGCGGGGCCGGCCGCACCTACTGCGGCAGCCGAGGCGCTGGATTTCGACTGGGGGCGCGGGGCGCGGGTGCTGCCCGTATTGCGAGAATTATTGACCACCAGGTAGCGCGGATTTTGTAGTCCGCGAGTGGCTGCACGCTAGTGCTCGCGGACTACCACGCTATCGCACGCGGACTACAAAGTCCGCGCAACCTCCTTCCTTCATGTCTTCGACCTACCCTTTCAAAATAGCCGCCGCCAAAGCGCTGGCCGATACCGCCCGGCAATTCGTCATCCTGGCCGATTTGAGCGAGCTGGATGATTATTGCCAGGTGTTTGAGAACCACGGCTACGGCGGCCACGGCCCCTCTTGGCGCGAGCATATCGAAACCATTATCGAAGAGTTTCAGCCCGACTTGCTCGACCACCTGGAGTTTGACGAGGAAGCCGGGGCCTTCCTGGCTTATGCCGACAGCCTCGACGCTGTGCGCCAATTTATGGCCTGCGTACTGCCATATTTTGGTGATTTAGGTAAGCTGGATAAGTATTTACGTCAAACCGACCCCGGCGATTTTTTTGAGTAAGCCATGCCCGACAACCCCACTGCCCCCCGCTGGAAGCTCGTACTCGGCACGGCCGCCGATGCCGACAACGCCGTCGAAATGCCCGCCGACTACGGGGCGCTCGACCAAGTGCTTACCGCGCTCTACGACGGCGAGCGCAAGGGCGGTCTCGGCGGCTCGGCCCCGCGGGTGAGCCGCTGGCTGGGCGACATCCGCCAGTACTTCCCGGCCGAAGTGGTGGCCGTGATGCAACAGGACGCGATGGAGCGGCTCGGCCTCAACCAGTTGCTGTTGGAGCCCGAAATTCTGCGCACCGTGCATGCCGACGTGCACCTCGTGGGTACGCTGCTCTCGCTCAGCCGCGTGATGCCCGCCAAGGCCAAGGCCACGGCCCGCGAGGTGGTGGATAAGGTGGTGCGCGAGCTGGAGCGCAAGCTGGCCGAGCCGCTGCGCCAGGCCGTGCAGGGTGCCCTCAGCCGGGCCATCCGCAATCCGCGCCCGCGCTACCACGAAATCAACTGGGGCGCGACCATCAAGGCCAATATGAAGCACTACCAGCCGGCCTACCGCACGGTCATTCCCGAGCGGCTGGTGGGCTACGGCCGGCGCGGGCAGGCGCTGAAGGAAATCGTCCTTTGCCTCGACCAAAGCGGCTCGATGGCAGCCTCGGTGGTGTACGCGGGCGTATTCGGGGCGGTGCTGGCCTCGCTGCGGTCCGTGAAAACGCACATGGTGGTGTTCGACACGGCCGTGGTCAATCTCTCCGAAAACCTGACCGACCCGGTGGATTTGCTGTTTGGCGTGCAACTGGGCGGCGGCACCGATATCAATCTGGCGCTCAGCTACTGCCAGCAGCTCATCACCCGGCCCACCGATACTATCCTGGTGCTCGTAACCGACCTCTACGAAGGCGGCAACGAGCGCGAGATGATTAAGCGCGCCGCCGCGCTCAAGGCCAGCGGCGTCAACCTGGTGGTGCTGCTGGCCCTCTCCGACGAGGGAGCGCCGAGCTTCGACCGCCGAGTGGCCGAGCAGCTGGCGGCGCTGGGCATCCCCAGCTTTGCCTGCACGCCGGCCCGCTTTCCCGAGCTGATGGCTGCCGCCATCCAGGGCCGCCCGCTGGCCGAGCCAGGCCAGTAGCAACGAGGACGAAAGAAGATGTAGGAGGTTTGATAAGGATCAAGCGCAAGCTTGATATGGCTCATAGGTGGCCCGCTGGTAAGCACAATAGCTTTGTGACAGCTGAACTATATCAGCAATTACCTTATCCCTTTCTCCCATTCTTTTTCCTCTAAAAAATGGCGTACTCTACCGCAACCCCAGCTGGCCAGGCCGTACAAAACATCCTCAACGACCTCCCCAGCCTGATGGCCGTGGCCGTGGTGGACATCAGCTCGGGCATGAGCCTGGCTTCGCACACCAACTCGGTCATCAACCCCGACACTGCCGCGGCCTACAACACCGAAGTAATCAAGCAAAAGCAAAAGGCCATCAGCGCCCTTAAGCTGCAAGGCGAAGTAATTGAAGACGTTCTCATTACGCTCAACAATCAGCTGCACCTGCTCCGGCTGGTGAACGATGGCAAGAAATTCATTTACTTGGTCGTGAACCCCCGCGATACTAATTTGGCCATTGCCCGCGAGGTAGTGCGCAGCCAAGCCGATTTATTGAAATAAACGCTGATCCTGAGCTAAGTGAAACACGAAAAGGGGTAAAAGCAAGTGCTTTGCGCACTTGCTTTTACCCCTTTTCACATGTGAATAGCTCTGCTGTAACACCAAGCTCCAGCTTGGTGAAGCGTTAGGGTACACTTCAAAACCCTACTCGGCGAATAAATCCGGACGCCTCACCAAGCTGGAGCTTGGTGCTACATCATCTGGGCCAGCCCCGGGCTACCAATTATTCCGCCGCAAACCTTCAGGGTACAATACCCGAATACTGCGGGGCGTCAGCTCCAGCAGGCCATCCTGGCGAAACTCGCTGAGCGTGCGGCTGAGCGACTCGGGGGTGGTGCCCACCACGGCGGCCAGCTCCTCGCGGGTGAGGAAGATGAGGGGATTGGCAGGCTCGTGCAAACGGAGCAGGGCGTCGGCCACCCGGCGGCGCAGCGAGTGGTAGGCCATTTCGACGAGTTGCTGCTCGCGCTCCCGCTCGCGGCCCGCCAGCAGCCGGATAAACTGCTGGCTGACTTCGGCATTGCGCAGCAGCAGATCGGTAAATTCCTCGGCCGGGATGTGCAGCAGCGTCGTTTCTTCGACGGCCACCGCCGAATCGTGGTACGGCGTGTGCTCCAGCAAGGCCTGGTAGCCAAAGAATTCGCCCGGCTGGTAGAAGCCCGTAATCAGTTCTTTGCCGGCGGCCGTGGCCTTGGTCGTTTTGACGCGGCCGGCCTGCACGAAGTAGAGGCGCAGGGGCTCGCCGCCCTCGGCGTAGATAAATTGGCGGGCGGGCACCACGTGGGGCCGGCGGTCGAGGGTAAGGCTGGTGAGGTTGCCCACGCGCCGGGCGTCGGCCAGAAACTCGGGCAGGCCGCCGGCGGTCAGGTCGTAGTCGGGCCGCAGGTGCTGAAAGCGCCCCAAGCGGCTGGCCACGGCGCGCAGCAACTCGCTGCTTTCGAAGGGCTTGGTGAGGTAGTCGTCGGCTCCCAGCTCCATGCCCCGGCGCAGGTCGGTCCGCTCGGTTTTGGCGGTGAGGAAAATAAATGGGACGCCCGTGAGCTGCGGGTGCTGATTGAAAATCTGGAGCACGCCGTAGCCGTCGAGCACCGGCATCATGATGTCGCAGATCACGAGGTCGGGCCGGGTGGCCAGCGCCTGCTCAATACCAGCCTTGCCGTTTTCGGCCGTCAGCACCACGTAGCCGGCCAGCTCCAGCAGCTCGGCCGTATTCTCGCGAATAATGGCGTGATCCTCAATCAGCAGCAGCGTTTTCATAGGGAATAATAACGGTAACGGTAGTACCCTTGCCCAGCTCGCTGGCCAGGCTGATGGTACCCCGCAGCAGTTCGACGTAGCGCCCCACGATGTAAAGCCCCAGCCCCGTCCCCGGCACGTTGGTCACGTTGCGCGCCCGGAAAAACCGCTCGAACAAGCGGGCCTGGTCTTCGGGCGAAATACCCACGCCCGCATCCTGCACCACCAGCGTGAGCTGACCGGCGCGGCCGGTAGCCTGCACCTCCATCACGGTATTGGCGGCCGAATACTTGCTGGCATTGGACAGCAGATTGACGAGAATTTTGCGCAGCAGTGAGGCGTCGAGCCACATGGGCTCGGTACAGTCGATGGTTTGCACCACCTGCTGGCCGGGCTTGAGCAAGCCTTGCAGATCGGCCAGCACGTCGCGCAGCACCAGGGGCAGGTTGAGGTGGTGCGGGTGCGTGGTCACCTTGCCTTCCTCGATGCGCCCGACCGACAGAAATTCCTCCAGAATATCATTCAGCTGCTTGACCGACTGCCGGATGCGGTCGAGGTGACGCAGGCGCTTATCCTGCTGCTCGGTGGCTGGGTACTGCTCGATGAGGGTGGCCGAGGTGAGCACCGCAGTGAGCGGGGTGCGAAACTCGTGCGAGGCCATGCTCACGAAGCGCGACTTCAATTCGCCCAATTCCTGCTCGGCAGCCAGCGCCTGGGCCAGCTCGGCCTGGCGCTGCGCCAGCTCGGCCAATTCGCGCTCGGCCTGGTGCGGTCGGCTGTGCTCGCTCAGGCGCAACACGAAGCACCCAGCCGCTGCTGCCTCCACGTACGTCAGTTCAATCCGCGCCTCGAAGACGGCGCCGCTGGCCTTCTGCACCTCGGTCTCGACGGCGTGGTGACCCGTGCGCCGGGCTGCGGCCCGCAAGGCTTCCCAATCGGCCGCGGCCAGCGCCGGCGCGTGCGGTACGGGACCGGGGGCCGCCAGCAACGCAGCCTCGCTGGGGTAGCCCAGCAGCTGCGCACCCGCCAGATTTACCCGCGTAAACTGCCCGGCTACATCGCACACGCCCACCAATATCTGGGCCGAGGGCAGCCCTTCAGGATGGGTGGAAAAGGTAGCGTCGTGCAGCATGGAGAAGTGTTGGCGAGCCAGCCGCCTACCCGCAAAGGTCGGCAAAAAGCCGCAAATAGGCCCGCCAGAGGCAATTACGGTGCTTCCCCAGCCTCCCTACCCTAATCCCGGAAGGGTTGTGCGCCAATGGGCAGCTTGTACAGGTGCACCGGGAAAGCCACCGTTTCGGTGCCTTTCTGGAAGCCGGCGGTGCGGTTCATCTGCGGCACGGGCATCCAGAGATTACCGGCGTGGTCGATCCACATGGCATCGACCCAGATGAGGTCGGGGCTCTGCACCAGGGTTGAGGCCTGGCCGGTGGGCGTGACCTTGAGCACGCGCTTTTCGTTGGCATCGGCCACGTAGAGGTTGCCAGCCGCGTCGATGGTGGTCCCCCCGCAGGTGGGCGAGTTGAAGAAGTACGTCACCCGCTTGGCCAGGTCGGCCGACGTAATCGCGGGATCGTCGAGGTACTTGGTTTCGACGCGGTACATGGGGCCGGCGGCGGTTTGGAAGTAGTAATATTTCCCGTCGGGTGATACTTCCATCTGGTCGGCGTGCAGCTTCACGTCGCTACCGTCGGGCTTCAGCATTTTCTTGCCCTCGCCAATCATGGGGCGGCGGGCGGTGGTGGTGCTGTCGTCATCGAGCAGGCGGCGGCCCTGGCCCGTTTTCTGGTTGAGAATGATGAGGCCCGGTGCCCCGGCGTCGGTCACGTAAATCATGTCGCCGTGGAAGCGCAAATCGTCCACAAAGCTTTTGCGCTTCACCAGCTTATCGAGGGCGATGGTCTTGACTAATTGATTTTTGGCAATGTCGAAGGCCAGCAGTTTGGGGCCGTCGGTAATGGGCGGCGCGTCGCTCTTGGGCGTACCCGTATCCACTATCCATAGCAGGCCGTCGGGGCCGAAGCGCAGGGAGTTGGTGCGCACGAACGCCTGCTTGGCGGGGTCGCCTTCCTTTTTCCAGGCGTTCCAGGCCCGGTTGGGGTACGGGATTACTTTCCCTTCCTTCAGCTCGCCGATGCGCGTGCCCGGCGAACCTTCGTTGTGCGGAAAGAGCACGAACACCCGGTCGTCGTCGGCCACGGCCACGCCGTTCCAGATGGTGTCGGAAGTGGCGACGGAGACCAGCTGCTTGGCGCTTTCGGAGGTGGGCACGGCCGGCGGATTGGCTACGCCAACGGCTTTTTCGGTGTTGGAGCCGCCGGTGCAGGCAGCCAGCAGGGCCAGCCCGACGGGCAGCGCAGCGCGGAATGATAACATAGCAAATCGGCAAGTGAGGACCGTCCGCTTTACGCAATAATCTGGCAGTAGGGCCATCAACTCGCTGGCAGCGGGCCGGAGCTTCTGCCTTTTTTACAAAAAATCAAAAAATTTTCGCGGCGCGGATTGTTTTTTAAGCGTTGCGTCGCGGGTAGCTTACCCACGGCCCTTGGCGCGTTGGCATCCTCCCGCTTTTCCAGCGGCCCAGCGCCCGGTGACGTAGCCGCCCCGCCCGTGCGACGTAACTGCCCAGCCCCTTATTCAGTGACCATTTGGGCTGCATTGCGGGCTTTTTTTACCTGCCCATCCCCGCTACTTTTGACTGTCTGCCGGGGCGCTCCCACGCGCTTGGCCCACGGTGGACAGCCTCACTCCGGCCGGAGCCCCTCCCCTTTTCTGCTTACCGCCCCTACCCGACTGCCGCCGGGGCTGGCCCCGTGTGTTTCCACGGATTATTCTATTCCCACCCAATTCCTTTTCCACATGAAAAAACCTTCACTTTTTGCCCTCTTGGGGCTGCTCTTACTGGGAGCGCTACTGCCGCATCGCGGGCAGGCGCAAGGCAGCATTCCATTTACCATCAACAACACGTCGCCCTTCGCCGATAGCGATTTGTACGTGGCCATCGTGGGCATCGACCCGTCCAACAACCACGTGTGGATCAACGCCGCCAATGGGCAGGTGCTGCCCATGAGCAGCTCCTACAACACCGTTACCGGCCCCACCATCAACGGCAATACCGGCCCGGGCCAGAATTCGAAGTACGCCGCCTGCTTTACCAAGCTCAGCAGCATCCCGAACCGCACCTTTACCCTGCCCTACATCGCAGGCTGCCGGGTGTACATTTCCAAGGGACAGCAATTGTACTTTTACTTTTTCGGGGCCAACGGCGCGCCCTCGGGCTACACGGCTCCCAACCCGCAGAACTCCACCGACCCCAACACGGGTATTCTGTACGAAACCATTGAGCTGACCAACAACAGCGGGGGCTTCTTCGGCAACACGACCCGCGTCGATGCCTTCGCCTACCCGATGGGCCTGGAGCTGTACGGCAACAACTACTACAAGAAAACCGGCGAGCTGAAAACTGCCGCCGACATCGTGGCGGCTTACAAGGCCAACGTACCCACCGAGTTTCAGGGTACGGTCAACAACTCAACGGGCGTTATCTC
The DNA here is from genome assembly GCA_913776615.1 of uncultured Hymenobacter sp. Lineage (GTDB taxonomy): Bacteria > Bacteroidota > Bacteroidia > Cytophagales > Hymenobacteraceae > Hymenobacter. Next base: position 255,581 of record CAJYPK010000006.1, read on the forward strand.
CTTTCCCAGCAAAACGCCGGGCTTCTACGACGGCAGCAATGGCACCACGGCCGGGCCGTACGGCAACTACTTCAAGTCGTACATCGACGCCATCTGGGCTAAGTACAAAGGTGAGGATCTGATTTTTTACGCCGGCAACGCGGGCGTGTTTAAGGGCCGGGTGGGCAACGACGACCGCCTGGTGGTAGTCGGCCAATCAGGCGCCTTCACGGGGCGCACGGGCATCGTGTCGCGCCGGCCCACCACGCAGGAAGCCTTTGAGGGCAAGGGCGTGCTGGCCAGCGGCGTGAGCGACGTCACCGTAGACCTGGTCGTGCAGGCCCAGCTCACGGCGGCCATCAACCGCCACGTAGTCAACACGACCACTACCAACGTGGGCCAGCAAAACTGGTACGACGCCAGCAAATACTACCAAATCGCGCCCTTCAATTACTACGCCCGCTTCTGGCACCTGCCCGGCATCAGCGTGGATAATCTATCCTACGGCTTTGCCTACGACGACGTGGCCGACCAATCCTCGACCCTGCAAACGCCCCAGCCCACCAAGGTAGTAGCCACGTTTGGCGGCTACGCGGGCCAGCCCTCGTCGGGCGTGGCGACTTTCTACAAAGATTGCAATTATTCCGGCACGGCGGTGGCGCTGCCGGTGGGCACCTACACGCTCGCGCAGCTGAACGCCAAGGGTATTCTCGACAACGATATTTCGTCGCTCCAGGTGGGCAGCGGTTACCAGGTGATCCTGTACACGGCCGACAGCTTCGGCGGCTCCTCGCTGAGCCTGACCGGCAACACCAGCTGCCTGGTAAACAACGCACTGGGCTCGGGCAACTGGAACGACCAGACGACCTCGCTCAAGGTGCAGGCGGCGTCCTCGGCGTTCAGCGTACTGCTGCAAGCCGAAGCGGCCAACGTGAATAACGGCATGACCGTCGAAACCTGCACCGACACCGGCGGCGGCCAGGACATGGGCTACATCGACCCGGGCGACTACCTGGTGTGGAACAACATCACCTTCCCCACCACCGGCACCTACACCATCGAGTACCGGGTGGCCAGCGGCGGTAGCGGCGGCACCATCTCGGCCGACCTCAACGCCGGCTCCATCCAGTTTGGCAACTCCACCCTGCCCGGCACCGGCGGCTGGCAAACCTGGACCACCGTTTCTAAGACCGTGACCATCAACGCGGGCACCTATAATTTCGGCATCTACGCCCAAACCGGCGGCTACAACCTCAACTGGGTGCGCATTTCCCGGGCCAGCGGTGCCCGCGAGGCCGCGCCCGCCGCAGCTGCCAGCGCCGCCACCGCGCCCCCCGGCGACCAGCTGACCCTCTATCCCAATCCGGCTACCGACCAGCTGCGAGTTGCCGCCGCGCCCGAGCTGGCCGGCAGCACCTACCGCGTGCTCAACGCCGTGGGCCAGACCGTGCGCAGCGGCTCGCTCGGTACCTCGCTCGACGTGGCCACGCTGCCCGCTGGCCTCTACCAGCTGCTCGTCACCACACCCGGCCAGCCAGCCCTGAGCCGTCGCTTTACCAAGCTGTAGTACTCGGGTGGTATTACAGCAATCGTCGAAAGGCCGTCCAGAGTCTGGGCGGTCTTTTTCGCGTTTGGGCGGAGTGGTTCGGGCGCATCTTTGCTGCTGAAATCGGGGGGTGAACAATACCAGTTGCGCGTTCTGCGCGTGTAACACCAAGCTCCAGCTTGGTGAGGCGTCTGGATACGCGCCCTAACGCCTCACCAAGCTGGAGCTTGGTGTTACAGCACCCTTCCTGTTTTACTCGCCCATGCATCGCCAAGTTCTCTCCTCGCCCGCGACCCGCCTTTCTACCAGTCCCCTACCGGTAGTACGCCCCCCGGCCAGCCAGCGGCACTTTCAAAGCTCCGCCGTGGAGCAGGCCATTGCGGAGTTTCAGCGGCAGGTCCGCGACCCGGAATTAGGCTGGCTGTTCGGTAATTTTTTTGCCAACGCGCTCGACCGCCACGTCATCCCCGCCGCGCCGGGCGGCCGGCCCGATACCTTCGTGAGCGCGGGTGCTGCCGATGTAATGAGCCTGGCCGACAGCAGCATCCAGGTGTGGCCTTACTTGGCGCTCGTCACCCGCGACGCGGCGCTGCGGCAGCTCGTAGCCGGCGTCATCAACCGGCAGACGCAGTGCATCTTGCTGGATCCCTACGCCAATGCGTTCTACGCCGATACAACCCACGTCGGCGCCGGGTCGCCCGACCGCCCCGCCCCGCGGCCCGGGGTGCAGGAGCGCAAATGGGCACTCGATTCGCTCTGCCATCCCATTCGGCTGGGCTACCACTATTGGAAAATTACCGGCGACGAGCAGCCCTTCGATGCGCAGTGGCGCGCAGCTATGCGGCTGATCATCCAAACTTTCCGCGAGCAGCAACGCCGCACCGGCCCCGGTCCCTACCAGTTTCAACGCGCCACGGCCGATGCCCTCGACACCCGGGCGCTGGCGGGCTACGGCTACCCGGCGCGGCCCACCGGGCTCATCGCCTCGGCCTTTCGCCCCGGCGGTGAGGCCACGCTCCTGCCCTTCCACGCCCCCGCCAATTTTTTCGCCGTGGCCAGCCTGCGCCAGGCAGCGCTCATGCTCTACGACATTGCCCACGAGCAAGCGGGCTACAACGAGCTCATGGCGCTGGCCGATGAAATCGGCGTGGCGCTCCGGCAACAAGCCCTCTGCCCGCACCCCGCACTGGAGTTGGTATACGCTGGCGAGGTCGATGGCTACGGCAGCCGCGCCCTGTTCGACGAGGCCAGTCTGCCCGGCTTGCTCAGCCTGCCCTACCTGGGCGCGCTTCCCCCGCACGACCCTGTTTACCAGCAAACCCGGCAGCTGGCGCTTTCGCCCGGCAACCCGTTTTTCTACCAGGGCCGGCTGGCCGAGGGCCTGGGCAGCGCCCGTACCGGTCCCGGCCAGATAAGCCCCGCGGGCCTGGCCCTGCGCGGCCTCACCAGCCGCGACGACGCCGAAATCCGCACCTGCGTGCAAGCGTTCAAGCTTGCCCACGCGGGGACCGGCTACCTCCCCGCCGCCTTCGACCCCGCCGCCCCCAGCCCAATACCCCAGCCCCCCTGCGCTACGGCCAACGCCTTAGCGGGTGAGTTGTTGTGGAAAGTGTATCAGGAGCGCCCGCACTTGCTGGCCTAGTCGGGCAGTGGGTGGCCCCGCCGGTAATCGGCACCCGGTTAGTTGGCTTCTGCTTATTTGTTAACAGCACAATGAGCTACGCTCCGATTGTGGGGGTTAACTTTATAATCTGAAAATCTGTAAGTAGGCACTTCGCCTGCCCACACGGCGCTCGCTCCCTGCCTATGCCCCTCATTCCTCATACTCCTCCGGACGAGTCACTGCGCCTGCAAGCCCTGCGGCCTTACCAGCTCTTCAACACCATGCAGGATGAGACGTTTACCGGCCTGGTGCGCCTGGCGGCCCGGCTGTTTCACGTGTCCATCGGCATCATCGCCTTCGTCGAGGAAGAAGAGGTGCGCTTCGGGCTCAACTACGGCCTTGCCCCCGACCTGGACCGCGTCAACCGCTGGGAAACGCTGTGCTCGGTCGCCATGCTGCACGAGGAAGTTAGTGTATTTGAAGACCTGGAGGCCCAGCCCTGCGACCTTATCAATCCCATCCTGGTGCAGCGCCTCCGACTGGGCTTTTACGCGGGCAGCGCCCTGCGCACGCCCGCGGGCCACGCCATTGGGGTGCTGTGCGTTATCGACCATCAGCCCCGCACCTTTACCCCCGCCGAGGCCGACCTGCTCCAGCGCCTGAGCGCCTTGGTCATGGACCTGCTCGGCCTGCGCCTGCACCTGCTCCAGCAGCCCACCTGGGACCAACCCCTCTGGGCCGCCGTCCACGCCCGCCTCACCGATGCCATCCTGCACCTTGAAACGCTGGCCGACCACCCAATTACGCCAGCTGATAATCCCACCGCGCTAGCCCAACTGACCGCCACCCGGACGGAAACCCTGCGGGTTATCGACGTGCTCAGCAAGGATATTCAGGCGCTACAGAGCTAATTTGGACCAATTCGGCGGTACCTTTGTACTATGCCAATGTCTAGCCCAGCCCGTTTTTCATTACCGCCGGTTCCGGCGGTCTTCTTAGCCATCATCAGCGTACAGGGGGGCGCGGCCATTGCCAAAGGGTTGTTTCCGGTGGTAGGCGCGGCGGGTACGGCCAGCATGCGGATCGGCATCTCGGCCCTCATGCTGCTGATTGCCGTGCGGCCCCGGCTGGGCCAGCTCACGGCGGCGCAGTGGCGGGCTGTCGTCCCTTACGGCGTGGCGCTGGGCATGATGAACTTCTTGTTTTACTGCGCCCTAGCCCGCATCCCGCTGGGGCTGGGCGTTACGCTTGAATTTTTGGGGCCGCTGGCCGTGGCGCTGGCGGGCTCGCGCCGCTGGCTCGATGCGCTGTGGGCGGTGCTGGCCGGCCTGGGCATCGCGCTCATCGCGCCCTGGGGCGGCCAGGGCATCGACACGGTCGGGATGCTCTTTGCCCTGGCGGCGGGCGCCTGCTGGGCCATCTACATCGTGCTGGGGGGCCGCGTAGCCGAGGTGCTGCCCGGCAACACGGCCGTGGCCGTGGGCATGTTTTTTGCCTCGCTGGCCGTGCTGCCGTTTGGCTTCGCCGATGGCAAGCTGCTGCACCTGACGCCCCACCTGCTGGGCCTGGGCTGCGCGCTGGCCTTGCTTTCCAGCGCCCTGCCCTTCACCCTCGAAATGCAGGCTTTGCGGTCGCTGCCCACGCGCATCTTCAGCATCCTGATGAGCGTGGAGCCCGCCGCCGCCGCGCTCTGCGGCCTGGTTTTCCTGCACGAGCGCCTCACGCCGGCCCAGTGGCTGGCGGTGGCCCTGGTGGTAGTGGCTAGCGCCGGAGCCACGCTCTCCGCCAAAAAATCATTGGCGGCGGCCGGCGGCGAGTAGCGGCTAGCTCGCCGCCAGCCGCTGGGCCAGGTCTTCGATATCGGCCCGGCGGGCCAGCCCGGCCAGCCACTCGGCCGGAATGCCCGCCTCCCCGTAGGTCAGCCCCGCCAGCCCGCCCGCTACCGCGCCGGTAGTGTCGGTGTCGTCGCCTAGGTTCACGGCCGCCAGCACGGTAGCGGCGTAGGTGTCGTAATTGAGCAGGCACCACAGGGCGGCTTCGAGGGTGTGCACCACGTAGCCGGAGGATTTGATGCTGACTTCGGGCTGGCTGGGCAACTTACCAGACAATATCCACCACTGATACCATTTCTGCTCCTCTGCCAAAGTCATGACACTATCCGTTTGCAGCCAAGGATTTGCGAGAGCTTGCATCTGCTTATAAGCTTCTGTCGCACTCAAGCCATTCAGCAGCCCCCGCGCTACCAGAAGATATAAAAAGCACCCCAGCGTGGAGCGCGGGTGGCCATGCGTAACGCTAGCTACGGCCTCGGTCAGCGCCCAGGCTGCGTTCAGGTTGAGGTTTTCAACCTGCCAGGTTTGGTGGAAGACGAGCGGCAAAATCCGCATCAACGCGCCGTTACCGTTATCCTGCTCCGAGCGCGGCCCTGCTTGGCTAGGGCTCACGCCCCGCTCCAGGTTTTGAATAGCGTAGCGCGTGGCATTACCCACGTCAAAAGTCTCGCCAGTGGCGGTCCAGTAGCTAACATTCAACCAATTGGTAGCCCTTCGACCAAAGTCAGCCAGATCCGGCACACCGGTTAGCCCACCGGGCCGGGCCAGCGTTTCGGCCAAGCAAAAGGTGAGCGACGAATCATCGGACCACGTACCGGGCGGCTGGTGGTGGGTGCCGTAGCCGCGCAGCCCGGTCACGGGGTCGCGGTGGCGCGTGTGGCGGCTAATAAACTCAACGGGCACGCCCAAGGCGTCGCCCACGGCCAGGCCCAACAGGGCGGCGCGGATGCTGGTAACAGTCATACTTAAAAGCCGAATAAGACGGTTACGCCGACAAAGTGCGGGCGTCTGCCGTAAATCCAACGCAAGAACTGCAATAAGGGGCACTATTCGTAGCCCCAGTGGCGTTTTTGCCGTACGTTAGCGTACGGTTGTGCAACTTGCCGCCGACTGGCTGTTACATTTGGCCCTCTTCCTAATTTCTTCCTGAATGTTATCCCCCCGCCTCAAAGTTGGCTCTTACGCCGGCCTCGTAGCCGCCGTATTCGGGCTGGCGTCTTACCGCTTCTACGAGCACAGCGGCCCGCGCTCGGCCCCCGGCAAAGAGCAGGTGCTGGTCGGCACTATTGTGCAGGGTCTGTCGCAGGCACACTACCAGCCCGAGCGCATCGACGACGCGTTCAGCAAGCGGGTATTTGACTTGTCGCTCAAGCGCCTCGACTACCGCAAGAAATTCCTCTTGCAGTCGGACGTGGCGCAGCTGATGAAGTACCAGACCGAAATCGACGACGAAACCAAGCGCGGCAGCCACGAATTTCTGGACCTGAGCACCAAGCTCATGGCCGAGCGCACCAAGCAGATGCAGGCGCTGGCCCACGAAATTCTGGCCCAGCCGTTTACGTTCGATGCCGACGAGTCGCTCCAAACCGATTTTGAGAAGGCGACCTTCCCCACCAGCCCCGCCGACCAGCGCGAGCAGTGGCGCAAGCTGCTCAAGTACGAGACGCTCGTGCGCGTGGCCGAGATGATGGATGAGCAGGACAAGCGCCACGACCGCGCCAAGGTAGCCAGCCTGGCCAAGGAGCCCGCCACCGCCGAGCCCGATCGCACCCCGGCCCAAATGGAAGTTGAGGCCCGCAAGCGCGTGCTCAAGTTCTACGACGAGCAGTTTGCCGACCAGCCCGACGCCAACGAGATGCTGACGGAGTACGTCAAGGTTATTTGCAATACCTACGACCCGCACACCGAGTACTTCCCGCCCCGCGAGAAGGAAGAATTTGATATTCAGCTCACGGGCCGCTTCGAAGGCATCGGTGCCACGCTGCGCGAGAAGGAAGGCCTCATTTACATCGAAGACATCGTGCCCGGCTCGGCCTCGGCCCGCCAGGGCGAGTTGAAGAAGGGTGACGCCATTCTGCGCGTGGCCCAGGGTGCCGCCGAGCCGGTGAGCATCGAGGGCTGGCACACCAACAAAGCCGTGACGCTCATCCGGGGCAAGAAAGGTACCGAGGTGCGCCTGACGGTGAAAAAGGCCGACGGCTCGACTAAGGTTATCTCTATCTTCCGCGATGTGGTAGTGGTAGAAGACACCTACGCGCAGTCGGCGGTGATTAATGACCCCAGCGGCATTAAAATCGGCTATCTGCACCTGCCGGCTTTCTACGCCGACTTCAACGACAACGGCGGGCGTTCCTCGGCGGCCGACGTGAAAAAGGAACTGGCCAAGCTGACCGCCGAAGGCGTGAAGGGCGTGGTATTCGACCTCCGCAACAACGGGGGCGGCTCGCTCAACGACGCCGTTGAGATGGCCGGCCTGTTCATGCCCAGCGGCCCAATGGTGCAGGTCCACGACAGCCGTGGCGTTACCAACGTGCTCAACGACAAAGATCCCCGCGTGCAGTACAGCGGCCCGCTCGTGGTGCTCGTGAATAAATACAGCGCTTCGGCCTCCGAAATTCTGGCGGCGGCTATCCAGGACTATAAGCGTGGTATCATCATGGGTACCACCAGCACCTACGGCAAGGGCACGGTGCAGCGCATCATCGACCTCGATGAAACGCTGCCCAACGAGCTGGCCAGCCTCAAGCCGTTTGGCTCGCTCAAGTTCACGATGCAGAAGTTTTACCGCGTCACCGGGGGCTCGACGCAGTTCAAGGGCGTGGCTTCGGACATCGTGCTGCCCGACATCTTCTCGTATGTTGACCAGGGTGAGAAGGAAATGGACTATCCGCTGAAGTGGGACGAAATCAAGCCCGCCAGCTACCGCCCCTGGGATGACCAACCCAACTACGCCAAGCTCCAGGCCAACAGCAAGGCCCGCGTAGCCGCCAACCCCGCCTTCCAGCAAATGACGGAGCTCGTGCAGAGCCTGCGCAAGCGCAAAAACGAAACCGTCGTGTCGCTGAACCTGGAGAAATACCGAGCCATGCAGCACATGCTCAAAGCGGAGTCGGATAAGTACGAGGCCATCCAGAAAACGGCCAAGCCGCTGGCCCTCACGCCCCTGGCCGCCGACCGCCAGGCCCTGGGCAACGACTCGGTACGCATCAACCGCTCCATGCGCTTTACCCGCAACCTGGCCCTGAGCAAGGATATCACCCTCGGGGAAGCCGTAGCGGTAATCAAGGACGAACAATAGACCGCAGATTTAACGGATTAAACGGATTGCGCAGATACGCCCGCCAGCCTGCGGCGGCGGGCTGACTAAGCGAGAGTTGTGAGAGCTGCCCTGCGGGGCAGCTCTTTTTTTTGCACATATTTTTAGCAAATCGCCTTCGTCAATCAGTCTGATCAGCAATCAATCCTCAGCAGCCAGTACCACCACCCCTATCGCCAAAAAAGCCCAGTCAGCCCGCCGCCGCGAGCTGGCGGGCGTATCTGCGCAATCCGTTTAATCCGTTAAATCTGCGATTATTTTTAGCAAACGGGCACTAATATTTTTGGCGGCGGGTTTATCTGGTATGACTACGAAAACCGAAGCCCGCATCATTCCGCTCATTCCGGCCGAAACGTATTCGGCTCCGGTAATGGCCGTGTCGCCCGCCGAAGCACTGCTCACGCCCGAGGAGCAGGAGCAACAGCGCCTGGCCGACGAAACCTGGCGCCGCTCCATTCCGGCCCAGGTGTTTCTCAACTATTTCTTTGCCCTGAGCTACCACATTCAGGAGGGCGAGAGCCCGCTGGGCGGGCTGGCTCACTCGGCCTACTTCCGCCAGCACCAGGCCGAACTGAGCGAGGGCGACGTAGCCGCGCTCACCAAGCTGTTGCACGCGTGCTGGAGCACGGAGTACGCGTTGCGCGCCACCGCCGAGTTGGGCGACGAAAACTTCCTTCGCAACGCCCTGCACTGGACGTTCCCGCAGGCGTACCACACCATTCTTTCGGGCCTGCAAGCCTTTCTCTATACCACCGGTGTACGGTCGAATAACTCCCAGGTCATTCGCCGCGAGGTGGGTCGCCTGGTGGTGAAAAATGCCTACCCGCGCCCGGTCTCGTTCTACGCCGCCGGGGCCTACGGCGACTTCAACATTCACCGCTTGCCGCTGGCTGGCTACAAGGCTGGCCTGCACATCGCTTCGCAGGAGATTGATGCCCAGGCCCAGATTGGCCAGTTTTTGCGCACCACCCGCAAACAAACGGCCATCGCCGTGCGCCAGCAGGTGCAGGCCAATCCCAATACCGCCATCCGCAGCCAGAAAACCGGTAAGCCGCTCGACAAATGGACCGCTGCCCACTGGCAGCAGATTACCTGGCGCCTGGGCTACACCACCATCTTCGACCTGCTGGGCCGCCTGCGTATCTCGCAGAGCAGCCGCGAGATCGAGCGCTACGTGGAGGCCGACATCGACTTCAAGCTCTTCCACAGCTCCTTGCTCAACGTGGTGAGCTATCTCAACGGCATCCACGAAACTTACGTGGCCAAGGCCCTGGGCCTGGAGCGCTACGAGCAGTTGGTGCGCGAGCTACCCAGCCACTTGCAAGCCAGCTTCGTACAGGAGCGCCTACGCACCCGCGTGCAACCTACCCTGCTTGGCACCGAGCCGGAGCCCGAGCTCAAAATGGCCGCCTAAGACCGCAGATTTAACGGATTTAACTGATTTCGGGGATACGCTTGGCGGCGCCAAGCTGACTAGGTGGACTTGGTTTTTAGGCCGCTCCTTCGGGGCGGCCTTTTTTTGGGCTTACTTTTGCCTCCCTTTTGGTCGTTACAGATAGTCTGGCTGGCTACTCTCCCATCCCGCCTGCCTACCCTGACTGGTAGCAATCTCCCCACGCCAACTATCCGTACCACCCAAAAGTCAGCCCGCCGCCGCAGGCAGGCGGGCGTATCCGTGTAATCCGTTAAATCCGTTAAATCTGTGGTCCATTTGAGTGAGCAGGAAATCCTGCGCCGCCAAAAACTCGACGAGTTGAAAGCCCTGGGCATCGAGCCCTACCCCTCCGAACTGTTCGACGTCAACTTTTCGGCCCAGGAAATTCACGACAACTATCACCCCGAGCTGAACAACTTTCAGGAGGTGGCCCTGGCCGGCCGCCTGATGTCGGTGCGCGTCATGGGCAAGGCCTCGTTTGCCGAGCTCATGGACTCGTCGGGCCGCATTCAGCTCTACGTCAACCGCGACGAGATTTGCCCCGGCGAAGACAAGACGCTCTACAACAACGTCTTCAAAAAGCTGCTCGACCTCGGCGACTTCATCGGCGTGAAAGGCCACGTCTTCAAGACGCAAGTGGGCGAAACCTCGGTGCACGTCACCGAGCTGAAGCTACTGGCTAAATCGCTGCGCCCCCTGCCGGTGGTGAAGGAGAAAATCGACGAGGCCACCGGCCAGAAAGTTGTGTACGATGCCTTCTCCGACCCCGAGCAGCGCTACCGCCAGCGCTACGTGGACCTGGTGGTGAACCCACACGTGCGCGACACCTTCATCAAGCGTACGCAGCTGGTGCAGGCCATGCGCAATTACTTGAACGATAAAGGCTACCTGGAGGTAGAAACTCCCATCTTGCAGCCGCTCTACGGCGGCGCGGCGGCCCGGCCCTTCAAGACGCACCACAACACGCTGGACATGACGCTCTACCTGCGCATTGCCAACGAGCTGTACCTCAAGCGCCTCATCGTAGGTGGCTTCGATGGCGTGTACGAGTTCTCCAAGGACTTCCGCAACGAGGGTATGTCGCGCTTCCACAACCCCGAATTCACCCAGATGGAGCTCTACGTGGCCTACAAGGACTACGCCTGGATGATGGACCTGGTGGAAGAAATGGTAGAGCGCGTGGCGCTGGCCCTGCACGGCAAAACCGAGGTGCAGGTGGGCGAAAACCTCATCAACTTCCAGCGCCCCTGGCAGCGCTACACCATGTTTGAGGCCATTGAGAAATTCACCGGCGTGGCCATCGGCGACATGGACGAGGCCGCGCTACGCGAAACGGCCGCCAAGCTCAAAGTGGGCCTCGACCCCAGCATGGGCAAGTCGAAAATCATCGACGAGATTTTTGGCGAGCACGTGGAGCCCAAGCTCATCCAGCCCACTTTCATCACCGACTACCCGGTGGAGATGTCGCCGCTGGCCAAAAAGCACCGCGACCACCCCGGCCTCGTAGAGCGCTTCGAAGCCATCTGCAATGGCAAGGAAATCTGCAACGCCTTCTCGGAGCTCAACGACCCCATCGACCAGCGCCAGCGCTTCGAAGACCAGCTGGAGCTCGGCAAGCGCGGCGACGTAGAGGCCATGGTACTCGACGAAGACTTCCTGCGCGCTCTGGAATACGGCATGCCGCCCACCGCCGGCCTGGGCATCGGCATCGACCGCCTGAGCATGATTATGACCAACTCGCACTCCATCCAGGACGTGCTGTTCTTCCCCCAAATGCGCCCCGAAACCCTATAGTGAGTGTAGGATAAGCCTTAGCTTGTCCGGCGTAAGGATGAACGCCGGACGGGCTAAAGCGCCCTGCTGAAAAGCTTGTCCTCACGCCGGACAAGCTAAAGCTTGTCCTACAGCACAACGTAAAAAAGGCCCGCTTTCTCATGAAAGCGGGCCTTTTTACGAACAGCTACCAAAAGCCACCAGTTAAATTAGAAGCTTGCGATGGGCCGTCTGATTTTACACGCAGAATGTTAAACCAACTCTGCTAGAAGCTCCTACGTCCGGCAATTTTACTACTTCCACTTAGTGGGCTTCGCTTAAGCCGTTTGTATAGTCTTTAACGTGAGAGTAAAGCGAGGGTTACAAAATCGCTAAGAATTTTCAAGATTTCTTTTGTAATCGGTCGCTACAGGGCGCGGTGGCGGCCTTCGCCCGCGTCGCCGTCGTAGTCTAAATCGTCGCGGTGGTGGCCGTAGTCACCGTCGCCGGCTACCGATTGGCCGTTGCCGGCCGGGGTAGCCAGGTCGCCGGGCTCGGCATTGCCCATCGAGTTGAAGAGCGCGTCGGCGGCGTTTTTATCTTCGCTCACAGCCGCGTCGGGGTTGGGCACGTCGCCTTTGAGCTTATTGAGGGCTTCTTGCGCCCGCTGGCCAAGGCCGCCGTTCCATAGTTTACGAGCCGAGGCGCGCAGGCCCTCGCGGGCTTCCTCGCCGGTTTCGGGGGCCAGCAGCAGGCCCGCTACAATGCCCGCCGTGGCTCCGGCCAGCAGCGAAACGATAACTTTTCCGGTGTCATTCGGCATGAGTGAAAGGAAATTAAGAAGGTGAAGGAATGCGGTAGACTAACGGGGAAGGTCGCCCGGTGGTTAGCCCGGGACGCAAAAAAGCCCCGCGCCGGCAGGCGCAGGGCTTTCGCTATCGGCCGCGGCCGATTAGAGTAACTTAGTGGGTGGCGTCGTAGGCCGCGTCAGCGCCCTTATCGGCGGCATCCTTGGCTTTATCGGCACCTTTATCGAAGGCGTCTTTGGCTTTATCAGCACCTTTGTCAACGGCATCCTTGGCTTTGTCAGCCAGGTCATGGCCTTTGCCGGTCAGATCGTTGATGATTTTGGTTACTTCAGCCTTGCCTTTGCCGAGCTTATCTTGCAGCTTGCCCAGCAGCTCGTCGCCTTTACCTTCGGCGTAGTTCAGGTCTTCGTCGGTGAGCTGTGCGTACTGCTGCTTCAGCTTGCCTTTGATTTCATCCCAATTGCCGCCGATGTTGAGCGAGCCGCCGGCCCCGAGTACGCCGAGGTCTTCCAGCTTCTCCGACAAGCCTTTGAATTTGGTTTCCAGCTCAGCGCTGTATTTATGGAATTGGTCGCCTAGCTGGTTGCCGTATTGCTTAGCCGTGCCTTTCCAGTTTTCGAGGGTAGCCGAGCCTTTATCGGGAGCCAGCAAAATGCCGGCGATGATGCCAGCGCTAGCGCCGGCGAGAGCGGCGAGGAGAATTTTGCCTGCGTTGTTATCTTCTTCGCGGTACGACATGAGAAAGAAAGAAAAAGAGATGGTGAATTGGTCGGGGCCGACGCAGTGCACTGGCCGCCGGCCCAGGGTTTTGGCAGCTATACGCGAGGTGCGGCGGGGGGTTTAAGCCCGCGCCTTATTTTCTTTGGGTTTGCAGCGCGGCCCAATCACCGGGCTGGCTCGCTGCGTACACCTGCGCTTATGATTCGTTTTCTGCTTCCTTTTCTCCTGTGCGCGGGGCTGGCCGGTGGGGCCGGCTGCCAGCGTAAGGCGGCCTCCGCCGCCGCGGGTACCGACTGCCTCGACCCCAGCCGCGCCAATCCCAACGGCATCTGCACCATGCAGTACGACCCGGTATGCGGCTGCAACGGCATCACGTACGCCAATGCCTGCGTGGCCCAGAATACGGGCTTGCGCTCCTTCAAGCCCGGCCCCTGCCCCACCCGCCCCTAGCGGCGGGCAAGCCTTATTTTCGCGCAAGATGTCTACCGAAAAAAAATACTTCCGCAACCCCCGGCCGTTTCGCGTGCCCACTACCGATGGCAAGCTCATCGAGGAGCACGTGGGGCTGGCCAGCACGCGCACGGCCGAGTACAGCGTGGCTCACATGGTCGCACCGCCGCAGTGGAGCGAGCCGCACCAACGCCCCGAGTTCGACGAAATCACCATCGTGGTGCGGGGCCGCAAGCGCTTCGAGATCGATGGCGACGTGGTGGAACTAGAAGCGGGTGAGTCGCTGCTTATCAAGGCCGGGGCCCGGGTACGCTATTCCAACCCGTTTGGGGAAGAGTGCGAATACTGGTCGGTATGCGTACCCGCTTTCAGCCCCGCCACCGTACACCGCGAAGAATAATCCCATCCGCTGCCATGACTACCACGCTCGCCACCTATCCGTTTCTTCGCCTGCTGCTGCACACCGGCGGGCCGCACCCCGTGATAGAAACCGAGTGGCTGGGCTTTGCCGGCAGCCAGGATTTTCGGGAGGCGCTCACGGAGGCGGTGAAGCTGGCGCGCCTGCACCGCCCCACCGGCTGGGTGGCCGACGACCGCCACCTGGGGGCCGTGCGCCCCAAGGACCTCGACTGGACGCACACCAAGGTACTGGTGCCGCTTGGAGAGCTGGGCATCACCCGCTTCGCGCACCTGGAGTCGGTGCAGGTGCTCAACCGCATCACCATCGACGGCATGTACCAGAGCGCCGTACCGGGCCTGCCGTACGAGTTCCGGCACTTTACGGTGCTGGCGGAGGCGCGGGCCTGGGCCAGCGGGGCGTAAATAGAGAATAGAACTCAATAAATGGGCAGTAAGGTTTTATTAGCAGAGCGAGCAACTGGAATTATCTTGAGCACTGACGGGCAAAAACAACATCTAGGTGGTGGGGATATGCCCTATATTCATTTTGACTCGCTAGCTCAAGCAATAGCATTCGCCACCTCCTTTGTAGAAGCTAATTCTGCAATAGAAGCAGCTATTTGGGATGAAACGGATAACTATGCACGAACAATAACCGGAAAAACTTCCTAGTTACCATTCTTCCCCAGCCACTCATTTCCCGTTTTCGTTGTTAGTCATTCAACGAAATCAATCCGCTTTCATTTGTCAACCGAAATTACCCTCCCCCACGCCGAGCCCTACGCTATTGAGAAGGAGTTGCGCCGCGTGCAGGGCTTGCTCAAGCTGGAGCAACAAGAAGACTTAGAGCAATTTAAGCTTAAAAACGCCAAGGCCAGCATTCAGGAGCGCCAGCAGCGCGGCCTTACCTGGTATCCCGTCAAGATTACCCAGGAAGACGTGGGCTTCGGCGGCAAAGTGGTGCTGGAGCTGGAACGGCCCGCGGGCCAGCAGGGGCTGCACTTATTTCAAGTCGGTAAAAACGCGGCGCTGTTTGGTAACATTCCCGGGCGCTCGGCCACCGACCGGCCTACGCTCAACGGCGTGATTACCAGCGTACGACGCAATAAATTATTACTAGCCACGGCCAAGGAAGACCTGCCCGACTGGGTACACGAGGGCGGCAAGCTGGGCATCGACCTCACTTTCGATGAGGTAAGCTATCGCGAGATGGACTACGCGCTGGGCAAGGTAATGGGCGCTTATGGCGACCGCCTGGCCGACCTGCGCGACATCCTGCTCGGGGCCAAGCCGGCCCGCTTCCGGCCGGAGAAACCCGACGACCTTTTCTACCCCAGTCCGCTCAACGAAAGCCAGCTGGCGGCGGTGCGCCACGTGCAGGCCGCGCAAGACGTAGCCATCATTCACGGCCCGCCCGGCACCGGCAAAACCACTACGCTGGTGCAGGCCATTCTGGAAACCATTCGGCGCGAGCGCCGGGTGCTGGTGTGCGCGCCCAGCAACACGGCCGTGGACCTGCTCACCGAAAAGCTGGCCGAGCGCGGCGTCAACGTCATTCGCATGGGCAACCCCAGCCGGGTGAGCGACCTGCTCTTAGACCACACGCTCGACGCCCAGGTGATGAGCCACAAGCGCTACGGCGAGCTGCGCTCGATGCGCCAAACTGCTGAGCAGTACCGCGAGGAAGCCAGCAAGCACGTACGCCACTTCGGCTGGGAGGAGCGCGAGCAGCGCCGCCTGCTCAAGGAGGAAGCCCGCGCCCTGCACCAGGAGGCCGACGGCCTGGAGCGCTACATCACCGAGGATTTGCTCGATCAGGTGCAGGTGATTACCTGCACGCTCGTGGGAGCCAGCAACCGCAACATCCGCCACCTTACCTACGAGACGGTATTTATCGACGAGGCGGCGCAGGCACTGGAGCCGGGTTGCTGGATTCCGATTGCCAAGGCCCAGCGGGTAGTGCTGGCTGGTGACCACCAGCAATTGCCGCCCACCGTGAAGAGCGAGAAAGCGGCTAAGGACGGCCTGCGCGAAACGTTGTTCGAGAAGTGCATCAAGCGCCAGCCCGACGTGAGCCGGATGCTGAAAGTGCAGTACCGCATGCACGAGCAGATTATGCAGTTCAGCTCCGAGCAGTTTTACGACGGCCAGCTGGTCGCCGCGCCTTCCGTGGCCCACGCGGGCCTTGAAGCCTACGACCTGCGCTTTGCCCCCGACCTGCCGGTAGAATTTCTGGACACGGCGGGCTTCGGAATGCAGGAAATTACCATCCCGGAAAGCCGCTCCACGGCCAACCCCGAGGAAGCCGACTTACTGCTCAAGCGCCTGGCTCAATTACTGGAACCTTACGACGCGCCCGAGCACGAAACCGACCCGCTCAGCATCGGCGTCATTGCCCCCTACCGCGCCCAAATCAACTACCTCAAGGATGCGGTGGAGGAGAATGACGAGCTCTGCGGCCTGCTGCTGCACCGCCAGCTCAGCATCGGCACCGTTGATGCCTTCCAGGGGCAGGAGCGCGACATCATCGCCATCTCCCTCACGCGCAGCAACTCGCACGGCGACATCGGCTTTCTATCCGATATCCGCCGCATGAACGTGGCCATGACCCGGGCCCGCAAAAAGCTCCTGCTCATCGGCGATTCCAGCACGCTCGGGGCGCATCCGTTCTACAAGGCCTTTTTAGACTACGTGGAGCGCGTGGGTGGCTACCGCACGGCCTGGGAGCTGCAAGGGTGAATGCGCCCCGCGACTCTTGCCTTGTAGGACAAGCTTTAGCTTGTCCAGCGTGAGGGCAGGCGTGGGATAGGCTACGACTGGCTTTACCCTTACGCCGGACAAGCTAAAGCTTATCCTACACCTATAGTAAAGCAAAGCCCCTGCCGGTAAACCGGCGGGGGCTTTGTTCATTTTAGCGAATACTAGCCTTTCACATCGTAACGGTCGAGCATCATCACTTTGTCCCAGGCTTTCACGAAAGCCTTGACGAAGCGCGGGTGGCCGTCGCTGCCGGCGTACACCTCGGCCACGGCACGTAGCTGACTGTTAGAGCCGAATACGAGGTCGGCGCGGGTGGCGACGAAACTTTTTTTGCCGGCGTCGCGGGGTTCGAGGGAGAAGGTCAGGCCCGTGGCGTCGGCCTTTTTCCAGTCGTAGTCGGTGCTGGTGAGCACGGTGAAGAAGTCGTTGGTGAGTACGCCCACGTGGTCGGTGAAGATGCCGTAGGGCGAGTTGTCGTGGTTGGCGTTCATGGCGCGCAGGCCACCGGTGAGGGCCACCCACTCGGGGGCGGTGAGGGCCAGCAGCTGCGCTTTATCGAGGAACATTTCTTCCGGGGCCACGCCCTTCGCCACTTCGCTGAAGCCTTTGCCGAGGTAGTTGCGGAAGCCGTCGGCCACGGGCTTGAGCCAGGTAAACATCTCAATGTCGGTGAGCTCCTGCGTCGTGTCGCGGCGGCCGGGCGTGAAGGGCACTTCGGTGGGGACGCCCGCGTCGGCGGCGGCTTTTTCGAGCGCGGCGCAGCCGCCGAGCACGATGAGGTCAGCTAATGACACCTTTTTACCACCGGCGGCCTGGCCGTTGAATTTCTCCTGCACCTTGCGCAGGGCCTCCACCACGGGCACCGTGCGGCGGTTTACCACCCAGTCTTTTTGCGGGGCCAGGGCCAGCCGGCCCCCGTTGGCGCCGCCGCGCTTATCGCTGTGGCGGTGCGTCACGGCCGCCGAGAAGGCCGTGAACACGAGGTCGGAAACCGAGATGCCCAGCGCCAGAATTTCCTGCTTCAGCGCCTTGATGTCTTCCGCCTCCATAATGGCGTAGTCGGCCAGCGGAATGGGGTCTTGCCACAGCAGGTCGTCCTCGTTGCGCTTTTCGGGGCCGAGGTAGCGCTCGCGCGGGCCCATGTCGCGGTGGGTCAGCTTGTACCAGGCTTTAGAAAAGGCTTGCGTGAAGGCGTCGAAATCGCCCAGGAATTTCTCGCACACCTTGCGGTATTCGGGGTCTTCCTTCAGCGCGATGTCGGTAGTCATCATCATCAGCCGGTTCATCTGGCCGGGGATGTGAGCGTCGGGCGTTTTGGGCGCGTCGGGGTCTACGGGCGTCCACTGCAACGAGCCAGCCGGGCTTTTTTCCTGCTTCCAGTCGTACTTGAACAGGTTGGTGAGGTAGTCGTTGTCCCACTGCGTGGGGTTGGGCGTCCAGCTACCTTCGATGCCGTTGGTCATCGTGTTTTCGGCATTGCCCTTGCCGCGGGGGTTGTGCCAGCCCAGACCCATGGCCTCCATCGGCGCGATTTCGGGCGGCATACCGATTTCGGTGGGCGGTACCATGCCGTGGCTTTTACCGAAGGCGTGGCCACCGGCGATGAGGGCCACGGTTTCCTCGTCGTTCATAGCCATGCGCGTGAACGTCACGCGGATATCACGCGCCGAGCCCAGCGGGTCTCCGCTAGCGTAGGGACCTTCGGGGTTCACGTAGATGAGGGCCTGGTGCGAGGCAGCCAGCGGGTTTTCGAGGTCGTAGTCGGCATCGCCGTTCTGCCCGCGCCAGCGCTTATCGCGGCTCACCATTTTATCGGGCGATTCGGCCGTTCTCAGGTCGTGAATTACCTCGGGCCCCCAGTAGGTAGCGTTGTCGGCCTCCCAGGCGTCTTGGCGGCCCCCGGCGAAGCCGTAGGTGGGGAAGCCCATGATTTCCAGCGCGCAGTTGCCGGTCAGTACAATGAGGTCGGCCCACGAGAGGGCGCTGCCGTACTTCTGCTTGATGGGCCAGATCAGGCGGCGCGACTTATCGGTGTTGCCGTTGTCCCACCAGCTGTTGATGGGCGCAAAGCGTTGCAAGGCCTCGCCCGCGCCGCCGCGGCCGTCGGCAATGCGGTAGGTACCGGCCGAGTGCCAGGCCATGCGAATCATCTGCGGGCCGTAGTTGCCGTAGTCGGAGGGCCACCAGTCCACCGACGAAGTCAGGAAGCCTTTGATTTCCTGCTTCAGCGCCTCCAGATCAATCTTGCTGAACGCCTCGGCGTAATTGAAATCCTCCCCCAGCGGGTTGGCCTGCGGGCCGTTTTGGTGCAGCAGCTCCACTTTCAGGCGGTTGGGGTACCAGTCGGAGAGCGCGGGCGGGGTGCCGTCTACCCCACCGATGCGGTCGCCGCCGAAGGGGCACTTACCCTGCATATTGTAGGACTGGGTATTGGTTTTGTCGTGGCTGATGTGCAGCATACTTGTTGAGTGAACTAGATAAAGGGATACAACCGGGCGTAATGCCAATTTTTAAGTAATTGCGTGGGCGGCTAGCCGGCCATCACTACTGGGGCAGACTGTTAGTCATGAACCAACTAGCGGCGAATACCCCAGCTTGAACTGGCTAAGTGGCTGAAACGAAAACTGGCTTTTTAAGCTGGTTACCTGTTCTTATTATTTGCTTAAATTTTTAGCGTTCCCAGCCTGCGTCTACCTCGACGGTAAGGCCTACCCGCGCCTACGCTTACCTCAACGGTAATGTTTAGTGAATTTGCCGGGCGGTGAGCCTGGCCGACCGTACCGCTGGCCGAACGAGGCCCGGGGGAAGCTGCCGTTGCAAGTGCCGCGGCGCCCCTGCCTGCAAGCGCACAGGCAGTTGCTGGCCCTGGCCCCGGCCAGACGCGCCCGCGCCGCGGGATGCACACCACCCGAGCTTTTTTTTATCCTACTTACAGCCTCGACCTTGCGAATCGGGAGCAGTTTGACCATCAGCAGCCCAGCTTGCGGGCGGCGATTTATAACCTCAACTGCTAGCCCGGGTCCGAGGCAGGCGGCGGCTAACCCTGGGGCGAGCCCCCCGTTTAGGCACCCAGTTTAATTCGTCTCCTATTCCCTTTTCCGCATGAGCGACAAGCCCTTAGCTAAGCAAAACCACGAGGACGTGGTGGGCAACCCCAAGACCGATGAGCTGGCCCAGAACCGGGAGGACGGCTACGGCCAATTGCTGACCACCAACCAAGGCCTGCGCATCAGCGACGACCAGAACCAGCTCAAGGCCGGCGAGCGCGGCCCCACGCTGCTCGAAGACTTCATCTACCGCGAGAAGATGACGCACTTCGACCACGAGCGCATTCCTGAGCGTGTGGTGCACGCCCGCGGCGTGGCGGCCCACGGCTACTTCGAGGCCTACGACGACAACGCCAACCTGAGCCGCGCCGCCTTCTTGCAGCCCGGCGCCGTGACGCCCGTATTTACCCGCTTCTCCACGGTGGCCGGCTCGCGAGGGTCGAGCGACCTGGCCCGCGACGTGCGCGGGTTTTCGGTGAAATTTTACACCGAGGAAGGTATTTATGATCTCGTGGGCAACAACATGCCGGTGTTCTTCATTCAGGATGCCATCAAGTTTCCCGACTTCATTCACGCCGTGAAGCCGGAGCCGCACAACGAGATTCCGCAGGCCGCCTCGGCCCACGACACATTTTACGACTTCATTTCGACCAATCCCGAGAGTACCCACATGCTGCTGTGGGTGATGAGCGACCGCGCCCTGCCGCGCAGCCTGCGCATGATGGAGGGCTTCGGCGTGCACACCTTCCGGCTGGTAAATGCTGAGGGGAAGGCGCGCTTCGTGAAATTTCACTGGAAGCCGCTGCTGGGCACCCACTCGGTAGCCTGGGAAGAGGCGCAGCAGATTTCGGGCAAGGACCCGGATTTTCACCGCCGCGACCTCTGGAGCAACATTGAGGGCGGCAATTACCCCGAGTGGGAACTGGGCGTGCAAGTGGTGGAGGAAGCCGACGAGCGCAAGTTTGATTTCGATATTCTGGACTCGACCAAGCTCATCCCGGAAGAGCAAGTGCCGGTCATCAAGCTGGGTAAGATGGTGCTCAACCGCAACGTGGACAACTACTTTGCCGAAACCGAGCAGGTGGCGTTCTGCCTCAGCCACATCGTGCCGGGCATCGACTTCTCCAACGACCCGCTGCTGCAAGGCCGCCTGTTTTCGTACCTCGATACCCAGCTCAAGCGCCTGGGCGGGCCGAACTTCCACGAGATTCCGATTAACCGCTCGCTGGCACCCGTGCACAACGGGCAGCGCGACGGGCACATGCGCCAGACTATCAACAAGGGCAACGTGGCCTACGGCGTCAACAAGCTCAACGATGGCTACCCGCGCCAGGCCAAGGCCAGCGAGGGCGGCTTCACCTCGACCTACGAGCGCGTGGAGGGGCACAAAATCCGCCTGCGCAGCAAGAGCTTCGTAGACCACTACAGCCAGGCTCGCCTGTTCTGGAACAGCCAGACCGACGCCGAGAAGATGCACATCGTGAAGGCTTTGCGCTTTGAGCTGGGCCACGTACAGCACCTGGAAGTGCGCGAGCGCACCCTCATGCAGCTAGCCCAGGTAGCCCCCGACCTGGTGCGCCGCGTGGCCGAGGGCCTGGGTATGGAAGTACCAGCTACGGACGGAGTGCAGTTGAACCTGGCCGTGCCAGCCGACGGCGACGCCGCCCACTATCAGTCGAACCCGGTGAAGAACGCCGACGCCGCCTCGCCCGCCCTGAGCCTGGCTGCCGACAGTCCCATCAACCAGGGCAAGGCCGGCATCAAAACGCGTCAGGTGGCCATCCTGGCCACCGACGGCGCCGACGTGGCCGCCATCGGCGAGCTGATGCAGACGCTGATGGCCCAGGGTGCCCAGACGGCTATCGTGGCCACCCACGGCGGCTCGCTGAAGGGCCCGGACGGCCAGAGTATTCTGATTAACTGGACGTTCCAAAACACATCGTCGGTGCTGTTCGACGCCGTCTACGTAGCCGGCGGAGCCGCCAGCGTGGCGAAGCTGAAGCAGGACGCCGACGCCGTGCGCTTCGTGAACGAGGCTTTCCGCCACTGCAAGCCCCTCGCGGCCTCGGCCGAGGGTGTGCAACTGCTGGAAGCTGCTGCCTACCCCGGGGCCACCGATATTCTGGAAGCCGAGGGTGTGGTAACGAGCCCCGACCACAAAGTAGCCAGCCTGGCCGCGAGCTTCATCAAGGCGATGGAGCAGCACCGCTTCTGGAGCCGCGAGCTGAAGGCGATGCCGGCATAAGTAATGGGCGTAATGGGTAATTCGGGTAATGAGCGTACTGTTGTTCTGTTTCATGGAGCAGCATTACTCCCATTACCCGAATTACCCATTACTCCTTACAGGCCCCTACCTTTGCTCACCACACCCAACCCGCCCACTCCCATGGCTAGCATTGCCCAGAACTCGGTTGTAACCCTGACCTACGACCTGTCAGTAACCGACGAAAACCAGCAGAAAGTATTAGTAGAGCAAGCTGAGGCCGACGAGCCGATGGTCTTCCTCTTCGGCCACAGCGGCTTGCCCGAAGAATTTGAGCGCCAGCTCGATGGCAAAAGCCCCGGCGACAGCTTCAGCTTCTCGCTCTCGCCCGAGCAGGGTTATGGCGACTACGACCAGCAGGCCGTAGTCGAGATTCCCAAGCAAGTATTCGAAATCGACGGCCAAATCGACGACCAGATGCTGCAAGAGGGCAACTACCTGCCCATGGCCGACAACGAAGGCAACCACATGCAAGCCAAAGTGGTGGCAGTCGGCGACGAGCAGGTAACGATGGATTTCAACCACCCGCTGGCGGGCATGGTGATGCACTTCGAAGGCAAAGTGCAGGACGTGCGCCCCGCCACCCCGGAGGAGCTGGCCCACGGCCACGTCCACGGCGAAGGCGGACACCACCACTAAGTGAAATGGCGAGGTGGTGACATGGTGAGTTTTCTTGATGAAACCCGCTATTTTACCATCTCATCGCTTTGTATCAGTGCACTAGCGAGGTGGTGAAATGACGAGTTTTGCAGGTCAAACTCACCATTTCACCACCTCACTAGTTCACCGCTTTATAAGCGGCGCGGTAGCGAGTAATTTGCAGGACCTTAACCGGGCGCTAATGGCCCGGCTTTTTTTCTGCCCTTCCCGCTTCTCGCTATGACGCCCGTTACCATCGTCGGCAGCCTGGCTGCCTTGCTTACCACCGTGGCCTACGTGCCCCAAGCCTACCAGACGATCCGCACCCGCGATACCAGCGCGCTCTCGCTGCCGACTTTTCTGATGCTCTTCGTAGGCACTTGTTTGTGGGGCACGTACGCCGTGCTCATCCACGACATTCCGATTTTGATGACCAACCTCATCTCGGGCGGGCTGGCCACCATTATCTTATACATCAAGCTCACGGCCAAGCCCGGCGAGAAGCGGCCGGCCTGACTTGTAGCGCGGACTTTGTAGTCCGCGTAGCGTAAGCTGACGACACGCGGACTACAAAGTCCGCGCTACTACGCCCCATACCCGAAGCTGCCCTGGGTTGAGTATTCTGTACGGCAGCTTACCAAGGCTGCGCGGCTACGTACGCTTGCAACTCGGGGAAGAACTCCCGAAAATCGGCTTCGTAGGCCGCGTAGTGGCGGCGCAGCTCGTCGGGGGCCGCGTCCATGCCCGAGCCGGGCGAGGCGCGGCGGCTCAGGCCCAGCAGGGCGCGGGCGATGCCCTCCAATTCGGCGTAGTGCAGCAGCCAGTCATGCACTACCATGTGCGGGAAAAAGCGCTGCACCGGGGCCGGAAAAACCGCCTCCTGGCTGGCCAGCTCGGCGTACACGCGCCGGGTGAAAGCGGGCAGGCTTTCCGCCGAGAACTCGCTGAAGTAGCGGGCCAGGAAATGGTCCATGAACACGTCGGCCACCACGCCGGCGTACTTGCCGGCCCCGGCCGCCCGCAGCCGGGCGGTACTACGGCGCACCACCGGGTGCTGGTCGGTGAAAGTATCGATGGCGCGGTGCGCCCGGATGCCGGCCCGCACGGCGGCGGGGTAGCTTTCGAGCTGGCGGCCAGGCACCGAGTCGGCGATAAACTGACCCGTGAGCTGGCCGAGATAATCGGGGGCCGAGGGCGGGCCAGCCAGGAAAAGATGGGCCAGAAAATTCATGCGGCGCGACAGAAACAAACGGGGCGGCGGGCCCCGTGCCAACACTAACCAAGAAACCCGGGGCAGGTTCGGCCGTAAGCTAAGGCCGCTGCGGGGCCGCCTGGCCGGCAGCTTCGCCTTCCTAACGTTTCTTTCCCATGTCTGATACCCAAACGCCGGTCACCCACGACCTCAGCAAGCTTTTCGAAAAAATCAAGGACGTGCGCATTGCCATGCTCACCACCTTCGACGAGCAGCACCACCTGCACAGCCGCCCCATGGCGACCATCAAGCCCGACGCCGACGGCTCGCTGCTTTTCCTCACCGATAAGGACTCGGCCAAGGTGTACGAGGTGAAAAAAGACAGCCAGGTAAACCTGAGCTACGCCAACCCCAGCGACAACGTGTACGTGTCGGTATCGGGCACGGCCAGCGCCTACCGCGACGAGGCCAAAATCGCCGAGCTTTGGAGCGAACCCATGCGCGCCTGGTTCCCCAAGGGCAAGGACGACCCCAGCATTATGATTCTGAAAGTAACCATCGAACAAGGTGAGTACTGGGATTCGCCGAGCGGCCTGCTCTCGCGAGCCTACGGCTACCTGCGCGCCGTCGCCACCGGCGAGGCCAGCAAAGACGACGACGTAAACCAGCACGCCCAAGTGCAGCGGTAAAGTTCAGGGGTGAATTGTGAATGAGTGAATGAGTGAGTTGAGAATGAATTGTGGATTGCGGCAATATAAGCAGCTTGCTGACACACTTATTTCTATCACCCAACTACTTCACTCATTCACTCCTTCGCAATTCACTCATTCACACTTAAAAAAAGGTCGGACGTAATTCCGGCCTTTTTTTGTGGCCGTTTGTTGCCTGTTTCATGCTTACTACCCTTACCCTGATTACCCTGAAGCCGGGGGCTGGCGTGGCCCGCTGGGCCTTTGCCCAGATGGCCACCGCCCCGCGGCACTTGCAGCGGGTGGCGGGCTTGCAGTTTTTTCAATTAATGGGCAGCGGGGCCGACAACGGCTTTGGCTTCTGGCCCAACATGCGCCGCTACGGCCTGCTGGCCACCTGGGCGCGGGCCGAAGACGCGGCCGCCTTTTTTACCGCGCACCCGGTATGGGCGGCGTACCAGCAGCGCAGCGCCGAAACCTGGACCGCCGAGTTGGCTCCCTTGCAAGCCCATGGCCTGTGGGACGGCCAGCAGCCTTTCGGGGAGGGGCTGGCCGACAAAAAACCACCCGTCGGGCCGGTGGCCGTGCTTACGCGGGCCAGCATCCGGCTGCGGCGGGCGGTGCGCTTCTGGCAGTTTGTGGAGCCCACGAGCCGGGCGCTGGCCGGGGCCGAGGGGCTGCGGCTGGCCATCGGCCTGGGTGAATTACCGCTGGTGCGGCAGGCCACGTTCAGCCTGTGGGAGTCGGTGGCGGCCATGCAGCAGTACGCCTACCGCGATGCGCGCCACCGCGAGGTTATCCAGCTCACGCGCCGCGAGGGCTGGTACTCGGAGGAATTATTTGCCCGCTTCCGGGTGGTGCGCAGTATCGGCACGGTGGATGGACGTAATCCGCTGGGTGATAAAGCCATGCTGTGACCTCCGCGATATTCACAGAAACCTGCCAGGCCGCTGGGATGTAACCCCAAGCTCCGGATTGGCGATGTGCTCGGCAAGCGCGCCCTCTCGCCTCACCAAGCTGGAGCTTGGCGTTACATCCTCAGCGAAATCATCAAGGCGCATACTGCCCGACCGTTTAATCCAGCGTGTAACTAGCGGGAGCCCAGGCGCAGCCGGTAGCGGCCAGCTACCCAACCAGCCGCCGTCGCCAGCTCGGACGAGTTGGGGCGCACCCGCACCGTGTAGCTCATCTGCACCAGGTCGTCGGCCGGGCCGGGATACACGGTGAAGCCGGGGCCAGCGGGTTGGCCGAGGTCGGTTTGCAGGAAAATGTTGCGCCCCGCCCCACCGTAGAGATGCACCCCGAAGCCGGGTGCCAGCCGGCCCGCCAGCGTGAACTCGTCTTTCCCCCCCAGCCCGTAGATGCTGAGGCGCGTGGTGCGGCGCACGTCGTAGACCTGCACCCCGAGCAGGCTATCGGGCCGCGCAGGGCGGCGGGCGAATACGCGTACTAGCAGCCGGCCCGGCCCCAGCCCAGTGAGTTCGAAGCGCTCGGCAGCGTCGGTGCCGGTCACGGTGGCTTCGGCTTGCAGCACCTCGTAGTAGCGGCGGGCCACGGCGGGCAACGCATCGCGGCGGGCTTGCAGCGCGGGGAGCAGCTCACGAGTAAGGCGCGCACGCACTTCGGCGGGGGCCGCGTGCAGGGCCTGGGCGAGCACGGCATCCGGCAGCAGACGGCGCAGGGAGTCGGCCTCGGCTACAAAAGCGGCTTCAGGTAACAGCGCCAAGGCAGTGTGGTCGAGGGGGCGACCGGTGACGGTCAGCGGCCCGACATCGGTGGGCACGAGGTCGGGGTTGAAAGTCTGGTAGCGCGGGCGCACCCAGGAAATGAGCCGCGTGAGCCAGCCATCATCAAAGCGAAAAAAGGCCTGATCGCGGTCGCGCGGGATGGGCCGAAACTCCGTGCCCCCCCCGCCGGCCGGAAACGCGGCCCAGCGCCACTGGTCGGCGCGGCGGCTCCAGTCGCCCACCAGCAGGTCGAGCAGGCGGGCGCGCAGGTAGGCCCGCGGGGCCAGGTGCGCCGGCCCGCGCAGCACTTGATTGAGCATACTATCGGAGCCCACCACCCGCCGCGCCCGCCCGAAGCTGGGGGCGTGGCTTTGGTCGCGGGCGGGGCGCTCTTCGAGCAAATAAAGGGCGGGGCGGAAGCGACTGCGCCAGGTGCCCAGCGTGGAATCGGGCAGCAGGTACACCAGCCGGGGGTTGGTGTGCAGCACGCGGGCGGCGCGGGCCAGCCGGGCGGCCACGTAGGCCCCGTAGGGCGGGGCGGCGCAGGTTTGGTCGCGCAGCACGGGCGCGATGGCCCGGTCGAGCCAGCCAGCGTTGATGCTACGGCTCAAGTCCTTATCTACCGAGCGCAGCACAAAGTTGCGGCCGTCGGGCGTGCGCAGGTGCAGGGAGTTAGTTTGAAAGCTGCCGCCCGCCCGTAGCGGCTCCAGGCCCACCGCGCCCAACTGCAACGTGGGCGCACTCACGGGCGTAGCCCACAGCGGGCGGTAGTGCCGGCCCCACAGGTGCTGCCACAGCCAGCCGCGCCGGGCGTAGTGCGCCCCGGCCGCCACCCGCACCACGCTGGAATCGGCGCTGAACACCGGCCCCACTTCGTCGGGGGCGGGCTGCGTGGGCTCGGCACAGCCGGCCAGGCCCAGCAGCCCGGTGGCCAGCAACCCGCGCAGGGCAGCCGCCAGCCCAGCGGGACGAATGCAACTTATGGGCACTGGGGCAGGCAAATGCGCGCCTTTATTCACGCTTCCTTACGAGCTAATATTCAACAAAAACCCCGTGGGGGTTTCCGTATAGCGCAAGGGTGGGCAGCGGGGTTACCAACGCGAGGGGGAGCCGTGGGGCTTATCCTTTCCGGATGGGCTACGTTAGAAGGGCCGAGGCGGCGCTGGCTGCCCTGCACCCGTTACCCTGGCCCGTGTCGCGTTCCGTTACCATTTTATTACTATCCGGCGGCTTCGTACTCGGGCTGACTTCGGGCTGCGCCCGACGCAATTTCTTCCAGGCCGATGCCCGGCTGGCCCGCCCCACCGCGCCCGACAGCGTGTGGGCCACGGCCGGACGGCAGTACGACCGGCACGGCAACGTGTACCATTTCTTTATCGGCGAGCACCACCGGGCCGTGTGGGCGGCCCCGGTGCGGGTGCCGATATTCCGGCCGGGTACGGCCGTGCCCGAGGTTGGTCCCTTAGAACCCACCAAGCTGGGCGGCGGCTTCCAGAGCACCAGCCTGACGCTGCAAGCGGCCGATGGCCAGCCCTACGTAATCCGCTCCCTCGATAAAGACCCGGCGAAAATATTACCCGGCTGGCTGCAAAAGACGTTCCTATCCAACTACATGCGCGACGCCACCTCGGCCGGCAATCCTTACGGGGCGCTCGTGCTGCCGCCGCTGTCGCGGGCGCTGGACGTGCCCCACACCCACCCTTCCATCGCCTACGTACCCCTCGACGCCGACCTGGGTTCGGCCGAGGCCAACGACCGTCTGCGCGGCAAACTGGTGCTGCTGGAAGAGAAGTACGCCGGCAACAAGGTGAAGTCCAAGCAACTACCGCAGGCCATCACCTTCATCAACGACGAGGATATGCGTAAGCGTCTCTACGCTAACCCGGCGCACCGCCCCGACCAGCCCGCGCTGCTGCGCGCCCGTCTGCTCGACGTGCTCGTGGGCGACTGGGACCGCCACTCGGGCCAGTGGCAGTGGGGCGAGATTCCCAATCCCAACCGGCCCGGCGCCAAGCGCTACGTGGCCGTACCCAAGGACCGCGACCAGGTGTTTTTTCGCATCTCCGACGGGATACTCCCCTGGCTGCTCACCCGGAAGTTTTTGGTGCGTCACCTCGTCACGTTCAAGCGCAAGATTTACGACGTGAAAGCCCTCACCGGCCAGGGCCGCTACGTCGATCAGCGTGGGCTTAACGCCCTCACCCGGCGCGACTTTGCCGAAGCCGCCCGCGCCACCCAGGCCCGCCTGCCCGATTCGGTGCTGGCCCGCGCCGTGCACCACCTGCCCCCCGCCGTGTACGCCCTCGAAGGCCCGCGCCTGCTGCGCGACCTGCAAGCCCGCCGCGACCAGTTGCCCGACGTGGCCCGGCAGTATTACGAGCTGCGCGCCGCCCGCCCCGTAGTGGCCGGCACCGAACTGCCCGACCATTTCGTGGTGGCCCGCACCCCCGACTCTACCACCGTGCGCGTGTACAACCGCACCCTCGGGGCCGACTCACTGTTCTACCGCCGCACCTTCTACACCCGCGAAACCAAGCGCCTTACTCTCGAAGGCCTGGGCGGAGACGACGTGTTCGACCTCACCGGCCACGGCCTGCGCATCGTCATCCACGCCGGGGCGGGCGTCGATGTGCTGCGTACTACCTCGCACCGCCGCCTGCGCTACGAGCCCGAGTCGAACGGCACGCTCAACACCCCCGCCCCCACCAAGAAAAAAGAGCGCTTCGACAACTACGACCGGCTGACGGACGAGTAAGCCCCCGAAATTTGCGGGCCGGCGCGCTCCCGGCCACGGGGCAGCCTTACCTTTGCGGCGGCTAGTATTCCGCTCTTGAAGGCTTTTTTCTCCTACCTGCTGATTTCGCTCGTGCTGCTGCAAACGTTCAGCCGCGAAGTGCTGGTGGTGGATTTTACCCTGAACCGGGCCGTCATCACGGCGCGCTTTTGCGAGAACAAGGCCCGGCCGCAGCTGCACTGCGATGGGAAGTGCTACTTCGCCAAGCAGCTCAAAAAGCAGGAAGAGCGGGAAAACAAGGCGCCCAACTCGCTGAAGGAGCGCCTGGAGATGCTGCCCGCCG
Organism: uncultured Hymenobacter sp.; assembly: GCA_913776615.1. GTDB lineage: Bacteria > Bacteroidota > Bacteroidia > Cytophagales > Hymenobacteraceae > Hymenobacter. Next base: position 284,816 of record CAJYPK010000006.1, read on the forward strand.
CTTTCCGCAGCCTAGTGCCCCCGGTGCCGGGCCGCTGGGTCAGCGCTTCCGCGAGCTACGGCCGCTACCAGCTGGCCTGGGTGCCAGCCCGGGCCGCGCAAGGCGTGTTTCAGCCGCCACGGGCGTAGGGCAATTTATTTTTTGGAGGGAAATCCGCTGACGGCTGCCCGATGGTAGCGGGCCACCGGCTAGCCGCTATCACGCTGCGGGCCGGGTACGCGCTGGCGGGCGAATAGCCGGGCCGCTCTCCAAATGCTGGGCCGACGTGCCCTGGCGGCTGCTTGCGCGCAGCCAAATACTTGTCAATCTGCTGACTATCTCATTTATGGGTTCATCAAAAAATGACTGGCTGCGGCGGCTGTTCAAGCTGCACAGCTGGCTGGGGCTGCTTACGGGCATCCCGCTGCTACTGCTGGGGCTGAGCGGGTCGGCCCTGGTTTTCAAGCCGGAACTCGACTACTTGCTGGCCCCTCGGGTGGCCCCGCCGCCCGCCGGCCGTGCCCCCGTACCGCTCGACTCGCTGTACCGGCGGGTGGGCCGGCGCTACCCGGCCAGCAAGAAAATGGCCATCGTGGGCTTTCCGCAGCGGCCAGGCGAGTGCTACGAATTTCGCATTTACGGCAACGATGGCAATCCCCACACCTACGACCTGGCCAGCGTGTGGCTCGACCCCTACTCGGGCCGCGTAGTGCAGGAAGGGCCCAACACTGGCCTGGCGGGCGGCGCACTCAACTGGCTGTTGCAGTTTCACTTCTGCTTTCAGCTTGGCATGGATGGGGTGCTGCTCACGGCCCTGCTGGGCCTCGCCCTGCTGGCCTCGGTGCTGACGGGCGCGGTGGTGTACCGCAAGCAGCTGGGCAAGGTGCTGCTGCTGCGCGCCCCGCTGCGGCGGCACAACTGGCGGGTGCTGGCCTCCGACCTGCACCGCTACGTGGGCACCTGGGCTCTGCTGCTCAACGCCTTGATTTGCTTCACCGGCTTCTGGATGAACCTTTTCGGCTTCGACCCCGCCGCCTGGCGGGCGCAGTGCCAGCCGGCCCCGCCCAATCAACTCATGGCCCGCCCGGTCGATGAGCTGCTGGCCACGGCCCGGGCTGCTTACCCCGAGCTGGTGCCCACCCGCATCCGGCTGCCCACCCAGCCGGGCGGGACGCCCTTCGAGGTCGATGGGGTGGTGCCCGGCCACGCCTTGCCCTGGGGACCGGGCGCGGCAGTGCAGGTAGACCCCACTACCGGCCGGGTGCGGGCCGTGCGACGCGCCTGGCAGGCCGCCTGGCCCGCGCAGTGGGAGGCCCTGATGGGGCCGCTGCACTTCGGCACCTTCGGTGGCTGGCCCGTGCGGGTGCTCTACGTGGTGGTGGGCCTCACGCCGGGGCTGCTGGCGCTCACGGGCTTTGCGCTGTGGTACCGGCGGCAGCCGCGGGCGCGGCGGGCTTAGCGGGTGAAGCAGCATTTCCCAACTGCCCCCACCAAGATGTCCGGTATGCATTTTCCTGTGGGGTAAGCTTTAGCTTGCCCGGCGTCGGATGGCCCGACAAGGTGGCCGATACGCATTGTATCCAAAATGCCGACGAGCACATCCAGACGCCTCACCAAGCTGGAGCTTGGTGTTACCCTTCTCTTCTGAATCGTTCGTTATATGAAATCCTTTATTACCTGCTCTTTTCTTCTCCTGGCTGCGCCGGCCCTGGCCCAGACTACCGTGCGCGGCGTGGTGCGCCACACCGACGGCCCACTGGCCGGCCGGCCGCTGGGCGGGGCTACCGTGAGTAGCCCGCAGGCCAGCCAGGTAGCCACTACCGACAGCGCCGGGCGCTTCGAGCTGCGCGGGCGGGCGACTATTAGCACGCTCACCGTCAATCACCTGGGTTTTTTACCGCAAACGGTGCGGGTGAGCGGCGGCGAGCCCCTGACCATCGGCCTGACGAGCGACGGGGCCACCACGCTGGGCGAGGCCGTGGTGACGTCCAAGTACTACCGGCAGTACACCACCCAGGCCATTTCGGGGGCGCTGCGACTGCGCACGCCGCTCATCGAACTGGCCCAGAACGTGCAGGCCGTGACGCCCGAGGTCATCGCCGACCAGGGCAGCGTCAACATGACCGAGGGCGTGAGCCGCAACGTGAGCGGCGTGGTGCGCCAGGAAATATCCAATAACCTGGGGCCGTTCCTGTTCATGCGGGGCGGGCAGATTGCCAGCCTGCGCAACGGCGTCGACCTCACGCCCATCTACCGCGGCCCCGTGCCCGACGATGCCGCCGTTATCGACCGGGTGGAGTTTGTAAAGGGGCCTTCGCTATTTATGAACAATATCGGCGACCCGGCCGGCAGCTTCAACGTAGTAACCAAACAACCCACTGGCACGCCGCGTTACGCGGTTTCGGCCATGCTGGGCAGCTACGATTTGTACCGCCTCGCCGCCGACCTCGACGGCAAGCTCGTGAAATCGGGCAAGCTGCTCTACCGCCTCAATGCGATGGGTATGCGCAGCAACTCCTTCGTGCAGGGCGATTTCAACAAGCGCCTGCTGGTGTCGCCGGTGCTGAGATACCAGCTCAGCGACCGCACGGCTATAACGGCCGAGTACAATTTTCAGGCGTTCAGCTACGGCCTGTACAGTCCCATCGTAATGACGCCCAACGGCTTCGGCTCGCTGCCGCGCAATTTTACCATCAGCGAGCCCAGCCTGCCGCCCATCCGGGTGCGCGACAATTCGGGGATGCTCACGGCCACGCACCAGTTCAACGCTAACTGGCAGCTCACGGCGCGGGGCGCCTTCCTCGTCGATAACGCCGAGGGCATCTACCTCTGGGTGACGGGCGTCAACAAAGCCAATCCTAACGTGCTGCTGCGCAATCCCAAGTACGACCTCAACCGCACGCAGGTAGTGTCGGAGCAGGCTTTTGTGAATGGCAAGTTTACCACCGGCCCCCTCACCCACCAGCTGCTGGCGGGGGTCGATGCCAATCAGAAGAAGTTCTTGGCGGCCAGCTACGTGGAGTACAATACCGCGCCCACCGCCACCGGCGGTACCCAACTCGTGTACTACCCGCTCGACGTAACCAACCCGGTGTACGGGGCCGAAGTACCCGGCTACCGCGCGCCCAACGGACTGGCCTCGCGCAACACCGAGCAAACCATTAACTACTACTCCTTCTACGCGCTCGACGAGGTGGCGCTGTTCGGCAACAAGCTGCGCATTACGCCGGGCCTACGCTACACGGCCGTGAAAACCAACAACCTGGTATCGGGCGTGGCCAGCAGCTCGGCCGACAATGTGGCGACGCCCCGGCTGGGTATCAGCTACAGCCTCGCGCCCAGCCTGTCGGTGTACGGGCTCTACGACCGCACCCTGGTGCCGCAGGCCGGGGCCACGAGCAGCGGCGCGGCCCTGAGCCCGGTGAAGGGCACCAACCGCGAAATCGGGGTGAAGAAAAACTGGCTCGACGGGCGCTGGACCTCGGCCGTGGCGCTGTACTACATCACCCGCTCGGGCATCCTGGCTACCGACCCCAACAACAGCCTCTACCGCATCCAGGTGGGCGAAAACCACGCTCAGGGCGTCGATGTCGATATCATCGGCCAGGTGGTGCGCGGCCTCAACGTGGTGATTAACTACGCTTACAACGACTCTAAAATCGATAGCGACGTGAATCCGGCGCTGGTGGGGGTGCGCACCCCGCTCTACGTCAAGCACGTGCAAAATACCTGGCTCAACTACGAGCTGCCGGCCCGCCTGGTGCGCGGCCTCAGCTTCTCGCTGGGCTACCAGTACCAGGCCGGCCGGGGCGAGCGCTACGCCGTGGCCAACCTGCACGATACGCCCGACTACTTTCGCCTCGACGGCGGCGTGGGCTGGCAGTCGCCGCATTTCAAGGTAAATTTGCTCGTCAACAACCTGCTTGACCACAACCTCATCGCCACGCCCTGGAACCGCAACGGGCTCTACTACTGGGTATCGCAGCCCGGCCGTAACGGGCGGCTGTCGGCGAGTTATGTTTTTTAACTATCTGCACACAAAGCGTTTGTCATTGCGAGCGTAGCGAAGCAATCGCACCCACGCGGCCTGCCTTGGTGCGATTGCTTCGCTGCGCTCGCAATGACAGGCAACAGATGCCGGATGCTCTTATAGCGAGTTGCCAACTAGCTAATTTATACTCAGGCAATTGGCAACAAATCCTCCACCATGCTGCAAGCTGAAAACCTAACCAAGCGCTACGGCTCGCACCTGGCGCTCGACAACCTCAACCTGAGCATCCCGCCCGGCGAAGTATACTGCCTGCTGGGCTCCAACGGGGCCGGCAAGTCCACGACCATCAATATTTTCCTGGGTTTCATGCCGGCCAGCAGCGGGCGGGCGCTCATCGACGGGCTGGAAGTGGCCGTGAACAACCACGCCACGCGGGCGCTGGTGGCCTACATCCCCGAAATCGTAAACCTCTATCCCACCCTCACGGGGCTCGAAAACCTGGCGTTTTTCAGCGGGTTATCGGGCTTCACCTACTCGCGGTCCGAGCTGGCCGACTTCACGCGCACGGCGGGCTTGCAGGCCGGGGCGCTCGACCAGCGGGTGGGTGGCTACTCGAAGGGCATGCGCCAGAAAGTGGGCATCGCCATCGCGCTGGCCAAGCAGGCCAGGGCGCTGTTTCTGGACGAGCCCACCTCGGGGCTCGACCCGCACGCTTCCAACGAGTTTGCCCAAGTGATTCGCCGCCTCAGCGGGCAGGGTGTCTGCACGCTCATGGCTACCCACGACCTGCTGATGGCCAAGGAGCTGGGTCACCGCATCGGCATCATGCACCAGGGTCGCCTGCGCCAGGAGCTGCGCGCCGACGAGGTCGCCTACGCCGAACTCACCGATTTATATCTCTCCACCGTCAACCAACCGGCCTAGATGCTGCGCTTACTCATTGGCAAGGAGCTGCGCGAGCTGCGGCGCACTACCAACGTGGCCTGGCTGCTGGCCGGCCTGGGGCTGCTGCTGGGGCTGGCCTTCTACAACGGCTATACCTATTATACCACCCGCAGCGCGTTTTTACGCGATTCACAACGCACTACTTACGAGCAGTTTATCAGCCAGGGTGATAAAAATCCGCACCTGGGCGCGCACTTTGGCTTCTACGCCTACAAGCCCACCGCCGACCTGGCCCTGCTCGACAACGGCGTGGAAGACTACACCGGCAATTCGTTTTACCTGGAGCCGCACCGGCGCGGCGAGGTCAAGTTTCGGGAGGTGAGCGACGCCACCGCGCTACGCAGCTTCGGCTTCCTGAACGTGGGCCATTTCGCGCAATTGCTGCTGCCGCTGTTTATTTTCTTGCTCACCCACAACCTCTTCTCGAAGGAGTGGGAAAACGGGACTATCAAGCTGGTACTCAGCTCGCGCCTCGGGGCGGGGCAGCTGGTAGCCGGCAAGTTGCTGGCCGCCGGTGTGCTAGTCGGGGCCGTGGTCGCGCTGCTGGCCCTGGGGCCGCTGGCGCTGCTGGCCGGGCACCTGGGGCTCGCCGGGCTGGCCCCACTGCTGCCTACCTACGCCTGCTACGTGGCCGGGCTGCTACTCTACGCGGCGCTGCTCACGGCGCTGGGCGGGGCGGTGTCGCTACTGACGCGCAGCTCGGCGCTGGCCCTGGTAGTGCTGGCGGGCTTCTGGCTGTTGGGGGTATTCTTGGTGCCGCGCCTGGTGGGCGAGCTGGCGCAGCGCGCCTACCCGCCCACCACGGCCGTGGCCTTCGACGACGATACGTTCCGCGACATGCAGTACGGCGTGGACGGTGAAGGCACCAAAGACGAGCGCCGCACTGCACTGGCCGACAGCGTCATGGCACAGTACAAAGTAAAGCGCCTCGAAGACCTGCCGGTGTTCTTCGTGCCCATCACCATCGAGTTTTTCGAGGACAGCGACGCCCGGGTGCTCAACCGCGCCTACGCCGCCATCGAGCGCACCGAAACCCGCCAAAACCAACTGGTACAGCTCAGCGCGCTGCTCTCGCCCTTCCTGGCCTTCCGCGAGCTGAGCTTACACCTCACCGCCACCGACCTCGCCACCCACCGCGACTTTGCCGACCGCGCCGAAGCCCACCGCCGCCGCGTGGGCGAAATCGTGGATGCCTTTTACCAGAAAAATACGGTGGCGGGCAATGCCTTCTGGCGCACGGTACCGCAGTTTGCCTACACCGCGCCGGGGCTAGGCTGGCGGCTGCGCCACGCCGCCGGACCGCTGGCCTTATTGCTGGGCTGGGCCGGAGCCGCCGGGGGACTGCTGCTGTTGGGGGTACGGCGGCTGCGGGGGGAATTATGAATTATGAATTATGAATTATGAATTATGAATTATGAATTATGAATTATATTATGCTGCTTCTCCCGTCATGCTGAGCTTGCCGAAGCATCTCGCTCGCTTCATTCAACGGAGCGAACAAGATGCTTCGGCAAGCTCAGCATGACCGATGTGGGGAGAAGAATCTCCTAAGTACTTTCAATCTTACCGAACATCAATCATTTATAATTCATAATTTATAATTCATAATTACTCCGCCTCCATGCCTTCCTCCATCTTCCCCGTTCTCTGGCGCCACGAGCTGACTTCACTGCACCGCAACCGCGTGCTGGTAGTGCTTTTTTCGCTGGTGCTGGTGGTGCTGCTGGCCGCGCTGTGGGCGGGCGGTAGCCAACTGCAAACGCAGCAGCGCACGCTGGGCCGCATCCGGGCGCACCGCCTCGAAATGCAGGACAGCCTGGTGCGCCGCATCCGGCGCGTGGAGGCGGCCGGGATGCGCTACCCCGGCTTTATCTGGGACGACCCCACGTTTGCCTACAACACGGCCCGCAACGAAGGGCCGCAGTACGCCGTGAAGGCCCCGTTTGCCTTGCAGGCACTGGCCACGGGGCAGAGCGGGGTGCAGCCCTTCTACTATAAGGTGTACGTTACCAAGAAGCAGCAGCTCGTCCACGAAAGCGAGATTGTCAATAGCTACCTGCAATTCGTGGGCACCTTCGACTTTTCCTTCGTGGTGGTGTACCTGGTGCCGTTGCTCCTGATCGTCTTCACGTACAACGTCGTATCGGCCGAGCGCGAGCAGGGCACCTGGGTGCTGCTCAAAACGAGCAATCAATCCATCGCCCGGCTCACGCTGGGGCGGCTGGGTATTCGCTACGGACTGTTCACGCTGTTTTTCTGGGCGGTGGTAACGCCCGTGCTGGCCGCGCTGGTGGGGCCGGCCTTTTTAGCGACGGCCAACTGGTGGTGGCTGGTCGCGGCCGTGTCGCTGTACTTCGCCTTCTGGTTTGCGCTGGCCCTGCTGGTTAACAGCTTCGGCCTCAGCTCTAACCTCAACGCGCTGGCGCTCATTTTCGGTTGGCTGGGACTGGGGCTACTAGTGCCGGCACTGCTCCAACTGGGCCTCGACCGGGCCTACCCTATTCCGAGCCGCATCGCCATCACCACGGCCGAGCGCAACGCCATCAACCGCTACTTCGAGCGCGACGGGCAGGCGCTTACCAAGGAGGTATTCAGCAGCCCGCGCACGCTCATCCGACAAGCCTCGGTGGTGACGCCGGGCATGGTGTACGGCTACGGCGTTATTGTCTATAAAAGCCAGGAAATCAAGGATGCCGCCGCCCGGCAGGCCGAGCGCCAGCTCGACGGACAGATTGAAAAACAGCAGGCCGCCCTGTGCGGCTGGCAGCTGCTGAGCCCGGCGCTCTGGCTCCAGGAAACCCTGGCGGGGCTGGCCGGCACGCACTGGCAGCAATTCAACCACTTCAGCCGCGACGTGGACGACTTCCGCACCCGCACCCAGCGCTTCTTCTATCCCAAGATGGCGCTCGAAAGCACCTACCGCACTTTCACCGTGAGCGACGCCGAGGCGATTCCGCAGTTTCGCCCGCGGGTATACGCTGAGTATGGCTGGCTGCTGCTGGGGCCGGCGCTGCTGCTCTACGCGGGTGTGGTGCTGGTGCTGGGCGGGCTGGGCTACCGCCGGCTGCTGCACGCGGGGCGGTAGTGCATTTAGTATGCCTACTTGATTGTCTTCATCAACTATTAACGTCCGTCATGCTTCGGCGAGCTCAGCATGACGGACGTAGTATTATGATACTGCTTAAGAAGCTGTTTTAAGTTGAGTAACTTGGTTGTCATTGCGAGCGCAGCGAAGCAATCGCACCTATTCGGCCACGCCGTTTGGGTGCGATTGCTTCGCTGCGCTCGCAATGACAGATAGTTGTAAGTCCGCTGACCGTAATTTCAACCCATTCTAGCAATACGAGCATCCTCACACCTCCGCCAGCATCTCCAGCACCAGGTGCTCGGTGGGCGAAAGCTCGTCCTTGTCCAGCGGGTCGGCGTCGTGGCGACGCAGGTACTCGATGAGCCGGCCCGATTTGAATAATTCCGTTACCTGGGGGTGAATGTAGTACTTGGTACACACCGTGGGCGTGTTGCCGAGGTTGCTGGCTACTTCCTTGGTGGCCTGGCGAATAGCCTTGTCGTGGGCCATTTCCACATCACCGTTCAGCACGCGCTCCAGGCACTCCACCATTTTCACGGTGCCACCCCAAGTGCGAAAATCCTTGGCCGAAAGCGCAATGCCGGTGTGCCGGTGCAGGTAGTCGTTGACGTGGCCCGATTCCAGCGGGTGGCGCTGACCGTCGGGACCGTAGAACTGAAACAAATGCTCGCCGGGAATCTCCTGGCACTGCCGCACCAGGCGGGCCAGCCGCCGGTCGTGGATGGTCACGTCGTGGGCCACGCCCTTCTTACCCACGAACGAGAAGCGCACGTCGGCCCCGTGGATTACGGCGTGGTCGTCGAGCAGCGTGGTGAGGCCGTAGCTTTTATGTTTCTTGGCGTACTCCTCGTTGCCGATGCGGATAAACGACTGATCCATCAGCGTGAGTACCAGCGCCACCACTTTATCGCGGGTGAGACCGGGACGGGCCAGGTCCTTGCGTAGCTGCTGGCGCAACTCGCCCAGCTTCTGGCCGAAGGCCAGCAGGCGCGAAAACTTGGTAAGCGAGCGGGCGGCGTCCCAGGCCGGGTGGTAGCGGTACTGCTTGCGGCCGGCCGCGTCGTGGCCCGTCACCTGGAGGTGGAAGTTGGGATTGGGCGCAATCCAGACGTCGGTCCACGCCGGCGGAATGACGAAGCTTTTAATTCGCGCCAGCGTTTTCTCATCCTCGATTTTACGGCCTTTGGCATCGACGTACACGAACTCGTGCGCCCCGACGGCCTCGCGCCGCAGGCCGGGGCCGGCATCGGTGGCGTAGCGCAGGCCGGCCAGCGCAGCCTGGCGGGCGGGATCTTTGTACAGTTCGTGGGCCGCCAGTTCCTGAATGGGCGGCGAACTTTTCTTGCGGGCTTGGGAGCGCAGGGGCGCGTGGGTGGCGGTCATAGCAGAGCAGGCTAAAAACAAGCTGTACGCAATTGCAGCCCGCAGGGCGATGCCGCCCGAATGACCCGCTGGCCGTAGGTTTGCCGGATGGATATAGCGCAATGGCTGGCCGACGGCTGGGAGTGGGTCGATGCGTCGATAACGCGCGTGGCGGCGCGGCTGGGTCGGCTGCGCCCGCTGCACCTCGACGTGTACCGCAGCTACGGCACGCCGCACCGCTTCTACGTGAAGGGCCGCCTGCTCGCCGACCGCGGCATCACGCCCCAAACCGAGGCCGACTCGCCGTGGCGTAATTTCCAGGCCATGTACCGGCGCTTCAACAGCCGCGAAATCCCGGGGGCTGAAGTAGTTATCTCGCTACCCAATCACCTGGAGATGCCCGTCGTGACAGGCAATACCGGCTACTTCACCCTGCGCCTCGACCCGCCCGTACTGCCGCCTTCGGTCGAATACCTCTGGCACCCGGTCCCGGTGCGCCTCACCAAGCTGCCGCGCCGGTTTCGGGGGCTGCTGGGCCAGGTGGAAGGCACGGCGCAGGTGCTCATTCCGCCGCCTTCGGCCGAGTTCGGCATCATTTCCGACCTCGACGATACGGTGATCGTCACCAAGGCCACCCACATTTTGCGGATGCTGCGCACGGTGCTGCTGCGCAACGCCCACTCGCACGAGACGCTGGCGGGCGTGGCGGCTTTCTACCAGGCGCTGCTACGAGGCCGCAACGGCCAGCCCGACAACCCGTTTTTCTACGTCAGCTCCTCGCCCTGGAACCTCTACGACGTACTCGACGACTTTCTGCGCCTGCAAGGCGTGCCCCCCGGCCCGCTGCTGCTGCGCGAAACGCTCATCGGCCGCACGCCCGGCTCGGAGCAGAAGCCCACGGCCGCCTCGCCGCACCACGGCCACAAGCTCAAAGAAATCAACCAGATCCTCGATACGTATCCCGAACTGACGTTCATTCTGCTCGGCGATAGCGGCCAGCAGGACCCCGCCATCTACGCCGAGGTGGTACGCACGCACCCCGGCCGCATTCGGGTGGTGTACATCCGCGACGTAGGGGTGCCCGCCCGCGCCACCCACGTCGCCCCCCTGGCCGAGGCCCTGCGCCGCGACACCGGCGTGGAGCTGCTGCTGGTACCCGACTACCTGGCCGCCGCCACCCACGCCGAAGCCCACGGCTTCATCACGGCCGCGGGGCTGGCCGCCGTCCGGGCCGAGTTTGCCAGCGACGACGACGCGCGCGGGTAGCCGCGGCGGCTTCTACTTTTGCGCCGTGGCGCACTCTATCCAAACCCTCCTGCCCTCCTGGCGCACCACGCTGCGCGTGGCCCTGCAAACCGTGACGGCGCTGTTTCTGCTCACCGTGGCCTGGGTGCTGCTTTACCGCTGGCTGGCCCCGCCCGCCACCTGGCTCATGCTCGACCGCCGCGCCCACGCGCCGGTGGGCCTGGGCTACATCGGCATTCAGCCTGACCCGCGCCACGTACGCTACGATTTTACCAGCCTCGACGAGGTCGCCCCCAGCATCCCGCTGGCCGTGGTAGCGGCCGAGGACCAGCGCTTCCTGCTGCACCACGGCTTCGACGTGGACGGCATGTGGAAGGCCGCCCAGTACAACTGGCACCGCGCCGACGGCAAGCCCGTGCGCGGCGGCTCCACCATCAGCCAGCAGGTGGCCAAGAACGTCTTTCTCTGGCAGGGTCGCTCCTACGTGCGCAAGGCCGCCGAGGCGTATTTTACGGTGCTCATCGAATTGCTCTGGAGCAAGCGCCGCATCATGGAGATGTACCTGAGCGTGGCCGAGATGGGCGACTGCACCTTCGGGGTGGAAGCCGCCAGCCAGCGCTACTTCCACAAGCCGGCCCGCAACCTCAGCGCCCCCGAAGCCGCCCTGCTGGCCGGTGTGCTACCCAACCCGCTCCGCTTCCGGGCCGGCCAGCCCGGCCCGCAGGCCCGCGCCAAGCAGCTGCGCGTGCTGCGCCGCATGCGGGCGCTGGGCGGTACGGCCTACGTGTCTACCTTGCTCAACCGCTAGGGCAGGCGCAGGCGTTGGCTTGCGCCCGCCCTAGCGAGCTTAGAGTAAATTTTCAGGTTCGTGTACGGTCAGTCGCAGTTCTATCGTGAGCGCCTCACCCCCCGACCCCCTCTCCGAAAAGGAGAGGGGGAGCCCACCGCTTGCTACGACGGGCTTACGGCTGCTGGCATCCGCCCCCCCCCTCTCCTTTTCGGAGAGGGGGCCGGGGGGTGAGGCGCTCCGCATGAGTGGCAACAACCTGTACACTGACTTGAAATTTGCTCTAATTCATTTATTCACAAGCTAAAGCTTATGCTACACGCGCTGCTGCTCACGCTGGCCCTGGCCGCTCCACCTACTCCGCGCCAGGCCATTGCCCAGGTGCTCGCCACCCAGGCCGCCGCCTGGAACCGGGGCGATATTCCCACTTTCATGGCCGGCTACTGGCGCTCCGACTCGCTGGTGTTCATCGGTAAAAACGGCGCTACCTATGGCTGGCAGCCCACCCTCGACAATTACAAAAAGAGCTACCCCAACGCCGCCCAGATGGGCCACCTCGATTTCAGCCAGCTGCGCATCACGCCGCTCAGCCCCGAGGTGGCGCAGGTGGTAGGCCACTGGCACCTGACCCGGCCCAACGCCCCCACCGGCGACGCGCAGGGCCAGTTTCTGCTGATTTTCCGCAAGCTCAAGGGTGAGTGGGTTATCGTGGCCGATCATTCGAGTTAAGTACTCTTTAACTTTTATGGAAATCGACCGGCTTGTAGCTTCACTTAAAGCTGAGCTACGGAGTACGTTCGCCCTAGTAGATAGCTGGTTCGATAAGCCAGCTAACCTGCGCACCTATATGCCAGCCGACCATGGCTGGAGCGTTGATGAGGTATTGAATCATATCGGCCTCACTAACCATTACCTACTTATTCTCATTGAGAAGGGAACGACCAAGGCTTTGGCTAACCGGAATGGACTCGACCTATCGACAGCCGTAGCGAGCTATGACTTTCCGTATGCCCAGTTGGCGGCCATTGGCACACTCCACGCTTTTGCGTGGGCGCGGCCCGACCACATGGAGCCCCGCACCTACCCACGGTGGCCCTTGGTAATACGCCAGCAACTGCATGACCAGTTAGCGCAGATTCTTCAAGTCCTAGACCGCCTTCCCAATGGCGAAGGCTTGCTATACCAAACGACCATGTCGGTGCATGAACTGGGCAAGCTCAATGTGTACGAGTACGTCTATTTTCTAGCTCAGCACGCTCGCCGCCATCTAACCCAAATGCAGGAGAACTACGCCGAATGGCTAACCCAGCCACCTGTTACCGCTTGACGAGGAATGCGGAATAATTACTCGGCACGCCTAACATATTTCACCTCGCTGCGTATCTTTGCGCCGTATTCAACTTTCTCAGCCTTAGTTCTCATGAAAAAGACTACTGCCCTTTCGTCGCTGCTGTTTCTTGGTGGCCTGGGCTCGCTCCGCTACCTGAGTGCGCAGCTGGCCTCCCTCAACCTGACTTTCTCCCTGCACGGCGAAGAGGACCATTACTACCTCTAGCCGAGCGGGTTTCCCACCCCAACGCAGTGCCTAGCCCCGCCCCCGGCGGGGCTTTTTGCGTAAGAAGCGCCCGGCCGTACCGACCTTCGCGGCCGGTTTATCCATTTTTCATGTGCCGTCGGCCCCACCGGGCCGGCGCCTTTTACCCTCACTTACCCGTGACGCTCGACACCAATCAGCAGCAGGTCAGCTACATCATTGGCCGCGACCTGGCCCGCAACTTCGCCCAGCAGGGCCTGGAGCTGGATATCGACACCCTGGCCGCCGCCCTCAAGGAAGGTCTCGCCGGCCAGCCCAGCCGCCTCACCCAGGAGCAAATGCAGGCTGCCATGCAGCAGCTGCAAGAGCAGCTCGGCGGCGGTATGGAAGACGATGACGACGACACCCAAAACCCCAACGCCATGAACAACAAAGCCGAAGGCGAAGCCTTCCTCGCCGAAAACGCCAAGAAGCCCGGCGTAACTACCCTGCCCAGCGGCCTCCAGTACGAGGTGCTGACCGAAGGCAGCGGCAAGAAACCCACCCTGCGCTCGTCGGTAACCACCCACTACCACGGCACCCTCATCAACGGCAAGGTATTCGACAGCAGCTACCAGCGCGGCCAGCCGGCTACCTTCCCCGTCAACGGCGTAATCGCCGGCTGGACCGAAGCCCTCCAGCTCATGGGCGAAGGCGCGAAGTACCGCCTCTACATCCCCGCCAACCTGGCCTACGGCAAGCGCGGCGCCGGCCGCGACATCGGCCCCGACTCGACGCTGATTTTCGACGTCGAGCTGCTGAAAGTAAACAACTGAGCCGCGTCGTCGGCCGGGGCGCTGACGGCGTCCACTACCCTGTCGGCCACGGTGCCCGCCGTGGCTTCCGCCCCCACCTGGGTGCGAAGCAGCACTGCCATACCCGCTAGCCCCCGGCCATCCATGTCCGATACGCCAGTCGTTCCCGTTACTCCGCCACCGGCTCCCGCGCCGGTGGCGGCTTTGGTTGCGGCCCCTCCGGCGGCTGATAATTCGACTGCGGCTGAGGTCGCGACGGCAGCCAGCCTTACCGTACTGGATGGGCCGGAGGCAATAGGGGCTGGCGCGGCACCCGAAGCCGTTAGCTCAGCGCCCGCGATGGCCCCGCTACCGCCGCCCGCGCCGCTGCCCCCGGTCCGCAGCCCCGACGGCCGGTTCGTACTCACGGCGACTGCGCTCACGGTGCTGGGCCGGACCTTCGGCCTGCGCGAGATTGAGCGGGCCGAAGTGCAGCCGGTGCGCTGGCTGCTGTGGTACCTGCTGGGCGGGCTGGGGCTGGCCATCGTGCTGCTGCTGTTTTTAAATAACTGGCTCCGCACTCTGCCCACGATGGCCGGCCTGCTGGCCACCGCCCTCATGCTGCTCTATGGCCACCGGGGCACCAACCGGCTGCGCCTGTGGCTGCTGGGCCGCGAGGCGGCGCACTTTGCCCTGCCCGGCGACGCCGACCTCTGGCGCCGCCTCACCGGCGAGCTCAACCGCCGGGTGGCCCGCGCCCACGACCAGGCCGCCGCCGAAGCCGCCGCGTTGCTGGCCGCGCTGGAGGCCGAGCGTAATGCCGAAGCCGCGGCCGCGATAGAAGCCGCGGCCGAGCAGCCTCCGGCCGAGTCCACCATTTCGGACGAGCCGACGTAGGGGCGGCGTACCTCCTTACTTTTACCGCGTCACCGAGCCATTTCTGCTGCTACCTGACCAAGTAATTACCCGTTACCCATGAGTTCTAAATCTTCGCACACCGCCATTTCCGGCGCTGGGCTGCTTATCGCGCTGGGCATCATCTACGGCGACATCGGCACTTCGCCGCTCTACGTGATGTCATCCATTCTCAAGAGTGGCCGGGTGCCCGGCCTCATCGACGAGGCCCTGGTGCTGGGCGGCATTTCGTGCGTTATCTGGACGCTCACGCTCCAAACTACCGTCAAGTACGTGCTGCTTACGCTTAATGCCGACAACAACGGCGAGGGTGGCATTTTCTCGCTCTACGCCCTGGTACGGCGGCGCGGGGCCTGGCTGTCGGCCGTGGCCATCATCGGCGGGGCCGCCCTGCTGGCCGACGGGGTGATTACGCCGCCCATCTCGGTATCGTCGGCGGTGGAGGGCCTGCGGGCCGTGTACCCCAGTATTCCTACCGTCCCCATCGTGATCGGCATCATCGCGGCGCTGTTTCTGGTGCAGAGCTTCGGGACGCAGATCGTGGGGAAGGCCTTCGGACCGATTATGTTCCTGTGGTTTACCATGCTGGGTGTGCTGGGCGCGATTTGGATTACCCACAATCCCACCATTTTACGGGCGCTTAATCCCTACTACGCCTACCAGCTGCTGGTCAATTATCCCGGTGGCTTCTGGCTGCTGGGCTCGGTGTTTCTGTGTACTACCGGGGCCGAGGCGCTGTATTCCGACCTCGGGCACTGTGGCAAGGGCAACATTCGCATCAGCTGGACTTTTGTAAAAATCACCCTGCTGCTCAACTACCTGGGCCAGGGCGCGTGGCTGCTCGCCCACAAGGGCCAGCAGATTGGCGAGCAAAACCCCTTCTATGCCCTCATGCCGTCGTGGTTTCTGCTCTTCGGCATCGGGCTGGCCACGGTGGCGGCGGTGATTGCCTCGCAGGCGCTCATCACCGGCTCGTTTACGCTGGTAGCCGAGGCCATTCGCCTCAACATGTGGCCCAAGGTGCGTCTCAACTACCCCACCGACGTAAAAGGCCAGCTCTACGTACCCAGCATGAACCGCCTGCTGCTCGTGGGCTGCATCGGGGTGGTACTGTTCTTCCGCGAAAGCTCCAACATGGAAGCGGCCTACGGGCTGGCTATTACGCTCACCATGCTCATGACCACGGTGCTGCTCACGGTGTGGCTGCGCAAAATCAAGCGAGTGGCCCTGCCGCTGGTGGCCCTGTTCGTGCTGGTGTACGGCTTCATTGAGGGCTCGTTCATGCTGGCCAACCTCATCAAGTTTCCGCACGGCGGCTGGGTGTCGCTGGCCATCGGCACGGCGCTGATGAGCGTAATGTACGTGTGGCTGAAGGCGTTTTACATCAAGCGCCGCCTTACCGACTTCGTGAAGATGGAGCCCTACATCGAGCCGCTCAAGCAGCTTTCCAACGACGACTCTATTTCCAAGTACGCCACGCACCTGGTCTTTCTGACTTCGGCCGAGCGGGCCAGCGAGATCGAGCAGAAGATTATTTACTCCATCTTTCAGAAGCGTCCCAAGCGGGCTGATATCTACTGGTTTATCCACGTCGATACCACCGACGAGCCGTATACCATGGAGTACAAGGTGACCGAGCTGGCCCACGACGACGTCTTCCGCATCAACTTCCGACTGGGCTTCCGGGTGCAGCAGCGCATCAACCTGTTCTTCCGCAAGGTGGTCGAAGACCTGGTGCGCAACAAGGAAGTGGACATCACCTCGCGCTACGCCTCGCTGAGCCAGCGGCACGTGGTGGGCGATTTCCGCTTCGTGGTACTGGAAAAATACCTCTCGGTCGAAAACGACTTCCCCACCCAGGAAAAGCTCGTGATGCAGGCCTACTTCTACATCAAGCAGTTCATCTCGGGCGAGGCCCAGTACTTCGGCCTCGACACCTCTTCAGTGAAAGTGGAGAAGGTGCCGCTAGTTATCGCCCCGGTACGCGAAGTGGCCCTGACGCGGGTGAAGTAAAGCAGGATCTAGAACTAAAAAGAAATGACTCAGCGGTAGCCTCTACGGAGGTAGCCGCTGGGTCATTTCTTTTTCGCTTGAGCGAGCATCTTACGCTATTGCTGGTTAATTGATGCCCGGCCAGTTTCTTTTTCTCCTAAAACAACTCTTCCCCCACTAGGTAATTGTAGGCCGCCCGGCCGATATTGCCGGGATAAAACAGGCACTACGTTTGTTTTAGGGCTACTACGGATTACTTCCGACCGTTTCTTATATGAAAAAACTACTGCTGGCAGGACTGGTCCTGCTCGGGGCTGGCCAGGCCAAAGCCCAGATTCTGACCCCCGTACACTGGAGCTACGCCGCCAAGAAACTGAGCCCCACCGAGGCGATGGTCCTCATCAAAGCCACCATCGACCCGGGCTGGCACGTGTACTCGCAACACGTGAAAGATGGCGGCCCGGTGAAGACCACCATCAAATTTGACCCGTCCAAGGCCTACACGTTGGTGGGCGCGCCCCAAGAGCCCAAGCCGGTGACGCGCATGGAAAAAACCTTCAACATGGAGGTGAGCTACTTCGCCAACTCGGTGGTCTTCCAGCAAAAGGTAAAGCTCACCGGTAAAGGCCCGGTGACGGTGAAGGGCAACCTCGAATTCATGGCCTGCAACGACGAGAAGTGCCTGCCCCCCGATGAGGTAGCCTTCAGCATCCCCGTTAAGTAACCCGCGCTATGCCATTATTTTATTCGGCCGGAGCGGCCCGCCTCGGGCGGCTGCTCCGCGCCAACGCGGCCTGGCTACTAGGGCTGTGGCTGCTGCTGGGTGCCAGCGCCGGCCGGCCCGCCTTCGCCCAGGATACCGTTTCAACGGACGACATTGAGTTTACGCCCGTGGAGGCCCCGGCCCCCGCCGCGAAGACGGCCAGCGCGGCCAAGGTGACTGATTCAGCGGCGGCACCAACGGCGGCCAGCCCGGCCACAACCGCTTCGGCTACTGCCACCTCGACCAGCCAGCCGGCCGCTACCCCGCCGGGCGGCGAGCCAGTCAAGTCGTCGCTGTGGGTAACGTTTCTGGCGGGCCTGCTGGGCGGCTTCGCGGCGGTGCTGATGCCCTGCATTTTCCCGCTGCTACCCATGACGGTGAGCTTCTTCACCAAGCGCTCGGGCACGCGGGCCAAGGGCATTCGCAACGCGCTGGTGTACGGGGCCAGCATCATCGTTATTTACGTGGCGCTGGGGCTGCTGATTACCGTCATTTTCGGGGCTGATGCCCTGAACAACCTGGCTACCAACGGCATTTTCAATTTCTTCTTTTTCCTGCTGCTAGTCGTATTTGGCGCGTCGTTCCTGGGCGCGTTCGAGATTATGCTGCCGACCAAGTGGGCGAATAAAATGGACGAGAAGGCCGACGAGGGCGGCCTGCTGGGCATCTTCTTCATGGCGGCCACGCTGGCGCTGGTGTCGTTTTCGTGCACCGGGCCGATTATCGGCACGCTGCTGGTGCAGGCCGCCACGATGGGGCAGCTGCTCGGGCCGGCCGTGGGCATGTTTGGCTTCGCGCTGGCCTTGTCGCTGCCGTTTACGCTGTTCTCGCTGTTTCCCGGCTGGATGGCCTCGCTGCCCAAGTCGGGCGGCTGGCTCAACTCGGTGAAAGTAACGCTGGGCTTTTTGGAGCTGGCTTTCGCGCTCAAGTTCCTCTCCAACGTGGACCTGGCTT
This sequence comes from uncultured Hymenobacter sp., assembly GCA_913776615.1. Taxonomy (GTDB): domain Bacteria; phylum Bacteroidota; class Bacteroidia; order Cytophagales; family Hymenobacteraceae; genus Hymenobacter. The sequence continues at coordinate 303,144 of CAJYPK010000006.1, forward strand.
ACCATTGGCAGTGGTTCGACCGCGAGGTGTTCTTGGTGCTGTGGGTGGTGATTTTCGGGATGATGGGGCTGTATTTACTCGGCAAGCTGCGCTTCTCGCACGACAGCGACCTGCCGTTTATCACGCTGCCGCGCCTGTTCTTGTCCATTGTCGTCCTGTCGTTTACCCTCTACCTGGTGCCGGGCCTGTGGGGCGCGCCGCTGCGAGCGGTATCGGCCTTCCTGCCCCCGCAGGATACCCAGGATTTTGACCTCTACACCCCCACCCTGCTGGCCCCGGCCGGCGGCGCTGCCGCCGCACCGGCCGCCGACACGGCCCCGCACAAGTACGCCGAGCTGTTTCACGCCCCGCTGGGCCTGCCCGCATTTTTCGACTACGACGAGGGCATGGCCTATGCCAAAAAGGTGGGCAAGCCGGTGCTCATCGACTTCACCGGCCACGCCTGCGTGAACTGCCGCAAGATGGAAGCCAACGTATGGCCCGACAAGCAGGTGCTGCCCCTGCTGCGCGACAAGTACGTGCTGATTCAGCTCTACGTGGACGACAAAACCGAGCTGCCCGCCACCGAGCAAACCGTTTCGACCTACAGCGGCAAGCAAATCAAAACCATCGGCAACAAGTACAGTGACTTGCAGGCCAGCCGCTTCAATACCAATTCGCAGCCCTACTACGTGCTGCTGGGCCGCGATGGCAACGTGCTGGTGCCGCCGCAAGGTGCTAACTACGAAGTAGAAAACTTCGCTAACTTCCTGCAAAGTGGGTTGAAGGCTTATTAGAATCAGTTAGTAAAGCAGACACTAGCTAAGCCCGCTGGACGCGGGCAAAGAAGCACAACAGAAAACGTCTGTCATGCTTATCTGGCGTCCGCTTGCGAAGCATCTTATCAGGTTAGAACAGCTCGTTCGGGCGTGATAAGATGCTTCGCA
>CAJYPK010000007.1 GCA_913776615.1 uncultured Hymenobacter sp.
AACTTGCCACTGCGAGTCAGTAAGGGGTTGATAGCACTCAACCATAAAGCGTGCAGGAGCCTAGGAACTCCCACCGCAACTTACTGGCTCGTTTCTTTTTGCCCAGCTAATTCCTAAACACGCTCTAAAGCCTACTCAATCCTCGCTGAACACTTCCACTACCGTCTTGGTAAGAGGAATTTGCTTTGCCTCGTTTTGCAGGCTCAGCGTGGCTTTTTGAAAAGGCTTATCTACCGTGAGCAGTAGCGTAATCGGGCTCTTGGGACTCGCTGCGTGCAGCGTTTGATAAGCGGCCATCGTTTCGACCTCGTCAAAGGCTTTTATCCGTACCTCGTAGTGCGCCCCGTGCTCGGCCTGGCCGTGCAGGTAGAGCTTGCGGGGCACTGGCTTGGGAGTAGCCGTGAGCAACAGTTGCCGGTAGGGAGCCAGGTCGCGGGTAAGCGGGTCGCTGAAGCGCTCGGCGTTGACCCCGTGCAAGCTGTACTGCGTAAGGGTAAAGGGAATGTTGAAAGCCACCCGCCAGGCATAAGTAGTCAGGTACGCGTCCCACTGCTTGAAGCTGATGGTCCCTGCTTTTATCTGGGCCTGCACTTCGGGCGGCATTTCCTGCTGGGTTTCCTTCACCATAGTTGCCCGGTCGGCCTGCCCGTAGTATTGCCGGAAGTTGGCGGCCGTCTCGTGGCCCTGAAAGCGCCCAATGAGCACCTGGTTGTTACCGGTGAGCCATACTACCACGGCTCCCTTGGGCAGCACGCACACTGTAAACTCGTTGTAGGTAGCGGGCTTCTTCTTCTCCAAGTCCCAGTAACCAGTTTTGAGCAGATTGTAAATTTTACTTGTTGGCAACGCAAAATCGCCCTCATAAAATTTATTTTCAGCGTAGGAAAACCACAGTAGCGACAGGTGCTCTGGTACGGGCTGTAGCTCGTCGCCTACGGCCCAGGCGGTGCCGGAGGCACCCCAGCTACCGCGCAAGGTGTGGCCAGAGGGCACCGGAAATCCCGAATTACCGGGACCATCGAAGCTGCCACCCTGAACGGTGACCCAGTAGCCCTTAGGTACGCAAGGCCCGGCGCTGAGCTTGAACTTTTCGGTTGGAGACGGGTGCATAAGTGAAGATTTAGTAATAGCACGCTGGCCGCAGGCATCGGTTGCTACCAGCGCAAGGCATAAGGCAGTCAGCCGAGCGACACGCACTAGAGAAAATTGCTTAACAGACATTAAATTAAGATAGCTGGAAATGAGCCCTGCCTCAACCGTGGTAAATTTCGCGGTGCGGCTTTTTGTCTTCCAGCCGCTCACCCATACCGATGCGCTTATCGCCGCCGAGCCCAAGGCCTATGCTAGCGGAGCGATGCAAGTAGCGATTGCGCAGCCGTCTTACTTCGGCCGGCGAGAGCGGCAGCAACACGCCCGGCCGGACATCGCCGAGTAGCTTGAGGGAGTGCCGCCCCGACACCCCGTGCCCGGCCACATGCCCCTGAATAACTGCCTGCACTTGGGCCAGCTCGTGGTCGGGGCCTATCGTAAACTTACCAAACCGCCCGTTTTTGCTCAGCATTTCCAAATCCATTTGCCCTGGTTTTTTTGCACACGCAGCCATGATGGCCAGCGGGATATATTGATAGTCGGGGCGCACATTCTTCCGAATACCCACCACCGAGCGCTTAGTAAATAGCCGGTTACCCTGACGGTCATTCACGTGTTCGTAGCGAATGGGCACTTCTTCCTCCGTATACCAGCCGTGGTTAATCAGCCGGTCGCGGTCCTCAAAGTGTAGAATGCGGCTTTCGTACTCCGACTCGCTGTAGCCGCCGCCAATATCGGAGTGTACACCCGGCAGGGTTAATTCGTAGCCAATGCCCAGCGAACTGGTAATGTCAGTGAGCGAAAAGTTCTGTCGGTACTCGTCCCCGGAAGTTATGTGTACTACTTTTTGGGCGTTGCCGCCGATGCGCAGGCCCAATTGCTCAATATCATCCTTAAAGCTCAAGCCGTAAGAGGATACGGTGTCGAAGATGCCTACAAACTTAATTTTTACCTTGGCGGTCGGCGTTTGCAAGCGTGCGGCCAGGGTAGGTGTGGCATGCAATAGCGAAATAAAGTGTCGTGCCGCCGCCGCGCCCCGGCTGAATCCGAATACGTCGATGGTAACCTGTTCCACAAAACTATCCTCCTCCTGTTTCAGAATTTTAGCTATCTTTTCGGCTATCAGGCCAATTCCTCTAGCTACTTTTTTAGGAATTCCGGTAGATGCCGAACCGAAAGCCATCCCGATCGTCGCATCGGCCATATCATTTACGGTACCGATGCCTTCTACGTAAACTGAAATCTGTCTTTCCTCTAAATCGCGCCGATTATTCATCGCCTCCAGAATAGACACGTTGGAATACCCCCCCGCGTAGCTATTACCTGCCTTACCGTGCTTAGGGTAGCTACCCGACCATTTTACCCCGTCCTCCTGATTTACGGGCTTATCGGGGTGAGCCTCATTATATTGGGCAATATGGCGTTGCGCTACGTTGTTACGGTTATTACCAGTACCGTCGAAGAACACGCCGACGGTGATAGCAATACCGGTTTGGTTTCTTTTCTTAGCTGCGGTACCTACTACTGCTTTATCCATGCCAGTGAGGCGGGACGGGAGCAGGCGTGAAAAGATATTATCCATAGGACAATTGCTCGAAAAAATTACTAGCTACTGTGCCGGTGAGAAATCACTGACCAGCATCGGGCACAGACTCATGCTGCTTGTGCGGGCACTTTCTACCTGGGGCGGCGGCGGCGGCAGCGGCATCGATACCTGCAACGTGCTTACGATGCTCACCTTGCCGCCCAGCGCACACCGGATAGTGCTTTTTTCCAGTAGCGGATGGCAGCCCGGGGCTACTAGGCTTACCTTATCAAAATAGTCCTCCCACATGGTGAGCATCGGCACGCAGGGCATATTGTTTTTGACCAGACAGGTACCGAAGGGCATAAACAGCTTGTCGAGCGTAGTAGCTACCGTTTTTCCTTGCAGGTGTACGGTTTGGTTGGTCAGCACCCGGAGCTGGCTGGGGAGAGTACCCTTATCGCAGCGGCAGATGGCCCCATTGCACACGTATTCTTGTCCAGTCTGGCTCATGGCGTGAGGTGGCGTTGTTCTATACGGATGAAATACTCCTTACTGTAGCTGCCATCGGCGAGGCCGCAGCGCACGGAAGCTTCTACCAGCAGGGGCCAGCCCGTGGCTGCGTCCAGTTCGACGGTGGCCTCGTAGGTGCAGCGGAGGGCTTCAGGCGCGGGCGCAGGCAGGACCGTTCCGGCCGGGGCGGCAAGTTGTTGGGCCGCCATCACTTGCTGCGCCAGGATTGTTAAATCAGTTTGAGCAGAGTCGAGTATGCTCTTCAGGCACAACGCTACCCGCGTTGGGGTGGTAGGCGCAGCCAACTCCAGCCGCTCCCAAAACCAGAGGTCGGTACCCGAAAAAAACTGGGGGAAGCAACGCGCCTGCCCATACCGGGAGTCGCTACTAAACTGCTGCCCATAAATATTTTGCAGCAGAAACCCAAAAAAGTAATCAATGCGTAGGGAGGCTAGTAAAGCCCCCGGCCGGCGCAGCTGCTCCTCAAGGCCGGCCACTAGTACTCGGGTGAAATCGTCTTCCCCCCCCGAGCGCTGGATGAGTTCCTGCTTTACTCGATCCCAGGTTTGCTGCACTTCGGTGACGTTACCAACCGCAGCTAACTGGCCGGTGGGCAGTACGTGCAGTTCCAATTGGCTATAGAGTTCAGCCAGCAACAAGAGTACCCGCTCAAATGACGACAAATCGGGCTTGCGTAAGGTCGGGGCAGCCCGGTAATCTACCCGCAGATAGCCAGGCTGAGCAGTAGCTGTCAGAACAATTTTCTTCTCAATGGTGGTACGCTTCACTTCGCCCACTACTCGTTCCTCCCAAAAGGAAAGGCTAGTGTAGACCAGGGCCGCCGGCAGGGCCAGCAGGCGCAGCCGCACCGGGGGCTGCGGCGCCGCTGGGTACGGATGGGCTTCGGCGCGGCGCGGTGGGTAGGTAAGCAAAGTCCCGAGCAGAGGCGTGGGTACCACGGGCAGACGAGAAAACGCAGACACAGGTTGAGACATAAGAAAATCGGCTTCGTGGCAGGTAACGCCATGCACTCAGCGCTTGGCTGAGCTGGCTGGTTGGGCGTAACAGCTCAGCCAGGATTATTGAGCTTTACGTCCTGGCCACTTATTTTCGTCACGCCTGAAGCCGTGATTTCCACATTATCAGCCGACTTAGCCACCAGTTTTTTGCTGGCTGCTTCCAGTGTTAACTCGTCACTCACGGCCGTAAGCAGCAGCTCCCGTTGCGCCCGCACTGCAATATCTTCTTCCCGAGCCGCTATCGATACGTTTTTCTGGGCAGCTAACGTGATGTCTTCGGCAGCACGCAATACGATATTCTTACCGGCATCCAGCGTGATATCCTGTCCCGCCGTTAAACTGATGGGACCGTTCGTGCGAATATCGATGCTCCCATCTTCTTTAAAGCTGACCAGGATGGCCGTATCCTTCTTGTTGGAATTGGACAGCAAAATGGTCTGCGCGCCGGCCACGTCGTTCATGACGAACTTGTTGCCACCCGCCGTTTGCAGGCCCTTGAGGTGGTTGCGATCACGGGTGTACGTCGCGTTCTGCGGGTTTTGGGGATGAAATAAATTTCCCAGCACCACCGCAAACTCGGCCTGGCCCTGCTCGTAGCCCACCAGCACCTGCGAGCCCACTTCGGGCGTGAACAGCTGCCCCTTGCCGTCGCCCGAGTAGGGCGTGCTCACCCGCAGCCAGGCGCTTTCGGCGTCGGCCGGGCGGGCCACGCTCCAGGGGTAGCGCACCCGCAGGCGGCCCAGGCGACGCGGGTCTTCCAGGTCGATTACCTCGGCCAGCTCGGGCTGGGCGGCGGGGGTGGCGCAGTACGGGTTGGGGGGCGGGGTGCCCACGGCGTCGGGCAGGGCCTCAAACTCGTTGCGGTAGTTGCCGGCCCCGTCGATGTCGTGCGTCACGGCCAGCACCCGAAACTTGCCGTAGGCGGCCCCGGCCGCGTCCTGCACGTCGAGTACGCTGCCCGGCCGCGTGTCGAAGGCCTCGCCCTGGCCGGTGAGCGTCACCTGGCGACCGGCCTGCTGGGCCGCCAGCCCGTCGAGCGCCCGCTGCAACTGGGCCTGGTCGCGGCCCTGCGGCCCCACGGCCAGCCGCTGCGGCTGGGTGAAGAGCGCCGCCGACTGCTGCTGGGCAAACTGGCTCAGGCCGTAGCCCGCCGCCGGGGGCGCGGCCGTGGCGGCCAGCGTGGCGTGGGTGCGGTAATTGTAGGCCGCGCCCTGGGTTTTAGCCGGTTGCAGGCGCATACTCAGGCTGAACACCTGGGCGCTGCTGCTGCGAAAGGCGATGGCCGCCCCCGCCTCGCGCCCCAGCCGCAGGGTGGTGCCATCGTAGTAAAACCACTCGCCGTACCGGGCGGCCAGCCGGCTCAGGAAGTTGAAATTGGTTTCCTGGTACTGCACCGCGTAGGGCAGCACCTGCTGGCCCTGGGCCTGCAGCTGGCGGGCGAAGGCATTGCCGGGGTATTCGCCCAGCACTTGGGAGAAGATAGCGGGCAGCGTTTTTTTGACGAACGTCCGGCTCTGGGTGCCGTCTTCGAGCAAAAACGTGGGGCTGTAGCCGCTCACCTGGTAGTAGTTGACCAGGTCGGCGTCGGTGCGGATGCTGATGTCGGTGACGATGCCCTTGAACTGAAACGAGCGGCCCGCCGCGCTGGCCAGCCGGCTCGTCCAGCCCAGGGTAATGTCTTTGCCGCTGAGGCGGGTATGCGCCTGCACGGGTACCAGCTCGGGCTTGAGGCCGAGGGCCTTGCCCAGCGTTTCGCACGAAAAATCGAGCGTAAAGGCGTGGTGCGTGAGCAAGTGCTGCTGCAAGCTCAGGTGGGTGAAGTCGGCCAGGGCCGAGGTCGGGTCGGCCACACCATCTACCTGCACGCTGACTTTAACGGGGTACGACATGGGAAAAGGAAAAGGGAAAGGACAGAGTAGGCCGCGGTCGGAACCGGCCCGGGCGGCGGCTAGCTTACGCATCCAGCACCGGGCCGGTGGGGCGGGCGGCGGGGCCGGCGCGGGGAGCGGGCGAAATCCGTTATTCTAATTTTCTCACCATCAATCTACTGCAATCAAAACAAGCCTGGAAGCACCTAGTACCGGATGTATAAAGCTAAGTAAAGGCTAATTAATTCACTGCCAATTCACCGGCGCGGCCGGGGCGGCGGGCGGGCCAGCACCCCGCAGAATTTTTAGCGGGTATGCTGTAGCAGCGCGGCAACGCCGACGAAACTCCCTGGCCAATGCGCTGGCTGGCGTCGGCTTACCCGGTGGGCGAGCCGGCCCCGCACCCCGCCGATTCGGCCCGCGAGAACTCCCGTATCTGGGCTGCGTTAGGAAAGTGCCGGGAGCCCGGCGCGGCAGCGGCGGCCGATACTTCGTCATCGCCAGTATATTTAGCTTGCTTTACCTCAAATCCACGTTTCTGCTATGGCGCACTCGGCCAAACTGTACCTGGAAGGCGAAACCATCGTGGTACAGGAATTTCACTGGGGCATCGTGCAGCTGACCGATGCGCAAAGCCGGCCGCAAAGCGGCATTCTGGCGGGCAAAATCAGCCTGGTCATCGACAAGCTGCAACACCCCCTGCTCGACGCCTGGATGGCCGACGCCCGCAAGCAGCTCAGCGGCCTGCTCGTGGCCGACGCCCCCGACGGCATGGGTACCACGCGCAGCCTGCGCTTTGTCGATGCGCTGTGCGTGGGCCAGGGGCTGTCGTTTACGGCGGGGGGCGACAGCACCTTCGCCGGTACGATGTCCATCCTGCTCACGGCCCGGCAATTGCACGTCGATGGCTCGCTCGTTATTGATAACCACTGGCCGGTGTAGGCTGGCCGCTTTCTTTCAACGCGAATTACGCTCGCGTTCCCTCCTTTTCCACGCTTGCCTATGAACTCTGCCGCCGCCACTTTCTGGGTGCAGGACACGGCGTACACCGTGCGCAGCCTCACCCAGCACATGCACCAGGAAACCACCGAGCGCGGCCTCGTCAATGCGCAGCCCACCAGCGGCGAGCTGCGCCTCGTGCTCGAAAATCTTCCCCACGACGTGCTGCTGCCCACCTGGGCCTACACCCCGCACATGGCTCTGCCGGCCCGGGTGGTATTCGAGGCGCTCGACGGCGTCTCGCTGCCCCTCACCCTCGTGCTCGAAGAGGCTTACTGCGTTGGCTATGAGGAGCACTTTGAGAGCAACGGCACCGGCCAGGCCGCGCACTACTACGTGCTGAGCGTGGTAGCGCGGCGCATCATCAAGCAGGGAACCACCTACGTCAACAACTGGGTGGAGGCCACGCAGTAGCGGGCCGGGAATATTGGTTTTCAGCTTACTCACCTTCGCTCATGCCCCTTGCTCCCCGCCGCCCGTCGCTCCCGCCCCGCCGCCCGTCGGTGGGCCTTACGCCCGATGCCGAAAGCCTGCGGCAGTGGCAAGCGGCTACGTATCAGTTTGGCGCGCTGCGCCAGCCCGCGCCCACGCCCCCCAAGCCCAGCCTCGCCACGGCCCGCGACGGCGACTTGGCGCGGGTAGATGCCCGCTTTCGCTACGACCAGGCTATGCGCACGCGCCAGATGACCCTTGAGGCTAACCGCCAGCACCTGGCCCTGACCCGCCTGGTGAACCCCGCCCCGGCCCGCTACACCCTGCGCCAGACGCCCAACGAGGATTACTACAAGCCCGAAATGGTGCGGCAGCGGGCCGCGGCCTACAAGCTGGCCCAGCAAAAAGCCCAGCTCCTGGCCGACCACCCGCTCGAAGCGCAAGTGGGCGAAGGGGTACTGATTGGCAGCAACTTCGTAACCAGCACGATGCTCTCGGAAGTGGCGCTGCTGCGACTGGCCAGCGGCCTGCGCTGGGCGGGCGCCACCCGGGCGGCCCTGCTCACCCGGAGTCTCACCCTGGCCGACCAGGCCGAAACTGGCATGCTGGGCGTGCGCTCGGGCTGGCTAAGCTCGCAAAAGTCACCCGGCTTAGTGCTGCTACGCGGTGGCAATGATGCCCTGGGCCAAGGGCTTATCAACTACGCGGCGTCCAATAAGTCGGGCGTAGACCGGGTGCTCGATGCGGCCGGCGGCGTCAATCTTACCGAAACGGGGCTGTCGGCCTACGGGATCCGCCCCTTTGGCGTCGGCCTCCTTTCCTCGGCCTACCAGTACAGCTGGAATGACGGCTACCGCTCGGTCTTCAACCACCGAATTAGCCCCCAGGCATTCGTGGCGCAGGCCGCCATTGGTACCAGCGTCGGCTACCTGGGTGAGTACGGCGGCCGGGTATTGAACCGGCGAGTGGCTTACGGCTTATACCAGGGGGCCGCGCAGCGCGCCGGCTACGAGGTTGGGTATCCCGTGTGGCTGGGGGCCAAGCACGCTTTCCACTATGGCTTACCCCTGGGCTTCGGGTCCTTGGCCAGCTACTACCAGGCCCTTAGCCAAAACCAGTGGCCCGGCTCTTCCGCCTCCCCCACTTCCACCCAGCCCTAATGCGTTAGTACGTGGATTATCTGGATTTTCTGCGTTACGTGCAGCACAACGGACTGGAGACCCGGGAGCTAGTCGTACTCCTCATCGGCCTGGCGGTGCTGGTGGGAACGGGCTTGGTCGCCCGCAAGCTGTGGCGCGACCTGCGGCGGCAAAAAAGCCTGACTTACCGGGACGTCCTGGCTCCCGTAGCGGGCCTGGTGCTGAGCGCCCTGTTTTTCCTACTCGCCTACTCCGGTCCGCGCAGCCGGTATTTACTGCGCGCGGGGGCCTATCGCTATACTGCGGCCCGCGTGCTGAAGTACGGCACGCAGCGGGGCAACCCCGTTTTCGTGTACGAATACTACGTGGCGGGGCAACGCTACCAAAGCTCCCGCGAGTGCGGCCCCGAAAGCTGGCGCAGCTGGGCCTGCCCGGCGCTGGGACAACGCTACTACGTACAATTTTCGCTCGCCTCTCCCGGCACCGAGCAGCTTAGCCAGCACGTGGTTCCTGATTCAGTGCATACCGTCCCGCCGCTGGGCTGGGATGCGCTGCCTGACTAGAGCGGATTTGCGATTGGTATTACACGGTTGCTACCCTGGCGTGGAGACCTCACCCCCCGGCCCCCTCTCCTTGGGGAGAGGGGGAGCCTGACGACTACCCAACGACTGCCTACGTTCGCCTGCGGTCGGCTCCCCCTCTCCCCAAGGAGAGGGGGCCGGGGGGTGAGGTCCCCACGCCAGGGTAGCAACCGTGTACACCAACTGCAAATCCGTTCTACAAATTGCTTCAAGCTGTTGCGCCACGTAAGTACTCGACAACGCCGCCCACGCGTCCGGCGTAGGATTAGCGCAACCGCGCCGGGTGCTTCGCTGGCCCGGCTACCGCTTATTTTTCGCTTATGGCCGATACCTACTACCGCCTGCCGCTCGACCTCGAAGGCATCGTGGCGCGCCAGCAGCTGCCGCGCTGCTCGGCCCAGGAATCCATTGCCCAGCACTTGTATTTGCTGCTGACTACCCACTTCGGCGAGTCGCGCTACGACGCGGGCTTTGGCTGCCAGGTGTGGGAGCAGGACTTCGAAGCCATGACCACCCTGCGCTGGAAAGACAGTGTGCAGCAGTCGATAGAAGAAGCCATCCGCACCTACGAGCCGCGCCTGGTACGGGCGCGGGCGCAGGTCGCCATCACCGATTTTGAATTGAAGAACGTGAGCCAGCGCATTCGTAAGCGGCTCGACGTGAGCGTGATGGCCGTGCTGCACCGTACCAACGAGCCGTTTGCCTTCCAGGCCAGCCTGTTCGTGGCCCCGCTCTCCGTTGACTAAGCGCCCCGCGTACTTTCGCGGGGTGCGCACCGCGCCCGTCTCTCCCTTGCCTTTTCCACCGTGCTACCGCCTTTCCGCTCCCCCGCCCCCACCGCTACCGATTTCAGCAAAGCCGCCGTCAAGAGCCGCCTCACCCGGCAGGCCGCCGAGCTGTGGGGCTACGCCGAGGGCGACCTCGACGGCTTCGACCCACTCGTCAACCTCCTGCTCGAAGCCTGCGCCGTGGAGTTTGAGAAAATGGGCCAGGAGCTGCACAGCACCCAGCACCGGCTGGTCGAGCGCCTGGCCACCCTGCTCAATCCCGACGTAGTCGATGCCCCGCACCCGGCCCACGCCGTGGCCCAGGCCCGCGCCCGCGAGACTACCGTCAGCCTGCCCGCCGACGCGCAATTCGTCTTCGAAACGCCGGCCGTGGGGCGGCAGGCGACGGGGCCGGCCCTGTTTTTCTCGCCCCTCGAACCTACCCGGCTCATCGCCGGCAGTGTGCGCTGCCTCGCCACCGACGCCACCGTGTGGCAGCTCGACGCCAGCGGCCAAAAGCGCGTGGTGGCGCAACACCCGGCCAGCGCGCCGGCCCCCTACCGTCGCCTGTGGGTAGGCCTGGCCCTGCCCGCCGGCCTCGCGCTCAGCGACCTTACTTTTTATTTCGACTGGCTGAACGAGCCGCGCCAGGCTACCTACGCGGCCTTTCTGCCCGGCGAGCAGTGGCTGCTGGGCGGCGTAGAGCTGCGGCCGATGCAAGGCCAGCCGGCGGCCGCTTCGCACCTCGACGCGCAGCCCGGCCAGCTCAATAGCGAATACGACTACCTGCGGCGCATCGAGGAGCGGGTGCGCGACTTGTACGCGCCCGCCTTCGTGCGGCTGGCCGGGCCGGCCGGGGCGCTGGCCGGCTACGTGCCCCGCCCCTACCCGGCCGAGCTGGCGGCGGCCTTCGGCCCGGCCAGCTCCGAGCTACAAGCCCTGGCCGAGCCCCTGACGTGGCTGGAAATCCGCTTCGCCGCCGCGTTGCCGCCCGAGGCGTTCGACCAGATCATCTGCGCGCTCAACTGCTTCCCGGTGCTCAACCGGCGCTTATATAAGGTACTGTTTCGCTTGCAGCCGGCGCTGAACTTATTCCCGCTGGCCAGCGAGGAACCGTTTTTGGCGGTGCGCGACGTGTACAGCCTCAGCAACGTAATCTACCGCTCCACTACGCTCAGCGACTTATCGGAGGGCGCAACCGATACCTACACGCTGCGCAGCCACGGCGTGGGCCGCTTCGACTCCCGCACCGGCCGCGAGGCCCTGCGCGAGCTGGTCGAGCTGCTGCGCGACGAGAGCCGGGCCTTCACTGCCGCCGGCACCGACTTTATCGGCACCATCCTGCGCGAGCTCGACCAAAACCTGGCCCGCCTCGAAGAGCGCCTCGATCGCCGCGCCGCCGCCGAGCAGCCCATTCCTTACCTGCTGCTGCGCCCCCACAACGTCGACGACAGCGTGTACCTCGAATACTGGGCCAGCAACGGCGAGGCCGCCAACCGCCTGCCCGCCGGCAGCCGCCTGCGCGTGCACGACGGCCACTACGTCGACGACGTGCGCCTGCTCACCACCACCAGCGGCGGGCGCGAGCGCCCCCGCCCCGAGGAGCGCACCCACGCCCTGCGTCGCAACCTGCTGGCCCGCAACCGCCTCGTTACCCTGGCCGACATTGAGGCCGCCTGCTGGGCCGAGCTGGGCCTGCACCTGGCGGGGGTGCACGTCGAGAAGGGTTTCCAAACCAGCCCCACGCCCACGGCGGGGTTCGTGCGCTGCATCCGGGTGCGGCTCACGCCGCTGGCCACCAGCCGCCTCAGCGCCCCCGAGTGGCAGCGCGCCGCCCAGGAGTTGACGGCCGTACTGGCGGGTCAATCGGCCCTCAACCTGCCCTACGAAGTGGTGGTGCAGGACGCTACCCCGCGCTAGGCGGGCGCGCCGGGCAGCGGCAGGCGAATGCGCACGTAGGCTCCCCCGGCCATCCGCGAGCCGCTTTCTACCCGTCCCCCGAGCAGGGCTACCTGGTCGCGAATGCTACGCAGGCCCAGGCCGTCTGCCGAGGCCGGCGACGCGGCGAAGCCCGGGCCGTTGTCTTCGGCCCGCAACAGCACCCAGCCGGGCGTAGTTTCCAGCTCCAGGCTGGCCTCGGTGGCTCCGTGCGCGTGCTTGGCGATGTTTTGGGCCAACTCCTGGGCCATGCGGTAGAGGGCCATTTGCAGCATGGGCGTGAGGGGGGCCGCCGCCTCGTCGAGCACGGCGTGGGTGCGCAGGTGCAGCTGCGCGGTGCTCATTTTCTGGCCGATGTCTTGCAGCGCCGCGGCCAAGCCAAATTCTTCCAGTATCATGGGTACCAGCTCGTGCGAGAGGGCGCGGGTTTGGCGAATGGCCTCGCCCAGTAAGTAGTCGGCCTCCTGGCGGACGGCCTCCTGGGCGGGGTCGGGGGCCAGCAGTGGGGAGCGCAGCAGGTCGAGGCGCAGCTTGGTGGCGTACAGAATCTGACCGATGCCGTTGTGCAGGCTTTCGGCCATACGCTTGCGCTCGGCCTCCTGGGCGGCTTGCACGGCCTCAAACAGCGCCTGCTGCTGACCCAGGCGCAGGCGCAGGTTGTCGGCCTCCAGCCGCTGCAGCGCGCTGATGTCCACGTCTACGCCCAGGATGCGCACCGGCTGACCGGCCTCGTCGCGGAGTACTACGGCCTTCATGCGCACGGTTTTTACCTGTTCGCGCACGCGCAGGCGCAGGGTTTCCTCGAAGCCTTGGCCAGCCGTGAGGCGGTGTACCAGTTGCTCGGCCCGGGGGCGGTCGTCGTCTACCACCGCGGCCAGGTAGTGGCTGGGCTCCACGGAGCTGCCGACGGGCAGGCCAAAGAGGTCGTACATGCCGGCGGACCAGCGCATGTGCCCGGTCGCCAGGCTGTAATCCCAGGAGCCCAGGCCGGCGACGGCCTCGGCCTGCTCCAGCAGGCGCAGGTTTTTGAGGCGTTCCTGCTCGGCTATTTTGCGCTCGGTGATGTCGAGGTTGGTGGCTACTACGCCGTCGCCCATCTTCACAAACTGGCACGTAAACCATTGGCTGAAGCCCTCTTGGTCATAGAAGTATTCCATGCCCTGGGGCTCGCCAGTAGCTAGCGCCCGCAGCATCAGGTCGAAGATGCCCACCTGCCGGATGCCGGGGTACTCCTGGGCGTAGAACTTGCCTACCAGATCGGTGCGGCCGGTTTCGCGCGCTAGCTCCTTGTTGACGAGGGCTAGGCGAAAATCCTGCACCTGCCCGGCCTCATCGCGCACGGCGTGGAGTACCGACATCGAGATAAGGCTGGTATCAAATACCGATTGCAGCAGGTCGCGGCTTTCCTGGAGCTGCCGGGTGCGCTCGGCTACCTGCTGCTCTAGCTGCTCGCGGTGGCGTGCCTCGGCCTCGCGCAGCGCGGCTTCAACCTGTTTATGCTCGGAGGTGTTGCTGAACAGCACGGCCACCCGGCGATTATCAGGCGGCCCCAGGGCGAAGGCGTACACGTCGAACCAGCGGTCGAGCACGGTTGAGTACGACTCAAAGTTGACTGTTTCGCCGGCGGCGGCCTGGGCGTAGCGCTCGTACCAGACTTCTTCCAGGCCGGGGAGGAGCTGGCGCGTGGTCTGGCTGAGCACGGCGGCGCGGGGCAGGCCGGTCAGGCGCTCAAACTGGGGGTTTATTTCCAGCCACTGCCAGTCCAGGGGCGTGCCGGCCGCCTCATCGGCGGGCAGCACCTGGCCGATGCCGAAGCCCTGGTCCATGGTTTCAAATAAGGTGCGGTACTTCAGTTCCGACACCTGCAAGGCTTCTTCGGCCTGCTTGCGGGCCGTGATGTCGTAGCTCACCACCAGCACGGCCTCGGGCCGGCCGGCGGCATCCAGCAGCGGCACCCCGCGGGAGACAAAGGTGCGGCCGTGGGCCGTGTGCTCCAGCGAGAATTCCTGCCCGGCCAGCGCCTGCCGGTAGTGCGCCTCGTGCTGCGCTACCAGTTCGGGGGGCATGGCCTCGGCCACGGTGCGACCCAGCAGGTCGGCCGGGGTAAGGCCCGCCGTAGCGAGGGCTTCGCCGCCGGCCAGCTGGTAGCGCAGATCGGGGTCTACCACAAAGGCGGCCGCGCCGGGCAAATTGCTGATGAGCGCCCGCAGCCGGGCTTCGCCGGCCGCCAGGGCTTCTTCGGCCCGAACTCGCTCTATTGCCGCCAACGTGCGTTCGGCGACTTCTTCGACGAGGGCGATTTCGCTCGGCGTCCAGCGCCGCGGACGCGAACTGCTGACGACCAGTGACCAAAATGGCTTATTCTCCCGACGCAGCGTTGCGCCGACCATTGCCCGCATACCCAGCTTTTTGCTGCTGCGCCGCTCGGCTTCCGACAAGCCTCGTCTTTCCCAGTCGTCTTCGATAACGATGGTGTTTTTACTCGTGGTAGCAAAGGTGTCGGGATAGTCGGATAGCACGAAATAGTCGGGCAGCGGGGGCACGCTGTCGTTACCGAGCTGATAATCGACCTCGGCGCGGTTGGCATCCAGATAGTACGTGGTGATGTAGCTGCGGTCGAGCCGTAATTGCTCACTGAGCATAAATAGGGCGCGGTTGGCCACAGCGTCCGCACTGGGTTCGTCCCGTAGCGCGTCGGATAGCTTCAACAGGAATTCCTGTCGCTGCTCGCGGTGCTTGCGCTCGGTAATGTCGTTGAACACGGCGGCCAGTAGCGGGCTACCTGCGCCGCCAATCCGGGCGTAGTAAGTATCAAGCCAGCGGTCAAGGTCGGCGAGGTACGCTTCCATCCGCACCGGCTCGCCCGTGTGGTACACGCTGGTCATGGCCTCCAGCCAGCCCGGCTCCAGATTGGGTAAAATCTCGCTGGCCCGCTGGCCCACCCAGCCGCCCAGGCCCGCGTGGCGCTCCACGCCCGCATTTGCTTCCCGCCATACCACGTCGGTCACCCGCCCGTGCTCGTCGGGCACGACCTCCACCATTGCAAAGCCCTCGTCGATGGTTTCAAACAGGGTGCGGTATTTTTCCTCGCTCGTGCGCAGGGCTTCCTCGGCGCGGGCACGCTCCAGCCGCGTCCAGATGCGATTGGTAACTTCGCGCAGTAGGTCCACTTCGTCGGTAGTCCAGTCGTAAGGGGTGGGCCGGTACACCACCAGCAGGAACCGCCATTCCCCCTCTCGCACCAGCGGCATACTTACGAACGAGCCGACATGCAGGGCCGCGTACTGGGCACCATCGGTCAGCGGATCGGCCCACACGTCGCGGATGACAACCGCCTCGCCGGCCTGGCAGCGCCGCAGCACTTCAGGCGCCACAAACTCGGCCATGCGGTAGGTGCCGAGAAAGCTGGGCAGGCCGGCCCGGTGCCATTCGTGCCGGATGATGCCGGTTTGGGCCGAGTCAGTCAGCTCGGCAAACGCGCAGGCCGACAGGCCCAAATGAGCGGCTAGCTTCTCCCCCAGCGCGTTCATCGTGGCGTCGATGTTGGTCAGCCGCACGAGGTCCTGGCTGACTTCGGCCAGGAAGGCCAAATTAATTTCGCGGCGCTTGCGCTCGGTGATGTCATTGAATACGGCGGCGATGAAGGGACTGCCGGCATGACCAATCCGCGAATACTGGGTCGTCAGCCAGCGGTTGGTATCCGCGTTGTAGGCTTCGAGTCGTTCGGCAACTCCCGTCCGGTGTACCCGCGCCAGCGCGTCGAACCATTGCGACTCGATGTGCGGAAATACCGCGCTCGCCCGCTTGCCATTGGCCGCGGCCAGCCCCGTATGCCGTTCGAAGGCCGCGTTTGCCTCCCGATAGATCATATCGGCCACCTGGCCGTGCTCGTCAAATAAGAGCTCCTGCACGCAAAAGCCTTCGTCAATCGTCTCGAATAGCGTGCGAAACTTTTCTTCCGACGCACGCAGGGCCTCCTCAACCTGTTTGCGGGCGGTAATGTCGAAGTTGACGCCCGCCCCGCGCACGGGCTGGCCTACCGCGTCGAAGTAGAAGCGCCCGTGATAGGCCATCCAGTGCAGGCGGCCGTCTGGCCAGCGCACCCGCACCTCGAAACGCAGCTCGCCCGTTTCCAGCGCCCGGGCAAACCCGGCATCGAATGCCGCCCGGTCTTCTTCCAGCACGTGGCGGCGGGCAATCTCCTGCCCCCAGGCGGGGGGTGGGTTATCATAGCCGAAAAGCTGGTCGTGGCGCAGGCTGCGCTGGCTCGCAAAGTCGGTGGCCAAGTCTAGATGCCAGGTGCCCATCTCGGCCGCTTCCAGGGCAATTTGCAGGCTGTCCTGCACGGCACGCAGCGCCGCTTCGGTGCGGGCGCGCGCCACGGCCGCCCAGGTGCGCTCGGCCACTTCCTCAATCAGCGCAACCTGGCTTGGTGTCCAGTGCCGGGGCGCGGCCGACACCGCCACCAGCACCCGGTCCGGGCGGTGCTCTCCTTGGCGCAGTGTGGCAGCCACCAGGGCCCCCAAGCCCAGGGCGCTAATGTTGCGCCGGTCCGCGTCGGACAGGCCGGCCCCCTCGGCGGAGTTGTCGATGACCAGCGTGCGGTCGAACACCACGCGGAAGGCTTCGGGAAAGTCGGAGAGGCGAATGCCCCCGACGGGCAGCGGCGGCACCCGGTCATTGCCGACCTGGTACGGGATGTCGGCGTGGTCGGCCTCCAGGTGGTACTCGGCCAGGTAGCAGCGGTCGAGGCCCAGCTGCGCGCTGAGCAGGCGGAGCGCCCGGTGAGCCACGGCAGCAGCGGTGGGCTCCGCCCGTAGCGCGTCGGAGAAGTGCAGCAGAAATGCCTGCCGCTGCTCGTGGTGCTTGCGCTCGGTGATGTCGGTGACGAAGGAGTAGTAGCCGGCCACCGAACCATCGGGCTGCACGTCGGGCACAAACTCGGTCTGCACATGCCGCGGGCCGGCCGTTCGGAAAGTCAGCTCTTCCTCGAACGACTGCCCCTGGCCCGCCAGCGCCGCTTCGACGTGGGGCCGCAGCCGGGCAAATGCTTCCCCGCCCACCACCTCGCGCAACCGCTGGCCCCGCAGCTCCTGCGGGGCCCGGCCAAACCATTCCTGGTAGCGCTGATTGACAAAGCGATACCGCAGCCCGGCATCAACGTAGGCAATGAGGGCCGGCGTGGCGTCGGTAATGAGCCGGAGCCGCTGCTCGCTAGCCCGCAGGGCTTCTTCGGCGCGGGCACGCTCCACGGCGGACCAGGCGCGCTCAGCTACCTCGACCGCCAGGGCAGTTTCGGCGGCGGTCCACTCGCGGGGGGTACTTTGCACGAGGCACAGCACCCCGACCGGCTGCCCGTTTTTGATAACGGGAATATCCAGGTAGGAAATAACGTGCAGCTGCACGCAAAGCTGGCGCAGGCTCTCATCTACCGACTCCTCCTCGCGCACGTCGCGCACGATGAACGGCCGCCCGGCTTCGATAACGGCTTGCAGCAGTGTAAACTCGGCCAGCGGATAAGTGCCCGCCACCGAGGGCAGGCCCTCGGTGGCCGCATCGCGCCGGATAATCGCCTGGCCGCCCTCGATTTCGCAGTAGTAGCAGCGGTCGGCTTTAAAGTGCTGGCGGGCCAGGCGCGTGACGGCTTCCTGCATGGCTACCGCGTCGGCCAAGGGACCCAGCGCATCGGCTAGCTGCAAGCGGAACGTTTCGGCAGCGGCGGCCTGGCGCAGCTGGGCTTCGCGCTGCTTACGCTCGGTAATGTCGCTGAATAAGGCGGCAACGAACGGGCTACCCGCGCCCCCAACGCGCGAATACTGTAGCGTGAACCAGTGGTCGGTATCGGCGTTGTAGCCCTCCAGACGCTCGGGCATACCCGTTTGCTGCACGCGGGCCAGGCTATTCAGCCAGTGAGACTCAATGCGTGGAAAAATCTCGCTGGCCCGCTTGCCCACCACGTCGCCGAAGCCCGCGTGCTGCTCAAACGCCGCGTTGGCTTCGCGGTAAATAAGGTCCGTTACCTGCGCCTGCTCATCGAGCACCAGTTCCATCACGCAGAAGCCCTCGTCGATAGTCTCGAACAGGATGCGGTAGCGGTCGAGGGCCTGCTGCGCCAGCTGCTCCTTCAAGCCAATAATTTTCTCCTGGGCCTGCTTGCGCTCCGTAATGTCGATTGTATTCATCACGAAGCCGTCGCCCATGCGCACCAGGGTTTGGTGAAACCACGCCTTGAACTGCTCGTGGGCGTAGTATTGCTCGTGGTCGACGGGAACCCCGGTTTCGGTGACCTGCACAAACAGCTTGAACAGGCCGGTTTCTACTACGCCGGGGTTTTCCTGCAACAGGCGCTTGCCCGCCATGGCCCCCCCGTATTGCTTCAGCCAAGTCTTGTTGGTGAGGATCCAGGTAAAGTCAACAATCGCCCCGCTGGCATCGCGCACCGCTTTGAAGACCTGCACCACGTAGTGCGAGCTGTCCAGCGTGGCTTGCAGGAGCTCTTTCGTTTCGCGCAGCTGCTGCTCGGCTCGCACCCGCTCGGTTACATCCTGCACCAGGCCCCGGAGCTGCACGGCCTGGCCGGCGGCGTCGCAGCGCACTTCGCCGTGGGCTTCGAGGGTGCGCCACTGGCCATCGGCCCGCCGAATACGGCGACGGTACGTGTAGGGCTGCCGGGTGCTAATAGCCTGCCCGAGTATCTGCTGCACCGCCGCCGCGTCGGCGGGGTGCGAGCGGGCGTCAATCACGTCGAGCGTTACCTCGAAGGCCTGCGGGGCCTCGCCAAACAGGCGGTACATTCCATCGGAAAAGTAGAGGCTCCCGCTCACCAGGTCGGCCTCGTACGAGCCAGTGTGGGCCACGGCTTCCATATCTACCAACAACTGGCTGCTGCGCTGCCGGGCGTCCTCGGCCTGGCGACGGGCCGTCACGTTCTCCATAAATACCCAGTGCTGTCCGGCCGGGGCCGGCGTGGCGCGCAGGCTCAGCCACTGCTGCGTGGGCGGAAGCCACACTTCCAGCTGCGCTGCTCCGGGCTCGCGCAGCTGACGGAGCGCCGTGCTCAGGGCCGGTGGCAGCGGAACTTGGGCTAGCGGCTGGTCTACTAGCGCCCCAGCCGGCGCCCCACACCACTGCGCTGCCTGCGGGTTGACGCGCCGGATGACATCCTGGGCGTCGAGCACTACTACGCCCCAGGGTAGCGCCGCCAGCAATTCATCGGCGGTGGCTAAGGGTGCGGGCGACGAGAAACCGGAAAAATTAGCAGGTGTCAAGTCCATGCAGGGCAAGGGGGAAAAGGCCCCGCAAAGTACGTGTACGCAGATTTTGCTACCTGAAACGGTAGTTGTTGCCCTAACAAGAACCGTAGCAAAGCCTTCTCCCGCGGACCGGGCATAACCGCGCTTACCCGGCCGCACGTGAAACTACTCGTAGCTAGCTCTTGCTAGTCAAAACGTCAGTGCCCTTGTCCTTAACAAGCTTAACTACTTGAGCCAACGGCTTACAAACTTTTAGGTAGCAGACCAGATTGTAGCAAATTTTACCGAACTGAAAAAGCAGTTTATTTGTAGCTGCTACTTCCGCGCCGCCGCCGCCCGTTTTTTATGCCTATTGCTCCCGAGCCGGGGTTGCCGGCCGACGTAATCCAGCCCACCGGGTTTCTCCACACCCTGCTGACTATGTCGCTGACCGCCGTAGCAGTACTGCGGCCCCTTTACGACCCCGCGCAAGCAGTCATTCAGGATTTTGCCTGGGTGTACCTTAATGCGGCCGGCCAGCGCATGCTGCAGCAGCCCGAGCAACCGGCGCTGTCGCTGCTCACGCTGTTTCCCACTGCCCAGGCCGATGGCGTATTCGCCAAGTGCTGCCGGGCCTTTGAAACGGGCGAGCTGCAACGCCACCAAACCAACTACCAGGCCGACGGGCTCGACGGCTACTTTCTGCTGGTGGCCCAGCGCTACGACAACGTACTGGTCGTCAACTTCACCGACACCAACGACCAGCCCCGCTCGCCCGTGGAGCAGGCCTTGCGCGAGAGCCAGGCCCGCGAGCAGGCTGCCTTGGCCGAGGCTGAGCAGCAGCGCCAACACCTGCACCACGTGCTGGCGCAGGCCCCGGCCATGATTTGCATTTTCGACGGGCCGCAGCATGTGTTTCAGTTCGTCAACCCACCCTACCAGGCGTTGGTGGGCGACCGGCCGCTGCTGGGCAAGCCTATTGCCGAGGCTATGCCCGAGCTGGCCGGGCAACCCATCTTCGGCCTGCTCGACCAGGTGTATCAAACCGGCGAGACCTTCTACGCGCAGGAAATGCTCGTGCAGCTCGACCACCACAACGAGGACCGCGCCGAGCTGGAAAAGCGCTACTACAACTTTATCTACCAGGCCCGGCGCGACGCGGCGGGTACTATCGATGGCATTCTCGTTTTTGCCTACGAGGTGACGCCCCAGGTGCAGGCCCGCCAGCAGGTACAGCAGCTCAACCACGAGCTGGAGGCCCGCGTGCAGGAGCGCACCCGGCAGGTGCAGCAGCAAAGCCAGCGCCTGGCCCGCCTGGTGCAGGAAGCCCCCGCCGCCATTGCCCTGCTCGACGGCCCCAAATTCGTATTTGATCTGCTGAACGACAACTACCAGGCGCTCTTTCCCGATCGGGTGCTGCTGGGCCGGCCCGTCGTGGCAGCCATTCCCGAGCTAACCGATACCCCGCTGGCCGAGGCTCTGCAAAACGTCTACCGCACGGGCGAAACCTTCGAGGGCGCGGAATTTCCCCTTCCCTTCACTGGGCCCGACGGGCTAACGTACAACCGCTATTTCGACTTCATCTACCAAGCTCGCTACAACGAGTTTGAAGTCATCGACGGCATCCTGATCTTCGGCTTCGACGTGACTGAGCGCGTGCAGCGCCGCCAGCAAACTGCCCTGCTGCAAGCCGAGCTGCTGGCCGCCGCCGAGCGCCGCGCTCAGGAGCGGCAGGATCTGTACCAGATCGTGGCCCAAACTCCGGTGGCCGTGCTGCTGCTGCGCGAGCCTTCGCACCGTATCGACTACTACAACCCGGCCTTCGCCGAGGTGTTTCCGCCCGAGGGCTGGGCGGGCGGCGAGCTGCGCGGTCACCCGCTGGCCGAGGTGTACCCGCGCATGCGGGAGGGCGGCCTCGTAAAATTACTCGACCAAGTCTTCACCACCGGCGAAAGCCAGACGGTGCTCGAAATGCCGCTGGCCGAGCTACAGCCCGGCAGCCCGCGCTACATCACCTTTGCCTACCAGCCCTACCGCGAGCAGGGTCGCATCGTGGGCGTGGCGGCCCTGGCCTACGACGCCACCGAGCAGGTACTGGCTCGCCAACAGGTGCAGCACCTCAACGCGCAGCTGGCCGCGACCAACGCGGGGCTGGCCAACGCCAACGCCCAGCTCACCCGCGCCAACGCCGACCTCGATACGTTTATCTACACGGCCTCGCACGATTTACGTGCTCCCGTGGCCAACATCGAGGGTCTCATCGCCGCGCTCCGGCAAGAGCTGCTCGACGAGCCCATTATCAAGCGCGACGTGGAGCACATTCTCGGGTTGATGGAAAATTCGATTACGCGCTTCCAAAATACCATCGGCGACTTATCGGATATTTTACAGCTGCAACAAGACAACAGCAAAGCCCGGCAGCCCATTGAACTGGCGACGCTGGTCGAGGCCGTGCGGCTCGACTTGGCCCCGCTACTGGCCGCCACCCAGGCCGAGCTGCACGTGGAGGTGCAGGAGTGCCCCACCCTGCACGGCTCACCTAAAGACCTGCGCAGCATCATCTTCAACCTGCTCAGCAACGCCCTTAAGTACCGCCACCCCGACCGCCCCCCACGCGTGCAGTTATTCGCCACCTGCGATGCCCACTACGCCGAGCTGCGCGTGCAAGACAACGGTCTGGGCCTTACTCCCGAGCAGCAGCCCAAGCTTTTCGGCCTCTTCACCCGCCTGCACAGCCACGTTGAGGGCTCGGGCGTGGGGCTGTACGCCATCAAGCGGCTGGTTGAGAACCGGGGCGGCCACATCGGGGTGGAAAGTGAGGCAGGGGTGGGTTCTACTTTCTGGGTGCGGCTGCCGGTATAGGGGCACCACAAGATGTAACACCAAGCGCCAGCTTGGTGAGGCGTCAGGCGAGCGCGGCCCAACGTCTCACCAAGCTGGCGCTTGGTGTTACACCACCCGGCTCATTGTTCGGCCGTTAGGCCGGAGTGCTGACTATCCCCTCCTGCGTAGTAGTCCACACCACTTCCTCGCTGCCCTCGGGCTTATCGAGCGTGAGCGTGGTGCCCTTACGCGCCTCGCCGCTGATGATGAGCCGCGAGATGGGCCGCCGCAGCTGCGAGCGAATAACGCCCGTGATGGGCCGCGCCCCGTAGCGCGGCGTGAAGCCCGACAAGGCCAAATGCTGCCGCGCCGCCGGGCTGAGCACCAGCGTAATACCCTGCCGGTGCAGCTGCTCCAGCAAGGGCCGCAGGTGAATGTCGAAGATACGCCCCACGTTTTCCTCGGAGATGGGCGCGAAGGGCACGATTTCGGTGAGGCGGGCCAGGAACTCGGGCCGAAAATACCGACTCATGGTTTCCAGCAGCGCGGGGCCGGCGGGCACTTCGCCGGCGGCGAAGCTGGCGCTGATTTGCTCCGAGCCAATGTTGGACGTGAAAAGAATGACGGCATTAGAGAAATCGCCCTCGCGCCCCAGCCGGTCGTGCAGCTTGCCCTCGTCCAGGATTTGCAGGAAGATGTCGAACACTGACGGGTGGGCCTTCTCAATCTCGTCGAACAATACTACCGCGTAGGGCTTCTGGCGAATTTTATTCACCAGCAACCCGCCCTCCTCGTAGCCTACGTAGCCGGGCGGTGCCCCGTAGAGCAGCGCCGCCGAATGCTCCTCCTTGAACTCCGACATGTCGAAGCGGATGAGGAACGACTCGTCGTTGAATAGAAAGTCGGCCAGCGCCTTGGCCAGCTCGGTCTTGCCGGTACCGGTGGGGCCGAGCAGGAAAAACGAGCCGATGGGCTGCCCCGCCTTGGTGAGACCCGAGCGCGCTTCCAAAATGGCGGCGCACAGCGCCTTCACGGCGGTTTCCTGGCCCACCACGCGCCGTTGCAGCACCTGGTCCATGCTCAGCAGCTTTTCGCGCTCGTTGCTTTGCAGCTTACCCAGCGGGATGCCGGTTTTGCCCGATACGATGGCGGCAATGTCCTGCTTTTCCACGCTGTCCTTCTTCGTGTCGGCCAGCGCCAGCACGGCGGCCAGGATGTCACGCAGGTAGGTTTCCAGCTCGGCGCTGGTTTCGAGCTTGTCGGGCTGCTGCTCGTTTTCGAGCTGATTGAGCCAGAGCTGGCTTACCTGGTTTTGTACCTGGTGCAGCAGCCAGCGCAGCTCCAATAAGTAATCGGCCTCGCCCAGCTCGGCGTGGCGGCCGGCCAGCGCCTCAAACTCGGTTTGCAGCTGCGTGAGGCCCGCCACGGCCTGCTCGTCCAGCATGCGAATGGCGGCCATCGTGCGGTCTACGAGGTCGATGGCCGAGTCGGGCAGCTGCCGGTCTTTGAGGTAGCGCTTGGCCAGGCGCACAGCTTCGGCAATGGTACCCTCGCCCAGCGCCAGCCCGTGGTGGGCGGCGTAAATGGGCATGATGCGCGCCAGCATCCGCTCGGCCACTACCGGGCTGGGCTCCTCTACCCGCACGGTGTCGAAGCGACGGTTGAAAGCCTCGTCCTTTTCAATGTACTGCCGGTATTCGTCGTTGGTCGTGGCCCCGATCACCGTCAGCTCGCCCCGCGCCAGCTCGGGCTTGAGCAGCTGCGCGATGCCGCTGCCCGCGCTGCCCTTGGGGTCGAGCAACACGTGAATTTCGTCGATAAACAAGATGGCGCGGGTGTACTGCTTCAGCTCGGTGAGCACTTTCTTGATGCGGTCCTCGACCTCCCCCTTGTACGAGGCCCCGGCCACCAGCGTCCCCAAATCCAGCTCGAACAGCGTCACGTCGCGCAGGTGCCCGGGCACCTGGCCCTGGGCAATTTGCTGGGCAAAGCCCTCGACCAGCGCCGACTTGCCCACGCCGGGCTCGCCAATGAGCAGCACGTTGGGCTTGGTGCGCCGGCCCAGGATCTCGGCCACCAGCCGGATTTCGCGGTCGCGCCCCACGATGGGGTCGAGCTTACCGGCCCGGGCCTGGGCAGTTTTATCGGTGCAGTACGTGGCCAGCGCGCCGCTTTTGCCGGCGGCCGGGGCCGCGCCGGGCACCGCGGGCGCCGTCGCTTCGGCACCGGGCGCGGTAGTGGGCTGCTCGGCCTGGGCGGCGTCGAGCAATTCCTTTTGCGTGAGGGGCAGCGACTTTAATTGCTCGGCGGTGAAGGCCAGCCCGGGGCGCAGCAGGGCGGCCAGGGCGCAGAGCGGGTCGGTGTGGTCGCGGGTGAGTTGCAGGGCGATGAGGTCGGCCATCTCCAGCACGCGCTGCACGCCGGGGTCGGGCGCGGGGGCCTCGGGCGGGCGGGCGGCCTTGGGCTCGTCTTCGAGGCGCACCTCGGCCCACTCGCGCAGGTAGTGGATGTCCTTGCCCAGCTCGGCCACCAGCCACGAGGCCAGCCCGATTTCGTTGTGCAGCAGCGCCGTGAGCAGGTGGGGTGCGGCGTACTGCGCCTGGCGATATTCGTGGGCCACGGCCTGCGCGATGTGCAGGCTGCGGGTAAGATTGTCGGAGTAAGCCACCGGCGGAACAGCTAAGAGCGTGAGGTCTGGTGGGTGGCTACGTGCAAGCCGAAGCCGGGGTTCGTGCCGCCGCTGGCCCGCCGGGCCGGGCGAACTACTTCGTACTCACCGCGCCGCGAGCGTATCAAAAATCCTATACCTTAGCGTCAACTCCGAGCGCTACCCACGCGTAGAGCAGGCTGAAAAATTCATCTCGACTGAACGCTTTGATAGCTGGGCATGGTTAAGTAGCCGCGCGTTCAGTTCCACTACATCTCCTCCCCCTATGTACTCATACGGAATCGGCGGCCAGGAGCGTAAGCTCGACAACTCCTCCGAGGCAATCTCGGAAATCCCCCTCAACCGCACCCTGCTGGTGCAGAAGCTCACTACCAATTCGCCCCTCAAGCCGGTAGTAGTCGAGGGCCTCAAAACGCCCGAAGCGGTGTTCGCCCACTTCAAGCCCGAGGTCGGCGTCAACTTCGAGGACGAGCAGGGAAACGTGGTGCCGGAAAAACTGCAATTCAGCTCGCTAGGCGACTTCGGCAAAAAGGGAATTATCAACCAAAGCGCCTTTTTGCAGGGCCTGGCCAACGAAACCGACGACCTGCAAAAGCTGCTGCGCCAGCTCAAATCCAACAAAATCCTGAAGACGGCGCTCGAAAATCCCGAGTATAAAGCCGCCTTCCTGGCCGCCATCCAGGCCATGATGGACGAGCTGGACTAAGCCCGCCCCACCCCTCTCTTCTCCCGACCTTTTCCGCAATCGCCCCTCCCCTAGCTTATGGCTCTCGAACAGCAAGACGCCGCCGCCGCTGGCTATAAAAGCCGCGAGGCGGCCGCCCCCGCCCTCGAACAAAGCATCCACTCGCTGCTCAAAGTGGGTGGCTTCGACTTGCTCGAAACCACCATCGACGGCGCTTCCAACCTGAATCCCGAAAAAAAAGCGCGCAAAAAAATATTTCTTTCGGAAAACAGTAAGAAGGAAGACCGCAAGCAGCTCAAAAAGCGCCTCGCCCTGTGGCACGCGCTGCTGAGCGAAAACGACACCGTAGCCGAGGCCGTCGAAAAAGGCACCCAGCGCGTGGAAGCCCAGCAGCAGCTCCTGACCGACAACCTCAAGCAGGCCGTCGAAACCACCCACGAGCTGGAGCAGGCTTACCGCTCGGTGGCGCTGTTCTATAAAAACACCGAGCAGGACGAGGTGAAGAACATCTCGGTGATGAACGCCGATAAGGACCAGCTGCAAGACCTCGACAACACGACGTTTATCGATGCCGTGTCGGAGGAACTGGAGCAGAACTACGATCGCCTCGACCTGCGCGACAACTACTCGCTGCTCGTGGTGCCCGGCTACTTGGGCTCCAATAAAGTGGTGGACAAGTGGGCCAAAATCGCCCACAAGAACAAGGTGATGATGGTTACCGACTTCGAGCACTACGACACGCCCGAGGACGTTATCGAGTTGTTTGAGGAAGCCAACCTCACCGGCGGCGAGGCCCACAAGGCCAACGTGGTGATGGCCGCCAACTGGCTCGTGGGCCGGGGCAAAATCGAGGAAATCGGCGAAGAAGAAGATTTGTTCGTGCCGCCGTCGTCGGCGCTGGCGGGCCGCATCTACTCCACGCTGGCCTCGCAAGTCACGGCCGGCCGCAAGCACGGCACGCTCAACGAGGTGGACGGTGTGAAATTCCCGCTGCGCAAGAGCGAGATTTCCAACCTCGAAAAAATCGGCCTCGTGCCGATGGTCAACGAATACGGCCGGGTGATGGCCTTCTCGGCCAAGACGCTGTTCAATGGCGACAACATCGGCTTGCAGACCTACTCGGTGGTGCGCGTGTTCGACTACGTAACCAAGGTGCTGATTGACTTCCTCAACCGCCGCGCCTTCGAGAACTGGGACCACAACATGCGGATGGATATTCAGAATCAGATTGTACGTTTCCTGGATGGTATCGCCGGCCCCGGCAAGCTGATCGAGAAATTTTCCATCAAAAAATTCGAGCGCGACCCCGACCAGAAGGACCGCATTATTCTCGACATTCACATGGTACCCTACTTCCCGGCCAAGACCTTCCTGGTGTCGCTGGATGGTACCAAAGGCGACGACCCGGACAACCCCGGCCGCGACTGGAACGCCGAATACGCCCAGCAGTAAGTGGCGTACGGCCTGTAACTTACGGGCCGTACATTCACAATTTTTTGGGTTATAAAATTGTTTATCAGCAAGTTTATAGCTAACTTGCCTCATGAGCTAACGTATAGCTCAATAACCTTTTTCCTTTTTCACTCAACCACTTTCATCATGGCTTCTTTTAGTGCTGTATTTTCTGCCGCGGGTAGCGAAGAATGCGAGGTAGTAAGTTGCGAGTATGATTTCCACCAAACCACCGACGACAAGGGCCGTCCTTCGTCGGTAGTGCAGGGGGCATTCATTAAGGTTTCCATCGTATCGACCGACAGCGTAAAGCTCATCAGCTGGATGCTGGACCCATACAAGCGCGCCGAGGGCAAAATTGTATTTAAGCGCGGCGACCAAGACTCTAAAATGAAAGAACTGGTGTTCAAGGAAGCCTACTGCGTGGGCTATAAAGAAACCTTCGACGCCCGCCAGGCCCAGTCGCAAGCCTCCATGATTTTGAGCCTGGTGATCTCGGCCAACAAAATCGACGTGAACGGCGCAACGCTGGATAACAAGTGGGTGTAACCCCTTAGCCCAAACATATAAAAAAGCCTTCCGCAGCTTCTGCGGAAGGCTTTTTTATGCTCAATTCAGGGGACTATCCAAAGAGCCTACTCGCATCCCTCATCTTACATCCGTCATGCTGAGCATGACGGATGTAAGATGAGGTAAGGTGATGGATGTATGCCCCAGGATGCGCTCATCCCTATTCGTTTCAAAAGGTGCCTTAAGCCGATTTGGGCGGGGTGCTGGCCGCGCCCGCACCATGGCCAGCGTGGGCCAGTTGGGCGCGTAGCTGCTGCACTTCGTGCTCCAGCGTCAGGTTGCGAAACGTTACTTTCACTTCCAGGTCTTCGTAGGCCTGCGTCAGACGTTCCTGGAGCTCGCGCATCTGGGTAACGTCGGTGCAGGTGCCGAACCAGCGCAACACTTGGCCTTGCTCGCCGCGCAACGGCACGGCACTCGCCAGAAACCAGCGGTAGAGGCCGTCGTGCCCGCGCAACGGGAAGGTTTCTTCCCACACTTCGCCGGCGGCGAAGGCATGGTGCAGCCGCTCGGTTACGCCGTGGGCGTAGTCGGGATGCTGGGCCCGCTCCCAGGCGGCCGGCAGCGCCGTGCCGGGGGTGGTACCAGTGTAATCGTACCAGCGCCGGTTGTACCAGCTGATAGTACCATCGGCTTCCGCAATCCAAGCCAGCTGGGCAATGCTATCGGCCATCGTAATGAGATCGGCCTCGCGCTGGCGCAGAGCTTCCTGATTGGCTTTCTGCTCGGTAATATCGGTAATGGTGCCGATAAAGCGCAGCGCCTGCGTACGATTGGCATCGAAGAAAGCACGGCCGGTGGCGTGGGCCCAGCGGGGCGACTGGCCGGGCACGTTCCACTGGATACGGTAGTCGATGGCGTACCCCCCAGACCCGGCGGGGTCGAATGCCTGCTCCACCGCCGCTTGGGTATGGGCGCGGTCGTCGGGGTGCACGCACTCCAGAAAAAAGTCGTAGGTTACTTCGGCCGTAGGGGGCAGGCCAAAAATCTCCTTGCAGCGGGTCGACCAGATCAGTTCGCCGGTGCGGACGTCCAGATCCCAGGTCCCGACGCCGGCCGCGTCCACGGCCGTTTGCAAACGCTCAATCGAGGTAGTAGACTCAGCCATAAAAGGCAAGGATAGCGAGGTTTAGGGCTGAACCAGGAATAGTTCGAGACCCGATTGAAAATACAGCACCAGGGCGCGGTAGTGGCCATCGGCCGAGTGGCGCAGGCGCGTCACCAGCGCGCGCACGCTCTCGTGGGCCAGCTGCAAAAGTAAGTAGGGCCGGCTAAGCAGTGCGTCGCGCTCGATGGACCACTGTCCGGCCGTTTGCGCCGTGGAGGTATCCAGCCGCAGGTAGCCATCTTGCAGGTGCAGGTGCGTGGCCTGGGCCAGGGCCGTGTCAGGGTCGGCGCGGTTGAGCGTGCGGTCTACTACGCGCCAGCTACCACTGAGGTAAGGGTCGGGCACGTGTTGCAGGTTGGCATCGAGCAAGGCTTCAGCCATGAGGGAGCGGGATGAAAATAATTGCCAGGGAGGGTAAGCGGCGCTGGGCTACGCTTAGCAAAGGCCTTACGCACGGGCGGGCACTTTGTTAGGGCCGGCGCGTGGGTTGGCGGGGCGCTACCCGGCGCTAAGCTACTTGCAGCTCTTCCTCCCGGTAGCAATCCCAGTAACCATCGGCCAGCCGGTACACGGGTACCCGGTACACGAGGCCGGTGGCCGGGTGACGCTCTTTCAGATGCCCTCGCCACACTACCGGATGCGCCTGGGCCTGCGTGCGCGGCAGTACGGCGCGGCCCAGTTCGAAGGCAAAACCAGCGGCCGAGGCGACCATCACGGCCATAATTTCCGGCGTTGCTTCGGGCTCCGCGGCGGGCTCGTCGTAGTCGGGATCGGCAGTGGGTTCGTAATCGGCCTGCACGGTATCGTCGTAATCGGGGTCGGCGGCCATTTCGTAGTCGGGATCCACTACTTCTTCCAGGCGGGCCAGCTCGGTAAGCCCGGGCTCGGCGTCGATTACTTCGTAGTCAATATCACTAGCTGCGTCGAGGCTATGGTCGTGTTTAATCATAATAGCACCAGTAGAATCCTCTACTAAGCTAGCTAGTACCAGGCAAACTGGCAAAATTGTAGGGCCTTACGGCTGGCCTTCGGAGCAGCCGGCCCGACCGGCAGCGCGGCCCTACTTATCGGTGGGGCGAGCGACGAGCTTGCCATCCGGGCGCACCCACAGGCGGTAGGCCGCCCGCCGCCCGCGCCGCCCAAACAGCACGAGGTACAGCACGCCCAGCATCGGCCCGAACGACACGGAGAGCACTAGCCGCAAATGCCAGTAGTGGCTCTGGCTGAGACCACAATGCAGGGCGAAGGTTTTGAGCAGGTGGTCCATACAGTCACTACACGCAAGTGGCGGGTTTCGTGCCCGGGCGGCGCGGCGGTGAGCGCAGATAATCACCACGTTCACCGCGCACTCATTCTGCGGCCGTGTAGCGCCCCGGGTTTTGCTACGTGGCCCGTCCGCCTACTGCCAGTTGGTGCTGAGTGCGGCCCGGCGCGGCAGCAGCCGGCCGGGCCAGCCGAGCGCGCTCAGTGCAGCAACATGTGCAGAATCCTCGCTGTTCGCCATCGCCCTCGGCAAAGTAGAGCTGGTGGCCGTGGGCATAGAGGAGGCTGTCGGCTACGGTTAGGCAGTGAGCTTGAGCGAGCGAGGGAAGCCGCCTGCGCATGTGCCGGGTAAGCCCAACGACACTTACTCCATGACGCGCTCAATATCCATCTGCTTGATCAGGCCATTTTCAATGGTATACAGGTGGCGCACCGGCCCATCAACTATTACCTGCCCTTGCTTATCCTTAACCAATTGCTGGACTGCTACTTCGAGCCGGCCATCGGCGCGTGAGGCAAAGCCCGTTGGCTCAACGTGCGGGTCTAGCTCCTGCCATTGCCGCAGCCAGTAGTCGCGCACCTGCTCGTGCCCCGTAGCATAGTCGCCTTCCCAGGCCCGCGCCCAGCGGACCTGCGGATCGAACGCCGCCAGAATAGTGGGGATGTCACGCGCATTAAAGGCAGCGTATATTTTCTGAATCAGGGCGTGCTGGGAATTCATCAGGGCTGGGTATAAGAGGGAAAGAGGCCCGCGAAGCTACGGGCAGGCGGGCTCGGGGCGGACTTGCGCGAGAAGCCTGCGGCAGGCCGCTACTGGCCTTTGGTGAAGATGAGCGTTGTGTAGACGGTGCCGAGATCCCCCGTATTGGCCACCCCCGGAATGGTTGCCTGCACCCGGTACCCGGCTTGGTAAAGCTTACTCAAGGCATCCAGATAGCCCTTGGAGGCTCGCCCCCACTTTTTACCAATGCGGCCGTCCCAGTCAAACTCTATTTCTTCCGGCTCCTGGCCTGCTCGCTCCACCGTCAGGTGCGTATGGCCGCTGCGCTCTGCTACCCGCACTACGATGATACCGGGCTCCCCCGTCTGCGCCATCACCGGCCCGCCGGTCAGCAGGCCAGCTACTAAGAAGAAACTTTTCATGCCGGCCAAGATACTCATTCTGTGCGCTCCCCGGGTCTGCCTACCGTCCTTGCCCCGGTGCCAGCGGGCTCGCTTCCCACTCCCCACTCAACATACTTGATACTGACGCAACCGGCAGTAGTAGGCGATACGAGGCCACTCGTGACGTTGCTGACTCCGACGCCCTCCCAGCCGCTCAGTTCTGCAAGAGCCGTATAAAAGCTGGCTTTGGAAGCGTTGCTTCCAAAGCCACGGGCTGCCCTATTTTACTACTTCCAGCCACCCGCGCTGCGAGACGCCGGTGGCTAGTTGCTGCACCCGGTAGTAGTAGAGCCCCGCCGCCGCAGTCGGCCCCCACTCGTTTTGATACCTCTCGGTACGATATACCTCCCGGCCCCAGCGATTATACAGCACCAGCGCCCAGGGGCCAGGGGCTAAGCCCGTCAGCGAAAAGGTCTCGTTGAGGCCATCGCCGTTGGGCGTAATAATATTGGGGAGCGTCGCCACGACCGGCGCACAATCGCCTTCGCTTACCACGTATTCGGCGCTGGCCGTCTGGCATCCCGCAAACGTGGCCGTCACTGCGTAGCGTCCGGCGTGGTGGATAGTGATGCGGGGACTGGTTTCGCCCGTACTCCAGCGGTAGGCCTGCGCCGCTGACGAGCTCGTTACGGCCAACTCGCCGCGGTCGCCCGGGCAGAACACAGCCGGCCCCGTAAGTTCCAACGTACCGACTTTGCTCGTGGCTGTTCCGCTGTTGAGGTCAATCCGCACGATCGGGGGCAGACTCGTCAACAGGTCCAGATCCCCATCCCCATCCACGTCCCCCAACACCAAATCAGTCGCTTGGCGATGGCTTGCTGTCAGGTACCCCGCACTCGTTGCCTTCGAAAAATTCCCCTGGCCATTGTTGAGAAATAAACCCACGTTGTCATAGATATTGGCGGTAAATAAGTCCAGGTCCCCGTCCCCATCCACGTCGCCTAAGGCGGCGTTGTAGGGACCAACGCCAACGGCCACTATCTGGCGGGCGCTAAAATCACCCCGGCCGCTGTTCAAATAGACCCAGGCCGAGCTCGTGCCGCCACTGGTCACGAGCAGATCCAGGTCGCCATCCCCATCTACGTCGCCGGCCACCAGGGCTTGGGGCTGCGAGGTGGCGGGTATCTCTACCGTGCCGCTGAAGTTACCCGCCCCGTCGTTGAGCCGCACGCTGATTGTCTGCGCCGTGAAATTGGTAGCTAGCGCATCCAGATCGCCATCGCCATCCACATCGCCGAGCACGGCATCGCTGTTGCTGCTCGGCGTACGCACTGCCGAGCCCGGGCGGAACGCGCCCATTCCATCGTTGAGCCGCACGTTGAGCCAGCCCGAAAGGGTCGCCACGAGTAGGTCCAGGTCGCCGTCGCCGTCCAAGTCGCCAAGCACCACGCGGGTAGGGTACCTGTCCACCGCGATCTCACTGCCACCGCTAAAACTGCCCGCCCCGTCGTTGAGCCGCACGCTGACGCTGTTACTGCCCTGATTAGCCGTGAGGAGATCCAGGTCGCCATCGCCGTCCACATCGCCGAGCACGACCCGCTTGGGCGCGGCACCGACGCTCACGCCCAAGCTTTGATTACCGATAAAGTGGCCCTTCCCATCGTTGAAGCACACGCTGACCGTATTGGAGACGGCACTAAACTGGGCCGCGAGCAGGTCCAGGTCCCCGTCCCCGTCTATATCTCCCAGCGCCATACCCTCCGAATACATCCCCGTGTCGGCATAGGGACCGGCTTGAAAGTTTCCCGTCCCCGTGCAGCTCACCGCGGCGGTGAACTGGCCGACCCGGGCCCGAGCCAGGCGCGCGCTCTGACTTGCGGCGGCGGTAGTAATGGTATAATTGACGGTTTCCCCCGGCTGAAAGCCGTAGGCACTGGGGGTAAAATAGAGGGCTGAATCGCGCACGCTCGCAGCCGTCAGCTGCGTGCGCCGGCCCCCGCGCTGGCTACTGAACACCTGCAAGGCGGCCGACGAGGCGCTGGTTAAGGGCTGGGTAAAGGAGGCCCGGATCGACTCCGTGCGCACTGCGGCCCGCGCATTGCCCATCGGCGTGACAGCCGTAAGGATGGGGGCCTGGGCCACCGCCAAGAATGGGCAAGCCAGCAGGGCACTCGCCACGGCAAGTTGCCTCCAATTTAAATAAAAAAGCATCATACCGGCAGGCGGTTAGCGGTGAGTAGTGCCCTGGTTTAGCAGGCTAGCGGCACAAAGAAACAGCGGGATGATGCCAGTCCTACCGCCGGCGTTGCATCGGGAAAGCGCGGTGGCTGTTGCAGAACTCCTGGTCCCTTTTGCCTCCCGTTCCCAAGCGGCTGCTATCGGCGGTAATAGCTGCGCCAGAAGAACAAAAGCCGCTGCTCTGATAGTGGCTTGGGCAAGGCGATGGCCCG
>CAJYPK010000008.1 GCA_913776615.1 uncultured Hymenobacter sp.
CCTGGCTCAGCGCCTTTCGCCGGCTAGCCGTGGACTACGAACGTACCCCGGCTAGCCATGTGGCGTGGCTCTTACTCGCCAATTTGACAATCACGCTGAACCGACGACATTCCTAAACACGCTCTAAGTGTCGGCTGCTTGGCTATCAGCAGTCTGGCCACGCAGGCGCAAAGCCTGCAATTACTCAGCACGACCACGCCCACCGATTCCCAGTCTCCGTTGGACGCCGTAGCGGCCCCCAGCCGGCTGTACGTGGCAGATTATGGCGCAAGTGCCATGCGCATCTACGATACGAGCCAGCCCACGGCCCTGCGGCGGCTGGGCGACGTGACGGGTATTCTGCGGCCCCGGCAGGTAATAGCTAACGGTACCAAGGTTTACCTGAATAGCCGGGGCATTGGGAGTGTCACCGAGAGCCTCATGTATGCCGTGGACGCTAGCAATGGGGCTGCTCCCTCGATTACCCGTACGGTAACGTTACCGCCGGACGTTGTAGGCTCCGTGGCTGCCGGCACGCTCGTATGCACGGCCACCCAGGCCTACAACAACTATAGCAACCCCAGCAGCTCCTACCCCGGACGGGTGTACGTGTTTGATAGCAACCTCAGCCAACTTAGCATCATTGCTCGTGATGCCGTTGGTTTAGCCTTGAATAACAATTACTTGTACCTACTGTCGGGAAATACAGTCGAAACGTACGACTTAAGCACTCCCGCCAC
This sequence comes from uncultured Hymenobacter sp., assembly GCA_913776615.1. Classification (GTDB taxonomy): domain Bacteria; phylum Bacteroidota; class Bacteroidia; order Cytophagales; family Hymenobacteraceae; genus Hymenobacter. The sequence continues at coordinate 720 of CAJYPK010000008.1, forward strand.
GCCAGTGCGGGTGAGCAGTGTGAACATCGGGTTTAGTACAAACGTGTACAACGCAATGGCCTTTGCTAATAATGCGCTCTACATCAAGGGTTATCCGGGGGTGCTGACGTTGAGCAACCCCGCGATGCCCACGCCAGTCGCCATTACCACCCCGTTCACCTTCACCGATGTCTCGGGCTCGACGGCCTACCAGCTCAGCACGAGCACTAGCAGTAGCTCGACCAATATGGTGTCGGTAATAGATTTGCGCGTGCCGACGGCCCCCACCGTGGCCGCCTCCATCGTCGCCTTTACCAACACCGATCCATACAGTGACACCGTCACGGGGCAGGGCGACTTGGTGTACGCGGTAAGGTCTAACGGGGGCCAGGTCAAGACGTACCGCTACACGGCCGCCGTGCTGGCAGCGCGCGAGAGCACCCAGCCAGCCCTTAGCCTCTCGCCCAACCCGGCCAGCGACGCGGTGACGCTGCACCTACCCACCGCAGCGGTGCCGGGCCAACGCGTCACGTTGCTCGACGTGCGCGGCCAGCGGGTACACGAGCAGGTGATGCCAGCGGGCAGCACCACGGTCACGCTCTCGCTGGCTACGTTGCGCGCGGGAGTGTACTTCGTCCAGTCGGGCGGGAGCACCCAAAAGCTGTTGCGCTACTAATCGCGCGCGGTGCCAGGCACCGATTATAACCGGTTCTCAACCCCAGCTCAAGGCCGTGCCGCAAGGTGCGGCCTTTAGTTTAGCAGAGAAGGGGAGTCAACTGGCGCGAGCTGAGGCGAAGCCGTAACCCGTGCTAACTAAGCGCGATGAGGTTGTGCCGCATTATACGATAACCCACTATTGTCCTGGTAGCCCGGGGCCTGGCAATGCCGACTTCCCGCTAGCGCGGCAGCGGAGGCGCAGCCCCCGCCTCGTATCATAAGCCGGCGAGCGTTACACTGCCCTAAGCGCGCCGGCGGTACTGCAAAAAAGTAAAAGCGGCACCTTACCGGTTTGCCGTATTTTTGCCCAAGACTACCCAATTCGATTTCGCCAGCCGCGCTGCTACCCAGTCAGTCTGCGCAGCAGGCGTATCCGCGAAATCCGTTAAATCCGTTAAATCTGTGATTGCTAAAACCTACTCGCCCGCCGACGTTGAAGCCAAGTGGTATCAGCGCTGGCAGGAGCAGGGCTTTTTTCAAGCCAAGCCTAATCCCCGCAAGCAGCCCTACACCGTGGTGATTCCGCCGCCCAACGTGACGGGCGTGCTGCACATGGGCCACATGCTCAATAATACCATTCAGGACGTGCTGGTGCGCCGCGCCCGGATGCAGGGCAAGGAAGCCTGCTGGGTGCCCGGCACCGACCACGCCAGCATCGCTACCGAGGCCAAGGTAGTGGCCATGCTCAAGGAGCAGGGTATCAACAAGAAAGACCTGAGCCGCGAGGATTTCCTGACCCACGCCTGGGCCTGGAAGGAGAAATACGGCGGCATCATCCTGGAGCAGCTCAAGCAGCTCGGGGCCAGCTGCGACTGGAGCCGCACGCGCTTCACGATGGAGCCCAAGCTGACCGAGGCCGTGCTGCGCGTATTCGTGGATTTGTACCGTAAAGGCTTGATTTATCGGGGTGTGCGCATGGTCAACTGGGACCCGCTGGGGGGCACCGCCATCTCGGACGAGGAAGTGATTCCGAAGGACACCCAGGCCAAGATGTACCACTTGCGCTACGAAGTGGTGGGCCAGCCGGGCCGCTTCCTCACGGTGGCTACCTCGCGTCCCGAAACCATCATGGCCGACGTGGCCGTGGCTGTAAACCCCACCGACCCGCGCTACCGGGATTTGGCCGGGCAGCGGGTGCGTATCCCGCTGCTGGGGCGCGAAATCCCGGTTATCCAGGACGAGTACGTGACGGTGGACTTCGGCACGGGCGCGCTGAAAGTGACGCCCGCCCACGACCTCAACGACTACGAGCTGGGCCTGAAGCATAATCTGCCGGTTATTGACATTCTGAACGATAACGGCACGCTGAACGAGAAGGCAGAGCTGTACGTGGGCCAGGACCGGTTTGCGGCCCGCCGCAACATCGTGAAGGACTTGCAGGAAGCCGACCTGCTCGATAAAATCGAGGAGTACGCCAGCATCGTGCAGACCTCGGAGCGTACCGGGGCCGTTATCGAGCCCAAGCTGAGCTTGCAGTGGTTTCTGAAAATGGAGCACCTGGCCAAGCCCGCGCTGGAAGTCGTGGAAAACGACACCATCAAGCTGCACCCGCCTAAGTTCAAGAACATGTACCGGGTGTGGATGGAAAACGTGCGCGACTGGTGCATCTCGCGCCAGCTGTGGTGGGGCCAGCGCATCCCGGCCTACTACCTGCCCGACGGCTCGTTTGTGGTAGCGCTGAACGAGGAGGAAGCCGTGCAACAGGCCCGCACCCAAAGCGGCAATCACGACTTGCAGGCCAGCGACCTGCGCCAGGACGAGGACGTGCTCGATACCTGGTTTTCGTCGTGGTTGTGGCCCATCTCGGTATTCGACGGCTTCGACGACCCCGACAATGCCGACATCAATTATTTCTACCCGACCAACGACCTCGTAACGGCCCCCGAAATCCTGTTTTTCTGGGTGGCCCGCATGATCATGGCCGGTCTGGAATACCGCAAGGAGGTGCCGTTCAAGAACGTATACCTGACGGGCATTGTGCGCGACGCGCAGGGCCGCAAGATGAGCAAGCAGCTCGGCAACTCGCCCGACCCGCTCGACCTCATCCGCGACTTCGGGGCCGACGCCGTGCGCACGGGGATGCTGTTTTCGTCGCCGGCCGGCAACGACTTGTTCTACGACCAGAAGCTGATCGACCAGGGGCGTAACTTCAACAACAAGCTCTGGAACGCCTTCCGCCTCGTAAAAGGCTGGGAGGTAGACAACACGCTGCCCTTCGCCAACGCGCAGGCTGTGCAGTGGTTCGAGGCCAGACTGGCCGAAACCGTGGCGGTGCTCGACGAGCACTTCGAGAAGTTTCGGATGAGCGACGCGCTGCTGACGGTGTACAAGCTCGTGTGGGACGACTTCTGCGGGCAATACCTCGAAATGGTGAAGCCGGCCTACCAGCACCCCGTCGATGCCGAAACGCTGCGCGCCACCGTGAGCTTCCTCGAAACGCTGCTCAAGCTGCTGCACCCCTTCATGCCCTTCATCACCGAAGAGCTGTGGCACGAGCTGGCCGAGCGCGGCGAGCGCGACTACGTGTGCGTGGCCCACTGGCCCAAGGTGACCGCGCCCGCCGGTAGTGCCGAGGTGCTGGCGGGTATGGATAAGGCCCTGGCCATCGTGGCGGGAATCCGCAACGTGCGCAACCAGAAAAACATCGGCCCGACCAAGCAACTGGAGCTAGCCGTGAAAACCGACGACCAGGCCGCTATCGAGGCCTACGCCGCGCTCGTGCGCAAGCTGGCCAACCTCAGCGACTTGTCGTTTGTGAGCGAAGGCCCGGCCAGCTCGGTGAGCTTCGTGCAGGGCAGCAGCGAGTTTTTCGTGCCGCTCGACATGCAGGTAGATGCCGCCGCCGAGCGCGCCCGCCTCGAAAAGGAGCTGGAATACGCCAACGGCTTCCGCGACTCGGTGAACAAAAAGCTGGGCAACGAAAAATTCGTGGCCAACGCCAAGTCCGACGTGCTGGAGCGCGAGCGCCAAAAGCTGGCCGATGCCGAAGCGAAAATTACCGCTCTCGAGCAAGCGCTTAAGGCCTTGTAGCCTGCTAGCTAGCTAATTTCACCCGGCGCCCGGCTCAACTGATGAACATCGGTAGGGCCGGGCGTTTTGGCTGATAGCTAACTGGTAATCAAATGAAATAAAGTAAATTCACTACGTAGTTACCAAAAGTATAACCCGGGCAAATCCAATTTTTTATGTTTCTTTGAGGTTGCTAACCCCTATTCTGTTTGTATGAAGCTACTGTTTACACTCGGGCTCAGCTGCCTGGCCAGCCTCGCGGTGTTGTCTGCGCGGGGGCAGGCGGCATCCTCTTCTGCCATGCTTACTCCTCCTACGGCGGCCATCAAGGCCAAGGTGCTGACCTCGCCCCACGGCACGCGCACCGACAATTACTACTGGCTCAACGAGCGCAACAATCCCCAGGTAATCGACTACCTGAAAAAGGAAAATTCCTACTACGACCAGCAGATGGCCCCGGTCAAGCCGCTGGAGGAGAAGCTTTTCAATGAAATGAAAAGCCGCATCCAGGAGCAGGACGCCTCGGTGCCGTACCGTGACCACGGCTACTACTATTATACCCGCTACGAAACCGGTGGCGAATACCCGCTCTACTGCCGTAAGGAGGGCAGCGTCACCGCGCCCGAGGAGGTAATGCTCAACGGCAACGAGATGGGCCAGGGCAAGGCGTATTTTGCCATTGGGGGCTTCGATGTAAGCGACGACAATCAGACCCTCGTTTATAGCACCGACGAGGTGAGCCGCCGCCTCTACACGCTGCACTTCAAAAATCTGAAAACCGGGCAGCTCTACCCCGAGAAAATCGAAAACACCGCCGGCTCGGCCGTGTGGGCCGCCGACAACAAGACGGTTTTCTACACCAAAAAGGATGTCAATACGCTGCTGGCCAACCGGGTGTACCGCCACGTGCTGGGTACCGACCCCAGCCGCGACGCGCTGGTGTACGAGGAGAAAGACAATACTTTCAGCGTCGCCGTTTCGCGCAGCCGGTCGCGCCGCTACATCGGCATTACGCTGCACAGCTCGCTCTCGTCGGAGTACCGCTACCTGGAAGCCAACAAGCCCACCGGGGAGTTCAAGGTATTTCTGAAGCGGGAGCCCGACCACCTCTACGAGGTGCAGGATGCCAACAGCGAGTTTTACATCCTCACCAACTGGGAAGCACCCAATTTCCGGGTAATGGCTACGCCGCTCACCAGCACGGGTAAGGGACAGTGGGAAGACGTGGTGCCGCAGCGCGAAGACGTTTTCATCGAGCAGATGCAGGTGTTCAAGGATTACCTCGTGCTCAACGAGCGCGACGAAGGACTGCGCGAAACCCGCGTTATCAACCTGACCACCGAAATCGGGCAGATTATTCCGTTCCGCGAGCTGGCCTACACTACCTACATCGGGGTTAATCCTGAGTACGATACCCCGGTGCTGCGTATGACGTACACCTCGTTTACCACGCCCACTACGACGTACGACTACAACATGGCTACCCAAAAGCTGACCCTGCTCAAGGAGCAGCCGGTGCTGGGGGGCTTTGTGAAGACGGACTACGTAACCGAGCGCGTGTTTGTGCCCTCGCGCGATGGCAAGGAGATTCCGATGACCATCGTCTACAAGAAGAACTTCAAAAAGGACGGTAACGGGCCGCTGCTGCAATACGCCTACGGCTCCTACGGCCTGTCGATGGATCCCACCTTCTCGGCGGCTCGCCTGAGCTTGCTCAACCGCGGCTTTGCCTACGCGCTCTGCAACATCCGGGGCGGGCAGGAGCTGGGCCGGCAGTGGTTTGAGGATGGCCGGATGCTGCACAAGAAGAACTCGTTCAACGACTTCATCGACTGCTCGCTCTACCTCATCCGCGAGAAGTATACCTCGGCCAACAAGCTCTTCGCCCAAGGCGGCAGCGCCGGCGGCCTGCTGATGGGCGCGGTAGTCAACATGCGCCCCGACCTCTACAAGGGCGTAATTGCCTCCGTGCCCTTCGTCGACGTGCTCACGACCATGTCCGACGCCAGCATTCCGCTCACTACCGGTGAATACGACCAGTGGGGCAACCCCGCCGACAAGCAGTACTACGACTACATTCTGTCGTATTCGCCCTACGACAACGTGCGCGACCAGAAGTACCCCAACATGCTCGTGCTCACCGGCCTGCACGATTCGCAAGTGCAATATTTTGAGCCCGCCAAGTGGGTAGCCCAGCTGCGCGCCACCAAAAACGACAACAACCTGCTACTGCTGCACACCGATATGGATGCCGGCCACGGCGGGGCCTCGGGCCGCTTCAAGGCGCTGCACGACATTGCCCGGCAGTACGCGTTCCTGTTTATGCTGCTGGGGCAGAAGACGATATAACAAAGTGATTGTCAGCCGTTCCTTGTGAATGGCTGGCAATGCGCTTAGCGTGCCGAAGGCGCGGTGGTCGTAGTGGCCGCCGCGCCTTTTTTGTCGGTGCTCAGCTCGTTTTGCAGCTGAAACGTCACCTGCTGGCAGTCGGTAAAGTGCTGCTCGGCCACCCGCAGCGCGGCCTCGGTGGTGATGAGGCGCTGGTAGAGAAAGATAATCAGGCCAATGGAAATGGCCAGCGCACCAATAAAAAGTATATTTTTCATAAAAGTTGTGTAGGGTAAGCTTTAGCTTGCCCGGCGTCTGGTGGGTGTAAGCTCGCCCGGCGTAAGGCAAGCTAAAGCTTACCCTACAGGTCACTAAAAACGTCTGTCCTGCTGCGCCAGCGCAGCAGGACAGACGTTTTTAACGGGCGTTCAGCAGGGAAATTAAATGGCCGTATTCGGATCGAATTGCTCCAGGTAATCGGCTACCTTGCGCACGAACATGCCGCCGAGCGAGCCATCGACTACGCGGTGATCGTAGCTGTGGCTCAAGAACATGAAGTGGCGCACGCCAATCAGGTCGCCCTGCGGCGTTTCGATTACGGCGGGCTTTTTCTTGATGGCGCCCACCGCCATGATGGCCACCTGCGGCTGCATAATGATGGGCGTACCCATCACGTTGCCAAACGAGCCCACGTTGCTCAGCGTGTAAGTGCCGCCTTCGAGGTCGGCGGGCGTGAGCTTATTGATGCGGGCACGGCTGGCCAGGTCGTTCACCTTCTTGGTCAGGCCGTTGAGGTTGAGCTGGTCGGCGTTGTGAATGACCGGTACGATGAGGTTACCGCTGGGCAGCGCCACCGCCACACCGATGTTGATGTCGCGCTTTTTGATGATGTAGTCGCCGTCAATCGACACGTTGATCAGCGGGAAATCCTGGATGGCGCGGGCCACGGCCCACACGAAAATGGGCGTAAAAGTCAGGTTCTCGCCCGTGCGCTTTTTGTAGGCGTCCTTGTGCTTGTTGCGCCAGAGCACGAGTTCCGTCACGTCGGCTTCTACGAAGCTCGTCACGTGCGGCGAAATGCGTTTGGAATCCACCATGCGCTGCGCAATCATCTTGCGCATGCGGTCCATCTCAATCAGCTCCTGGCCGCCCGACACCGAGGGCGCGGGCTTGCTGGCCGGCTGGCCGTTGGCGCTGGGCGCGGCGGGTGTCGGCGCGGCCTTCGGGGCCGGGGCGGGCGCCGTCGGCTGGGCTGGTGCCGGGGCGGGTTTGGCGGCCGGGGCAGGTGCTGCCTCGGCCGGCGCGGGCGCGGCCGGAGCCGCGGGCAGGAGCGAGGGCTTACCGGCCGCGACGTGGTCGAGCACGTCTTTTTTAGTGACGCGGCCATCTTGGCCGGTGCCGGGCAGGCGCTCCAATTCGCTCATGCTGATACCTTCCTCGCGGGCGATGCTGAGCACCAGCGGCGAGTAGAAGCGGCCTTCCTGCACGGGGTGGCTGGGGGCGGCGGGCACGGGGTTATTAGGGCCGGGCAGGTAGGGTACGCTTTCGTCGCCGGCCGGGGCCTCGGGCAGGGGGCGCACATCCTCTTCTACCGATGGGTTGGCGCTGGCTTCCTCCAGGTCGTCGGTGTTGTCGCTTTCGGTAGGAGCGGGGGCCGCGGCGGCATCGGTCTCGATGCGGGCGATGGGGGCACCCACGGCCACAACCTGGCCTTCCTGCACCAGAATCTCGGCCAGCGTGCCAGCGTACAGGGCGGGCACTTCAGTATCTACTTTATCGGTAGCCACTTCCAGTACCGACTCGTCTTGCTCAATGGTGTCGCCTACTTGCTTGAGCCATTTCAGCACGGTGCCTTCCATGATGGATTCGCCCATCTTGGGCATCGTCATTTCCACTCGGGCCATAATCAGGGGCTGGGGGTCTTGTAAAAAAGGGTGGGGTGGGGAGCAGTATTTGTGCCGCAAAGGTAGGCAGAAGCCAAACGCCCCCGCACCGGTGGGTTGGGCGGGGGCGTTTCAATAAAGTTGGTAGCGGAGAATCAGGTTATTGGGGTTTGGTAACGCGGGTAATATCGTCAATCAACCATTGCGACCCGTGGCGCGAAAGCTGAAATACGAGCGCACTAGTAGCCGATGCATCGCTAGTGGTAATGTTGGAAGCATCACCTAAGCAGACGCGGGCTGAATCAGCCGAATAGCGCAATATGCGTGGCTGCATCTTCAGTAAATCGGTTAAGTCTTCCGGATCCTGCGAGTAGATGATGCGATCGTACTCAAAGCCTTGTGGTGGTCCATCGTTAGCCGGATGAGCATGCAGAGAGTCTTGCTGCTGCCGGTAGTAAAGCCGTTGTGCTGCTCCGTAAGCCGGCGACAGCAGCCCGCTCTTGGCCAGGGCTGCTAAGTAACTGGTGGCTGCCTTAAAGTTTACATCATAGTAATCTAAACCATTGGCGGCTTTGAAGCTACCGGCCGGTATCTCATAGTAAAGCGTGTTAAGATGAGTCATCTGGGAGGCATACCAATGCAAAAATTGTTTGGGTACCGCTAGTGCCGCTTGCATGGCTGCGGGTTTGGTAGGGAAAGAGCTACGCTTGGCTTGGGGCGACTCCCTGGCGGGAGGCTCGTGAGTGCAGGCGGCCAGTAGCAAGCAGGCAAGGGGTAGGCAACGCATGGAGTAGCCGGAAAGACGAAGGGGACGAAGGCCTAAAATAACGCAGGGTTTTCCATCGGCACAATTGGGGCGTTAGTCGGGACATTGGCCCGAAAAGCCGCTTCCTGGCCGCTGGGCCGCTTTTTCGGCCACGCATTTGCAAAGGGTTAAGCACCCCGCCGCCGGTGCCTAGGCCGCCGGCGGGGGCGATTTTCCTCTCCTTTCCTCCAGCTTTTTTCTTTTCCCCTCGCCATGAAATCTTTCCTGTTTGCCGCCCTCGCTACCGCCAGCCTGTTTACCAGCACCGGTGCTTTCGCCGCCACCCTCCCCGGCCCCGGCAGCCGCTATGAGCAGGCTCGCCCCGGCGACCGCGACTTCAACTACGGCTACGACCGCAATCACCGCGTGACGCCCCAGGAGCGTGCCCGCTGGGAGGCGCAGCACCGCAACGACCGCCGCGACGACAAATTCGACCGCAGCAAAAACTACGGCTTCGACCGCGACCACAAAGTGACCCTCGAAGAGCGCCGTGACTGGGAACGCGCCCACAACTACGGCTACGCCCAAAACCACCGCGTAACGCCCCAGGAGCGCGCCCGCTGGGAAGCCCAGTACCGCCGCTAAACCTTCGCCCCCGACCAGCCTCTAAGCGACTACCGCAACTACCAGCGCCCGCCCCGGGCGTTGGTAGCCAGGCTTACCAGCCTTCTTCTTAGTTAAAATTCCCCTCTAATCATTTTCCTCTTTATGAAAAAGCTCCTGCTGCCGCTGCTGGCCCTCGTCCTCTCCGCTACTGCCGCTTCGGCCCAGACGGACCCCGGCCCGGGTGGCCGCCCTCAGCGCACGCCCGAAGAAATGGCCGCCCGCCAAACCGAAGGCCTCACCCGGCAGCTCGGCCTGAGCGCCGACCAGTCGGCCAAAGTCCAGCAAATCATGCTGGCCCGCGGCCAGGAAATGCAGGCCATGCGCGGCCAGCTGCAAGCCGGTACTGCCGACCGTCAGCAGCTGCGCGAGCAAATGCTGGCCGGCCGCACCAAGTACGACGACCAGCTCAAGGCCGTGCTCACCCCCGACCAATACACGAAGTACACCACCTTGCAGGCCAACCGCCGCGAGCACATGCGCGACATGGCCGCGCCCCAGGACGGCAAGGTGAAAGCCAAGGAAGGCAAGGTGAAAATTAAGGCCAAGGCCGACGAATAAGTTGACGGCGAGCTTATTGCCAAGTAGCTAACCTAAAAGCCCGACGCGCTTAATCTAGCGCGCCGGGCTTTTGGGGTTACAGTCTGTGAAGCTGTTTAGGAAGTCAGCCCTACTTAAAAATGCCCGAGGTACGGTGCCGCCGGGCCTTATTGGCGTGGGCGCGGCTCTTGCGGCGTGCCAGCGTCGAGCGGCGGCTGGGGCGCAGGAAGCTGAAAAGTCCGCTGCTGTCGTTGCGGCTATGGTGGCGGTAGGTACCGTAGTGGTGCGTGTAGTCGCCGGGGAGCTTGCGGCTGCCGTGGCGCTCAGGCTTCGACAGCCAGAAGGGCCAGCTAGTGTGGGTGGCGCGGGCCGAGGTTGGGCCAGCGGCCAGTAGGGCCAGGAGACTCAGCAGGAGAGCGGTACGCAACATATCTTTTTACAGAAAATGAATGGGCAGGCGTGGCAGCCGAGGCCCCACGAGCAGCACCTTGCTGCTGTCCCCAAACTGCCGGCCCCGCCGAAATAGTATAGCCACTCCGGCGCAGCGATTAGTTTAAAACGTAGCCAGGGTAGTACACAGTACGTGGTCGCCGAGTGCCGGTCGTTGACTGCAAGGATATTAGCCTTAAAATGGCAAGGGGCTTGAGGGTATAAAAAAAAGCCGCCGGCCCAGCGGCGCAGCGGCTTTTTTCTTGAAATAATAGTCAGTGCTTATTTGCCGCCGAGCAGTACGCCGACGTAGGCTTGAAAGGTCGAATTGCGGGCGTTGCGGAAGTCGTTGTTGCTGTAGCCGTCTTTGGCAAAATCGGTGAAAGCACCGCTGTAGCGAACGCCCAGCATTACGCCGTTGCTGGCCTCGTAGCCGAGGCCGCCTACGTAGCCCAGCTCGTTACGGCGGACGTTGTCGAGGTTGGAGGTGCTGCTGCTGGCGCTGCTCACCACGGTGCCGTTTATCGTCTGGGTACGGTTGGCCGACACGTTCATCAGGTAGCTGTACTGCGGGCCGAGCTCGAAGAAGATGCCAGCGGCGCGTACGCGCACCAGCACGGGTACGTCGAGGTAATCGTAGCGTACGTTGCCGGTGTTGCGGTACGTGCTGCCCAGCAGGGTAAATTGCTGATCAGCGTACTTAAAGCCTTTCTGCGAATACAAAACCTCGGGCTGAATGGAGACGATGTCCCCGAGGCCAAAGTTGACCATTACCCCGCCCTGGAAACCCCAGCGGTTTTTGTATTGGTCTTGGTTGACGAGGTCGCCGGCCAGGTTGGAGAGGTTGGCCCCGGCCTTTACCCCGAAGCGGATACCCTGGGCGTGCGCCGTGGGCGCGGCGGCGGCGGCCAGCAAGGCCACCGCAGCACTGAGGAGTAATTTTTTCATGCCCCGACTTACGGAAAAGCGTTTCGGCCAGTTGCTAGGGTCGGGGCTAGCCGCCGGGCAACAACCTGCGCCCTGCCCACCGCGTCTACTTGAGCTCTATTTTCTCCTTTTAACCTGCTGCCGATGAGCCTCTGGCAAATTATTCAACGCCTGCTGCCCTTCGTGCGGCCCTACCGCCGCCTTGTGGTCAGCACGCTGTTGCTCACGCTGGTAGGCTCACTGGCCGCGCAGGTTAATCCCTTCGTGCTGCGCTACACCGTCGATACCGTGCAGGGGCTCTTAACGAAAGGCCTGGGGCTGGCCCAGGGCTGGCAAATGCTGCTGTGGGTAAGTGCCTTACTGCTGGGTAAAGAATTATTGAACACCGCCATCACCTTCGGCCAGAAGTACTACGGCGAGAAAATCCGCATCAGCGTGTCGGGGGCGCTGGCCGAGGCGGCGGTGACGAAGATTCTGGGCTACGAGCTGGGCTTTTTTACCGACAGCGGCAACCAAACCGGCAAGCTCCAGACCCGCATCGACCGGGGCGTGGAGAGCCTGATGAAGCTGGTGCAAAACTTCTTCATCGACATCCTGCCGCTCTTTGCCAATGCCATTGTGGCGCTGGTGGTCATGTTCCTGGCCAATAAATGGGTGGGCCTGGTGGCAACGTCCATTCTGCCCGTGTACTTCTGGCTGAGCTACCGGCAGGCCGATCGCCTCAACGGCACCCGCCGCAACCTGCGCGCCCTGCGCGAGGAGAAAAACCACGGCCTCATCAGCATCATCGACAGCATTGTGGTGATAAAGAGCTTCGTGCGCGAAGCCTACGAGGGCGATAAACAGCTCGCCGTGCAAGACAAGCTGGAGGCGGCCCAGCTCGCCACCCGCAAAACCAACTTCCGCTACGATGGCCTCAAGTCGTTTTTCGAGCAAATCGGGGTGGTGGCCATCATCGTGCTCACCGCCTACCTCGTGCTGGCGGGCCAGATGAGCATCGGGGCCATTATGTTTCACGTGCTGCTCTTCAACAACGTGTCGGCACCCATCCGCCAGCTGCACCGCATCTACGACGAGATGAACGAGGCCCTGACCTACGCCGAGGGATTTTTTGGCATCCTCGACGCCGACGAGCGCACCGAGCGCCCCGGCCCGCTGCGCCCCGCCCACCTGCGCGGTCGCTTCGAGCTGCGGCACGTCAACTTTACGTACCCCAGCGGCACGGCCGCCCTGCACGACGTGAGCCTGACCATCGAGGCCGGTAAAACCACCGCGCTCGTGGGCCTCAGCGGGGCGGGTAAGAGCACGATTATCAACCTGCTCTGCGAGTTTTACCGCCCCGATAACGGCGGCGTGTTTCTCGACGGCCAGCCGCTCAGCGAGTACGACACGCCCGCCCTGCGTCAGCAAATCGGCCTGGTGCTCCAGAAAAACCACATCTTCAAGGGTACTATCGAGGAGAATATCCGTTACGGCAACTTCGCCGCGACCCAGGCCGAAATCGAAGCCGCCGCCCGCCAGGCCTACCTCCACGACCAGATTCTGGACCTGCCCAAGGGCTACCTCAGCGATGCCCAGCAGCTTTCGGGCGGCCAGCAGCAGCGCATCGCCATTGCCCGGCTCTTCCTCAAAAACCCGCCCATCATCTTTCTCGACGAGCCCACCGCCAGCCTCGACGCCATCGCCACCGAGCAAATTAAAAACAGCCTCGACGCCATCAAGCAGGGGCGCACGGTGGTTATCATCTCCCACAGCCTCGCCCAGATTGTGGACTCCGACTGCATTTACGTGATGAAAAAAGGCGAGATGGTGGAAAGCGGCACCCACGCCCAGCTCTACGAGCGGCGCGGTACCTACCGCGAGATTTTCGACGCCTCGGCGCGGAGTCTCAACATCGAGAAGCTGGCTAAGACCATGGCGGACGACGGGGACGAGGTGCTGGATACGGCGCTGTAATTGGCAACTTCACCCGAATGGATTTCTTGGTCCTGTCGCATCTTTGCGTAACTCACTAAGGAGGTGAATCTAGTGCATGGAGAGACTCATTAACCAACGTTTTTACTTACTGCTGTTTGGTAGTATTTTTTTAGCCAGCTGTGGCAAAGACAAAGAAACGCAACTGGCGCTAGCCGGCAGCTTTCAGTCCGAGCCCGTCATCAGCGGCACCGATATTAAGATGTATACCAGTGCCGGACAAGTCGACAACCGGGCTCTGGTCGATAAATTCCTAGCCCGGCGGCAAAACCTGGCCAGCTACTTTTCGCGGGTTGATGTGCCGATTTCAACCACGAATTCACTCACGCTGGCCTTTCGGGGTAATAACCGGGTCACTCTGCTAGCGAAGAGTGCCACGAGCACCGACAGCATTTTGACCGAAATAACCTCGCAGTCGCCACAACGGTTGGTGCTGGCATCTATAGATTCCGTCAATATGCTGCGGAATGAGCCCCAGAATCGCGCCGAGCAGCTATCCGCCCTGATGCAAGCCGAACAGCCGGGCCAGCGTTGCTATCGCGTGCCTTTCGTCAGTGGTACTTACACGCAGTCTTGCCGGGTGCGTCCTATTCGGGTTATCACGCGGCACGATGGCAAGCTCTTCCTGCCTCAGCTAAGCTGGCTGATTCAGTCATCCAGCTCTTATGGAAGCTCTTACTGGGCGTACAGTGGGGTGCAGAATACGTTCAATACGGCTGTTATCAGCCAGTTGGTCGTTGGCGATACATTGGTAGTGCAGGCTAGGGAAATTCCTTTTTCTAAGAAGTAGCTCACCTGTTACCGCTGCCATGCTTCCCGGCTACGTTCTCACTAGCGCGAGTTTAGCGTAGCGTAACTCGTGCTTACTCATGAGGATGAGGTTGCACCTCATCTGCCGCAACGCGGTATTTGATGGCTGCTTTGCCAATGCCAGCCTATCAAGCGTAGCCTGCCGCGTTGCGGCAGTGGAGTTTGGAAACTCCATCCACTGATCGGCGGCGAGTTACGGCTCTGCCTAAACTCGCGCCAGCGGCCAGTAGCTAACGGCTTAGTAGTGGTTTTTGTATAGTGTATTGTAAGTCAATAAAATAAATTTAAGAAATACGCGATTTGTATAGGGGGAAAGAGTAGTTGAAAAAGCCGCTCCAAGGGCCTTGCCGAGCTACCATCTCGCGAGTGATGGAACCTAACGAGGTACGGCTGAGCTTATGGGCTGACAATTCACCAGGTTTTCATCTTTTTCCACCCCGTATGATGAAGTTTATTTGGAGCCGGCAAGGAGTAGGCGTGCAGAAGGCCGTAGGCTGCCTCTGTGGCGCAGCACTGATGTTTGCGTGCGAATCGAAAAACAAGGAAGAGATTGCCCCCTCTACTGCCACGGCGGCCGTGCCGGTGGCGGAGCTGACTACCTTTTTGTCAACCTCGACCGGCGTAGAGTCGGGGAGCATCGTGTACGACGAGGCGAAAAAGACCTTCGTGCTCGACGGCGACGTGCTGATTACCGCCGCCGATGCCCAGGAGCGCCTGGCCGCCAGCAAGGGCCGCACCACGCAGGGCGAGCAGTGGCGCTGGAACTACTTGGTGTCGAACACTTACGTTACCAATATCGACTACTTCATTCAGGCCGACGTGCCGGCCGACTGGAAAACGGCCACCCGGGCCAGCATCACCAACTGGAATGCCGTGAACGGCACCAAGCTGTTTTTGCGCGAGGTAACCAGCAGCAGCGCGGCCGACGTGGTGGTGAACCTGGGCTACGCCGACGAAAACTGGATTGCCCGGGCCTACCTGCCGTATTCCAACGGCCGCCCCGGCAACACGGTCACCATCAATACGAAGTATAACGGCTTGAGCGCAAGCCTCAAGGAATTCACGATGACCCACGAGATGGGCCACATCCATGGTCTCACGCACACCAACCAGACGCAGGGCGTCTTCATCAGCGGCACGCCGACTACCGATTCGAAGTCGGTGATGAACGCGACGGTGCTGCCGTGGGAAGGCTTCACGGCCGGCGACATCAAGGCTGTGCAGACTATCTACCCGGAGTAGAAAACTAGGGTAAAACACTAGCGAAAAAGGCCGGCTTCTCTTCGTGAGAGGCCGGCCTTTTGCCTTTTTGGTGAATCCGGTTAAAGTCTGTCAATCTTAACGTCCGTCATGCTGAGCCTGCGAAGCATCTTATTAGGGCAGAGCGGTGGCGTTCAACCGTGATAAGATGCTTCGCAGGCTCAGCATGACGGACGTTATAGAAGTATTATTTTCAAGTAGATTGAGTTGAGTAAACTCTTTCCCAAGAGGTAGCCAGGCTAGCCGATGGCCGCCCGCGTGAACTCCGATAGTACCAGCCGGCCGCTGATGGCGGCGCGCTCCACGAGCAGCGCATCCCAGTGGTCGGTGCCGGCCCAGAGCACTTGCTTGAGCTCGCGCATGGCCTCGGGCGAGGAGGCCGCCAGGCGCTGGGCCAGGGCCTGCACGGCCGCGTCGAGGCTGGCCAGGTCGGGGAGTACTTCGGCGTAGAGGCCGCGGGCGGCGGCCCATTCGGCCGGGCGAAACTGGGTGGCATCGATGGCCAGCTGGCCGAAGGCGGAGGTGCCGATTTTGCGCTCCACGGCCGGGCCGACTACGAAGGGGCCGATACCCACGGCCAGCTCGCTCAGCTTCACGGCGGCGTGGGTGGTGGCCAGGCAGTAGTCGGTAGCGGCGGCCAGCCCCACGCCGCCGCCCACGGCCTTGCCCTGCACCCGCCCGATAATGAGCTTGGGGCAGGTGCGGCAGGCGTTGATAACGTGCGCGAAGCCCGAGAAGAAGGCCAAGCCCTGCGCCGCGTCGGCCACGGCGCGCAGCTCGTCGAAGCTGGCCCCGGCGCAGAACGTGCGCTCGCCCTCGCTTTGCAGGATGATGACTTTCGTAGCGGCGTCCTGGCCTTTTTCAGTGATGGTCTGGGCTAGCTGCTGTAGGATGGCGCTGGGGAGGGAGTTGTGCGCCGGGTGGAAAAACGTGATAGTAGTGATGCCGGTGGCATCGGTGGCGGCGGTGACGTGGCCGGCGGTGAGGTTGCTCATAGCGCAAGGTTTCGCTAGGTGTAGCGAGGTTTCGCAAGGTTATTGAAAGCGTCTGTCATGCTGAGCTTGCGAAGCATCTTGCTAAGTTAGAGCAGCTCGTTTGAGCGTGATAAGATGCTTCGCAGGCTCAGCATGACAGACGGAGAGAAGGATTATTTACGCCTGATTTTTCTTCTTCACCATCGTCAGAATGGTCGCGACGGCGACGGTCTCGTTGGTTTCGTCCTTCACCGTCACGAGCCAGCGCACGATGCCTTTGGCGACGTCGTTCTCATCGCGCTTTTCCTGGCCGATTTTCTCTTTCACCGTGAGCGTCACGCCGATGGTGGTGCCGGGATACACGGGCTTGGTGAAGCGGCACTCGTCGAGGCCGTAGTTGAGCAGCACCGGGCCTTTGCGCGGATCAACAAACATACCCGCCGCCTTGCTCAGAATATAGTAGCCGTGGGCCACGCGGCCCGTGAACAGCGTGCCTTCCAGCGAGGTAGCATCGACGTGGGCGTAAAAATTATCGCCCGAAACGGCGGCGAAGGCGCTGATGTCGGCCTCCGTTACAGTGTGGCGGTGGGTGGTGTACGTTTCGCCGATTTCCAGTTCCTCGAAGTAGCGCTGGAAGGGATGCTTGTCGTACTCCACCGTCTTGGCCCCCGTCTGGTACACTTCAGTAATGGCGGTGAGCATGCTCGGCGAGCCTTGCAGGGCCACCCGCTGCATGAAGTGCTCCACGCCCCGGATGCCGCCCATTTCCTGCCCGCCGCCGGCCCGGCCGGGACCGCCGTGCACGAGCATGGGCAGCGGCGAGCCGTGGCCGGTGCTTTCCTTGGCCATTTCGCCGTTCAGCACCAGGATGCGGCCGTGGTGGGTGGCCGCGCCCAGCACAAACTCCTGGGCCGTGCGCGGGTCGTTGGTGGCCAGCGAGCACACCAGCGAGCCCTTGCCGAGATTGGCCAGCCGGGTGGCTTCGCCCAGGTTGTGGTAGGGCATGAGCGTAACCACCGGGCCGAAGGCTTCTAGCTCGTGACTGGCTAAGTGCTCAAACGGGCGGTCGTTGCGCAGCACGATGGGCGAGATAAACGCACCCTTGGCCGCGTCGGCCCCGCGCTCCTTACCTAGAATGTCGACGTTTTCGAGGTCGCCGTACACGATGGGCGTGTGCTGGGCGAGCTGGCGCACCTGCTGGCGCAGGCGCTCGGCCTGCTCGCGGCCGGCCAGCGCCCCCATGCGCACGCCCTCGGCCAGCGGGTGGCCGATGGTGGTCTGGGCCAGGGCTTTGCCCAGGGCAATCTGTACATCTTCGAGTAGCTCGGCGGGTACGATGGCGCGGCGGATGGCCGTGCACTTCTGCCCGCACTTGGCCGTCATTTCCTTGCGTACTTCCTTGATGAAGAGGTCGAATTCCGGCGTGCCGGGGTGGGCGTCGGGGCCGAGCACGGCCGCGTTGAGCGAGTCGGCCTCCAGCGTGAAGGGCACCGCCTCGCTGATAATGCGCGGGTGCGCCCGCAGCTTGGCCCCGGTAGCGGCCGAGCCGGTGAAGGTGACGACGTCCTGGTACGTCACGTGGTCGAGAATACCCTGGCCCGAGCCGACCACGAGCTGCAAGGCCCCTTCGGGCAAAATGCCGCTGGCGATGATTTCGCGTACCACGGCCTCGGTGAGGTAGGCGCTGGGCACGGCGGGCTTTACCACGGCGGGCATGCCGGCCAGCAGGTTCACCGCGATTTTCTCCAGCATGCCCCAGATGGGGAAGTTGTAGGCGTTGATGTGCACGGCTACGCCCTCGCGGGGCACCAGCAGGTGCTGGGCCATGAAGGTGCCGCCTTTGCTCAGCCCCACCGGCTCGCCCTCCACGTAAAACGGCTTGTCGGGAAACTTGCGCCGCAGCGAGGCATTGGCAAACAGGTTGCCGATACCACCTTCGATGTCAATCCACGAATCGGCCCGCGTGGCCCCCGAGCGGTAGCTCAGCTCGTAGAAAAGTTCCTTTTTCTCCTGCAGGTGAAAGGCCAGCGCCTTGAGCATGCGCCCGCGCTCGTGGAAGGTCATCCGGCGCAGGGCGGGGTTGCCCACGCGGCGGCCGTAGGCGAGAATCTGCTCAAAGTCAAAGCCTTCGGTGTTGGCCAGGGCGATAATCTCGCCGGTACTGGCATCGCGGAGTTCGTGGGGGGCGGCGGCGCCGGGCGTCCAGCGGCCGAGGGTGTAGTTTTCGAGGGTGAGCATACGTTGAGCTATTAGCTACTAGTGGCTAGCCGTTAGCTTTTTAGGGGTGGGGTGGGAATAGAATAATAAGCAGAGCGGCGAGAGCTAATAGCTAGCAGCTAATGGCTAACAGCTAAAAACTTATACCCGCTCGATAATCACCGCGTAGCCCTGGCCCACGCCGATGCACATGGTTATCAGCGCGTAGCGCTTGTACTGGGCGTGCAGCTCCAGGGCGGCGGTATTGAGCAGGCGGGCCCCGCTCATGCCCAGCGGGTGGCCCAGCGCGATGGCCCCGCCGTTGGGGTTGAGGCGCGGGTCGTCGTCGGCCAGGCCGAGGGCGCGGGTGCAGGCCAGCGCCTGGGCGGCGAAGGCTTCGTTGAGTTCGATGAGGTCGATATCGTTCAGCGTGAGGCCGGCCTTTTTGAGGGCCAGCTGGCTGGCCGGTACCGGCCCAATGCCCATAATGCGCGGCTCGACGCCGGCCACGCCCATGCTCACGACGCGGGCTTTGGGCGTGAGGTTGTATTGTTTGATACCCGCTTCCGAAGCCAGCAGCAGGGCGGCGGCCCCGTCATTGAGGCCCGAGGCGTTGCCGGCGGTGACGGTGCCGCCGGTTTTGCGGAAGGCGGGGCGCAGCTGGGCCAGCCCGTCGAGCGAGGTGTTGGGCTTGAGAAATTCGTCCGCGGCAAACAGCACTGGCTCACCCTTGCGCTGCGGAATGGGCACGGGCGCGATTTCCTGGGCTAGCCGGCCGCGGCGCTGGGCGGCGGCGGCTTTCTGCTGCGAGGCCAGGGCAAATTTATCCTGGTCTTCGCGGCTGATGCCGTACTGGTCGGCGAGGTTTTCGGCGGTTTCGCCCATCGCGTCGGTGCCGTACTGCGCCTGCATCTTCGGGTTGATGAAGCGCCAGCCGAAGCTCGAATCGGCCATCTGCGAATCGGTGCCGAAGGCCTTGGACGGCTTCGACAGCACGAAGGGCGCGCGGGTCATGCTCTCCACGCCGCCGGCCACGAACAGGTCACCGTCGCCGCTCTGAATGGCGCGGGCCGCCGCCACGCCCGCCGACAAACCGCTGGCGCAAAGCCGGTTGATGGTTTCGCCGGGTACGGAGTAGGGGAGGCCGGCCAGCAGGGCGGCCATGCGGGCCACGTTGCGGTTGTCTTCGCCGGCCTGGTTGGCGCAGCCCAGCATAACGTCGGCCACGGCGGCGGGGTCGGCGCCGGGCTGACGCTTCAGCAGCTCGCCGATGACGTGGGCGGCGAGGTCGTCGGGGCGCACGGTGGCCAGCGAGCCGCCAAAGTTGGCGATGGGCGTGCGTACGCCGTCGATGATATAGGCTTGATTCATTTGTTAGCTGTTAGCTATTAGCTGCTAGCTATTAGCCTTAGTACAGCAAAAAGCTGACAGCTAATAGCTAAGGGCTAACAGCTAAAATTAAGAGTTCTCAATACTGGTGCGGTAGGCGGTGCCTTTGAAGATGGCCAGCCGCAGGCCGTTTTGGTTGCGGATGCCGACCTGGTAGACGCCCACGCGGTGCTTGAGGCTTTCCTCGGTGGCTTCGACCGTGATGACGTCGCCGGGCTGGCCGGGCTCCAGGTAGTCGATGGTGACCGACAGCCCCACGCTCTGGCGGCCGTGGGTGTTGCAGGCGATGGAAAACGCCGTGTCGGCCGCCGCAAACGTGACGCCGCCGTGCAGCATCCCGAAGCCGTTGAGCATTTCGGGCCGCACCGGCAGGCGCAGGCGGCAGTAGCCAGGCCGGATTTCTTCGATGATCACCCCCAGCCACGCGCTGAACGGGTCGCGCTTATTGAGCCAGTTTTGCACGGCCTGGCTGGCCTGGTCGGGGGCATTGGTGAGCGAACTCATTGAGCAAGAAAATGTTGGTTGGACTCGGCCCGCCGGCGCAGCAGCACGCTGGCGCGGTAGCGGTCTTCGTGGTAGTCGTGGTAGAGGCCGTCGAGGGTGGCCAGCACGGTGGCCGGCCCCAACTCGTCGGCCCAGGCCAGCAGGCCCTTGGGGTAGTTGACGCCAGTGGTCATGGCCAGCTCCAGGTCGGCGGCCGAGGCCACGCGCAGGTACAGGGCCTCGGCGGCTTCGTTGATGAGCATGGCCAGCACGCGGTGCAGGATGCGCCGGCCCAGCTCGGGGTCGCGGGTGGGCGCGGGCTGGGCGGCGCCGGGGGCGTAGTCGTAGAAGCCGCGCCCGGCCTTGCGGCCGTAGTAGCCCGCCTCAAACAGCCGCCGCTGGGTAAACGAGGGCCGGTAGCGCGGGTCGTAGAAAAAGGCGTTGAATACCGATTCGGTGACCCGGTAATTGACGTCGTGCCCGATGAAATCCATCAGCGCAAACGGCCCCATGCGGAAGCCGCCGAGCTCGGTCAGTGCCCAGTCGATGGTGGCGACGTCGGCGATACCTTCCTCTAGAATTCGGATGGCCTCGCCGTAAAACGGCCGCGCCACGCGGTTGACGATAAAGCCGGGCGTGTCCTGGGCCAGCACCGGGCGCTTGCCCCAGCCGGCCACCAGCGCCTGGACTTCCTCGGCCAGCCCGGCGCGGGTTTGCACGGCCGGAATGATTTCCACCAGCTGCATGAGCGGGGCCGGGTTGAAAAAATGAATGCCAACAAACCGCTCGGGCCGCTGGCAAGCCGCCGCGATGGCCGTAATGGCGAGCGAGGAAGTATTGCTGGCCAGGATGCAGTCGGCTGGCACAATGCTTTCCACCTGCTTGAAAACCTGCTGCTTTACCGCTAAATCCTCCACGATGGCCTCGATAACCATGCCGCAGTCGGCAAAGTCTGCCATCGCGGTAGTGGGGTGCAGCCGGGCAGTAGCCGCCTCGGCGGCTTCGACAGTTAGCTTGCCTTTCTCGGCCAGCTTGCGCAGATTGGCCCCGATGCTGGCCAGAGCCTTGTCGAGGGCCGCCGCGCTTTGGTCGAGCAGGCGCACTTCGTGGCCGGCAGCCGCCACCACTTGCGCGATGCCCGCGCCCATTGCGCCGCTGCCGATGATACCGATAATCATTCAGGTGAAATGGTGAGATAGTGAAATGGTGAGGTGGTGAGTGGTGAAATGGTGAGCTAGTGAGTTTGTGGACGCGCTACTACTCGCCAACTCACCACCTCACCACCTCACTATTTCACCATCTCACCGCCCGGTGAAAGTGGGTTGGCGCTTTTCGAGGAAGGCGGTGACGCCCTCGCGGTAGTCGGCGGTTTGGCCGGCGCGGAGCTGGTAGTCGCCCTCGGCGCGGAGCTGCTGGGTGAGGTCGTGGGTGAAGGTGTCGTTGAGCAGCTGCTTGGTGTAGGCCAGGCCCTTGGTGGGCAGATTGGCCATTTTGTGGGCCAGCTTGGCAACTTCCTGGTCGAAGCTTTCATCGGCGAAAGCCTTGTAAATCATGCCCATTTGCACGGCCTCGGCGGCGCTCACCTTGTCGCCGGTGAGCATGAGGGCGCTGGCCCGCTGCATCCCCACGAGGCGCGGTAGGAAGTACGTGCCCCCGCTGTCGGGCACCAGGCCGATCTTGCTGAAAGCCTGGATGAAAGACGCCGACTCCCGGGCTACCACGAGGTCGCAGGCCAGTGCGATGTTGGCTCCCGCGCCGGCGGCCACGCCGTTCACGGCCGCGATAACGGGCTTGTCCAGTTCCCGAATCAGCAGGATGAGCGGGTTGTAGTGCTTCTCCACGATTTCCGACACGTCGGGGGCCGCCGGGCCGGTTATCTCGGCCAGGTCCTGGCCGGCACAGAAGGCGCGGCCGGTGCCGGTGAGTACCACGGCGCGCACGCTGGCATCGGCCTGGCACTCGCGCAGGCGCTGTTGCAGGGCCAGCGCCAAGGGTTTGTTGATGCTGTTGAAAACGTCGGGCCGGTTGAGCGTGAGGGTGGCTACGCCATCGGCGAGGGTGAAGAGCAGGGCGGTGTCGGACATAAGGTGGGAAAATGTAGCGTAAGCTTTGGCTTGCGAGTGAGCGTAGCGAGCAGGGGCGTGAGCGAACGTCTACAAGCGCACTTGCTCGCTGCGCTCGCCGCAAGCTAAAGCTTACGCTACAGGCTGAATCAGGCGTGGCATTTGAAGTAGTCGAAGGGCTCGCGGCAGTCGTCGCACTGGTAGAGCGCCTTGCACGCGGTGGAGCCGAATTGGCTGACCAGGTGGGTGTGCTCCGACTGGCAGAGCGGGCAGCGCACGGCGGTATCCTGGCCGAAGAGGTTGAGGATGTGGCCGGTCGCCGTGCCATCGACGGGCGGGGCGATGCCGTAGGCTTCGAGCTTGGCACGGCCGGCCGGGGTCATCCAGTCGGTAGTCCAGGCCGGGCTGAGCTGGTTGTGGATGGTGAGCTGGGGATAGCCCTCGGCCAGCAGGCGCAGCCGGATGTCGGTGGCGATGGCGTTCATGGCCGGGCAGCCCGAGTACGTGGGCGTGATGGTCACCGTAATATGCTCGCCCTCAACCGCCACCTGGCGTACGATGCCCAGGTCCAGGATGCTGAGCACTGGCACTTCGGGGTCGGTCACTTCCTCCAGCAGCTGCCAGATGCGGGCCTCGGTGGGGGCGGGCGCGGCGGTTACCACGTCAGGCCGGGGTAAGTGCGTTGCAGGTATTGCAGCTCGGCCAGCAGGTAGCCCAGGTGCTCGGAGTGCCGGCCGGTTTTGCCCCCCAGCTGCGCCACGGGCGCGGTGGGTAGCGGCACCGTGGCCTCGGCCAGCACGTGCGCAACGTGGGCCTGCATGGCCGGCAGCAGCGCCGCGTAGTCGGGCACCAGGCCCAGCTCCTGCAACTGGCTTTCGTTGGGCGTGGGCGTAGTCAGCTCGCCGGCGAAGCGCCAGAGGGTGGCGATGGCCTTGTCGAGGCGGCGGCGGCTCTCGGGCGTGCCGTCGCCGAGGCGAATCAGCCACTCCGAACTCCATTTCAGGTGGTAGGCCGCCTCTTTCAGCGACTTCTCGGCGATGGCGGCCAGCCGGGCGTCGGGACCATTCTGCAAGCCTTTCAGCAGCTGATAATGAAAGTTATCGAACAAAAACTGCCGCACCACGGTGTAAGCGAAGTCGCCGTTGGGCTGCTCCACGAGCAGCGGGTTGCGGTACTCCACGGCCGAGCGCAGGTAGGCCAGATCGTCTTCGGTGCGGCCGCGGCCTTCGAGCTCGGCGGCGTACTGGTAATAGCTGCGGGCCTCACCCAGCAGGTCGAGCGCGATGTTGGACAGGGCCAGATCCTGCTCCAGCACGGGGCCGTGCCCGCACCATTCCGACAGGCGGTGCGCCAAAATAAGGCTGGTGTCGGCGAGCTGCAACACGTACTGAAACAGCTGGCTGCGCAGCTCGGCCGGGTAGGCCGGCGCGGCCAGTTGGGCGGGCGAAAGGTCGGGCGTGGCCATCGGGCTTACATGTGTTTGATGGATTCCGGCACGTCGTAAAACGTGGGGTGCCGATACACCTTATCGGCGGCCGGGTCGAAAAATTCGGCGGCCTCGTCGGGGTTGGAGGCGTGGATGTGCCGCGACTCCACCACCCAGATGCTCACGCCTTCGAGGCGGCGGGTGTAGACGTCGCGGGCATTTTGCATGGCCATCGCCGCGTCGGCGGCGTGCAGACTGCCCACGTGCTTGTGGTCGAGCCCCTGCTTGCTGCGGATAAAGACCTCCCAGAGAGGCCATTCGGAGTTATTCATTAATAGTATGTTGAACTGGCGAAGCACAGTGTAACACCAAGCTCCAGCTTGGTGCGGCGCTTGGGGTTGCTCGCCGGGCTATCACCAAGCTGGAGCTTGGTGTTACATTCCTTCGGGGATGAGATTACGCCACCGCCGCCCGCTCTTTGCGCTTGGCGGCGTGGGCCAGCGCGGCTTCGCGCACCCAGGCCCCTTCTTCGTGGGCTTGCACGCGAGCTTGCAGGCGCTCGTGGTTGCAGAGGCCGTTGCCCTTCACCACGTTCCAGAACTCTTCCCAGTCAACCTCGCCGAAGTCGTAGGCCTGGCGCTCCTCGTTCCACCGCACTTTTTCGTCGGGCACTTTGAGGCCCAGAAACTCGGCCTGGGGCACCATCATGTCCACGAATTTTTGGCGCAGCTCGTCGTTGGTGAAGCGCTTAATGCGCCACTTCATGCTCTGCTCGGTGTTGGGCGAGTCGGCGTCTTTGGGGCCGAACATCATCAGGGTGGGCCACCACCAGCGGTTGAGGGCCTCCTGGGCCATCTCCTTTTGCACGGGGGCACCCTCGCAGAGTGTCTGCATAATCTCGAAGCCCTGGCGCTGGTGGAAGCTCTCCTCTTTGCACACGCGCACCATGGCCCGGGCGTAGGGGCCGTAGGAAGTGCGGCACAGCGGCACCTGGTTGAGAATGGCCGCCCCATCGACGAGCCAGCCCACGCAGCCCATGTCGGCCCAGCTCAGGGTAGGGTAGTTGAAAATGCTGCTGTACTTGGCCTTGCCCGAGTGCAGGTCGGCCAGCATCTGGTCGCGGGAGGTGCCCAGCGTTTCGGCGGCGCTGTAGAGGTAGAGGCCGTGGCCCGCCTCGTCCTGCACCTTGGCCAGCAAGATGGCCTTGCGCTTGAGCGAGGGCGCCCGGGTTATCCAGTTGCCTTCGGGCAGCATGCCCACCAGCTCGGAGTGCGCGTGCTGCGAAATCTGCCGGATGAGCGTTTTGCGGTACGCCTCGGGCATCCAGTCTTTGGGCTCGATGCGGAGGTCGGCGTCGATGCGGGCCTGAAACTGAGCTTCGGGCGAGAGGTCGGGGGCGAGCGTTTCCATAAGCGAACAACAAATACTAACAAACGTTAGTTTTTCCAAAGGTAAGGAAAATTTAGGGATTGCTCGCGCCCGTAGAACGGAAGGGCACTCCGCTTGGCGTCCGGGTACGCTGGCCGTGTCAATTCAGCCTGGATTCCGCCCTCACGCCAAACGGAGTGCCACGCCGCTTTACACCTGCGCCTCGTGGTCGCCCAGCACGTCGTGGACGTACAACATTCTCACCAGCACCGTAATAATGGCGATAATGGGCGTGGCCAGCGTGAGGCCCAGCAGCCCCGTAAACGAGCCGATAATGAGCTGCCCCACCAGCACCAGCGCGGGCGGCAGCGAGATGAGCCGCTGCTGCAACACCGGTGACACGGCCGCGCTCTCCAGCGTCTGGGCACCCAGGTACAGCAGTAGCACGTAGAGCGCCATGTGCGGCCCGCCGTTGAAGAAGGCCAGCAGCAGCGCCGGCACCATCGACACCACCGGTCCGATATTGGGAATAAACGTCACCAGGCCCGCGAACAGCCCCAGCACGCCCGCCAGCGGCATCCCCAGAAAGCTCAGCCCCAGCACCGTGAGCACGCCCACGAACAGCATGGACGCTAGCCGGCCCAGCACCCAGCTCACGAGCGTGCTGCTGATTTTATCGAGCACTTCGTGGGCGCGGGCGCGGCCGGCCTTGGGCACCAGCATTACCAGCCCGGCGCGGTAGGTTTTGGGCTGAAGCACCAGGAACACCGCCAGGAAGGCGATCACGTAGCTGTCGGCCAGGATGCTGAAGGTGGTGGAGAAGATGCCCGTAGCCCGGCCCAGCCACTCCGAGGTGCCGCCCATTATTTTGCGGTAGTCGAAATTTTCGCCGGCCAGCCACTGCCCCCACTCGGTGCCGCTTACCCGGGCCTGCACGTTGCGGATGGCCTGCGGCAACTGCTGTTGCAAGGTGCTCACCTGCTCGCTAAGCTTGGCCGAAAACAGCCAGCCCATGCCGCCCAGCAGCGCCAGTATCAGCAGCGATAGCACGGCTACGCCCAGCCCCTCGGGCAGCCCGGTGCGGCGGTGCAGCCAGGCCGCACTGGCCCGCAGCGGTAGGGCAATCAGCAGCGCCGCCAGCAGGCGCAGGAATACGCCGAAGGCCAGCCCCAGCAAGCCGAGGAGGCCCAGCGCCAGGAGCGTGAGGCTCACCGCGATGAGCACCCGCTGCACGTAGGGTGAGAGGGAGGAAGGGGCGGGGTTTTCCATGAGTAAAGGCCCGGGTGGGAATGCGCGTTGTACGGGCCGGTAGCTAGTCCATACGATGGCACTAGCTTTCCCGCCGAGAAAGCGACGCGGGGCGGCTACTGGTCGAAATCTACCGTTACCGCGGGGGCGGTGGGGCGGGCCTGGCAGGTGAGCACGTAGCCCTTGGCGACCTCGTCGGCGGAGAGCGAGTAGTTTACGTCCATTGCGACGGTGCCGGCCGTGACGCGGCCCAGGCAGGTGCTGCACATGCCGTTTTTGCACGAGTAGGGTGCGTCGATGCCGGCGGCCAGGGCGGCATCGAGCACGGTATCACCGTAGTACGACATGTCGAGGCGGTAGGCGCGGCCGTCGAGGCGCACGGTTACCTGGCTTTTCTGGTCGTCTTCGCCCACCGGGCGGGCAGGGGCGGCCGCTTTGCCGGCGCCGCCGGTCGCGGCGAACAGCTCGAAGTGAATTTTCTCGGTAGCCACGCCGGCTTCGGCCAGGGCCTGGCGCACGCCGTGAATCATCTCCTCGGGGCCGCAGATGAACGCCTCATCAATACCCGCAGCCGGAATGAGCTGCCGCAGCAGCTGCGCGGTTTTGGCCTGGTCTACCCGGCCGTAAAACAGGTCGCTCTCGCCCTGCTCGCGGCTCAGCACGTGGTACACGCTCAGCCGGCCCAGAAATTTATTTTTCAGACCCTCAATCTGTTCCTTAAAAATAATCGAGTTGCGCCCCCGGTTGCCGTACACCAGGTACACGTGGCTGCCCGGTTCGGTGAGCAGCACCGTCTTGGCGATGCTCAGGATGGGGGTGATGCCGCTGCCGGCCGCAAACAGCGCGTAGCGCCGGGCCTGGCCCGGGTGCAGGGTGGGTGAGAAGCGGCCCTGCGGGGGTAGTACATCCAGCCGGTCGCCGGGGCGCAGGCCGTCGGCCACGGCCAGGGTCGAGAAGCGCCCGCCGGGCACTTGCTTGATGGCCACGCGCCATTCGTCGTCGAGCGGGCTGCTGCACAGCGAGTAGCTGCGGCGCAGCTCCTCGCCCTCGTGCTCGCGGCGCAGCGTCAGGTACTGGCCAGGCTGGTAGCGGAAGGCTTCGCGCAGCTCGGCCGGTACCTCGAAGGCCAGCGACACGCAGTCGGGCGTTTCGCGGGTGATGCTCTTGATTTTTAAGGAATGAAAGCGGCTCATGTACTTAGGATAACGGTTGTCATGCTGACGAAGGAAGCATCTTGTCAGGCTCGTGCGAATACTCAACTTATGTGCTGCCTGCCCTGACAAGATGCTTCCTTCGTCAGCATGACAAACGGTTCTAGAGCGGCCTTGCTCTCCTCTATTTCCCCCCGCGCAAGTCCCGCACGCGGTTTAGCTTGCCGCCCTCGCTGCGCGGCAGCTGGCCGCCACCCAGCAGGCTCACGCGCATGCTCAGGCCGATATTATCCTTGATTTTCTTGGCGAAACTGCCTTGCAGCTGGCGCAGGCAGTCGTGCTGCTGCACGTGCTCGGCCGTGAGGGTCACGCCGGCCAGCCCCAGCTCGCGCAGCAGCGGCTCGGCTACTTCGAGATGTACTTCGACCTCGTCGAGGCTGCCGCGGCGGGTAACCACCACCTGGTAGTGCGGGCTGGCGTGAGCCAGTCCGCTGAGAATGGCTTCGACCTGCGTGGGGAAAAAATTGACCCCGCGAATGATGAGCATGTCGTCGGCCCGGCCGCGAATCGGCCCCATTTTCACGTGGGTGCGCTTTACCGAGTGGTCGTAGTACAGATTAGTGATGTCGCCCGTCCAGTAGCGCAGGATGGGCATGGCTTTCTTGGTCAGCGTGCTGAAAACCAAGACGCCCAGCTCCCCGTTGGCGACCGGCTCGCCGGTGTCCTTGTCTACTATCTCGGGGTAGAAATGGTCTTCCCACACGTAGCTGCCGGTGCCGCGCTCGTCCACGTCTTCCTGCGAAATGCCGGGACCGAGAATTTCGCTCAGGCCGTAGATGTTGGTCGCCGCCACGCGCAGGCCATCCTGCACCTGCGCGCGCACGGCCTCAGTCCAGGGCTCGGCCCCCAGCACGGCCAGCCTCAGGTTGATGGCCTCCGGCGCAATGCCGCGCCGGTGCAGCTCCTCGGCCAGTACCTGGGCGTAGGAGGGCGTGGCGCAGAGAATTTCGGGGCGAAAATCCTGGAGTAGCTGCAACTGCCGGTCGGTGCTACCGCCCGACACGGGGATGACCGTCAGCCCCAGCCGCTCGGCCCCGTAGTGCAAACCCAGCCCGCCCGTGAAGAGGCCGTAGCCGTAGGCATTCTGCACCTTCATGCCCGGCCGGCAACCGGCGGCGGCCAGCGAGCGGGCCACCACTTCCGAAAAAATGGCGAGGTCGCCGGCCGAGTAGCCCACTACCGTAGCCTTGCCGGTGGTGCCGCTGGAGCAGTGCAGCCGCACCACCTCGGCCTCGGGCACCGCGAAGAGCCCGAACGGATAATTGTCCCGAAAATCAGCCTTCTTGGTAAAGCCCAGCTTGCCAAGGTCTTCTAGCCCGCGAAACGTGGCTGGGTTAATGCCCGCCTCGGCAAACTTGCGCCGGTAGAACGGTACGCGCTCATTCAGGTACGCCACCTGCTCCTTGAGCCGGGCATTTTGCAAGGCGCGCAGCTGCGGCAAGGGCAGGCGCTCAAGGTCGGGATTGAAGAGCATGGCGGGGCTAGGGTGGGAGGGTAGCCAGGTTAACGCCGTAAAACTAACAAACGTTTGTTGTTTACACGGGCAAAAATTTAGGCTAGCCAACTAAAGTGAGCAGGCGCTTTAGCTGGCTAGCCCGGCATAGCTCCTTATACCTTCAACAACTCGGCCTCACGGTGCCCCGCCAACTGCTGCCACAGCAGGATCAGCACCGCCTGGGTGGTGTACTCGATATTGGTTTGCCGGCCGCGGTCGATGTTGAACTGCCGGCTCACGGTGCCGGCGGGGGTGGCGCAGGCAATGCAGATGGTGCCCACCGGCTTGAGCGGCGTGCCGCCGCCGGGGCCGGCGATGCCGCTGGTGGCCAGCGCCACGTCGCAGCCCAGGCGGGCGCGGGCGCCCTCGGCCATCTCGCGCACGGTGGGCTCGCTCACCGCTCCGTGCTGGCCCAGGGTTTCGGCGTTGACGCCCAGTAGGCTTTCTTTCAAGTCGTTGTCGTAGGCGACTACGCTGCCGCGGAAGTAGGCCGAGCTGCCCGGCACGCTGGTGATGCGCTGGGCCACCGCGCCGCCGGTGCAGCTTTCGGCGGTGCCGAGCTGCCAGTTTTTGGCTTTTAAAATCTGACCCACCACTACCTCCAGCGGCGAATCTTCCTCGGCAAAAATGTACTCGCCGATGCGCTGGCGCAGCTCGGGCAGGAGCGCCAGCATGCGGCCGCGCAGGTCGGGCTCGCCGTCGGGCGTGCCGGTAAGGCGCAGGCGCACGCTGCCTAGGCTGGGCAGGTAGGCCAGCTTGACGTTGGCCGGCAGGGCGTTTTCCCAGTCTTTGATTTTCTCAGCTAAAAACGACTCGCCCAGGCCGGCGGTCATCACGACCACGTGCTCGATGGGCGCCAGGTCAAACTTGGCTTGCAGGCGGGGCAGCACCTCGTCCTGCATCAGGCGCTTCATCTCGAAGGGCACGCCGGGCATGCTGATGAAGACCGTGCCGCCGTCCTCGATCCACATGCCGGGGGCGGTGCCCACGGCGTTGTGCAGCACCTCGGTGCCCGCCGGCACCATCGCCTGCTGGCGGTTGACGTCGAGCATGGGGCGGTTGAAGCGGCGGAAGATTTCTTCCACGTGCCGCAGCGTGGGCTCGTGCTCCACCAATTCGCGGCCGAAGTAGCGGGCCAGCACGTGCTTGGTGAGGTCGTCTTTGGTGGGGCCGAGGCCGCCGGTGGTGAGAACGACCTTGGCGCGCTGGCGGGCCTGGTCGAGGGCGGCCACTATCTCGTCGGCGCGGTCGCTCACGCTCGTGATCTGGCGCACGCGCAGGCCCAGCCGGCCCAGCTGCTGGCCCATAAAGGCCGAATTGGTATCTACGACCTGCCCGTAGAGCAGTTCGTCGCCAATTGTCATGATTTCAACGTCCATTGAATCGGAATAGAATAGGTTGGCAAGGTTTTATAGAGAACTTTGCGGCGGGGTGCCAGCAGGACAGCTATACGCGCCATCCGGTTTTGGTGCCCCACCTTTTTTCTTTTTCTGCCTGATGAAAAATCTACTCCTGGCGCTGGCTTTGTGCAGCGCCGCCCCAGCCCTGGCCCAAACCACTAAAAAGACCACGGCCAAGAAGACCACCGCCAAGAAAGCGCCGGTAAAAACCACGACTAAAACCACGACCACGACCACCAAGACCACGACCGTGGTGGCGCCCGCCCCGCTTACCGAGGCCGAGGCGGCCAGCGGCCTGCGCGAGGCGCTCTCCACCGGCATTACCAAGGCCGTGGCCTTTGCCTCCGAGCCCGACGGCTTCAACCTCAACGACGACATTCGCATTCCCTTCCCGCCCGACGCGCAGCTGGTGGCGACCACCCTCAACGCTCTGCCAGGCCCCATCGGCAAGCAGGCCGTGGAGCAGGCCACCAACCTCATGAATCGCGCCGCCGAAACGGCCGCGCCCGCCGCCAAGGATATCTTCCTCAACGCCCTGCAAAACCTGACGCTGACCGATGCGCTCTCGCTCGTAACGAGCAGCAACAAGGACGCCGCCACCCAGCTGCTGCGCAAAAACTCGGAGGCGGCCCTCAACGCCGCCCTGCGCCCCAGCATCGTGCAAAGCCTCGACCAGGTGGGGGCCAACGCCGCCTACGCCAAGCTCATCGACCGCTACAATAAGATTCCGCTCATGACGCCGGCCAAGAACAACCTCACCGACTACGTGACGGCCCAGACCGTGGACGGCCTCTTCGTGCTGCTGGCCCAGCAGGAAGCTAAAATCCGCCAGAATCCGGCCGCGCAGTCCACGGCCCTGCTCAAGCGCGTGTTCGGCGCAAAATAAGTTGGTGCCGCAAGCCCACTCCCAATTCGATTGGAGTGAGCGCATTAAGCCAACCGAGTACCACCGCCCTAGTCGCCCCGCGGCTAGGGCTTTTTCGTGCCAGTTAAACCCGTACCCGCTTGGTAGCTCCAACGTATGAAAATTCATAAAATGTTGATTTCATGAAAATTACATACGTAGTGATGGTGCTTTTGGCGCTGCTGGCCAGCTGCCGCAAAGATGCTGAGCAGGCCCCCGGGCCAGTGACCGCCGTGCAGCTGTCATTCGGCGCGGGTGCGCTCGTGCTCAACCCCTCGGGCTACGCTCCGCTGACCGCGCGGCTGAGCTTCACTTCGCGCCAGCGCGGGCAATTGCGGCTAATCGTGCACGGCCGGCACGGGGCGGCGTCGGACCTGACGCAGCAATTTACCGATGATGGCACGGCGCACGACGTACCCATCATGGGGCTCTACCCCGACTATGCCAATGCGGTATCGGTGCAGCTGGTGAACCCCGCCGGCCAGGTGCTGGCCGATACGACCATCACCATCCAGACCGCGCCCCTGCCACCGGATATGCCTACCAGCCTCGTAACCACGGCCCCCGCGGGCAGCGCGCTGGGGGGCGACTTTACGCTGGTGAGCAACTTCAGTGCTACGGCCCCGCAGATACCGCTCATCGTGGACAACTACGGTGAGATTCGCTGGCTGCTCGACTACCGCAACCTGCCCGAGCTGGCGCAGCTCTCGTACGATTGCGGCATCAGCCGGCTGCGCAACGGCAATTATTGCTTTGGCAATAAAGCCACCAGCCAACTCTACGAGGTCGATGTGTACGGCAACATTGTCAACCGCTGGACCATGACGGGCTACACGTTTCACCATGAGCTCTACGAGAAACCCGACGGTAATTTCCTGGCGACGGTCAATAAAATCGGCAGTACCCACCCCGACGGCTCGCCGACCAGTGAAGACTACGTGGTGGAAGTTGACCGCCGCGCCAACCGCGTGGTGCAGGAGTGGGACCTCAAGCAAAGTCTCGACGAGAACCGCCACGCGCTGGAAGCCGACCCGGTGGATTGGTTTCACGGCAACGCGGTGCTGTACGATCCCTCCGATAATACCATCATCGTGTCGGGCCGCCACCAGGGCGTGGTCAAGCTCACCTATGACAACCGGGTGAAGTGGCTGCTGGCCCCGCACCGCGGCTGGGGCACCAATCATCAGGGGCAGAACCTGAGCCAGCTAGCCCTGACCCCGCTCAACGCCGCTGGCCAGGTCATTGCCGATACGGCCGTGGTCAGCGGCTCGGCCAATGCCCCCGACTTTGAGTGGAACTGGTATCAGCACTCCGTGCAGCTCATGCCCAACGGCGACTTATTGCTATTCGATAACGGGGCTAACCGCAATTTTATCCGCAATGCGCCAGCGCATTACAGCCGGGCGGTGGTGTATCACATCGACCCCGCCGCCCGCACGGTACAGCAGGTCTGGACCTACGGTAAGGAGCGCGGTGAGCAAACTTTCTCCTACATCGTATCGCGAGTGCAATACCTGCCAGCCGTCAACCACCTGATGTTTTGCCCGGGTTGCCAGGTACCCAACGCGACGGGCACGGGCGGCAAAGTCATCGAGGTGGATTACGCTAGCAAGCAGGTCCTGTTTGAAATGCAGCTGACCTCAGCCAACAGCTTTGCCTTTCATCGGGCGCAGCGCGAAAGTATTTATCCTTGACTGGAAGCAGTTTGCCAACTCTGCCTGGCGCAGGGTTGGCAAACTGCTAGTAGATGCTGAATGCGCCTGATGAAGTGAACTGCCTGCATAACTTCTATAGCGAAAAAGGCCAGCCGGTGCGCATCGCGTACCGGCTGGCCTTTTTGTGAAAGTCAGAAGCGCTTAGTAATCGCTGTCGTAGTCGTCGCTACGGCCCCGACCACGCGAGCTGCCGCCGCCGAAGTCGTCATCCTCGTCGTCGCTGTCGAGGTCGTCGTCCTCGTCGTCGAGGCGGCCCAGGCTGCCGCCGTCGGGGTCCTCGGCTGCTTCGGCAGTCGCAAACTCGTCTTCGGTCATGGCAGCCAGATCGAGCGCCTCGTCGTGCGAGGAGCCGGTGTCGCGCCACATCAGGTAGTCGGCGTATTTGGCCGAGAGCTGGTCTTCGCCCGAGCCGCGGGTTTTGGCTCCGCCGGTGCGGGCGAAGGTGTCAAGATTATCGTCGTCGTCGAGGTCGTCGTCGTCCAGGTTGTCGTACTGTCGCATAACAAAAAGGGCAGTAGAGGGTAATTGAATAGGGTTTTGGAACGTAGAGCGAAGATACGGCGAGCGGCCAATTGGGTTGGGTTCGGGTGCCATTGAGCCCCAAATAACTCAGCCCAGGCTACGCCCGCAGCCGCACACCCCGGTAAATTTCGGCCAGCGGCAGGGCCAGATCCAGGTCGGCCACGGTGAGCACGGCCTCCAGCCCGGTAAAGCCCAGCACATCGAGCCCGCCCTCGGCATTGCGCGAGCCCAGCGATACCCGGGCCGCAAACTCCGTGATCAGTACCACGTGCTGCACCGTCGGAATGGCATAGTATGCCTCGAATACTTCTTGAAAATGCGCTGGCATGGGGTGGGGGAGCACTTTCACCAGCAGCGTGGGATTGAGCAGGGTATCGCGGTATTCGTCGGCCAGCCGGAGCACCTTGCCGGTCACGAGCGCCGCGTCGGGGTAGGTAAATAGGCCGGCCCCGAGGGCGTGCACGCGGGTGGCGCTGCCCAGCACCGTCCAGCCCCGCTCCTGGGCCTGCTCGGCCAGCAGCAGGGCCGTGTTCTCGGCCAGCAGTAGATGCTCGGGCGTGGGCGCGGGCTGCGCAAACACCTGGCCGTCTAGGTAGTCGCTACGCTCGGGGGCTCGCCGTTCGGCCGCCAGGTAGTCCTTCTCCGCGTTGCTAAGCATAAAAGAAGCCGTTGCTTATTGAAAATCGGTGATGCGCACCTGCGCGTCGCAAAAGTCGTATTCGGCCGGCACGTTGGACGAGACAATGACGACCCGGCCATGGTCGCGCACGCGGGCTACGTGCTCCAGGTACCAGGCCGTACCCTGGGCGTCGAGGTTGGTGGTGGGCTCGTCGAGCAGCAGCAGCGGCGCGGCCGCGTACAGGGCCAGCCCCAGCTTGAGGCGCTGCTTCATGCCCGACGAAAACGTGCGTACTGCCTGGTGCCGCGCCTTGTGCAGGTACATAATCTCCACCAAGTCAGCAGTCGACACACCCGGCCGCAACGGCTTGAGCCGGGTGTGGAAGGCCAGCAGCTCCAGCAGGGTAAAGTCTTCGGGCAGTTCCAAGTAGGGCGCGCAGTAGGCGAGCTGGCGCGGCACTTCGGCCACGGGTAGCGGCTTTCCGCTGGGTTCCCACTCGTAGTGCACGACGCCTTCTGAAGGCAGCAGCTGGCCCGCTAAGATACTGAGCAGCGTGCTCTTACCTGCGCCATTGGGTCCCAGAATGGCCGTGGCTGAGTTGAACTCAAAAGCATAGTTCAACCGCCGAAAAATCCACTGGCGGCCGTAGCGGCGGCCCAGGTCTTGCGCGTCAATTCGTAAAGCCATCAGCTTGTAGCGGCTAGCCCTTAGCTTGGTTCACCGAAAAAGCCAACGGCTAGCCGCTAAAAGCTAACAGCTCAAAAAAATTAGTCCGCGTTTTCCTCTGTTGAGCTCCCGCGGCTCGGGCCTTTGATAATGCCGCGGGCGGCCGAGCGCACAAACTGCGTAATCTCGTCGCGCTCGGGCGAGGGCGGTAGCTCGACCTCGATGCGGTTGAGCGACTCCGTCATGGGTAAGCCGCTGAGGTACAGCATCCGGTACATCTCGTGGATGGACGTTACCTGCTCTTCGCTAAAGCCCCGGCGGCGCAGCCCCACCGAGTTGACCCCGGCGTAGGTGAGCGGCTCGCGGGCAGCCTTCACGAAGGGCGGTACGTCTTTGCGTACCAGCGAGCCCCCGGCGATGAAGGCGTGCGCCCCGATGTTGGTAAACTGGTGAATGGCCGTGGTGCCACCGATGATGGCCCAGTCGCCCACCTGCACGTGGCCCGCCATCTGGGTGGCGTTGGAAATCACGCAGTGGTTGCCCACCAGGCAGTCGTGGGCAATGTGCACGTAAGCTTGCAGCAGGCAGTGGCTGCCCACCACCGTGCGGCCCCGGTCCACGGTGCCGCGGTTCACGGTCACGCACTCGCGCAGCACGGTGTAATCCCCGATGTGGGCCGTGGTCACCTCGCCGGCGAATTTCAAATCCTGCGGAATACCCGATACGACCGCACCCGGAAAAATCTGGCAGTTGGCCCCGATCCGCGCCCCGTCCATAATCGTCACGTTGGGCCCAATCCAGGTATTTTCACCAATCTCCACGTCGCCGTATATGGTAGTAAACGGCTCGACGGTAACTCCCGGCGCAAGCCGGGCGGCAGGGTGGATATGGGCGAGGGGAGAAAGCATTTCTTTTAATTATGAATTATGAATTATGAGTTATGAATTATGAGAGTGATGAGTAAGCTGGTCGAAAGACGCCAGCAAACTCACAATTCATAATTCATAATTCATAATTAAACTACACGTTGTCTTTGCGCACGATGGCGGCGCTCATTTCGGCGTCGCAGACTACTTTGCCGTTTACGAAGGCCTGGCCTTTCATTTTGGCGATGCCGCGCTTGATGGGGGCCGTGAGCTGGCAGTGGAAGATGACGGTATCGCCGGGCAGCACCTTCTTGCGGAAGCGCGCATTCTCAATACCCAGGAAGTACTGCCAATAGTTCTCGGGGTCGGGCACGGTGTTCATCACCAGGATGCCGCCGGTTTGGGCCATAGCCTCGATCTGCAACACGCCGGGCATCACGGGGTTGCCGGGGAAGTGGCCCTGGAAGAAGGGCTCGTTCATGGTCACGTTCTTCACGGCCGTTACCATCTGCGCGTCGAGATGAATCACCTTGTCGAGCAGCAGGAAGGGGTAGCGGTGGGGCAGCACCTGCATGATGCGGTTGATGTCCATCACCGGCTCGCGGCTGGGGTCGTACACCGGAATCGGGCTGGTTTTGTCTTCCAGCATCTTCTTCTTGATGCGCTTGGCAAAGGCCACGTTGGCGGCGTGCCCGGGGCGGGCGGCCAGAATCTGGCCCTTGAGCGGGCGGCCCACCAGGGCGAGGTCGCCCACAATGTCGAGCAGCTTGTGGCGGGCGGGCTCGTTTTTGTGGCGCAGGTCCACATTGTTGAGAATACCCTCTTTCTTCACCGAAACCTTGGGCTTGCCCAGCATGGCGGCCAGCTCGTCGAGCTCGTGCTCACCCACGGCGCGGTCTACCACCACGATGGCGTTGGAGAGGTCGCCGCCCTTGATGAGGTTCGACTTGTACAGGTACTCCAGCTCGTGCAAGAAGCAGAAGGTACGCGAGCTGGCAATCTCGCTCTCAAACTGATTGATGTCGGTGAGCGTGGCGTGCTGCGAGCCCAGCACCGGCGAGTTATAGTCTACCATCACCGTGAGGCGGTAGTCGCTCAGGGGCAGGGCGGCGAGCTCCACGCCGCGCGCATTGTCCACGTAGCGGATGGTGTCGGGAATGACGTAGTAGTTGCGCAGCGCGTTCTGCTCCTCGAAGCCCACGGTGTGCAGGGCTTTGATAAACTCGGCCGACGAGCCATCCATAATGGGCGGCTCGGGGCCGCTGAGCTTGATCAGCACGTTGTCGAGCTGCAAGCCGACCAGCGCGGCCAGGGTGTGCTCCACGGTGTTGACGCGGGCACCGTTTTGCTCGATGGTAGTACCGCGCGAGAGGTCCACTACGTTGTCGACGTCGGCGTCCACGATGGGCTCGCCGGGCAAATCGACGCGCTGAAACTTGTAGCCGTGGCCCACCGGGGCAGGGCAGAAGGTCATGGTGGCTTCCGCGCCGGTGTGCAGCCCAATGCCCCGCACCGTGACGGGGGCCTTGATGGTGTGTTGTTTATCGTTCATTATCTAGCTGTTAGCTGATAGCTAGTAGCTGTTAGCTTTGGGGAAGAGCGGGCAATCCGATGCTAGTAAAAGCAGCTAACAGCTAACAGCTAGTAGCTAACGGCCCAAATTCAGGTGCAAAGCTACGCCTTATCCGGCGCAGGCTGGCTTTTTTCGAGGGCGGTGAGGCGGCGTTCCAGCTCGGGCAGGCGGCGGTAGACGGCCGTGGCCCGCTGGTTTTCCTTGAGGCTGAAGGCGGGGTAGCCTTGCAGCACCTGGCCTTCTTCCTTGGTGGATTTTTGCACCCCGCTCTGGGCCGTGATGGTGGTGCGGTTGGCCAGCGCGATGTGGCCCACCAGGCCCACCTGCCCGGCCAGTACGCAGTAGTCGCCCACCTTGCTGGAGCCCGAAATGCCAGTCTGGGCCGCGATAACCGTGTGTTTGCCAATCTCCACGTTGTGGGCCAGCTGCACGAGGTTGTCGATTTTGGCACCCTGGCGCACCACCGTGCTGCCCATCGTGGCGCAGTCCACGGTAGCATTGGCCCCGATGCTCACGTCGTCTTCGAGCACCACGTTGCCAATCTGCGGAATGGCCCGGTACGAGCCGTCGGGTTGGGGCGCGAAGCCGAAGCCGTCGGTGCCCACCACCGCCCCGGCCTTTACCACGCAGCGCTGGCCGATGACGGTGTCGGCGTAAATCTTGGCCCCGGCGTGGATGACGGAATTATCCCCGATGCGCACCCGGTCGCCAATGTAGGCGTGCGGAAAAATGAGCACGTTTTCGCCAAGCACGCAATTTTCGCCCACGTAGGAAAACGCCCCCCGGTAGTGGCCCGCCCCGATGGTCGAGCTTGCGCCGATAAAGCTGGGCTGCTCCACGCCGCGCTTGCCCATGCGCGTGGCCTGGGCGTAAAATTCGAGCAGTTTGGTGAAGGCCGAGTAGGGGTCGGCCACCCGGATAAGGCTGGCGGCGACGGCCTGGCGCAAGGGTAGCTCGGGGCTGACAATGACGGCGGTAGCCCGCGTGGTGTACAAAAAAGGCTCGTACTTGGCATTTGCCAAAAAGGCCAGCGAGCCAGCGCCGGCCTCCTCAATCTTTGCCAGGCTCGATACGGTGGCCTCGGCGTCACCCTCTACGGTGCCGCCCACCACCTGGGCAATCTGACCAACGGTAAATTTCATAGGGGGGCAAAAGTACGGGCGGGCGCGCTATCGAATGGCCGCCAGCGGCTGGCCGAAGTAGGCGTGCAGCTCCTCGTGCAGCCGCGCCACCAGGGCCGGATCGTCGAGCCGGTAATTATCGGGAATGCGCAGCGTAACGAGCGGCTTACCGCGCAGCTCCGGCCCAAACTTGGCCCGCAGGCGCTCGGCGTGCCGCTTTTCCATCACGAAAATGACCTCGGCCCAGCCCAGGTGGCCGGCGGTGACGCGCACCCGGGCCCCCGGCTCAGTGCCCGCCGAGCGGGCCAGTAGATAAGGGTGGTCGGCCAGCAGCCGCTCGGCCGTGAGGCTGCGCCAGCGGTTCTGGCTGCAAATGAACAGGAGCTGGCGGGGGAGGGGCGCGGGGGCGTCGGACAAAGGATAAAAGCTTGGCAAGTTAGCGTTTGAGTGGCTGGGCGGGTACGCCCTGGGTCGTGATTTTGACGGGTAGAATGCGGCCGCTCTTGTCGAAGTGCAGCTCGTCGAGGCACACTACGCGGTGGTTGCCGTCGGGGTCGCCGAGCGGGTGGCGGTGGTAGGCAATGTACCAGCGGTCGGTGCCCGGCACCTGAATAACCGCGTGGTGCCCCGCGCCGGTGCCCACTTGCAAATCCTGCTGCAAAATCTTGCCCACCCGCTCAAACGGCCCGAAGGGCGAATTGCCCACGGCGTAGGCCACCGAGTAGTCGGGGCCGGTCCAGCCGCCCTCACTCCACATGAAATAGTACTTACCCTGGCGGCGGAACATCACCGGTCCCTCGACGTAATTTTTCGGGGTAATGGATTTGAACACCGAGCCGTCGGCGTAGGGCACGAAGCCCGTAAAATCGTCCTTGAGCTGGGCGATGTTGCAGTGCTGCCAGCCGCCGTAAATGAGGTAGTACTTGCCGTCAACGTCCTTGAACACAAATTGGTCGATGGGCTGAGCCCCGTGCTCGATGGTACCCACGAGCGGGCGCTTGAGGTAGTCTTTGAACGGCCCGGCCGGGTTGTCGGCCACGGCCACGCCGATGCCCCCCGGCGGCTCGTTGGGCTTTTCGGGATGGTAGTCGTTGGCCCCGAAAAAGAGGTAGTACTTGCCGCCCTTGGCCACGATGGCGGGGGCCCACATGGCCCGGTGCGCCCACTTTACGCTGGCCGTGTCGAGCACGCGCGGGTGCTTGGTCCAATGCACGAGGTCGGGCGAAGAAAACGCATCCAGAAACACCTGCTGCTCATACGGGGCGGAGTAGGTGGGATAAATCCAGTACTGCGAGCCGAAGATGGCCGCCTCCGGATCGGCGTACCAGCCGGGAAAAATCGGGTTGCCCGACCGGGCGGGTACCGTGGCGGGCTGCTGGGCCGCGACGGCGCGGCAGGCCAGCGCCCCGGCCAGGGTGAGCAGCAAGTTTCTGAGCATGTGAAAAGCTGGAAAAGGAAGCCGCGCGCGGCCCGGTGGGAATAGCAAACGATGCCCCGAAGATATTGGCCGCCGCCCGTGCGCCCGGCCGGACCGGGTGATAAGTGCGGCGGGGGGGCTCATATTCGCGAAAAAAAACGCCGGCCGTTGCGGCTGGCTACTTCACTTCGCAGCCTTTTCCACTGCATCTTATGCTTCGCTTAACCCTGCCCTGCGCTGCTGGCTTGCTGCTGGCCGCGCCCTTTGCCCACGCCACCGTACGCTTACCGGCCCTGGTGGGCAGCCACATGGTACTCCAGCGCGACCGGCCGGTGCCGGTGTGGGGCTGGGCCGCGCCGGGCGAGCAGGTGAGCGTCACGTTTCGGGGAAAGACCTACGCGGCCTCGGCTCCCGACGCCAGCGGTCGCTGGCAGGCCACGTTGCCCGCCACGCCCGCCGGCGGCCCCTATGAGCTGACGGTGCAGGGCCAGAATACCATCGCGCTGACCGACGTGCTGGTGGGCGACGTGTGGCTGGCCTCGGGCCAGTCGAACATGCAGATGCCCCTGAAGGACCGCCCCGGCGGCTACCAGCCCGTGCAGCAGGCCGACCAGGAAATTGCCGCTGCCAACTGGCCCAGCATCCGCTTCTTCACGGTAAGTCAAACCGTGGCCTACCACCCGCAGGCCGAAGTAGCGGGCACCGGCTGGCAGGTGTGCAGCCCGGCCACGGTGGCCCAGCTTTCGGCGGTGGCGTATTTTTTCGGCCGCGACTTGCACCAGCGCTACCACGTGCCGGTGGGACTGCTCGTGAGCAGCTGGGGCGGCACGCCCGCCGAGGCCTGGACCAGCGCCGAGGGGCTGCAAGCGCTGCCGGTTTTTGCCCCGCAAATAGCCGACTTCGCCCGCCGTACGACCAACCTCAACGACGACCAGCGGGCTTACGAAACCCGGCAGCGCGAGCTGCTGCGCAACGCCCGCGCCTACGACCGCGGCTACCTGCCCGGCGGCCAAACCTGGGCCAGCCCCACCCTGGATGCCCACGCTTGGCCCACCCTCGCGCTGCCCGGCCTCTGGGAAGGCGCGCCGGGGCTGGCCAATTACGACGGGGTGGTTTGGTTTAGAAAAGAAATTGACTTGCCCGCCGAGCTGGCTAGCCAGCCACTCACCCTCACGCTGGGCAAGATCGACGACGCGGATAGCACCTACCTCAACGGCGTGCGGGTGGGCTACGCCAGCGGCTACAACCAGCTGCGTCGCTACCCCGTGCCCGCCGGGCTGCTGCGGCCGGGCCGCAACGTCATCGCCGTACGCGTCGTGGATACGGGCGGGGGGGGCGGCATTACCGGCGAGCCCAAGGAGCTGCTGCTGAGTCCTGCCAACGGTGCGCCCGGCGTGCCGCTGGCGGGGCCGTGGCAGTACCAATTGGGCCTCGACCCGCAGTTGCAGCCCGTGCCCCCGGTGCCCGGGGGCGGGCAGCACGCGCCCACGGCCCTCTACAACGGCATGATTGCCCCGCTCCAGCCCTTCGCGCTTAAGGGGGTGATCTGGTACCAAGGGGAAAGCAACGCCGACCGGGCCGAGCAGTACCGCACGCTGTTTCCGGCCCTCATCGCCGACTGGCGCCACAAGTGGCAGGCCGAGCTACCCTTTCTGTTCGTGCAGCTGGCTAGCTTCATGCCCGCCCAGCCCATGCCTACTGAGTCGGCCTGGGCCGAGCTGCGCGAGGCGCAGGCGCTTACCCTGCAAGTGCCCGGGACCGGCATGGCCACCGCCATTGACATCGGCGAGGCGGCCGACATTCACCCCCACAACAAGCAGGAGGTCGGTCGCCGCCTGGCGCTGGCGGCCCGCCGCGTGGCCTACGGCGATAAAAAGGTGGTCGCCAGCGGCCCAACCTACGCCAGCATGGCCGTGGCGGGCAATACCATCCGCCTGAAATTCAGCCAGCCCCACGCGGGCCTCGCCGTTACAAACGGCCCCGCGCTGCAAGGCTTCGCCGTGGCGGGGGCCGACCACAAATTTTACTGGGCCACGGCCCGGCTCGAAGGCAAGGAAGTGGTGGTGCAAAGCTCCGAAGTACCTCAGCCCGTAGCCGTCCGCTACGACTGGGCCGACAATCCGAATGGCAATCTCATCAATAAAGAGGGTTTGCCCGCCGTGCCCTTCCGCACGGATAATTGGCCGCTGAGTACAGCGGGCAATCAGTAGCGGTGTGCTATTGTAAGCAGGTAATTATAAATAAACTAACCGTCATGCTGAGCTTGCCGAAGCATCTCGCCCGCACCGTTGAACAAGGCGAGTGAGATGCTTCGGCAAGCTCAGCATGACGGTTAGTTAAAAAAGACGTAGCCGTCGCGTCAACTTTTGTAAGAGGCTCCTTACGCTACCTCCGTCACCCGCACTTTCACGCCTTTGACCTTGGCCCCGTTGAGCTTTTCGAGCAGCGCAGCAGCCTGCTTACGGGGCACGGCCACGTAAGAATAAAAATCAAAAACCTCGATGCGGCCCACGGTATGGCGTTCGAGGCCACCCACGTTGACGAAGGCCCCCACTAGGTCGTGCGCGCTGACCTTGTGCTTCTTACCGGCCGTAACGTGCAGCGTGATGGTTTCGGGGCGGGGGAGCTTGTTGGCGGCGTTGGCCGGGGGCAATGGGGCCGGCTTGAGGCGCGCCCACTGCGCGGCCTGCGCGGCGGGCCAGGCTTGCACGCGGGCTTGCTCGGGCGGGGTGGCCAGCAGGTGGGCGGTGCCCGCTACGCCGGCCCGCGCCGTGCGGCCGGCCCGGTGCTGGAAGGTCTCGGCATCGTGCGGCAGGTCGTATTGAATGACCGTGTCGAGGGCTGGCACGTCGATGCCGCGGGCGGCTACGTCGGTGGCGACCAGCGCCTGGGCCGAGTTGTTGCGCAGCTTCATCAGGGCTTTGTCGCGCTCGGGCTGGGGTAGCTTGCCGTGCAGCACCTCGGCCGCCACGCCCCGGCCGCGCAGGAACTGGGCCAGCTCCTCCACCTTGTCGCGGGTGTTGGCGAAGATGAGCGTCTGGCCCGTTTCGGGCTGCTGGAGCAGCTGGTAGAGAGCGGCGGGCTTCTCCTCCACGGCATTCAGCACGTGGCCGCGCAGGGTGAGCGAGGCGGGCAGGGCCTCGCCGGTAATCTCGCCGTTGAGGCCGCCGGCGGCGGTGAGCAGGCGGGGGCGGGTTAGGTACTCGCGCACCAAGGCCAGCACTTTATCGGGCATGGTAGCCGAGAATAGGAGCGTCTGGCGGCGGCGCGGCAGGCGGCTGACGATGGTCGCCATTTCTTCCTGAAACTTCAGGTCGAGCAGCTTGTCGGCCTCGTCCAATACCAGTACTTTCAGCTTGTTGGGAACGATGTTGCGCTTCTCCAGGTGGTCGAGCAGACGGCCAGGGGTGGCTACCACCACGTGGGGCGTCTGCTGCAGGGTTGCTACCTCATCGCGCATGGCGTGGCCGCCGTAGAGAGCCGCTACCCGCAGGCCGGGGGCGGGCAGGTACTTGCCCAGCGCCTTCAGGGCCTCGCGCACTTGCAGGGCCAGCTCGCGGGCAGGTACCAGCACGATGGCCTGCACGGCCTTGGCCGTAGTATCGACCTGGGCCAGGATGGCCAGCCCGTAGGCGGCCGTTTTGCCCGAGCCGGTGGGGGCCTGCCCGGCCACGTCCTGAAGGTCGAGGGCGGGCTGGAGCACCAGCGCCTGCACGGGCGTGGGCTGGGTAAAATTCAGCTCAGCCAGACCTTGTAAAAGTTCGGGCGAGAGGTTGAAATCGGAAAACGAGGCCGGAGCGGCAGAATCAGCTTGCATCTGGCAAAGGTACGCCCGGGGGTAGGGTAAGCTTTAGCTTGCCCGGCGTAAGGCGAGTGACGTCCGGACGCCGGGCAAGCTAAAACTTGCCCTACAACTATTCCGCCATGTTCACCAGGCGGTAGCGCACGGCGGTTTTCTTGGGGCGTATGTCTAGCCCGACGTGGTGGGCGTAGGCCCAGGTGAAGGCCGCGCCGAAGTAAAAAATCATGGCCGAATAAAACACGAACAGCAGCACCAGTACCGAACTGGCCGCCGGCCCGTAGATGGGGCCGAGGTCGCGCCCTACCAGCAGCTGCCCCAGCACACGCTCGCCCAGCTCGATAAGGGTGGCCGTGAGCAGCGCCCCGCGCCGCACCGCCGGCCAGGGCACCTTGGCCGCGCTAAGGGTGCGAAACACAAAGCCGCACCACACGGCCATGATGAGCAGGCTCACCGTAAAATTGAGTACCCACACCACGTAAAAAGCAAACGTAGGGTCGAAATCCGACACAAAATCGGCAAACAGCGACAGCGCCGCATCGGCCGAAAAAGCCAGTACCGACAGCACCGCCGTGGCCAGCAGCACCCCCGCCGAGCGCACTCGCTCGCGGGCTGCCACCGATACCTGGCTGAGCTGCCGCCGCGGTCGCACGTGCCACAACTGATTGAGCGAGTGCTGAATCACGGTAAACAGCGTGGTGGCGATAAATACCAGAAACGCAAACCCCAGCCACGTGATGAGGCGGTTGCGGCCGGCGTGGGCCACGTTGTGTACCGTTTGGGCCACGAGGCCAGTGGCGGTGCTGCCGATTACCTCGCCGAGCTTGGTGAGCAGCAAGGCCCGGGCTCCCCGCGCCGAGTACACCGAGCCCAGCAGCTGCACCAAGATGATGAGGATGGGCGGCAGCGCAA
The DNA here is from genome assembly GCA_913776615.1 of uncultured Hymenobacter sp. Lineage (GTDB taxonomy): Bacteria > Bacteroidota > Bacteroidia > Cytophagales > Hymenobacteraceae > Hymenobacter. The sequence goes on from CAJYPK010000008.1 coordinate 45,351, forward strand.
ACGAGGTAAAAAACGCCGTGGCCGCCCCCAGTCGCAGGGGGTCGTTGGCCCCGAGTTCGCGGGCAGCGCGGCGTAGTAGAAGCCAGAACTCCACCCACCACGGAAAGCGGTGCGGGGCCGGCGCGGGAGCAGAAGCAGTAACCTTAGCCATGAATTACTTAACACCGGAACGACAACATTTTGCGCCCAGTGGGGTACAAAGAAGCGGCCGCCGGGAAGTCCGGCCTGCTGCCAGCCGAGCAGTGGGTGCGCTACTTACCTGTATTTTCCGCGGCTAGTTACGCATGACAATCACATCCATCTCCGCTACTGGGGTGCGGGCCGTGCCTGAGCCCCCGCCCCGCACCTGGATTCAGCGTCGGCTGGTCGATCCCTTTCTAAGCTTGCTCAAGGCCGGGCTGGCCCCGAGCAGCCTGGCGCTCACCGCTGGCCTGGGCGTGGCCTTTGGGCTGGCCCCCACTTTTGGTATTACGACGCTCGTGAGCACGGCCGTGGCGCTGCGGCTCAAGCTCAACGTGGCGGCCATGCAGGTAGTGTGCCACTTGCTGAGCCCGGTGCAGCTCCTGCTCCTGCTGCCGTTTTTGCGCTGGGGGGCCACGCTGCTGGGCCACGGCCACGAGGTGGCCAATCTCAGTCTCAAGCAGATAAAAGCTATGATCAAAACCGATGGCTGGGGCCACGCGCTGCACTTGCTCTGGCGCGCCGAGCTTGGGGCCATGATGATCTGGGCCGTGGCCGCCGTGCCGGTAGTGCTGGGGCTGTACGTGGGCCTGCGGCCGTTATTCAAGAAGTTTATTGCCCGCCAAGAGGAAGCCGAGGAAGTCGCCGTAGCGGCGTGAGGTCGGCTTTTCAACGAAATTTCCCGCAGTGTTTCGGGGTGTTAAAGCGCAGGGTTTCGCAGTGTTGAATACGTTCATACACTGCGAAACCCTGCGCTTTAACACCCCGAAACACTGCGGGAAATTTTCGTCGAAAGCTTACTCCGCTTTATAAACCGGCTTCACGTCGGGCTGCTGGAAGTAGGGATTCACGCCTTCTTCCGAAGTTAAGTCGATGAGCATCAAATCGACGTGCTGGAAGTCGCCGGTGCGGCCTTCGAGTGCGGGGCCGAGCTGTTGCATAAACTCGGGGTCATGGCTGATGGTATCGAAGCCCAGCAGCAAGCGCGCGGGCTGGCCCTCGTTGCCGACGAGTTGCATCTGGGCCACGTAGATGGCGCGGATGTCGGCGTTGCCGGCCCCGAACTCGCTCAGCGACTCGGCCAGGCCTTCGGGCAGCTCGGGAGCGGTCAGCGTCACCTGAGCATCGGCGGGCAGGCCACCGCCCTGGGTGAGCTGGCCCGACAGCAGGGCCTGAATTTCGTCGGCGGGCAGGAGCTTACCGGCGGGTGAGAAGGGGTTGAGCACGCAGTCCTGGCCCTGGGTCATGGCGAAGAAGGCGTGGCCGGGGATGGGCGTCCAGGCGATGGTGCTGGCATCCATGCCGCCGTCGCTGAGGCGCGCCTCGGAAGTGAAGATGGGCAGGCGGCCATCTTGCAGTACTTGCAGCTGAATCTGCTGGCCCTCGGTGAGCTGCACCTCGCCGGTGCCCATATTTTCGTCGGGCGCCAGCACCATCAGAATGTTTTCTTGCAGCAGCGCCTGGTAGAAGGCCGGGCGGGCGTTCTCGTCAATCGGGGCCAGCAGCAGCAGGTGCTCCAGCACGTTTTGCGGCTCGAACGGAAAGTCGGGCATGGGCGGCGGGGCCAGCGGCCCCTGGCCCTGCAAGTCGGCCGGCATGGGCGGAATGGGGGGCATTGCCGGTGTAGGCTCGGCTGGGGCTACGTACTTGGAGCCCTGGTAGCGCGGGCCGGTTTTGGCGGGGGCCGCCTCGCCGGCGGCATCGGGCTGGGCGGGCGTGGCGGGGTTGGCCGGCGTTGCCTCGGGTTTGTTTTTCAGAAAGTCGAAGAGACCCATGGGTGGTAATGGTTAATTGTCAGTTGTTAATAGGTAGCCGTCAGCCAGCACGGGGGAAAGTTAGCGTCAACAACGCTATCTGGCAGCCAACGAGGCGAGCAAAGGTAGCCTACTGCTGGTTACAGGCGCGCAGCTCGGCCTCGGTACCGGCGATGGTGCGCACGCCGGCCGGGCCGGGGTGGTTGCCCCAGTGGCTTTCGATGAAGTTGAGCAGGTTGGTAATCTGGGCCGGCGAGAGCTGCCGGTGGGTGGCCGTATCCTGCACCCCGAGCATCAGCTGGTCATAGTCTACGCCGTTTACCTTGATGGGCCCCTTCAGCCCGTTGCGCACAATGCAGGCCAGTTGGTTGGGGTGCTGGGCCAGGTAGTCGGAGCCTGCCAGCGGCGGAATAAGCTGCCCGATGCCCTCGCCCTGCTCACCGTGGCAACCGGCGCAGTGCTGCCCGTAGAGGCGCGCGCCCTGGTTCTGCTTGTTGGTAAAGCAGGCGGGCAAGGTCAGCAGGACGAGGGCAGCGAGAGCGGCAGCAGGAGAGAGGCGCATGGGGCAAGGGCGTGGCTAGCGGGCGGCCGTGGCGGCCGTTTTGCGGGCCTGGGCCTCGGCCAGCAGCCGGGGAATTTCGCGGATGAGGCGGTTGGTTTCGCGGGGATTGAGGCCGTCGTAGGTGCCGCGCACGTAGCCCTGGTCGTCGACGAGGGCCAGCGCGCCGCTGTGGGCGATGCCGCCGGGCGCCTTGGTGTCGGTTTGGGCAGCGGTCAGGTAGTCGTTGGCCATTTTGTAGGCCGTGGAGCGGTCGGGGGTGTGCAGGAAGCGCCAGGTAGTGTTCGGCGCATCTACGCCGAGGCGGCGGGCGTAATCGGCCAGCACCGGCTGGGTATCGTGCTCGGGGTCAATGGTAAAGGACAAAAATGTCACGTTGGGATTCTGGGCGTACTGCTTGTACACCTTCAGCAGCTCGCTCTGCATTTTGGGGCAGATGCCGGGGCAGGTGGCGAAGAAGAAGTCGGTAACGTACACCTTGCCCGCCAGGCTTTTATCCGACACCACCTTGCCTTCCTGGTCGGGCAGGCTGAAGGCGGGCACCGGCTTGCGACCCTCGGTGCCGAGGTAGGGCAAAGCGGCCGTGGAATCGGCCGGGGCGTCCACATGAACATCGGCCACGCCGGTATCGGCGCCGGAAGCCGCCGTATCGGGGCCGCAGCTGGCCAGGCCCAAGAGGCCCACGAGGGGCAGGTATTTCAACAGCATAATTTTACAACTAAGGCAACTAGAATTGGTCGCGGACGACCTGGCTACTCAACAGCGGTGGGGCGGCTGCGCGTTCGCGGGCAGCGGCTGGCCCGGCAGGTTATTTGGTGGGCGCAGCGGCAGCCGGGGCGGGTGCGGTGGCGGGCTGGGTGGCCCGGCGCAGGGTCGCCTGGGCCGAGTCGAGGGCCACTTTGAGCTGCGTTTCGATGGTGCCGAGCTGCTTCTGCTGGTCTTGCAGGTAAGCCAGGCGCTGGGGAGCGGGGGCCAGGCTGTCGGGGGCCTGGTACTGGTGCATCCAGGTCATCATGGCGCGGTCGGCGGCCTGCATCTTGGCCAGCACGGGGGCCGAAGCGGGTACCTTGGCCGCCGTGAGCTGGGCCTTGAGGGCGAAAAGCTGCTCGGTCTGCTGCATGGCTTGGTCGTGGTGGCTCATGAGGCTGTCTTCGAGCGCCCGGGCCTGCACGGCGGGCGATGCGCCCTCGGTGGAGGCAGTGTTGTTACCAGTTCCGCAGCCCGGCAATACCCCCAGGCTCAACAATCCGAACGCCGCACCCAGCGGCCAAAACAGCAGGTTTTTCATGGCGCAAAGGTACGGCCGGGGCGGGGTGGGCCGGTGCCCGGGTGGCCACAGTTGGGGCCGGGCCGGCGTAGGGGTAGGAAGGCTAAGCTCAGTCTGCGAAAAAATCAAAACGGCCGCCGCTGGGTTTATTCCGCATCTTCTCCCTTTCCACCTCAGCTTTTCTAGCGATGCAAACCCGCCAACTCGGCCGCTCCGGCCTCACGGTATCCGCCCTCGGCCTTGGCTGCATGGGCATGTCCGACTTCTACGGCCAGCGCGACGACGCCGAAAGCCTGCGCACCCTGGCCCGCGCTTTGGAGCTGGGCGTCACCTTCCTCGACACCGCCGATATGTACGGCCCCTACACCAACGAGGAACTGCTCGGTCGCTTTTTCAAGGAAGATAAAACCCGCCGCCAGAAAGTGCAGCTAGCCACCAAGTTCGGCATCGTGCGCGACCCCCACGACCCCACCAAGCGCGGCATCAGCGGCCGGCCCGAGTACGTGCGCCAGGCCGCCGAAGGTAGCCTTCAGCGCCTGGGCACCGACCATCTCGACCTCTACTACCAGCACCGCGTCGACCCCCAGGTGCCCATCGAAGAAACCGTGGGTGCCATGAGCCGCCTCGTCGAAGAAGGCAAAGTACGTTTCCTGGGCCTCAGCGAGGCCGGGGCCGAAACTATCCGGCGTGCCCACGCTACCCATCCCATCGCCGCCCTGCAAACCGAGTACAGCCTCTGGAGCCGCGACGTGGAGGTGGAAATCCTGCCCGCGCTGCGTGAATTGGGCATCGGCCTGGTGCCGTACTCGCCGCTGGGCCGGGGCTTCCTCACCGGCGAGATTCAGAAATTCGAAGACTTCGCGCCCGACGACTACCGTCGCCACTCGCCCCGCTTCCAGGGGGAGAATTTCAATAAGAATCTCAAGTTGGTAAACCACCTGCGGGAATTGGCCCAGCAGAAGGGCGTCACGGCCAGCCAGCTGGCTTTGGCCTGGGTGCTGGCCCAGGGCGACGACCTGGCCCCCATCCCCGGCACCAAGCGCGTGAAATACCTGGAGGAAAACGTGGGCGCGCTGGATGTCGAGCTGACGAAAGATGAGCTGCGCCAGCTCGATGAGCTGCTACCGCTGGGGGCCGCTGCTGGTACCCGCTATCCCGAGGCCATGATGGCCGCCGTGGGTCGCTAAAGGACCGCAGATTTAACGGATTTAACTGATTTCGGGGATTTGGACGCAGTATTCGTATGTGGTCTTAGTCGGAGAAAGCCGGTACTATAAAGTCTTACCCGGCTCCCCCGTTTGTCATGCTGAGCTTGCGAAGCATCTTATCACGCCTGGCTGAACCTTCCTAACCTGATAAGATGCTTCGCAAGCTCAGCATGACAAACGGGTTGATTTAATGAAGCTGCTTTGGGAAGTGACACGACCGAACAACTCTTGTCATGCTCATCTGGCGTCCGCTTGCCGAAGCATCTCTACCGCTTCATCATTAAGCCGCTCAACGAAGCGATAGAGATGCTTCGGCAAGCGGACGCCAGATGAGCATGACGGATGTTTTGATTAGAATAAGATTTTCTAAACAGCTTCAACAACTGATTTCCTCAATGCAGCAGTAGCGGCGCGGGCTTTGTAGCCCGCGCTACTTATTTGCGCTCAGCAGAGAAGTGGCTCCGCACGTTGCGCCAGCTGGCCAAGCAGCCGCGGCGTGGGTTTTGCTATCCGAAAATCCGGTTTGCTTGGGCCAGCGGGCCTAATTTACCGCGGTTTTACCAAGCCGTCTTCCTCCGCGTGACTTACCCCGTTCAACTAACGCTGGGCTCGCTGCACCTGCCCGTGCATCTGCTGTGCGAGGTGCTGGCGTACTCGCTGGGCTACCGCTTCTACACCTACCTGCGCGCCCGCACGGCCGACCGCATCAGCGACCAAGGGCGGCAGTTCATCTTCATCGGCGCGGCGCTCGGCGCTCTGCTCGGCTCGCGCCTGCTGGGCCTGCTCGAACACCCCGGGCTGTTGCTGCACCCGCCCGGCGGCTGGCTCTACTACACCACCAATAAAACCATCGTGGGCGGCTTCTTGGGCGGCCTGCTAGGCGTGGAGCTTACCAAAAAACGCCTTGGGATCACGGCCAGCAGCGGCGACCTCATGGTGTACCCGTTGGCGCTGGGGCTGGCCATCGGCCGGCTCGGCTGCCACTTCAGCGGCCTAGAAGATGGTACCTTCGGCACCGCCACCCGCCTGCCCTGGGGGATGGATTTTGGCGACGGCATCCCGCGCCATCCCACCAACTTGTACGAAATCACCTTCCTGGCCCTGCTTACCCTGGGCCTCTGGCTGTGGGAGCGCCGCCGCTCGCTACCCAACGGCCGCCGCTTCGAAATATTTCTGGCCGGCTACCTGCTGTTTCGGCTGCTGGTGGAGTTTCTCAAGCCTACGGCGGCGCTGCCGGGGCTGGGGCTCACGGCGATACAGTGGGCTTGCGTGGTGGGGCTGGGGTATTATGTTTGGCTGTGGGTAGGTAAGAGCAGCCGTAGAGCGACTACTTCACTGAAGGAGAACTGAGTCGCTTGAAGTAGTCAATTTGCGTTTCATAGACGATGAAATACTATAAGCTAGTAATTTTTGCCGATGGAACCAGGGAGGCCTATCAGAAAATAACTGATATACTAGGAATTAAACCGGTTGAAGAAGAGGAATATGGTGTGTGGACCTACTTGGTCGAAGAGCCCGAAGGGTCACCTCCTTTTGACTTTATTAATAAATTTCTTGACCTATTAGAGCCACGGTTTGAAAAGCTGGAAGAAGTAGGTGTTACGAAAGACAGTGTGTTGTTTTGGCTGCTGTATGAATATGAGCACCAATGCGCGTTAGGCTTTAGCGCGCAGGAATTACAACGTCTAGGAGCGAACAGAATTTCATTGAATATTGACAGTTGGGAAAGTAAGAAGTAACTAATAAGCCCATGCCCGAACGTCCCTACACCTACTACGACTTCACCCTGAGCCTGTGTCCGCACTGCCTGCGGCGCATCGAGGCCAAAATCGTCTTTGAAGACGGGGGCGTGTACATGCTCAAGCGCTGCCCCGAGCACGGGCGGCAGCGGGTGCGCATCGCCACCGACGTGGAGTATTACAAGAGTATTCGCAACTACGTGAAGCCCAGCGAGACGCCGCGCCGCTTCAACATGGCCACCCACTACGGCTGCCCCTACGACTGCGGCCTTTGCACCGACCACGAGCAGCATTCCTGCCTTACCGTGATTGAGGTGACCGACCGCTGCAACCTCACCTGCCCCACCTGCTACGCCGAAAGCAGCCCCACCCACGGCCGCCACCGCACCCTCGAAGAAATCGAGGCGATGGTCGATCTGGTAGTAGCCAACGAGGGCGAGCCCGACGTGGTGCAGCTCTCGGGCGGCGAGCCCACGCTGCACCCGCAGTTCTGGGAAATCCTCGACATGTGCAAGCGCAAGCCCATCAAGCACCTGATGGTGAATACCAACGGCGTGCGCCTGGCCAAAGACGAAGCCTTCGTGGCCCGGCTGGCCACTTACGCCGGCGCGTTTGAGGTGTACTTGCAGTTCGATTCCTTCCGCGAAGACGTGCTGCTCCAGATGCGGGGCCGCGACCTGCGCGAGGTGCGGCGGCAGGCGCTGGAGCACCTCAACAAGTACAATCTCAGCACTACGCTCGTCGTGACCCTGCAAAAAGGCCTCAACGACGACGAGATGGGCGACATCATCGACTACGCGCTGGCCCAGCGCTGCGTGCGCGGCGTCACGTTTCAGCCCACCCAGGCCGCCGGCCGGCTCGACAACTTCAACCCCGAAACCGACTCGTTCTCGCTCACTGAAGTGCGCCAGGGCATTATCAAACAGAGCCCGGTTTTCTCGGCCGAGGACCTGCTGCCCGTGCCCTGCAACCCCGACGCGCTGGCCATGGCCTACGCCCTGAAGCTCGACGGCGAGGTATTCCCGCTCACCCGCTACATCGACCCCGCCGACTTGCTCCAGAGCAGCGGCAACACCATCGTGTACGAGCGCGACCCGCGCCTGCGCCAACACCTGCTCAAGCTCTTCAGCACCGCCAATACCGTCGATACAGTAGTGCCCGAAATCAACCAGTTGCTCTGCTGCCTGCCCCAGGTATCGGCCCCCAACCTGGGCTACGAAAATCTGTTCCGGGTCATCATCCTGCAATTCATGGACCCCTGGAATTTCGACGTGCGGGCCGTCAAGAAATCCTGCGTGCACATCGTAAGCAAGGATTTGAAAATCATCCCCTTCGAAACGATGAATATCTTTTACCGCGACCAGGAAAAGCTGGCCCGCCTCGAAGAGCTACGCGCCGAACGAACCGGAATCATATGAGTGAGCCGCAACCCACCCCGCCGGGCAAAAAAAGCCCCACCTGGCCGGTAGCCGTCAACCTGAGTTTGCTGCTACTCGGCGGCCTGCTGTTCGGCGGCGATTTCGCCGCGTTTAGCGGCACGCTCACCGGGCTGTTCGTCGTCAACGTCGTGGCCGCCATCATCCTTGCTATCTCGGGCGGGAAAATGCACTACGTGCTGGCGTTCGTGCTGGCCTGCCTGGTCATCCTGCTCATCGGCGGCGGCATCTGCGCACTAATGCTGAGCAATATGAGCGGTGGCATGCACTAAGCAGCACGCAGAATAACAACGTCTGCCTCTTCCTAAGGAGAGACCTTCTACAATAATGTCCTAAACCAATTTGTCCGTCATGCTGAGCTTGCGAAGCATCTTGTCAGGTTTGGACAGCCGTTCTAACCTGACAAGATGCTTCGCAAGCTCAGCATGACGGACGTTTTTTGAGAAAGCCAGCTAAGAGTAAGAAAAGGCAGTGCGCTAAATGCTAAGCTAGCCCGGCGCCGGCTGGCACTTGGGGCAGATGTACGTCGCCCGGCCGCCCACGTAAAATTTCTCAATCTTGGTCTTGGGGTGGCGGGGGCAGAAAGTGTGCGCGTCGGTGCCGGGCGTGGCCGGGTCGTCCCACTCGCGGGCGTGGATGAGAAACGACTTGGGAAAATGCCGGTAGTTGGCCTCGTGCTTGATGGCCGTCATGAGCACCAGTTGAATGGCCGCGTGCAACGCCTGCGTCTCTTTCTCCGACAGCGAGTTACCCAAGCGCTCGGGGTGAATCTTGGCCTGAAACAACACCTCATCGACGATCCAGTTGCCGAGGCCGGCGGTGAGGCTCTGGTCGAGCAGTAACGGCTTCACAAACACCTTGCGGCGGCTGAGTTTCTGATGCAGTTCGGCGGCCGTGATTTGCAGCGCGTCGGGGCCGAGCTTCTTGGCTTTCTGGTAAGCCTCGGCACTCTCGGCCAGCCGGATGCGCCCAAACTTGCGCGGGTCGATAAACGCCAGATTTAGCCCCGAATCGCTCAATTCCCACGCCACGCGGGTGAAGCGCGGCGCGTCAGGCGCATCACGAAACGCGCCGATGTCGCCGGTCATACCAAAGTGCAGCACCAGCAGGTGGCCGTTATCCAATTCTAAAAAGCAGTTTTTGCCCAGTCGGCTCGTGCCCGTGATGGTGCGGCCCAGCAGGCCAGCGCGAAGCTCGTCTTCGGGTACGGCCAGCACGTGGGCATCGCGCACGTCGAGCCCCGCGATAGTCTGCCCCACGGCAATTTCGTCAATAAAGCGGCGGTAAGTCTCTACCTCGGGTAGTTCGGGCACAGCGGGAGGGAGTTATGAGTTAGAAGTTATGAATGTTGAGTTAACTGTGCAGGTAATACGCAGCCCAGAAATTTTGACCCATTGCTTCTAACGCTAAACCCCGATAAATTTCAAGCTAAGCTGCTAGCTTAGCCGCAGCCCAAAAAGATTGAAGCTATGTATGACTTCTTGCTTACCCCCCAGTTGTCATGCTGAGCTTGCCGAAGCAGCTCGCTTGCTTCCTCCAACGGGACGAGCGAGATGCTTCGGCAAGCTCAGCATGATAACTGCTTTGATAGAATCAAACCGAATATCCCAAACAGCTCCACCAACTCATAACTTCTAACTCATAATTCACAACTCCCCCTAATCGTGCAGCTTCGCTACGCGCTGGCCGGCCTTGTCGTAGACGTCGCCGCGGGGCGTGACATACAGCGAGCGCTGCTGGCCATCCTCAAGGATGAAGGGGAAGGCGGCGTTGCCGGTGCGGCGCAGGCGGCCCACCACCTGGGCCTCGCTCACGGCCCCGTCTTCATCGGGGCTACCTTCATCGGCCAGGCGCACCACGTTGAGGGCGCTGGTGAGGTAGAACGGCACGTCGGGGTTGTCGCGGAAGGTAAGCTGGCCCACCACGCGCACGGGGCCGCTGCTGGCTCCCCGCGCTAGCGCATCGGCGGCCGAGTCGCGGGTCTCGTTGTCGTAGGTAGGCTGTTGGGCCGGGCGCGGGGCGATAACCACGGGCTGGGCCGAGGGCTGCACGCTACCCGGGCGGGCGCTGGCCACGATCTGCGTATTGGCGCGGCTCCAGCCCCGGCCGATGGCCGCCAGGCGCGGTGCCCGGCCGGGGTGCGTGGCCGAGCCCGAGGTGGGCGAGGTGGTAGCCATCGCGGCCTGGGCCTGGGCCAGGCTGGCCCCGAGGCGGCGCAGCACGAAGCCCGAAAACTCGTCGGCCTCCAGCTCGTCGTCGGGCTGCGAGCCGCCGGCGCGCAGGGTGTGGCCGTTGAGGTGGTGGCCCATCTCGTGGGCCAGGATGCTGATGCCACCCCAGTCGGTATGGCCGGCGCGGTTCACGGCCGCCAGGAACTTGGGGTTGTAAAGCAGGTAGCGGCGACCGCCGTACACCACGGCGGCAGCGTTGTTAATCTGGGTAGTGGCGCGCAACTCGAAGCGCGGCTGCAAGCCTACGGCCTCGGTAATCTCCCGGATGATACCGGCCGCCTGGCTGGCCGGCAAATCGGTAGCCAGGCTGGCCGCCGACTGCGCCCGGGCGGGAAGGGTAGCGCCACCCAGCAGCAGGGCCGGGAATGCCAGCCCAGCGGCCAGCCGACGGAAAAAGCGGGAAAGCATAAGCAGGACGAAAATTGAAAGCTGGATTAAAGACAACGTAGCCAGGCAAATTCGACGCCAGAAAAAGCGGGCGGCGGTGGGGCGCCGGGCTGTTACTACAACGTTATGGACCACCTTTTTCGTTTAATAAGCGCACGGCCGCTGGTGGTCGTTTTACCCCGTTTCGTCTATGGCATCAGCCACCTCCGCTACTACGCCCGCCGTGCGCGTGCAGCCCAACGCGCCCCTGCGCCTCGCCGACATCGACCCGGCCAACAACGAGCCCTTTTCGCACAAGAAGAAAGTGGACAAGCGCCTCGACGAGCTGCGCGAGCAACTGAGCGACTACCAGGAAAACCTCTACGCCGAACACCGGCAGAGCCTGCTGCTCGTGTTTCAGGCGATGGATACGGGCGGCAAGGACGGCACCATTCGCGCGCTGCTCACGGGCGTAAACCCGGCTGGCGTGGAGGTCGCCGCCTTCAAGCAGCCGAGTGCCGAGGAGCTGAACCACGACTTTCTGTGGCGGGTGCACCAGCACACGCCTGGCCGGGGCCACATCGGGGTGTTCAACCGCTCGCACTACGAAGACGTGCTCGTGACGCGGGTCCACGGCCTCATCGAGCCCTTCACCTGGCAGCAGCGCTACCAGGACATTGTCAACTTCGAGCAGCTGCTGACCCGCAACGGCACCCGCATCATCAAGTTTTTTCTGCACATCTCGAAGGAGGAGCAGGCCAGCCGCCTGCAAGCCCGCCTCGACAACCCCAAGAAGCGCTGGAAATTCGAGCCCGGCGACCTGAAAGAGCGCAAGCTCTGGGATGCCTACCAGGTAGCTTACCAAGAGGCGCTGGCCGCCACCTCCACGGCCGAGTGCCCGTGGTACGTGGTCCCCGCCAACGACAAGCGCGCCCGCAACTTGGCCATCATGGAAATAGTCGTGGCTGCCCTGGCCGAGATGAACCCCCAGCCCCCCGCCGCCGATTTTGACGTGGCTGCGCAGGTGGTGGAGTAATGCCACAGAAAAGCGATTTAGTAGCGATAAGAACGTTAAAAAACGTTCGTCATGCTGCGCCTGCGAAGCATCTTACCAGGTTAGCGCGGCCCGTCCGGGTGTGAGTAGATGCTTCGCAGGCGCAGCATACCAGATAGAGCGGTTTCGTGGTCAGTGTACAGCTTATCGCAGCTCTAACGTGGGTGCCTCACCCCCCCGGCCCCCTCTCCGAAAAGGAGAGGGGGAGCCGACCGTTAGCCCACGTAAGCAATCGTCAAATAGTCGTTAGGCTCCCCCTCTCCTTTTCGGAGAGGGGGCC
>CAJYPK010000009.1 GCA_913776615.1 uncultured Hymenobacter sp.
ATAATTCATAATTCATAATTCATAATTCATAATTCATAATTCATAATTCATAATTCATAATTCATAATTCATAATTCATAATCCCCCCGCCCCGTGACATACAACGAAGCCATTCAAGAATTAGAAACCATTCTGCGCAGCCTCGAAACTGACCAGGTAGACGTAGACGACCTCACGGCTCGCGCCGAGCGCTCGGCCGAGTTGATTCGCCTCTGCCGCCACAAATTACGCCACGCCGAAGCGTCGCTCGACCGCGTGTTTGATTCGCTCGACGAGGAAGACGAAGACACGGAAGAATCGGCCGACGAAGCAGAGGAGGGCGCCGGTGACGACGATACGGACGTCGACGATTATCAGCGCGGGGGGCCGGGCCGGCCAACGCAGCCGCGCTTGTTTTAGCTCGCCCGGCGGCTCCCGACACGCGTGAAAAGCCCACGGGCGGGCGGGCGTTCGTGCCAGCCCGCCCGTGGGCTTTTCGGGTAATTTTCGTTTTGCGACTACGTGCGCCGCACGTGGATTTGCACGCGCTCCCCGTCTTCGCTGGTGGTAGGCATCACGTCGATGTGGTCGGCCTCGTCGTAGTAGGCAGCTAGCCCGCGCACGATGCCCACGGCCAGCCCGCCCATGCGGCGCGGCGACACATAGTTAATCATCAGCTCATTATCATTCAGGCGCTCTACTTTCAAAACCGGCGGGGAATTTTCGGGATGCTCGCGGCGCACTTGGTTGTGCAAAGAGTGCTCGGTATTTTCCAGCATTTCGAGGGTGCGCCAATCGGGGTGCACGTACTTCTGGTACATGTACATGAGGTCGGGCACGAGGTATTCACCGAATTTCTCGTGCAGCTCGCCCGCCGAGAGGCCGGTGGCTTCGGCGGCCCGCCCAATCAGGGCGTACATGTGCTCGTCGGGGTACACTTCCTTGTGATGAAAGTCGCCCGAGCTAAGCCCCGCCGATTGCACCAGATTTACCCAGGTACTGTGGTCGTACTGAGTTTGGACGTAGCGCTTGAGGAGGGTAAAAATGGTGCCGTGCATGAGAATAGGTAGCGTGTTTGGCTGCTACAACGCACGGATTAGCACAAATGTTAGCCTAGTACTTTCCGCGCAAAAAATGCCCGCCTGCCAGGTTGGGCAGAGGCGGGCATTCTTGGGCGGGCGACCGGGCGGCGCGGCGCCTACATGTTGCCGATTACCGTCATCGTGTTGAGCGTGGGGCCGACGCTGCCGCCAGCGGGCTCCACCGTCATGGCAAACGCCTGGGCGCTAGCTATATCTTTCATTTGCTGAATGCTGTCGCCGGCGGCCGTATTGGCGGCCAGCACGCCGGCATCGACGGGCTTCCCCTTGTCGAGCGCCCACAACTGGTACTGCTTGCCGGCGGGCAGCGCGGGTAGCTGCTGCACGTCGACGTACACCCGGTGCGCCGCCACGTTGTAAAGCACGCGGGCTTTGGCCGTGGGGTGGGCCGGGGTACCGGCCAGGGCTACCATTTTGTATTCCTGGGGCGAGCGCAGCACGTGCAGCTGCTCCTGCGTGGACGAGAGCCGCCGCTCCATCACCTGCGAGGTCTGGGCAAAGCGGGCCTGGCTGTTCTGGGCGGCTACGAGCTCGGTGCTAGTCTGCTGCCAGCGGCTGTAGAGCAGCGCATTGGCAGCCAGGCTCAGCAGCAGGGCTACCGAGGCGGCGATGGCCCAGCCGCTGCGCTGGGCAGCGGGCGGGGCGGCGTAGGCTTCGGCGGGGCGTGGGTTGGACGCCGACACGCGCATGGTGGGCGCGGCGGCCGGGGCTACGGGGGCAGTCGGCGCGGCCGCGGCGGGAGCCGCGCCGCCGATTTCGGCGAGCACGCGGCCCAGCACGCGCTCACGCAGCCCGGCGGGCACAACCTGCGCGTGGGCTTCGGCGTACACCCCGAGCCCGACTAACAGCTCGTCGAGCTCCTGGCGCACTTCGGGGTAGCGGGCGGCCCAGTCCTCGACCTCGGCCCGGGCGGCCGGATCGAGCTCCCCGAGCGCGTACTGCTCTAAGCGGCCTGATTCGATATATTCTTGAAAATCTTTCACGGACGTAACTAGAATTAGCGGATAAGTTTGGCTAGTATTTTCAGAGCGGTGCGGGCACGGGTTTTCACCGTACCCAGCGGTAGGTTGAGTTCTTCGGCCGCCTCACTCTGGGTAAAGCCACCGAAATAGAGCAAATCGATCACCTGACGCTGCTCGGGCACGAGCTTGCTGGTAATTTCCTGCAAGCCCACGTGCTCGGGGCGAAAGGCATCCGGGGCGGCCTGGCGCATGGCGGCCGGGCTATCGTCGAGGCCCTGGGTACGAGAACCTACGCGGTGCTGACGCGAGCGGATTTTATCAATGGCTAAATTTCGGCTGATATTCACCACCCACGTAAACAGGCGGCCTTTGCTGTTGTCGTAGCTGGCCATCGAGTGCCAGATTTTGACCAGCGCTTCCTGGAGCACGTCGGCCGCTTCTTCCTCGTCTTTGACGATGCGGTTGATGACGCCGTAGAGCGCGCCCGAGTAGCGGTCGTAAAACTCGGTCATGGCCGCCTGCTCGCGCGCCCGCAGGCGCTCGACCAGGGCCGCTTCGGCGGCGGGCGGGGTAGATATTAGGGGGAGGTCGGACACGGGCAAATACTGTAGAGCTAAACCGACGGCGACGGCCGAATCGTTCGGCAGCCTGGACGAATGTAGGGAATTTTGGGAGTTGAGGAGCTGGGGTTTGGCTGGCGTAGCAGCGCAGACCAAGCCCCGCACGCAACCCCGCAGCCGGCTCTACGGTTTGAAATAAAGGATGGCAAATGTTTTTGCCAAAAATCTGCCCGCGCTTATCTCTTGTTTCTCATGGCTATTGCTTCCATCAACCCTTACACCGGCCAGCTGCTGCAACGCTTCGACGAGTTTACGTGGCCCGATACCGAGCGCATTTTAGGGGAAGCTCACCAGGCCGCCGCCGCGTGGCGCCGCACCACGTTTGCCGAGCGGGCCGCCATCGTGCGCCGGGCCGGCGAGCTGCTGCGCGAGCGCCAGCACGACCTGGCCTACCTCATGGCCGTCGAGATGGGCAAGCCCCTGCGCGACGGCCGCGCCGAGGCCCTGAAGTGCGCCGCCTGCTGCGATTACTACGCCGAGCACGCCGCGGCCTTCCTGGCCGATGAGGAAGTACAAACCGACGCCGGGCGCAGCTTCATCAGCCACGCGCCGCTGGGCGTGGTGCTGGCCGTAATGCCCTGGAATTTTCCGCTGTGGCAGGTGGTGCGCTTTGCCGCGCCGGCCCTGATGGCCGGCAACGTGGGCCTGCTCAAGCACGCGCCCAACGTGCCGCAGTGCGCCCTGGCCCTGGAACGGATTTTTCACGATGCCGGGCTGCCGCCGGCCGCGTTTCGCACGCTGCTCGTCGGTAACGAGCCGGTGGCCCGCCTGCTGGCCGACCCGCGGGTGGCGGCCGTGACGCTCACCGGCTCGGAGCGCGCCGGGGTGGCCGTGGGCAGCGCCGCCGGCCAGCACCTCAAAAAGTCGGTGCTGGAGCTGGGCGGCTCCGACCCCTTCCTCGTGCTGGCCGATGCCGACCTGCCGCTGGCCGCCCAAACCGCCGCCCAGGCCCGCATGATCAACGCCGGCCAGAGCTGCATCGCGGCCAAGCGCTTCATCGTGGAAGCACCCGTGCAGGCCGAGTTTGTGCGCCTGCTCAAGGGCCACCTAGAGCAGCTGCGCTACGGCGACCCGCTCGACGAGGCCACCGATTACGGTCCGCTGGCCCGCCCCGACCTGGCCGACGAGCTAAGCCGCCAGGTGGCCGATTCCGTCGCGCAGGGCGCGCAGGTAGCGCTGGCCGGGGGCCAGCCCGAGGCCGGCAAGGCCCAGTTTAACCCCATGATTCTGACCAACGTGCAGAAGGGCCAGCGGGCCTACGCCGAGGAACTGTTCGGCCCGGTGGCGCTGGTGCTCACCGCCCGCGACGCCGACCACGCCCTGGTCCTGGCCAACGACTCGGACTTCGGTCTCGGGGCGGCGGTGTGGACCCGCGACGTGGCCCGCGCCGAAGCAATGGCCCGCCAGCTGGAATGCGGGGCCGTATTTATCAACGGCATGGTAAAATCGATGCCGGAGCTGCCCTTCGGCGGAGTTAAAAAATCGGGTTACGGCCGCGAGCTGTCTTATCTGGGCATCCGCGAGTTTGTCAATCAGAAATCGGTGTGGATTGCGAAGGCGGCCCAGCCCGAGCCCAGCCGCACGGAGTAGCGGGCGGCTGGGATGCTGCAGTTAGGCGGCCCACGTTGCCGGTGGCGCGGCAAAATAGCGGTCACGCAGGCGGGCCTGCGCCGTGGGCGACAGCAGTGAGGCCGCGAGCGCATTGTGCGATAGCTGAGCCAGGGTTGCCAGCGAGAGGCCGAGTTCGCAGTGGCTTTTATAGTATTCCTGCGTTAGGCTGGTGCTGAACAGGGCCGGGTCGTCGCTGTTGAGCGTGACGTAGAGGCCCTCGGCCAGCAAGGTGGGCAGCGGGTGTGCGGCGTAGTGGTCAACCACCTTCAGGCAGACGTTGCTACTGGGGCACACCTCCAGGGGAATGCGGTGCTCGCGCAGGTGGGCCACCAGCCGCTCGTCCTCCAGGCAGCGTACGCCGTGTCCAATCCGCTGACTGTGCCCTGTTTCCAGCGCCTCCCAGATGCTGGCCGGGCCAGCCGTTTCACCCGCGTGCAGTACGCAGGGCAGGCCCGCCTCGTGGGCCAGGGCGAAGGCGGCCCAGTAGGGAGCCACCGGGTTGCCCACCTCGTAGCCGCCTAGTCCGAGCGCCGCTACGCCGCTGGCCTGCGCCAGCACCACCTGCTCGGTCATGCTTAGTGCCTGTTGCGGGCTGGCATAGCCGCGAGGAATGTCCACGATGATGAGGCTGCTCACCCCAAAGTCGCGTTCCGCCCGCTGGCGGGCCTGGTGCAGGGCGGCAAACTGCTCGCCGTAGGGCAGGCCCCAGTTGTGAAAGTGAGTCCAGGCCGTGAAGGTGAACTCGGTATGCCAAATGGCCTGCCGCGCCTGCTCGCGCAGGAATTCGTAGGTTAGCTGTTCTAAATCGTCGGTCGTCTGGATGCAGCGCGAGATGGCCTGGTAGACCTCGGCAAAGTGCGGAAAGTCCCTAAACTGTAGCCAGTCCGTGACCTCGGCTTCGGTGCGGGCGGGTAGGCGCACCCCGTGCCGCCGAGCCAAGGCGAGCAGCGTAGCCGCCGGGATAGCTCCCTCCAGGTGGACGTGTAGTTCAACTTTGGGCAAGCGCAGCAGCGTGGCGTATGTGGCCGCAGCCGCGGATAAAGGAGCCTGAGCGGCGGAGGTAAGCATCGAATACACTGAGGTGAGAAGCTAGGCGGTAAGCAAACGGGGACTACTCGCCCTGATCAACCTCCTTCAAAAATAGGCCAGTAGGAGCCGGAACCTGCCGGCCAACGGCAGACGGCAGGCTACGTACGGCATGTTGGCATACTCAACGGAGCAAGCGTACCTGGCTGGCGCGGCTAGCCAAGGGTCAGTGCTTCAAGCTCGCTAACCATAACTTGGACAGCTTGCTAGCTAACAGTAACCAACCATCTTATACGTGATGAAGCCTATCATTTCGTGGATGAGGGAGCCCCAGCGCGTGAGCACATCCACACTCGGCACCACCCAGTAACTAAAAGCGCCCGCTGGGTCAGGGGAGCGAAAATCGGCCGGGAAGGGCGCCGGGTGCAGGCCCACCTTGGCAAAGCAGGCCAGCGCCCGCCGCTCGTGAAAGGCGGAGGTCACCAGCACCAGCGACCGCACCTCGGGATGCTGCGCGAGCAGCGCCTTGGTGAACTGCGCATTTTCGCGGGTATTGTGGCTGCGGGGCTCCACCAGAATAGCCGACGCGGGTACGCCCGCCAGCTTAAGCAGGGTGGCCAGCTCCTCGGCCTCGGGCACCTGGCCGGGCCGGGGCCGCAGCGTAGCCAGGCCCCCCGAGATGATGATGCGCCGCACCTTGCCCGCCCGGTACAGCCACAGGGCGTTCGTCAAGCGGTCGGCACCCTGGGTCAGGTACACGCGGTCGTGCGGCTTGTGATTGGCCGTAATGCCGGTGAGCAGCACGGCAGCATCGGCCGGGGCCAGGGCTCGGAGCGGCACGGCCGGCACCTCCCAGCGGCGGAGCGCCGCGCTGAACAAGGCATTATTACCACCCAAAAACAGCAGTAGCGCGGCGGCGGTCAGCCAGCGCTGCCGCCAGCGACCGGTACGCCGGGCCAGCAGGGCGGCGGCCAGTAGGGCCATGAGCCAGGCCCCGGGCGAGAAGGCGACGAGCAGAATCTTTGAGAGAAAGAAGAACAAGGGGAGGTGGATTGGGGACGCGGTTTAGAGTATAGACGAGTAATGACTTTACCAAGCGACTGCCTTCGTACTTCCGTCATGCTGAGCTTGCCGAAGCATCTCTACCGCTTCATTGTTAAGCTGCTCAACGAAGCGCGCAAGATGCTTCGGCAAGCTCAGCATGACGAACGTTATAAAATTAAGACTTCCTAAATAGCCTCAATACTTTCTCTCTACTGTCAGGCTTCGGTCGAAAAACAAGGCACAAAAAAACTCGCCCGGGCTCGCAGCTGCGAATCCGGGCGAGTTTTCAAGCAAAACTAGTATCGGCAGGCCTACCCCACTACCGGCACGAAGGCCCGCAGGCGGTCGAGCTGCGCCACGACTTGCGCTTCGTCGGTGAGGGCATCGCATTCGAGGAGCCGGCCCTGGCAGTAGCTCACGAAAAACGGGGCTACCCGCTCCTGCATCAGCTTCTTGGCCACCGGGTTTTCGTCGGAGTTGAGACGCACGAAGAGAATACCCACGTTTTCGGGGTCGTCGACAAACTTGGCGAAGGGCGGGGCCAGCGCGGCGCACACGGCGCAGTTTTCGGAAGTGAATTTGGCAAACACCTTGAGGTGCTCGTGGGTGAGGCGGCGCAGGTGTTCGTCGTCGGTATCGACTACGCGCTGGCGGGCTTCTTCGGTCATAAAAAATCTGGCGGGAGGAATGGGAAAGCGTGGCGACTAAACCCCGACCATTGGGCAAAGGTTCGGGGCGGTAAAAGTACCACCTAGCGCCCCAGCATCAGCGCCCGGATGTACTTGACCGGGGCGCTGCCGTAGCTCAGAAACTGCTCGTTAAAGTTCTTGAGGCTGAATTTACTGCCTTCGCGCTGCTTTACCTCGTCGCGCAGGGCCATGATCTCGGTGTAGCCCGTGAAGTACGAGCTGAGCTGCACCTGGCTGAGCGTAGCGCGGTGCCACTTGTTGCGGGCCTCGGCCTCTTCCTGAAAACCCTGGGTGGTAAGCAATTTTACCACGTCGGCCTCGCTGGCATTCTGAGTTTGCACGAGGTTGTCGACCACCGCGTTGAGGGTCGAGCGCATGTTCCACTTATCCCACAGCAGCCAGATTTCGTCGGAGTTATCGCCGTAGCCACTTTCCAGCATCATGCGCTCGGCGTACACGGCCCAGCCCTCGATCATGGCCCCGTTGCCGAAAATACTTTTCACCAGCGAGGGCGAGCGGTTGGCGTACACGAGCTGGGTGTAGTGGCCGGGAATGGCCTCGTGGATGTTGAGAATCTGCAAGGTATAGTCGTTGTACTCGCGCAGGTAGCTCTCGGCCTGCTGGGTGGTCCAGGCGGTGGGCAGCGGCTCCACATTGTAATAAGTGTTGGCCTTGGTATCGTAGGGGCCGGGGGCCGATACGCTGGCCCCGGCGCCGCTGCCGCGCATGTAGAGCGGCGTTTCGCGCACCACCAGCGGCTTGCTGGGATCCTGGGTGAGCAGGTCGTGGTCGTTGACGAATTTGATGAGCGTCGGAATCTGGCGCTTCACCGCATCGACGAAACCCGCGCGCGGGGCGTGCTTCAGGGTTAGCTGGTCGATAACCTGGCGGATGAGCTGGAGCGTATCCTTGGGCATGGGCTGGCCGGCGCAGTACTTGGGGAAGAGCCGCGCCGCCCGCCGGCCCATGTCGCGCAGCAAATCGGCCTGGTGCTGCCGGGCCAGCCGGAACACCTCGTCGGCCGAGTAGCGCGACTGGATATCAAGGGCAAATTTTCGGTCAAACAACGCCTTGCCGATGCGGAACGAGCGGTACGACGCCCCCGCCGGCAGGCCCTTGCGCAGGAAGCCTACGTAGCCTTCGATGGCCGTGCGCGCCCCGGCGATGCGCTGGGTCAGCAGCTGCTTTTCGGCGTCGCTCAGGCCCGATTTGCGCACCGAGTCGGCCAGGGCCGCGCCCAGCACGGCCAGGCCGCCTTCGTTTTGCTGCACGCCCAGCTCGGTGTGCTCGCGGGTGGGCTGCTGAATATTGGCCCGCGCCGCCTGGTAGTAGGCCGGCGCCCCGGCCAGCTTGTCGGAAATGTTGCGCAGGCGGCGGTCGAGCTGGTAGTGGCGGCCGTTGAGCAGGTCGCCCACGCTGGCCCCGAGGTTGTAATTGGCGGGGTTCCACTGCCAGCCTTTGAGCGTGTCGGCGTACCAGCGCTGGGACCGCAGCTCGTTGGTGAGCAGGCGCAAATCGATTTGATTGCTGGGCGACAGGCTATCGGGCGCGAAGCGGCCCAGCGCCGCCAGGTTCTTGGCCACGAAGGCCGCCTCGCGCTGCCGCTGGGCGGCGTCGGGAATCACGAGCAGCGAATCGTACTTGTGAAAGCCCTGCGAGGAGGCGTAGTCAGGATTTTGCCGCCACAGGTCGAGGATAAACTGATTTTTGAAGCGGTCGAAGCGGGCGTCGGCGGGCGTAGCGGCGGCTTGGTCGGCAGTGGTTTTGGGTGGGTTGCTGGTGCAGGCGGGCAGGGCCAGCGCCAGCAAGGGCAGGTAGCGGAGTTTCATATCGCGAATGTAGGGGCGGAGCTAGCCCCCTTGAAGAAGTGTTGTGTAGCGGGGAAAGCCGTTTTATGGGGCAGGATAAGCCACAAACTACCTTTGCCATTAGCCGCCACTTCCTCTTCCTTATGATTCAGCGCGACGATTTTCCCTACCTGCAATCCTTCGTTATCAACGATGCCTACGCCGTCAAGAACATGACGGTGCCGGTATTTGCACACGGCGAACCTTTCAAGCATTTAATCCTGACGGGGCGCAACGGGTCGGGGAAGACGACGGTGTTACAGGCTCTCAACGTGCAGGTCCAAGCCGAAAAGCTTAAATCTGGTGAATCTATCAGGCTTATCAAAAAATATGAGGATTGGATATCAAGCCACCATACAGACACCCGCAGAAGCGAATGGGCCGCAGAGCTACAGAGATTAACCGCTGTGACAATCTATTATCGTGGAGCAGTTGGCCATATTCCTGTGGACCAGCCTTACTACCTTGTCGCTTTCTTTGAAGCCACCCGCAAGGTGCAAGTACAAGAAGTAATAACTGTAAGCCGAGATACTGACTTAGCCGCCCAGCTTACTCAAAACCCTACCGCCCCCGCTACGCTCTTCAAACAATACCTCGTCAACAAAAAAGTCTTTCAAATTTTCGAGGTAATGGAGGGAAACGAAGCCGCCGCCCAACAAGAAGCTCAATTCTTCACCGACTTAGAAAAACTACTAGCCGACGTCTTCTCCTACCCCGCCCTGAAGCTGGAATTTGTCCGAGAAAACTTCGAGTTTTACATCCACTTGGCGGAGGGTCGCCGCGTCACCTTCAACCAGCTTTCGGCCGGGTTTTCGGCTTTCCTCAGTATCCTCACCGATTTGCTGCTCCGGGTTGACTTACTGCGCAAAGAACTCAAAGACTACCGCTACAACCCCTGCGGTTTTGTCTTCATTGATGAGCCCGAAACTCACCTGCATCTGGAAATGCAGTACCAGATATTACCCTGGCTCACGCACCTGTTTCCTAACCTGCAATTCATTGTCGCCACGCACTCGCCGGCCGTAGCCTCAAGCATCAAAAGCGCAACGGTATTCGACCTCAGCACCGGCGAGGTAATGGGCGACGAAGCGGCGGGCAGCAGCTACTCCGAACTCATGCTAACCCATTTTGGGGTGAAGGACGAGTACTCCAACGTAGCTGATGCCATTCTTGCTGACATCAATCGAATTGCGGCGCTGCCCGACCCTACGCAGGCCCGGCAGGAATTTCTGATGCTCCTGGAAGAACGGGGCCGCTACATGTCGCCGGGGTTGCGGCTGGAAGTGGAGGCGCAATTAGCCGGCTTAGAATAAGCGCTGTTCATGATTCGCATTTCCCGCCCGACCGCCGTACCCGCTGCGTTGGCCAAGGCCAACGTACAGCAATTCATCACCGAATCGGCTGCTCACAAGGCCGACCCCGTGAATAATCCCGCTCCCAAGCGCCCCAGCGGCTACCGCAGCTCCGACTTGCTGACGGCCTTCGACACGTATTTCCACGCCAAGTGCTACCTCACCGAAGAAGTATTTGGCAGCGCCTGGGAAATGGATGTGGACCATTTTGAGCCGGTGAGCCACAACCCTGCCCGGGTACTGGACTGGACTAACCTCTACCCTGTCGCGCACAAGGCCAATGTCATGCGCGGCGACCAGTATCCGCCCGGGGGGCTGCTCGACCCTTGCTCCGCTACTGACAATGTGGAGTTTGACATTATTTACACCTTGGTAGAACAAGGCGAGAAACCTGGCTTCCACCCCCGTGATCCTGCTAATAGTAAAGCCGTGAATACGGCCCAGCTGCTGGATGAGCTGCACAATGGCAAGCCGCATAATGCAGCCTCACACAAGAGCACCCGTCATCTGCGCTACCTCATCGAGAAAAAGTATAAGATGGTACTGGAGGCATGGGGCCACTACCGCTCGGCATTGGTAGGACAAGACCCACAAGAGATGGCGGAAACAGCTGAAGTCTTGAAACGACTCCTGTCGCGCCAGTCCTCCTTCACCATGCTCATGCGCTCTCTAAAATTTATTCGTACCACTATACCAGCTGAGTGGTTGACATAGGCAATGGCGTTACCCATAAATAGCTAAATTATCGATAGTTGTTTTATCTCGGCACCTGCGGGGCCACTGCCGGGCGCAGTGGCCCCTTTTTTGTTAAGGGCGCGGCGGCCAGACCTTCACGAGTGCCCCACCCTGTCGCTTTATCTTCGCCTGATTCTTACGTTTTGCCTGTATGACTACCGCCGCGCTCCGGCCGCTGCTCCCGTGCTTGTTTTTTGGCCTGCTGGCCGGCCCGCTTCGCGCTCAGACTACGCCGCCCGCAACCTCGGCGGCCGATGCTACCCCGCCGATCGCCGGCACCCGCGTAGCCGCCCCCGAGGAAATTAACGCCCAGGCCCAGGCGACCGTGCTGCTGCTGAACCGGCGCGTGGATAGCCTGCGCCTGGCTTACCGCCAGCAGCAGCGCATGTACTCCGACCTGGGCAGCAAGTTTACGAATTTTCTGGCCGGGCAGCAGCTCAGCCGGAGTACGCGCTTTACGCTGGCCAAGAACAACGTGCAGGCCACCGCCAACCTGCTGCTCGCGTGTTACAGTCGCCTCACCCAGCTGCGCGCCCTCACCCAGGCGCTGCGCAATGCCAACGAGCAGGCGGCCCTCTCCTCGCCCACCGAGAACAACCCGCTGGGCATCTCGCTGGTCGATTATACCAAGACGCTCGTCACTAATAAGGCGGTGGATAAGAACAAGGGCCGCCGCCTCGTGGACCTCGCCGCCCACCTCAGCCAAAGCACCTACGTGTCGGCCCTGCCCACCGTCGGCCCCATGCTCAACGCCGTGGGCGAGCTGCTGAGCAGCGTGCGCGCCAGCAGCCTGACCAGCGACGGCTTCACCACCGACCAGGTAAAGGTTATCGAAAACGGCCTGCGCCCGACGCTCAATTTCTTCACGGCCCTCGACGCCGCCCGGGCCGACAACCAGACGGCCCTGCTGACCCTCGACAACGAGCTCATCGTGCTGCAGCACCAGCTCAGCCAGCTCTACCGGCCCTACACCCAGCTCGTGGCTTACCAGGAGGACATCTCGGCCTACTACACGGCCCCGCCGGTGGGTCAGCCCGTTACGCCCTCGCTCGACGTGAGCAACACCGGCCGCATGAGCAACTACGTGGCCGCCAACCTGGCTACGCGCTTCGCCTCGCTCGACCAGGCTTTCGCCCGCGCTCAGAATCAGGGCGATATTCTCGATCCCGACAATTATCTCACCTCGGCCAACAACTCGGCCGAGGCCGCCGTGCAGTTTGCCGGGGAGTTGCAGAGCCTGACCGACCGCCTGCCCGTCATCACGGCCCAGTACAGCGCGGCCATTCGGGCGGCCATCGCCCAGGGCCAGCAGGATGGGCTAATTAAGGCTGACCGCGCTACTAAGGTCATTGCCGACGAGACGGCCCGCGCCAAGGCCGCCGCCGAAACCTACCAGCAGGCCCGCGCCGCCGAGCGCTTCGGGGAAACTTTGGCGAATGTAAAGCCGCTGTTTAAGCTGTACTAAAGACGACGGGTACCAGCCACGCTCGCAGTGGCGAACGGGTGGCGGCTGCCCGGCCGCCGCCACCCGTTCGCCATTCATGCCCAAACCCTGGCCGGCTTCCGCAGTTTTTACGGCATGGAATATCGACAACTAGGGGCCTCGGGCCTGCAAATTCCCGTGCTGAGCTTCGGCACGGCCACCTTCGGGGGCGGCGACGAGTTTTTCCGCGCCTGGGGCAGCACCGACGTGGCCGAGGCCCGTCGCCTGCTCGACATCTGCCTCGAAGCGGGCGTCAACCTCTTCGACACCGCCAACGTGTACTCGCAGGGGCTGGCTGAAGAAATACTGGGCAAAGCCCTGGCTGGCAAGCGCCACGAGGTACTGCTCTCGACCAAGGCTACTTTCCCGATGGGCGACGGGCCGAACGACTTTGGCTCGTCGCGCCAGCACTTGCTCAAGGCCTGCGACGACAGCCTGCGCCGCCTCGGCACCGACCACATCGACATCTACCACCTGCACGGCTTCGACGCCCGCACGCCCATCGAGGAGGCCCTGCGCACCCTCGACGACCTCGTGCAGAGCGGCAAGGTCCGCTACATCGCCTGCTCTAACTTCTCGGGCTGGCACCTCATGAAATCGCTCGCCGCCTCCGAGCGCCACGGCTGGGCGCGCTACGTGGGCCACCAGGTCTATTACTCGCTCATCAACCGCGAGTACGAGTGGGAGCTGCTGCCGCTGGGTCTCGACCAGGGCGTGGGGGCCATCGTGTGGAGCCCGCTGGCCAGCGGCCGGCTCAGCGGTAAAATCCGCCGGGGCCAGCCGGCCCCGCCCGAGAGCCGCCTCCAGCAGGGTGGCGGCCAGGGCCCCGACGTACCCGACGAGTACCTCTACGGCATCATCGACGTGCTCGACCAGCTCGCGGCCGAAACCGAGAAAACGGTGGCGCAGGTGGCGCTCAATTGGTTGCTCCAGCGGCCGACCGTTACCAGCCTCGTATTTGGGGCGCGCAACGAGGCGCAGCTCCGCCAAAACCTCGGCGCGGTGGGCTGGAACCTCACGCCCGAGCAGGTAGCCCGCCTCGACGCGGCCAGCGCCACCGAGCCCGTGTATCCCTACTGGCACCAGCGCCGCTTTCCCATGTTGAAGGCGTCGGTGCTGTAGGCGGCTGGATTTTACGGGTCGTACGCTGACAGATAGAGCAGTCGGTAAGGCTGAAGACAATTACACACTCTCCCCTCCATTCTGTCATGCTGAGCTTGCGAAGCATCTTATCGGGTTAGCACAGTGACGCCTAAACGTGAGAAGATGCTTCGCAAGCTCAGCATGACAGAGTATTTAATCACAATACCTTTATATTCAAACAATTTAGCTTAATTCACCAGCCGCACCAACTTTCGCCGGCCTGAATAGTTGACGTCAAAAAAGGCCCGCAGCCCCGCTGCGGGCCTTTTCTCGTTCCTTACCTCAGCGGCTGCTACTTTCGCCCTATGCGTTTCTACACTTTGCTTTTGCTGCCGGCGCTGCTGGCCTGCTCGCAGCCCTCAGCCGAATCATCGACGGCCGCCAATACCACCGCATTACCGCCCGCTGGCCCGGCCCAGTCCCCGGCCGGGATCTTTCAAGAAACCTTCGAAACCGGCAGCAAGGGAGCCTACGAAACCGCCGACGTCTCGCTCGCCACCGGCCCCTGGCTGTTTACCAACGTCCTCATCGGCAGCACCGACCAGGACCACAAGGATGGCGAGCACGCCGCCCGCCTGCGCACCGGTGGCCGGCTTACGATGCAGTTCGACGCTCCGGCGGGCATCCGGCGCATCAGCATCCTCTCGGCCGCCTACGGCCAGGACGGCCCCAGCACCTGGGAGCTGTGGGTGAGCCGCGACCACGGCCGCACCTGGCAGCGCAACGGCCTGCCCCAAACGGCCAGCGGGCCGACGCTGCGCCCCTCGCTCTTCGCCGGGCTGGCCAACGAGCCGCTGCGCCTGGAAATCCGCAAAACCGACGCCGGCAAGAACCGCCTCAACCTCGATGATATCCGCCTCGAAACCACAACCGGCGCGGTAACCACCGTGCCAGCTGGTCGCCCAACTACTCCCGCTCCTACCACCACCCCAGCGACCAAGCCGCCGCGCCCAACGCCCGGCACCGCCGCCGACAACGACAACCTGCTGCTCGGCAACCCCAGCGGCGCGACTTCCGACCCCGCCAACGCGACGAATTACCTGCTCATCCACCCGCAATTCACGACGGGCTATAACGCCCAGCGCGGCATCCCGGTGTGGACGAGCTGGCACGTGGGGCGCCGCGACCTCACCAAGGCCGCGCCCCGGCAGGATGACTTTCGCCCCGACCCGGCCCTGCCCCGGCAGTTTTATCAGGTGACGCCCAAAAGCTACGCCGGCGCGGGTTTCGACAAGGGCCACAACTGCCCCAGCGGCGACCGCACCGCCAGCCTCGACGATAACTCGGCGACCTTCCTGATGAGCAACATGGTGCCCCAGGCCTCGCAAAACAACCAGCAAACCTGGGCGCACCTCGAAGAATATACCCGCAGCCAGGTAACCAAAGGCCAGGAAGCCTACGTGATAATGGGCAGCTACGGCCGCGGCGGCACCGGCAAAAACGGCCCCGCCAGCACCATCGACCAGGGCCGCGTGAGCGTGCCCGCCCGCATCTGGAAAGTGGTCGTTTTCCTGCCCGAAGGCAACAACGACCTCCAGCGCATCGCCGCCGGCCAGGCCCGCGTGGTGGCCATCGACACGCCCAACGACAACAGCATCAACCCCGACTGGACGCAGTACCTCACCTCCGTCGATAAAATCGAAGCGGCCTCGGGCCTGGATATTCTCAGCGCCCTGCCCGCCGCCACCCAGGCGCAGCTGCAAAGAGTAGTGGACAGCGGCCGGGCCAGGTAGCCTTGGCTACCGCCTAAACCAACGGAGCCCCGAAAGTCGGAAACGACTTTCGGGGCTCCGTTGGTTTTGATTACCGATACGTTGGTGGCACTACTTACAGCGGCCCGCCTTGGCGTTGGTACTAGCTGGTACTAGCCTGGTACTGGCGCGAGTTTAGCGTAGCGTAACTCGCGCCAGTACCGAGTTAGCCCTGGCCGGACCGGGCCAATACTGGCCTAGTCCAGCTTTTTAAAAGCGGGGCCGACTAACCCTTACCGACCGGGCCAGCCAGCAGCCGGTGCAGGGCCGCCAGACAGCGCGGAATTGTTTCTTCTTCCACAAACGCGCCCATCGACTGCGGGTGGTCACCGGGTACGGGCAGTACCTCGCGCCGCTGGCGGGTGCTGGCGGCCTTGGCCACGGCCAGCGTATCGGCCAGGGGCGTGGCCTGGTCCTCGGTACCGGTGATGAAGAGCCAGGGGCAATTCACCTTGGGAGCCACGCGGCTGTAAGTGGCGGCCTCGGCCGGTAAAATAACGGGCCGCTCGGGGCGAATACGTTGATAATGGGCTACTACGTGTTGAGGATTAGCCACGTAGGCGACCGTCACTAAAAAGTCGCAGCGGGTGGTAGCCGCTGCCTCCGAGCCCACGAGCGTGCCCATCGAAAAGCCCATGAGCCCCACGCGCTGGCCGGGGCTGCGCCGCCGGGCCTCGGCCAGCGCGGCGCGGGTATCGGTGGCAAACTCGGGGTAGTAGAGGTAATTCTGGTTGATGGCGAAGGCATCGCTCTGCCCAAAGCCCCGGTAGTCGAATAGCAGCACCCGGTAGCCCGCCTCCGCCAGCGTAGCCGCCGTAAAGAGATTGGAAGCCATGTTGCCCGAGTCGCCGCCGGCCACTACCACCGTGGTGTGTTGGGTGGGGGCGCCGGCCGTGGGCTCAATCAGCCAAGCGGCCAGGTGCGCGTGGTCGGGCGTGGTAAGGGTGAGGTTCTGGTATTTCAAACCCAGCGTATCGGGCCGGGCCCAGTATTTGGCCACTGGCTTGATGGCCCAGGCCGAAGCCGCTTGCAGGCAGAATAAGGCGAGGAGAAGTAAGCGCACCATTAGACAGAATAAAAAGTAAAAAGCCAGCGCATTAGGCACTGGCTTTTTATAGACTACGCCAGCGGACCGACGTTGCGTAAGTGGCGGCTTACACTCGTTATTTTCCGAAGCGCACGCCGAAGAAATCACCTTTATTCCAGGTCGGGCGGGCCGGATTTTGCGCTACCTGGTAGCCGATGAGGAAGTTGAGCCGGGCGTACTGCGCCCCGGCGGCCCAATCGAACGTACCGCCCTCGAAATTATCCTGCTGCTTGTGGTAGGTGGCGGCCCGCCACTTCTGCACGGCTTCGCTGAGGTTGTTCTTACCGTCGGCCGTTTTATTGCCGTACTTGATGTGCAGCGCCGGCACGCCCTGCACTACGAAACTGTACTGGTCGCTGCGGATAAAGCGATTCTGGGCCGGCTCGGGGTCGGGCTCGATGCTGAGCTTCAGGTACTCGGCCGCCGCCTTCACCGGCTGCATGAGCGAGGAATGGTCGGCCCCGAGCGGCACCACGGCCAGCAGTGGCGCGATGAGGGTGGGCATGTCGGTATTGATATCGGCCACCAGCGCCGCCTTCGGCACGGTCGGAAACTTGGCGAAGTACGCCGAGCCAATCAGGCCCATTTCCTCGCCCGTCATCAGCACGAACAGCACCGAGCGGCGGGGCTTGGTTTTCAGGCCCGCGTACAGCTTACTGATTTCGAGCACGCTGGCCACGCCCGTGGCATTGTCGTGCGCCCCGTTGAAAATGGAGTCGCCGTTGATGGCCGGCCCCACGCCCAGGTGGTCGAGGTGGGCGCTGTGCACCACGTACTCTTCCTTCAGCTTGGCATCGGAGCCGGCGAGTTTACCCACCACGTTATAGCTGTCCACGTCTTGGTAGCGGCTGCGGTAGCGGGCGCTGAGCTTACCCGGCAAAGCCAGCGAAGCCGCTTTGCCCCGGCGCAGGGCGCTCAGCACCTGCCCCGTATCGCGGCTGGCCCCGGCGAAGAGCTGCTGCAACGTGGCCGGGCTGATGCTGCCCACCAATTGCGCCGAACCGGGCGCGTGGCTGCGCGACACCGCCACCTGCCCATCCGGCCCCAGCGCGCTCACCAGGCCCTTCGGAAACTCGGGTAGCTTGGCATCGGCGTGGGCAGCGGCCAGCAGCACGCCCACCGCGCCGTGACGGGCGGCGGTTTCGAGCACCGTGCGCAGGTCGGCAAAGTACTGCCGCTCGTTGTCGCCAAATTGCCGGGCCGGCTGCCGCGTGACCACGACTACTTTACCCTTCGCGTCGAGGCCAGCGTAGTCGTCGTATTTCAGCTCGGGGGCCGAGATGCCGTAGCCGGCAAACACGAGCGGCGCGTCGGTCACCGCCACCTCGGCCTGCCCGGGATTGGGGTACACCGTGGCGGCCGGACCAAAAGTCAGGGGCTGCGCCGCCCCGCTGGCCGGCTGGTAGCTCAGCGTCGCGCCCGGCTCCACGAAGGCCCGGCGCAAACGCACGGCCTGGGTGTAGGTACCCTTTTCGCCGGCCGGCTGCACGCCGTTTTGCTTGAGCTGGCCAATGACGTAGTCCACGGCCAGCTGGTAGCCGGGCGTGCCGGGCAGCCGGCCGCGCAGGCGGTCGTCGGCCAGGTAGCGTACGTGGGCTTCCAGGGCGGCGGGCTGCACGGTGGGCAGCACGGCAATGGCGGCCGGGTCGATGCCTTGGGCGAGGCTGGCTTGGGCCAGGAAGCAGCCGGCAACCAGCCCTACTTTGGTTAAAAATTTCATCAGCATTTCTTTACAAATTAAACTCAACCTTCTTTCCACGCACTGTCAGGCTGACGAAGGAAGCATCTTATCCCATCTGCACGGCTTACCGGATGGTGATAAGATGCTTCCTTCGTCAGCATGACAGTGCGTGGAGAAAGCACTTGTCCCGCATTACCCATGGCGCGGGGCTATCTTCTCTTCAGCCAGACGCCTCAGCGTAGCTCACCAACGTCCGCGCTACGGCTAGCTTTCCGTCAGCTCGGTTTTGAAGCCCGCCAGGCGACCGGCTACGTCGCGACCCAGCGCGTAGGCATGCACCTTCGGGCCGCTGCCGATGCGGTATACCTGCACCCCGTCAAGCTCCTGCTTCAGGTACATCTGCAAGGCTTTGTAGCGGTTGGCAAGGGCGACGTCGTTCAGCACACCATCGTCGCTGGTGTGGTTGCGGAGGAAGGGAATCAACTCGACCTTCTCCACTTTCGCGTCGGCGGGCTCGCCCAGCACTTGGCGCAACTGCTGGTCGCTAAGCTCCCCGGCCGGGGCGGCGTAGCTCACGGCTTCGAGCGGGGCCTCGCTCTCGCTGATGAACTGGAGGCCCTGCGTCAGCTTTTGCAGCTGGGCCAGGGTGGCATCGTTGGGATCGGCGGCGGGGCTGGCCGAACGCTCCGCGGCGGCCGTGGGCGCGGCGGGCAGGCCGCTGCCGCCGGGCACCTGGGCCGCGATGGCGGCGGCCAGCTCTCGCATCCGCGCCTCGGGCACTTTGATTTTGGGGTTGGCGAAGTTCATGTCCGCCACCTTATTCATCGGGATGAGGTGGATGTGGGCGTGGGGCACTTCCAGCCCGATCACGGCCACGCCGATGCGCTTGCAGGGCACGGCCGCCTGCACGCCCTTGGCCACGCGCTGGGCAAATACGTGCAGCGCCGCCAGTGCCTGGGGCGAGAGGTCGAAAATGTAGTCAACCTCCTGCTTGGGAATGACCAGCGTGTGCCCCTCGACCAGCGGCGTAATATCGAGAAAAGCCAGGTGGTCGGCGTCTTCGGCGACCTTGTAGGCGGGCAGCTCGCCCGCCACGATACGCGAGAAAATAGAAGGCATACGGTGAGATGGTGAACTAGTGAGCTAGTGAGTTTGCTGCCTTATTCGGCAATAACTGGGGGCGAAATAAACGCAGAAAAGGCGGAGCCGACTGGCCCCGCCTCCCCAAAATCACTATTTCACCCCTCACCATTTCGCCGCCTAGCGGCCTACTTCGAGAATTTCAAACTGAAGCTTACCGGCGGGCACCGTGATTTCGGCTACGTCGCCGGCTTCCTTACCCAGCAGGCCCTTGCCGATGGGCGACTTCACCGAGATTTTGCCGGCGGCCAGGTTAGCTTCTTCCTCGGCTACGAGCACGTAGTTGAGGACCATGTTATTTTTCAGGTTCTTCAGCTTCACCTTGCTCATGATGAGCACCTTGCTGAAGTCCATATTGGTTTCGTCGATGAGGCGGGCATTGCCCAGCACTTCTTCGAGCTTCGATATTTTGAGTTCCAGCAGGCCTTGGGCATCCTTGGCGGCATCGTACTCGGCATTCTCGCTCAGGTCGCCCTTGTCACGGGCTTCGCGCAGGTCTTCGGCGGCCTTGGCCCGGCCCCGAATCTTGAGATCCTGGAGTTCGTCTTTCAGCTTTTGCAGGCCCTCGGCGGTGTAATAATTGATAGTAGCCATAAAATTAGGACTGTGTTCGCGTGGCAAGTGTCAGATAAAAAGAAAGAGAACGGCTGGCACATCCTCGGCCAGCCGTTCTCCCCTATTCGGTAAGGCAAAGATAGAGAAGAAATCGCTACAAAGTGATGAGGTAGTTAAGTGACGAGGTTATGAGGTGAGTCGCGGGTCAGGAGCTAAACAGAGCAGACGCTGACTCAATTCCTTATTCGTTGGCAAAGGTTTTTCTTAACTTTCCTCGTTCCGCTCGCCCTGTTACCTACTCACCTCATCACCTCCTCAATCTTCGCCACGAGCACCTCATTGATGCGCTGGTAGCTTTGATGCGTCCAGCCGCCGATGTGGGGCGAGAGCAGCACGTTGGGGGCGGCGCGCAGGTAGTCGAAGGTCGCTTGCTGGGCGGGCGTGAGCGTGCTGAGCTTTTCGTTGTCGAGCACGTCGAGGGCCGCGCCGCGCACCTGGCCGCTTTGCAGCCGGGCCACGAGAGCGGCCTGGTCCACAATTTCGCCCCGCGCCGTATTCATAAACCACAGACGGTGAGCAAAGGCCGCCAAAAACGCCTCGTTGACAAACTGGTGGTTGGCCTCGGAATACGGAATGTGCAGGCTCAGCACCTCGGCGCGGGCTTGCAGTTCGGCCAGCGGCACTAGCTGGGCGTAGCCGTCGGTTGTTACGGCGGGGTCATTATCGTAAGCCAGCACGGTGCAGCCGAAGCCTTGCAGGCGCCGGGCGAAGGCGCGGCCCATGTGCCCGTAGCCCAGCAGGCCCACGGTTTTGGTACCCAGCTCCTCGCCCCGGTTGGCTTCGCGGTGCCACTCGGCGCGGCGCACCTCGGCATCGGCGCGCACGGTATGACGCAGCAGGGCCAGCAATTGGCCGGTGGCAAACTCCCCCACCGCGTCGCGGTTGCCCTCGGGGGCATTTACCAGCACTACGCCGGCGGCGGCCAGCGCTTCCTCATCGATATTATCGACGCCCGCCCCGGCGCGGGCCACGTAGCGCAGGTGCGGGCCGTGGGCCAGCAGACTGGCCGTAATGCGCATCTTGCTGCGCACCATGAGGCCCGCGTAGGGCCGGGCGGCCAGCGCGGCGGGCACGTCGGCGGCGGAGAGCTTGGGTTGGTAGTCGCCCTCCACGCCGATGCTCGTGAGCATGGGCAGCAGGGAGGGGTGCATGTCGTCAATTATCAGGCAGAGGGACATAAGGCAAATAGTTACCGCATGGGGGCGGTCGTCGTAAACTCGTTAGTAGCTAGCGACATGGGCAGCACTGCAATGGCCTCGCGCGTGGCCGAAACGTCGTGCTGGGTATCAATGGTGATAGTACGCAGCGGGAGCGCGCCATCGGTGGCTTGCAGCAACTCGGCCCAGCCCGGCGCGGGGCAGTGGCTGAACGCCGCCACGCTGACATGTAGTTCGGGCGCGTAAAAAACCAGGGTTGAAACCTGCCCCGCTGTGAACCGCAGCAAGTGGCAGCGGTAGCCCAGAATGGTGGCCGTGGTGGGCAGGCAGGTGAGCGCAGCTGGCCCCGGGCGGCGCGCCGTATCGGCTACCAGCCGGGGCTGGCCTTTGGCGAAGGTGTATAGTGCGTTGGTGTCGCCGGTATACAGCTCCTCCAATTGCTTGTTACGGTCGTAGAGCTTGAAGTTATCACCCTGAATGTAAAACCAGTTCTTGGGCTTCACGGCATAGTACAGCGTTTCGCCGGCCAGCATTTGGTACTCATTCTCGTACACGATGCAGCCACTAAATTCTGCCCCCGACCCGACCGGGAAATTAGCCAGCAAAAGCAGGGCGCAAAACGACGGCAGCTTGATCATGCAGCGAGAAAGCAGGCTAGCCGTGGGCCGCCGACTGGCTGGCCGCTACCAGATTAGTCAATAGCACAAACTCGCTCACCCCCAGCTGCTCGGCCCGCTTGTCGAAAATTTCGGCGGCCATCGTTTCAGCCGACAAACCCAGCGGCTTGAGGGCGTTGCGCAGCGTCTTGCGGCGGGTGGAAAACGCCTGCTTTACCACCCGGAAGAACAGCTTCTCGTCGCAGGCCAGTTTTTCGGTGGCGTTGCGGGTGAGGCGAATTACGGCCGACTCCACCTTGGGCGGCGGATTGAACACGTGGGCCGGCACCGTAAACAGGTATTCGATGTCGTAGTACGCCTGCAAGAGCACGCTCAGGATGCCGTAGGTTTTGGAGCCGGGCGGCTCGGCCAGGCGCTCGGCCACTTCCTTTTGCAGCATTCCCACCACCTCGCGCACCTGCTGGCGGTTGGCCAGCACCTGAAAGAATATCTGGGTGCTGATGTTGTAGGGAAAATTGCCGATGATGGCCAGCGGCTGGCCGGGAAACAGCTTGGCCAGGTCCTGCCGCAAAAAGTCAGTGGCGTGAATGCGCGGGGCCAGCGCGGGGTAGTGCGCGGTGAGGTACGCTACCGATTCGGTATCAATCTCGACCACGCTGGTTTGGTACTCCGGGTGTTCGAGCAGGTACTGCGTGAGCACGCCCATGCCGGGGCCGATTTCGAGCACCTCGCGCACGGCATCGGGCAGGCGCAGGCTTTCGACGATGCGGCGGGCAATGTTAGGGTCGGCCAGGAAGTGCTGGCCGAGGTGTTTTTTGGGGCGTACAAGCATCGCAGATTTAACGGATTTAACGGATTGCGCGGATACGCCCGCCAGCCTCCGGCGGCGGGCTGACTAGGGCTACCGGGACGGGCGCGGCCTCAAATATCGGGGATATTTGGCCGCTAAGCCGGGCTGACTGGGGCGAGCGGCCGGGCATTTTGCGCGGCGGTCAACAAAAAAGCCGCTACCCGGGGAGGGTAGCGGCTTTGCCGAAGCGAGGGCGCAGGCTAGCGGGCGCGGCGCTGGCGCAGGCGCTTGAGGCCGTAGGCTACGCCACTGGCCAGCAGCAGGCTAGCGCCGCCATCGACGGGTACCTGCGTGGGGTCGGGCGTCGTGGGCTGGGGACCACCCGTACCGGGCGCCTGGGCGTGGGCAGCTAGCAGCGAGACACTTACGAGACCAGCAGCCAGCAGGGCGCGCACTACGAACGTCTTAGAGGAAGTCATGTGATGATGGGAGAAATTGAACATTATTCTACGGTGAGGCGACGGCTGATAGTGCCCGCCGTGGTGTGCGCCTGCACGGTGTAGATACCAGCGGCCAAACCGTCGAGGGGCAGGGACAGCTCATCCACAGTGGCGGGGTGGGTGGCCGTGCGCACCACTTGGCCCAGGGCGTTGACGATGGCTACCGGCGTAGCCTGCCCCCCGCGCAGGGTGGCGGGCAGCACCAGGGCCGTCGTACCGTGAGCGGGGTTGGGGTAGAGCCCGGCCAGCTGGGCCAGCGCGGCCGGGGCCGTGGCCAGCGCCGTGCCGGTGGTGAAGAGCAGGCTGTAGCGCCCACCGACGCTGGCATTAGCGGCCAGGGTGATGGTGGCGCTGGGGTTGGCGGCCAGGTCTTGGCGGGTGCCGGCGACGGCGTCGAGTAGGTAGGCGTGGGTACCGGCGGGCAGGTTGGCCAGCTCATCGGCCTTCAGGGTGTAGGTGCCGGCGGCGGTGGCGCTCAGGCGCAGCGGTACGGCTACGTCGGCGCGGCCCAGGGCGGGCAGGCCGTTGATGGCGTAGCCCTTGCCACCCAGTTCGGTGCTGATGCTTACCGCCTGGCCGGGACCGGGCAGCAGTACGGCGTCGTACTTCTTATCGAAGCCAGCGGTAGCGGCCGCGTCGAAATACACGAGCGTCTGGTGGGCGTGGGCGGCGTCTTGCAGCGTCAGGGCCAGGTAGGCGCGAGTTTCGGCGGCGGGGCGCTGCACGGGGGTAGTGCCGGCCTCGCTGTAGCTGGTGAACGTCTGGTCGGGCGTGAAGCTAACGCTGCCACTGCTGCCCACGGTGGGGTTATACACGAAGAACGCCTGCCCGGCCGGAATTACCTTGGTGGGGACCGCGCTGTTGCGCACCCCCACGCCCTGGGCTACGTAGGTTGTGTACGTGCCGGCGTAGATGCCGCTGCTCTTGTACACGTACAGCGCCTCGCCCAGGCCGTCGTAATTACCACCGAAAATTTGGCCCGCCACGACAAAGTCCCAGTTGAGGGGCGCGGCGTACGGGTTGCCCAGCAGGTGGAAGCCCCCATTTTCCGTCGTGTGTCCCAGCCCGGTTAATGCTACCGGTTGGGTGGTAGGCGTGCCCGTGAAGGTGAGCGTGGCTCCGGCCGCCGCCGTCGGCGGCGTATTCACCGTGAAACCCCGACCCAGGGGCAGCGCATCGGTGAGGGCTGTCGGCGACTGCCAGCCTTGATTGAAGCCCACGGCCCCAACGCTGCCGCCCACCTTGCTTTCGTCGTAGCCGAATACGTTGGGGAAGCTCGCGGCCGCTACGCTGGCGGGGTCGGTGTTGTACGCCGCGTTGACGCGGGGGCTGAAGCTGCCGTGGGCCAGGCTGGCCACGGTTTGGTCGCTCACGGGCGCGCTCAGGTGGCGGTAGCCGGTCCCGGCGTTGAGCGAGTTGTCGATGTAACGCTGCACGGCAAAATTCCCCACGAGCGTCCCGCTGCGGGATAAGTCGTACAGGCCCGTGCCTTCGCTGGTGCTCAACAGCGTGAGCGTAGCGCCCGAGGCCACCGTAAGCTGGCCGTTGGAGAGTTGGAGTTCCTGGCTCACTCCGGTGTTATTGACCATCGTGAGGCCCGCGCCGTTGTCGAGGGTGAGGCGGCCCACCGTACCGGGCAGGGCAATACCGCTGGCCGAAGCCGCCGCCGCACCGCCCGAGGGCCGGGGCGTGGGGGCCGCCGTAGTCTGGGCGGCCGTGCCGTTAAAAAGGTAGCTCACCGCTGGGCTTATAGTAAGCGCATAAGCCGGGGCCGGTATCATCCCGTTGGCGGCATTTGATGAGTAGCTTCCCTGCGCGAAGGGCAGGCCCGCGGGGCTGGCCAGCTGCACGGCGGCACCCGGCTCCAGGGTAATCCTGGGGCTCGGAGGGGAGGCATTGCTTACGATGCTCGGCGACCGCATTTCGCCGGCACTGCCAAATATCAGGGTCCCGCCCGTACGCACGAGGAGCACGCTTACATACTCCGCATCGTTGAATCGGCCCGTGCCCCCGCTCTGAATCTCAATAGACTGGTAATAAGTGGCATTACTAGCCACCGAGGCACTGGTAAAGGTCATGCTCTGGCCATCGGGTACCACCACGTTGGCGAGGGGATTGAGCGCCCAGGCCGGACTGGCTCCCAGTAGCAGGGCCGCTACGAGGTAGAGGAAAAGTTGTCTCATAGAGCTGAGAAAAAGAAATGAGAAATTTTCCACAAAGAACGGGGCCGTTCGCACCCAGCGCTATCGCATAACTATGCTAGGGGCTGAAAGCCACCTTCGGCTTATCGAGCCACTCCTTCTGCTTGCGCGGTGGGTAGATTTATAGCTGCTCAGCCCATTTTGCCAGCCTCCGCCTGGTTACCCGGCCAGCATCTTCCCCAACTAACAAGAGAAGGCGCACCTGGTTACAGCCTCTTGTTTGAAGCTACAACCGGGCGCGCCTTCTCTTTTTAGCTGAAGCGGGAAAGTAACGTAGCCAATCCGCCATCTATTCCATAAGCGTACCCACGTAATAATTAAACGTATCCACTTCCACGTTGTCGCGGGTGGCCCCGGGCAGGTCGAGCGCCGACCACTTGGTAGTGGGCGTCACAAACTTGTACTCGCCGCCCTTCAGGCGCAGGCGCACGGGCAGGTCGAAGCCCGGCACCGAGGCGATCCAGCGGCCCAGCAGGCGGCCGTTTTCGACGCGCATTTCCAGCACCGGCAACTCGGCGTGCTGGAGGTACTGGGCAAAGACCTTGGAGAAGTCGCGACCCGCCTCCCGGTTGATGTAGTCGATCACCTGCTGGCCGGTTACGGTCTGGTGATAGAACGTCTTGTTGAGGCCGCGCAGAATGCTCCGCCACTTGGCGTCGTCGTTAATGACCGTGCGCACCATGTTGAGCGTGTTGGCCCCCTTGTCGTACATGTCGCCCGAGCCCTCCTTATTCACGCCGTAGGGACCGAGGATGGGACCGTCGTTGGAAATATTGCGGCGCTGGCCGTGCAGATACTCCTGCCCCGCCTGCTTGCCGTACTGCGTTTCTACAAACAAGCCTTCCGAGTAGCAGGTAAAGCTCTCGTGCACCCACATATCGGCGATATCCTTGGTGGTGATATTGTTGCCAAACCACTCGTGGCCGCTTTCGTGGATGATGATGAAGTCGAATTTATCGCCCCAGCCCGTGTTGGAGCGGTCGCGGCCCAGGTAGCCGTTGCGGTAGTGGTTGCCGTAGGCCACGGCGCTCTGGTGCTCCATGCCCAGGTGCGGGGTTTCCACGAGCTTGTAGCCGTCCTTATACCACGGGTAGGGTCCAAACCACGCCTCCATGCTTTTGAGCATGGGCTTCACGTTGGCGGTGAACTGCTTTTTGGCCTTGTCCAGATTCTGGGTTAACACCCAATAATCGAGCGTGAGCGGACCGCTCTCCCCCTGGTACACGTCGCTGAAGTGAGAGTATTTCCCAATGTTCAGCGACACGTCGTAGTTGTTGATGGGGTTGCTCACGGCCCAGTCGTAGCGGGTGTAGCCGCCGGGCAGCTTCTTGGTGCCGCGCAGGCGGCCGTTTGATACGTCGAGCAGGCCCTTGGGCACGGCCACGCTGATGAGCATGCTGTCTACCTCATCGGCCTGCTGATCCTTAGTGGGCCACCAGATGCTGGCCCCCACGCCCTGGCAGGCGGTAGCCACCCAGGGCGCGCCGGTGGTGTCGCGGGCGAAGACCATGCCGCCGTCCCAGGGTGCCCGTTTGGCCACCGTGGGGTTGCCCGAATACGTCACCGTGAATTCCTCGCGGCTCCCCTGCTTGATGGGCTGCGGGAACGTCACAAACACGGCGTTGGCCTCCCGGGTGAAAGGCAGGGACTGGCCGTGATAGGTCACCTTATCCACCGTCAGGTTAGCGAAGAGGTCAAATTGCAGCCGCGTAAAGTCGCGGGTAGCCGTGAAGCGGAATAAGTTGGAACCGCTGATATACCGGCGGTCGATGTCGAGCTTTACATCGAGGTGATAGTAATTGATGTCGTAGCAGGTGCGCTCGGCCGGATACCCGCCGCGCAGCGAATCGGCGCGGGTAAAGGTCGTTTTGGGTTGCATGAGCTGGGCCGAGGCCAGCAGCGACGAGCCGAGGAGCGGCAGCGTGAGTAGGAGCTTTTTCAGCATGCTGAGGGGGTTATCTAAAAACAGAAGGAGCCGCTTGCCAGCAGTGCAGCGGAATACCGTATTCTTCCAAGGCATTTTCCTGGCAGCTGGCAAGGGAGTGTTGTAGTTCGTCGAAAGACGTGCCGTCGGGTAGGAAGACGTCTAGGCAAGCCCCGATACCGGGTCCACTTTCTTCTATCTCGCAGAAAACCCCGCAATACTCCGCCGTGAGTCGTTTATACTCCATTGTGCGTTTGCGTGGTCGCGCCACGCCGTTTTCCATACCTTCACGCCAAAGTTAAGCCCCTCTTATTCCGATTATGGCACTCACGCTCGCCCACGCCGCTACCGCGCCGGCCCAGTCTACCCAGGTATTTGTGCTGCCGCTGGGCACCACCACGCTGCCCGAGGCCGCCGTTGCCGACCTGCCCACCGAGGCCCGCCGCTACGTAGAAGCCGCCCTGGCCGACGACCAGAAGCTCATCAGCCTCAATCACTTTTCGCACCAGCACTACTTCCTGGTGCTCGAAAAAAAGCGCACCGCCGACCTCCAGCTCGAAGCCCTGCGCAAGGCCGGCCACCAACTGCACGGCCTGCTGAAAAAAGAAAAGACGACCGCCGTTTTTGTGCATAATCTCAGCGACAATGCCGAGGCAGCGCTCGCGCTGGCCGAAGGGCTGTTTCTTTCGGCCTACCAGTTTGAAGGCTACAAAACGGACGAGAAATCGCGCCAGGCCCCGGCCCTCACCAGCATCACGCTAGTGGGCGAGGCGGCCACCGAGGCCCGGGCTACCGAGCTGCAACACGTGCTCGAAGGCGTGGCCTTCGCCCGCGACCTCGTCAACGCGCCGCTCAACAAGCTCAATGCCCAGCAGTTTGCCGACCGCTTGGCCGAGGCTGGCGACCGGGCGGGCTACGTCACCGACATCCTCGACCTGGCCCGCATCGAGAGCCTGCGCATGGGCGGCCTGCTGGCCGTCAACCTGGGCTCGCCCGAGCCGCCCACCTTCAGCATTCTGGAATGGAAGCCCGAGGGCGCCCAGAATGAGCATCCCTACGTGCTAGTGGGCAAGGGTGTGGTCTACGACACCGGTGGCCTCAGCCTCAAGCCCACGCCCAATAGCATGGACATGATGAAGTGCGACATGGCCGGCGGCGCGGCCGTGGGCGGGGTACTCTACGCCCTGGCCAAGAACCACGTGCCGCTGCACGTTATCGGCCTGGTACCCGCCACCGACAACCGCCCCGGTGGGCTGGCCTACGTGCCCGGCGACGTGCTCACCATGCACTCCGGCCTCACGGTAGAAGTGAAGAATACCGACGCCGAGGGCCGCCTGCTGCTGGCCGATGCCTTGAGCTTTGCCAAAAAGTACCACCCCGCGCTGGTTATCGACCTGGCCACCCTCACCGGGGCCGCCGTGCGGGCCATCGGCACCGAGGGCGCGGCCGTCATGGGTACCGCCGAGGCCGATACCACCGCCCAGCTGCTGGCCGCCGCCCACCGCGTGCACGAGCGCCTGGTCGAATTTCCGCTCTGGGACGACTACGCCGACCACATGAAATCGGACATCGCCGACCTCTCCAACCTCGGCAAAGGCGACGCGGGCCACATCTCGGCCGCCAAATTCCTGGAGCGCTTCATCGAAGGCACGCCCTGGCTGCACCTCGACATCGCCGGCCCCGCCTACCTGACGGCCCCGGACTCTTACCGCGGTAAGGGCGGCACGGGCACCGGCGTACGGCTGCTGTACGAATTCCTGACTCAGCAGCTTAACCAAAAATAACGGTGCGTATCACGCCCTGTTTGCCCAAATAGTCGTCGTGAGAGGTCTCGATTAAGGTAGTGCCCAGCCGGTGTTTGCCGGCTGGGCTTTTGTTATGCGTCAACAAAGAAGCTGAATCTGTAGTAACGCTACCTGCTATCTCTTCCCATGGCTGATTTCCTTCTCATCGGGGCTGGCATCGGCGGGCTCGCCACCGCCCAGGCGCTGCTGCAACTCGGCCACCGGGTGCGCGTGTACGAGGCGGCCGCCGAGCTGCGCGAAATCGGGGCGGGCGTCGTGCTGGGGGCCAACGCCATGCGGGCGCTCGACGAGCTGAGCCTGCACGACGCCGTGCGGCCGGTGGGCACGCCCCTTACCACCGTGCGCCTGCTCAACGAGCGCGGCCGGGTATTGAACCAAGCCGATACTTCGGGCTTCACGGCGCGGCTGGGCTACGATAATCTGGCCGTGCACCGGGCCGACTTGCAGCGCGAGCTGCTGCGGGCGCTGCCGCCCGGCGTGGTGCAGCTCGGGCACCGGCTGGCCCGCTTCGAGCAAACTGCCACCCACGTCACGGCCTTTTTCGAAAACGGTGCCCAGGCCACCGCCGAGGCCCTGGTGGCGGCCGATGGCATCCGCTCGCGGGTGCGGCGGCAGCTGCTGCCGGCCAGCCAGCCGCGCTACGCCGGCTACACCTGCTGGCGGGCCGTAGTGCGGGCCCAGGTGCCCGGCCTGCCCACCACCGGCTCCAGCGAAACCTGGGGCCGCGCCGGGCGCTTCGGCCTGGTGCCGGTGGCCGACGGCCGTCTCTACTGGTTTGCCTGCGTCAACAGCCCCGCGCCCGACAACCCCGCTTTTAAGGCCTACCGAGTGGCCGACTTGCAGCGCCAGTTCGCCGAGTTCCACGCTCCCATTCCGCAGGTGCTGGCTGCCACCACCGATGCCGACCTGCTCTGGGGCGACCTCTACGACCTGGCTCCGCTGGCTAGCCTGGCCTTCGGCCGGGTGCTGCTGCTGGGCGATGCCGGCCACGCCACCACCCCCAACCTGGGCCAGGGGGCCGGCATGGCCGTCGAAGATGCCGCCGTGCTGGCCCGCTGCCTGCGCGCCGCCCCTACCGACCCACCGGCCGCTTTCCGCGCTTTCGACCGGCAGCGCCGCCCCCGTACCCGCCGCATCGTGGAGCAATCACGGCGGCTAGGGCAGCTGGCGCAGTTCACCCCGCCCTGGCTGGCCCCGC
Source organism: uncultured Hymenobacter sp. (assembly GCA_913776615.1). Classification (GTDB taxonomy): domain Bacteria; phylum Bacteroidota; class Bacteroidia; order Cytophagales; family Hymenobacteraceae; genus Hymenobacter. The sequence goes on from CAJYPK010000009.1 coordinate 30,058, forward strand.
TGCGCAACGCCGCCCTGGCCGCCGTGCCCGACTGGCTTACGGCCCGCCAGATGGCCTGGCTTTACCAAGAGCTGTAAATTCTTAAAATGAAGTAATCACTGCAGTTGTTTGGTCGTATCACTTCCTAAACGGCTTCAGCAATTCCGCTCGCTACCTGCGTCAGCGCGCAGTGCTTCGCGGCACGCTGCACGACCCAATAAGTCGAAATACCGAGTAGCCCGCTCGCACGGCGCTACTTTTGAGCCGCACTGGTCCACCCGCGCAGCCTTTCGCTCGCCCGGCGGCCCGGTGCCTTTTCCTGTATGAGCTCCTCCAAACCTTCCCTCCCCCGCCTCGGCTTTTCCGTGGGCGACCTCGCTGGCATCGGTCCCGAAGTCATTTATAAAACGCTGCGCGACGAGCGCCTGCTCCAGCAATGCACGCCCGTGGTGTACGGAACCGCCACCACCCTCTTCGACGACTTCCCCGTCGAGCCCAACGCCGAGCCGCTCACCTTCCGCCAGCTCCGCGACGCGGCCGACATCGCCCCCGGCCGCCTCAACGCCGTTACGTGCTGGGACGAGGATTTCCACCTCACGCCCGGCCAGCCCTCGCCGGCCAGCGGCCAGGCTGCCCGTGAGAGCCTGCTGGCCGCCAGCCGCGACCTCAAGGCGGGCCTGCTCGACGCCATCGTCACCGCGCCCATCAGCAAGGAAAACACGCAGGCCGACGACTTCCGCTTCCCCGGCCACACCGAGTTCCTGGCCAGCTACTTCGGGGCCGCCGACAACCTCATGTTTCTCGTGGATGAGGACCAGGCCCTGCGCGTGGCCACCGCCACCGGCCACCTGCCCCTCAAAGACGTTTCGACCCGCCTCACCAGCGACCTGCTGCGTACTAAAATCAAGCTGCTGCTCCGCTCGCTGCACCAGGATTTTGGCATTCTGAAACCCAAAATCGCCGTGCTGGGCCTCAACCCCCACGCCGGCGAAAACGGCCTGCTCGGCCGCGAGGAGGCCGACGTGGTCTCGCCCGTCATCCGGCAGTTTGAGCACGATGGCCACCTCGTCTTCGGCCCCTACCCGGCCGATGGCTACTTCGGCACCGGGCAGTTCCGGCAGTTCGACGCCACCCTCTCGCTCTACCACGACCAGGGCCTCATTCCCTTCAAGCTCATGGCCTTCGAGCGCGGCGTCAACTTCACGGCGGGCCTCTCGGTCGTGCGCACCTCGCCCGACCACGGCACCGCCTACGGCCTGGCTGGCAAGTTTCTGGCCGATGCCTCCTCCTTCCGGGCCGCCGTGTACCTGGCCTGCGATGTGGTCCGTGCCCGCCGACTCGGTGCCGCCGACCCGCGCTCGGTTCGCTAGTCTTTACAAAAGCGAAATTTTCTTTCTACTTTTGAAACGCGGCTGGCAACGGCCGCGTTTCTGGTATCATCAGTTATGGTTATTATCAGCTACGCCCCCATCAGGGCCTTTGTTGAAGCCAATCCCCGGGTCGGTGATGCGTTAGATGAGTGGTATTTCAAGTGTAAAGCCGCTGACTGGAAGAGTTTAGCTGACTTGCGCCAAAGCATTAATAACGTTGATTTTGTTGGTAATGATCGGTACGTGTTCAATATCAAAGGCAATCACTACCGCTTGGTGGCCATGATATTTTTTAGCCGCCGCACAATTTATGTCCGCTTTATCGGTACGCACCAGGAATACGATAAGATTGATGTCACTACGATTTAGCTTCCTTTGCAATTATGACTATCAGCACTCCACAAGAATGTACTGCTGCCTTGGCGCAGCTTGACCACCTGATTGCCCTAGGTTTTGAAGGCATACCTGAGCGGGAGCAAGAATTTGACCGCCTGGCCCGCGCTATCGAGGCCTACCAACTGCAAGCCGGCTATTTCCCCAAACCCACCACCCTCCCCGCCATGATTGAGCTCAAGCGCCAGCAGCGCCAGCTCAAGCAGAAGGAATTGGCTCAGCTGCTGGAAGTACCCGCTGGCCGCTTGTCCCAGATTCTGAGCGGCAAGCGCCGCGTCACGATGGATTTGGCCCGTAAACTCTACGAGCGGCTGGACATCAGCCCCGAGTTTATTTTAAAAACGGCTTGAGGCTGAATCAATAGCCCCGCCCCGGCTTGATAAAGCCAGGATTAACCCGTACCTTTGCCCCCCGTTATTCGGAGAACCGTGAAAAAAGACCCGCAATTTGATTTGCCTATCGCTAGGCTTTCGCTCAAGACGCACCACTTTGCGTTTGAGCTCGGGCGTCCTTTTTTTGAGGCGTTCGACCCCAAGGGTGAGTTTATCGCCGACGGCAACCTGCACGCTGAGGTGACGCTCGATAAAACGGAGCGCGTCATCACCATCGACTCGCACATCACCGGCACCGTGCGCCTCACCTGCGACCGCAGTCTCGACGAGTACGACCACCCGCTGAACATTGAGCATCAGCTCCTTGTGCGCTACGGCGACGAACCCAAGGAGCTGGACGACGACGTGCTGCAAATCACGCCCGAGACGCTCACGCTCAACATTGCCCAGCACCTCTACGATTATATTGGCCTGGCTTTGCCCATGAAAAAGCTGCATCCGCGCTTCCAGAACGAAGCCGACGATGACCCCGAGGCCACCACTAAACTCATTTTCTCGACCCGCTCGCAAGACGAGGGCCCAGACGATGATGAGCCGGCCGACCCGCGTTGGGCGGCCCTCAAAAACCTGAATTAGGACCCTGGCTCTAATTCATCATTCCTAATTCAACACTCTTAATTTCCCCCGAAGAAAATGGCACATCCTAAGCGCCGGACCTCCTCCGCCACCCGCGACAAACGCCGTAGCCACCACAAACTCACCCCTAAGGCCGTGACTATCTGCCCCAACACGGGCGAATTGCACCTGCGCCACAAGGCTTACGTGGTAGACGGCGACCTGTATCACAATGGTCAGCTGGCCATCAAAAACTACACCTCGGTAGCCGCCCCGGCCGCCGCTGGCGACACCGGCTCGGACGAAGAATAGCCGAAAGCGTTGTTATTTCGCGGTACCATCGGGCCGGACTGCTCTTTTGAGATTGGCAGTTCGGCCCGGTTTGGTTTCGCGCCTTTGCGCTTTTATGGCTGACTTTCTACTTTACCCGCGTTCATGAAAATTGCCCTCGACGCTATGGGCGGCGACTTTGCCCCCCAGGCTGCCGTGGCCGGTGCCGTGCTGGCTGCCCAGCGCCTGGCCGGCAAAGCTCAGGTTGTCCTCATTGGCCCCGAGGCCGAGATCCGGCCGCTTTTACAACAACACGGCCCCGACGCCGCCGCGCTCGAGGTAGTGCCCGCCTCGCAGGTTATTGAGATGGGCGAGCACCCCACCAAGGCCTTCCAGCAGAAGCAGGACAGCACCATTGCCGTGGGCTACCGCCTGCTGCACAGCGGCGAGGTCGATGCGTTCTGCTCGGCGGGCAACACGGGCGCCATGCTCGTGGGCGCCATGTTTACGGTGAAACCCGTGCCCGGCGTGCTGCGCCCGGCCATTGCCAACTTCGTCCCCAAGGTGGGCGGCGGCATGGGCATTATGGTCGACGTGGGCGCTAACGCCGATTGCAAGCCCGAAATGCTGGAGCAATTCGGGGAGCTTGGCTCGCTCTACGCGCAATACGTGCTGGGCATCACCCACCCCAAGGTGGGCCTGATGAGCCTGGGCGAGGAAGAAGGCAAGGGCTCGGCCGTCACCCAGGCGGCGCACCAGCTGCTGAAAGTCAACCCGCACATTCACTTTATCGGCAACATCGAGGGCCGCGACCTGTTCAACGACAAGGCCGACGTGATTGTGTGCGACGGCTTTACGGGTAACGTCATCCTCAAAATGGCCGAGTCGATGTACGACATCATGGTGGCCCGCCAGCTCAATGATGCCTATTTCGAAAAGCTCAACTACGAAACCGTGGGCGGCTCGCCCATTCTGGGCATCAACGACAATGCTATCATCGGCCACGGAGTAAGCACGCCGCTGGCAATCTGTAACATGCTGATGCAGGGCTACCAGATGGCGCACTCCGGCATCGTGGACCAAATCAAAGACTCTTTTAAATCCTGACGAACGCGGCCCGGCCACTAGCCGGGCTGTTGCCGTTTGGGCCGCACCTTTGCGCTCATGAAGATTACCGCCGCCATCACCGGAGTCGGAGGCTACGTGCCCGACTACGTGCTCACCAACCAGGAGCTGGAACAACTAGTTGATACCACCGACGAATGGATTACCACGCGCACCGGCATTAAGGAGCGTCGCATTCTGAAGGGCAAAGACCAGGGCAGTTCGGTGATGGGCATCAAGGCCGTGCAGCAGCTGCTGGAAAAAACGAATACCCGGCCCGAAGACGTGGAGCTGCTCATCTGCGCCACCGTAACGCCCGACATGCTTTTCCCGGCTACGGCCAACATTATTTCCAATGCGACGGGCATCAAGAATGCCTTTAGCTACGACATGAATGCCGCTTGCTCGAGCTTTCTGTACGCGCTGGCCACCGGTGCGCAGTTCATTCAGAGCGGTACGTATAAGAAGGTTGTCGTGGTAGGAGCCGATAAAATGTCGGCCATCGTCGACTACTCCGACCGCGCCAACTGCATCATTTTCGGCGACGGGGCCGGGGCCGTGCTGCTGGAGCCTAACACCGAGGGCTACGGTGTGCTCGACCAGGTGATGCGCACCGACGGCAGCGGGGAGCCCTTCCTGCACCAGAAAGCCGGCGGCAGTCGCCGCCCCCCGACGGTCGAGACCGTGGCCGCCCGCGAGCATTACATCTACCAAGAAGGGGCGACGGTCTTCAAATTCGCCGTCACCAACATGGCCGACGTAGCGGCGCAGGTAATGGCCCGCCAGCAGCTCAGCCACGACGACATCGCCTGGCTCGTGCCCCACCAAGCCAATAAGCGCATTATCGACGCCACGGCCAACCGCATGGGAGTGGGCCCCGACAAGGTGATGCTCAACATTCAGCGCTACGGCAACACCACCAGCGCCACCATTCCGCTGTGCCTCTGGGACTACGAGAAGCAGCTCCGCAAGGGCGACAACCTCATCCTGGCGGCCTTCGGCGGCGGCTTCACCTGGGGTGCCGTGCACGTGAAATGGGCGTACAACTCTTAGAGTTATGAGTTAGAAGTTATGAGTTAGGAGTTGATTTTGTCGCTCTGGCTCGTGATTTCTCAACTCATAACTCATAACTTCTAACTCATAACTAACCCAAATGGCATCCACCGCCGATTTTCGCAACGGTCTCGTTCTCAATTACAATAACGAGCTCCACGTAATTACTGAGTTTCAACACGTGAAGCCGGGCAAAGGCCCCGCCTTCGTGCGTACCAAGATGCGTAACATCAAGACCGGGCGCACCATCGACAACACCTTCAACGCCGGTGTGAAGGTGGAGACGGCCCGCGTGGAGCAGCGTCCCCACCAGTTTCTGTTCAAGGACGACTACGGCTACACGTTCATGAATAAGGACGACTTCGAGCAAGTGGTACTGCCCGAGGCCATGGTGCCCTTCGCCGACCTCATGAAGGAAGGCCAGGACGTGACCATCCTGTTCCACGCCGAAACTGAGCAGCCCCTCACCGCCGAGCTGCCCACCACCGTGGACCTCGTGGTGACGTACACCGAGCCCGGCCTGCGCGGCGACACCGCCACCAACACGCTAAAGCCCGCCACGGTCGAAACCGGCGCCCGCATCCAGGTACCCCTGTTCATCGACCAGGACACCAAGATTCGCATCAAAACCAGCGACTACTCGTACGTAGAGCGCGTTAAGTAGCGCCAAGGGCTGTTAGCTAGTAGCTATCAGCTTGTAGCGCTCGTCCTTTCAAAAGCTAACGGCTAGCAGCTACAAGCTAACAGCTTCCCCAATATGTCGAAAGAATCTTCTAAAAACTCGCCCAAAAAGGACGCCGTCATGAAAGCCAAAGAACTCCAGGAACTGCTCGACTTCATCGCCAAGTCGGGCCTCAATAAAGTAAATATTGAAACCGAAGAGTTTAAGATTTCGGTACAGCGTGAGCCTTCGACCAAGCAGGTAGTAAGCGTGGGCGCCGCGCCCCTGGCCGCCCCGGCCCCGCAGCCCCTGCCCGCCCCGGTGGCCAGCCCCGCCGCCGCGCCGGCTAGCACCCCCGCGGCTTCGGCCGCTGCCCCCGCCGCCAGCGCCAACCTCACGCCCCTGAAATCGCCCATGATCGGCACGTTCTACCGCAGCAGCGGCCCCGACTCCCCCGCCTTCGTGCAGGTGGGTGACATGGTGGAGAAGGGCCAGGTTATCTGCATCATCGAAGCCATGAAGCTATTCAACGAGATTGAAGCCGAGCAAGCCGGCCGCATCGTGAAAGTGCTCGTGGAAAACGCCACGCCGGTCGAATACGACCAGCCGCTGTTCCTGATTGAGTAGTAGAATTGAATTATGAATTATGAATTAAAAATTATGAATTAGCTGACTTGCTTATCAGCATACATAACACGTAGTTTTTAATTCATAATTTTTAATTTTTAATTCATAATTCTCCTTTCCGTGTTCAATAAAATTCTGATTGCCAACCGGGGTGAAATTGCCCTGCGCGTTATCCGTACCTGCCGCGAGATGGGTATCAAAACGGTGGCCGTGTATTCGACTGCCGATAAAGAGAGCCTGCACGTGCGCTTCGCCGACGAGGCCGTGTGCATCGGGCCGCCCAGCAGCCGCGACAGCTACCTCAACATTCCGACGCTCATCGCGGCGGCCGAGATTACCAATGCCGACGCCATTCACCCCGGCTACGGCTTTCTGAGCGAAAATGCCGAGTTTTCGCGCATCTGCGCCGAGAACGGCATTAAGTTCATCGGGGCCTCGCCCGAGATGATTAATAAGATGGGCGACAAGGCTTCGGCCAAGGCGACCATGATTGCGGCTGGGGTGCCGGTAGTACCGGGCTCGGAAGGCCTGCTGGAATCGGTAGAGCAGGGCAAGAAAGTGGCGGCCGAGATTGTGTATCCCGTTATCCTGAAGGCCACGGCCGGCGGCGGCGGGCGCGGCATGCGCATCATCAACTCGGAAGACGAGTTTCAGAAGGCCTGGGACGATGCCCGCACCGAGGCCAAAGCGGCCTTCGGCAACGATGGCGTGTACCTGGAGAAATTCGTAGTGGAGCCCCGTCACATTGAGATCCAGGTGTGCGGCGACCAGTTTGGCCACGTGTGCCACCTCTCGGAACGCGATTGCTCCATCCAGCGCCGCCACCAGAAGCTGGTGGAAGAAGCCCCCTCCCCTTTCATGACCAACGACCTGCGCGAGCGCATGGGCGCGGCGGCCATCGCCGGCGCTTCGGCTATCGGCTACGAGGGCGTGGGCACCATCGAGTTCCTGGTGGATGCCAACCGCGATTTCTACTTCATGGAAATGAATACCCGCATCCAGGTCGAGCACCCGGTAACCGAGGAAATCATTAACTATGACCTTATTAAGGAGCAAATCAAGGTAGCGGCGGGCATTCCGATTTCGGGCAAGAACTACTTCCCCAAGATGCACGCGATGGAGTGCCGCATCAACGCCGAAGACCCGCGCAACGGCTTCCGCCCCGCGCCCGGCCGCATTACCACGCTGCACATCCCCGGCGGCCACGGCGTGCGCGTCGATACCCACGTGTACGCGGGCTATCAGATTCCGCCCAACTACGACTCCATGATTGCCAAGCTCATCACCGTGGCCCAAACCCGCGAGGAGTGCATCGTAAAAATGAAGCGGGCGCTGAGCGAATTTGTGGTAGAGGGCGTCAAAACGACCATCCCCTTCCACCTGGCCCTGATGGACAGCGAGGATTTCAAAGCCGGTAATTTCACGACCAAGTTTTTGGAGTCGTTTGATTTTTCGGTGGTATAACTACTTAACAAAAGAGCTCGGTTTGAAACCGAGCTCTTTTGTTAAGTAGTTATATCGTTCGCACACTCATCAAAGATTATAACTGGAGGTTCATGTTGCTTCAATATCATGATTGGTTTGGTGTTATCAATCTCATCGCAATCTCCTGTCCAGCTAAACATGCTATCATCTGCTAAATAGCACGCACCATTTACATAGACCAATACGTAATATGGGTCGTGTGGCTCCTCCGGTAATTGATAAGAAACCAGCGTTCGCATGTTGTATCTAGCCGATATTCTTTCCGCTATCACTTGACTTCTGGCTTCGCTCGCTTGTATCGGAGTACCGTCTATAGAAATTCTCCATTGAAATTCCACTCTATCACTTTCGTAGTAGATACTGCATAAAACGTGTCCTTTTGCGCTGCCGAGGTAACCTATCGGCTCAACATTGCCATCTGACCTTCCCCAAGGATCCCATTCGAATAAGGTTAAGCCTGGAAATAATGCTTCAAAGATTTCTATTACGTCCGCTACAGTAATTGCTCGGTCTGCGAAAATTTCTTCCATAGCACTTTAGTAATTTCAGCACAAAATAGCTAGCGTCCCCTTAAAGTAGCTACCTCATGTCCGCCGCCCAGTCCATATACCAGCGCCGCTACACCGTTGAGGAATATTTTGCCCTAGAGGAAAAGTCAGCTGTTCGCCACGAGTACTATCACGGCGAAATATTCCCGCTCGACGAGCCGGATGGACCAGAATCGCCGGAAGCTAAATCAGGGGCTACCAAGGCCCATAATAGACTGATTAACAACGTAGTTTTCGGACTACGGCAGCAGTTGGGCGAGCGAGAGTGCGAGGTGTTTTCAGAGAGCGTGCGGCTGGCCGTGGAGGCCGGGCAGTACTATAACTACCCGGATGTCGTAGTGAGTTGTGACCCTGACGATGATGACCCACATACCGTACACCGGCCGGTGTTTATTGTCGAGGTATTATCACGTAGCACCGAAGCTCACGACCGGGGCTGGAAAGCGGAGCAATACCGGCAATTGGCGTCGTTGCAGCAATACGTCTTCATCGCCCAAACCCGATTATTGGTAGAAAGCTACACCCGCTTCTCCGACGATACCTGGACGCTAACTGCTTATCGCCAACTCACGGACAGGTTACCGATCCCGGCATTGGGGCTTGAATTAGCACTGGCTGATATTTACCGTAACCTGCATATTCCGCCCTTACGGCTAGCCGATCAATAAGCTGCTTCACTTATGCGCAAGCTGTCGCTTCTTTACTTATTTGGGCTGGGACTAACCGGTTGTTCAGCCCCCTGCACCGGCCACATCGAGGCTACGGTTCTTTATTTCAAGCAGGCGCCGCAGGGCCAGCTGGCCTACGTCAACGTGCTGAATAAGCCCGACTTAGGTAGCCAGCAGAACCTGATGCGCGACGATAAGGAATACGGCACGTTTCCGCACGTCGTCATCATCAACGACCCCGCGATGAAATTCAAGGGGCAGCGGGCCATCTGCTTCGATGAGTTTATAAAGCAGCCGCCACCGGCCGATGTTGACCTGCGCGAACTAGACATTCCGCGCATCTCGATTACTAAGTAAATAAGAAACCCCAGCCGCTGGCGCGGCTGGGGTTTCTTATTGCGCGTTGGGGTGGGCCTAGCGGCGGCCCATCATGCCCCCCATGCCTTTCATGCCGCCCATCATTTTAGCCATCTGGGCCATGCCACCCTTGGTTTGGCTGAGCTTATTCATCTGACGCATCATTTTGCGCATGTCTTCGAACTGCTTCATCAGGGCGTTTACCTGCTGAATATCGGTACCCGAGCCGGCAGCCAGGCGGCGGCGGCGCGAGCCGTTGATGATGTCGGGCTGGGCGCGCTCCTGCTTGGTCATCGACTTGATGATGCTTTCCACGGGTTTGAAGGCGTCGTCGTCGATTTCGACGTCCTTCATCATCTTGGCCGCGCCAGGAATCATGCCCACGAGGTCCTTGAGGTTACCCATCTTCTTGATTTGCTCCAGCTGGCCCAGGAAGTCGTTGAAGTCGAACTGGTTTTTGCGAATCTTGGCGTTGATGCGCTTGGCCTCGTCTTCGTCGAACTGCTGCTGGGCGCGCTCCACGAGCGAGATGACGTCGCCCATGCCCAGGATACGCTGGGCCATGCGGTCGGGGTAAAAGAGGTCGAGCGCCTCCATTTTTTCGCCCGTCGAGATAAACTTGATGGGTTTCTCCACCACCGCCCGGATGGAGAGGGCGGCCCCGCCGCGGCTGTCGCCGTCGAGTTTGGTGAGCACCACGCCGTCGAAGTTGAGGCGGTCGTTGAAGGTCTTGGCGGTGTTGACGGCATCCTGGCCGGTCATCGAGTCCACCACGAACAGCGTTTCGCTGGGGTTGATGGCCTTCTTAACCGCCTCGATTTCGCGCATCATCTGCTCGTCCACGGCCAGGCGGCCGGCGGTGTCGATGATGACGACCTTCTTATTATTCTTTTTGGCGAAGGCGATGGCGTTCTGCGAAATCTCAACCGGGTTCTTATTCTCCGGCTCCGAGTATACCTCTACGCCAATCTGCTCGCCGAGCACCTTGAGCTGGTCGATAGCGGCGGGGCGGTACACGTCGCAGGCTACGAGCAGCACGTTGCGGTTTTGCTTTTTGATGAAGCTGGCCAGCTTGCCGGCGAAGGTCGTCTTACCCGAGCCTTGCAGGCCCGAGAGCAGCACCACGGCCGGGTCGCCCTTGATAACGATGTCCTGCTTTTCGCCGCCCATGAGCCGGGTGAGCTCATCGTAAACGATTTTCACCATCAGCTGGCCCGGCGACACGGTCGTGAGCACGTCGCGGCCCATGGCCTCGTCCTTGATCTTGTCGGTTACTTCTTTAGCAACCTTGTAGTTAACGTCGGCATCGACCAGCGCCCGGCGGATTTCCTTGATGGTGCTGGCAACGTTGATTTCGGAGATAGAGCCCTGCCCCTTGAGGGTCTTGATGGCCTTATCGAGCTTGGAGGAGAGATTGTCGAACATGGACCGCAGATTTAACGGATTTAACGGATTTCGGGGATACGCCAGCCTTCGGCAGGCTGACTATTCGGACGGGCTGGGCCTGTGGGTCACCCGGGTGGTGGTACCCTAGCCTTCAAAGATACAACCACAGCTGCCAAGGGCTTGGCGTAGCTTTGCTCATAACATAGCTGCTGTCCCGTGCCTCATTCTGCCCCGCTTCGCCTGCTCGTCATTACCTACTACTGGCCGCCCTCGGGCGGGCCAGGCGTGCAGCGCTGCCTGAAGTGGGTGAAATACCTGCCCGGCCTGGGCGTGGAGCCCACCGTCATTACGGTGGATGCCGACCAGGCTACTTACCCGGTGCGCGACGAAAGCCTGCTGCACGAAGTACCGCCGGGGGTGCGCGTCATTCGCACAGCTACGCTGGAGCCCTTCGGCTCGTATCAGAAGCTGACCGGCCGCGCCGTACCGCACGGCGGGTTTGCCAACGAAGGTCGGCCCAGTCTGACCCAGCAGGCCATGCGCTTCGTGCGGGGCAACCTCTTCATTCCCGACCCGCGCCGGGGCTGGAATGCCTACGCACTCGCCGCGGTGGAGAAGCTACTGACCCAGGGCTCAACATTTGACGCGGTGCTCACCTCGTCGCCGCCGCATTCGACCCAGCTTATCGGACTGGCCTTGCAAAAAAAGCACGGCCTGCGCTGGCTGGCCGACCTGCGCGACCCCTGGACCGATATTTACTATACCAAGGACCTGCACCGCACGGCCGCTGCCGCCTGGCTCGATGCGCGCTACGAAAGCCAGGTGCTGCGCGGTGCCGACAACGTACTCGTGACTTCGCCCGAGACCGAGCGGTTGTTTCGGCGCAAGCTGCCCGACCTGGCCAAGGGCAAAATTGTGGTGCTGCCCAACGGCTACGACGAGCCCGACTTCTGCGGTGAGTCGGCTCCACCTGCTGACTGCCTGCGCATTACGCACACCGGTACTATCACGGCCCGCTACCGCATCGGGCACCTGCTCCGGGCCGTGGCCGATTGCGCCCGGCGCTACCCGGCCGTACCGCTGCGGCTGCGCTTCGTGGGGCAGGTCGATGCCGGCGTGCGCGAGCAGGTGGAAGCGGCCGGGCTGGCCGGGGCGACGGAATTTATTCCGTTTGTACCGCACCAGGAATCCGTAGCCTACCTACTCAGCAGCAGCGCGTTGCTGATGGGCATCCCCGACGTAGCGCTGAACAAGGGAATTTTACCCGGGAAAATTTTCGAGTACCTGGCGGCGCGTAAGCCGGTGCTGTGCGTGGGGCCAGCCGGTTCCGACGCCGACCTCGTACTGCGCGAAACCGGGGCCGGGCTGGCCTTGCCCTACGACGACTACGAGCTGATGCTCAGCACGCTTACCGGGCTAGCCGAGCGCTGGCAACGCGACCCCGACCTCGACCTCCCGGCCAGCCCGGCGGTGGCGCGCTACTCGCGGCGCGGGCAGGCCGCCCAGCTGGCCGAGCTGATTCGGGCGGGGCAGGCCACCCGGCGGGGCTAGCCCGCGCCAACGCGGCGGGGCGTATTTTTGTGGTTTCAATTCGCTAGTAGTTTCATGGCCCTCGACCTCAACGGCAAGTCTTTGCTCATTACCGGTGGCACCGGCTCGTTTGGTAAGCAGTTTGTGCGCACCGTTTTTAAGCTGTACCCGGGCGTACGGCGGCTCATCGTGTTTTCGCGCGACGAGCTGAAGCAGTACGAGATGAGCCAGGAGTTTCCGCACAGTAAGTACCCAGCCATCCGGTTTTTTATCGGCGACGTGCGCGATGCCGAGCGCCTGCACCGGGCCTGCGAGGGCGTGGACATCATCATCCACGCCGCCGCGCTCAAGCAAGTGCCCGCGGCCGAGTACAACCCGATGGAGTGCATCAAAACCAACATCTTCGGGGCGGAGAACGTGATTAACGCGGCCTTCGACTGCGGGGTGAAGGACGTGGTGGCCCTGAGCACCGACAAGGCGGCGGCGCCCATCAACCTCTACGGCGCGACCAAGCTGTGCTCGGACAAGCTGTTCGTAGCGGCCAACAACATGAAGGGGGCCCGCGACCTGCGCCTGTCGGTGGTGCGCTACGGCAACGTCATCGGCTCGCGGGGCTCGGTGGTACCGTTCTTCTTGCAGCAGCGCCACACGGGCGTGCTGCCCATCACGCACCCCGACATGACGCGCTTCAACATCTCGCTCGAAGAAGGCGTGGACCTGGTACTCTACGCGCTGGAGCACTCGTGGGGCGGCGAGATTTTCGTACCCAAAATTCCATCGTACCGCATCACGGAGGTCGCCCGCGCCATCGGCCCCGAGTGTGAGCAGCGGATTGTGGGGATTCGGCCGGGCGAGAAATTACACGAGGAGATGATCACCCAGACCGACGCGCTGAGCACCGTGGAGCTCGACCGCTACTACGTCATCCTGCCCACCACCTCGCCGGGCTGGAAGGAAGAGGAATTCATTAAGCATTTCAACGGTAAGCGCGTGCCGACCGACTTCCACTACGATTCGGCCAACAATACCGAGTGGCTGAGCGCCGAGCAGATTCGGGAAGAAATCCGGCAGCACGTCGACGCTAAATTCGAGGGCTAGCTGATTGGTTTTCATCAAGGCAATCCATTTTCTTTTCGAGCTTGAAAACGCCGCCTATCCACCCGCTACCCTACGGCCGCCAGCACATCAGCGACGACGACGTGGCCGCCGTAGTCGCCACGCTACGCTCCGATTTTCTGACTCAAGGGCCGCGCGTGGCCGAGTTTGAGGCGCAGTTTGCGGCCTACGTAGGGGCGGCCCACGCCGTAGCCGTGAGCAACGGTACGGCCGCGCTGCACCTGTGCGCCCTGGCACTGGGCGTGCAGCCGGGCCAGCGCGTGATTACTACGCCCATCACCTTCGCCGCCTCGGCCAATTGCGTGCGCTACTGCGGCGGCGAGGTGCATTTTGCTGACATCGACCCGGCCACGGGCCTGCTCGATTTGGCAAAAGTCCGGGCGCTGCTCGAAGCCCACCCCAAAGACTATTTTGCGGGCCTCATCCCGGTTGATTTTGCGGGCTTGGCGGTCAATATGGAGGAAACCCGGGCGCTGGCCGACGAGTTTGGCCTCTGGATAATTGAGGATGCCTGCCACGCGCCGGGCGGCTACTTTGTAGATCGCCAGGGCGAAAAACACTTCTGCGGCAGCGGGCAGCTGGCCGAGCTGGCCATTTTCAGCTTTCACCCCGTCAAGCACATTGCCACTGGCGAAGGCGGGATGATTACCACCAACGACGCTGAGCTGGCCCGTCACCTGCGCCGCCTGCGCACCCACGGCATCGAGCGCGAGGCCGCTGGCCTGCTGCGCCAGGACGAGGGCGGCTGGTACATGGAAATGCAGGAGCTGGGTTACAACTACCGCATTTCGGACATCTTATGCGCCCTGGGTAGCAGCCAGCTGGCCCGCGCCGACGAGGGCCTGGCCCGCCGCCGGGCGCTGGCCGCGCAGTACGACGACGCCTTCGCCGCCACGCCGGGCGTGGCGGTACTCGCCCCCGGCCGGCCGGGCCACGCCTACCACCTGTACGTGATTCAAGTGGAAAATCGGCGGGGTCTGTACGAGTTTTTGCGCACTAAAAATATTCTGAGCCAGGTGCATTACGTACCCGTGCATCGTATGCCCTACTACGAAAAGCTAGGCTGGCAAGCGGGTGATTTTCCGGCGGCCGAGGCCTACTACGCCCGCTGTTTGAGCCTGCCCCTCTACCCTACCCTCACCGATGAGGAACAGGCCTACGTGGTAGCTTGCGTGCGGGAGTTTCTAACCCCGCTTCCCGCGTGAGACCGGTTGCCTCCCCGGCCGCTACGCAGGCCTTGGCCCAACGCCTGGCGCTGGGCACTGCGCAGTTTGGCTTAGCCTATGGGCTGAACAACCAAGCGGGCCAGCCCGGTGCTGCGGTCGTCGCGGAGATTCTGGCGGCCGCCCAGGCCGCCGGAATCACGCTGCTCGATACCGCCGCCGCCTACGGTGATAGCGAAATGCGGCTGGGGCAACTGGCTGGTGATAATGCTATTTTCAGCTTGATTACCAAGCTACCAGCTGGCCCGCCCGCTCAAGTGGCCCGCGACCTGGCCGCCTCACTGGCCCGGCTGCAGCGGCCGCAGCTCTACGGGGCACTATTCCACGCGTTCGGGCCGCTGCAAGCCGAACCGGCGGCCTGGCAGGCGCTGCAAGCGGCGCGGGCAGCGGGGCAGGTAGCCCACATCGGCGTATCGCTCTACCACCCGCACGAGGCCGACTGGCTGCTGGCGCGGGGCTGGGATGTGGACCTGGTACAGGTGCCCTATAATGTACTCGACCAGCGCTTTGCGGCGGTGCTACCCCGGCTGGCGGCGCACGGGGTAGAAGTACACGTGCGCTCCGCCTTTTTGCAGGGCCTGCTGCTACGCGAGCCGGCTACGCTCCCCGATTTCTTCCGGCCACTAGCCCCCAAGCTTCACCTGCTGCGCACCCTTACCCAGGAGGCGGGCGTGCCGCTGCCGGCCGCGCTGCTGCTTTTCGCGGCCCACGCGCCGGGTGTGGCCCGGGCCGTAATTGGCGTCGATTCGGTGGCTAACCTGCACGAAAACCTAACTGCCGCCGCCTACCTGGCGGCTGCCGAGCGCCTGCGCCCGGCCCTGGCCACGCTGGCCGAACCTACCGACACCTTTATTCTGCCCTACGCATGGCCGCCGCGCCCCTGACCGACGTTTTCTACCGTACCATGTTTGACCTGACGGGCCGCACCGTGCTGCTCACCGGGGGCTACGGGCATTTGGGCCAGGCCATTGCGGCGGGGCTGCACGCCCACGGGGCGCGGGTAGTCGTGCTGGGCCGCAGCGCCGAGTCGTTTGCCAAGACCTTCGGCGAAGTGCCCGATCGGCTGCACTTTATCTTCTGCGACGTGTCGGAAACGGCCTCCGTGCAGGCGGCTTTTCGCCAGAGCTTCGATTTGTACGGGCCGCCCAGCGTGCTCATCAACAACGCCTACTACAGCCGGGGCCAGCAGCCCGACGCCCTGCCCGACGCCGATTTTGCGCTGGGCCTCGACGGCTCGGTGGGCACGGCCTACCGCTGTCTGCGCGAGGTGCTGCCCTACCTGCGCGCCACCGGCGGCGGTAAAATCATCAACGTGGCCTCCATGTACGGCGTGGTAGCGCCCGATTTCGACGCCTACGCCGACGCGCCGCAGTTTCTCAATCCGCCGCACTACGGCGCGGGCAAAGCGGCCATGATTCAGCTTACCAAGTATTTCGCCTCGTACCTGGGGCCGGCCAACATTCAAGTCAACTGCGTATCGCCGGGGGCGTTTCCGTCGGATACCGTACGTCAGAACCCGACGTTCGAGGGGGAGCTGCACCGGCGCATTCCGCTGGGCCGGGTGGGCGAGCCCCAGGATTTGGCCGGGGCCTTCGTTTTTCTAAGCTCAGCGGCGGCCGACTTCGTCACCGGCCACAACCTGGTGGTAGACGGCGGCTGGACCATCCGCTAGCTTCCTCCCCAGCCCGCAATAAACGCAGCCCCCAACTCATAACTCCTACTTCATAACTCATAACTCCCCATGATCCTCGCCCTCATTCAGGCCCGGCTGGGGTCATCGCGCTTACCGGGCAAGTCGGCGCTGCCGTTGCCACTCGGGGCTACGCACGAGGCGCACACCATTCTGGGCCACGTGGTAGGCCGGGCGCGGCGGGCGCGCGCGGTCGATAAAATCATTGTTGCCACTACCAAACAAGTACTTGACGACGAGTTAGTAATCCTATCCGGACGGCTGGGCGTGGCCGCGTTTCGGGGGGATGAGCAGGACGTGCTTGGTCGCTTTGCCGGGGCGCTGGCGCACGCCGGCGAGGCGCGCACTATCGTGCGCCTTACGGCCGACAACCCGGCCCTTGACCCGGCTTTTCTGGATGCCGCCGTAGCCCACCACCTGGCCAGCGGGGCCGATTATACCCACACCACCGGCCTACCGCTGGGCACCAACCTGGAAGTCATCAGTACGGCGGCCCTGCGCCGCGCCCATGCCGAGGCCCGCCAGCCCGACGAGCGCGAGCACGTGACGCCCTACCTACGTCGCCACCCCGAGTTGTTTCGACTCGAAACGCTGCCGCTGACCGTCCCGCCCGCCGTGGCCGCGCTGCGCCTCACCGTCGACTACCCCAGCGACTACGCCCTGCTAAGCCTGCTCTTTACGGAGCTAGGGGCTGATTTTTCGCTCACCGACCCGGTCGGGCTACCGGCATTGATGACCCGCCATCCCTGGCTGGCGGCCATCAATGCCGATAATGTGCAGCGCTAGTTGCCCCGTATTACCTCAACCCAGCCCCGGTAGCGGGCACCCGTTACCTCGTTGCTGAGCAGGTAATAATACATGCCGCTGGCCTGCCCCGTAGCATTCCAGCTGTTGTCGTAGCGCGCCCGGTCGTATACCTGCCGGCCCCAGCGGTCGAATATGCTCAGGTGCCACTCCGCGGCGGTAAGACCTTTCAGCGTAAAAAACTCGTTGGCCTGGTCGCCATTGGGCGTGATAATATTGGGAATGACAATGGGGCAGTTAGCCGCCGTAATTACCCGCGTGGCACTGGCGGGGCAGCTAGTGGCCGTAGTGCGGATTTCTACCGAATATTGTCCGGGCCCGGGCGCCCGGTAGGTAGCCGCGGTAGAACCGTCCGGCCAGCGGTACAGGGTGCCGGCCGGTTGAGGATTCGTTCGCAATACCAGGGTCGCATTGGGGCAAATCGCCGTGTCAGCCCCCAGACTCACGCTCGGCTTTGTTCCCAGCCGTACTTGGCTAGTCGCCGCGCCCGTACAGCCCTGGGGAGTAGTCACGAGCACCGTGTAAGTACCACTAGCCTGCGCCAGGTAGGTGGCGCTGGTGCTGCCATCCTGCCAGCGGTACGTACTGCCCGCCGGCTGCCCACCGGGCCGCAGCAGCACCGACGAAGCGCACACCAACGTATCGAGCGGAAGACGGGGACGAGGTACCGCGTTGAGCGTCACGTTGACGGCGGCCGTGCTCGCGCAACCAGCGGCCGAGGTGACGGTCACGCTGTAGCGGCCACTGGCTTGGGCCAGATACGTAGCACCCGTACTGCCGTCCTGCCACCGGTAGGTACTGCCCGCTGGCTGCGCGTTAGCTGATACTAAAAACTGACTGGCGCATACTGCGACATCATTACCCAGGCTCACTTGAGGCAGCGGCGACACAACCACCGCCTGCCTAACTACCAGCGGATTAACCACCCCTGGCACTTCGACGATCATCGTTACCTGATAAGTGCCTGCGGTAGCGTAGGTATGCGTGGGGGTCAATCCCGTAGCCGCGTTGGCACCGCCCGAGGCAGGGTCACCGAAGTCCCAGCTGACTACTATCCCGCTAGCTGCCGGCTGCACGGCACCAGCAAACGCGGTGGCCGAGCCGGCGCAGGTCGGAGAGAACGTGAAAGTAGCGTTGTAAATAGGGGCGTAAGTATTTGCAAAATTTGGCAAGCCATTAAGTCCTTGTCTATTAGCTAAGCTCACGGCTTGCCGCCTATAGTCGCAGGCCGCACCTAGGGCGTTTGGATTCTGAATGACATTTAAAAAAGTATTGCCATAAGAAACTACATAAATCCTATTATCTGGACCTAATAACAGATTACCTAACCGTTCAGCACTAGCAATAACTGTAGCCGAATTTACAATTGCCGCCGATGAGCCAGCTAACAAGTTGTACTGCGTGATTTCTCCTGCCAAAGAATAGCTTGTATAAAGCTTAGTATTATCCGGAGAAAACTCTACACCATAGGTATAGTCGTGCAAGGCTAGTAGCAGGTAATTTGTAACCCCGCCAGTAGCATTATTAAAGTCATACAGCTCACACTGTGCATCACGTTGAGCCAGTGCTAAATGACGGCCATCCGGTGAAGCGCGCATACAGCCGACTGCATTACCCGCACTAAAAAAGCTGCCTCCACCTTGGTGAATAGGACCTACGTTGCTCACCACCGGCACGGTACTAATTCCGGTAGGCGAAAGTAAAAAAGAATAAAAAGCATTGGACTGCCAGCCATGCACTACTATCCAATAGTCCCGCCCGTTAGCATGGCGTACAGCTGTCAGCTTTTCAGTTAGCTTTCCACCTACAAAAGGCGTAGGTAATACCACACCCTTAGTAGCTGTAACGTCTCCCAGCCCCCCGCGCAATCTAAAATCAAGAATAGAATACCGAAGGCCTCCTACCAGATTATTTTCGATGGCATCAAGGCAGAACAGATAAGCTTTATCAGCGGCCTCTCCTGGCATCGGTAATAAGAGGGCTCCTTGAGAAGTAGAGTTGTTTCCACCTAGACCTGAGCGCCCGTTAGGCATCTGCTGGTGTTGACTATCCCATACTATCTCCCCATTACTATAAGCTAGTAATTGTCCACTAGCGTCTGACAGCACAGTACAACCTTCGTAGGTTAACATATTGCTGTTGGTAAGTGCCGTAATACCATTGTTAGTAAACTTGATGCCAGCACGGTCACCAAAGTACCAGTTCTGCGTCTGAGCCCAGCCGTCAAACAGACTAAAACTGCTAAGCAAGTACAGAAGTAGTCCGAACTTTGTAAAGTAGTTATTTCTCATCTATCGCCTTTAATTTCAAATAAGATAATTACTCTGGCAAAAGTAACGCCGCCCTCTTATTGTCTAGCCCTCAAGCAACGTAGAAATCGCTATTACCGGCTTATGAAACGATCCCCAGTAATTTAAGATGAGCTCTACGGCGGGCGCTCTGTTATGCAAAAGCAATAGCTTTGCAGTTGATGTCTCCTCATGCGCTCGATCTTCCTGCCCGCCACTTATTTTTCAGAGTTGATGGCTCTACCGCTACTGGCTTAGGGCACTTAATCCGCTGCCAAGCACTAGCTCAAGCGCTTCAACCTGCGTTTAAAGCCACATTCGTCATCCGAGATGCTGCTGTTTCTATTCATCAGCAGCTAGCAGCAGCAACCTTCTCAACACAAGCTGTACCCGCTGGCATACCTGCGGGCTTACCTGAAGCACAATGGCTTGCTAAGCAACTTACCACGTCAGATATTCTAGTATTAGATGGCTATCATTTTGGCTATTCTTACCAAGAATGCCTTGTAGCTACCGGTGCGGCCTTGGTTTGCCTTGATGACCTCATTACTCCTCCAGCTTGGGCAACGGCTGTTCTCAATCAAGCTGGCGGTATCGCACCAGCCGCCTACGCTCAGGTCCCACTAGCACGGCTTCTGTTAGGACCAGCTTACGCCTTGTTACGGCCTGAATTTTGGCGCTGTGCTCCAACAACTACGTCAACTGCTGGTGAGCTCCGCCTTTTTCTAAACATGGGTGGCGCTGATCCTTTGAACGAAACAGCAGTTCTTTTACCATTAATAAGGCAGCAATTTCCCCATTTTTCCCTACAGGTAGTCACTGGTGCGGCCTATTTATACCACTCTGAACTACAAGAGCTTTCTCAATCAATGGGGGAGGCTGTAACTCTTCATCATGACTTATCCGCAGCGGCACTGGCTGCCTTGCTAGCTACCTGTCAAGTTTTCGTATGTCCACCTAGTGGTGTTGCTTATGAATGCTGTGCAGTCGGTGGGGCTCTCTTATTACACCCCACGGCTGAAAATCAGCGCTCACTCTTCCATTTTTTAGTGCAGCAAGGCTTAGGCCTTCCCCTAACCGAGGGATTACATTTAAAAATTGAAGAACTACTGTATTTAGCAACGCAGCAAATGCAGCGCCAACGGAAATTATTCGATGGGCAGGCCGCACAACGGCTACAGGCCGTTTTTGGGAAACTCGCGGATGAACAACTTTATACTATTCGCCGGGCTGTTCAACAGGACGTATTTCTTTATTTCAAATGGGCAAATGACTCGATGGTACGCCACAATGCAACTCATACCGAGCCCATAGCTTGGCCTACGCATGTGGCATGGTTTCACAAACGGCTGCGTGATGAAGATTGCTATCTGTACCTGCTACTTACCCCTAATGGTGACCCTATCGGCCAGGTACGCGTTGAGTTTGAAGAGCCAACCCAACCCGGTATTATCGATTACTCGCTGGATGCTGTTTATCGGGGACAGGGGTTAGGCCGATTACTATTGCAACGTGCCTTGCAGCAATTGCGACTTGACCGCCCCGCTCTAGCTGGTGGGGCCGTGCAAGGCCAAGTCAAAGCTAGAAACCGAGCTTCTTGCAGGGTATTCGAAGAGTTGCGGTTTGTGCGACAAGCAGCCGTTACTTTGCAGGATGAAGCGTACGAGATTTTTCAGTTGCGCTTCCCATCTGCTTCTTAAATTATTATTATGCAAGATATCGTATTAGGTACACACCGCATCGGTATAGGACATCCCCCCTTTATTATCGCGGAAATGTCAGGTAATCATGGCCAGTCATTAGAGCGTGCGCTTGCCATTGTAGATGCTGCCGCAGATGCTGGCTGCCAAGGGCTTAAGATTCAAACCAGCACGCCCGATATGCTTACGCTCAATAGCCGTGAGCCCGATTTTGTAGTACAGGGTGCTAACCAAGATTGGGAGGGCCAGTCACTCTATGAACTATATACTACTAATTTCACACCCTTTGAGTGGCATGCCGCTATTTTCGCCCGAGCTCAAGCGCGTGGTATGGTTGGCTTTAGCTCGCCATTCGGTATCGAAGCTATCGATTTTCTAGAGAGCGTAAATTGTCCAGCTTATAAGATTGCTTCTTTTGAGAATAACTGGCCTGCACTCATTCGGCGAGCAGCCCAAACGGGCAAACCAGTTATTATTTCAACCGGGATGGCTAGTCTAGCTGATTTGGAGCGCGTGGTGAATATTATGCGTTCGGAGGGCAACGAGCAACTTGTGTTACTCAAATGCACTAGCACCTATCCTGCTGAGCCAGCTAACACAAACCTGCGTACTATTCCTCATTTGCGTGAGCTATTTGATTGCCAAGTAGGTCTCTCCGATCATACACTAGGCACCGGCGTTGGGGTCGCCGCCACGGTACTTGGAGCTACAGTCATTGAAAAGCATCTTACACTAAATCGTGCAGACGGCGGGCCAGATTCGTCCTTCTCCATGGAGCCTACTGAAATGGCACGCTTAGTACAGGAGTGTCGGCAGGCACAACAGGCGCTAGGTACCATTTACTACGGCCCTACCCAAGCCGAACAAAAATCCCTAGGCTTTCGGCGCTCAATTTATGTAGTAGAGAATATTGCTGAAGGCGAGCTTTTTACTACGAAAAATATTCGGGTTATCCGCCCAGGATATGGCTTACCGCCGCACTTTCTGCCGCAGATAATAGGACGCCCAGCGCGTCAGGCCCTACGAAGAGGCACAGCTCTCGATTGGGCAATGCTGTAACAGGCTGTTTTTTTAAAAAACTACTCACTTGTATTGAATGCAGATTCATCGCTTTGAAAATGGCAGCTACATCATTGCCGAGCATTTAACACTCGGGCATAATGTACAGGTAGGTCCCAATACAACTATCCGGGCCACCGAATGCATTATTGGCGATGATGTTACTATCGGCAACCACAATTCGTTTTTAGTGGGCCAGCGCCTTGAGATCGGTGCCCTTACTACTATAGGCAGCCATAATACACTCACGGCCCGCACCATAAAGCTAGGGGAATATGTGTTCTGGGACTCGCATGTCACGGTAGGGCACGGGGGTAAATTCAGTCCTGACGCGCACCTCACGGTAGGGTCATACTCTATGATTTGCGCTCGCATTACACTCAATACTAATCACCGCATCGACATTGGCGAGTACGTGGGAATTGGAGAGGACGTAGCTGTTTGGACGCATGGCTCTTTTCTACCCATTCTAGATGGATTTCCTGCTGATTTTGGGCCTGTCAGCATTGGGCACCATGTATGGCTACCGGCCCGTACTACCGTACTCCCCAATCGCCGCATTGGCAATAATGTCGTCATTGGCACTAATTCTCTTATCAACAAAGATTTACCTGATGGGTGCCTAGCTGGTGGAATTCCAGTGAAAATATTAAGAGAAAATATTTACCCCTCTATAAACACGGAGCGCAACCACCACCTTGTACGCCAGATACTGCATGACTATGCCGAACTAGCCACCTATAAAGACCTGCATGCTGAACTCAATTATGACGAGGCTAGCCAGGTTATTTATTGCAACGGGGTAACGTTCGATTTAATAACGATGCAAACTTCTGGCTCTTTCACGCCGACTGAAGAAGACTTTCGTGATTACCTGCGCAGAAGAGGCATAAAATTTTATACCGGCAAGCCTTTCACTTCTGTTTTACCAGAGGAGTACCGCAATTTGCTCTACCCAGCCAATGAGTTGTTTTAGCATTGAAAATCAACGCATACTCGTCGTAGTAGCACACCCAGATGATGAACTTCTGGGCCTTGGAGCAAGTATTCATCGGCTAGTTCATCGGCATGGCTGTCTGGCAAGGGCCGTAATCCTAGGTGAAGGCCTTACCTCGCGCTCCGCTACCCGCGAGCCGGAGCTTTGGGCCGCTGATTTGGCTACCCATCGGGGTAATATTGCTCGGGCGGCGGCGGCCATTGGCTATTCTTCTACAGGAATCTACGACTTTGCCGACAATCGCTTCGACTCGGTTGATTTATTAGATATTATTAAGGTTGTAGAGCAGGAAAAAGAGTCGTTCCAACCAAATCTCATTTTCACTCACCACGGCGGTGATACGAATATTGACCACCGCCGCACCTTTGAGGCCGTTATTACGGCTTGTCGGCCGCTCCCTGGTGAGCCCGAGCGCACTATCCTCGCCTGCGAGACTCCATCATCCACCGAATGGCAGGCGGCTAGTTACCCACAGCCCTTCCTACCCAATTTTTTCTTAACTGTAGCTGAAGAAGATATAGCTGCCAAGGTCGCCGGGATGGAAGCCTATGAGTTTGAACGGCGCGCCTACCCTCACCCACGCTCGCCAGAGGCTTTACGGCTGCTAGCTCAGCGCTGGGGAGTAGTCACTGGCCAACCTTTTGCAGAGGCATTTATGCTCGTGCGACACATCGGCTAAACTAGACTAGCGCCTAGCGCTGTCTAGAAAGCCATTCCTACTAAAAGATATGTTTCGCCCCTCTTCCCGTACTGTTCGGCTGCGAGACATTCTCTACGTTCGTTTCACAAGCCATTTCGTTAATTTTCCAGCTTCCATTCTCGCCAGCATCTCCCCCGCCAACCCGCTCCGACGCTTAGCCCGGGTGGTTGCCTACGCCGGGCTGCGGCTGGTGGGGCACCTGTTTCAACCGCCGCGCAATCCCGAGCAGCTGCGCGGCGCGGTGTGGCTCTACGTGGTGAGCGCCAATAACTACGACGCGCTCGGCTTTATTAAAGAAGGCCGTCCCGATGCGGTGCTGGTGGCGGGGCAGGGTAAGAATATCGGACGCTACGGCCGGCTGGTCAACCGACTTTCGCTGCGGCGTAAGATTTTGTACTACTGGCAGTACCCGGCGGCGCTGCTGGGCCTGCGCCGGCTGGTGGGGGGCCGGGCGCTGCGCTTTTTCGATTTAATTTTTTACGCCATTGGCTACTACGAGGTGTACCGGCGGGCGCTACGCCACTACCGCCCGCGGGCCGTGGTATTTGCCAACGACCACAACGACGACGCCCGCGCCCTGCTGCTGGCCTGCCGCGCCGAGGGCGTGCCCACGGCCTACGTGCAGCACGCCAGCGTGAGCACCAATTTCCCCCCCCTAAGCTTCGACCTCAGTCTGCTCGAAGGCCAGGACGCGCTGGACAAATACCGGCAGTGCGGCCCCGTGCACGGCCGCGTGGCGCTGGTGGGCATGCCCAAGGCCGATACCTTCCTGGCCCAGCGCAACACTGCGCCGCAGGTATGCCGGGTGGCCGTGGCCTGCAACCTGCTCGACGAGCTGCCGGCCCTGGCCGATACGCTGACTTACCTGCTGCGCGAGCTGCCCGAGTTGACCTTCACCCTACGCCCCCACCCCGGCGACCAACGCGACTTCGCGGCCCTGCGCCAGGCACTGCCCACCTTGCAGTGGAGCGACCCGCGGCAGGAAAACGTCTTCCAATTTTTGCAGGCGCACGATGCGCTCGTGGCGGCCGATACCAGCACCCACCTCGAAGCCACGTTGCTCAACGTGGCCAGCGTATACTACCGCTTCTCACCCTCGCCCACTTTGGCCGATTACTACGGCTACGCCGCCCACGGCCTCAGCGAGTGGGCGCACTCGCCCGCCGAGCTGACCGCCGCCCTGCGCCGCCTGGCCCAGCACAAGCCCGCCGACCTCTACCGCCGCGCCGCCTACTACAACGCCACCCTGGGCACGCCCGACGAGGGCCACAGCCGGGCGCTGGCCCTGCGCCGGCTGGCCGAGTGGCTGGCCGACCCGGTAGCCGGGGCGTAGCTTTGGGGGTATTATGGCAGCTGCTTCTCTCCCCCCCGCCGCGCCCGTTACCCTGTCGGCCGAGGTACGCCTGGGTTACGTGCTGAAGCACTTTCGGCTGGCTTATCCTGACTGCCCGGATGTACGCATCGGCTACGCGGACGCGCAGCCGCAGGTAGAGATAGCGGCGGGCAGCGGTGATTTTTTCGCGGGGAATACTCCTTACCCGGCTGCGCCCAACTGGCGCGAGTGGCTGGGGCGGCAAGTTCCGTTTTTCTTCGATGATGCGCCCTCAACACCCCTGCTACTTTTTCAGGAAAATAAAGTAATTATTGCGGCTGATATTATTGCGGCGGCGTTTTATCTACTGAGTGGTTGGCAGGAATATTTTTCTACCGAGCGCGACCGGCATAGGCGCTTTCCCTACGCGGCGAGCGTGCAAAAGCAGTACGACTTCGTGACGCTGCCAGTGGTTAATTATTATTTCGACGTGCTGAAAACGGCCGTGGAATACGTGAGCGGCCGGCCGCTACGCCCGCGCCGCTGGGGTCAGCAGCAGGCAAATTTTGCGGCCTTTATCTCGCACGATATTGATAATTTGCGTAGCGCTTGGAAAGCGCCGACCAAGGCCGCGTTCCAGCAGCGGCAATTTGGCTTGTTCGGCAAATTGTTGTGGCAGCATTTCACACAGCCTGATGCCTGGGATAACTTAGAGGACGTAGCAGCGGCTACGGCGCAGTATGGCGCTAGGTCCACATTCTTTATTTTACCCACCCACGGCAGAGCATCTGATGGCACGCCGAACGCAGATTATCCCCATTCAATTCAACTGCTTCAACGCTTACACAAGTTGAGTGAAGCAGGGTGCGAAATTAATTTACATGGTAGTATTGGCACTGCACTGGATGAGTGGCAACTAGGCTATGAGAATGGATTATTAGAGCGAGTAGGCTTAAGCGGCGGTTTACGCTTCCACTACCTGCGTTGGGATGCTCGCCGAACTTTCGCAGTGTTGTCTGAAAGTGACTTTGTCTTTGACTCAACCCTATGTTTTGCTGAGCATTTTGGCTTTCGCCATTCGTACTGCCTGCCGTTTTATCCCTTCGATTTCACGAGCGAGCGCGCTACTGATTTTCTCGAAATTCCGCTCAACGTCATGGACGCCACCCTGCACCACCCTAATTATTTGCGGCTGGCCCCAGAAGAAATTCTCCCCGCGCTCACCCCGGTTTTCGCCGAAATAAAACGCTTCGGCGGCGTCGCTTCCGTGCTGTGGCACAACGAGAATTTCGACCCCAATAACACCCAAACCGGCCCGCGGCAATTTCACGAAATCATGCGCCACTTGCAGCAGCAAGGCGCCGCCTTCCAAACCGGCCGCGAGATCTGGGAAGCATACACCGCTGAGCCCGCCGCCCCAACTCATAACTCATAATTTCTAACTCATAACTCCAAAACTTGGGTATCGTTCAGCGGCAAGGGCTGCGCAACACGCTTATTTCCTACGTCGGGCTGGGCATCGGCTTCGTCAATACCACGCTGGTGCTGCCGCGGCTGCTGGCCCCGGCGCAGTTGGGCCTCACCTCGGTGCTGGTATCGCTGGCCACGATGGGCGCGCTGGTGTCGGCGCTGGGCTTTACTAATACTACGCTCCGGTATTTTCCCTATTTCCGTAATCGGGAGACCGGGCACTCGGGCTTTTTACCGCTGCTGCTGGGGCTGCCGCTGGCCTTGTTCGTGGTAGTGGCGACGGTGCTCTGGCTGGGCCAGCCGCTGGTGCTGCGCTGGTACGCCAACGACGCCGCCCTGCTGGGGCCGCACTACGGCGTGATGCTGGCGCTGGCGCTGTGCATTCTATTGTATAATCTACTGGAGGCCTACACCAAGTCGCTATTTCACAGCGCCTTTTCCTCCTTTCTGACCGACATCTTGCAACGCCTGCTCATCGTGGGGGCGGCGGCGCTCTACGGCGCGGGCTATCTCTCGTTCGATGGCTTCGTGCTGGCTTACCTGGGGAGCTACGCGGCGATTGCGGCGCTGCTGCTGGGCTATTTGGCGCTTATCGGCGAATTGCACCTGCAGCCCACGCGGGCGGTGCTGGCCGTGCGGCCAGTGGGCGAGCTGGTACGCTTCGGCAGCTTCGCGCTGCTGGGCAATATCTCGGGCACGCTGCTACTCACCATCGACTCGCTCATGCTCGGCTCGCGCAGCTTTGCCGACGCGGGTATTTACACCATCGCGCTCAATATCAGCACGGCGCTGGCCGTGCCATTCCGGGCGCTTTACAAAACGGCCTACCCGCTCATCGCCGAGTATTGGAAAGAGGGCGCGACCGATAAAATGCTCGATTTTTACCGCCGCACCACGCGCCTCAACACGGCGCTGGGCACCTACCTGGCGCTGGGCATCGGGCTAAATCTCCCGTTTATCTACTCGCTCATTCACCGGCCCGAGTACGCGGCGGGTACCGTGGCGGTGCTGCTGCTGCTGGCCGGCCGCCTCACCGACGGCATCACGGGCGTCAACGGGATTATCGTGGTGACCTCGCCGCGCTACCGCTACGACCTATTGTTCAACGTGGGGCTCTCGGCCCTCATCATCGGGCTCAACGCCCTGCTCATTCCCAGGCTGGGCCTCACCGGCGCGGCGCTGTCCAATGCGCTGGCCCTGGTGAGCATCAATTTACTGCGCACCTGGTTTGTGTGGCGCAGCTTCGGCTGGCAGCCGTTTGATCGGCGGGTGTTTTACATCCTGGCACTAGCCGGCGGCGCGGGACTGGTAGCTTGGGTCATTCCCACGCCGGCCAATAGCTGGCTGACGCTGCTGCTGCGCGGCGGCGTCCTCACGGCGCTGTACGGGCTGGGCTTGCTCCTGACGGGCTGGGTGCCGGAAGTGTCGGCCCTGGCAAAGAAGATCGGGCTGCGAAAGTAAGTGCTTCGGCATTGCTGGTAATGCCTTCTCCCTCGTGAAATACCCGGCCGTATTGCTTTTGGCCCGCCACGTACCAAGCTTTATAAATGAGACGCCCGCGGTAGTACAGAAGTTGTTCAGGAAGCTTTACTTTATCTACTCCATCTGTCATGCTGAGCCTGCGAAGCATCTTATCACGAATGATTTACCCCAACGCGATAAGATGCTTCGCAGGCTCAGCATGACAGCCGGATTGATTTGATAAGACTGTTTAGGAAGACTTATCTCAATCCCCAACATTTGTCATGCTGAGCTTGCCGAAGCATCTCTACCGTTTCGGTGAGCAGACTGGACGAAGCGATAGAGATGCTTCGGCAAGCTCAGCATGACAGACGTAAAGCAAACCTTTCTAAACAGACTATCTACCTGTATTTTACAGAAATTTCCTTTCGCATGGTTTTATTCTCTACCTCTATTAGCCGCTTCGCCTCGGCGCTGGGTCTCGGCCTTGCGCTGGCCGTAGCTCCCGTTGCCGGATACGCGCAGCTGGCTCCGCCCGTAACCGCCCCGCTCGACGTAGCCGCCGTGGATGCCGTGGTAGCGCGCACCATCCAGGGCTTCAACGTACCGGGTATTTCGGTGGCGGTGGTGAAGGACGGCAAAATAGTGCTAAGTAAGGGGTACGGCGTCCGCTCGCTGAACACCAAGGCCCCGATGGACGCCAATACGCTGGTGGGCATTGCCTCCAATACCAAGGCCTTTACCACGGCCGCGCTGGGGCTGCTGGTCGACGAGGGTAAGCTGCGCTGGGACGATAAGGTGACCGATTACATCCCCGAGTTCAAGATGTACGATCCTTACGTTACGGCCGAGTTTACGGTGCGCGACCTGCTGTGCCACCGCAGCGGCCTGGGCCTGGGCGCGGGCGACCTGATGATGTTTCCCGACTCCAGTGATTTCACGGTGAAGGACGTGATTCACAACCTACGCTATTTCAAGCCGGTATCGTCGTTTCGCAGCAAGTACGACTACGACAACAACCTCTACATCGTGGCCGGCGAGGTGGTGACGCGCATTGCGGGCCAGCCCTGGGCCGATTTTGTGACGGCCCGCCTGCTCCGGCCCCTGGGCATGAGCCGCACCGCCACCGATTTCTCGCGCCTGCCCGACCCGACCAACGTCATCGACGCCCACGGCCCGGTGGCGGGAAAGGTGCAGGTTATTCAACGCAGCCGGAGCACCTTCGACGCGCCCTGCGGCGGCATGTACAGCAGCGTAAATGATCTGTGCCAATGGGCCCTGATGCTGCTGGGTGGGCCGGGCGCCCCCGCCCCGCTGCTGAAGCCCGACACGCAGTGGGAGCTGTGGTCGCCGCAGACGATCAAGCGCCTCCGCCCCGGGCCGACGGCCTACAATACCCACTTCGCGGCCTACGGGCTGGGCTGGGATTTGTCCGACGTGCGGGGATATAAGCAGGTGTCGCACACCGGCGGGCAGATTGGCATGGTGACCAAGGTGACGCTGGTGCCCGAGCAGCGCCTGGGCATCATCGTCCTCACCAACCAGGAGGACGGCCTGGCGTTCCACGCCGTGACAAGCGCGATCCTGGACCACTACCTGGGCGTGACGGGCCAGGACCGGGTGCAGGAAATGCTCGGCTACAAGCAGGCGATGGCGTCCGAAGCGGACAAGGCCACCGACGACGCCTGGAAGCAGGTGGCCCTGGCCCAGAAAGCCGCGCCGAAAAAGGCCAACTACAGCGCCTACGTGGGGCGCTACCACGATGCTTGGCTGGGCGACGTGAACGTGTACCAGCAGGGGCCGCAACTGTGGCTGCGGGCGGTGCGGGCCCCGCGCCTGCTGGGCCAAGTGCTACCCTACCGCGGCACTACCTGCGTAGTGCGCTGGAAGGACCGCAGCTTCAACGCCGACGCCTTCGCTACGTTCACCCTCGACGATCAGGGCCGCGCCGCGAGTCTGAAGATGAGGCCGATTTCACCGGCTACCGATTTCAGCTACGATTTTCAGGACCTGGACTTGCAGCGCGTGGCCGAGCCCGCGGCCGGCACCGGGAAGTAGATTCCCTTGACGTAATTGGCTGTTTGCAATGTTCTAACGCAGGCGTCTCACGCCTGCGTTAGAACATTGCAAAAAAGGGCACACCAACCTGAGACTGAACCGAAATATCAGTCCTCACCTCCCGACGTCACCTGCTGGCGCAATTTGCTATGCTTCTGCCCGTAGCCGTAGTAAATGGCCAGCCCGAGGGCCAGCCATAAGCCCAGGCGCACCCAGGTCTCCCAGGGCAGGCTGGCCATCATGACCACGCAGGTGAGGATGCCCAGAATGGGCACCAGCGGCACCCAGGGCGTGCGGAAGCTGCGCGGCGCGTCGGGGTTGGCGCGGCGCATGATAATGACGCCCAGGCACACCATCACGAAGGCCAGCAGCGTACCGATGCTCACCATCTCGCCCACTACGTTGATGGGCACGAAGCCCGCGAACAGGGCGATGAAGGCTCCCAGCAGCAAATTGGACTGCACGGGGGTCCGAAACTTGGGGTGGATTTTGGAAAAGGCGGGCGGCAGCAGGCCGTCCTTCGACATCGAGAAAAATACCCGCGACTGCCCCAGCAAATCGACCAGAATCACGGAGGTGTAGCCGATGAGAATGGCCAGAATAATAGCCCCGCTGAGCCAGGCGTAGGGCGTTTTTTCGATGGCAATGGCCACCGGCGCGGCACTGTTCTTAAACTCGGTGTACTTGGCCAGCCCGGTGAGCACGTAGCCGAACAGCACGAACAAAACCGTGCACACCACCAGCGAGCCCAGGATGCCGATGGGCATGTTGCGCTGCGGGTCTTTCGTTTCCTGGGCCATCGTAGCGACGATGTCGAAGCCGATGAAAACGAAGAAGATAACCCCCGCCCCGCGCAGGATACCGCTCCAGCCGAACTCGCCGAACTTCCCGGTATTGTCGGGGATGAAGGGGTGGTAGTTGGCTGGGTCGATGTACTTCCAGCCCAGGGCGATGAAGACCAGTACCACGGCCACTTTCAGGGCCACCACCAGGGCGTTGAACCAGGCCGAGCCCGAGGTACCCCGGATGATAACCGCCGTGATGGCCAACACCACCAGCATGGCTGGCACGTTGGCGTAGCCGTGCACCACGGAGCCGTCGTGCAGGGTGGCCGTTTCGAAGGGTGACATCACCAGCCGGGCGGGCAGGTGCAGGCCGTATTTTTCCAGAAACTTGAGCAGGTATTGCGACCAGCTGATGGCCACCGTGGCCGCGCCCACCGAGTATTCGAGCACGAGGTCCCAGCCGATTATCCAGGCGAAAAGCTCGCCCATCGTGGCGTAAGAATAGGTGTAGGCCGAGCCGGCCACTGGCACCAGCGCTGCAAACTCGGCGTAACACAGGGCCGAAAACGCGCAGCCGATGGCCGCCACCACGAAGGAAAGCGTCACGGCCGGCCCCGCGTGGTTGGCCGCCGCCAGCCCGGTGAGCGAGAAAAGCCCCGCCCCAATAATTACCCCTATCCCCAGCCCGATGAGGCTGATACCGTTCAGGCTGCGCTTGAGCGTGCCCGTACCCGATTCGGCAGCTTCCTGCCGCAGGCTTTCCAATGATTTTTTCAGCATAAAAAACAGCGTAGCCCGGGCGCGCCGGCCCGGGCCGAAACGACCCAGCCAGCCGGAACGCACCCGCGCCCGGCCAGTCGTAGTCAACCCTCTAAAAAAGTGACGTGGTAAGTGGGTACCCGGCTACCGGCGGGCAGCCCGGGCGTGGAAGTAGCTCAACAACAACAGCCGGCCACGGGCCAGCCAGTCAGCGCCGCAGCGCCGGGAAATGAGCGGTACACACTAGGAAGGAAAGCAGAAAGCGCCACGGGCTTTTATATGGCCGCCATAGTTTAGCGGCCGGTCGGTTGGCACCGTTCCGCCGGAAGGCGGGGGTTGCCGGCGCGTCGCAGAGCCTATCTCTCAGCGCCTCTTTATAAAAACAAGCGGGCCGGGAAGGCTGCTCGACTGCGGCAAAGGTACGACCGGGCGGCCGATTGGCGGACGGCTAGGCGGGCAGGCCGCCCTGCTCCCAGGCCGCGAGCTCGGCTTGCAGGTTGCGGCGGGCGGGCGCGTCGAAGGCGGCGCGCAGCGCCGGGGTGTGAAACAGCACGGGCGCGGCCAGCAGCTTGGCCAGCACCTGGCTGCGGCCGGTGCGGTAAAGCGGCTCGGGCACGAGCTGATACTCCCGGCGCACCTGGCGGGCGTACTCCCAGTACGCGGCCGCGGGTGCCCCCAGGATGCTCAGGTCGGCATCCAGAAACAAGAGCAGGTCGGCATCGTCGGGCGGCTGGGGCTGGGTGTGGTCGGCCGTGCGGCAGATGAGGTCGGCCACGCGCTCGCGGCGGACGGGCTCCAGGGTAGTTTCGGCCAAAAAGGCCAGCGCCCACTCGGCGCTTCTGGCCTCGTTGTCGGGGCGCAGCGCCTCATACACGGCATCGTGGTACCAGATGGCCAGCGCCACTACCGTGGCATCCTGCGGCGGCAAAGCCGCGACCTGCGCAAACAGGTTTTCCAGGTGCTGCACGTTGTGGTAGTGGCGCTCGGGGGCGCCGTAGGCAGTTAAGAGCTTTTCCAGCTCGGCCGCGCGGCGGGCGGTATCGGCCAGCAACGGGGCCGTGAGGGCGTGCCACTGCTGGCGGAGAAGGTCGAGGCTCATGGCGGGGAAAAGGAGCTAGCGGAGGGCGTAGATGCGCTCGATAATTTCTACCACCTTCAGCCCGTCGAGGGCGTTGGTGGTGGCTTGGCTGCGCTGCTGCAAGGTACTGACTACGTTGTCGATTACCTGCACGTGGTTGGCGGCCGAGCCCTGGTAGGCACCGTAGCTGTTGGCGGGGTTGGTGGGGGGCAGCGTCGGCAACTCATACTCTTGCAGGTGGCAATACTCCACCTTATCGAGGTACTGCCCGCCGATTTTGAGCGCGCCGCGGGCGGCCACCACCGTGAGCGAGCTTTCGAGATTGCGATCCCACACGGCGGTGCTGTAGCTGAGCGTGCCGCTCCCGCCCCGTACGAGGTCGAAGGTCACGAGGCCGCTATCCTCAAACTCGGTCAGGCCCTGATGGGTGAAATCCCGAAACCGCGCCGCGAGATTGGTAACGTCGCCGAACACCCAGTACAGCAAATCCACGAAGTGGCTGAACTGCGTGAACAGCGTGCCGCCGTCGAGCGCCTGCGTGCCCCGCCAGCCGCCGGGCTGGTAGTAGCGGGCGTCGCGGTTCCAGAAGCAGTTGAGCTGCACCAGAAATACCTCCCCCAGCCGACCTTCCTCGACCACCTGCTTGAGCCAGGCGGCGGGCGGCGAGTAGCGGTTCTGCATCACGCCAAAAACCAGGCGCCCGGTTTGCTGGGCGGTGCGCACGAGTAGCTCCGCGTCGGCCGTGCTGAGGGCCAGGGGCTTTTCGACGACCACGTGCCGGCCGGCGCGCAGGCCAGCCACCGCCTGCGGGGCGTGCAGGCCGTTGGGCGTGGCCACCGTGAGTACATCGGCGGCGGGGCCGTGGGCCAGGTAGTCTTCCAGGGACAGAAAGAACGGTACCCCGGGAAACTCGGCCGCGAGGCCGGCCCGCAGTTCGGGGCGCACGTCGATGAGGGCGACCAGGCTGGCCCCGGCGTGGCGCGCCACCAGCGCCGCGTGGCGCCGGCCAATGTGGCCTACGCCGCAGATGGCAAAACGAATGGGCAAAGAAGCAAACCCCATAGAAACACTAGTACAAGCCGGCTGTGCTCGTTTGCCCCTGCCCCAGCCACGCACCAAAGCTAGCGGCTGGCTCCAACATCTGCCCCGGGGCCGGTCTCAATTTTCCCTCGGCCAGCCAGGCAGCGCTACACTGCTACCCGTAAAAATACGCATTCTGCAAAACCAGAATTTTTACGCTTAAAGCTGCCTGAGCAGTGGCCGTTGCTTTGCACCACTACTGGAACGAAGCCAGTGGTGGCGGGTCCGAAAAGCCTATAGAGTAGGTACATTTTTCCTTTCCTAACAATCATGGCAGTTTATCAGGTAGCACTCAGCCGGCGTAAGTCCCGGGCCTCCAACCAAGCCGCTGACTGGGCTCAGCCCGTCGAAGCCGACTCCGCGGCCGAGGCAATCCGGCGCGCCCACGCCAGTTGGGTGGCCAGCAGCCCGGCCCGGCCCGTGCCCCCGCTGGAGCGCGTGGGCAAGCTGGCGCAACGCCAGGGTACGCTACTGGCCGAGGCCGCTACCACGCTCGACCCGGCCCAGCAGGAATTCACGGCCAAGTTTGAGGCGGCCGTGGCCAAGGCGCTGGGTAAAAAGCTGGATGGCAAATTCAGCTCGGTGAACTACCCCAGCGGGTTCAACTACGGCATTACCTACGGCCCCAATGCCTATTTCAACCAGGCCACGCTGCAAGACCTGGATACGCTGCTGGGAACCTCCAGCAGCGGGGAGCTGATCCTGACCGGGGGCGGCTTCTCCGGCTTGTATGCGCAGTTGCTGCAAACGGTTGGCTTCGTATTTTCGGCCAAGGACGCGCAGATCATGCAGGACCAGGACACCAAGGCCGAATCGCAGATAGCTTCCGTACTGGCCGAATTCGAGGCGGCCGGGGGCGAGTACACCGACCCGCTGCCGTTTGGCGGCAAAATCCAGGACGTGTACGACCAGTTGCTGGCCAAGTACGAGAGCATTGCCAAGCTGCCGGTTTCGCTCAACAGCCTGCGCAATGCCATCGCCGCCTACCAAAAAATAGCTAACCAGAGCTACAAGCTGCACGAGCGCTATTACAGCGCTACCGACCGCCTGAACGCGGCCATCGACGCCGTGCAATACCCGACTAAGGAAAACGGGGGTGTACAGGTTAACAGCGCCGCGTACTACGTCGATTACAATCACAAGAAGCTGCCTACCGTCAATAAGCTGATTGCGGAGCTGCAAAACACCAAAAGCCTGGTTAAGATGAGCTTGGTGTTTAACAACTTCGAAGCGATGTCTTCGCAGGTTTCCATTCAGGGGGGGGCCAAGGTGAGCATTCCGCTGGGCAGCATCCTCGGTATTTCGCTCTCGGCATCGGCCTCGTACAGCGTAACCAAGTACACGAGCAGCGCTTCGACCATGACGATGAACGTCTCGTATCCCGGCGTAACGACGGTGGCGGCCCTGCCCACCGAATTAGCCGCCAACAGCCTGACCGGTTGGTACGATAACAACATCCTGACGCAGGTGGCAGCCAATTCGCCCGACGGCAATGATTTTGCCCACACCGGCTATGCCTTTCTCAACGGCGAATACGACCCGAAGCAGTACTTCGGCGTAGGCAAGCTGTTTTCGCGCCTCAAAACCTTCGTTATCAGCCAGGAGCCTACTATGGAAATAGTGTTCACCGGGGTTGATGTCGCCACCGTCCAAACCGACTTCCAGGTGGGAGCCAGCGCCCAGCTGAAGCTGTTCGGGCTGTTCTCGCTGGGCAGTGGCCAGGGCGAATACCAGGTTAAAGAAGTCAAGACCAGCTCCCAGGCCGGGCAGGTTACCGTTACGTTTGGGCCCGCCTCGCCGCCCAGCGGCACGGTGCCGCTCGCGCAGCAAGTAGCCTACGTGCTAGGCGGCGTGGCCTCGTATCCGCCCAATAACATCTAAGACGCAACCCTGCGTCGGTACGCCGGATTTGCCCGCTCAGGCTGTGCCTGGGCGGGCTTTTGTCGCTTGGCTACCTGGCACAGGCTTGGCCGAGCACGGTCGCTACGTACGCCTGCTGCGCCGCGCTGAGCATCGGCTGCACGGGTAGCGACAGCACTTCCCGGCACAGCTGCTCAGCCACCGGAAACTGCCCCCGCCGGTAGCCCAGCGACGCGTAGGCCGGCTGCGTGGATACCGGCAGCGGGTAGTAAACGGCACTCGGAATCCCGTGCGCTTGCAAGTGCGCCTGCACGGCATCGCGCCGGCCCTCCCCCTCAATTTTAACGGTGTACTGGTGAAAGACGTGGCTGCTGCGCCGCTCGCGAACCGGCATGCACAGGCCGGGCAGCCCCGCCAGGGCTGCGTCGTAGCGCGCCGCCAGGGCCTGGCGAGCCGCCTGGGCGGCGGGCAGGTGGCGCAGCTTCACGCGCAGCAGGGCGGCTTGCAGGGTATCGAGGCGCGAGTTGAGGCCAACGCGCTGGTGCAGGTACTTCTGACTTTGGCCGTGGTTGGCTAGCTGCTGCAACCGGGCGGCGCGGGCCGCGTCGCGGGTAAAGAGCGCGCCGCCGTCGCCCAGGCAGCCTAAGTTTTTGCTGGGAAAAAACGAGGTGGTACCCACCTCCCCCACCGTACCCGCGTGGGCCACCCGGCCGCTGGCGAAGGTAAACGTGGCTCCCAGCGCCTGGGCGTTGTCCTCAATGAGGGCTACACCCGCCGCCTGGCAAATCGCCGTTAATTCTTCCAAATCAGCGCATTGCCCAAATAAATGCACCGCCACTACGGCCCCGGTACGGGGCGTCAGCGCCGCCCGCACGGCCGCCGGGTCCGCGTTGAAGGTGTCGGGCTGCACATCAACCAGCACGGGCCGCAAACCCAGCAGCACCGCCGCTTCCAAAGTAGCCACGTAGGTGAAGGCCGGCACGATAACCTCGGTGCCGGGCGGTAAATCCAGGCTCAGCAGGGCCAGGGTGAGGGCATCGGTGCCGTTGGCACAGGGCACCACGTGCGCGCCGCCCAGGTGCGCGCCCAACTCGGCGGCAAACTGCCCCACGGCCGGCCCCTGGATGAATGCGGCCTCGCGCACCGTCGCCTGCCAGGCGGCATCTAGCTCGGCTTGGTAAACGGCGTGCTCGGCCGGCAGGTCGAGCATGTGAATGGGCGGCAAATCAGGCAACAGCAGTAATTTTTAAGGCACTAGCCGACGCCAAAGATACTCATCAGGACAGGGGCCAACCGGGCTCTTGCAGCAGCCACAGCAGCTTGAGCGCGTCGAGCACCCGCAGGCTGGGCCGGGCCGCCGTCAGCAGGTGGTGCCGTAGCGCGGGGGCCAGCGCGGCCAGCGCGGCGCGGGCCGGCACCCGCAGCCCCAGCTGGCCCAGCTGCCGGGCCGCCCGGACCAGGCGCGTAGCGGCCCCTAGCCCGTCGGTGCGCAGCACCTGGGCCAGGTTGCGCACGGCCTGCTGGCTTTTTTCCAAGAAGATGACGGCGGGCTCCAGGCCGTCGTGCAGCACGGGGTTGTCGAGGTGCCGCACCGCTACGCCGGCCCGGGCCAGCTCCAGGCCCAGGCGCGTGTCCTCGTGGCCGTAGCCGCTCAGGCGCTCATCCAGCGAAAATCGCCGCAGCAGCTCGCTTTTCAGCAGCGCGTTATTGAGGGTGAGCTGGCTGGTGGGCTGGGCTTGGCGCAGGGCGGCCGGCCGCATTTCGCGGGCGCGGCCGTAGTGCCAGCGCAGGTACAGGGCAGGGTCGGCGGGTGGCGTCGGCTCGTAGGTGGTACCGCCGACGAAAAGAGCAACTTCTTCCGAAGCAGCGGCCTGCGCCTGGGCGTAGCGGGCCAGAAATTGGGCGTCGGGCAGGAGGCTGTCATTATCCAGCAGCAGCAGCCACGCGTGGCGCGCCCGGGCCGCCAGCTGGTTGCGAATGGCGGCCCGGCCCACGTTGGCCGGCAGCTCGGCGTAGCGTACGGCGGGCAGGTGGGCCAGCGGCCGGTTTTGCAGCTGGTGTTCCTCGGCCGACTTATCATCCAGCAGCACGACTTCGACCGGCCCCGGCCAGTCGGCGGCCTGGGCCAGCAGGCTGACTACCAACGGCGCAACGGCGCGGTTATAAACCGGAATCAGAATGGATAGCCCAGCTTGCATCGGCAAAGGCGCGGCCGCCTAAGCGCGGGCCGAATCCAGCAGCTGCCCCTCGCGGCAGGTGAGCACGCGGTGCGGGTATTTTTCGAGCAGCTGAAAATTGTGGGTCGCCATGAGAATAGCCGTTCCCGCGTGGTTGATTTCCCGAAACAGCTCCATGATGCCGTCGGCTACCTCGGGGTCGAGGTTGCCGGTGGGCTCGTCGGCCAGCAGCAGCACCGGCTCGTTGAGCAGGGCGCGGGCGATGACGACCCGCTGCTGCTCGCCGCCCGATAGCCGGTGCGGCATCCGGCCCGCCACGCCGCTCAGGCCCACCTGGGTGAGCACCTCCTGCACCCGCTGCTGCTTGCGGGCCTTGCCGCGCCAGCCGGTGGCATTCAGCACAAAAAGCAGGTTCTCCCCCACCGAGCGGTCGCTCAGCAATTGGAAATCCTGAAACACAATGCCCAGCCGCCGCCGCAGATACGGCACTTTGCTCGCCGGCAGGCTAGCCAGGTCGAAGCCCGCCACGGTGCCCTCGCCTGCCAGCAGCGGCAGGTCGGCGTACAGGGTTTTAAGCAGCGACGACTTGCCCGCGCCGGTGCGCCCCACCAGGTAGGCAAACTCGCTCTTTTCCAGGGCAAACGTCACGTTTTCGAGCACCGCCCGCCCCTCCTGGGTGATGGTGCCCTCGCGCATCTCGACTATCGGCTCGGTCATAGCAGCTTCTAGAGTTCCAGCTTGCGCAATTTCCCAAATTCCAGCTCCGAAATCACGGCGGCCAGCGGCTCTTCCTGGCCTTCCAGCCCGTAGCGGTGCAGGTCTTTGAGCGGCCGGTCGGCCCGGAAATAGGCAATCAGCACGAAATGCTCGTCGCGCAGCTGGATGTAATCCGGAATTTTGGCCTTGCCTTTTACTTTGATGATGTACACTTTAAGAGAATTATGAGTTAGAAGTTATGAGTTATGAGTTAATAGCCATGAGTCGCCGGGCGGAACTCATAACTCATAACTTCTAACTCATAATTCTACTAAGCGTTTACTTTTTTGTGGTCGGCCAGGAAGGCAGCCAGGCCCTTGTCGGTGAGCGGGTGGTGGAGCAGGCCGGTGATGAC
This sequence comes from uncultured Hymenobacter sp., assembly GCA_913776615.1. GTDB lineage: Bacteria > Bacteroidota > Bacteroidia > Cytophagales > Hymenobacteraceae > Hymenobacter. Next base: position 69,164 of record CAJYPK010000009.1, read on the forward strand.
GTTGAGCGGGCAGGTGACGACGTCGGCGCCCAGCTCGGCGCACTGAATGAGGTGCGGCACGTGGCGCACGCTGGCGGCCAGTACTTCGGTAGCATAGCCGTAGTTGGCGAAAATCTCCACAATCTGGCCGATCAGGCCCAGGCCGTCGGCCCCGATATCGTCCAGGCGGCCCACGAAGGGCGATACGTAGGTAGCGCCCGCCTTGGCGGCCAGCAAGGCTTGGCCAGCCGAGAAGATGAGCGTGCAGTTGGTACGAATACCCTTGTCGCTAAAGTATTTGATGGCCTTTACACCGTCCTTGATCATGGGCACTTTTACCACGATGTTGGGGTGCAGGTCGGCCAGGGCCTCGCCCTCGCGCACGATGCCCTCGAAATCGGTGGCAATTACCTCGGCCGACACGTCGCCGTCCACGATGTCGCAGATGGCCCGGTAGTGCGCCATCACGGCATCAGTACCCCGGATGCCTTCTTTAGCCATCAGCGAGGGGTTGGTGGTAACGCCATCGAGTACGCCGAGGTCTACGGCTTCCTGAATCTCGGCCAGGTTGGCCGTATCGATAAAAAACTTCATTCGTAAGCTGTTAGCTACTAGCTGTTAGCTGCTAGCTTTCCATTGTTAGCAAACCCAGCTTACCTGGCGACGCGCTAACAGCTACTAGCTAGCCGCTAACAGCTCCAAAAATAAAACCGGCCCAAAGCTACGCGCTGGCTACCTAAAGTCGGCAGACGGACGCAGCTCGGGGCCGGTTGGAAAAGACAAAAAAAGCGAGCCAAAATCGCACCGCTCAACCACCTACCCTTGCTGCCTTCCGGCCCTGGGGGAGTTCAGCAGGAGCTGGTCGTTCTGACTCGCCGGTGCAAAGATAGACCGCAGATTTAACGGATGAAACGGATTGCGCGGCTACGCCCGCCGTTGGCGGGCTGACTGGCTTGGTTTTTAGGTTTTTAATGGACAAAAATATTTTTTACTTGGGAATCAGCCGCAAGAAAAAGCTGGGCTAGCCGTGCTATCAGGGGCAAAACGGGGGTATTTTTGCACCCACTTTTCTCCGGCCCAGCCGGAAAACTATTACCAAGCTGCTAATCTGACCCCGCCTGTTTACCCCCCAAAGCAGCGTCAGCCATCAGTCCCGCCAGCATAGTCAGCCTGCTTTAGCAGGCGTATCCACGAAATCCGTTAAATCCGTTAAATCTGCGGTCTTATGCAGCAAATTCTCATTTTGGACTTCGGTTCGCAGTACACGCAGCTCATTGCCCGGCGCATTCGCGAGCTGCACGTTTTCTGCGAAATTCACCCCTACACCCACGCCTCTCAGTTGGCCGAGCGCATCAGCGCCGGTGACCTGCGGGGCGTTATTCTTTCCGGCTCGCCCTGCTCGGTGCGCGACGCCGACTCGCCCAACCCCGACCTGAGCGGCATTCTCGGCAAGGTGCCCGTGCTGGGCATTTGCTACGGCGCGCAGCTGCTGGCCCAGCAGGGCGGCGGCGAAGTGTTACCCGCCACCATCCGCGAGTACGGTCGGGCGCGCCTGAGCCAGCTCGACGATGCCTCGCCCCTGCTGCACGGCCTGCACCGCGATACGCAGGTGTGGATGTCGCACGGCGATACCATCAAGACCCTGCCGGCCGACTACAACATCATCGCCAGTACGCCCGAGGTAGCGGTGGCCGCCTACAAGCTGCCCGGCCAGGATACCTACGGCATCCAGTTTCACCCCGAGGTGACGCACTCCACCGAAGGCAAGCAGTTGCTGGCCAACTTCGTGGTGAACATCTGCGGCTGCGACCAGAGCTGGACGCCCGAGCACTTCGTCGATTCGATGGTGGAGGCACTGCAAAATACCATCGGCCCCGACGACCAGGTAATCCTGGGCCTCTCGGGCGGCGTGGATAGCTCGGTGGCCGCGCTGCTGCTGCACCGCGCCATCGGCCCGCGCCTGCACGGCATTTTCGTCGACAACGGCCTGCTGCGCCAGGAGGAGTTTGCCTCGGTGCTGAAGGCCTACGAGGGCCTGGGCCTGAACGTAACCGGCGTGAACGCGGCCCCCGAGTTTTACGCCGCGCTGGCGGGCATCTCCGATCCCGAGGGCAAGCGCAAGGCCATCGGCCGCACGTTTATCGAGGTGTTCGACCGCGAGGCACAGAAGGTCGAGGGCGCCCGCTGGCTGGCCCAGGGCACCATTTACCCCGACGTGATTGAGTCGGTCTCGGTGCACGGCGGCCCGGCCGTGACTATCAAGAGCCACCACAACGTGGGCGGCCTGCCCGAGAAAATGAACCTCAAAATCGTGGAGCCGCTGCGCATGCTCTTCAAGGATGAGGTGCGCGAGGTGGGGGCTACGCTGGGCCTGCCCGGCGAAATTCTCAACCGTCACCCCTTCCCCGGCCCCGGCCTGGGCATCCGCATCCTGGGCGACATCACGCCCGAGAAAGTAGACCTGCTCCAGCGCGCCGACGGCGTGTTTATTAACCTACTCAAGGAGCGCGGCCTCTACGAGCAGGTGTGGCAGGCCGGCGCCATGCTGCTGCCCGTGCAGAGCGTGGGCGTGATGGGCGACGAGCGCACCTACGAGCGCGTAGTGGCCCTGCGCGCCGTAACCAGCGTCGATGGCATGACCGCCGACTGGGCCCACCTGCCCTACGAGTTTTTGGCGGAGGTTAGCAACAAGATTATCAACCAGGTGCGCGGCATCAACCGCGTGGTGTACGATATCTCGTCGAAGCCGCCGGCAACGATTGAGTGGGAATAATGCGGCGATAGCTCGCTAGGAAAGAGCCGTGGCATACTAATGGCCACGGCTTTTTTCATGGTATTGTACCGCCATCCTCACCTTAGTCATACTGTATGATGTTATTTCAACGCTACCGGGCAGTCCCCCTGCTCCTGTTGCCTATCTTGGCCGGGGCCTGCCATCGCGACAACGACCCTGCGCCCGCCGTGCTTAGCGTGACGAGCAGCAACGATGCGGGGGCCACGGCGACCATCGTGCCGATTGCCTACACTACCGCCCCGCCGACCAAGCCGCTTGGTGCCGACTTCGCCTTCGACCTCGATAATGCGCAGTACCTGCCCACCCCGCCCGGCAGCCCCCAGGTACCCGCGCCGTGGGCTCCCGCAGCCAGCCGCGCTTTCAGCGACGACCTGCGCGACGACCACTTGCAGGCTGATGGCTGGGCCCTGGTATACAGCACTTTTTCGCGTAACGGCATTGGCCTTAGCCCTTACCTGGTGCTGTATAATAAGTACCGGGGGCTACTGCGCTTCTACCAATACGCAGCCGACGGCACCCGGCCCCTACCCGTCCGCCAGGCCTTGATTACCAGCCTGCGCCTCGACGGCACGGCGGCCGATGCCTCACCCCTGCTCAGCTTCGCCGATCAGGCCGTAGTAGACCCGAATACCAGTTCGTCGTTCGCTTCCTCGCTCGAACCCCAGGTACTGACCAACCTCACGTGGTACGCTACTCAATTTGAGTTAGCCTACGACCCCAACATTGCGAAAGGCAATCTTTCCAGCCTGGCCATGCGCTGGGAACTCGCGGGTGCCCAGATTACCAGCCTGGCACTCGATAACGCTCCCCACAGCAACGACCTGCCGGTAAGCATCCAAATTCCGGGGGTTGACTTTGCCAAAACCCCGAGCTACAGTGGCTTGGTGAGTTTGCGTCTGACCGGCCCCGCTAGCCTCGCCCGCCTGCAGCACGGGGCATTACCCGGGGCAGTAGCCGAGCGCATCCTGGCGCAGTACTCTACCGATGCGTGGTACCGAGGAGCCGTGCCGACGATGCGGGCGGGCCTGGGGGCGCAGGCCTACCTACCCGTAGCAGCCCAGGTAGGCGTGCAGACCGACGCACCCCTGACTTCCCTCGCGCTGGCCTTGCCAGGGCGGGATAATAGTACCGTGGCGGGCCTGGCTCCGCAGTACAACGAGGCGCCGGGCGTGTTTTTTCTGGCCGACCGGCCCGTCGTCACGGCCACGAAGCTCCCCGGCGGCGACCATCCCTACACGTATTCCCTTGATATCCCGTCGGTCAAGTACTTATTCAATCCGGCGGTGCAGGCTACGGCCGACATTCGCCACATCACGCAGGAAATAGTGGCTACGGCAGCCGGTGCCGACCTTACCAGCACCATTTACGCGGGCCACAAGCTGGCGGCCAGCCAGGAGCTGACCATTCAGGGGGTGCGGGTAGCCTTCGACGTGGTACCGAAAGCGGGTAACTCGCCTACTATTCACATGGTCAAAACGTTCAAGGCCACTGTCCGGTAGATCCGAAGTTGTTTAGGAAATGATACGGCCACATAACTCTTGTCATGCTGAGCTTGCCGAAGCATCTTGCTCGCTTCGTTGAACGGCTGCATAACGAAGCGAGCAAGATGCTTCGGCAAGCTCAGCATGACAGCCGCGGGTATGTTAGCGTGAATTATTTGGGCTGGCTAAAACCCCTTAGGCAATTCTATCCCCTTGATAGTCTTGTACAAACTCAGCGCGTGCTGGTCGGTCATGCCGGCCACGTAGTCGGTGAGCAGGAGAATTTGCTCGTAGGCCGGGGCGCCGGCCTGCGGGCCGATGGCGCGGTACTGGCCGGGTAGCAAGTCGAGCAGCTTTTTGGAGCGGTGGTTGTTTTTTGAATCGAAAATGGCGCACAAAAACGTGTCGAGCAGGCCACCGAGCACTTCGAAGCCGGCGGCTTCGATTTCGAGCACCGGGCGCGAGCGGTAGAGCTTCTGCACGCTCAGCTGCTGAATTTCCTGGAGAAATTCGTAGCCGGTCAACTCTTTCACCAGCGAGGCATCGTAGGTGCCAGCCAGGATGGCGGGCGCGTGCTGGGCAAAGCGGGTGGCGGTTTCGTCCACGAGCTGGCCGATGAGCGTGGCCCGCAGGTAGCCCAGCTCCTCCTGCCAGTCGCGCCAGGTGAGGCCGCTGCTGCCCGCGCCCCGGGGGCGCGCATTGGGCGCGGCGGCGCGCAGCTGCCGCAGCAGGGCCAGCCCCCGCTCGTGGTCGATGAGGCCGAGCTTGAGCCCATCCTCGAAGTCGATAATGCGGTAGCAGATATCGTCGGCCGCCTCGACCAGGAAGGCCAGCGGGTGGCGGTGGTAGAAGCCGGCGGGCGCGTCCTTGGGCAGCAGGCCCAACTCCTCGGCTACCCTTTTGAAGTGGGAGTTTTCCGCCTGAAAATGCCCGTATTTCTTTTCGCTGGCCCCGCCCCGCTTCTGCTCCTCGCCGATCACCGACGGGCGCGGGTACTTGGTAAAGGCCCCCAGCGTGGCGTACGTGAGCCCCAGTCCGGCCGAGCCGCTGCTGAGCGCTGGGTAGGTGTGCGTGAGAATGCGGAAGCCCGCCGCATTACCCTCGAAATGCTGCAAATCAGCCTGCTGAGCGGCGCTCAGGCCGGTGATGAAGCGCTCGGCGGCCCGGCTGGCGAAGTAGGCCGAAACGGCATCCTCGCCCGAGTGGCCGAAGGGCGGGTTGCCGATGTCGTGGGCCAGGCAGGCGGCGGCCACGATGTCGCCGCAGTCCTGGGCAAAGTCGGGCAGCTCCTCCCCGATGGCCGGGTCGGCTTCGAGCACGCGGCGGGCCGAGAGGCGGCCCAGCGAGCGACCCACGCAGGCCGTTTCGAGCGAGTGCGTGAGGCGAGTGTGGACGAAGTCAGTTTCGGGCAGCGGCATCACCTGGGTTTTGCGCTGCAAGCGCCGGAAGGCCGACGAGAACACCACGCGGTCGTAGTCGGCCAGGTAGGGCGAGCGGCCGGGCGTGGGCACCTCGGCGGGGCGGTCGGGGTAGCGGCGGGTAGAAAGCAGGCGGGACCAGGACGTTTTCATTTAACAGATATCATTTAACAGGGTGCCGCAAAACTCACCGCTTCTTGCGAGCTTGCGGGGCAATCGCTCTTACCCAAGAGTATTTCCTTTTCATTTGAGCGCAATTGCTCCGCAAGCTCGCAACAAGCGGCGAGTTTGCTACTTGCTACTAGCTTCTAGCGCTTATGAAACACCGCCTACCCCTGCTCTTTGCCCTGCTCAAAGTAATTTCCGGCCTGCTGTTGGCGGGCTACGGCACCTACGAGCTGCACCGCGACGAATACCTCTACCTCGACTACGGCCGGCACCTGGCCTGGGGCTACATCGAGGTGCCGCCCCTCACGGCCCTGCAAAGCTGGGTGACGCTGGCACTGGGCGGCGGCTTTTTTTGGGTGAAGTTCTGGCCCCTGCTCTGGGGGGCACTCACCATTTACGTGGTGGTGCGACTGGCCCAGAAACTGGGCGGCGGGCCGTGGGCGCAGGCGCTGGCCGGCGTGTGCTTTCTCACCACGGCCTACGGGCGGGTCAACCTACTTTTTCAGCCCAATGCGTTCGAGATATTCAGCTTTACTCTGGCCACTTACTGGCTGGTGCGGCACGCGCAGCCCGACGGCCGGCCCCGGCACCTCTACGGGCTGGGCTTGGTGCTAGGGCTGGGTATTCTGAATAAGTACACGACATTTTTCTTCGGCGCGGCCGCGCTGGTGGCGCTTCTCTTGACAACCCCGCGCACGTTTGGGCGGCGACCCATCTGGCTGGCGGCGGGCCTGGCCCTGCTGGTGGCCGCGCCTACGCTAGTGTGGCAGGTGGCGCACGGGCTGCCGTTTCGCCACCACATGGCGCTGCTGCACGAACGGCAACTGGTGCACGTGTCGGCCGGCGGGTTTTGGAAAGAGCAGGTGCTGCTGTGCTTTTCGGCGGTGCTGGTGTGGGTGCCGGGGCTGTGGGCCGCCCTGCGGGGCCAGCCCGTGCCGGCGGCTCGGGTGGCGGGCCTGGTGTACGTGGTAGCCCTGCTGATTCTGACCGTTTTACACGGTAAGAGCTACTACGCCCTGGGCTACTACCCGGCGCTGTTTGCGGTGGGTGCGGTGTGGTGGCAGACCCAGCTGGCCGCTCGCCCGCGCCTGCGCGTGGCTATGCTGGTGGTACCGCTGCTGCTGTGGGTGCCGCTGGTGCGTGACATTTTCCCCGTCCTGCCGCCAACCGCGATGGCCCGCCTGAGCCAGCGGCCCCTCCACCAAAAGCTGGGCCTCACGCGCTGGGAAGACGGCGAGCTGCACGCCATTCCCCAGGACTTTGCCGACATGCTGGGCTGGCAGGAGCTGGCTAATAAGACCTGGCTGGCCTACCAGGCCCTGCCCGACTCGACGCGGGCCAGCACGCTCATCAAGTGTGACAACTACGGCCAGGCCGGGGCCATCAACTACTACAACCGCAACCGGCCCATGCCCGCCGCGACGAGCTTCAACGGCAGCTATTTGCACTGGTTTCCGCCGGTCCCGGCGCGGCCCTGGCACCACCTGCTGCTCGTTGGCGAAGGCTACCCCGACAAGCTGACGCCTTACTTTACCACCTTCCGGAAGGTCGGCGAAGTAACCACTCCCTACGCGATGGAACGCGGCACGACTATTTACCTCGGCACTGGCCCCAGCCCGGCGCTGCTGGCCCGCGCCGTGACCGAGCGCAACGCCGAGCTAGCGGCCTGGGAGGGCAATTTGAAGTAGCTACCGATTCCTAAAAATTCGTGAACGCAACCATTGAGCTGGACTTGCTGCTTTTTGCAGATTATTTCCAATTTTACCTTCAGGATGAGGATAGCGCCCCAGCACTTATCCACTGGACGACGGCAGAACTCAACGCGCTGCTCGGAGTTGCCCCGGGAAACGTCGTGGTGGGCACCGCCCGTAATTCAACCGTTCCCGTTAAAATCGCCGTCTTTGAGTCGGAACCACCTTACAGCACCGATGAGCAAGCAATTGCGTTACTCAACGAGTGTGATTTGACCGTCAGTTCAGGGAAAGTCATCGTTGCCGGCCTCAACGACTATCAGCCCGAGGCCCTGCGGTTGACCCTACCCAAGGGCATCTACCGAGTAAGAATTTACTACTACAATCTTGACGAGCTGAGCGAAGACGGCCTGGACGGTAACGACACGTACACCATTCACCTTTGGCAGACTAATGCCGCTCAGGGCACCTCATACCTCAAAGGCCATTCGTCTGCTTAGCAATAAGTCAGCATTACAGTCACTTACAGAAGTTCTCGGGTCGGTGCATTGGTGTAACACCAGGCTTCAGCTTGGTGATGTACTTAGTGAGCGTACCCAGATGCCTCACCAAGCTGGAGCTTGGTGTTACAGTTAGTACACTAGCCTGAGAATTGCTCTAAAAAATTCACCTGCTACTCTGCTGTTGTCAGACCGAGTGCAGCCTAGCAGACGCTTCACATGAGTGAGGACTGTTTAAAGCAACCGCTGGGACTCCCCACTACTACCGGGACCACCTAGCGCTCCCGCTGGCCACCCTGCCCCAGCAGCCGCACCGTAGCATAGGCAATAAGCAGAAATACCCAAAACACGACCGTTACGCCCCAGGTCTGCCAGTTGTGGAAAGGGTGCAGAAAGCGCTGCACGATGTCGTAGAGCAGCGTGAACGGGTTATTAAGAATATCCCAGGAATTGTAGCGCAGGTAGCGGCCCAGGTACACCCCGAAGGCACTCAGCCCCAAGGCCACCGTGACGAAGCCCCAGCCGGACCAGAAGCCCAGACGCTGGCGCACCAGCCCGTGCATATCGAGCAGCGAGGCAAAGGCCAGCATCAGCCCGTTCCAGGCGCAGGACATGATGAGCGCCAGGTCGTACCAGTACGGCACGCCCGCGTGCGGTACCAGGTGAAACAGGTCGGTCACGAGGTAGGGCGCGTTCGGAAAAAACAGCAGCCACACCGCCCCCACCGGCAGCAGCAGCCGCGCCTGCGGCGGCCGGGCGGCCAGGCTCAGCGCCGCGCTCAGGGCAAACGGAATGGCGGCCAGGAACAGATTCCAGAGCAGAAAAACGAACAGCGGGCGACCGGTGATGAGTACGCGGGCGGCGATGAGTACGAAGCTCAGGGCCAGCGACAAGCCGAGCACAAACAGCAGCGGCAAGCGGCGCCGCAAAGCAGGCAGCGACATGGGCAGGGAGAGGTACATCGGCAGGGAATAAACAGTAGTACGGCAAAGCCGGCCCGCTCGGCGCGCCGGCTGGTGCTAAGGTAGGCAAGACTAGTGGGCGGGTTGCTTTTCGGCCCCCTCCCCGGCCGGGCGTACCTTTGCGGTGGCCAACCCCGGCCTTCTCTTTCGCATGACTTACTCGTACCGCGCCGTCGCCCGCCTGCCGTGGCGGCTGCTGCTGGCGTTGCCCCTACTACTGCTGAGCCTGCTGGCCAGCGCCCAAGGCCAGCTTCTCCGCTACCGCACCGGCAAAAGCCAGCTCGACCAGGGCCACTACGCCGTGGCCATGCAGGAGCTGGAGCCGCTGGCCCAGCCCATCAACCACTTCGCCCAGGCCCCCGACGCGGCCTACCTCTACGCGGTGGCCGCCACCCGGCTGGGCCAGTGGGCCGAGGCCGAGCAAATGCTCAACCTGATCCGCAACCAGTATCCCTCCTACCCCAACCTCAACGAGGTGCTGTACCTGCAAGGCCAGGTGTCGTTTGAGCAGGACGACTACGACAACGCCCTGCGCACCCTGGGCCAGCTGCCCGCCGAGCAGTACGCCGCCCCCCGCGAGGCCATGCAGGCTACTTACCTGGCTAAGCTAAAAGACCGCGCCACCTGGCAGCGGCTGCAAAAGCGTTATCCGCAGAGCAAGCTTATCGGCCGTCTTTATGCTGATTACCTATTGGGTACGGGTGCGCTCAGCGAAGCCGACCGCCAGCAGCTCGATGCCTTGATTACGCAGTTCAAGCTCGACCGCGACCGCTACGCGCCGGCCCTGGCTGCCGCGACACCGATGGCCGCCCCCAAGGCCCTGCCGCGCAAGAGCACCTATAATATCGGCGTGCTGCTGCCCTTCGAGCTGCAAGACAACAGCTGGCAGACGCAGCGCAAAAATCAGTTCGTCACTGACCTTTACGCTGGCCTGCGCCTGGCCCAGGATTCGCTGCAACGAGCCGGCCACCCGGTGCAGCTGTTTGCCTACGATACCGGGGCCGATACGCTCACGCTCAAGAGCGTCCTGGCCCTCCCCGAGCTGGCGGGCATGGATTTGCTTGTCGGCCCCATCTACAAGTCAGGGGCCAAGCTGGTGGCCCGCTACGCCCGCGAGCACCAGATTATCTGCGTCAACCCGCTTTCGCAAGACGGTGACTTGGTGCTCGATAACCCCTACCACTACCTCTACTCGCCCAGCGCGGCTACCCAGGCACGGGCGGCGGCGCAGTTTGCGGCGACCTCCTTCGGCACCGGCCGCCCGGCCGTGCTGCTGCACGAGGATAGCAAGGACGACAATGATTTTGCCGAGGCCTACCAGGCCGCTTACGAGGCAGCCGGCGGCAAGCTCGTGGCTACCCACGCCTTCCGGCCCGACGACCCGGCCAGCCTGGCCGCCGCCCTCGTGGCCACGGAGCTCACCGGAGCCAGCCACGTAGTCGTGGCCGCCGACAACCGCAAAGTCGGCCCGGCGGTATTTACGGCGCTGGGTGCCGTGCCCGCCGCCAGCCGGCCGGCGCTGCTCGTGCCCGGCTCCTGGCTTGATAACCCCAGCCTGGGCGCGGGCCAGCTCGGCGGGGCCGGCGTTTACTTCTACTATCCCAAGTATTTCAACGCCAGCGGCCTGGGCTACCGGCGCTTCCGCCAGCTCTACCTGGCCAAGCAAAACCTGCCGCCTTCGGTCTTCGCTTGCCAGGGCTTCGAGCTGCTGCTGTATTTTGGTAATGCCTTGCAGCAGTACGGCCCCGCCTTCCAGAGTGGGCTGGCCACCGCCCCGCCCCAGCCGGGAGCCATTTTCGAGGGCCTGTCCTACCCCGGCGGCACCCACGACAACCAGACCGTGCCCCTGCTTAAACTCTCTAATCTAGAGCCGCAATTGCTGCGGTAGCTTTTACTTGAGCTGTTAGCTATTAGCTGCTAGCTGTTGGCTTCTCAAGGCAACTTCCTGTCGACAAGCTAACAGCTAGCAGCTAATAGCTAACAGCTCATCAACAATCCTCATGACAACTTCCGAATCTCTCTTCGCCCGCGCCCAGGATCTGATTCCGGGCGGGGTTAATTCGCCGGTGCGGGCCTTCCGCTCGGTGGGTGGCGCACCCGTGTTTATGCAGTCGGCCCAGGGGGCCTGGCTTACTGATGTCGATGGCAATAAATACGTTGACTTCATCAACTCCTGGGGGCCGATGATCCTCGGCCACGCCGCGCCGGTAGTGCAGCAAGCCCTGGCCCAGGCGCTGCCCGACTCGTTCTCCTTCGGCGCGCCCACCCGGCGCGAAATCGAGATGGCCGAGCTGCTTATCGAGATGGTGCCCAGCCTGGAAAAAGTGCGGCTGGTAAACTCCGGCACCGAGGCTACCATGTCGGCCATCCGGGTGGCGCGGGGCTACACGGGGCGGGCTAAAATTCTCAAATTCGAGGGCTGCTACCACGGGCACGGCGACTCGTTTCTCATCGCCGCCGGCTCGGGCGCGCTCACGCTGGGCGCGCCCGACTCGCCGGGCGTAACCCAGGGCGTGGCCCAGGATACGCTCACGGTACCCTACAACAACCTCGCCGCCGTGGAGGCCGCCATCGCCGCCAATCCCGGGCAGCTCGCCGCCATTATCATCGAGCCAGTAGTGGGCAACATGGGCCTCGTGGAGCCCGCTAAGGGCTTCCTCGCCGGCCTGCGGGCGCTGTGCACCCAGCACGGCATCGTGCTGATATTCGACGAAGTAATGACGGGCTTCCGCCTCGCGCCGGGCGGCGCGCAGGAGCGCTTCGGCGTGACGCCCGACCTCACGACGCTGGGTAAAATCATCGGCGGCGGCCTGCCCGTGGGCGCCTACGGCGGCCGGGCCGACATCATGAACCAGGTAGCCCCGGCGGGCAAAGTATACCAGGCCGGCACGCTCTCGGGCAACCCCCTGGCCACCGCCGCCGGGCTGGCCCAGCTGCGCTACCTGCACGAGCACCCCGAGGTATACCAGCAGCTCGAAGCCACCAGCACCCGCCTGGCCGACGGAACCCGCCAGATTGCCAAGGAGCTGGGCCTGAACTACACCGTCAACCAGGTAGGCTCGATGTTCAGCCTGTTTTTCACCCCCGAGCCGGTGACTAACCTGGAAGACGCCAAAAAGGCCGACCTGCCGGCCTTCGGGCGCTATTTCCACGCCATGCTGCGGCGCGGCATCTACCTGGCCCCGTCGCAGTTTGAGGCGCTGTTTGTTTCTACGGCCATTACCGACGAGCTCGTGGAGCAATACCTCACGGCCTGCCGCGAGGCGCTGCGGGAGGCGCACGGCGAGCAAGCGTAATTTTGTGCGCAAGGCTTTATTGCGGCAGCCAGCGGGTGGTTGGGCGGTAAGAGATTTTGCCAAGGATTCAGCGGGCGGCGGCGATATACCGTAGTAGCCCGATAGCCCGTTGCATTACCCTGCCTCCGGCAACTTGCCGGCCGCCGCAATCATTCCCTTTTTCACCTTGCGATACTTCGCGCCCTTTTGTAAGTTGCCTATGCGCCGTTCGCTCAGCCTGTTACTGCTGCTTTTCTCGCTGACCGGCCAAGCCCAGACGCCCGCCGAAACCAACAAGCAGCTCTTCGACCGCACCATCGACGAGCTCAATTTCCGCACCTTCGAAACGGTGTACGACAAACATTTTACGCGGCAGAAATACCCGGCTAGCCTGCGCTCAGCCGCCGCCCGGCGGCGGTTCAATGGCTTCGAAAATAATGCCGAGCTACAAGAGCTGTTTCTCAACTACAACGGCGTGGCCGAGCGCTACAAGGCGCGCTTCGGCAATGGTCCGCTTACGCTGACCGAATTCGAAAAGCAGCTCAACAGCGTGCTGCTCGACCGCAATTTCGAGTTTTTCATCCGCGGCCTGCCGCGCGATGAGAAGTCGGCCCTCATCCGGGCCGAGCAGCGCGTTATCCGGCAGGCTACGGCGCAGTTTAACGCCAGCGGTACCCCCGCCGCCAAGCCCCTCCCCGAGCCCGAGGAGCCGCTGGCTGCCGCCGCGCCGCTTACCACCAACGGTCCCGAGCCGGGCGATGCCGAACCCACCGCCAGCCTGAGTGCCAGCGCTGATGCCGCGCCGGAGTTGCGCCCGGCGGCCCTTTCCGAAGAAGGCAGCGGCAACACGGGCGGCCCCGGCTGGGTCGGCTACCTTACGTTTTTGCTCAGCCTGGGCTCCTTTGGGATGCTGCTCTACACCGTGGCGAGTCTGCTGCCCGAACTGCACCGCCTGCGCGCCCGCGTGCGGACGCTGGAAGCCGAGCAAGCGTATTACGATGCTCCGGCCGAGGGCGAACCCGAAGGAGCCAACGAGCCGGAGCCCCCCACAACCCAGCGGGCGGGCTTTTTCAGCCGCTTCCGCCAGCCGTCTACCAACGAGCTACCGGCCGATAACTACGAAGACGAAGACCATTCTCATTAACTACCCTTTTGAATTTACCGCTGATTACCGACTAGCAAGCGCGTAAAATCTGCAAAAACTCATTCCCCCGTGATTCTGACCGACCAGCAAATCCGCGCCGAGATGGAGCGTGGTACCATCGTGGTGCAGCCCTACGACCCCAGCTGCCTGGGTACCAACTCTTATGATGTACACCTGGGCCGCTACCTGGCTACCTACAACGACGAGGTGCTCGACGCCCGCCGCCACAACGAGATTACGACCTTCGAGATATCAGCCGAGGAGGGCTACGTGCTCCAGCCTGGCATCCTCTACCTGGGCGTGACGGAAGAATACACCGAAACGCACGCGCACGTGCCTTTCCTCGAAGGCAAGAGCAGCGTGGGCCGGCTGGGAATCGATATTCACGCTACTGCTGGCAAGGGCGACGTTGGTTTCTGCAACCATTGGACGCTGGAAATCAGCGTTTCGATGCCCGTGCGCGTGTACCCGGGCATGCCCATCGGCCAGCTTATCTACTTTGGCCTGCAAGGCGACGTGCAGACGTTCTACAACCGCAAGCAGTCGGCTAAATACAACGACCGCACCGACCGCCCGGTGGAAAGCATGATGTGGAAAAACAAGTTTTAATTGTAGGCTGAGCTTTAGCCTGTCCCTCGCGCTACCCCAAGCAACGGCAGGCCAAAGCCCACCCTACAGCTTAACCCCCACGCAATCTTCTGCGTTAGAACGGTAGTCAGCTTTCGCCGCTCGTTGGCGCGATAGTTGGCTACCGTTCTTCGTACTTATGCTTTGCCCGCCAATGAAACCTGCTTTTGCCTTTTTGCTGCTGGCCGCTACGCTCACGGCCCGCGCCCAGCAGACGACGCCGGCTACTCCCATGCCGCAAGACAAAACCCAGCCCAGCCCGCGCCTCAACCCCGCCACCAGCGACCGCGCCGAGCACTTGAGCGAACAAATGACGCGCGACCTACGCCTCAACGGCTACCAGTCAACCCGCCTGCGGGCTATCAACGCTGATAAGATTGCCAAACTAGAAGCCGCTGAGCGCCAATACGCCAAGAACCCCGAGCAGCTCGAAAAGCAATCCAAAGCTATTTCCCGCGAGCGAGACCAGGAGCTTCAGGCGGTGCTCAGCACCGACCAATACTCCGATTATTTCGACGCTCGTAAGCGCTATGCCCAGGCCGACCGCAACTACGCGCAAAATGCCTCGGCCGCCATCTTGGTCAACTCGGTGCAAAACCCCGCTCCCGTCCGGGCCAATGACGCCACCATCGTACCCACCAAAACGACTACCAAGTCGAATCGGCCGTCCGGCGAGCCCTTCGGCCGCACTCTCCGCCAACAGCCCTAAGCCAGCGGCAGTTTTTAGCTCTCAAATCCACAAAAAAGGCCTTCTGCTCGTAGCAGAAGGCCTTTTTTATAACGCCAAATCTAGTTTTAGATCGGCAGCGCTAGCGGCTAGCAGCTTACTGATTAGTAGCGCCCTGCTCGTCGAGGTAGTCGCTCAGCTCTTTGCAAAGGGCGCGCATTTTCTCGGCCATTTTCTTGTCGCCGGTAGCGGTCACGATGGTTTCGGCCATCGAGCCGATGTTATCGACCACGAAATACTTCATGGCATCGGTGGGCATGTCCTTGGTCCAGAGGTCGATTTTCATCGTGGCGTCAGCATTACGGTCCCAAATGGCCACGTTGATTGCCTTGGCAAACTGAATATCGGCCCCCGCATCGGTAGCCTGCCAGCTAATGGCCTCGGGCACCCGCTGGTCGTCGAGGGCAATGCTAAAACGGATTTCTGACTTCTTCATCGCAGATTAAACGGATTTAACGGATTTCGGGGATACGCCCGCCAGCCTCCGGCGGCGGGCTGACTAGCTGGACGATAGCCGTTAGTATTTGGACTTGGTACTTTCAGTAGTTGTGGTGCTCTATTCCCAATTAACTCTCAACTCCAGCAAACGGCCAACGCCCTCAAAGTCAGCCCGCCGCCGGAGGCTGGCGGGCGTATCCCCGAAATCCGTTAAATCCGTTTAATCTGCGGTCTAGACGTAATTGTTGAGCATGACGGGCATCACCAGCATCAGGATGCTCTCGTTCTCATCGGCCTGGGCGGGCATCAGCAGCCCCGCCCGATTAGGCGTGCTCAGCTCCAGCGTAATTTCTTCCGAGTCGATGTTGCTCAGCATTTCAATCAGGAAGCGGGCGTTGAAGCCGATTTCCATGTCTTCGCCATCGTACTGGCAGGCCAGGGTTTCCTTAGCCTCGTTGCTGAAATCCAGGTCTTCGGCCGAGATTACCAGCTCCGAGCCCGTGAGGCGCAGGCGCACCTGGTGGGTTGTCTTATTGGAGTAGATGCTGATACGCTTCACCGAATTGAGCAATTCCTGGCGATTGATAATCAATCGATTCGGGTTACTCACCGGGATTACGTTCTCGTAGTCGGGATAGCGTTCGTCGATGAGGCGGCACACGAGGCGCATCCGGTTGAAGGAGAAGAAAGCGTTGCTCTGGTTGAACTCCACCCGCACCGGCGTGGCCTCGCTGGGCAGCGAGCTCTTGAGCAGGTTGAACGCCTTGCGCGGGATGATGAGGTTGGCGGTTTGGCCGGCGCCCACGTCCTGGCGACGGTAGCGCAGCAGGCGGTGGCCATCGGTCGCCACGAAGGTCACCTGCGAGTCGGCCAGCTGCACCAGGATGCCGGTCATGGCGGGGCGCAGCTCATCGGTGCTCACCGCGAAGATGGTCTTGTTGATGGCGCGGGCCAGCGACGACGACGGAATTTCGACCGGGGCCGAGCCCTTCACCACCGGCACGCGGGGGAAGTCGGCGGCATTTTCGCCGGCCAGCTTATAGCGGCCGTTGGCCGAGTTGATGCTGATGTTGTAGGTTTCCTCGTCCAGCGAGAAAGTAACCGGCTGGTCGGGCAGGTTCTTGAGCGTATCGAGCAGGATGCGGGCGGGAGCCGCGATGCGACCCGATTCGTCCGTATCAATGGCCAGCTCGGTGATCATGCTCGTCTCCAGATCGGAGGCGGTGATGGTGAGCTTACCCGGCTCAATCTCAAACAGGAAGTTCTCGAGGATGGGCACCACGGGGTTGTTCGTGACCACGCCGTTGATGCTCTGGAGCTGCTTGAGCAGGGCCGAGGACGAAACAGTGAACTTCATATAATTTGGAATTTTGGGCTTGGTTCTGATAGGGGGCAAAGATACGCTGACGGGGCGGGTTTGGCCGGCAATCCACGGCCAATTTCGCGGCCTCGCTCAGTGGGCTAGTTTCACTGCCAAGCGTACGCTAGTGGGTTTGGCTTCCTGGTAGCCCGGAATAAAACGCGGTAAGTGGCGGCCAAGCGCCAGCAACAACTGGCGGCTGGTCGAATCCGGCGCGCTCAGCACGTGTACGGTCCCGACGCGGCCCGTCGAATCAACTACAAACGAAAGCTGGCCCGTTGCCAGTAGTGGCTTGGCCTGAATGGGCGGCAGCTGACTCAGCACCTGCTCGCGGAGATAGTCGCGCAGGCCAGCCGCGCCACCCCGAAACTGCGGCATCAATTCTACTTGCTGTTGCACAGTCGAATCCGGCACCGTACCCCAGCGCACGCCGGCCGCTACCGGCTGGTAAGGCTGGCCAAACGCCGCTTCTAGGGAGGGCCCGTCGCTCGTAAATAGCGAGCGGACTACTTTGGGAAGTGCCAGCGCCAGCAAGGCCGCTGCCAGATAAGTAAGCAAGCGCGCCTTGCTGAGCTGTTCCTCTCCCGGGGTCTCAATAGGTTTCACCCTTCTGGCTTGCTCACTCGCCTGCCGGTCGTCCCACTGCTTCTGCGCTACTTCCAGCCGCTCCTTTTGCTGCCGGCATTTTATCAGCTCTTGCTGCAAAATACTGACTTCCAGCCGCTGGGTGCGTAGCCATTTCAATTCATTTTCTAACTGGTATTTCTGCTGCTGACACGCCTCTAGCTGCCTATCCTTTGCCCAGAAGCGCTGCTGAATTTCGTAGTTTAAATCGTAGCCGTACACCCGGTCGTAGGTCGCTCGCAGTTGCGGGTCACCTAGTACCCGCGCCGCCCGTTCAACCAAGGCGCGGTGTACGGAGCTTTTGCGAACTTGGCGCGCTTGGTAGCGCCGGATGGCCCGCCACACTTGCACTTGGGTGGCATCCGGGAATATTCCCAATATCTTGTAATAGTCTGCCATACAGTCGGGTTTCTTTTGCACAAAAAAAGGCCCCAGCTCGATGTAGCCGGGGCCTTTTTTTGTGCAAAAATGTGCGGTCAGCAATTTGCCATGCTTACACGTTGAAACGGAAGTGCATGATGTCGCCGTCCTGCACCACGTAGTCCTTGCCCTCCACCGCCATTTTACCGGCCTCCTTAATTTTTACCTCAGTCTTATACTCTTGGTAATCAGCCAACTTGATAACCTCGGCGCGAATAAAGCCCTTCTCAAAATCGGAGTGGATGACGCCGGCGGCAGCGGGCGCCTTGTCGCCCTTGTGGATGGTCCAGGCGCGCACTTCCTGCACGCCGGCCGTGAAGTAGGTGATGAGGTTGAGCAGCTCGTAGCTGGCGCGGATGAGCTTGTTGAGGCCCGACTCGGTGAGGCCGTACTCGCCCAGGAACATGGCTTTTTCCTCGGGATCCTCCATCTCGGCAATCTGGGCTTCGATGGCGGCCGATACTAATACTACCTGCGCGCCCTCGGCGGCTACGTGCTGGCGCAGGGCTTCCACGTGCTTGTTGCCATCGGTGGCGATGCTGGCCTCGTCTACGTTGGCCACGTAGATGACGGGCTTAATGGTGAGCAGCTGCAAGTCGGCTACGGCGGCGAGGTCGTCGTCGGTAGCGGCGACGGCGCGGGCGTTCTGGCCGGCTTCAAGGGCGGCCTTAAACTTTTGCAGGCTAGCCACTTCCTTCTTGGCGGCGGCGTCGCCGGCCTTGGCACTGCGCTCGCTCTTGGCGAGCTTTTTCTCCACGCTTTCGAGGTCTTTGAGTTGCAGCTCGGTATCGATAACGTCTTTGTCGAACACCGGGTCTACGCCCCCGGCTACGTGCACGATGTTGGGGTCTTCGAAGCAGCGCACCACGTGGATGATGGCATCGACCTCGCGGATGTTGGCCAGAAACTTATTGCCCAGGCCCTCGCCCTTGCTAGCGCCCTTCACGAGGCCGGCGATATCGACAAACTCAATGATGGTGGGCAGCACGCGCTTGGGGTTGACGAGGGCTTCCAGAATCTGGAGGCGCTCATCGGGCACGGTAATCACGCCCACGTTGGGCTCGATGGTGCAGAAGGGATAATTGGCCGATTCGGCCTTGGCGTTGGATAACGCATTGAAAAGCGTGGATTTGCCGACGTTCGGCAGGCCGACAATACCGCAGCGGAGGCCCATTATCTTTAGTTATGAGTTGTGAGTTATGAATTATGAGTTGCCCACAATTCTGGGGCAAAGGTACGATAGGCAGCGTGGCAGACTCATTAACTCTCTTAACGCAAAGCGCCGCTGCTCTCGGCGAGAACAGCGGCGCGGCTACTACTTGATTTTCTCCCCCTCTGGCAATCGTGGCGTGGTTAGTAGGTGCTGTCGCCCAGGTCGGGGGCGGGGTGGCCAGCGGGGCCGTCGGCGGGGCGGCTGTCGGCGCCGTAGCCGCCGGGGCGGGCCTGCTCGCCGTCGTAGGTGGGGCGCGGGCGGTCGAGCTCAGCCACTTCTTCTTCGGTCAGCAGCTCGTCGCGCACGAAGTCCACCGCGTCGTGCAGGGCATCGATAAATTTATTGAAGTCTTCTTTGTAGAGGAAAATTTTGTGCTTTTCGTAGCTGGCCGGGCCATCGGGGTCGGCGCCGGGGCGGCGCTTGCTTTCGGTGATGGTGAGGTAATAATCCTGGCCACGAGTAGCTTTCACGTCGAAGAAATACGTGCGCTTGCCCGCCTTCATGCGGTGCGAATAAATTTCTTCCTGGTCTTTAGAGTATCTTTCTTCCACGAGCGGAGGGAGGGGATAAAGGGAGGTAAATAAGCCGGCCAAGCTATTAAACTTGCCCCGGCTTGGGCAAAGATAGAGCCTGGACCGTTTACCTAAATTTGACTTTTACCCCCGCGAAACCCCGCCGGCCGCTACGTTGTCTATCAAGACATAAGATTAGTTTGAGACCTAACTAAATACAGAGGAAGGCCAGTCAAAACTAAACGCTTCTCTAGATTGATGTAGCAACCTGATTTATAATCGCGTACTCCCCAACCCTTGCTTTGCCTATGCCCCCGCCCGCCCTCGACTTAGCCGCCATTCGGTCGTTCGAAAATCTGGAATTATTAGCCCAGCAATTAGTTGACGGGTTCATCACCGGCCTGCACCAATCACCCTACCACGGCTTCTCGGTCGAGTTTTCGGAACACCGGCTCTATAACCCCGGCGATAGCACTCGGCACATGGACTGGAAGGTGTTTGCCCGCACCGACAAGCTCTTCGTGAAGCGCTACGAAGAGGAAACCAACCTGCGCGCTCACCTGCTGCTCGACGTGAGCCCCAGCATGTACTACCCCGCGCCGGGGCACGACAAATTGCGCTTTATGGTACTGGCCGCCGCCGCCCTCACCACGCTCTTGCAGCGCCAGCGCGACGCGGTGGGCCTCGTCACGTTTGGCGAAGCAATCGAGCTGCAAACGCCCGTGCGCTCGACCAGCAGCCACCGCCACACGCTGCTGCTGGCCCTGCAACAGTTGCTAAACCGGCCCGCACCGGCGGCGACCACCCGCCGCGCCACCGCCCACACCGACGTGGCCGGCGTGCTGCACACCATCGCGCAGCAGATTCCCAAGCGCTCGCTCGTCATCGTGTTCAGCGATATGCTGGGGCGGGGCGCGCAGGAGCAGGAGGCCGCGCTGGCCGCCTTGCAGCACCTGCGCCACCAGCACCACGAGGTACTGCTGTTTCACGTGCTGGACCGGGCTACGGAAAGTAATTTTGAGTTTCAGGACCGCCCCTACATTTTCGAAGACGTCGAAACGGGCCAGGAAATCCGGCTCCAGCCGGCGCAGGTGCGGGCGCAATACCGCGCCGCCATGCGACAGTTTGAAGACGACCTAGCCCTGCGCTGCGGGCAACTGAAAATAGATTTTGTACCCGTCGACGTGCGCGAGCCCTTCGACAAGGTGCTGCACGCCTACCTGGTAAAGCGCGGCAAAGCGCGATAGTTAATGACGTTTTTTCTGATTTTCGGCCCCTATCTGCTGGCCCTGCTGGTGTTGGTGCCGCTGGCCCTCGTTACGGGCTACATTGCGTATTCGCATCAGCAGCGGTTCTGGCCGTGGTTTTTGCTGGGGCTGGTGCTGCCGTTCGTTTCCATTTTTCTGGCCATGCTGGTGGCCGTGCGGCACAAGCAGCGGGCGGCGGCGGCCCGGGGCGGCGCGCCGGCCCCGGTGCCCGCCCCCGGCGAGTTTGAGTAAAGCGCGGCCCGGCCTGTAGCTTCGCGGCAGTTTTTCACTGGTCGGGGCTACCCGGCGCATTCGCTTTTCTCATGTACCAAGTTCTTCTTCTGCTTCACTCCTGGCTGCGCTGGTTTGTACTGGGCGCGGGCCTGCTGGCCGTATTCCGGGCGTATGGGGGCTGGCAGGGCCGCCGTCCCTTTACCAAGGGCGATAATGGCATCTCAGCCGCGTTTTCGGGCTTTATGTGGCTGCAAGTCATCATCGGCCTGGGCCTGTATTTCGGCCTGAGCCCCTGGGGCCTGAACGCGATGAAGCAGCCCGGTGCCATGAAGGATCCTACCGCTCGTTTCTTCGGTATGGAGCACATTGCCGTGATGATCGTGGCCGCCATCCTGGCGCAAGTGGGCCGTATCGCGCTTAAGAAAGCGCCCAGCGATACGCTGAAGCACAAGAAGGCTTTTACTTATTTTGCCATTGCGCTGGTACTCGTGCTGCTCATGATTCCGTGGGGTATCTGGAATCCCAGCCGCCCCCTCTTCCGCCCCTAGACCGCAGATTTAACGGATTTAACGGATTGCGCGGATACGCCCGCCAGCCTGCGGCGGCGGGCTGACTAGCTGGACGTCTCTCTTTCCGATTTCTGCTATCTGCTCGCTCATTATAAGAAAGGCCCCTCATGCGAGGGGCCTTTCTTATTTCTAAACAAGCCATACGAGCGACATCGAGCTAGTCAGCCCGCCGCCGGAGGCTGGCGGGCGTATCCGCGCAATCCGTTAAATCCGTTAAATCTGCGGTCAGATGGCCTGGCCGCCCGATACTTCGATACGCTGGGCGTCAATCCAGTTGGCTTCGGGAGTGCAGAGGAAGGCCACTACGGGGCCGATGTCGGTGGGCAGGCCCACGCGGCCCATGGCCGTAAGACCAGCGATGTGGGCGTTGATTTCCTTGTTGTCGCGGGTGCGGCCGCCACCGAAGTCAGTTTCGATGGCCCCGGGGGCCACCACGTTGGACCGGATGCGGCGGCCGGCCAGCTCCTTCGCCTGGTATTTGGTGAGCGTTTCCACCGCCGTTTTCAGGCTGGCGTAGGCCGAGGAACCGGGGAAGGTAATGCGCGTCAGGCCCGACGAGATATTGATGATGCCGCCGCCGTCGTTGAGCAGCGCAAGTGCCTGCTGCGTCAGGAAATAAGGACCTTTGAGGTGGATGTTCAGCAGCTCGTCAAATTGCTGCTCCGTTGTTTCGGCGAAGGGCGCGTAGAGGCCCGTCCCGGCATTATTGATGAGAAAATCAAACCGCTCGACGCCGAAGGTATCGCGCAGGGCCGCTTTTACCTGCTCGAAGAAAGCGCCGAACGTACCGACTTGGGAGGCATCGAGTTGCAGGGCCACGGCCCGCTGGCCCTGCGCGGTTATTTCGGCCACTACGCTCTCGGCTTCGGCTTGCCGGCTGTGGTAGGTGAGGATAACGTCGAGGCCCTTTTTAGCCAAGTTCAGGGCCATGTCTTTGCCCAGGCCGCGGCTGCCGCCGGTGACGAGGGCGATTTTGGAA
This sequence comes from uncultured Hymenobacter sp., assembly GCA_913776615.1. Lineage (GTDB taxonomy): Bacteria > Bacteroidota > Bacteroidia > Cytophagales > Hymenobacteraceae > Hymenobacter. The sequence continues at coordinate 91,526 of CAJYPK010000009.1, forward strand.
GTGCTCATGTGAAGGAGGTTGTGAGGAAGAATGAACGGGGCAAAGGTCCGGCTCCCGGCCAGCCCACTTATGGTGAGTAGCCCCTGTTAAATGGTGAGCAGTTCCGAATTTTCGGCCCGCTGGCTGGCCCAGAGCTGCTCGCGGTACTGCTTGGGCGTGGTACCGGCGAAGCGCTTGAAAAACTTGGTAAAATTCGACGGGTCGTAGGTGAGGCTGGCCGCGATGTCGGCCACCGGGCGGGTGGTAGTACGCAGCAAGCGCTGAGCCACGGCCAGAATCTCGGCCTCAAAAAAGAAGCACGGCGGCTGGCCCGTCGTCAGCTTGATGGTGTTGCTGAGGTGGGTGGGATGAATGCAGAGCTGGCTGGCAAAATCGCGGATTTCCAGCATCTCGGTGGTCCGGCCCGCCGCCACGTCGGCTACGTGCGCGGCCACCAGGCGCTTGAAGTCGGCCGTTATCTCGTGCTGGCGCGCCAGGATTTTTTGCGGGATGGAAGTTGAAGCCATGCGGTACTAACAAGCTCGGGGGCAAATCTTCTGCGGAAAAGATGAGGTAGTGGGTTACGCGAATTGGTATTGAAAAAATGTCTTTATAAAGAATGCCCATCACTACGGTTGTCATGCTCATCTGGCGTCCGCTTGCCGAAGCATCTCGCTCGCTTCATCCAACGAGAAGGTTAGTGCAGCACGCGAAA
>CAJYPK010000010.1 GCA_913776615.1 uncultured Hymenobacter sp.
TCGGTTGTCGCGTCCCGTGCCCAGTCGGCCACGCGTGTGCGGCTCGACTAACTGCCATTCCCGTTCGCTTAATTCGTGACGACGCATGCCGCAAAGCTACCGCCTTTGCTGTCCACAGACTTTAGTACAGATGGCCGTATCCTGTAGTACCTCCCACGGCAGTGGCAGCGCTTCCCACACAATAGTATTCGGGTCGAGCGTGCCGCCTGCCTGCTGATGCCAATACACTACATCAGCAGCCATCAGGCGCAGTACTTTACCGGGGCATTTAGTATCGAGTAGTTCTTCCATCCCCAGCGAATACAGCAGGTTTATCCAGTTATCACGGGCTTTATTCCAGGTTCCGGCTGCGATATTCCAGGTTGAAGAATCGTCGCCCTGCTTCACTATCATAGTCTCGCGGCGAAACGTATTGGCCGACCATATTTTTTGTAGATAGCCGGCTAATTCTAGCAAGAGGGCTGTCCAGCGACCTAGTAGCTGGCCCTTTTGCTCGTCCGTCAGCCGCATCAGTACCTCTTGTTCAGGGTAAACTTGGGCGATGGCCCACCAATTGGTAGTGGTAGGTGCGGGTGCTTTGGGTTCGCCGGTTAATAATCGGCGCAATACGGAAGGCTGCTGACCATTGCGGCAGCGCCGAAACAGCATGTCGGCTACTTCATCATAAGCTCGCTGTTGCCCGCCGATGGTAAACTCACTGCGCAGATTACTGCGTGCCGTGAAGTACGAAATAAATGCCGCGCTAAATACATCGCTCGCAAACTCCTCGTAGGATAGCTTATGGGCAAAGCCGCTTTTGCTCGTCATGTGCAACTCGCGTTGGTGGCTAGCGGCCATAAGGCGCTCTATCTTTGCTTCTAAGTGCCGCAGAGCCCGAAACTGCTTGTTGTAGCGCCGCCGCGATAGCCCACCTAATCCAGCTTTTTCCCGGGCCGCCCGGTCTAGGCGGTCAGTTTTGTAATTATGCTGCCCGGTAGTTTTGACTAGGCGTGGGTTCAGTTCTTGTAACAAATCCATTACCTGCTCAGGAGCGGTAAAGTCAGAGGTTGCCGCTGTTAAGGAATCGGGTAGCGGATAGTCAAATAGCTCGGCCGCTTTTCTCGCCTGCTTGGCAGCCCCTACCGGCAGCGCAAATTCCTCCGACATAGAAGAAAACTGCCAGGGATTATGGCGTAACGAACCCATTGCTGCCTTATTCAGGGTGTTTTGCTCGCCCGGTGTAAGGTGCTCTTGCAGAATAGGTAACAGTATTTCTGCTACGTCTTCTGGTCGGCGGCGCTGGGTCAGCGTTTGGTAAAGCGCAGTGAGGTCCATAATGTCTCCAAAGTAGCAGATGGGGGCCTAGTGCGCCTTCAGCCAGTTGTCGCCGGTACCGACTTCTACCTCCAGCGGCACGCCGTGGGGCAGCAGCAGGGCGTTGGTCATCAGCTCGCGGATTTTGGGCGTGACGTAGTCTACTTCCTCGCGCACGGCGTCGAACACGAGTTCGTCGTGCACTTGCAGGATCATCTTGGTGCCCAGCTTCTCGCGCTCCAGGAAGTCATGGATGTTGATCATCGCCTTCTTGATGATGTCGGCGGCCGTGCCCTGGATGGGGGCATTGATGGCGTTGCGCTCGGTGTAGCCGCGCAGCGTGGCGTTGCGCGAGTTGATGTCGCGCAGGTAGCGGCGGCGCTTGAGTAGGGTTTCGGCGTATTCGAGCTCGCGGGCGCGGTTGATGCTGTCGTCCATGAACTGCTTCACGCTCGGGAATTCCTGGAAATACGTCTCGATGATGTCGGTAGCTTCCTTGCGGCTGATGCCGATGCGCTGGGCCAGCCCGAAGGCCGAGATACCGTAGATGATGCCAAAGTTCACGGTCTTGGCCTTGCGGCGCATCTCGCTGTCTACCTGGTCGAGCGGCACGCCGAAGACCTTGCTGGCCGTGCTGCGGTGCACATCCTGGCCCAGCCGGAAGGCTTCGATCATGGTCGCGTCGCCCGAAAAGTCGGCCATGATGCGCAGCTCCACCTGCGAGTAGTCGGCGGCCAGCAGGATGTGCTGCTCGTCGCGCGGCACGAAGGCTTTGCGGATCTCGCGGCCCTTCTCGGTGCGGATGGGGATGTTCTGGAGGTTAGGGTTGGTCGAGGAGAGGCGGCCGGTGGCCGTTACGGCTTGGTTGAAGGTAGTGTGCACGCGGCCGTCGGTGCACACGAGCTGGGGCAGGGCCTCCACGTAGGTGCTGCGCAGCTTGGTAAGCTGGCGGTACTCCAGGATGAGGCCCGCGATGGGGTTATCGGCGGCCAGCTGGCTCAGGATTTCTTCGCCGGTGGCGTACTGCCCGGTCTTGGTTTTCTTGATTTTACCCCGGCCGATGTCCATTTTATCGAACAGCACCTCCCCCAGTTGCTTGGGCGAGCCGATGTTGAATTCCTGCCCGGCCTCGCGGAAAATCTGGCTTTCGAGCTCCTGCACGTAGCCTTGCAGCTCGGCCGAGTACTCGTTCATAGCCCCCGAGTCGATGCGCACGCCTTCGTGCTCGATGTCGGCCAGTACGGGGACGAGGGGATTTTCTACCTCGTTGAGCAAGCCCAGCAGGCCCAGGTCTTTGAGCATGGGCTCGAATACCTGGCGCAGCTGCAAGGTCACATCGGCATCTTCGCAGGCGTAGTCGCGCACGGCGGCCGGGTCGAGGTCGGCCATCGTTTTCTGGTTTTTGCCCTTGGGGCCGATGAGGTCGGTGATGGGCACCGGCGTGTAGTGCAAATAGGTCTCAGCCAGCACGTCCATGTTGTGGCGCATGTCGGGCTCGATGAGGTAGTGCGCCAGCATGGTATCGAAGAACGGCCCGGCCACCCGCACGTTGTAGTTCTTGAGAATCAGCAAATCATACTTGATGTTCTGCCCGATTTTCAGAATGGTCGGATGCTCGAAAAACGGCCGGAACTCCTCGATCAGCGCCTGGCTGGCCTCGGCGTCGTCGCTGGGCACGGGCACGTAGTACGCCTCGCCCGCGTGCCAGCAGAAGCTCAGGCCCACCAGCCGCGCCGTCATGGTATTGAGGCCGGTGGTTTCGGTGTCGAAGCTTACCTCGGCCTGCTGCAATAAGAAATCCAGCAGCGACTTGCGCAGCGCAGGGGTATCGACCAGGTGGTAATTATGCGGTACGTCGGCCAGCGTCTTGGTGGGGCCGTGGTAGTACTCGCCGGCCTCCGCAGGAGCCAGCTCGCCGTTTTCGGCGGCGTTGACTACCGCCGCGCTGCCCTCGCCAAAGAGCGAGCCCTGGGCGCTCGGCGCGGCCACCTTGGGCCGGCGGGCCCCGCGCCCCACGGGCGCGGCCGGGCTGCGCCCGGCGCTGGCCCCGCCGCTCTCGCCCAATACCCGGGCGGCAAGCTGCCGGAACTCCAGCTCCTCAAACAGCGCCCGCAGCCGGGCCGCGTCGGGGGCGTCCATCACCAGCCGCTCGGCCTCAAACTCGATGGGCACGTTGACGTGAATCGTGGCCAGTTCCTTGCTGAGCAGGCCCTGCTCGGCGAAGTTGCGCACGTTTTCCTGCTGCTTGCCCTTGAGCTTGTCGGAGTTGGCAATCAGGTTTTCGACCGAGCCGTACTGCTTGATGAGCGCCTTGGCCGTTTTCTCGCCGATGCCGGGAATGCCGGGGATGTTGTCGCTGGCATCGCCCTGCAAGCCCAGGATATCCACCACCTGCTCCACGCGCTCCACCTCGAAGCGCTCCAGCACGTGGGCCACGTCGAGCACCTCGGCCGCGTTGCCCATGAAGGCCGGGCGGTAAATCTTGATGTGCTCGGTCACGAGCTGGCAGTAGTCCTTGTCGGGCGTCATCATAAACACCTCAAAGCCTTCTTGCTCGGCCTTTTGCGCCAGGGTGCCAATCACGTCGTCGGCCTCGTAGCCCTCCTTCAGCAGCACCGGGATGTGGAAGGCGTCGATAATCTGCTTGATGTAAGGAATGGCGATGCCGATGTCCTCGGGCATGGCCTGGCGGTTGGCCTTGTAATTCTCGTCCTTCTCGTGCCGAAAGGTCTTGCCCGAGTCGAAGCACACGCCCAAATGAGTAGGCTTTTCCTTGAGCAGTACCTCCACCAGGGTATTGGTAAAGCCCAGGATGGCCCCGGTGTTCATTCCCTTCGAGTTGACTCGCGGGTTCTTGGCGAAAGCGAAGTGCGAGCGGTAGATGAGGGCAAAAGCGTCGAGCAGGAAAAGCTTTTTAGCGGGAGCAGCGGTATCGGACATAAAACGGAGGGCATACAAACTGGCGTCGAGTCAGCGACAAAGGGCTAAGCTCACCAAGCCAGCATACGGGCAATTCACGCCCTGGGTAAAGATAGCGGCGCGGCTGGGCTGCTGGGTGGTATTTTAGTAGGTAGTGGTAGCGGTGGCGGGGCGATAGCCAGAGCCTATGCCAACTATTTATTCGGATAGGAGTAGAGGATAACCTCAACCACACGACACGCCGGCTCGACATTACATAGGTGCTCTAGCTACTGGTAGCTAGCCTACTGGCAACTCCTATTTCCATTCATTCGCCTCCTATCATTTACTATGCAGTATTCTTTGCCACCCATGTCAGCGGTGAGTGGGACGACCGTCTTATTACTGGGCGACGTGCTCCCAGCATCGGCGGCTAGCAATCCAGCCTTGGCCAGTCAGAAACCCTACTTGGCTGGCCTCGATGCGCTGCGAGCAGTAGCAGCACTCAGCGTTTGCCTCTACCATTGTACGGGTGGAATGTTGCCTAAACTGCTAGTGCCGACGGTCAAGCAAGCCTTTTCTTACGGCTACCTAGGAGTCGATATTTTTTTCGTCATCTCCGGGTTCATTATTCCCTACAGCCTGATCGGCAAGAATTACCAGGTTACGGGACTTTTCGGCTACCTTAAAAAGCGGATAGTACGCATCACCCTACCGGCCTACGTATCGCTGCTGCTAATTATCACCCAGTGGTACGTTATCGACCTGTTCATCAACCATAATATGCGGTATACTGGTGCGTTGAGCCTGGCTCAGGTAGTGCACAATCTCTTGTTTACCGTTCCATTTACGCACTACGGCTGGATTAGCACGCTGTTCTGGACGCTAGCCATCGAGTTCCAGTTCTACCTGTTCATTGGCTTATTTTTCAACTATCTTTTTAATCGCTCGCCCCTTTGGCTGGTGGGTATCTACGGCTTGGTCGCCGTCGCTGGACAATTCCCGGCGCTACAGGCGATGGGCTTTTTGCGCTATAGCACGCTGTTCGCTTTAGGCAGCTTGGCGCTGCTTTGGCAGCAGCAACGCTTACTGCCCCTGACATACGCCTGTGCGCTCACCGTATTTTTTGGCTTGGCTTACTGGCAGTTGGGCCTCTACGCAGCCTTACTAGGCGTAGGTACCGCGCTGGCTATCAATGCTATCAATTTCCGCATCCCGGTGCTTTCAGCACTGGGTAAAATGTCTTATTCCCTGTACCTTGTGCACGGTATCGTAGCTACCACGGCTGAGTTTATCCTTATTAAGGTATTGCCTCCTACTACTGATACCCAGAAGCTGCTTTTATTGATCGCCTGTCTACTACTGGCAATTGCGGGCGCTTACCTCTTCTACATTGGGGTAGAAAAGCCTTTTTTACGACTAGCCAACCAGTCGCGTCGCCAAGCTACCTAGCCAGTGGCTTTTACTGGCTGCTTACGGATTTTTCAACTAAAAACAAAGGCCGTCTGCGCAGGGTGCGCAGACGGCCTTTGAGCATAAAAGGCCAACCTTAAAAGTTTGGCGATAGCGAATACTTGTGGTAGAAATCGTCGATGATTTTTACCGCCTCGCTGGCATCGTCCACGATGTGCACGAGGTCCATGTCTTCGGGCGAGATGTTGCGCTCCTCGCCCAGCATCACGTTCTTAATCCAGTCGAAGAGACCGCCCCAGTAGGCCGAGCCCACGAGCACAATGGGGAAGCGCCCGATTTTCTTGGTTTGGATGAGGGTAAGGGCCTCGAACAGCTCGTCGATGGTACCGAAGCCGCCGGGCATGCCCACGAAGGCCTGGGCGTACTTCACAAACATAACTTTCCGGACGAAAAAGTAATCGAAGTCGATGCACTTGTCCTGGTCGATGTACATGTTGTGCGTCTGCTCGAAGGGCAGCTCGATATTGAGGCCCACCGACTTGCCGCCTTCCGAGCGGGCACCCTTGTTGCCGGCTTCCATGATGCCGGGGCCGCCGCCCGTGATGACGCCGTAGCCGTGGCGCACGAGCTTGGCGGCAATTTCTTCGGCCAGTTGGTAGTAGGGATTTTCGGGCTTGGTGCGGGCCGAGCCGAAGATGCTCACGCAGGGGCCGATTTTGGACAGCTTCTCGAAGCCCTCCACAAACTCGGCCATTACCTTGAAAATCTGCCAGCTATCGGCGATTTTAATCTCGTTCCAGTCCTTATCGACGAAGGCTTTGCGGATGCGCTGCTCGTCGGCGTCGCTGCCGAGCTTGGCCACGCCGCCGGTTTGCTGGCGCAATTCGGTGATGCTGGTAAGCTTGTTGTCGTTGACGTTGGGCTGGACGATGGTCTTGCCCGAGCCGGCGTTCAGGGTTTCGTCGGCGGCTTTGGTTTTACTGGTTTTCTTAAGTTTTGCCATGAGGCCAGGGTGGGAAAAAAACGAAACCGCCCCGGCTCAACAAGCGGGGCGGCCAAAAATTTAGGCGGCGAATATAAGCGGTGAAATGGTGAGTAGTGAGATGGTGAGTTGTTAGTTACGCGGCTACGCAACGCGCCTGCTCAATTCATAAGTCGCTATCTCACTACTCACCATTTCACCGCTTACTTCGCCCGAATGGCGATAACGGGGTCAAGGTTGGCGGCCATCACGGCCGGGATTATACCGGCCAGGATGCCAATGCCGACCGATACCATCAGGCCCAGCGAGATGTTGCCGAAACTCAGCGTGAGGGCCAGCGAATCTTGCGGTATCAGCGTGATGAGCCAAACCAGGAAGATACCGGCCGCGCCGCCCAGCAGGCACAGGAACACCGCCTCGAATAAAAACTGGAACAAGATAAAGTAGTTTTTAGCTCCCAGCGATTTTTGAATGCCGATGATGTTGGTGCGCTCGCGCACCGATACGAACATGATGTTGGCAATGCCGAAGCCACCCACCACCATCGCAAACGAGCCGATGATGGCCCCGGCCAGCCCAATAACGTTGAAGAGCTTACCGATCATGTCGGCCATCATTTCGGGGCGGTTGAGGGCGAAGTTATCTTCCTCGCGGGGCTTGAGGCCGCGGATGATGCGCATGTCGCCCCGCATCTCGGCTTCGAGGTTGAGAAGACCGGGGTCGTCGTCGCGGCCTTTCACGGCGAGCGAGGGTGAGGGGCCACCCATGCCGGTGCTGCTGAGGGCGAAGATGCTGGCGAAAGCGTTGTACGGAATCAGGCAGTTGGCGTCGTTGCTGGGGGTATCGAGCAGCTTTTTGCCCTCCTTTTTCATCACCCCGATTACTGTGAAATAGCGGCCATGAGTTTTGAACTGCCGGCCCACGGGCTCGCCCTGCGGGTAGAGGTTTTCGGCGATGGTCGCCCCGATGATGGCTACCGGTCGGCCGCCGTCTATTTCCTGCGACGTGAAATAGCGTCCCTGCTCGATGGGCACGTTCGACACGTTGCGGTACTCGTAGCTTACGCCCTGCAAGGCGCAGTCGCTCACCGAGTTGGCCCCGGCCTTAAAGGTATTGCCGCTCTTGGCCACGAAAATGGCGACGCCGTTCTGGCTGCTGGCGGGCAGCATGCGCTGCAACTGCCGAAACTCGCGCGCCGTGGGCACGGGGCGGTTGAAGTACTTCCACCAGGGCAGGTTGGGGTCGAAGACCCAGGGCCACTTGCCCACGTAGATAACCTTGTCGCCCAGGAAGCTCATGCTGGCCCGCACGTTCGATTCGAGCGAATCGACCACCATGAACACGGCGATAATGGAGAAAATCCCCACCGTGACGCCCAGCAGCGACAAGATGGTACGCAGCAAATTGGCCCGCAACGCCTGCCAGGCAAAGGCGAAGCTCTCGAGCACGAGGCGAAAAGTCAGCAGCATGTAGGGGTAGCGTTAGCTTGCCCGGCGGTCAGCCTGCCCGGCACAGCGCCCGAAAAGTACGGCCGCAGGCGGAAACTACTGATGGTTTGCAGATAACGAACCAGCCAAAGCTTACCCTATAAAAAAAAGTCGTACCTTTGCCCCCCGAATTTTCGGTAACTTCCCCCTAGTACTGCCCATCATGGCGATGAAACTGCATGAGTTCAAGTTTGAGCTCCCCGAAGAGCTGATTGCCAGTCACCCTGCCCGCCACCGCGATGAGTCGCGCCTGATGGTGGTCAACCGCGCCACCGGCCAGATTGAGCACAAGATGTTTAAAGACATCCTGGACTATTTCGTGGAAGGTGACGTTTTCGTTTTCAACGACACGAAGGTATTTCCAGCCCGCATGTACGGGCAAAAAGAGCGCACCGGCGCCCAGATTGAAGTTTTCCTGCTCCGCGAACTTAATAAGGAAGGCCGCTTGTGGGATGTGCTAGTGGATCCTGCCCGCAAAATCCGGGTGGGTAATAAGCTGTATTTCGGCGATTCCGACATCGTAGCCGAGGTTATCGACAACACCACTTCGCGGGGCCGCACCATCAAGTTCTTGTTTGATGGCACCGACGAGGAGTTCCGCAAGGCGCTTTATGAGCTGGGCGAAACGCCCGTGCCGAAAGAAGTGCTGAAGCGCGAAACCGAGCCCGCCGACAAGGAGCGCTACCAGACGATTTTTGCCGAGCACATCGGGGCCGTGGCCGCGCCCAGCGCCGGCCTGCACTTCTCCCGCGAGGTAATGAAGCGCATGGAAATCAAGGGGATCGAGAAGGCGTACATCACGCTGCACGTGGGCCTGGGCACTTTCCGCAACGTGGATGTGGAAGACCTCACCAAGCACAAGATGGACTCGGAGCAGTTCTTCGTCGGCCCCGAAGCCGTGCAGATAGTGAACAAGTCGATTGACGCCAAGCGCCAGGTGTGCGCCATCGGCACCACCAGCATGCGAGCGCTCGATGCGTCGGTGTCGGCCAGCAGCCGCATCAAGGTGACGCAGGGCTGGAACGACAAGTTTATTTACCCGCCCTACGACTTTAAAATCGCTAACTCGCTGCTGACCAACTTCCACCTGCCCGAAAGCACGCTGGTGATGATGGCCTCGGCCTTTGCCGGCTACAAGCTGCTGATGGAAGCTTATCAGGAAGCCATCAAGGAGAAATACCGCTTTTTCGCCTTCGGCGACGCCATGCTCATCCTGTAGGTGAAATGGTGAACTGGTGAGGTGGTGAGTTTGCGCCACTGGGGTGGCCCGGTTGCTTTGCGGCAGCCGGGCCATTTTTGTGGCCGGAATCTCCGCCAGCTTCTTACCTGCCCCGCTATGCCGCCCACCTTTCCCCCATCACCCGAAAACTCACCAGTTCACCAACTCACCACCTCACCGCTGCCCCGCTACGCAGTGTTGGTAGCCGGCGGTAGTGGGCTGCGCATGGGGGCCGACCGGCCCAAGCAGTTTCTGCTGCTGCGCGGGGAGCCGGTGCTGCTGCATACACTCCGGCGCTTCGCCGATCCGACGCTGGGGGTGGCCCAACTAGTAGTAGTGCTGCCAGCCGACCAAATTACCTTTTGGCAGCAGCTCTGTGCCGAATATGACGTCGCTATTCCGCACACGCTGGTGGCGGGCGGGGCCAGCCGCTGGGCTTCGGTGAAGGCCGGGCTGGCGGCGCTGCCGGCCGAGCCGCCGCTGGGGGCCTTGGTGGCCGTGCACGACGGGGTGCGTCCGCTCGTACCACTGACCGTGATTGAGGCGACGTACCAGGCGGCGGCCAGCCACGGGGCGGCCGCGGCGGCCGTACCACCCAAAGACTCGGTGCGAATGCTGGGCGCGGCGGGCTCGTCGCCCCTCGACCGCCGCCGCCTGCGCCTCATGCAGACCCCCCAGACCTTCGACCTGGCCCTGCTGCGCCGCGCGTACCGCTTACCCGAGCTCCCCACCTTTACCGACGATGCTAGCGTGGTAGACGACCTACACCCCGTGCAATTGGTAGACGGCGACTACCGCAATCTCAAAATCACTACGCCCGAAGACCTCCTACTAGCAACCGCCCTGACCGCAGATTTAACGGATTAAACGGATTTCGCCGATACGCCCGCCAGCCTACGGCGGCGGGCTGACTATCTAGGCGTATTTGGTTACTCGGTAGTTGCGAGATGATGGGTTAGGTAATGAGGTTGAGTTCTGCTGGGCAAAGTATCTGGCCGTCTGTCATGCTGAGCTTGCGAAGCATCTTATCAGGTTATCGCGGCTTGTCCAAACGTGAGGAGATGCTTCCCAAGCTTAGCACTACAGATGAGTTAATTAATTTATCCCTTTATTTTTAATCTTCAGCAATAGAGACCTCAAAAAAGAAAGGCTACCCTGCGGGTAGCCTTTCTTTTAATAGCGGCATCCAGCTAGTCAGCCCGCCGCCGCAGGCTAGCGGGCGTATCTGTGAAATCCGTTTAATCCGTTAAATCTGCGGTCTTAAATCTGCGATCAGCGGAGGTAGATCGTGCGCGTGCGGCCGTTCACCGTGACGGAAGCGATGTTGTCGCAGGCAGCGGTACCGCTGGGGTCGTAGTTGAGGAGTAGAGTGCTGGCCTTGGAACTGGTAATCTCAATAGTGCCAGCCACGAAATGCCGGGCGCAGCCGGGCGTGAATTTCTTGATGAGCGGGTCCTTGATGGTGGCCGTGTAGGTAACCTGGCGGCGGTTGGTACCCGTGAGCGAGCCGGTGATACTGTAGGCATCGTCGAGGATGGTGCGGGTGCCGAAGCCCGCGGTGCGGGTATAGCGGCGCTGCGACGACCAAGCAGTAGTTCCCCCGTTGTTAGCGAAAACAATGCTGGCGTTCTGCACATTCAGGTCGAACGAGCCGGCCCCAAGGTTGGTAATCGTGCGGGTGCCGAGGTGCTGGTTGTCGTTGACGAAGTAGTTGTTGTAGTTGATGGTCACCACTGCGCCCGCCTGCCGGTAGGGGCCGCTGAACACGGCGATGATCTTGCCCCGGCGGTAGCGGCCGTCGGCGCAGAGGCAGTTGGTGGTACCAAAGTCGAGCGTCAGCGTGCGGGTTTTGGCATCGTAGGTGCGGGTAAAGCAACCGGCGGTGAGGCTGCGCAGCTCGGCCGCGTCGGCCACGGTGGCGCTATTGGTATCGGTGGCATCCTGGGGGGACGCCGCCTCTACCAGGTCGGAGGTAGCGGCGTTTTCTTCATCACCCTGGCCCTGATCCTCGGCCGAGGTTACGTCGTCGGCCGCCACCGAGTCGGTGCGCTTGCAGGCCGCCGTGAGGAGTAGGCTACTGGCCAGCGCGGCGTAGGCCAGGGTGCGGAAGGAGGTAGGGTAACGCATAGGGCAAGGCATTAAAAGGTGAAGAAAGGGTGTTGTGGTAGCTAAGAGGCCCAGCCGGCCCCCGGGTTTAATGCCCCGGCAAAAAATTTCTGTAGATTGGCTGAACAGCTGCTACAAAAGCTGAATTGGTAGTCAGGCCGTTGTAAAGGGCCTCACGAAAAGGCCAAACTTTTAGATAAGACACTCGTAATCAAGGCTCTCACTCTTTACCCCTTTTCCACAAGACTATGCTTCGCTCCACTCTGCCCGCCCTGGCTGCCTGCCTGCTAGCCCTCAGCTCGTGCAGTTCCAGCACCGACACGGCCAGCTCGACTACCACCGGCACCTCCACCGCAACCGGCGACTCGTCGGCCACCGCTACTACGTCTACGCCCGCCACTACCGATAGCAGCGCAATGGCCGCTGCCCCCATGAGCACCGGTAAAGCCGACCCCAATGGCCCCACCGCTCCTCACGCCGACGACGCCGAATTCATGAAATCGGCCGCGCACTCCGACCAGAATGAGATTCAGCTCAGCAAGATGGCCCTGGCCAAAGGCGTAACGGGCATGACCCAGACCTTTGCCAACCAGATGATAGCCGACCACACCAAGAGCACGGCCAACCTGAAGCCCATCGCCGCCAAGGCCGGGGTAACGCTACCCACCGACATGGACGCCGAGCATAAGGCTATGGCCCCCGAATTTCAGAAGCTGACGGGTAAGGCTTTTGAAGACAAATACCTCAAGCAGATGGTGGCCGACCACCAGAAAACGGCTAATACGATGGCCGCCCACCAGCAAATGACCAAAAACACGGCCCTGCAAGGCTTTATCACCACCACGCTGCCCGTGGTGGAAGGTCACCTCAGCATGGCGAACAAAGACGCGGGCATGAAGATGTAGTCCCGCTGGCCCAGCCACCCGTTTTCTAAAATCCAGCGCACTAAAAAGCCCTCGCATCGACCGATGCGAGGGCTTTTTAGTGCGCAAAACCGGATGCTACTTAGCTGCTACGGCCTCACCGGCTTCGCTGAGCCGGATGCCCATGTGCGAAGCGTGGTAGCGCACCTGGCCATCCTGGATGAGCAGCAATTGCGGCGACTGGTGCTCGACGCCAAACTCGCTGGCAATCTGCCCCGAGAGGGGACGGTAGCGCAGCAGGTCGAGGTAGTAGATGGCAGCATCGGCGGGCAGCGAGGCCTCGGGCCACTGGCGCTCGACCTTGGCCTTGGCCGCCGCACTGATGGAGCAGGTAGTGCTGTGCTTAAAAATGAGCACCGGATGCTCGTGCGACTCCTGCACGATGGTGCGCAGCTGCTCGGGCTCGGTAAGCGGAATCCAGGGGGTAGCCATAGTTGAGGGTATTAGGTGAAGCTCAGTAAGATGACTCAGCCAGCGGCCAGCCGGCGCGGCGAGTTAGGTTGGTTAACCAACTACTCAGGGGTTGGGTTCGGTTTTGGGCCGGCGGCGCAGGCCCGGAAACTTGGGCTCCGTGACGTGCGGGCGGCCATCGCGACCGAAACGCGGCTCGTCGGCCACGTGCGTGGGGCGCTCGCTCCGGCCCCGGCGCACGGCCTGGTGCGCGGTCGCCAGATGGCTATCCTGGTAGGGCGACTCGGTACGCCGGGCCTCGCGCTGGGCCTGGCGGGCAGCGGCCCGCTGCTGGCCGGGCGAGGTGGGTACGATTTGGGCGGGGGTCAGTAGCCCCAGGCCGAGTAAGAAGGAGCAAAGCATGAGCGGGTGGGAAAAAGAGCGCGACAAGGAGGCTACGGCGCCGGCTGCGTAGGGTCGGGCTTGGGAATGGGCACTTTACTGGCCTTTTTCTTGGCCTTAGTGGGCGCGGGCTCGGGGGCCGGCTGCGTGGGATCGGGCTTGGGTTCCGGCGCTTTTTTGCCGGCCTTTTTCTTGGGCTGGGCGGGTTCGGGCGCAGGTTCGGGCCGGGCGGGCTTAGACCTAGGCTTAGGCGTGGCCTTGGGTTTGGGCGTGAGCTTAGGCCTGGGCATGGGCTTAGACTTGGGCGCTCTCTTCTTGACCGTGGCAGCTTCTTCGGTGGGGGAATTGGGCGTGGTAGCGGGCGCACCGGGGTCGGGACCAGTGTCGAGGGCGGGGTCGAGCGGAGCTTTTTCGCGGGGCGCGGCCTCTTTGCGGTGGTCGGTGTGGCCTTTCTTGCGAATCTTGCGATTATCGCGGCTGGCCTCGCGCGGAGTGAGCGGGCGGGTGTCGTAGTGATGCAGCTTGTGGCCGTTGTTGGCCATGCGGTCGAGCATGCTTTTCCTGACCAGCCCCTGCTTGTCGTACTTGATGCGGGTGCCCTCGGGCAGGTCGCCGTACGTCAGGGTTTTCTTCTTGTCGTCGGTGCTACCAGAGGTCGCGCCGGGCGCGGCCGGGTCGGTGCCGCCCCCGCCAGTGTCGGTAGCGTTGGTGCTGGGCTCGGGGGCCTTCAGCGACAACCCCTTATGACGCGCCTTCTCGGCCGCCTTGTATTTGGCCTTGGCGGCGGCGTCCATTTTAGGCGTGGGCAGGCGGTGCGGGTGAAAAATGGTATCGTAGACCGCGCAGCTGCTCAGCAGCCCCAACAGGAGCAGCGGCAGCAGGGTGGCGCGCAGGGGCAGCTTCTTTAACACCTTCACGGCAAGGGTATTATTTTCAATCTGAAAGATAAGCGTAGGACAAGCTTTAGCTTGTCCGCGGCAGCCCGGCTACGCACCAGCTAGCGCTCCTGCCGCCACGGGCTTAGTAGTCACGCAGGGCTCGCAGTTGTTCGCGCAGGCGCTGCTGGGGCAGGAAGTCGGCCTCCAGCTGCGGGGCGAAGGGCACGGCCGTGTCGAGGGCCGCCACCCGGCGCACGGGCGCATCGAGCTGGCTGAAGCAATTCTCGGCAATCCAGGCCGCAATTTCGGCCCCGATGCCGCCGGTCAGGGTGTCTTCGTGCAGGATGAGGACGCGGCCGGTTTTGCGCACCGAGCGGCCCACGGCTTCGCTGTCCCAGGGCAATAGCGTGCGCAGGTCGAGGATGTCGGCCTGCACGCCCAGCTCCTGGCAGGCAGCCAGCGCCCAGTGTACGCCCAGCCCGTAGGTGATGATGCTGAGCTCATTACCTTCCTGGGCCAGCGCCGCCTGGCCGATGGGCGTAGTGTAGTACGCCTCGGGCACCGGTCCGCTGAGCGAGCGGTAGAGCAGCTTGTGTTCGAAGTACAGCACCGGGTTGGGGTCTTCAAAGGCGGCGCAGAGCAGGCCCTTGGCGTCGTGCGGATTGCTGGGGTACACCACTTTCAGGCCCGGCACGTGAGTAAACCACGCCTCGGTGCTTTGCGAGTGGAAGGGGCCGGCGGCCGTGCCCGCGCCGGTGGGCATGCGCACTACCACGTCGGCATTCTGCCCCCAGCGGTAGTAGCTCTTAGCTAGGTTGTTGACAATCTGATTGAAGCCGCAGCTCACGAAGTCGGCAAACTGCATCTCGACCATCGCCTTCTTGCCCCGGATGCTCAGCCCCAGCCCCGCGCCCACGATGGCCGACTCGCAGAGCGGCGTATTGCGCACCCGCGCCTTGCCAAACTCGGCCACGAAGCCCTCGGTAATCTTGAATACCCCGCCGTACTCGGCAATATCCTGCCCCATGAGCACCAGCCCGGGAAAGCGCGTCATGCTCTGGCGCAGGCCGTCCGAAATGGCGTCGATGAAGCGCAGCTCTCTAGTTATGAGTTCTGAGTTAGAAGTTATGAGTTGGGCTGAATCCGCATTAGTATTAGTAGACGAACTCATAACTTCTAACTCAGCACTCATAACTCCCCCCTGGGGGGCGTACATATCGGCCAGCTCGCGGCCGGCGTCGGCGACCGGGGCGGGGGCGGCTTCGGTTTCCTGCCAGCCTTTGTCGATTTCCTGTTTGATGCTTTCGCGCAGCTGCACGCGGGCGGTTTCGCTGAGGATGCCTTCGGCAATCAGCCAGCGCTCGTAGTTTTCGACGGGGTCTTTGGTGGCCCACTCCTGCATCAGCTCGGTGGGCACGTACTTGGTGCCGCTGGCTTCCTCGTGGCCGCGCATGCGGAAGGTGAGCGCCTCTACCAGCACCGGGCGGGGATGTTGGCGCAGGTCTTCGGCCAGGGTGCGGATTTTATCATACACTTCCAGCACGTTGTTGCCGTCGATTTGCACGGCTTCCATGCCGTAGGCGGGGCCTTTATCGACAAACGACTTGCAGCGGAACTGCTCGTTGGACGGCGTACTGAGACCGTAGCCGTTGTTTTCGACCAGAAAAATGACGGGTAGCTGCCACACCGCCGCCACGTTGAGCGCCTCGTGGAAGTCGCCCTCGCTGGCCCCGCCGTCGCCGGAGTAGGTGAGCGTGACGCGAGGCTTCTTATCGAGCAAATCGGCCAGCGCGATGCCGTCGGCCACGGCCAGCTGCGGGCCGAGGTGCGAAATCATGCCCACGATGTGGTGCTCGTTGGTACCAAAGTGAAACGAGCGGTCGCGGCCCTTGGTGTAGCCGGTAGCCTTGCCCTGCCACTGGGCAAAGAGCCGCCCCAGCGGCACCCCGCGCCCCGTAAACACGCCCAGGTTGCGGTGCAGCGGCAAGATGTACTCGTCCGGGTTAAGCGCCAGCGTACTACCCACCGAGATGGCTTCCTGCCCAATGCCCGAAAACCACTTACTTACCTTGCCCTGGCGCAACAGAATGAGCATTTTTTCCTCAATCAGGCGCGGCTTCAACAGCTCGCGGTAGAGGCGCAGCAGCAAGTCGTTGGGGTAGTGTTTGCGGTCGAAAGTCATGGTGGGGGCGGAGCAGGTTAGGGGAAGGCAAAGGTAGCGGCGGGCGGCGGGGTACCTAGCCCCGCGCGGCAGCGCGGCGCACCGTCCTTTTTTATTTTGAACACCCCTGGTAAAAACGGCTGGCAGTGGCATCGGCTTGGGCACGCCGCCAGTTGGCGCGGCAGTCTCTTGATCCGCGTGCTATGCTCCGTCTTTTACTCCTGATTTGTCTATTCGCCGCCAGCCTGCCCGCTACTCGGGCGCAGGAGCCCGAGCGCCTGCAAGTGCCCATCGGCTGCGGCGATACGCTGCCGCCGGTTATCGTGACGGGTTATTTATCGAGCCAGCGCAGCGGCTTTGGGTGTGGGGGTGTTCCCGTCAAATTAATAACTATTGAGAACTTGCCACTTGTAGGCCATCCTACCTTTCAGCCGGTCCTGAGCCGGGTGGCGGGTGTGCAGGCCACTCCCTACTCGGGTGCCCCGGGGGCGCTGGCCGTGGTACGCATTCGGGGGGCCAGCGGGCTGGCTGGCAACCCACAACCGCTGTACGTGGTCGATGGTGTACCTGTATTTCAAAATATGGGCGCTACGGCGGACTGGGCCGGGCCGGCTGGGGCCAGCGAGCCCGCCGAGCTGAACCCCCTGCTGGGCTTGCCGCTGGAGGATATTCAGTCGATTACCATTCTGAAAGGACCACTCGAAACGGCGCGCTACGGGGCACAGGGGCAAAATGGGGTGCTGAACATCACTACTAAAGCGGGCGAGTTCGGCCGTATGCTGCGCGTAAGCTACGCTGGCTACGGCGGGGTGCAGCAGGCCCGCCAGCGCTACGCCTTACTCGATGCCCGCCAGTACGGCGAGTTGCTGAACGAGGCCGCCGCCAATCAGGGCCGGCCAGCTCCCTATTCGCCGGCCCAGTTGGCGACCCTGGGCGCGGGTACCGACTGGCAAAGCGAGCTGCTGCGCACCGCTGCCGTGCAGGAGCACCACCTCAGCCTGAGCGGTGGGCGCACCAACTCCCGCTACTACGTGGCTGCCGACTACCTGCGCCAGAACGGGATCGTACTCAATTCCTGGCTGCAACGCTACGCCCTGCGGGCCAACGCCGAGCAACAGCTCAACTGGCTCTCGCCCAAGCTCACACTCTCCGCGCACCTGGCCCTGGCCCAGACCAGCGCCCGCCTCGCCGCCGAAGACCTGGTTCAACATATGCTCGCGGCCCAACCCACCAACGTACCCTATACCCCCGACGGCCAATTAACCCAATCGGTCGATGCTGCCGCTAATCCCGTACGCCAGGCCCTGGAAGAAGTGCGCGAGCCCCGCCAGCGGCAGCTATTAGCCGGCCTGGCCCTGCAGTGCCGACTGTCGCCGTACCTCGAAGCCAGCCTGCTGGGGCACTGGGAGCAAAACAACCTGCGACAGACCCAGCATCTGCCCAACTACCCCAACCCTGCTCGCTACGCCGACGAGCGGCTCGACTACCAGTTTTGGCAGCTTACGCTGGGCGGTGCGCTCAACTTTACCCGTACCTTAGGTGAGCATCACGACCTTACGGGCCGTTTAGCAGTTCACTGGCAGGACATCTACGACGACCGGGCCACTACCCTGGTCAGTTCGGCGCAATCTCTACTAGTTAGCAGCTCCTCCTACCTGCGCACCGGCCTGCGGGGCGCGGCCCTACAGACTGGCTACACCTACGCCGGGCGCTACGAGATACAAGGCAGCCTGCGGCTCGACAACAACGGCTCGCGGCTGGCTGGCACCTACTGGCAGCCCACCTATGCCGGCCAGGCCAGCTGGCACCTGCGAAAAGAAGCATGGCTAAAGGCTTATAAACTCTCCCGCCTGGACCTAAGGGTGAGCTGGGGGCGCTCCGTCAATAGTGGCAATGCCTACGCCTTCAGCCAGCCCACGGCTACTTTTCCTAGGCCTGTCGGGCTAGAGAAGCTGCGCACCCTGGAGGCCGGCCTGGGCGTGGGCTGGGTATCGCGCTTTACTATCGACCTGATGGCCTACCAGCGCCTGGCTATGCCCTTGTTGGCAGCCGGTAGCCCTTTTCCCACCATCCTCACCGCCGAGTACCAGGTGCGGAGCCGGGGCCTGGAGTTGACCGTGAGCGGCACGTTTGCGGAGGAAGATTTTCATAGCACCACTACGCTGGTGGCGGCTTGGCAGCAAAGCCGCTACGAGAGCTCCTATACCTACCCGCTCAACCTGCTGGGCCAGCGCCTCGCCGACGGCCAGCCGCTGGGCAACTTTCAGGGCCTGCGCTACCTGGGCGCAGATGCCACCACTGGCCGCGCCCGTTACCAGGATGCTAACGGCGATGGTACCATCAGTCTTCAAGATGCCCAGCCCCTGGGTGCGGGCCTGCCCCGCGTGCTACTCAGCCTGGCCCAGGATATGCACTACAAGCGCTGGTACCTGACCAGCCAGCTCGACGCCTTGCTGGGCTACCAGGTACTAAGCACCAGCCTTCTGCACCTCGACAGCCCTGCGGGGGGTACCAACGCCTCCACCCGGGTACTCGACCGCTGGACGCCCGCCCGCCCCGCCGCCGGCGTACCCGGTGCGGGCCTGCCCGCGCCCGTGCCGGGCAGCTCGTACTATTTGCAGGCGGGCAGCCACGCCCGGCTGGCTTCACTCCGGCTTGGCTACAAGGTGCGGGCCTACAGCCCGCATCCGTTTACCATTTGGCTAGGCGGCAACAACTTACTGGTAATAAGCGGCTATCGCGGCTTCGACCCCAATATAGGCAGCGGCGGGGCCGCCGGCGCCCTGGCTGGCCTTGATGCCAGTGCCTACCCAGTAGCCCGCACCTGGCTGCTGGGCGTGCGCGCCACCTTGTAGCTTAGTCAAAGACTCGTCATCGGTACGTGGTATTTGGTACAATCGGCAAACTACTGCCAGTGGAGCACACTTTTTTGCGGGCTGTCCTGTTAAGTTTGTTTTCCTGCGCCGTCCGAATGGCGCGCCCTCCCTCATGATTCACTACCAAGAATTTACCCTTCCCAACGGCCTGCGCTGCCTCGTGCACGAGGACTTTACCACGCCGCTGGCCGTGCTCAACGTCTTGTACGACGTAGGCTCGCGCGACGAGCGCCCCGACAAAACGGGCTTTGCGCACTTGTTTGAGCATTTGATGTTCAGCGGCTCGGTCAACATCCCGAGCTACGACGAGCCCTTGCAGAAAGTGGGCGGCGAAAACAATGCCTTCACCTCGCAGGACATTACCAACTACTACCTCTCGCTGCCCGCCGCCAACATCGAAACCGGCTTCTGGCTCGAAAGCGACCGGATGCTCGACCTGGCGTTCTCCGAAAACGGCCTCGATGTGCAGCGCAAGGTGGTAGTGGAAGAATTCAAGCAGAACTACCTCAACCAGCCCTACGGCGACGTCTGGCTGAAGCTCAAGCCGCTGGCCTACAAAACCCACCCTTACCAGTGGAATACCATCGGTAAAGAAATCAGCCACATCGAAGACGCCGAGATGGCCGATGTGCGGGCCTTTTTCCGCCAGCACTACGCGCCTCAGAACGCCATCTTAGTGGTGGCCGGGGCCGTGGCTTTTGCGGAGGTAAAGCGCCTGGCTGAGAAGTGGTTTGGCCCCATCGCGGGTGGCCCGCGCTACGAGCGCCAGCTGCCCCAGGAGCCCACCCAGACCGAGGCCCGCCGCGCTACGGCCGTGGCGCCCGTGCCCCTCTCGGCGCTCTACAAGGCCTGGCACATGCCCGCCCGCCTCGACCCGCGCTACCACGCCGTCGATTTGCTCAGCGACGTGCTGGGCCGGGGCAAGTCGAGCCGCCTGCACCAGCGCCTGGTGAAGGAATTACAGCTGTTCAACAACATCTCGGCCTCCGTAACCGGCGCCCTCGACCCCGGCCTGCTCGTGGTGAGCGGCAAACTCAACGCCGGCGTGGCCCTCGAAGAAGCCGACCACGCCGTCGAAGCCGTAGTAGCCGAGCTACTGCGCGAAGACGTACCCGCCGAAGAATTGCAAAAGGTTAAAAACCAAGCCGAAGCCGGCCTGGTGTTCGGTGAAATCGAACTCCTGAACCGCGCCCTGGCGCTGGCCATCGGCAAGCTGCTCGGCAACGCCAACCTCGTCAACGAGGAGCCCGCCCTGCTGCAAGCCGTAACGCCCGCCGACGTGCGCGCCGCCGCCGAGCTCGTACTGCGTCCCGAAAATTGCAGCACGCTCTATTACCAGGCGGCAGAGTAGCCGGCCCAAGTAGCATCAAAAAGCCCCGTGAAAGCAATTCCACGGGGCTTTTTGATGCTACTTGGGCCGGGCCAGCGTGGTGCGGGTACGGGCCTCGCCTTTGGGGGCCGGGCCGTCGTAGGAGGGCGTGTTTTTCCCGTTATCCTGGACGTTGACCGGCTCGCCGGGGGCGGCGTACACGTTGTTGCCCTGGCCGTTGTTGTTGGTGCCGCGCAGCGGGTCGGCGGCGCGGGCGGCGGGCGAGGTATTGGGCACCATGCGCGGGGCGGGCTTGCGGGTAGCCTTAGAGGCCGGCGTGGTTTGGGCCGGGGCCACCTGCGGCGCGGCCCCAAGGGCCAGCAGGGCTAGCCCCAGCAGGGGCAGGCGGGAGGTACGAAGCGAGAGCATGAAGCTTGCAAAAGAATGAGTTAATAGAAAATAAGCCGCCTAGTTCATGGGGCGGCCTGACCCGGCTTCTACGCAAAGCGGCCACGAAAGGCTTGCTTTCGTGGCCGCTTCGGCTGGCAGAAAAAAGAGAGAAAAGTAGCTCGGGCTAGCGGGCGCTGGAAAGCGTAGTGCTGGCCTCGCGGTAGAGGGGCCGGCCGTTGTAGTCGGTCGATACGCCGTGGCCCACCTGGTTGAGGGGCACGCCGGGGGCCGCCGATACGTTCATGGAGGGGCGGTGCTGGCCGTTGCCTACTTCGATGGCTTGCAGGGGCTCGTTGCTCCAGCCGCTCCAGGCCGTGGCGCTGGCAGTAGCCTCGGCGGCGGCTTGCTTGGCGGCGGCAGCGGCCTGGGCTTTGGCAGCCGCTTCGGCGGCGCGCTTTTCGCGGGCGGTGAGGGTGCGGCCGGTGCGAGCGGCGGGGCGGTTGTAAGCGCTGGCCGGCTTCGCGGCGGGCGTGGTCTGGGCCGAAGCGGCCTCGGTAGCGAGGAGGGCAATACCGAGCAGCGGGAGTAGAAAACGGCGTAGCATGGGGCAGTAAGGAAAAGGATGGGAAGAGGTTTAAAGCTGAAAGAGCTTTTGCAAAGCCGGTGCCAGGTTTTGAAAACTCGCTGGCGATACCAGCCGGGATTATTTTTACCGCTCGAACAAGTAGCTCATTTTCAGGAAAATAATTTTTCTTGCTCGCCGGTGCGCAACTGGGTTTTACACCGGCTTGCCGGCTGCCGTACCTTTGTGAGTATCATGCAGGAATCTATTTCGGCCCTCGCCGCCGAGGTGGCCGCCGCCGACGTTAGCACCGCCGCCGCCCTCGACCAGTTTCGCCTTCTCTACCTGGGCCGCAAAGGCCGCCTGGCCGACCTCTTCGACCAGCTCAAAACTGTGCCCAACGAGCAGAAGCGCGCCGTGGGCCAGCAGCTCAACGGTCTCAAGCAGCAGGCCCAGGCCCGCTTCGACGAGGCCCAGGCCGCCCTCGAAGAAGCCAGCGCCAACCAGCCCGCCGACGCTACCTTCGACTACACGCTGCCCACCGTGCCCCACGCCCTGGGCACCCGCCACCCGCTCAATCTCGTGCGCGAGCAGATGCTGCGCATCTTCGCCCGCATCGGCTTCGCGGTGGCCGAAGGCCCGGAAATCGAGGACGACTGGCACAACTTCACGGCCCTCAACTTCCCCGAGAACCACCCGGCCCGGGACATGCAGGATACCTTCTTTATCGGTGAGATAGTGAGTGGTGAACCAGTGAGTGGTGAAAAGGTGAGTAGTGAACTAGTGGGTAAGGAGGGAGAGGAAAAAACTCACCATGTCACCACCTCACCATCTCACCTCTTGCGAACCCACACCAGTACCGTGCAAGTGCGGGTGATGGAAAACGAGCCGCTGCCCATTCGCCGCGTGATGCCGGGGCGCGTGTACCGCAACGAGGCGATTTCGGCGCGGGCGCACATGCTCTTTCACCAGATTGAGGGCCTGTACATTGATGAGAACGTGAGCTTTGCCGACCTCAAGCAGACGATCTACTACTTCGTGCGGGAGATGTTTGGCGAGGATATCAACATCCGCTTCCGCCCCAGCTATTTCCCCTTCACCGAGCCCAGCGCCGAGATTGACATCACCTGCCTCATCTGCAAGGGCGCGGGCTGCAACATCTGCAAGGGCAGCGGCTGGGTCGAAATCGGCGGCAGTGGCATGGTGGACCCCAACGTGCTGGACAACTGCGGCATCGACTCGGAAAAATACACCGGCTACGCCTGGGGCATGGGCATCGAGCGCATCACCATGCTCAAGTACCAGATCAAAGACCTGCGCCTGTTCACGGAAAACGACGTGCGCTTCCTGCGCCAGTTCGAAGCGATGTAGCTACCTCAGCGGCTAACCCCAAGCCGCCCGCGGAAACCCTAATCTACTAAGCCGTGTTGCCCGGCTTCTGCCTGCTCTTAAGTCAATTAAGCCAGCCAGAAGCCCGAAAAAACTATACCCCTACTATTCGCCTAGTCAGCCCGCCGCCGAAGGCCGGCGGGCGTATCCGCGAAATCCGTTAAATCAGTTAAATCTGCGGTCGTGAAAGTTAGAACTCTTAAACAAAACAAGGTCAACGTTATAACCCTGGGCTGCTCCAAGAACCTCGTCGATAGCGAGGTGCTGATGGGCCAGCTGCGGGCCAACGACTTCCAGGTGACCCACGAAGCCAAGAAGTCGGACGCCAACATTGTCATTATCAATACCTGTGGCTTTATCGACAACGCCAAGCAGGAGAGCATCGACACCATTCTGCGCTACGCCGACGAAAAGGAAGCCGGCAAGCTCGAAAAGCTGTACGTGACGGGCTGCCTCTCACAGCGCTACAAGGATGAGCTGGAGGAGGAGATTCCGCAGGTCGATGCCTACTTCGGCACCCTGGAGCTGCCCCAGATGCTGAAAGTGCTGGAGGCCGACTACAAGAAGGAGCTAGTGGGCGAGCGCCTGCTTACCACGCCCAAGCACTACGCCTACTTTAAAATTGCCGAGGGCTGCAACCGCCCGTGCTCGTTTTGCGCCATCCCCCTGATGCGCGGCAAGCACGTTGACCGCCCCATGGACGACCTCGTGACCGAGGCCAAGCGCCTGGTGGGCATGGGCACCAAGGAGCTGATTCTCATTGCCCAAGACCTCACCTACTACGGCCTGCAAGCCTACGGCGAGCGCAAGCTGCCCGAGCTGCTGGAGCGCCTCTCCGACGTGCCCGGCCTCGACTGGATCCGCCTGCAATACGCCTACCCCTCGCAGTTCCCGCTGGCGGCGCTGGACGTGATGCGCGAACGCCCGAACATCTGCCGCTACCTCGACATGCCCTTGCAGCACATTTCGGACAACATGCTGAAAACCATGCGCCGGGGCATCACGAGCCGCCGTACCAAGGAGCTGGTGCGCGAGATTCGCGACCGGGTGCCGGGCATTGCGCTGCGCACCACGCTCATCGCGGGCCACCCCGGCGAGACGGAAGCTGATTTCGAGGAGCTGTGCGAGTTTGTGCAGGAATCGAAGTTTGAGCGGCTGGGTATCTTCACCTACTCGCACGAGGAAAATACCCACTCGCACACCCTGCCCGACGACGTGCCGGCCGAGGTGAAGCAGGAGCGGGCCGACCGCATCATGGAAATTCAGCAGCAGATTTCGTTGGATTACAACGAGTCGCGCGTGGGGCAGACGTACAAAGTACTTTTCGACCGGCTGGAGGGCGGCTACTACGTGGGCCGCACCGAGTTCGACTCGCCCGAGGTGGACAACGAGGTGTTGGTGCTGGCTACCAACGACCTGCACATTCCGCAGGGCAGCTTTGCCAATGTCCACATCACGGGAGCCAGCGACTTCGACCTGTACGGCGAAGTAGTGCGCTAAGTAACCGACTCTACCAAAGCGTCTGTCATGCTGAGCCTGCGAAGCATCTTATCACGGTAGAACAAGCCGTTCAAATGTGATAAGATGCTTCGCAGGCTCAGCATGACCGACGTTTTAGTAGCGTCGGGTAGAAACGGTTTCCAACCTTTCCCGCCCAGCCGGGTTTTGCCCTGAATTCCGCGCTCACTTTTCCCCGCGCTCATGGCTGCTGCCGACTGTATTACCCTGCCCTACGCCGCCACCGGCGCGTTTTCGGGCCTGCTAACCGACTATATCGCCGATGCACCGGCGCTAACCCCTTTCTATAATCGCCGGCCCGAGCTCGCCGCTTTCCCCGCCCAGATTGCGGAAAAGCAAGCCAGCTACTCGGCCGAGGCCCGCCAGCTACTCGTGGCCGACCTGCGCGCCCAGTACGCCGAGCTGGGCTCCGAGGTACCGCCCGCCGTGGCCGCCAATCTCGACCTGTTGGCCCGCGACACGACGTTTACCATTACCACCGGGCACCAGCTCAACCTGTTCACCGGGCCGCTGTACTTCGTCTTCAAGATCGTCTCGGCCATCAAGCTGAGTCAGGAGCTGAAGGCTGCCTACCCGCAGTACGATTTCGTGCCGGTGTACTGGCTGGCTACCGAGGACCACGACTTTGCCGAAATCAACAGCTTCCCGCTCTTCGGCAAAACGTACAGTTGGGCCGGGCCGGGCGGCGCGGCGGGTCTGGGCGGCCCCGTGGGCCGGCTGGCCCTCACCGGCCTCGACGAAGAGCTGCTGAGCCAGCTACCCGCCGAGGTACCCGCCGCCTTCCGCGACGCCTACACCGGCAGCGCCACGCTGAGCGAGGCCACGCGCCGGCTGGCTACCAGCCTCTTCGGCGAGTACGGGCTCGTGTGCCTCGACGCCGATCGGCCGGCACTAAAGCAGGCACTCAAGCCGCTGTTGGAAAAGGAGATAAAGGAGCAGTTTTCCAACCAGGCGGTGCAGGCTACCAACGCCCGCCTCACGGCCGCTGACTACAAGCCGCAGGTGTACTCGCGCCCGCTCAACCTGTTTTTCATCACCGACGCCGGCAAGCGCGAGCGGCTGGAGCCCGACGCCGCCCCCGGTGCCGACTGCACCCAGGTAACGGTACGCGGCACGGCCCGCTGCCACTCGCAGGCCGAACTGCTGGCCCTGGCCGCCGCAGAGCCCGAGCGCTTTAGCCCCAACGTGGTGCTGCGCCCGGTGTACCAGGAAATCCTGCTGCCTAACCTCGCCTACATCGGCGGCGGGGCCGAAGTGGCCTATTGGTTTCAGCTTAAAGATGTGTTCGCGGCGCTGGGCGTACCCTACCCCATCGTACTGCCCCGCAACTCGGCCCTGTACCTGAGCCGCGCCAACGCTGGCAAGCTCGCCAAAATGGGCCTGAGCCCGCTCGACATCTTCAAGCCGCTGGCGGAGCTGAAAAAGCAGGTCGGCGCGCAGCTGGGGCAGGAGGAAATCAGCCTGGCTGCCCAGCAACAGGCGCTGGCCGCCGCCTACGAGCAGGTGCAGGCCCTGGCCCAGCGTCTCGACCCCACGCTGGTAAAATCAGTCGCTGCCGAGGCCCAGAAGGCCGCCGGTAGCCTGGCTGGCCTCGAAAAGCGCCTCAGCAAAGCCGCCGAGGCCAAGCACGAAACGGCCTACGCCCAGCTTACGGCGCTTAAGGACAAGCTTTTCCCCGGCGGCGGCTTACAGGAGCGCACGGATAACGTGCTCAGTATTCTGCTGAATAACCCGGGCTTTATCGAGCAGCTACTGACTTGTTTCGAGCCGCTGGCACTGAAATTTGCGGTGGTGCAGGAGGGGTAGGTGACTGGCTAGGTCGGCAAACAGGTAATAGCATAAATTGAAAGCTTTTCACGGCCAAGTATACCACCTACATTCGTAGCTTAAACTGAGCTTTATGCACGAGATCTTACCCTACTCAGCACCTAATAAGGGTGGTATCAATAGAACTACTCTGCTGCGGAAAATATGGACTGAACCGCAGGCAACTTTAACTTACTTAGTTGCTAATTCTATTGACGAGCACGTATCCTTGCTCTTCGTACTAGGTGGCATAGCTCGGGCCGTATCACGCGCCGCAGCGGGCGCCCCCAGCAAAACGGGAGCCTCAGCTGCGCTGCTATTTGCGGTAATCGGCGGCAGTATTTCGGGCATTATAACGTACACGGCTTACTCGTGGGCAATGAGCTTAGTCGGTGGCTGGCTGGGTGGCAAAGCCTCTACCCATCAATTCAAAATTGTACTTGGCTGGGCGCTGATACCTACTATTGCCACTCTTCTTTTCTCAGTCCCAATACTGTATCTATTCGACGGCGCATCAGTAAGCAACTCGCTGCTCACTGACGCGCTGCTAACCGGCTGCAGTCTTGCGCAGCTAGGGCTGAGCATTTGGGCTTTTATCATTTTGATCAAGGGGGTAATGATCATCCAGCGCTTTGAGGTCGGTCGGGCGCTGGCAAATATGGTATTACCAGGGGTAGCGGTTGTTGGAGTGATTGTACTTATTGCCAGTTTTTGGTAGAATTATTAAGGAGTAATCGGCGACATTCAGCATATCCTATTCCCGTTTTGCATCTACCCGAGCCCAGCGCTACCCCGGCGCTGGGCTCTTTCTTTGTGGCTATGCTTCGTTCCGTGCTTCTAGCCTTTTGCCTGCTCCTATCCTCCGCTACCACCGCGCTGGCCCAGCCCATCAGCGGGCGCGTGACGGATGCCCGCACCGGCCAGCCGCTGCCGTTTGTGAATATCGGCGTGGTGGGCAAGGCGCTGGGTACCGTCAGCAACGAGCAGGGGTTGTACGGGCTGGCCTTCCAGGAAAAGCTGGCGGCCGATACGGTGCGCGTATCGTACTTGGGCTACCGGCCGCAACTGCTCACGCTGCGGCAGCTGCAAAGCCAGCCCAACCTGGCGCTGAGCCCGGCGGCAGTGGCGCTGGCCGAGGTGAGGGTGCAGGGTAAAAGCCGCGCCTGGCGCGCCCGCACGCTGGGCTTTGCCGGCACCTCCGAAAGCACGACGCTCAGCCTCGACGCCAAGGACCGGGGCGCCGAAGTCGGCACGGTTATCTACGTCAAGCGCAAGCCGACTAAGGTGCTGCAAGCCAATTTCAACGTGGCCTACAACCGGGCGGGCGACGTCACGCTGCGGGTGAACCTCTACCGCCTCGACGCCAAGGGCCGCCCCACCAACGAGAAGCTGTTGCGCCGCGAAGTGCTTGTGCATTCGGCAGTTGCCCGCGGTCCCATCGTGGTCGACCTCACGCCCGACAACCTACTGCTGAGCGAGGACTTTTTCTTGTCGCTGGAGTGGGTGGCCGGGGCCAATGCCACTACCGTGCATAACGGCCTGGCCTTTTCGGCGGGCATCGGCTACGCCGATAACGACATTTACTACCGTGCGGCCAGCCAGGCCAGTTGGGAGCGGCTTTCGGCGGGCGCGGTACTGGCGGGCATGCAGCCCAAGCTTAGCTTTTACGTTACGGCCCAGGATTAATTTACTGAATTTTATATGCGCTATCGCTTTTGCGCGATGCTTACGCTGCTGAGTAGCAGCGCCTTCACCGCCTTCGGTCAGGCCAGCTACGGCGGAACGGTGGGCAGTACTCCCGTGCAGCTAGCCGTGGACGACCTGACCGAAGGCCCGGTCAGCGGCGTGTATCTCTACTCCAGGTTTGGAACGCCCATCGGCCTCAAGGGCCAGCTCACGCGGGGAACGCTCACACTCACGGAGAAAGACGCGCAGGGCAAGCCCGCCGCGACGCTCACGATACCGGCCTTTGGCACGGGCGCGGGGCAGCTGGCGGGCACCTGGCACAATCTGGCTACCGGTAAGAGCCTGCCGATGATACTCACTGCCACCGCTAGCGATAAGCTGTTGCAAGTGGCTGCGCTCAAGGACAGCTACTTCAGAGTTCAACTCGCCGGCCAGTCGGGGGAGGCGGCCAGCCGCGTGGTCGCGGTGCAGGTGGTAGCTAAGAAAACCAATCGCCTGGTGCAGCAGCTGGCCGTGGATTGCCAGTCGCGGGGCATCAGCAGCGTGGAGGTGGGCGATTATAATTTCGACGGCCTACCCGATTTTTCCATTTTCGAAAGCAGCTACGCGGGGCCGAATACGTCGAGCCTGTATTTTTTATACGACCCGGTCCGGCGGCAATTCGTGAACAGCGGCTTTACGGGCGTATCGCTCGAATTCGACACGAAAAAGAAGCGCGTATACGAGCGCAACTCCTGCTGCGCCGGCACCTCGGTAACGGCGGCTGAGTACAAAGTAGTGCAGAATAAGCTGGTGGCCGTAGCTCGGCACTGCTACCGCTGGGACGAGAAAAAGCAGGCCCTGGTCGAGCGTAAGCTTAGCGCCTGCCAGTAAGTTATCGCCCCGCTCATGCTCACTAAGAACGACCTACGCCGCGCCGCGCTCGCTCGCCGCCAAGCGCTCACCCACGCCGAGGTGGCCCAGCGTAGCCAGCAGCTGGCCGCCCACCTGTTTCAGTATTTTCCGGTGGCGCAGTGGCGCTGGCTGCACACTTTTCTACCCTTAGCCAGGAAAAACGAGCCCGATACCGGGCCGATAATCCGGCAAATCTGGGCGGGACCGCCAGCCCCGCGCCTGGCCGCGCCCGTGGTGCAGCCCGATGGCATTACCCTGAAACACTACGCCTTGACGCCCGATACGCCGCTGCTCCCCAGCCGCTGGGGCATCCCGGAGCCGCTGGCCGACCCGGCGACGGAGGTCGTGCCCGCGCAGCTCGACGCGGTACTGGTGCCGCTGCTGGCCTGCGACCGGCAGGGCCAGCGCGTAGGCTACGGCGGGGGGTTCTACGACCGGTTTCTGGCCGAGTGCCGGCCCGGGACGCTCTTCATCGGCGTGACCATCCTGGACGACGAGCCGGTAGCCGCCCTGGCCGACGTGCTACCCACCGACGTGCCGCTGCACGCCTGCCTCACGCCGGGCGGGGTGTGGAATTTTTAGGGGCCGGGCATCGGGAGAGTAGCCGCCGCTTCAGGTAGCGTCGCTAAGTGGCGACGCGGGTAGCGGCCTCACTCCCAAATTTTTCTAGCATGGCTGCCCTCGAACCCGCCGCCCCCAAAACCGGCAAGAAACCCCGCGCCCGCAAGCGCAGCTTCCGCCTCGACATGACGCCGATGGTGGACCTGGCCTTCCTGCTGCTCACGTTCTTTATGCTGACGACCACCTTCGCCAAGCCCAACGTGATGCAGCTCACGATGCCGGTGAAACCGAAACCGGGCGATACCGAGACGCCGATCCGCCAGTCCAGCGCCATGACCATCGTGCTCGGCGGGGGGCACCAGGTTTACTATTACTTCGGCCTGAGTGCGCCCGGCGACCCCAGCGTACCGGTGCCCGCGCTGCACACTACCAATTTTGGCCCGCAAGGCATTCGGCAAGCCCTGCTGGCACGGGGCCAGCAGCAGCCTGCGCCGATAGTGCTCATCAAGGCCGGCCCGCGAGCGAAGTACAGCGACATGGTCGATATTCTGGACGAAATGAATATCACCAACCAGAAAAGATACGCCCTCACCGCCCTCGCACCCGCCGACCGGCAGCTACTGCCAGCCGCCGAGCAGCCGTAAGCAGCTGCTTCATGCAGTGATAATGAGCGCCGTGATAGCTTTAGCGCGGCCTGCTGATAGTGAGCTTACTCG
Organism: uncultured Hymenobacter sp.; assembly: GCA_913776615.1. Classification (GTDB taxonomy): domain Bacteria; phylum Bacteroidota; class Bacteroidia; order Cytophagales; family Hymenobacteraceae; genus Hymenobacter. The sequence continues at coordinate 29,860 of CAJYPK010000010.1, forward strand.
TTTGGGTGGCATATGATTTTTACCCAGGTAGTGCTCTGTAAATCAATCCTCTATGAAGCTGCTTAAATTATCACTACCCATCTAAAAACCGTTTATGCTTGCGAGCGAGGCAATCACACCCAAACAGCTAGGCTTAACAGGTGCGATTGCTTCGCTGCGCTCGCAATGACAGCTAGTTGTGCTAACTTAAAACAGCTTCTAAGACTACCGTCAATAACCCGTCGGTCATGCTGAGCCTGCCGAAGCATCTCGCTCGCTTCACTTAACGAGATAGTTAGTGCAGCACGCGAGATACTGCGGCGGGCGCAGCATGACAGACAAATGGGATAATGCGTTTCGCCAAACATTTATACGCGCACAAACTACTCAATCTACCCGCCATGAATGTTGTATTTACCCCTATTTCCCGCAAAGCGAAATGGCGGCTGGGGCTACTAGCTGTAGTAGGAATCGTGGTACTACTACCTGCGTTGTTCTTAGTGGCCGGCACTTTTGCGAAGCCCCAGGAAGTGCAACTAGCGTTGCCTGCCGGCGCGGCTTCGACCCCGGTGGGCGCGCCCGCCGAGGCCCTCACCATCTTACTGGGCAGTGGCCACCAGCTGCATTACTATTTAGGCACGGCGACTCCAACAACAGCTGCTGATTTGCATACAGTTGCACCAGATCGGCCTATTCGCCAGATCGTGCAAGCCTGGCAGCGGCAGCACGGCAAGGCCACTGTTTTTATCAAGCCAACTGCGCACACCAGCTACAAGGCGATGGTTGATATGCTGGACGAGCTGAACATCGTCGGCCAGCGCAGCTACGCGGTGGAGACCCCCACGGCTGCCGACCGCCAGCTGCTACTCGCCGTCGAGCAGCGTTAGCGCCGCAGCGCCCGCACCGCCTCGATGCGGGCCTGCCCCCAGGGCGCGATGCTAACTTGCACGCGCAGCGGCGGGCCGGTTTTGGCCAGGCGCAGGGGGCTGTCGCCGGGCACGTAGTAGCGCTCCAGGTTGTAACGCAAACCTAACGTGCGGGGATACACGTCGGTAACCCAGCCGCGCAGCACGGCCTGGTCGGCGGTGGGCTTAGGCTCCTGGGCGTACACGCCGGCCACGGTGGCGAGGCTATCGGGGCCGGGGGCCAACAGCACGTACACGGCCTGGCGACGCTGGGGCGGGCTCGCCCCGCGCCAGGCCGTGAGCGGCGCCTCGGCGGCGGTATAGCGCAGGCGCACAAAGCTTTCGTACTGCAAGCCGTGCAAATCGACGGGCTGGGTGGCCAGCGCGATGTGCCGCCCGTAGGCCGTAGTGGCGTAGCCCGCACCAGCCACGCCCAGCACGTAGAGTACCTGGGCGGCTACCAGTAGCCGCAGCAACAGGCGGTGAGAGGGAGTCGAACGCGTGAGCATCAGCGAGCGGGGCCGTTTTCGGAGGAGGAAGGAAGCGCGGGCGTGGCCCCCACGGTGGAGGCCACGCCCGCCGCCAGGCGCTGGGCATTGCGCCGGCGCAGGTACCAGCTGAGGCTCAGCAGCAATACGCCGCCAATCAGGAAGAACAGCGACTTATCGAGGAAGGCCCAGGTGAGCTTGAAATACGCGACCATCGTGGCGACGACGAACAGCACAGTGCCCAGCGTAAGCTGCTCGGCCTCGCCCGAGCGGTGGGCGCGGGCCAGCACCGAGCCGGCGTGGGCGTACAGCACCACCAGCGTGGCTACGGCCAGCGGCAGCCCGCCCGGCAGGTAGAAGCCCGGTAGCAGCAGCAGCCAGTCGGGCAGCGAGGCCAGCCGGCCTAGCTGCCGCTTGCCCAGCACCGACAGGGCGAACACGGCCGCCAGCGCGCCCAGGTAGGCCAGCACGGGCGGGCGCAGCAGCCCGGCGTATTGGTCGGTTTCGCCGAAAAGGGCCAGGCCCAGGGCAAACAGATAAGCCGCCACCAGCGGCGGGCCTTGCAGGGCGCGGGCGGCCGGGCGGTCGCGGTGCCAGTCGCCCGCCGCGTACACGAGCATGGCCGGGATAAAAAACCAGGTGATCTTACTGTGCGAGAGCGCCACCCACAGCGCCGCCTGCCACAGCAGCCCCACGGCCAGCACCGAGGCCACCACCGGGTGGGGCCGCCGCCACCAGCGGTAGCCGCCGCCCAGCGCCACCAGCCCGACGGTAGCGTAGCTGAAGAGCCCCAGCGCCTGGGTGCAGTAGGTTTGCACCGCGGCCCCGATGATAATCGGCAGCAGCGTCAATGCCTGGCTATTATACAGATAGCTCAGCAGCACGCCCACTACCACCCAGGCCAGCAGTCCGCTGACATCGTACCCCACCAACTGATACAGCTGGCTCGTGAGGATGATGCTTACTCCGAACAAAACCAGCCCCAGACCGATCAGCCCGTGGCCCAGCCGTCGGTTGCCCCGCCGCAAGAAGTATTCTCCCCCCGCGTAGGCGGCCAGCAGGCTTCCCAGCAATAGCCCCAGCCGCAGGGCCGTGGGCAGGCTCGGCCAGTTGGCGGCCACTACGCTCAAGGCGCTCAGGCCCACCAGGATGCTACCTAGCAGCGGCAGCAGGCCCACGGCCTGCACGGCCTCGGGCGGGTAGCGAGCCAGCAGGCGCTCGCGCTGGGCCTCGGTGATGATGCCCTCGGCCACCCAGGCGGGGCTTTCGGTTTCGAGAAATTTATGACTCATGCGGGGGAGCGGTGGCTAGCGAGGACTCAGCAGACTACCCAGCAGGCCGCCCGTGTGGTGGTACCAGTCTTCGTGTGGCGAGAAGGTATGACAAACCAGGCATTGCGTGTCGAGCCAGCGGTGCTGGCAGTCGGGGCACACCCCGACGGTATCGAACGTGTTCCAGCGGCAGCCGCAGCTGCACTGCCAGTAGGCCTTGGCGGCGGGCTGCCATTTGCACTGGGGGCACGCTATGTTGACGGTAGCTGAAGCCATCGGATTAAGTAGCTTGATTTGAAGCAGCACTAGCGGCCGGTGCATCGGGGCCGGGCTTGCGGGCGCGGGTCATTTCGCGCTTGCCGGGCGGGCCGGGCAGCTTCTCGGTAAGCCAACCGGCCGCCCGCAAGTTGCGGCGAAACTGGCCCTGGGCGCAGTAGCTCACCAGCACCGCGCCGGGCGCGGCGGCAGCGTAGAGCTGTGCAAAAACGCCCTCGGTCCACAGTTCGGGCTGCTTTTCAGGTGCAAAGGCGTCGAAATAAACGAGGTCGTAGTGGCTGGCGGGCAGCTCAGCTTTTTGCACTTCGGCCAGCCGCTTGGTAAGGCTGAAGCCGGGCGCGAGGGCCAGCGGCTCGTTCCAGGGAGCGGCGTGCAACTGGGCAAACGCCTGATTCAGCGCCGAGGAATGAGCCCACTGCGGGGCCAGCGCGGCTACTGCCTCGGCGGGCAGCGGCACCGTTTCGTAGCCGTCGTAGGTCAGGGCCGCGCTGGTGGTAGCAGCGGCCTCCAAACTCAGCAAAGCGTTGAGGCCGGTGCCGAGCCCGATCTCCAGCAAGTGCAACGGCGACCGGCCGGGCTGCCCCAGGCCCGCCGCCAGCAACGGCCGCAACCCCGCCTCGATAAACACGTGCCGCGACTCCTGCGCCGCGCCGTGGTGCGAGTGATAATGCTCGTTGAGGGCGGGCACGTAGAGCGTGGGCGAGCCGTCGGCGGTGGTACGGACCTCTATTTTTAGCCCCTCGAACGCCGGAGTCAACTCATAATTCATACCTCATACCTTATAATTCAAAGAAATGCCCCGCGTAAAAGTAAGTTTGCCCGCCAGCTTTGGCTTCGCGGTGGAGATTCCCGTTCGCATCACCGACCTCAACTACGGGGCGCACCTCGGCAACGACGCCCTGCTGGGCATCCTGCACGAGGCGCGGGTGCAGTTTCTGGCCAGTCTCGGCACGGTTGAGTTCGACGCGGCCAGCCAGCTCGGCTTTATCATGGCCGATGTGGCGATAGAGTACAAGGGCGAGGCTTTTCACGGCGACGTGCTGCGCATTAGCTTAGCCGCCGACGACCTCAACAAGTACGGGTTCGACATCGTGTACCACGTCAAAAATCAAACAGGCAAGGAGATAGCCCGCGCCAAAACCGGGATGCTCTGTTTTGATTACGCCACCCGCAAGCTGCGCACCCTGCCTTCCGAGCTGGCGGCCAGCCTCAACTGATTACCCCATGTTTTCCCTGCTCGCTATCACCCCGCACGACGACACGGCGGAATTACCCTGGTTGACCTCCTTATTTGCCAATGGTCTTCGGCGGCTGCACGTACGCAAGCCTGGCTGGTCGCGCGCCGAGCTGGCCGACTACGTACAAGCCATAGCCCCCCAGTATCGACCGCGGCTGGCGTTGCACTCCCACTACGACCTGGTGCCCGAGCTCGGCCTGGGTGGCATTCACCTCACCGAAACGGCGCGCCGCGCCCCCGGCCTCCCGCGCCTGCTGCGGCGGCTGGGCGGGAGTAGCGTATCGGCGTCGCTGCACACTCTGGCCGACTTGCAGCAGCACCGCCGCCGTTACAATTACGTGACACTCAGCCCAATTTTCAACAGTATCAGCAAGGAAGATTACCTCAGCAGCTTCGACCTGGCCCAGGTGCAGGCGGTGTTGCACAAGCTAGCTACCCGCCCCGGCTACCGCCCGCAGGTGCTGGCGCTGGGCGGTATTGAGGCCGCCAACGTGGCCCACGCCCGGCAGTTGGGCTTTGCGGGCGCGGCGGTGCTGGGCAGCATTTGGAAAAGCCCCGACCCGGTGGCCAGCTTCCGGGAGTTGGCGGCTCAGGCCAGCGCGGCGTCCCAATCCTTCCACACCGGCTCGTAGCCCTGGCGGCGCAGCATGGCCGCAATGTCGGCCGGGCTGCGCTCGTCCGATATCTCGAACTGCTCCAGCGACTCGGGCTCCACGGCGTACCCGCCGGGATTAGTCTTCGAGCCCGCGCTGATGCTGGTGATTCCCAGTTTAATGGCTTGGTCGCGGAAAGCGGGCGTCTCGCGGGTCGAGAGCGAGAGCTCGACTTCCTCATTCAGCAAGCGGTAGGCGCAAATGAGCTGCACCAGCTCGCGGTCGCTCATTTCTACCTTGGGCTGGAGCAGGCCCTCGGCCGGCCGCAGGCGCGGGAAGGAGAGGCTGTACTTCGTTTGCCAGTACGTTTTTTCGAGGTAGTCGAGGTGCAGGGCGGTGTAGAAGCAGTCGGTGCGCCAGTCTTCGAGGCCGATGAGTACGCCCAGCCCCATCTTGTGGATGCCCGCCCGGCCCAGGCGGTCGGGCGTATCGAGGCGGTAGTAGAAGTTCGACTTCTTGCCCTTGGGGTGGTGGGTTTTGTAGTCGGCCTGGTGGTAGGTTTCCTGGTACACGAGCACCGTGTTCAGCCCTTCGGGAATGAGGCGCTCGTAGTCGGCCTGGTCGAGCGGCTGCACTTCCATCGACAGGTGCGCGAAGTGCGGGCGCAGCGTTTTCAATGCTTTTTCTAAATAATCGACGCCCACCGTCTGGTTGGCCTCGCCGGTCACGAGCAAGACGTGGTCGTAGCCCCAGTCTTTGAGCACGGCCGCCTCGGCCAGCATCTCCACGCTGCTCAACGTACGGCGTTTCAGCTTATTATCTAAACTAAAGCCGCAGTAGGTGCAAATATTCTGGCACTCGTTGCTCAGGTACAGCGGCGCGTAGAGCTGCATGGTATTGCCGAAGCGCCGGCGCGTGAGGCGGTGGCTGAGCTGCGCCATCTGCTCTAGGTAGGGCGCGGCGGCGGGCGAAATGAGCGCCTTGAAATCGTCGAGCGTGCGGCGCGGCGCGGCCAGGGCGCGCTCCACGTCGGCCGCCGTTTTGGCGTAGATGCTGGCTTTTACGGCCTCCCACGGGTGGGCTTCGAAAACGGGGCGAAAGCTCATACTCTTCTGTGCGAGCTACCCTCCTCATCTGTCATTGCGAGCGAAGCGAAGCAATCGCATCCGAGCGGTGGCGCTTAACAGGTGCGATTGCTTCGCTCCGCTCGCAATGACAGGTGAGGAGGATGCTTTTGGCTTAAATACCTAATCTAAAAACGCCGTGAGCGGTGAGCTTGCCACGGCCTCGTGGGCCACCGGCGCGGCGAGCCGCGCCTCGTAGGCCAGCCGCCCGGCTTCCACGGCCATTTTGAAGGCGTGGGCCATGGCCACCGGCTGGCCCGCCACGGCGATGGCCGTATTCACCAGCACCGCGTCGGCTCCCATTTCGAGGGCGGCGGCGGCGTGCGAGGGTGCCCCGATGCCCGCATCAACTACCACCGGCACTTTGCTCTGACCGATGATTATTTCTAAAAACTCCTTGGTCAACAGCCCCTTATTGGAGCCAATGGGCGCACCCAGCGGCATTACGGCGGCCACGCCCACGGCTTCGAGGCGCTTGCAGAGCACCGGGTCGGCGTGCACGTAAGGCAGCACCACGAAGCCCAGCTTCACCAGCTCCTCGGCCGCTTTGAGGGTTTCGACGGGGTCGGGCAGCAGGTACTTGGGGTCGGGGTGAATTTCGAGCTTGAGCCAGTTGGTTTCGAGGGCCTCGCGGGCGAGCTGGGCGGCAAACACGGCCTCCCGGGCCGTGCGGACGCCCGAGGTATTGGGCAATAAATTAAACTGCGGGTGGTGAAGGTGGCGCAGGATGTCGTCGTGGGCGTCGGCCACGTCCACGCGCTTGAGGGCCACCGTCACCAGCTCCGAGCCCGAGACCAGCAGCGCCTCTTCCATGAGGGCCGACGAGCTGAACTTGCCCGTGCCCGTGAACAGGCGCGAGGTGAACGTGCGGTCGGCAATGACCAGCGGTTGAGTTGTCATATGCTTGCTATTGAATGAGCACCAGCCAATTCACCGACAAAAAGCCGGGCAACTTCCGTTGAGTTGGCCGCGCCGGAAATGGCGCCCGCCACGGCCACGCCGTGCAGGCCGGTCGCCAATAGGCCAGCCACATCGGCCAGCACTACGCCGCCAATACCCACGACGGGCGTCGTAAAGCCCGCCGCCCGGCACTGCGCCAGTACGTCGGCGTAGCCGCTCAGCCCCAGAATCGGACTGAGCTTTTCCTTGGTAGTGGTGAAGCGAAACGGCCCCAGCCCAATGTAATCCACCCCGGCCGCCACCAGCTTTTCAATGTCGGCAAAGGTGTTGGCCGTACCGCCGATGATAAATCCCGGCCCGAGCAGGGCGCGGGCTTCGGCCGGCGGCATATCCTGCTGGCCCAGGTGCACGCCGCTGGCCCCGATTGCCAGGGCCAGCGCCGGGTTATCGTTGATAATGAGCGCCGCCCCGTGGTGGCGGCACACGGCCTGCACGTCGAGGGCCAGCTGCCGCCACTCGGCGGCGGGCCGGTTTTTGGCCCGCAGCTGCACCCAGCGCACGCCGCCCCGGCAAGCCAGCTCGGCCGCCTGAGCGCTATCGGTAATAAACTGAAGTCTATTAGTTTGCATGAACACCCAGCGGATTAGAATGGTAGCCCAGCAGCGAATCGTTGCTGCCCAGGAAAGTCGCCGTGTACGCCTTGCCGGCCTGGCAGGCCGTGGGCAGGTCGTCGCCCAGCGCCAGCCGCGCCAGCACCGCCGCCGAGAGTACGCAGCCGCTGCCGTGCTTGGCCCCGTGCCGCAGGCGCGGCCCGCTGAACTCGTAGCGGCGGCCCTCGGCGAGCAGCACATCGGTGGCCCGCACGCCCTGGGCGTGGCCGCCCTTGAGCAGCACCGGGCACCAACTGGCCAGGGTAGCGGCGGCCTCGTCGGCCGTGGCGGCGCTGGGCAGCAGGCCCAGCGCCTCGGGCTGGTTGGGGGTGAGCAAAGTCAGCTCGCGGCAGATGGCTTGCAGCAGGCCGTAGTCGGGCCGGGTGTGAAACTGGTAGCCGGCAGTGGCCCGCAATACCGGGTCCCACACGATTTGCAGCGCGGGGTTGTAGGCTTTCAGCCAGCGAATTAAATCCAGCAGCGTGGGCAGGTTCTCGATCAGGCTGATTTTAACTACCTGCACGGGAAACCGCACGAGCAGCAGCAAGATCTGGTCTTGGATGCTGGTCAGCGGCACCCAGTTGACCCGCTCGAAGCTCACGTCGTTTTGCACCGTGATGGCCGTGCAGGCCGCCAGGCCGTAGACGCCGCTGGCTTCCAGAGTTTTGACGTCGGCCAGCACGCCGGCTCCGGCGCTGGGGTCGAAGCCGGCAATGGTGAGGGCGTAGGGGCGCATAAGGTTGGGCAGCAAGGAGCGGCTGGGAGTAAGACGCATGGGGCTCGACTACAGGTAGATTTCGCTGCCGCGCGCCGCAAATTCCCGGGATTTTTCCTGCATGCCCTCGGTCAGCACCTGGGCGGCCGTGAGGTCTTGGCTGGCGGCGTAGTCGCGCACTTCTTGGGTGATTTTCATGGAGCAAAAATGCGGGCCGCACATCGAACAAAAATGCGCCACCTTCGCCCCCTCAGCAGGTAACGTTTCGTCGTGGTACTCGCGGGCGGTGTCGGGATCGAGCGAGAGGTTGAACTGGTCTTCCCACCGGAACTCGAAGCGGGCCTTGCTCAGGGCGTTGTCGCGGTACTGCGCGCCGGGGTGGCCCTTGGCGAGGTCGGCGGCGTGGGCGGCGATCTTGTAGGCAATTACGCCGTCTTTCACGTCCTGTTTGTTGGGCAGGCCCAGGTGCTCCTTGGGCGTCACGTAGCAGAGCATGGCGGTGCCAAACCAGCCGATCATGGCCGCCCCGATGGCCGAGGTAATGTGGTCGTAGCCCGGCGCGATGTCGGTGGTCAGCGGCCCGAGCGTGTAGAATGGTGCCTCGTGGCACTCGCGCAACTGCTTGTCCATGTTGGCCTTGATGAGGTGCATGGGCACGTGGCCGGGGCCTTCGATCATCACCTGCACGTCGTGCGCCCAGGCGATTTTGGTAAGCTCGCCCAGGGTTTCGAGCTCGGCAAACTGCGCCTCGTCGTTGGCGTCGGCGATGGAGCCGGGGCGCAGACCGTCGCCCAGCGAGAAGGCCACGTCGTAGGCCTTCATAATCTCGCAAATCTCCTCGAAGTGCGTGTAGAGGAAGTTTTCCTTGTGGTGGGCCAGGCACCACTTGGCCATGATGGAGCCCCCGCGCGACACGATGCCGGTCACGCGCTTGGCCGTCATGGGTACGTAGTGCAGCCGCACGCCGGCGTGGATGGTGAAGTAATCCACGCCCTGCTCGGCCTGCTCGATGAGCGTATCGCGGAACAGCTCCCAGGTCAGGTCCTCGGCCTTGCCGTTGACTTTCTCCAGGGCCTGGTAGATGGGCACCGTGCCCACTGGTACCGGGCAGTTGCGGATAATCCACTCCCGGGTCTCGTGGATATTCTTGCCCGTACTGAGATCCATGAGGGTGTCGCCGCCCCAGCGGCAGCTCCACACGGCCTTATCTACTTCTTCCTCAATGCTCGACGTCACGGCCGAGTTGCCGATGTTGGTGTTGATTTTCACCAGGAAATTGCGTCCGATAATCATCGGCTCGCTTTCCGGGTGGTTGATGTTGGAGGGAATAACCGCCCGGCCGGCGGCCACTTCCTGGCGCACAAACTCGGCCGTGATGTGACCCTCGGGCGTGCTGGCCCCGAAGCTGTGCCCGCGGTGCTGGGTACGCAGCGGGTCGTCGGCCGGCAGCTGGTCGAAGCGCTGATTTTCGCGGATGGCGATGTACTCCATCTCGGGCGTGATAATGCCCTGCTTGGCGTAGTGCATCTGGCTCACGTTGGCCCCGGCCCTGGCCCGCAGCGGGGCCTGAATGTGCTCGAAGCGCAGGTGGTCGAGGCTGGGGTCGGCGGCCCGCTGCTGGCCGTAGCTCGACGAAGTGCCCGCCAGCTGCTCCACGTCGCCGCGCTCCCGAATCCAGCTTTCGCGCAGGCGCGGCAATCCTTTTTTGAGGTCGATGCTCACGCTGGGGTCGGTGTACGGTCCGCTGGTGTCGTACACCGTCACGGGTGCGTTGGGCTCCGACGGAAACCCGAAATCGAACTTGCGCTCGGTGTCGGCCAGCGCGATTTCGCGCATCGCTACCCGCAGGTGGGGGTAGAGCGTGCCGGGCACGTAAATCTTGCGCGAGCCGGTGAGGGGCTGGCGCTCCACCAGCGTCTGCTGGGGGGCTTGGTCGCGTTTTTTCATGCGGTAAGCTGTTGGCTAGTAGCTATTAGCGGTTAGCTACTAGCTGTTAGCTTTTCGATGGAGATAAAAACTTGGTTAGGAAGAGGTGCTTTTGGCCGCTGCCACCCGAAAGGCTACTAGCTAACGGCTAGCAGCTAACAGCTCCCAACCTCACCCCCCCTGGGTGGCGCGGATGAGCAGAATGCGGTCGTGGGGCTGCACGGCGTGGCTGGCCCACTCGGCGCGGGGCACTACCTGGTCGTTGACGGCCACGGCGAGGCCGCGCGCCTGGACCTGGCCCAGCGCGGCCAGCAGCTCGGCCAAGGGCTGATTCTCAGTAGCCTCGTGGGCAGAATTGTTTACGTAGCAGACCATGCAACTAGCAGTAGTTGGGACAAGGGAAAGCCGTAAAACACTTAGGCGGTGCCAGCCACGGCCTACCCGCACGGGTAGCCGCTGGGCGGACCAGTCACTTTTCCCTTCGCCAGCATTACCTGGTTCAGGTTCGGAGGGTATTGTCTCAGCCTTGCCGCAGCAAAGCACCCCTAAAGTTTACGGGGCGAAGGTAGGCGACGAAAGCCGAGAAATTGCTGAAAATTTTACAGCTGGAATACTTTTCGTAAGCCAGCGTCTACCCGAGCCAGTTCAGCTTGGGTAAGTTCTCCTAATTTTTCCTTAATCAGCGTTTTTTTAATCGTAGCTAACTTACTCACCCGAATGGCTGAAGGAACCTTGAGGCCATTGCTGGTACTAGGCATTAGCGTCACATCAGTTGTTTGCGCCTGCTGAAGCTGGCTGGTTATAAAGGCCAGCGTAGCATCGACGGCATCAGTAGCCAACACGAGCGCGGGCCTTTTCTTCTTTCCTGACAGGTCGGTAAAGGGAAAGTCAACAAAAACGAGGTCGCCTTTTTTCATCGCTTTAATGGGGAAATTTAATCGGGGTAACCCTCACTCATATCCTGGGTTAGCCTTCCCAAACTAAATTTCTATTTGTAGCGCTCTATCACGTCTTCATCGCTATAAAGGTCTGGCTCATCATGCAGCCAGTCAAAGGCACCACCGTGTTCTATTAGCGACGTGATGTCACGTCGCAATTCTTCTTCCTCCCGTTGATGTACAAGAGTGGTATAGTGAGCCTGAAGGTCTATATCAGCGTTTGCCTCTTGCACAACGTAGGTAAGCAATATCAGCACTTCGCTGGCTTTATCAACCGGCAACTGGTCTAGCAGGTGCGTTGCTTCGGCAATAATTTCTTGCTTGCTCATCGAAGTAGTTTTGAAGTGGGACTTCTATCTGCAAAATACGTCAAGCATTCGAAAAGTTCTGCCGCCGGAACTCAACGCGCTAAGCTGTTGTATTTTTGCACTATGTTACTGGAACTCGAACTCGCCCCCGCTAAACGCGACATCCGCAAAGTATCTGCCGACGACCTCAAGGCGTTTATGGTGGAGCACGGTGAAAAGCCGTTCCGCGCCAAGCAGGTGACGGAGTGGCTGTGGAAAAATACGGCCGGCTCGTTTGAGGAAATGAACAACATCTCGCTGAGTACCCGCGAGTTGCTGGCCAAGCACTTCGTGATCAACGGCGTGGCCGTGCAAAACCAGCAGCTCTCGAACGACGGCACCATCAAGTCGGCCTTCCGGCTGCACGACGGTAACATCGTGGAGGGCGTGCTCATTCCGCACGACACGCGCATGACGGCCTGCATTTCGAGCCAGGTGGGCTGCTCGCTCACCTGTAAGTTTTGCGCCACCGGCTACATGGACCGCAAGCGCAACCTCGACGCGGCCGAGATTTACGACCAGGTAGTGCGCATCCGCGAGCAGTGCGAGGCGCAGTACGGCACGCCGCTCACCAACATCGTGTACATGGGCATGGGCGAGCCGCTGCTCAACTACGCCAACGTGGTGGAAAGCGTGCGCCGCATCACCGCGCCCGACGGCCTCAACATGGCTCCGCGCCGCATTACCATCAGCACGGCCGGCATTGCCAAGATGATCAAGAAGCTGGCCGACGACGACGTGAAGGCCAACCTCGCCCTGAGCCTGCACGCGCCCAACGATATTAAGCGCAACGAGATTATGCCCATCAACGAGGCCAACTCGCTCGCCGCGCTCAAGGACGCCTTGCAGTACTACCACCAGAAAACGGGCCGCAAAGTCACCTACGAGTACATCGTTTTCAACGACTTCAACGACACCCTGCAAGACGCGGCCGAGCTGCACGCCATCTCGAAGTGGCTGCCCTGCAAGGTGAACCTCATCGAGTATAACCCCATCGAAAACGCCAGCTACCTCAACGCGGAAGACGATAAAATCGCCGCCTTCCACAAGTACCTGGCCGACCGCGGCGTGCAAACCAACATCCGCCGCAGCCGGGGCAAGGACATCGATGCCGCCTGCGGCCAGCTGGCCAATAAGGAGAAGGCTGAAGCGGCGTAATCAATTTTTAGCATGCCAAAAAGCCCCGCTGGATACGCCAGCGGGGCTTTTTTCTACTTAACACCAGCACTCACCGCAGCTTGATTTTGCCAAAACGGAAGGCCACGTCGAGGTAGGCCGGGTAGATGCCGCTATCGGAGCCCGCCGTGAAGTAGAGCGCCCCCAGGCTGCCGCTGAAGCGCGGCGTGGCGTAGCGCAGGCCCGCTAGCCCGCCAAAGCCTCCGCGCGTATCAAAGCTGACCAGGTACGTTTCGTTGACGAGCGTAAACAGGCGCGAGAGCCGCACATTGGCCCCCACGATGCCGACTGGCGTACTCCCGACGTTGCCGCCCGCAAAGCCGTAGCCCAGCCCGAGCGTGAAATTGGTATCGGCCGTGCCGTAGGTAGCCAGCCCGTAGCCCACGCCGCCACTCTCGACGCTACTACCGCCGAGGCCCGTGGTAATACCGTAGAGTAGGCCCGCCCCTACGCGCAGTTTGTCGTTGAGGGGCACGCTTACCTTGGGCGTGATGGCCACGGCCGGAATACCAACGAACGGAATCACCGGCACCAATAGACCAAGCGAGATATTATCGGTAAGGCCGTAGTTCACTTCGCCTACCACGATGTCGATAATTTGGGCTTCGCCTTCGCCCTGGTGCAGATTACGAGCCGTGGGAGCCAGAAACATGTGGGTGCTGTTGCCCACGTAGTTGTAGCCGCGCCGGGCCTGCTCGGGCGTCTGGCTGGTGAGCTGACGCAGGCTCGGGCGCGGTACCGTGACGGTGCCCAATTCCCGGGTTTCAAACGTGAGCGACTCCTCCGAAACGGCCCGCAGAATACCGTTGAACTGGGTGCCGCCTACCGTTTCGACGGTATACGCTTGGCCAACAACCTCGCCGGGATGCCCGATCACGCTGGCCGCGGGCAGCTCGGTGGTGCGCATGGGTACGTCGGCCGGTGGGGTGGGGGCGCCCGTGGGTGGAGTTGCCGGGGGTTGTGGGGCACCGGGCAGCGCGGGCCGCTGGGCGTGGGCCACCGAAGCTGTCAGCATTCCTAATGCCAGGAAAATAAACGGTTTACGCATAGCTGGAATAAGCTACCGCCAGAGTGACTGGGTAGGCAGCGTAATATTCCGGCCGAGCTTCGGCACGGCGCAACTCTATTTTGCGCAGCGGCTGATCTTTACCTAGTGATAATCAGAGGTAACTAATAAACCAAAGCATTAGCCTTAAGTATTTTAACCAAAATAATTAGCGCATTTACCTGACTTTTACCACCGGTAATTTTACCATCTTTTTTCGGTAAGCGTGGGCCGAAAGTAGCGCGCTCCCGGGCTTACTAGCTGCGCCAGCTGCCGGTGCTCGGCGGGCGGCCGGTGGCCTTCTCGTTTTCCGACTCGCCCACGGGAATTTCGCGCAGCTCCACGCGCACGGCGTAGGAGCGGGGCTGTACCTTCTGCCCGTAGGTATCGGCAAATTCTTGGGTGAACTCGGCCCCGAAGAAAATGATGAGCGAGGAGTAGTAAATCCAGACCAGCAGTACGATGGCCGAGCCCGCCGCCCCGAAGGCCGAGCCGGGATCTGATTTCGAGATATAAAAGGAAATCAAGTACTTGCCCAGGATAAATAGCACCGCCGTAATAAATGCCCCGATGCCCACGTCGCGCCAGCGGATAATGGCATCGGGCAAAAACCGGTAAATCATGCCGAATAACAGCGTGGTGACCACCAACGACAAGCCAATATCGACCACCTTGATGGCCACAAGCCCGATTTCGGGCAGAATGCGCTGCAAATAGTCGGTGAAGAAGCTCAGCAGCGCGCTCACCACGAAGGACGTGAGCAGCAGCAGCGCCACGCTCAGGATGAGCCCGAACGAGAGCACCCGCTGCCGCAGGTATTGCCCCACGCCGATGCCGGTCGTCTTCACCTTGAGGTTCCAGATGTCGTTGATGCTGTCTTGCAGCGTCACGAAAAAAGTGGTGGCCGCGAAAATGAGCGCCCCCAGGCCCACCGCCGTGGCTACGCTACCCTTCTGCTGCAACGTAAACTTGGCGATGCTTTCCTGGAGAAACTGGGCCGCCTCGGGCCCGACCAGGCCCTTGATCTGGCCGTAGATCTGGCCCGTGAGCGCCTCGCCGCCGTAGATGGCACTGGCCGTAGTAATGACGATCAGCAGCAGCGGCGGCAGGGAAAAAATGGTGTAGTACGACAGCGCCGCGGCGTGTCGAAATGCGTTATTGTTGCTGAATTCCGTCGCCGTTGCCTTGACTAGGGTCAGAATATCGGAGAGTTGATAGCGCGCCATTCGCTGAGCGGTTAAGCGGTGAAAACGCCCGGCCAGCGGCGGCGACGCCGCCAGGCTAGGCGTAGAATACTACCTGCAAATACGGCTCGTCCGCTCTTTTTGCCCAATAGCTGCATTAAGAAATAGCTTATTCGGCGCGTAGCGTCCAGCTTAGCGTTTCGGTGGGGCCGTAGTGCAGGGCCACCGCCAGCTCGGCATCGTCGCGAAACTGAAGCTGATGCAACTGCTTGGCCTCCACGGTCACGGTCAGTTCCTTATCGGCAAAGGGCCAGGGACTCACGACTATCGGCGTACCCGGGCCGCCGGGCTGGCGCACCATGTGAGCGGTGCGGTGACCGTGGCCCAGCGGATCGGGATAAATTTCGAGGGCGC
Source organism: uncultured Hymenobacter sp. (assembly GCA_913776615.1). Lineage (GTDB taxonomy): Bacteria > Bacteroidota > Bacteroidia > Cytophagales > Hymenobacteraceae > Hymenobacter. The sequence continues at coordinate 45,028 of CAJYPK010000010.1, forward strand.
GGCCCATCTCGGGCAGCTCGTTGCGGCACAGAATGAGCGAAAGCCGGTCGCACCAGTGCAGCAAGTCATAAGCCTGGTGGGTCTGCGTCTTGGTCACGCGCAACTCCTTTATCCAGCGTTGCTGCCGGGTGCGCAGCTCGTCCAAAAACTTGTCGATGTCGGGGTCGCTGCCGCGTAGCGACTCGTACAGCGTGCTCAGGTGCAAGCTCGTGAGCAGGCTGCGCCAGCGCCCCTGAAAGCGCGCCGCGTGCAGCACGCCGGTAGCCTGCTCGATGGAAAAGGGCTGCTGGGTAAAGTTGGCCGGCGCGCCGGCCGGCGTGAGGCCGTGGTGCCCGCCCCGGCCGTGCCAGGCTTCCTGCTCGTCGTCGTGCTGGGCGGTGGCGGCCAGTAGGCCTACCCAGCGGTCGGCGGGCAAGAACGGCGGCCAGTGCCAAGCCAGCTGAGTAGCCAGCAGCGCGTGGGCTTGCTGGTAGATTACCTGCCAGCCGGTGGGAATCGGGTTAACTATCATGCGGGGATGCCGGGATTTTGTCGCAGCTTTGGGGCCGCTTACGCTAAAACAAGGGCGCACAGATGAGCTAGAAGTATTAGTTGAGCAATATTAATTCTCAACTTCTTCCAAATCGCGCCCAGTCATTACTATGCTAGCCCAATTACAAGATATTCTTGACCACCCCTTGCCCTCGCTGGCGGTAGTAGGTAACCTTATTATTATCGAGAGCCTGCTGTCGGTCGATAACGCCGCCGTGCTGGCTACCCTGGTGGGCGACCTGCCGCCCGAGCAGCGCAAGAAGGCCCTGCGCTACGGCATTTTCGGGGCGTATTTTTTCCGGGGTTTGTGCTTACTGTTCGCTTCCTACCTGGTGGGCTTCTGGTTTTTAAAGCCGCTGGGGGGGCTTTACTTGTTGTATTTGTGCGTCAATTATTTTCGCACCACCAAGCCGGCCGACGACGAGGCACCCGACAAGCAAAAGAGCTGGCTCTACCGTAGTACCATCGGGTTGCTGGGGCCGTTCTGGGCCACCGTGGCGGTGATCGAGCTGATGGACGTTGCCTTTTCCATCGACAACGTCTTCGCCGTGGTAGCTTTCAGCAACAACCTGATTTTGATTTGCCTGGGCGTCTTTATCGGCATATTAGCCATGCGGCTGGTGGCGCAGGCCTTCGTCGAGCTGATGGGCAAATACCCTTTTCTGGAAACGGCGGCCTTCGTCGTCATTGGTATCCTAGGTCTCAAGCTGCTGCTCTCGCTGGTCGAGCACTTTGCGCCGGGCCACCCCGTCAGCCGCCTGCTGGCCAGCGAGGCGGCCGACGCGGGCCTCACCGTGCTCACCATTGCCACGTTTGGCGTGCCGCTGCTCACCTCGCGGCTGTTGGGCTGGCCGCGCCGGCTGGGCGGGCAGTAGGCTAGCCTAGCGATTTTGGTCGGGGTTGCGCCCCAGGCGGTAGCTCAGACCTAGACGAGCGGCGTAGCCGCCGCCGAAGAAGATATCTGAAAACTCGGGTAGCGGGCCACTTTTTCGGTACAGTTGCCCATCGAGGAGCAGCGTGAGACGCTGGCGGCGCCAGCCCAGCGTGAGGTTGGGCAGCAGCGTAGGGGTGGCAAAGGACTCGCCGACGCTCTCAGGCTGGCGATAGTAGTAAGGGTAGCTGGGTTCGGGAAAGTCGAAATCAGGTATGATATTCAATTCCATGCCAAGGCCCACTACCAGTTGTTGGTCGTGGGGGAGGGGTGGCAGATAACGGACCCCCAACCGAGCCGTTACCAGCAGGGCGCGGTAATCGAAAGTTTGGTTGAGGTATGTGCCATTAGGACCAGGCCCTATACCATAAACGCCCCGGTTGCGGAAGGAGCTAAGACTCAATTCCCCATAGAAAGCAGTAGTGCGGCTAGGCTGGAGCAACTCGACGTAAAGACCCCCGAACGGATGCAGCCCACAGTCGGTACAATCCGCCACGTCGGCAGCTTGGCTAGGCAGGCGGTTGTAGCGCATGCCGGCCAGCACGCCGCCCTGCCAGGTACTACGATGCGCCACCGCCTGCCCCGCTCCCCAGCTGCGAGCCGGCTGGCGAGCGGGGCTGCAGCTAGTAGCGTAGGCCTGCACTACCGCCGTCAGCCCCTGGCTCGTGAAGGCGGCCTTGTCAGCCGCCTAGCTGGCGGCCGGGCAATCGGCAAAATACAGGGCTAGCTGGTTGCGGTAGTTATTACCATCGACAATGCTCCAAGTACCACCCGATTTATTTTCAACCAAATACTTGCGCTCGCTCAGCGGCAAGGGCGGCTGGCCGGGGCGGCGCACCTCATAATGCACCGCGCCCGGCAATACTACCCGCAGCAATTCGGCCGGGCCAGTCAGCAACACTTCGGCCAATACCGAATCGGACTTCATCACGACGTGGTTGCCGCGAGGCAAGGCTTGCAAACGGGTTTCGGCGGCCTGGTCGAGCGACAGCAGTTCCCGGCGAAAGAGCCGCCCACCCGTGAAGCCGAACGCCCGCACCCGCCCTGCCTGCAACAGCTGGCTGGCTTCCGTACCCGCTGGGCGATAGCGCACGAAAGTGGGCGCTTCCTCCCAAAACGCGTTTTCAATTTCGCCGCGTAGGGTATCGCCGCTGGTCCGCACTAGCCAGCCCCGCTCGTACACCTGCGCCCGGGCTTGGTAGCCAAGCAGTACGCTAAGCAAAAGCAGTAAATAAGGTAAGCGGCGAGTCATGTAGCGCAGGGTAAAAATACGGCGCGAAAATAGCGCAGCTTACCCTGGCTCCACGCGGTTTTTAGCCGATTCCTACGCCACTACTGGCTCGCGCAGGTGCGCCAGCATGTCGTGGGTCATTTTCGGCAAGTCGTATTCCGGCGCCCAGCCCCAGTCTTGCCGGGCGGCCGAGTCGTCGATGCTGGCGGGCCAGGAGTCGGCGATGGCCTGGCGGGCATCGGGCTTGTAGGTGACGTGAAAATCGGGCACTTCCTGCTGAATGGCGGCCGTAATCTCGGCCGGCGAGAAACTCATGGCGCCCAGGTTGTAGGAAGTGCGCACCTTGATGCTTTCGGCCGGGGCGTGCATGAGGTCGAGCGTGGCCTTGAGGGCGTCGGGCATGTACATCATGGGCAGGTAGGTGTCTTCCCGGAGAAAGCACTCGAAGTCCTGACCAGCCACGGCCTTGTGGTAGATGTCCACGGCGTAGTCGGTGGTGCCGCCGCCGGGCAGGCTCTTGTAGCCGATGAGGCCGGGGTAGCGCAGGCTGCGCACGTCGAGGCCGTGGTGGCGGTGGTACCACTCGCACCACTGCTCGCCGGCCAGCTTGCTGATGCCGTACACCGTGTTGGGGTTCATGATGGTCACCTGCGGCGTATGCTCGCGGGGCGTGTCGGGACCAAACACCGCAATGGAGCTAGGCCAGTACACCTGCGGCACCTGGTACTGCACGGCCAGGTTGAGCACGTTGAGCAGGCCGTCCATGTTGAGCTTCCAGGCAAACATGGGGTCTTTCTCGGCCGTGGCCGAGAGCAGGGCGGCGAGGTGGTAGATCTGCACCGGGCGGTACTGCTGCACCAGGGCTTCGAGGCGGGGGCGGTCGAGTACGTCGAGCAGCTCGAAGGGGCCGCCGGCCAGGGCCTCGGGGTCTTGGGGGGCGCGCACGTCGGCCGCGACGACGGCCTCGGGGGCGTAGCGCTGGCGCAGGGCGGCCGTGAGCTCTAAGCCGAGCTGGCCGCAGGCGCCGATAACGAGGACCGTGCCGGGAGTGCGGGCAGTGCTGGGTTCGCTGGGCGAGGGTTGCATGAAGAGTAACGTGAGAGGGTAGGAGGGGTGGGACAGAGCGTACCGCAAAGATACGGCCGACTTTGGGGGGTGTAGCGCGGACTTTTGGCCCGCTCGCAACGCGCTTTCACCCGCCACCAGAAAGCCCGCGCCACCGATATCTTTAAGGCCCATGCGCCCTTATTTCCTGCTGACGCTTTTGACCTTGCTTCACGACCCCCAGCCCAGCCACGCCCAAGCGCCGCCCTACCGCAACCTGATCATGAAGGGCGGGGGCATCCGAGGCATCGCCTACGGCGGAGCCTTGCAGGAGCTGGAAAAGCAGGGCGTGCTGGCGCACATCACGCGGGTAGGGGGCACGTCGGCGGGAGCCATTCAGGCGGCGCTGCTGGCGGTGGGCTACTCGCCCGCGGCCATCATCGACATCGTCAACCGCACGCCCGTGCAGCGGCTCAACGACGGGCAGTTCATTTTTATCGGGGGTGGCAGCCGCCTGCTGCGCCAGTACGGCTGGTACCGGGGCGACCAATTCACCAAGTACCTCTGCGAGCTCGTGGGCCGCCAGACCCAGCGCCCCAACCTCACCCTGGTCGAACTGCACGAGCTGGCCCGGGCCCAGCCCGGCCACTACCGCGACCTCTACACGACCGGTACCAACCTCACGCTGCAACGCACCCAGGTGTTCAGCTACGAAACCCACCCCACCATGCGCGTGGCCGACGCCGTGCGCATCAGCATGAGCATCCCGCTGTACTTCCGCGCCGTGCTGCTCGATGCGGAGGACAAAGTGATTCAGGGTAAGCCCAAAGCTGGCCAGCCCGTGCAGGTGCTCGTCGATGGCGGCCTGCTGGCCAATTACCCGCTGCACATCTTCGACCAGCCGCCCTACCTGCCCGCTGGCCTGCCGCCCGGCACCACCGCCAACCCCGAAACCCTGGGCCTGCGCCTCGACCGCGCCGAGCAAATCGCCCTCGACACGCTGCCCACCGGCCGCCAGGCCCTGGCCCCGTACGACATCCGCGATTTTTCGTCCTACATCGGTGCGCTCTACACCGTCACCCTCGAAAACCTCAACCCTGCCCTGCCCGGCGACTGGCCCCGCACCATCAGCATCAACACGATGGGCTTCCGGCCGAAAGTAAAGCGCGTATCGCCCGAGCAAAAGGCCCAGCTGGTGGCCAGCGGCCGGGCGGGCGTCCAGGCGTTTTTTAGAATTAAAAATGAAAAGTGAGAAAATTAAAAATTGGCTCGCACACCTTTGGCCCGTACGCTCTGTTGCAATTCAAATAACGAACTTTGCCACCGACCCAGCCGGATTTTTAATTCTTCATTTATAATTTTTAATTCCCAATTAGCTCATGTACGGAACCCTGCAAGCCGACCTCCAGCAGACGCTGCAAGAAATAAAAGACGCCGGCCTTTATAAGAAAGAGCGCGTCATCACCTCGCCCCAGGGGGCCGAAATCGATACCCAGGAGGCGGGCGACGTGCTCAACTTCTGCGCCAATAACTACCTCGGGCTCAGCTCGCACCCGGCCGTGATTGAGGCGGCCAAGGCGACCATCGACTCGCACGGCTACGGCATGTCGTCGGTGCGCTTCATCTGCGGCACCCAGGATATTCACAAGCAGCTCGAAGCCAAGCTGGCCGAGTTTCTGGGCACCGAGGATACCATTCTCTACGCGGCGGCCTTCGACGCCAACGGCGGGGTGTTCGAGCCGCTGTTCGACGAGCGCGACGCCATTATCTCCGACGCCCTCAACCACGCCAGCATCATCGACGGCGTGCGCCTGTGCAAGGCCAAGCGCTACCGCTACGCCCACAACGACATGGCCGACCTGGAAAAGCAGCTCCAAGACGCCGTAGCCGCTGGCATGCGCCACCGCATCATCGTTACCGACGGTTCGTTCTCGATGGACGGCACCATCGCCCAGCTCGATAAAATCTGCGACCTGGCCGACCAATATGAGGCGTTGGTTATGATCGACGAGTGCCACTCGATGGGCTTCCTGGGCAAAACCGGCCGCGGTACCCACGAGTACCGCGATGTAACGGGCCGCGTCGACATCATCACCGGCACGCTGGGCAAGGCCCTGGGTGGCGCCATGGGCGGCTTCACCAGCGGCCGCAAGGAGATTATTGAAATCCTGCGCCAGCGCTCGCGGCCCTACCTGTTCAGCAACACCCTGGCCCCGGCCATTGTGGGTGCCTCGCTGCGCGTGCTGGAACTGCTCACCGAAAGCACCCAGCTGCGCGACCAGCTCGAAACCAACACCAAGTACTTCCGCGAGCAGATGACGGCCGCCGGCTTCGACATCACGCCCGGCGAGCACCCCATTGTGCCCGTTATGCTCTACGATGCCAAGCTGGCCCAGGACTTCGCCGCCAAAATGCTCGCCGAGGGCATCTACGTGGTGGGCTTCTACTACCCCGTGGTGCCGCAGGGCAAGGCCCGCATCCGGGTGCAGCTGAGCGCCGCCCACACCCGCCCGCAGCTCGACAAAGCCATCGCCGCCTTCACCAAAGTCGGCCGCGAGCTGGGCGTCTTAAAATAAGCCGCTTATTCCGCCTCCGCGCCCGTCCGCGAACTCTTCCGCGCCCTCCGCGGTAAAAACGAGATAAGCTGCGCATTAGCCATCTATACGGGGCGCGGCCGGCTACCCACCACCCGCGCCCCGTACAAGGCCCAGCATTGATTTTCCCCGAGAGTTATGAGCCGTATTTTTTTGGTCGATGACCACACCATCGTGCGCGATGGCCTACGGGCGCTCCTCGCCAACGAGCCGGATATTGAAGTAGTGGGTGAGGCCGGCAACGGTCAGGAACTGCTCGACCAGCTCCCCACCAAGCCCGCCGATGTAGTGCTGCTCGATGCCAACATGCCCGTGCTTGACGGTCTGGCTACCACGCTGCGCCTACGGGCCGAGTTTCCGCAGGTGCGGGTGCTCATCCTGAGCATGCTGGCCCATGAGCGCTACATCGGGCAGCTATTCGACGCCGGAGCGGCTGGCTACGTGCTCAAGAGCGCGGAGAAGGGCGAAATCCTGGTGGCCATCCAAACGGTGATTGCCGGCCGGCATTTTCTGTGCAGCGACTTGGGCCTTAACATGCTACGCAAGGTGCTGGCCAAAAACGACGAGCCCGAAGAAACCGCCAAGGCCAGCCGCCTCTCGCGCCGCGAAAGTGAAGTCCTGCAGCTGCTAGCCGAAGGGCTCACCACCAATGAGATAGCCGAAAAGCTTTTCACCAGCAAGCGCACCATCGAAACCCACCGCCAGAACATTCTGGAAAAAACCCAGACCAAGAATACGGCCGCCCTCATCCGGCTGGCCGTAACGCAGGGCCTGCTCGACTAACCTGGATTTTTCAGCCAACTAAAAAGGCCCGGCTCCTTCCGCGTACGGAGGGAGCCGGGCCTTTTTGCTACCGGTTGGCTAGGGCGCGACGACCGCTATTTGGTCGTTTTGCCCTTGGCCTTGGCGGCGGCTTCGGTAGTGGCGCGGCTGGGGCCGCGGCGGCTGGTGAGGCCGCCTTTACGGCCAGCCTCGCGGGCTTCTTCGGTGGTCCATTTGTGGCCCTGGCCGCTGGCGTGCGAGGCCTTGCCACCTTCGCTGGCAATGCGGCGCTGCTCGGCCGGGTCCATGCTGGCAAAGCCGCGGCGGCTGGTGCGGCTACCGTCGCCAATGCGGGCGGCGGGGCGGGTTTTGAGCGGCGTGGGCAGGGCCGAGCCGGCGGGCTGGTTATTCAGAGTGGGCTTCATAGTGGACAGGAAAAATTGGAGAAGGGTGATAGAAATGAGGAAAGCGATGCCTTTGCAACGGCTAAGTAGGGCAGAACAGCTGGGATTATCAATAATAACACCTTAATTTACAGGCTAATTACCGATTAATACGGAGCACCTCTGCGTATTTTCTCCAACTAAACCTGCGCTAAATCCCAGTTTGGCGCGGAAAACACGTAGCTGAACAGTAAGCCAGCCGTTGGAGCCTGGGCTACGGCAAGTACGCAATTGCAAAACCGGTAGTAGCACGGAGGCAAAACTTCTTCTTTTTACTAGTAATCAATCCGTTGCTGACCGTACATTTGTCCCACTCTCCTTTTCCACTCGCTTGCTATGAGCAATACCTTCTTCTTGCTTATTCTGCCTACGCGCACGCTCACCATTCACCTGGGCAGCTACCGGCAATGCACGGGCCTGAGCCTGCGCGGCAGTTGCATCAGCGAGGCCGACGCGGCGCACCTGCTGCATACCGTGCAGCAGATGCTGGAGCGCCGCCCTTCCCACGCCTGGATAGACGGCCAGCAATTACTAGCCCTGAGTCCCCTGGGCCAGCAGGCCCTGCTGCGCGCCCAAATTAGCAGCCAACAGGCTGGCACGCAATTACATTGGTGCGGCTTATCGGCCGCCCTGCGGCACGAACTGGCGGCCAGCGGGCTAGCTACGCAGCTCACGCTGCAACCAGCGGCCAGCTACGAAGGACCGGGCTTTTTACTGCCCGAGCGGCTGGTCACTTCTACTTATCAACAGGTTCCGCAAGCCTAGCCCGGCGGTGGGGCAGTGGACTGCGCACCCGTACTTCGGTAGGCCAACCACCTGCGACCTAGCCAGACAGCGGCACTAGCTAGCGACCGGGGTAGCTAGCAACCACTCCTGCAAGCGGCTCTTCAGCTCGGCGGCGGTCAGGCCCCGGTGAATCTCGCCGTGGCGCACCAGGCTCATCTGGCCGGTTTCCTCGCTTACTACCAGCACCACAGCATCGGTGGCCTCGGTGAGGCCCAGCGCGGCGCGGTGGCGCAGGCCCAGCGCGGCGGGCACCTCGGGGTTCTGGCTCACGGGCAGAATGCAGCGGGCCGCCACGAGCCGCCCCTGGGCCACGATTACAGCTCCGTCGTGCAGGGGCGAAGTTTTATTGAAAATAGCCAGTAGCAGGCGCTTGCTGGGCTCGGCGTCGAGGTGGTCGCCTGACTCGGCGTAGGAGGTAAGGTCGGAAGTGAGGGTGAAGCAGATGAGCGCGCCGGTTTCCTTGCCCGACAAGCTCTTGGCGGCTTCTACGTAGGCCGATACGTCGAGCGCCCCGCCGGGCTGCCGGCTGGGCCGTCGCCACCACCCCAGCGGGCCGCCGCCCTCCAGGGCTACCTTGCCCACGTTGAGCAAAAAGCGCCGGATTTCCTGCTGAAACAGAATGATGCTGGCCAGCACGCCCACGCTCATAAACTGCCCCAGAATGGCCGAGAGCAGCCCCAGCCCCAGCGCGTTCACCACCAGGTACACCAGGTAGAGGCTCAGCAGCCCGAGCGCCACGTTGAGCGCCACCGAGCCCCGCAGCAGCTTGTAGAGCTGATACAGCAGCCAGGTCACGAGCAGCACATCGGCCACATCGACCAGCCCGACGCGCAAAAAGGAAAAGGGAAAGGGCAGCGACAAGGAAAAGGCAGTTGGAAGGACAAAGAACGGCCCCCGCCCCGCCGCGGGCAAGGTGGGGGGTTAATCTCTTCCGCGTTCGACTACCAGCTCAATCGTCTGCCGGGCCTCGGCCACGTCGTGCACGCGCAGCAGGCGCGCCCCGCCCTGCAGGGCCAGCACGTGCAGCGCCGTGGTACCATTGAGGGCCGCCTCGGGGCCGAGGCCGAGCGGCTTATACACCATGGCCTTGCGCGAGAGGCCCACCAGCAGGCCGTAGCCCAGGTGGTGCAGCTCGGGCAGGCGGCGCAGCAGCTCGTGGTTGTGGGCGGGCGTTTTGGCGAAGCCGAAGCCGGGGTCGAGCAGCACATCGGGCAGGGGCTGGCCGCCGTTGGCCTGCCGCAGCGCCGCCAGTTGGTCGCGGAAAAAACGTAGGATAGTGAGGACGAGGTCTTCGTCGTAGTGGGCCAGGCTGCGCATGGTCTGGGGATTGCCGCGCAGGTGCATGAGACAATACGGCACCCGCAGGCGGGCTACGGTAGCCAGCATGTCGGCATCGAGGGTGCCGCCGCCGATGTCGTTGATGAGGTCGGCCCCGGCGGCCACGGCCTCGGCCGCCACGCCGGCCCGGAAGGTATCGGCCGAGAGAAACGCCTGCGGAAATTCGCGGCGCAGGGCCAGTAGGGCGGGCAGCAGCCGGGCCTGCTCCTCGGCGGGGCTGATGTCGTCGGCTCCCGGGCGCGAGCTGTATCCGCCCACGTCGAGGGCGACGGCCCCGGCCGCTAGCATGGCTTCGGCGCGGTGCAGCAGGGCCGTTTCGTCGGTTGCGGTAAAGCGCGAGCCGGGGTAGAAGGAATCGGGGGTAACGTTGAGAATGCCCATCACCTGGGGGCGGCGCAGGTCGAGCAGCCGGCCGTGGGGGCTGCGTAGTGAAGTGGTGAGGTGGTGAAGTGGGGAGCTTGGCAGCGGCATGGGTGGGGGCGGGGGAGAAAGAGGTAAATATCCGGCGTTGGGGACGAACTTGCGGGGTTTTCGAGTGGGTGGTTTCACCGCGGAAGGCGCGGAAGTTTGCGCGGAAGTACGCGGAGGCTCGTTTGACCGGCTCACTCACTCTTTCACGCATTCGCTTCCCCACGCCTTGACTACCCCCGATCACTACGACCTTATTCTGAGCCGCTGCCGGGCGCTGTTTCTGGCCAAAACCCACGATTACGGCACGGCCTGGCGCATTTTGCGGCTGCCCTCCGTCACGGACCAGATTTTTATCAAGGCCAACCGCATCCGCACCATTCAGGAGGCGGGCACCCAGAAAATTGCCGATGGGGTGGACGAAGAATTCGTGGCCATCATCAACTACTGCCTCATCGCCCTGATGCAGCTGCGCCTGCCCGCCGGCGCGCCCCTCGACCTGCCCACTGCCGAGGTTGCCGCCGCCTACGACCACGAAAACGCCCTGAACCGCGAGCTGCTGCTGGCCAAAAACCACGATTACGGCGAAGCCTGGCGGCACATGCGCGTGAGCAGCATCACCGACCTCATTCTCATGAAGCTGCACCGCATCAAGCAGCTAGAAAATATCGGTGGCGCGGCGCTGGTGAGTGAAAGTGTAGAGGGCGGCTACCGCGATATGCTCAATTACGCCGTGTTTGCCCTCATTTTGCGCGAAGAGGCAGCCAGCGCGGGGCGGGGTGCGTAAGCCGCTTGCCTGGGCCTCCTGACCTTTGTTGTACGACGTATGCAGATTTCTCCCTCCACCCCGATGCGCCAATTTACCCGCCTGTGCTGGGCGCTGCTCGGCATTCTGTTCATTTTCTCGGGCCTCATCAAGCTCAACGACCCCGTGGGCACGGCCTATAAGCTGGAAGAATACTTCGAAGTATTCAGCGGCGACGTGCCGGCCCTGAGCTGGCTGTTCGACTGGCTGCACAACACCAGCCGCTTCCTGAGCGTGTTTTTGAGCGCCCTGGAAGTGAGCTTGGGCGTGTCGCTGCTGCTGCGCTTCTTCCTGCGCCAGACGCTCTACATCCTGCTGGGGCTGCTGATTTTCTTCACCTTCCTCACCTTCTACTCGGCGGCCTTCAACAAGGTGACGGACTGCGGCTGCTTTGGCGACTTTATCAAGCTCAAGCCCTGGACCTCGTTCCTGAAAGACTTGTTCCTGCTGGCCTTGTGGGCAGTGGTCTTCTTCAACCAGAAGCATTTGCGTCACGCCTTCGTGCGCGGCACGGCGGGGCTCATGACCATGACGTTTGCCAGCGCGCTGGCCATCGGCATCGGGGTACGGGCGCTGGGGCACCTGCCGTACTTCGACTTCCTGCCCTATAAGGTGGGCAATAACATTCCGCAGCTCATGAAGCCGGCCGAGCCGCCGCGTTACCGCTACACCTTCGAGCGCAACGGCCAGACGATGCAAGCCGAGGAATTTCCCACGGATTCGACCTGGAAATACAAGGACATGACGGTGCTCAACCCCGAAAAATCGACGCCCGTCATCACCGATTTCGTTATCACCGACCCTGAGGGCAACGACATTACCAAACAGGTGCTCACCGGCAATAAGCTGATTCTCATTGTCCAGAATACCAACAAGGCCGACCGCGAGCGCTTCCCCGATTTCAACAAGCTGTTTGCCGAAGCCGTGAAGTCGCGCAAGCACATCGAGGTGCTGACCATCACGAGCACGGCGGCCGGCAAATTCGACTCCTTCCGCCACGACGTGAATCTGGCCACGCCCTACGCCTTCGCCGACGCCACGGTGCTCAAGTCCGTCATCCGCTCCAACCCCGGCCTACTGGTGCTCCACAATGGCACCGTAATGGCCAAGTACCACTACCACGACATCCCGGCGCTGTATCAAATTGAGAAAGCCATTCAGTAGTTGTTAATGGTTAATTGTTAGTTGTTAATTTTCTTTCCGGGCGACCATCAGCCGTCACAACTCATTATCAACTAACAATTAACAACTAATAACTAACAATTAATCAAGGATGCTCTCCTTTCTTCTGCGTCGTCTGGGCCAGGGCCTGCTCGTATTGGTGGGCGTGGCCTGCACCGTTTTTTTTCTCTTCAACGTGCTGCCCGGCGACCCCGCCGCCCTGCTCGCCGGGCAACGCACCGACCTGGCTACTAAGGCCGCCATCAACGCCGACCTCGGCCTCGACCAGCCCCTGCCCGCCCGCCTGCTGGGCTATCTCAACGATGCCTCGCCGCTGGGCGTGCATCGGCGCGACTCGGCTGGCGTGGCCCGCTACGGCGGCGTGGCGCTGCTGCCGCTGGGCCAGCAGCGCGCCGTGGTGCTGAAGTGGCCCTACCTGCGCCGCTCGTTTCAAAGCAATCAGGATGTGCTAAGCATCCTGCTCGACCGCTTTCCGGGCACCTTGTGGCTGGCCCTGGCGGCCATGCTGCTGGCGGCGGTGGGCGGCATCGCGCTGGGCGTAGCCGCCGCGCTGCGCCCGCAGTCGTGGCTGGATAGAGCCTTGGTAACTACCTCCGTGCTGGGCATTTCGGTACCGTCGTTCGTGGCGGCCATTCTCATCGCCGTCAGCTTTGGCTTCTACTGGAGCCACTGGACGGGCCTCAGTCTCACCGGGCAGCTCTACGAAACCGACCCATTCACCGCCGAGCGTCACTTGGTGCTGCGCAACCTGCTGCTGCCCGCCGTGGCGCTGGGCGTGCGCCCGCTGGCCGTGATTATGCAGCTCACCCGCTCCAGCATGCTCGACGTGCTCAGCCAGGACTACATCCGCACGGCCCGGGCCAAGGGCCTGAGCCCCGGCCGCACCGTGCGCCGCCACGCCCTACGCAACGCCCTCAACCCGGTAGTCACGGCCGTCTCCGGCTGGCTGGCCTCGCTCATGGCCGGCGCGTTCTTCATCGAATACATTTTCAACTGGAAGGGCTTGGGCACCACCACCCTACGCGCCGTCGAAAACCTCGATTTCCCGGTCGTGATGGGCGCCACGCTCTTCGTCGCCGCCATCTTCGTGCTGGTCAACATCGCCGTCGATATGCTCTACGCCCTGCTCGATCCGCGCGTTCGCATTTAGTAGTGAATTGGTGAGATGGCGAACTGGTGAGTTAGTAGCTTTTATGGAGCAAGCTTCAAGACTGACTCATTGCCCGGTTATTTCACCATCTCAATAGTTCACCATCTCACCAGTTCACCATCTCACCACTTGCCAAATCATCTCTACCTCATCGGTCTGCCGGCCTCGGGTAAGACTACCCTGGGCCGCCAGCTGGCCGCGCACTACGGCCGCGAATTTCTGGACCTCGACCACCGCATCGTGGCCGAGGCGGGGCAGACTATTCCGGAAATTTTTGCCAGCGAGGGAGAGGAAGGCTTCCGGCGGCGGGAGGCGGCGGCGCTGGCGGCGGTGGCCAGCCAACCCGGGCCGCCACTAGTGGTGGCCACCGGCGGCGGTACGCCCTGCTTTTTCGACAACTTAGCCGTGCTACACAGCTCAGGCTTTGTGCTGTGGCTCGATGTACCGCTGCGCGAACTACGGCGGCGGCTGGCCCGGCGCAACCAGGCCGCTACCCGGCCGCTGCTGGCCGCCACGGCCGCTACCACTACCCCCCAGCAGGCGCTGGCCAACTGGCTGACCCAAACCCATGAGGCCCGGGCCGGGTTCTACCAGCAGGCGCGGCTGCGCCACCCCGGCGGCCCGGTTGCAGAGGTTGCCGCTGCCCTGGCGGCAGCTGGCTTCCAACCTTAGCGGCCGAAAACCGTAGCGGGACCCGGGGCGTAACTTTGCGCAATAAAGCTATTTCTTTAGTACTAAACTACGTTCCAGCATCGCTATGGCTACTCTTTCTGATACTCCCGTTGCCCCGGCTCCGCAGCCGGTGCGGCCCAAGCACAAAGGCTCGGCTCAGTTATTCAAAAACCCGGTTCTGGAGCGGCTCTCGCACACGCACATCGCCTTGCCGGTCAGCATATTCATTGCCACGGCCCTAGTGAGCTTGTACTACGGCATCACGCGGGGATTCGTGTCGGGCCTGACGGGCATCGGCCTGTTTCTGGGCGGGCTGCTGCTGTTTTCGCTGGTCGAATACCTGGTGCATCGCTACGTGTATCACATTCCGGCCACCACGCCCGGCCGGGCCAAGTTTCAGTACACCATGCACGGAGTGCACCACGAGTACCCCAAGGACGAAACCCGGCTGGCCATGCCGCCCATCCTGACGGTATTCGTAGCCTCGCTGCTGTTCTTTATTTTCCGGTTTGTGTTCGGCACCTGGGCCTTCGGCATCTTGTCGGGCTTCACGTTTGGCTACGCCATGTATTTGTTTGTGCACTACGCCATTCACATGTACGCACCGCCCAAAAACTTCCTCAAAGTGTGGTGGACGCACCATGCCCAGCACCACTACCGCCAGGACGAAGTGGCCTTCGGCGTGAGCAGCACCCTCTGGGATCACATCATCGGCACCATGCCCACCAAGCGCGGCGCCGAGTAGGCAGTACCCACCATGCAAAAGGCGCGGCTCCCGCTGGGGGCCGCGCCTTTTTAATTTATCGAGGGAAAATTTACCCCGATTTACACCGAAGTACCGCCCGTGGGACCGCTGCCCCCGCCGCCGCTCATCTTGCTCACGAGCCACCAGATGAGGGCCACGATCACGAACACGGCGATGGCACCAATCCAGATGCCGCCTTTGAGAATGTCGCCGGCCAGCTCGCAGCCCGTGAGGGTAGCGGTGAGCACGGATAGAATAGCGAGGAGTGAAAGACGCGAAGTAGTCATGAGTGAAGAATAGCCAGCAGGTGAAGGAGATGGGCCAGCCCGCGGTGAGCCGGCCAGCTGCCTTGTGCTTACTAGCGATGGCGGGAAAAGGTTGGCCGACGGAAAATGTGACCCGTAAAGCCGAATCTGGCACCCCTGCGCATAGCCTGCGTATAAAATCTACCTGCCACCTTTGCCCCACCCATGGAAACTTCAGTTCTTACGGCCGCCTTCGAGCGGCATTTTGGCGCGGCCCCGGCTTTGCTGCTGCGCGCCCCCGGCCGCATCAACCTCATTGGCGAGCACACCGACTACAACGACGGCCTGGTGCTCCCGGCCGCCATCGACAAGGAAATCCGCTTTGCGATGCGCCTCAACGGCACCGATCGCATTCGGCTGGCGGCCCTCGACCTCGACGATACCTACGAGGTGGCCGTGGCCGACATCGCGCCCATCCCCGGCGGGCACTGGGCCAACTACCAGCTCGGCGTGGTAGCCGGCCTGCTGCGGCACGGGGCCGAGGTGCCGGGCTTCGACTGCGCCTTTGGCGGCAACGTACCCAACGGGGCGGGCTTGTCGTCGTCGGCCGCCGTGGAGTGCGGCGTAGCCTGGGGCCTGAGCGAGCTGCTTAAGCTCAACCTCGACCGCATGACGCTGGCCCACATCGCCCAGAAGGCGGAGCACGAGTACGCCAAGGTAATGTGCGGGCTCATGGACCAGTTTGCCAGCCTCTTTGGGCGCGGGGGGCACGTCGTAGAGCTCGACTGCCGCTCGCTGGAATACGGTTATTTCCCCTTCAATACCGACGATTGCCGGGTGGTACTCTGCAACTCGGGCGTGAAGCACGCGCTGGGCGACAGCGAGTACAATACCCGCCGCGAGGAGTGCGCCAAGGGCGTGGCCATTTTGCAAAAAGCCAACCCGGCCATTACCTCCTTGCGCGATGCCACGCTGCCCGAGATTGAGGCCGCCGCGGCCGAAATGGGCGAGGTAGTGGCCCGCCGCTGCCGCTACGTGGTCGAAGAAAATCAGCGCGTGCGCGACTTCACGGCCGCCCTGGGCGCGGGCCGCTCGCTGGCCGAGGTGGGCGAGCTGCTCTACGCCAGCCACGCCGGCCTGCGCGACGACTACGAAGTGAGCTGCAAGGAATTGGACGTACTCGTGGAGCTGAGCCGCCAGGCCCCCGGCTGCTACGGCGCCCGCATGATGGGCGGCGGCTTCGGCGGCTGCACCCTCAACCTGGTGGCCACCAACGACGTGAAAGCCTTCCTGACGCATATGAAAGAAGGCTACCAGCGCGAACTGGGGCTGAAGCTGGACACCTACGTAACGACCTTGGCCGACGGCGTGGGCGAGCTTTTGAACGAGGACTAAGAAAATAGAGTAGCGCGGACTTGGTAGTCCGCCATTGGTAAAAGCCCCGACTCGCGGACTACCAAGTCCGCGCTACTCAAACTCAAGTCTATTCCTCCCTTTATCACTTACGCTCATTATCCTATGTTCGATTTCACTCAACAGCCGCACCGCCGCTACAATCCTTTGCTCGATGAGTGGGTGCTCGTGTCGCCGCACCGCTCCAAGCGCCCCTGGCAGGGCCAGCAGGAAAAAGACGAGGCCGAGGCTCGCCCCGCCTACGACCCCACCTGCTACCTGTGCCCCGGCAACACCCGCACCAGTGGCGACGTGAACCCTAAGTACGAGCACCAGTTTGTATTCGACAACGACTTCGCGGCCCTGCTGCCCGAGGGCGAGGTCGGCACCTACGAGGAGGGCGGCCTGCTGCGCGCCGAGGCCGAAACCGGCCACTGCCGCGTTATCTGCTTTTCGCCCCGCCACGACCTGACGCTGCCCGAGATGCCGGTGAGCGAAATCCGCCGCGTAGTAGATACCTGGACCGACGAGTTCCGCACGCTCGGGGCCGATCCGAACATCAACTACGTGCAGATTTTCGAGAATAAAGGCTTCGTGATGGGCTGCTCCAACCCGCACCCGCACGGCCAGATCTGGAGCGAGCGCACCGTGCCCGACCTGCCCGCCAAAGAGGCCCGCGCCCAAAAGGCGTACTTCGAGCAGCACGGCCGCACCCTGCTGAGCGACTATCTGGCCATCGAGGAAAAAACCAAGACCCGCTTCGTGGCTGAAAACGACACCTGGGTGGTGCTGGTACCTTTCTGGGCGGTGTGGCCCTTCGAAACGCTGGTGCTGCCGCGCCGCGCCGTGCAAGACCTCACCCAGCTCACCGAAGCCGAGCGCGACGGGCTGGCTGATATCCTGAGCCAGCTCACTATCAAATACGACAACCTGTTCGAAATCAGCTTTCCGTACTCGGCGGGCTTCCACCAGCGGCCCACCGATGGCGGCGACTACCCCGAGTGGCACCTGCACATGCACTTCTTGCCGCCGCTGCTGCGCTCGGCCACGGTGAAGAAGTTTATGGTGGGCTACGAGCTGCTGGCCAATGCCCAGCGCGACATCACCCCCGAGCAGGCCGCCGAGCGCCTGCGGGCGCTGCCCACCGTGCACTACAAAGCGGCGGCTACGCCGGCTGCCTAGGTACGACTGCCTTTCCTGCTTACAAACAAGCCCCAAACGCCCGCCCTGCGACTTGCAAGGCGGGCGTTTTGGGCTTGTAGCACCCTGTTGCGGGCGACCTGCTTACTTGATGACTACTCGCTTGGTCACGACGGAAGCGCCAGCCGTGAGGCGCAGCACGTACACTCCCGCTGCCAGCCCCTCGGTGGGCACCGTGAGGCGAGCCCCGGCGGCCGGCAGGGCAGCGGCCTGGGTGCGCACCACCTGGCCCAGCGCGCTGCGCAGCTCCGCCTGCACCTGGCTGGCCCCGGCCACGGCGGGCACGGCGACTACGAAGCTGCCGTGCGCCGGATTGGGATACACTCCTACCTCGGCTGGCAGCAGGGCCGGAGCCGTCGCGAGCGCCGTTTGGGGGCTGAACTGGAGCCGGAAGCGGCTCGTGAGTAGGGCCTGAGCCTCGGTACTCGTCACGCTGAAGGCGTAGCTCGCGCCCGCCCGCAGCCGGGTGAGCTGGCCGGCCTGCGCATCGTACAGGTAGGCTTCGAGGCCCGCCGGTAAGTTACTCAAGGTCGTGGCGGCCAAGGAGTAGGTGCCGGCGGCCGGCACGCCCACGGCCAGCGGCACGGTGGTAGCGGCCGTGAGCACGGGCAGCCCGTTGATGGCCAGCGGCGTAGCAGCCGCTAGCTGACTTAGATTCAGGCCGTTGGTGTTGGGCAGCTTCACGGCGTCGTAGGCGGCATCGGGGCCAGCGGTGGCCCCGGCCTCCTGGTAGAGGTAAGTGACGTCGGCGGCGGTGGCGCTGCGCAGGCTCAGGGCTACCTGGGGGCGCGGGTCGGCGGCCGGGCGCCTGAGGGGCGTGGCGTCGAACGTAGTAACGCGCTGCGAATTGAGGAAGGAAATGGCCCCCGCCTGCTGGCCGGCACTCACGCGCACGAAGAAGGCCTGTCCCAGCGGGATAACGGGGTTGCCCCCGATGCCGTTGGCGTAGCTGCGGTACTGGCCGGTGTAGGGGCCGGTGCTTTCGAATACGTACATGGCGGCATCGAGGCCAGCGCGGTCGCTGGGCTGCACCCGGCTCCAGTCGAGCGGGCTGGGGTAGGGGTTGCCCAGCAGGTGCCAGCCCGCGTCGGGGTCACTGCCCGTGCGCGTCACCGGGAACCCAACGCCGCCCGTGAGTACCGAGCCGGTCAGCGACAGCTTGGCCGTGGCGGGCAGCTGCAACGCGTAGCCAGCTGAGCCATTGAGGAGTACCTCCGAGAGGCTGCCCGGCGATATCCAGCCCTTATCGAAGCCACTGCCCGGCACGCTGGCGTCACCGAGGCGGGTTTCGTCGTAGAGATACACCGTGGGGAAGGGCCGCACGCTCGGGCCCTGGGTATTGTACAGGCTGTTTACCACCGGGGTAAAATCACTGGTGGTTAAGCTATTAATTGTAGTATTACTCCCGAATACGGGGGAGGCAATATGCCGGTAGCCCAGGCCCGGGTTGATACTGCCGTCAATGGCGCGCTGCACGGTAGTTGTATTGCCTAGCAGGTCGCCGCCCACTATCAGGGCCGTGCCGGCCACGGCATCGGAAAGGAGCGTAACGGAGGCTGCGGCCGACGGCTGCACCAGGCCACTCGGGCTGCTGATGGTGAGCACCTGGGCAATGGCTACGCTCTGGCTCAGGGTTACGCGCTGGGGGTTGGTAGTAGTGAGGTTGCGCACCTGGCCGGGCAGGCCGGAGCCCGTCACCTGCTCCACCGTACCGTTGTAGACGTAGCTGGCATCGGGTGAAAACGAGCGGGTGCCGGTGGTTTGCACCGCGCCGACCGGCCCGGTGGCCGCAATACCCAGCGGGTCGCAGATACCGAGGGTAGCGCCCGCCGCCAGCGTAAAGCTGCCCGCTCCGGTGAGGGGCTGGCAGTTGGTGAGCAGGGTACCGCCGGGCTGCACCAGCACGAAGCCCGTCACGGCCACGCCACCGGCCAGGGTACCGTTGCCGGTACCCGTGACGGTAATGGAGTTATAAGTACCGGGCGCGATGGACGTGGTAGTGCTCACCACCAGGTCGGACACCACGGCAAACGGCAGGCTGTTGCTGACGCCGCCGGGCGTAACGACCACCACGGGGCCGCTCGTGGCCCCGGCCGGCACGGTTACCGTGAGGCTGGTGCCGGTGTTGTTGGTAATGGCCGTGGTAGGCGTACCATTGAAGCTCACGGTAGTGGCCCCGGCCAGGTTGGTTCCCGTGAGGGTGAGGGTAGTGCCCACGCTGCCGCTGCCGGGCGCAATGGCCGTGAGCACCGGGGCCGGCGTTTCGTTGTAGATGCCGAAGTGGTAGACGATTTTGGTATCGTAGCCGTACACGCCGGTAAGGGTGCCGCCTACGTTCACGTTATCGCCGGGGCCGATGGCGAGGGCATTTACGAAACCACTCAGCCCGGCACCCAGGCCGCTCCAGGTGGTGCCATCCCACTTGGCAACTGCGGGAATAAACTGCCCCCCAACTTGGCTGAACTGCCCGCCTACGTACAGGTTGCCACCAGCGACCGCGAGCGCATTTACCGGGCGGTCGACTCCGCCGCCTACCGCGCTCCAGGTAGTACCATCCCACTGGGCCAGGTACTTCAGCGAGTTACCGCCAACAGTAACGAAGGAGCCGCCCACGTAAAGCCTGTTGCCAATGAGGGCCAGCGCATTGACGTAGCTACTTACTCCGTTAGCCGTACCCGACCCCAAGGCGTTCCAGGCGGTGCCGTCCCAGCGGGCTACGCTATTGGCAGTCACCCCACCCGCCCGGGTAAAGCTGCCACCCACGTAGAGGTCGGAGCCCGCCACGGCCAGGGCCGCCACTGGGCCGCCGGTACCTTCACCCAGTGCGTTCCAGTTGGTACCATCCCAGCGGGCAATATTACTGACGGTCGTCCCACCCGCCCGTGAAAAGCTGCCGGCCACGTAGAGGTCGGTACCCATTACCGCCAGGGCATCGACGTAGTTACTGTAGCCAGTGGTAAGGCCAGGCCCGAGGCTGCTCCAGGTAGTGCCATCCCACTGGGCCACGTGAAGAATAGGCAGGCTACCGGCCTGGGTAAAGTTACCTCCCACGTAGAGCGTAGTGCCGACCATGGCCAGGGCCTGAACTGTTGCGTTGACTCCGTTGGCAGAACCGGTGCCCAGGCTGCTCCAGGCCGTCCCGTCCCACTTGGCCACGTTACTAGCTGGTACGTTACCCGCCAGCTGAAACTGGCCGCCAGCGTAGACATTGGTACCCGCTACCAGAATAGTTGTCAGGTAGCCCTCACTGAGAACGCCCACTCCGTTGCCCGCACCGGTACCAGGGCGGCTCCAAGTATCACCGTCCAGCTTGGTTATGTAGCTGCTTACGGCCCCGTCGCGGCGGGTAAAGAATCCGCCTACGTAAACACTCGTACCTACTACCGCCAGCCCCCGCACCAAGGCGGTGCGGGCGTTCAGGCTCCCGTCTGAGCCCGTACCGGGGCTGCTCCAGGCGGTACCGTCCCAGCGGGCGAGGCCGCCGGCCGCAAGCCCGCCGGCCTGCGTGAAGTTGCCACCTGCGTAGAGGTTGGTGCCCAGCATGGTCAGGGCATACACCCCGCCGCCACTCACCCCATTGGCGGCGGCGGTACCAAGGCTACTCCAGGCGGTACCGTTCCAACGGGCTATGTAGTTGGCCGCTATGGCCCCGGCACTGGTAAAAGCTCCGCCTACGTATATGCTCGTACCAGAGGCTACGAGGGCATTGACAGTGCTACCGACGCCGTTGGATGTACCCGTGCCCAGGCTATTCCAGGCGGTACCATCCCAGCGGGCAATATTGTTGGCCGTGACGGTGCCAGCCTTGCTAAAGTAGCCCCCCACGTAGAGGCCAGCGGGCGTGATAGCGAGTGCCGATATCTTGGCCAGGTAGCCCGTCACGCCATTATTGGTGCCCGTACCCAGCGAGCTCCACCGGGTACCATCCCACTTGGCCAGGCGATTGGCACTGACACCGCTGACGTACGTAAACTGCCCCCCGATGTAGACGGTGGTACCCGATACGGCCAGGGCGTTGACGTAGGTATTTTCCAAGTAGCCGGCGCTTGTGCCGCTGCCCAGGCTATTCCAGGCCGTACCATCCCACCTAGCAATGTTACTGGCGGTAACGCCCCCTGCCGTGTTAAAAAAGCCCCCCACGTACAGGTTATTACCGGCCATCGCCAGCGATAGCACGTAGCCGCCCAGCGTGCCGTTGGCCTGGCCCGTGCCCAGGCTGCTCCAGCGGGCGCCATCCCACTTGGCTACCTCATAAGCCCTTACCCCATCCACCGCCGTGAAAGCACCCCCAATGTAGATATCGGTACCGGCTTGCAGCACGGCGTACACGCCCCCGTCGGTGCCGGGCACACCAAAGCCATCGCGCCAGTTTTCCTCCCCCGTGGCCGCCGGCCGGGCCGGGCTAAAGGTGGGCCGCCCGCCGGGGCCAGTGTGCATCACAAACTGGCGGGCGTCGAAGGAGCCCTGGGCGCTGGCACGTAGCGTGCCGTCGGGGTTGAGTGCCCCGGCCAGCGAGGGTGCCCCGCTGGCCCCGGGCGGGTCTTGGACCGGAGCGGCGCTGGCGGGGCAGGCCCCCAGCAGCCATAGACCGAGCCACAACAGCCCGGCCCAACGCAGCGCACTAGCCCACGGGGAGGAAATATGCTTCATGAGAAACCCGTTTTTATTTAAAACAGAAGGAGATACTCCCACTAAGGTACGCTCCCGCACGGGTATGACGCTGGGTAGCCAGCCAGCGACAGGTAAGCCGGCTACCCAACCGCAATTTCTTTGCCGCCAAGCACAACCAGAAATTTGACTGCACCAGCTTAGCGGCCGCTGCCGAGAGCCGGATAAGCCACGAGCCGCGTTGCGGCCAACCGGCCACCGCCGCGGGGAAGGCCAGCCAGCGGGGGGCCTGGCCCTGCCCTGAAAGGTAGCTTGTACGCAGCTACGCTACAGCGATTCGCAGGGTAGTATCACTTGGTTGTCGCTAAGCCGGACTCTCCTCCGGGTAGGTGAGCTGGCACCTACCCCCGGCTCTGGCTTACTCACTTCCCCTTATGCTAACGGGTGTAGAGGCCAGTCGGCACGTGGTCTTGCAACAGCATGCGGGGGCCTTGGTAGGAGCTGGCGGGCAGCACGCTCAGCAGCAGGTGCAGGCCGGTATCGGCCAGCTGGCTGAGCACCCCCGGCGAAAAGCCGCACCAGTACAGCACCGTACCCGCCACCCGGGCTTGTTGGTGGGCGTTGAAGATGGCGCGCTGGGCGTGCCAGCTCAGGGACAACAGGCGGCGGCAATCGACCCACACGAAAGGTGCCCGGGCGGCTACCAGCTCAGCTACCGCCCGCTCAAGCTGCTGCGCGGCGGCCGTGCCGTTGCAGCTACCACGCAGGCTCAGGCCAGCCGTCGTTTGCTGATTGCTCAGGTGCACCGTGAATGTAGAAGCTGTTCCCATAGCCAGGAAATAAATAGAGATTAAGCGCTAAATAGTTAGACAAAGCTACGACTACCGGTAACGAAAGGGCGCTTAAAAAACCCGTATTTATTCTGGCAAAACTGCTGATTATCTACTCCGTAATTTTTGCCATTTCACCACCAGCTGGCACCGGCACCTGCAAAAAGACGCCCGTACCCCGGCCGGGGCGCGAGTACAGCTCGAAGGTGCCCCCCAGCAACCCCACCCGCGTCCGAATGCCCGCCAGCCCGATGCCGCCCTTGCCCGCCCGGGCGGGCTGGTGCAGGCTCATGCCCACGCCGTCGTCTTCCACGCTCAGGTGCAGCTGGTCGTCTTCGCGCACTACCTGCACGAATACTTCCTGGGCCTGGGCGTGCTTCATCACGTTGTTGAGCAGCTCCTGCACGATGCGGTACACGGCCGTGGCCAGCAGCGCGGGCAGCGGCTCGGCCAGGCCGCGCAGGTTGAGGTCCACGGTCAGGCTCTGGGGAATGCGGCTGGCCAGCTCGCGCAGGGCCGTGACCAGGCCAAAATCTTCCAGAATACTGGGCGTCAATTCAAAAGAAATGGTGCGGGTGGCCTCGATGGCTTCGTTGAGCAATTGCTGGCTGGCCCGGCCCACTTCGGAAGGCGGCAGGGCATCGAGGTGCAGGCGGGTAGCGTAGAGCAGTTGGCCCACGCCATTGTGCAGGGCCTCGGCAATGCGGCGGCGCTCCTCCTCCTGGGTGGTGAGAATGGCCGAGAGTACTTCTTGTTGCTGGCGCAGTTGCTGCTGGGTAGCCTCGGCCTTTATCAGCTCCGACTCCGTAATATCGAGCGCCAGAATGATTACTTCCTGCTGCTCGGCGTCGAAAAAGCCGAAGCACTGTAAATAAATGGGTTGGCCCCCGCGCTCTACGTGCGCCACGTAGGTGTGGCTGTGCCCGGCCAGCATGTGCCGAAAGTGCGCCGCGCTCTCCGGAAACGCCTCCTCGGCCCGCTGGCCCACCAGCTCGTTGTCGGCCAGGCCCAGGCGGCGCAGGCTCTGGCCGGCGTGCTCGCGGTAGCGGCCGTCGGGGCCGAGGCGGCCCAGCACCACGGGCAGGTGCCGCAGAATATTGCCGAGCAGGCGGTTTTTGTAGTCCAGCGCTTCCTCATCGCGCTTGCGGGCCGTTACGTCGCGCCAGGCGGCGTGCAGCAGGGGGCGGCCATCGACCAGCACGGGGTTGAAGGACAGCTCGTCCCAGACTTCTTCGCCGGTGGCGAGGTAGCGCCGCCATTCCAGCCGGCACCAGCCGCGCTGCTGGGCCTCCTGCATGGCCTCGGTGAGCAGGTCGAGCGAGCGGCGGCCGCTGGGCTGAAACTCGGGCCAGAAGTCGGACAGCAAGCGCCCTACCAATTGGCTTTTGTCAGCGACGCCCAGCAGGCCGAGGGCCGCCGCGTTCACGTCGACAAAGCGCAGGTTTTCGATGAGCGCCATGCCATCGCGGGCCTGCTCGAAAGTGGCCCGGAAACGGGCCTCGCTGGCGGCCAATTGGTCGGTGGCGCGGCGGCGGGCCGTTACGTCGAAGAGCACGAGGCGGCAGCTCCCGGGCGGTGGGCCGGGGCCCTCGTCGTCGGCCGGGGCCGTGCCTTCGAGCTGGGCAAAAAACGGCTGGCCCTGCGGCCCGCACATGGCCAGCTCGCAGCTCTGGCGCTGGCCGGGGTTGGCCCAGAGCCGGGCCACGAACTCGGCAAAGCGCGCCCGTTCGGCAGGCACCACGAACAACGCCAGCCGCCGCCCCAGTAGCCGGCGGCGATCTTCACCTAGCAGCTGGCTCGTGCGCAGGTTGAGCTGCAGCAGCGTGCCGTCGGTGCCCAGGGTGCAGTAGCCCACCGGCGCAAAGTCGTAGAGGTCCACGTACTGGGCGCGGCTGCTCTCGGCCTCGGCCTGGGCCAGCAGCAGCTCCTCGTACTGCATTTCCAGCTCGATCTGGTGCACTTGCAGCTCCTGCACGAGGCGCTGGGTATCGGGCGGGGCATCGGCGGGCAGGCTCTGGGTCACGAGCCGGCGGCGCTCGGCGCGCTGCCGCAGGTGGTGCAGGGCGGCCTGCGGGTCGACGGGCCGGCTAGGGGTATGCTCGTTCATCGGCTGGAAAAGGGAGCGGGGCACGCAACTCAACAGCACGCCGCGGTATAGCCTCAACGGCTGGCGCGCCTCGCGGGATTCCCCTTGGCTTTCATTCAACTATCATTCGGTGGGGGCAGCGAAAAATATTTCCCACCCGGCTCGGTAGTAGCTCGCGCCTAAGGCTTAAGCCGGGGCCTGCACGGCGCGCACGCCCATCATCACCTGGCCGGTGGGCTGGCCCTCGTGCAGCAGGCGATGGCCGTAGAGCAGTACTTGCCGCATGCCCAGGCCGGGCAGGGTAAGGCGCAGGGCAAGGTCGTCGAATTCGGTGGTCGGGATGCGTAGGTCGAGCAGGGCGCGCAGCTGCTGGAGCAGCGCCGGCTGCTGCCAGGCCCCGCCCGCGAGGCTGGTGAGCGGCCGGCCCACGAGCGCCGGCACCGGCTGGCGCATGAGCTCGGCAAAGGCCTGGTTGGCGCTGAGTACGCGCAGCTCAGCATCGAGGGCCAGCTGGGGCTCGCGCACGATGGCCTGCATGCTGTCGGTGAAGCGGGCGTGCTCCTGCAGGCGGGTTTCGAGCAGCTTGAGGGCCGTGATGTCGGAGAAGGTAATGACGGCCCCGTTGATGTAGTTATCGAGCGAGCGGTAGGGTAGGATGCGCATGTTGTACCACTCGCCGCGCGTGGTCTGGATGTTGGTCTCGATGCTGGTGAGGCGGTCGAGCACCTGCTGCACGTCGCGCAGCAGGTGCTCGTAGCGCAGGCTGCTGGTAAAGTGCCCCAGCGGGCGCCCCACGTCGCTGGGCATCAAGCTGATGATGCGGGCCACGGGCGGCGTAAACCGCTTTACCACCAAGTCATTATCCAGAAAGATAATGGCGATTTCGGTGGCGTCGAGCAGGTTTTTCATGTCGTTGGCGGCCTGGCTCAGCTCCTCGGTCTTGGCCAGGTACTGCATGTTGAGGGTCATGAGCTCCTCGTTGAGGCTCTGCATTTCCTCCTTGTTGGTCATGGCCTCCTCGTTGGTGCTTTGCAGCTCCTCGTTGGCGCTTTGCAGCTCCTCGTTGGTGCTTTTGAGTTCTTCGAGGCTGCTTTCCATCTCCTCCACGGTGGTTTGGAGGCGGTGCTTGGTGTATTGCAGCTCTTTGTCGAGGGCGGCCACTACGGCGTCGCGGTGCTGGCTTTCGTCGTGGGGGCTGCGCTTGGCCAGCCGCACGCGGCGCGGGGTGGGCTGGTCCTCGAATACTACCAGCAACAGGCCAGCCAGGGCGTCGCTGCTGCCCAGGTGCTGCACCGTGAGGCGCAGCACCTGCTGGCCCACGTCGGTGCGCACGCGCACGTTGTTCACCACCACGTCTTCGCGGGTTTGGTTGGCGCGGTGCACGGCCCCGCTGATTTCGAAGTTGAGCTCTTCGCGGGCCATCTCGAAAATGTTCATGCCGCTGAGCCCGGGGGCGGGCTCGAGGTAGCGGCCGGTGCGGCCGTTTACGTACAGAATTTCGCCCTTGCTGTCGATTACGACGGCGGGTGGGGCGTAGGTTTGCAGCAGTTTTTTCTGAATCAGCGCCGCAAACGAGGTGCTTTGGCGGTGGTTGGAAGCAGAGGCGGACATGTGGGCCGTAGTCGGGGGCGCGGCCGTGTGGCGCGCCAGGGAAAAGGGAAACTTGATGAGGTGCGGCAGCGAAGCGGGCAGACTGGTGCGCCGCGAAATCTTCCACTTCATGTCGAGGGGCTGAAATAACTCCTGGGCACCGCTCACGTTTTCGCTCGGCCCCAGAAAAAGCAGCCCCCGCGAGTTGAGCGCGTAGTGAAACACGGGCAGCAGGCTTTTTTGCAGCTCGGCGCTGAGGTAGATGAGCAAATTGCGGCACACCAGCAGGTCGAGCTTGATGAAGGGCGCATCCTTGTTGATGTTGTGCAGGGCAAACACCACCACGTCGCGCACTTCCTTGCGAATCTGGTAGTGGCCATCGAGCTTCTGAAAAAAGCGCTCCAGCCGCTGGGGGTTCAGGTCGGCCGCGATGTTTTCGTTGTACAACCCCGCCCGGGCAAAGGCAATGCCCTCGGGCGAGATGTCGGTGGCAAAAATCTGAATTTTGAGGTGCCGGCTGGGCTCCACCTGGTCGAGGCATTCGAAGAGCAGCATGGCCAGCGAGTACGCCTCCTCGCCCGTGGAGCAGCCCGGCGCCCACACCCGTACGGTACCGTCGGTTTCCTTGGCCGCCAAGATGGGCTGCAAGTATTCCTTGAGGCTGGCAAAGGCCTCGGGGTCGCGGAAAAACTTGGTGACGCCAATCAGCAGCTCGTGAAACAGCTGCTCGACCTCGCCGGGGTTTTCCTGGAGGTAACGCACGTAGTTGGTAAAGCCCTTGATCTGGTGCGAGTTCATGCGCCGCTCGATGCGCCGAAACACCGTATTGCGCTTGTAGAAGCTGAAGTCGTGCCCGGTGCGCGAGCGAATCAGCAGGAAGATTTTTTGCAGCGCGTGGGCCGGCCGGCTGGGCGTGTCGGCGTCGAAGCTGCGGGCCGGGCGCACTTCCAGCGGGCGCTCCACGTAGTCGAGCAGCTGGGCGGCCATGAGCTCGGGCGGCAGCACAAAATCAACAAACTCAGTGGCCAGCGCGGCCCGGGGCATGGCCGCAAACTGGGCCGTATCGGGGTCCTGCACCATCACCATCCCGAAGTTTTCCATCACCATCTTCAGCCCGATAATGCCGTCGGAGCCCAGCCCCGAACAGATGATGCACACGGCGCGGTCGCCCACGTCCTTGGCCAGGGTTTGCAGAAAGAAATCGATGGGCAGGCGGCGGGCCGGTGGCTGAGTGGGCTTGAGCAACAGCAAATTGCCGTGCAGCAAGCTCAGGTCGTACCCGGCCGGAATCACGTACACGTGGTTGGGGCGCACCCGCAGGCCGTCGCGGGCTTCCAGCACGGGCAGCGGCGTAAAGCCCTGCACCACCGCGGCCAGCTGTTCGCGCTGCTCGGGCGCGGTGGGGCGGTGCAGCACCACCACGAAGGCAATGCCGCTGGCAATGGGCAAATGCGCAAAAAATTTTTCCAGCGCCTCCAGCGCGCCCGCCGAGCCGCACAGCGCCACCACCGGAAACTTGTCGGTGCCGAGCAGGCGGCCTTCGCGGCCGGGGCGCGCCTTGTAGCTGGGCGGTGTCGGCGGCATTACCGGTTCTGACTCAGGGAACGCGGAAGAATTTTCCAGGCCGGGGCCGCCGTCCGGCGCGGGGAAAGAAGTCATGCGAGAGTACGATAAAAAAGGGATTATTCTGCCAAATTGCCCCTCCTGGCGACCAAATACCTTTCCAAGGTACCACGGCGGGCGCTTTGTTTGTTTCAGGATTCGAGCCGTATAGGCGGAGTAATACCGGGTGCTGCCTCGTTGCTTTTTCCGCCTTCCTCGCCCGTTTCCCACTCATGCCCAGCCCCAGCCACCTCATCGTTATTGGTACTTCGGCCGGGGGCCTGGCGGCGCTCACTCGCCTCGTGGCGCAGCTGCCGGCCACGCTACCGGCCGCCGTGCTGGTGGTGCAGCACCTGGCCCCCGACGCGCCGGCCGAGCACCTGGTGGGCCAGCTGGCCGCCCGCACCGGTCTGCGCTGCCAGCTGGCCACCAACGGCGCTCCGCTGGCCGCGGGCCACATCTACCTGGCCCCGCCCGACCGCCATCTGCTCGTCAAAAGCGAGCGCCTGCTCGTCACCAAAGGTCCGCGCGAAAACGGCTACCGCCCCGCCGTCGATGCCCTGTTTCGGGCCGCCGCCGTGGAGTACGATTCCCACGTGGTAGGCGTGGTGCTCACCGGCCTGCTGCACGACGGCACGGCGGGCCTCGACTTTGTAAAGCGTTGCGGCGGCGTAGCCGTGGTGCAGGCCGATGCCGAATACCCCAGCATGCCCGAGAGCGCCCGGCGCCAGGTGGCCATCGACTACGCCGTGCCGCTTGCCGAGCTGGGCAGTTTGCTGCTGCAGCTGGTGCAGCCAGCGGCCGGGGCCAGCCCCACCACCCGGGCCGCCATCCCGGCCGACCTCCGGCTGGAGGCCGCCATCGCCGAGCGCGTAGCGCTGGGCACCGCCGCCGAAGCCGCCCAGCTGGGCCGGCTCGCGCCCCTCACTTGCCCCGACTGCGGCGGCTCGCTCTGGGAAGTCAGTACCGGCAACGTGCTGCGCTTTCGCTGCCACACCGGCCACGCCTACACGGCCGAGGCGCTGGCCGAAAGTGCGCAGCAGGCCCTCGAAGAAACGCTCTGGGTAGCCCTGCGCATGATGGAAGAGCGCAGGAGCCTGCTCATCAGTATGGCCGGCCACGGCAGCGGCCAGCGGGCCCAGCAACAGGCCGAGCGCGTCGCCGATATCAAGCAGCACATCAACCGCTTGCGCGAATTTCTCCTGAATGGCAGCGCCGGTGGCTCGGTTGCTCCCGAGGCCGGCACGGCGCTGTAGCCCAGCCTTGTGCGCGAGACAGAAATTTGGTCGCCGCTGCGAGCTACCTGACCTTTGCGGTTGCTCAGAGTGCCGAGCCACGAGCTCAAGGGAACGCAATCCCTACTCGTTGCGTAACAAGGTCCTCAGTTTGATTTTTTGGGATGAAGCATATCGTATACATCAGCCGGGCCGTACGGCCGCTTTCCGACCGCGATTTAGAGGAGCTGCTCACGCAGTCGCGCCGCGACAACGCGCGCAATGGCGTTACGGGAGTGCTGTTTTACAGTCATGGCAACATTGCCCAACTTTTCGAAGGTGAGCCTGCCATTGCCGACGCCCTGTTCGAGCGCATCGCCCGCGATGGCCGCCACTCGCACGTGCACAAGCTCATCGACCGTCCCATCGCCGCCCGTAGCTTCACCGGCTGGTCGATGGCCTTCCACCCGCTGGAGCCCGCCGGCTTTGCCACCCTGGAAGGGTTTTTCCTGCCCCACCACGTACCCGCCCTGCCCGAGTCGCTGAGCATTGCCGACGCCATGCTGGTCGAGTTGGTGCGGCTGGCCGTATTCGGGGCCGACCCGGCCCAGCCCCCGCAGGCGGCTCCCCCGGTGCAGCTCGGCAGCTAGCCGCCCGCAGTCGCTTTAGTTCGAACGGCTAACCGGTCGTATCTTTCTCCTTCTTCCTACTTTTTACTGGCTGGCGTGCCCTGTTGCTGCGCAGCTTTCGCATGCCCAATATCCCTTTCTCACAGCTTTTGCGCCAGCTACCGGCCGGGGTAGCCACGCTAGAAGGCCCCGAGCTGCGCTTTGGCTTCGTGAACGAGGCCATGCGTGCGCTCGTGGGAGAAGATGCGGAGGGTCAGCCCATTGCGCAGCACCCCGGCCAGCTGCCCACGGCCTTGCTCGACGTACTGCCCCAGGTGTACGCCACCGGCAAGCCCTATACGGCCAAAGCCTGCCTGTGCACGCCCCAGCCCGCCGCCAAGGAGGACTGCCGGTACTTCGACCTGGCCCTGGAGCCCTACAACGACGAGCAGGACGAGCCCGCCGGTCTACTCCTGCTGGCCATCGACGTGAGCGAGCAGGAGGCTGCCCGGCAGCAGGCCCACGAGCTGGCGCTCGTGACGCGCCACCTCGATGCCCGCCTGCGCGTACTCACCGAAACCGCCCCGCTCATTACCTACACCACCGACGCGCAGGGGCGCTACACCTACGCCAGCCCGCAGTGGTACCGCTTCACGGGCCAGCCGCCCTCGGCCGACCTCACGGCCATCTGGCCGCTGCTCATTCACCCCGAAGACCGCCTGCGGGCGCTCTACGAGGCCGACACCGCCCGTCGTACCGGCACCGGCTGGAACTACGAGTACCGCCTGCGTCGCTTCGACGGGCAGTACCGCTGGATGCTCAGCCGCGCCCTGCCCGAAGTGCACCCGCCCGACCCGCCCGTGTACTGGCACGGTGCCCTCACCGAGGTGCACGACCAGCGCGAGCTCGCCGACGCCCTGCGCCGGGGCGAGGCCGAGCTGCGTTTCCTGGCCGACAGCATCCCGGAACTCATCTGGACGGCCACCGCCGAGGGCTTTATCGATTATTACAACCGCTACACCACCGACTACTCGGGCCTGACCAAAGATGAGCTTGGCCCCACCGGCTGGGTGAGCCTGCTGCACCCCAGCGAGCAGGCCGAGGCGGCCCGCCGCTGGGTGCAGTGCATAGCCAGCGGTGAGGCCTACGAGGGTGAATACCGCATGCGCCGCCTCGACGGAGCCTACCGCTGGCACATCATCCGGGCGCGGCAGCTGGCCGACGGGGCAGTTCTGCGCTGGTTTGGCGCCTGCACCGACGTGCACGACCAAAATCTGCTGCGCCAGGTGCTGCAAACGCAGTACGACGAGCTGGCCCGCGCCCACCACGACCTCGATACCTTCGTGTACGCGGCCTCGCACGACCTGCGCCAGCCGGCACTCAACCTGCGCGGCCTCTTCGACGAGCTGCGGCGCACGGCCACCTTCACCGACCCCGAGCAGGCCCTGCTGCTGGGTATGGTCGATGGCGCCCTCACGCAGTTCGACAACACCCTGCACGACCTGGCCGTGACCGTGCAAACTCAGCGCGCCCAGCAAGACCCCGTGGAAGTGCTCGATCTGGGCCTCATTCTGGAGGAAGTACTGCTGGGCCTGCGCCCCCAAGCCATTCAGCGCGAGGCCGTGCTCGACGTAGATGTGGCCGAGGCACCCGGCCTCGTCTACGGCCGTGCCAACCTGCGCTCGGTAGCGCACAACCTCGTGAGCAACGCCCTCAAGTTTGCCCACCCGGGCCGGCCGCCGCACATTCGCCTGCGCAGCTACCACACCCCCGATGGTGAGCCCGTCTTTGAGGTGCAGGACAACGGCCTGGGCATGGAGCTGGCCGATTCCAGCAACCCGGTCTTTCAGCTTTTCGTACGCCAGCACAGCCACATCGAAGGCACGGGCGTGGGCCTGTACCTGGTGCAGCGCATCGTGCGCAGCCACGGCGGCCACGTCAAGGTAGCCAGCACGCTGGGCGAGGGCACTACGTTTAGCATCTACTGGACCCGGCCGACCTAGACCGCAGATTAAACGGATTTAACGGATTTCGGGGATGCGACCTTACCGCTGGCGCTAGTGGCTGCGTGAGCGCATTGCGGATTTATTTACTGGCTCGGGGAGGGTGATTTCGTTGCTTAGGCCCGCGAATAGGCTGGCATTTTGCAGATTTGCTTGATTCATGGCTTTTTGTGGGATAGAAACTGCTGTGCTACCTTTAACAAGTGAATGCGGTGGCCGCAATTTTGCGGCGGCATTTACTTTGCCAGTGCTTGAGCCTGTTGGCACTTTTTTAGCCCGTTTTTCCTTTGCTGGTTCATGGCCCTGCACCACCTTATCTACCTTAGCCGCGCTACCGAGCCTTTCAGCGACGACGACCTGAAAACGCTGCTGGCGCAGGCGCGCCGCAACAACGCGGCTCAGCACATTACGGGCATGCTGGTTTACGGCAACGGCCAGTTTGCCCAAATCATCGAAGGTGAGCAACGGGACCTGGCGGCTCTCTACGAGCGTCTGCAACGCGACCCGCGCCACTCCCAGGTTACCAAGTTTGCCGACAAGGCCATTGCCGCCCGCAGCTTCGGTGAATGGTCGATGGCTTTCCAAGCCGCCGCGACCGAACAAATGGAAGGCCAGCCCGGCTACGTCTCTCTCAACTCCCTCGACTTGGAGCCTGCCGGCCTCAGCGCCACCGATACCCAATTGCTCGGCATGATCGCCTCGTTTGTGCTGCCCGCGCCGGCCGCCGTGCGTGAGGATTAGCCGCTGGCTTTAGTCCTTTTTGATTCTGAGTGTCTACCTACTAAACGTAGCTCTGCTACCAACCGGCAACCTACACAAAGTCAATAAAAAAGGTCCCGCTTCTGACTAGGCGGGACCTTTTTTACGCAATAGCCTGGCTATTTTGATGCATAGCCTCGCAGACAAAAAGTATAAACCGAGGTGCACCCGCCACTATTGCATTCCTCTTGTAATTCTTGCTGGGCCGCCGGCTTATTGGTAGAGTAGTTGCCCGGTAAATGGCACGCTCTCTTTTGATCTACACCGAAGACTTAGCGTAGTGCAAACTGCCACAAAACGAAAAGGCCGAGTAAACTTATAGTTTACTCGGCCTTTTCAGGAGTAGCGGGGACTGGACTCGAACCAGTGACCTTTGGGTTATGAGCCCCTGGAAACTGCTTCTAGCTACTACTGGAAGGCTGTATGTGGGCAAATGTAGGGGGAAGATTGGGAAGTTGTGACACGGATTCTGACACAGAGTTTAGTAGGTCAGGGGAAGCCTATACATTGGCTAGCAGCTAAACAGTGAGGGAAGGATGTGGCTCAGCTCATGGGTGGTGAGGGAAACGAAATGACGTTTTTAATCTTTTTTTAGGATTATTCCTTGTTCACTCAACTTCTGTCACTTTACCTTTGCAGAGGAAATCAGTCACTAAACAGCCAATAGACAAACAGAAGGTAGGCTAAAGGTCAGCTACCAGGGGAAGTAGGCTAGCTCCGAAAATTATAACATTACGGGAAGTCCACCAGGCGGGAATAGAGAAAATGACATGGGGCAGTAGGTACTGCTTCTTTTTTGGGTCTAGGTGTAGGTGGAGTATGGAATTATTGCTTAGGAGTGAGTTTGGACACTGATTTTCAGTTACGCCAACCCTATTCCTATGCCCACTCAACTCCTATATAGACAAGGAGTTAAACCTAGTAAGTAATGAGTGACGATAGTAAGCAAGTGATAGCCCCACTAGAAGCTAAATACCTGTCAGATATTCCCGGCTTTGAGTTGCCAAAGGGAATACTGGCGAAGGGTGGAACGGGTGTAGGGGGCAGCACCCTAGCCATTAGTGGCCCCCACCCCTACATTATCGCGGTGCCAACTACTTCCCTGATTGTCAATAAGCAGGAGCAGCATTCCAACATCTACGGGGTGTACTACCGGGAAGAGGCCCAATGGGATGGAATAGAGTTAGAGATTTACCTGAACAGGTGCTTGGTGCCGGTGTTTATGGTCACCTATGACAGCCTGGCTAGGCTAACTGAGAAGCTACAGGAGCTAGGGCAGCCAGTGTATCAGCGTTACCGGCTGCTGGTGGATGAGTACACGGAAGCCTTGAAGGCCTATAGCTACCGGGACAAGGCCATTAACTCTATGCTGGCTGAGGCGCGGAAGTTTGAGTATGCCACCTACATGAGTGCTACTCCTATTCCCCGCGACCTCACCCCAGCTGAGTTCCTGGGCCTGCCCTACACGGAAGTAGTGTGGCAAGACACTGGCCGGGTAACCCCCGTGCGGGTGAGAAGCACCAAGCCCTACGCGGCAGTAGCTACCCTAGTCAGGATTTTTAAGGCTTCCCGCTATGCCATTAGCCTGACGGGGGGCACGACCAATGAGCTGTTTATATACCTCAATTCCGTTAAGGGCATTAAACGCATTCTGGACAAGGCCAATGTGCTACCTAGTGAGGTCAAGATAGTGTGCGCGGATAAGGCTCAGAACCGGGACACCTTGCAGGAATACAGCATTGATAAACCCATTGGCCCCAACAAGCCTCTCAATTTTTTCACCTGCAAGGCCTTTTCGGGCTGCGACCTCTACAGTAGCAATGGGCTGACGGTGATAGTATCAAATGTCCATCAGAAACATACCCTCGTGGACATTGCCACCGATGTTTACCAGATAGTGGGCCGGATTCGGAATGTGGATAATCCGTTCAAAAACCAACTGTACCACATCTACAACACGGGAGCTATTGAGATGACTAGGCCGGAATTTGACAAGCTAGTAGCACAGAAAGTGGCCCACACCAACACGCAGATGGCAGCCTTTAATACTTGGCCGGAAGAGGAACGGGCAGCCTTTAAGAAGCGGATGAGCCTAGACCTAGAAGCTGATTACCTCTACTTCAATGAGGAAACTGGCCTGCTGGAATACAATGGGTTAAAGCAGATGAGTGAGGAGCTGGATTTTCGGATTACCCAGGAAACCTATACCACTGGTGCCACCGTGCGGAGGGCTTACAAAGAGGCGGGGTTTGATGCCTCGGGCCGGGAGCACTGGCTAAAGCTGGCTGATGAGTTTAAGCAGAAGTTTACCAAGCTCTCCTTCAAGCAGGTGGCAAAGGAGTACGTTACCCTCCGGGCCACTACCCCCCAGGCTCCCCGCCTAGCCGAGCTACTGGCCCTGGAACCAGAGCTAGCCGAACTCTATGACACCTTGGGGGCCAGCACCCTCAGAAGCTCGGGCTACAATAAGAGCCTGTTGCGGAAGGCCTTGCAGGAAGAGCAGGCGGGTAGGGCAGCCATTCAGCAACGGGTACTCACTCACTTTCAGGCGGGTGGCTTCTTCTCTTCCAATGAGATAATCTCCGTTATCGGGGAAGCCCACCGGGAGCAGGGGATAACCAGGCGGGCCAAAAGTGCTGACATTACCAAGTACTTCCCGGCCCAAAAGCACCAGCAGCGGGTAGGGGGTAAGCCGGTTACGGGCTACTGGCTGCCGGGTAGCTCCCCTAGCCAACCGGGGCTGGGGCACCCACAACCAACCAAGTAAGGCCGGGCCGATGGTACGGTACTGCGTAAAAAGATTCTCCCACTAAAAAAAATTAGTAGGCCGGGAAAGCTATGGTATACATGGGATGGCATTCTTCCCTGTTTAGCTTTCCTGGCCTTTGTGGGGGTTTCTTCCTAGTGAGTAGCCTTTCCCTCACCTCATTCTTCACACTTCCACCAGAGGTCAGAAACTAGGGTAGCTGTGGAGCCTGGGGCTATGGGTGTTTTATTGTTTCAGATAATGAATCTAATTCCTGTATAATTGTTATCAGATTTCAAAAAAAGAGGCATTTGAGTGATAATACTAAATTTCTAAAGCTAACATTACATCTTATAAGTAGATGAGTAGCAACGACGACACGGCTTAATGTTAAGGCTTTCTAACAAACTTCCTTTATAATCTAGTTTTTCATTAAAATATATTCGATAATAATCTCTCAAACTATCTAGCAAGGGCTGCTTAAATTTATTATGGTATTCTTTCAGAAAAGACTTTATTCTTTCTTCGGAAAAGTCAGTAGGATTATCTGTAAGATGCCCACTACTAAATCCAAATTTACTACTTCTACCAAAAAGCCTAAGTACCTCTTGAGTTTTGGCATTTTGGTTCTGATAAAATTTCCATAAATCATCAATAAGGGTATTTATGTAATACTCAAGTTCAGGTAAACTAAGATTATCCTTGTTACCATTTTTATCATTTCCAGGTACATCCTCTTTTTTAAGAGTTTCTTTATCGGGGTCATCTCCAAATATATCCCACATTTCCTGATAGAATTGAGGGGTATGATTATCAAAACTATCTACACCGCCCAGTCTATTTATGTTTGACTTGTACCATTCCCTAAACGAAACTACTACTAACTTACCCTGATTTACGATATAAGTGGGTACCTTGAAGGTAACAAATCCTGCATGCAAGTTAGGACAGTCTTCATCTTTGTGATAGCTAGATGATTTAGCCTCATTAAGGTAGCGATATGTATCTACCTTATCTGATTTTTGATATATCCCAACAATATAACCTGGTTTACCATAGATAGCCTTCCAGAGTAATAATTCCCTAGTTTCACTTATACTTAGTTGGGATATAACTCTCCACCAAACCTGTCCCATAGTCTCAAAGAAGTGAGGTGGCACGGTTTCAATTTTTATTTGAGAGTATATTTTACGTAATGTTGACTCTTTTATGTAAGGCATAACTTTAATTATTATACTGAACGCTTACCGCAAGCAATCTTACTACTAGCCGCTGTTATAATTGGAACTGAGATTATGTTTCCAAACATAGCAAACCCTACGCAGATTTCCGCCGGGCCACTTCCACCTACCCTCCCATCCTGGGGAAGTGGGCTAGGGCTTGGTCATTCTGTAGCAGGCCCAGCCCGCGCAGGTAGGTTTCGCTCATGGCCATTGTGGTATGGCCGTTCTGCTTCTGGATGGCCCGCAGGTCTTTGGTGGCTAGCCAGAGCTGGATATTGCCGCTGTGCTTAAACCCGTAGAGGGTATAATGCTGGTCGCTGAGGCCCAACTGTTGCAGGATGGGCACCAGCTTCCGGTAGAAGTAGTTGAAGCCTACGGGGGTGGGGCCGGGCTGCCCCTGCCGGGAAAACAGGTAGTAGTCGGGGGGAAAGGCCCGCAGCCCGGCTTGGTCAATGAGGGTATTGAGGTGCGGGGGAATGTCGCAGAACCTACCCACCCGGTTTTTGTCGTGGGCCGGGGCTATCCACAGGGCCGCTTCCCGCAAGTCCCGCACCCGCAGCAGCCTCACTTCTCGCCGGGGCCGGGCAAAGGTGTAGTAGAGGAAGTGCAGGTAGAGGTAAAACTGGGGGTCGGCTTGGGCCACTTCCAAAATAGCCGTTAGCTGGGCCTGGCTGTAGGGCTTGTGGTGCTCACTCTTCCCCGTCTTGGCCTTCTTCATAGAAGCAAAGGGCAAGGCCTCGGGCCGGAAATAGCCTTGCTCCACGGCCCACCCCTGGAAGGTTTTGAGGCAGAACCCGTAGTTGTTGGTAGACTTGGCCGAAAGGGGCTTACCAGTGAGGGCCGACAGGTGGGTGTGGCGCAGGTAGTCTAGGAAGCTCTTGCCGCTGGGCGGGGTAAGGTCAGTGAGTTGGGTCACCCGCTGCTGCTGGCACCAGGGAAGCAGAATATCCCCGATTCCCTTGTAGTTGGACTTCCCGCCTTTGCTCAGGGTTTGCTTGGTCAGCAGGAAGGCCGCCCATACCTCTTCCACGGTGGTCAGCAGGGGCCGGGCCTCGGCCGGGGTAGCTACTGGCTGGGTGGAATACAGGTAGCCCGCTTTCAGCAGGGTGTTAATGGCCGTACACCACTCACTTCCCCGCTTTTCCCGGCTCTTCCGGTCAGTAATGGAGTTCAGGTCAAAGCCCTGCCTTCTTCTCACTACCTTCCCTTCCTCGGTGGAATACTGCCACCATACTATTAGCCACCTTCCACCTTTGGCTTCCTTGGAAGGCTTCACCAAAGTAGCAGGCTTGTAGGCTAGGGGCACCCCTGGCACCGGGGCCACCATTTGCAGCAGGGGAAGCAGTGTCCCCAAATCTGACACAGACTGACCTAGTAAAACAGAAAAAGAGGCCATACGCTAGGTACAACCTCTTTTTCACTAGTAGCGGGGACTGGACTCGAACCAGTGACCTTTGGGTTATGAGCCCAACGAGCTACCAACTGCTCCACCCCGCATTGTTCGGTAATACAAAAGTACGAAAAAATCCTGAAAACGCAAGTAGCCTCGTAGAAAACGGCCACGTGCGGCAGCTTGGCCCTTGATTATCAGTCTTAAAAATTTGTTAATATTGACTCGCCAATGAAGGAGGGGTGAGGCTCACCGGGGTTTTATCACCAGCTTTGCTACCAATTAGCTTGCTTTTGCCATGTCCCCCAAACGTCCCGCCGCGCTGGCTTTCATTTTTATTACCATTCTCATCGACGTTATCGGGATAGGAGTCATTATTCCGGTGCTGCCCGCGCTCATCGAGCAGCTCACGGGTGAGGGCGTGAGTCGGGCGGCGCAGTACGGGGGCTGGCTCTCGTTTGCCTACGCGGGGGCGCAGTTCTTTTTTGCCCCGGTGGTGGGGGGACTGTCCGACCGCTTCGGGCGGCGGCCGGTACTGCTGGCCTCCCTGCTGGGGCTGGGGCTCGACTACCTGTTCCTGACGCTGGCCCCCACGCTGAGCTGGCTGTTTGTGGGGCGCGTGCTGGCCGGCATTACGGGGGCGAGCTTCACCACGGCCACGGCCTACATCGCCGACGTGAGCCCGCCCGAAAAGCGCGCCCAGAATTTCGGGCTGGTGGGCGCGGCCTTTGGGGTGGGCTTTATCATCGGGCCGGTGCTGGGGGGGCAGGTGGCGCACTGGGGCCCGCGGGCGCCGTTTGTATTGGCGGCGGCCCTGAGCCTGCTCAACTTCACCTACGGCCTGCTGGTGGTGCCCGAATCGCTGCCCGCCGAGCGGCGGCGGCCCTTCGAATGGCGGCGGGCCAACGCGCTGGCCTCGCTGCTGCGACTGGGCAAGTACCCGCAGATTATCGGGCTGGTAGTGGCGCTGGTGCTGCTCTTTCTGGCCGGCTCGGCCACGCAGTCGGTCTGGACGTTCTACACCATCTATAAATTTCACTGGACTACGCAGCTGATTGGCTACTCGCTGGGCGTGGTGGGAGTCGGGGCGCTGGTGGTGCAGGGCGGGTTGGTGCGGGTGGCCATTCCGCGGCTGGGGGCAGCGCGGGCCATCACCTTGGGCATCGCGTGCTACCTCACGGGGCATTTGCTCTACGCCCTGGCCACGCGGGGCTGGATGATGTTTGCCATCACGGCCGTGTATGCGCTGGGCGGGCTGGCGGGGCCGGCCTTGCAGGGGGCTATTTCGAGC
The DNA here is from genome assembly GCA_913776615.1 of uncultured Hymenobacter sp. GTDB lineage: Bacteria > Bacteroidota > Bacteroidia > Cytophagales > Hymenobacteraceae > Hymenobacter. The sequence continues at coordinate 84,437 of CAJYPK010000010.1, forward strand.
CAGGTACCGCCCACCGAGCAGGGCGAGCTCCAGGGTACGCTCACCTCGCTCATCAGCGCCACCGGCGTAGTGGGGCCGCTGATCATGACTACTTTATTTGCCTACTTTACGGGGCCGCGGGCGCCCATGCAACTGCCGGGGGCACCCTTTTTACTGGGCTTTGTCTTGTCGGGGCTAGCCTTACTGGTGGCGCTGGGGCCGCTACGGCGCCTGCCCGCAGCCACCGTGCCGCAGGTGCCGGCACCTGCCGGGCACTAACTGCGTTTAAGAGCCAGTAGATGGCTCATGCTTTGGGGGCCACTAGTTTCTATGCCCGACCAGTTGCCTACCGCCCCACTCCTGGAGCTGACTTTGCGCCCCGACCTGGGTATTTTACTCGGCCGCTGGTACTCCCAGCCCAACCAGGCCGCTGAGTTGCTACCATGTTACCAAGAGCTGGCCGACAAGGCCGTGGCGACCAACTGCCGCTTCTGGCTGCAAGACCTGCGCCGCCGCGCCTCCACCGACCAGCAAACCAAGCGCTGGCTGCTCGACGAATATTACCCCGACGTGGCCCGCCGCCTGGGCCAGCGCTTGTACGTGGCCTACCTTTTCAGCCCGGCCCTGCACCGCCAGATTGTGGAAGCCCCCGACTATGCCCCGCCCGAGGCCTACACCGGCCTGCCCTACGCGCTCGACTTCTTTGGCGAAGAAGGGGCGGCCATCCAATGGCTGCAAGCTCATCAGCCCAGCTTGCCATAGCCGGTAGTTTAGGGAGTCCCGCGTTTTTTCAGCAATTATTTTATCCTAAAAACGGGGTTTAAACTGCGCTACGGGATTTTTTACCTGGTTCAATACTAAGCAGGCTTCCACCTAGTTGGCTTTATTACGAATATTTCGTATAATTACGAAAACTTCGTAATACAACCCAGATGGAACGTCTTACCCAACCCGAAGAAGATGCCTTGCGGGCGCTCTGGCACACCGGCCCCGCCTTTGTAAAAGAGGTACTGGAGCGACTGCCCGCGCCCGCGCCGCCCTACACCACGCTGGCCTCTACGCTGCGCAACCTCGAGCGTAAGCAGTACGTGCAAGCCGAAAAGCTTGGTAACTCCTTCCGCTATTCGACGCTGGTGAGCGCCGAGGAGTATCAGCGTCGCTCGCTGGGGCAGCTCGTGCGCGAGCATTTTCGCGATTCTTACAAGGAGCTGGTGTCCTTTTTTGCCCGGGAGGAAAAGGTAAGTGCCGCCGACTTACAGGAGATTATCCGGCTCATCGAGCAGCAAAAGCCCGAGTAGTCATGGTCTTCGCTGTACTTGCTTACCTACTGAAAGCTAACGTTGTACTAGCCCTTTTTGCGGCGGCTTACTACGGATTGCTGCGCCGGCTCACGTTCTTCACCCTGAACCGGGCCTACCTGGCCGGGGCCCTGCTCTTTGCTGCAGCCTACCCGGCGCTACCTGTACCGGCGCTGCTACCCGCGGCCCCGGTCATGCCATTCTCGCAGGCACCTGTGCTGCCGACGGGGCCGACGAACGTGGTGAGCCCCGCCCCAGTTCCGGGGTTTGCCTGGCCAGCCGCCGGGCTGGCGGTGTACGGGCTAGGCACAGGCGTACTACTGCTGCGCCTGCTAGGCCAGGTACTGAGTCTGTGGCTGATGCGCCGCCGCAGCCGACCGGCGCTGGCCCTGGGCCAGCCGGTACGAGTGCTGCCCGGGGGCGGCGGACCGTTTTCCTTTGGCCGCACCGTCTACCTGAGCGCAGCCTCGTTGGCCGACGCGGCGGAGCTACCCGCGGTATTGCACCACGAGCAAGCCCACGTGCGCCAGTACCACACCTTAGACGTGCTGCTGGCCCAGCTGGCCACCGCCCTGGCCTGGCCCAACCCGGCGGCCTGGCTGCTGCGCCGCGCCCTGCTCGACAACCTCGAATACCTGGCCGACCGCGCCGCCCTGCGCACCGGCCTCGACCACCGCGCCTATCAGTACGGCCTGCTACGCCAGCAGGCGGGGGGCGTACCGGCTCCCGCCCTAGCCTTCTTTTCCTCCCTCAGCCTCAAAAACCGCATCATCATGCTCAATCAGCCTGCTTCTACCCTGCGCCAGCTGGGCCGCTATGCGCTGGCCGCGTCGCTCGTCGGCACGTTGACCCTGCGTTATGCTGGGACCTGGGCCGCCACGCCGCCCGCTCCGGCAGGTAGCAGCGTACCCGCCACCAGCCTCGTGTACATCGACGGCGTGCCCGCCACTAAGATGATGATTAAAGCCTTAGACTCCCAGCAAATTACGCACGTAAAAGGTTTGATGGGTATTCAGGCCCGCATTTTTGCGTCCGGCGTAAATAATGTAGAGGCGTTTTACACCAAAGCCGGTGAGCAAACCCGGGCGGCCCGGGCACTGACCACCCGCATCGATGAGATTGAGGCCTTGGTTCCGCTTATCGAGGCCACTGCGCTACCGGCGGCGGCTCGCAGCTACGTGGCCCAGCACTACCCCGACTACCGGCTGGCCCTGGCTTACCAGATAAATCCCGCCGCTAAGCAAGCGGCTGTTTATCAAGTTATTTTAGCGAAAGATAAGCGCCCCGGCAATTTCCTGCTGTTTGATAAGGCGGGCAATTTTACGCAGGTAATTCCGGGGCCGTAGTCTGTGCTTCCTGCGCTCGGTCGCAGCACTAGTAGCTGGCCTGCTGGCCGCTACTGTCGCCCACGCCCAGGGCCGCCTCAACCTCGGGCTGAAGCCCGGGACCAACCGCCGCCAGCCGTCGGCCCTGTGGCGGGGGGCTACCCAGCGCGGGCAGCGTAGCTATTGATAATCCAAGCTCCTCGCTCAACGGCCGGCCCTACGCACCCACCGGCCTACCCGCGTCGCCCGCAACGAGTTCATGCTCCACTACCTGCGCAGCGAGTTTTCTATACTGGTATTTTTTCGTGAATCAACGCCCGCGCGATTTCTGCCTTGAGCGCCTGCCGCGCTGCGTGCTGCTAACGGCATGTAGCACCTTAATTTTCTGCTTTATAAAACCCTGCTGCGCCGGTTCAACGGCCCAGTTCGGGGTATATTGGCGGCATCCCACTCGCTGCTAACATGAATGCTACCTCTACCCCCGAGTTATTGCGCCTGACTTACGAGCCCGCCCGGGAGCTGCTAGCTGGCCGCTGGGGGTACCAGCCCAGCCCAGCCGAGCTAGGTCCCGCCTACGAGCGCCTGCGTACCGTGGCGCTGAAGTGCCGCGCCCGGCGCTGGCTCCAGGACATCCGCCTGCGCACGCTGCCCGATCCTTACACCACGCAGTGGCTGTTCGACGAGTTTTACCCCTATATCTCGCAGCAATTGGGCGGGCAGCTGCGGATAGCCTACTTAGTAGCGCCCCGGCTCCGCGGCCTCATTGAGGCGGGACCCGAGTTTCACCCGCTGGCCTGGTACACGGGCAAGCCGTTTGTGGTGCATTTTTTTGGCGATGAGCCGGCGGCCCTGGCCTGGCTTTTGGCGGCGTAAGCGACCGGCGAACCAGACGCCCGCCCGGCGGCGTTGGCTAGATAGGTGTAACTTGTTGCGGCGCGGGCCGCGACGAGCCCCGCCTTTTTCCTAGCCTATGACGATGGTAGCGGACCGGCCGGCTTCGGCCGCCGGGGTTTCTTCGACTGATTTTCCGGCCCTGACCCAGGTGCGGGCCGAGCTGGAAGCCTACAAGCGTAAGTTTTACCTGAGCCTGCTGGTGCGCGGGGGCCTGGTGGCGGCGGCTTTGCTGCTGAGCTTGTTCGTGGTGTTCAACACCCTGGAGTATTTCCTGTACCTGCCCACGACGGTGCGGGCTGGCCTGCTCTTCGGCTTCCTGGCATTGACCGTGTATGCGGTGGGCCGCTGGCTGTGGCAGCCGCTGGCCGCCCTGGCCAACCTGCGCCGCCTGCTCAGCGACGAGCAGGCCGCCCGGCAGGTGGGCGAGCTCTTCCCACAGGTGCAGGACCGCCTGCTCAACGCGCTGCAACTGCAAGGCCAGGCCCGCGGCAACGAGCTGCTGCTCGCCAGCCTGGAGCAGCGCGCCGCCCAGCTGCAAGGCGTATCCTTCGCCCAGGGCATCGACATCCGGCAGCAGAGCCGCCCGCTCTGGAAATACGTGCTGCCCCCGCTGGCCGTACTACTGCTGGCGCTGGCCTTCTTCCCGAGCTTTATTACGCAGAGCACCAGCCGTATCTGGCACTACCAGCGCCACTACTCACGGCCCGCGCCGTTCGACTTTATCGTCAGGAATAAGGAGCTGAAAGTTTTCAAGGGGGAGAATTTCACCCTGAGCGTAGCCGTGGCGGGCAAAGCCTTGCCGGCCAGCCTCAGCCTGCTGGCTACCGACGGCACCGAGCGCCCGCTGGCCCCGGTGCCCGGCCACCCGGGCGAGTTTCGCTACACCTTCGAGCAGCCGGCGAGCGACGTTACCTTCCAGCTCAGCGGCGCGGGCTTCGTGTCGGATGAGTACCAGCTGACGGTGGTGGAGCGGCCCGATTTGCGCGACTTCTCGGTGCGCGTGACTTACCCCGCCTACACCGGCCGGCCGGCCGAGACCCTGCGCAACGGGGGCAACCTCACCGTGCCCGAGGGCAGCCAGCTGCGCTGGGAATTCAGCACCGCCGCCACCGAGGCGCTGGCGCTGCGCTTCGACAACCCCACCGAACTAGTGCAGGCCAGCCAGCAGGGCGAGAATTTCGTGGCCGAGCGCCGGGTCCTGCGCTCGCAGCCCTACCTGGTGCAGCTGCGCAACGCGGCCAGCGCCAACGCCAACCCCATTGCCTACCAGCTTACGGTGGTACCCGATGCGCCGCCCAGCCTCACGGTGGAGGCGTTTTCGGATACGACCTCGCTGCGCTACCTGGCCCTCGGCGGCACTGCCACTGATGATTACGGCCTCACCGCCCTGCGCCTGCACTACCGCCTGCGCCGCGCCGGCACCGGCCCCAACGCGGGCGGCGGGTTTGCCAGCCGGGCGCTGAGTTTGCCCGGTGGCGCGGGTGGCACCTACGCCTACACCTGGAACCTGACCCCGCTGGCCATGCAGCCCGGCGACCGCCTCGAATACTTCGTCGAGGCGCTGGACAACGACGGCATTCACGGCCCCAAGAGCACGCGCTCGCGGCCGCTGGAGTTTCGCCTGCCCAGCCGGCGCGAGCTCGATAAGCAGCTGGCCTCGCAGGCCAACGCCGTGGCCAGCCAGCTCAGCTCGGCCGCCAAGCAGAGCAAGCAGCTGGAGCGCGAGCTGGCCCAGAGCCAGGACAAGCTTAAAACCAAGCGCGACCTCAGCCGGCAAGACCGCAAGCAGCTGGAAGACATGCTGGAGCAGAAGCAGCAGCTCGACCAGCAGGTGCAGCAGATGCAGCAGCAGTTCGAGCAGTTGCAAAAGCAGCAGGACCAGCTCAGCCCCAAAAGCGAGGAGCTGGCCCAGAAAGCCGAGGAGCTGAAAAAGCTCATGAACGACCTGCTCGACCCCGAAACCAAGAAGCTCTACGAGAAGCTGCAAAAGCTGCTTGACCAGCAAAAAACGCCCGACCCCGAGATGCAAAAGCTGCTGGCCCAGCTCGAAAACAAAGAGAATACCCTGCAAAAAGAGCTGGACCGCGCCCTCGAAATGTTCAAGCAAATGCAGTTTGAGCAAAAAGCCGAGCAAACTGCCGACCGCCTGGAGCAGCTAGCCAAAGAAGAAGAAAAGCTGGCCGAAAAAACGGCCGCCAACGACAAGGACAATCCTGACAACAAGCAGGGTGCTGACCAGCAGAAAGCTCAAAATCAACAGCTGCAGAAGGAGCAGGCCCAGAAGCGCGAAGAGTTCGAGCAGCTCAAAAAAGACCTCGCCGACCTCAAGCAGCAAGACAAGGAGCTGGGCGACCAGAACGAGTTGGATGAGCAAAAGCCCGACCAGCAGCAGACCGATCAGGACATGCAGGACAGCGAGCAGGAACTGAGCAAAAATCAGAACAAGAAAGCCAGCCAGAGCCAGAAGGCCGCCGCCCAGCGCATGAAAAAGATGGCCCAGAAGATGAAGGACCAGATGAGCGACGACGAGCAGCAGAAGGCCCAGCAGAACATCGACGACCTGCGCGACATTCTCGATAACCTCGTCACCCTCAGCTTCGATCAGGAAAAGCTGATGAAGGATTTCCGCACCGTGGACCAGACCGACCCGCGCTTCGTGCAGCTCGGCCAGACCCAGCGCAAGCTGCGCGACGATGCCCAGGTCATTCAGGATTCGCTGTACGCGCTGGCCAAGCGCGAGCCCAAGATTCAGAGCTTCGTGACCCGCGAAGTGGGGGAGATGAACGGCCGCATGGACGAGAGCCTGGGCCACATCCGGCAGCGCGACGTGGGCCGGGCCACCACCACCCAGCAGCAGGCCATGACCAGCATCAACAACCTGGCCCTTATGCTCTCCGATGCCCTCAACCAGATGCAGCAAGCCATGCAGCAGATGAAAGGCCAGGGACCAGCCCAACCCGGCAGCGGCAAGGGTAAGAAAAAGGGCAAGGGCAGCTCGCCCGGCCCCGGCAGCCTCGGCAAGATGCAACAGCAGCTCAACGACCAGATTCAGCAGCTTCAGCAGAGCGGTAAAACCGGCCGCGCCCTCTCGCAGGAGCTGGCCCGGCTGGCCGGTCAGCAGCAGATGCTGCGCCAGGCCATGCAGCAGATGGGCAACCTCCAGCCCGGCGGCGGCAAGCCCGGCGGCAAGGATGGGAAAGACGGCAAAGACGGCAAGCCCAACCAGGAAAAAGACGGCCAGGGCGGGGGTGGCAGCGCCGCCGAGATGAAGAAGATGATGGAGCAAACCGAGACCGACCTCGTCAATAAGCGCCTCACCGAGGAAACCATCCGCCGCCAGCGCCAAATCCTGACGCGCCTGCTCGAAGCCGAAAAATCGGCCCGCGAGCGCGACCAGGATACCAAGCGTGAGGCCCAGGCCGCGCAAAACCATCCGCCCGTGTTTCCGCCCGCATTTCAGAAATACAAAACCGCCGCCCCCGACCAGCAAACGGAAATGTTGCGTCGGGCCCAGCCCACGTTAACCCCTTATTATCAAGAAAAAGTAAGCGGCTACTTTCGAGATAATCGCTGATATATTTGTAACCCGTACCGCCTGACTGCGTAGAGGCGGGTTGCTACTTCTAAACGACTGGCAGTACGGTGCCAAGTGGCCGAAAACCACTGTGCTACGGCATTGCCTGTTTTTTCGCCCATAGTTTTCTATTTTTGCCGTTCTGTTTGCCGCGCCGCTCTTCCTATACCTTCGCAACCCCTTATGAAGCAGGTTAAAATTCAGATTCCGTCGCTCGTGGAAAATATCCGCGTCGTGGAGAGCTTCATTGATAATTCCAAGGACACGTTCCAGATTGAGGACGACATCTACGGCAACATCATGGTGGCCGTCACGGAAGCCGTAAACAATGCTATCCGTCACGGCAATAAGTTCGATAAGGACAAAAATGTCTATCTCTCGCTCTACGTCAACCCCAACCAGTTGAAGTTTGAGATTGAGGACGAGGGCACGGGCTTCGACTACAACAATCTCGACGACCCCACGGCCCCCGAAAACCTCGAAAACCCGGGGGGGCGCGGCATTTTTCTCATCCGCCACCTGGCCGATGAAGTCGAATTCAGCAAGGACGGCCGTCGCCTGGAGCTGACGTTTGCCCTGCACCCCGATACCAGCGCCACCCCCGACGCCGGTGCTACCTCTACTTCTGAGCACGCCGCGGCATGAGCTTAGCCCCCGCCGCCGGCGTACGCTACTTTGAGGCGCCCGGCATCGAGTTTGTGGTGGAGGATGTGCCTGAATTCGGCCTGCACGATGCCGAAGACCTCGTAGCCTGGATTGAGCGCATCGCGGCGGTGCACGAGTACCGCATCGCGCAGCTTACGTTCATCTTTTGCTCCGACGACTATCTCCACAAGCTCAACGTGGAGTACCTCGACCACGACACGCTCACCGACATTATCACTTTTGATAATGCCGACGATGCCGAGGTGCTGGAAGGTGACATCTTTATCAGCGTAGAGCGGGTGGCCGACAACGCCAAGGATTTGAACATCAGCTTCCGCGACGAGCTGCACCGCGTCATGATTCATGGCGTGCTGCACCTGCTGGGCTATCACGATAAGGACCTGCTGAGCCAGACTGCCATGCGCCGCAAGGAGGATTACTGCCTCTCGCTGCGCACCTTTTAGGGCCGGGCGCGTTTTGCTGGCATGAGTGTCGCGCTTTCCCGCCTGCCCGGCGATTTTCTGGATTATTACCTTGCCCAGGGCTATTACCGCATGGGGCAAAACCTGTTCACCTGCCAGTTTTTGCCCCTTGAATCGGGTTTGTACACCACGCACTGGCTGCGGCTGGCAGTGGCCCGCTCCGAGTATGGCCCCAAGCAGCGGCGGCTGTTTCGGCTCAACGGGCAATTTACCGTGGCCGTGCGGCCCTTCCGGCTCACGGCGGAATACGAGGCGCTGTACGCGCGGTACTATCAGTCGATAGATTTCGACGCCAATCCCTCCCTCGGCGACTTGTTGCTAGAGGGCAGCCCGCACAACGTATTCGATACCTACGTGCTGGAAGTACGCGACGGCGAGCAACTTATCGCGGCCGGCGTTTTCGACCACGGCACTGATACTATCGCGGGCATCGTCAATTTTTACGACCCCGACTACCGCAAGTACAGTCCGGGCAAATACCTGATGCTGCTCAAGCTGGAGCACGCCCGCCGCCACGGGCTAAGCTATTATTACCCTGGCTATTTAGTCCATAATTACCCCAAGTTTGATTACAAGCTGTGGGTTTGCCCGGCGGCCACCGAGGTCTTCAACGCCCGGACCCACCAGTGGCGGCCTTTCAGCTGGGAGGAAGTAAACCGGGAAGCGGCCCGCCTGCTGGCCGACCGGACGGCCCGCGACCTAGCCGAAGAAGCCGAATAGCCGGGTGCAACGGCGGGCCGGGCGTTATTTTACAGCGTCCTTCTGCCTTCGCCCGCCATGCTCCGCCTTATTCGCACCACCTCCGAAGATTCTGACTTTACCAGCTTAGTGCGGCTGCTCGACCAGGAACTGGCCGTACTAGATGGCGCTGAGGCTGGCTTTTACGCCCAGTATAATAAGGTTAACCTCATCCGGCACGTAGTAGTAGCTTACCAGGCTGACGAGCCGGTGGGCTGCGGAGCATTCAAGGAATTCGCAACCGACACGGTGGAAATCAAGCGCATGTTTGTGCGGCCCACCCACCGCCAGCGGGGCGTGGCTCGCGCCGTATTAGCGGAACTAGAGCGGTGGGCCAGCGAGCTTGGCTATTCTGACGCGGTACTCGAAACTGGTCGGCGCCAGCCCGAAGCCATCGCGCTTTATGAGCGCAGCGGTTACGCCCGCACGCCCAACTACGGGCAGTACGTGGGCGTAGCTAACAGCGTGTGCTTCCGCAAGGACTTGCCGGGGGCTTAATCGCGCCCGGGTGGGTAGTTGGCTGAGCTTGAAGTAATTTTGCGGGCTATTATGAAAAATGGCGGTGGGGCCGCCGAACTAATTAGGGCCAGCTAAAGCTTACGCTACTATGTTTCAGCAAGAAGAATACGACCTCATCGTAGTGGGCGCGGGCCACGCCGGCTGCGAAGCCGCCGCTGCCGCCGCCAACCTCGGCTCGAAAGTGCTGCTGGTGACGATGAACATGAACACCATCGCCCAGATGTCGTGCAACCCCGCCATGGGCGGCGTGGCCAAGGGCCAGATCGTGCGCGAAATCGACGCGCTGGGGGGGCAGTCGGGCCTCATCACCGACCGCACCATGATTCAGTTTCGGATGCTCAACCGCTCGAAAGGCCCCGCCATGTGGAGCCCGCGCGCGCAGAGCGACCGCATGCGCTTTGCCGAGGAGTGGCGCCTGACCCTGGAGCAGATTCCCAACGTAGATTTCTGGCAGGAAGCCGTTACCGGCCTGCTGATTGAAAACGATACCTGCGTGGGCATTCGCACCGCGCTGGGCATCGAGTTTCGCAGCAAAACGGTGGTGCTCACCAACGGCACCTTCCTCAACGGGCTGATTCACATCGGCGAAAAGAACTTTGGCGGGGGCCGGGCGGCGGAGAAAAACAGCCGCGGCCTCACCGAGCAGCTCGTGGAGCTGGGCTTCGAGGCCGGCCGCATGAAAACCGGCACCCCGCCCCGCGTGGACGGCCGCTCGCTCGACTACTCCAAGATGGAAGTGCAGGACGGCGACGCCCAGCCTAGCCGCTTTTCGTACCTCGACACGCCCCGGCTCACCGGCCAGCGGCCCTGCTACATCACGTACACCAACGAGCGGGTACACGAGATTTTGAAGGAGGGCTTCGAGAAGTCACCCATGTTCCAGGGCCGCATCAAGGGCCTGGGGCCGCGCTATTGCCCCAGCGTGGAAGACAAAATCAACCGCTTTGCCGATAAGGACCGCCACCAGATTTTCGTGGAGCCCGAGGGCTGGAGCACCGTGGAATGCTACATCAACGGCTTCAGCAGCTCGCTGCCCGAGGATGTGCAGTACCGCGCCCTGCGCGAAATCGCGGGCTTCGAAAAGGCCAAGATGTTCCGCCCCGGCTACGCCATCGAGTACGACTTCTTCCCGCCCACGCAACTCACCAATACGCTCGAAACCAAGCCCGTGCGCAACCTCTGGCTGGCCGGTCAAATCAACGGCACCACCGGCTACGAGGAAGCCGCCTGCCAGGGCCTGATGGCGGGTATCAACGCCCACCAGCGGGCCGCCGGCAAGGAGCCCTTCACGCTGCGGCGCGACGAGGCCTACATCGGCGTGCTCATCGACGACCTGATCAATAAGGGGACCGAGGAGCCGTACCGCATGTTTACGAGCCGCGCCGAGCACCGCATCTTGCTGCGCCAGGACAACGCCGACCTGCGCCTCACGCCGCTGGGCCATGCCCTGGGCCTGGCCAGCGACGAGCGCCTGGCCCGCGTGCGCCAGAAGGAGGCCGACACCGCCGCCGTGCTGACCGTGCTGGAAAAATTCGCCATCGAGCCCGCCACCATCAACGGCTTCCTGGCTGGCAAAGGCTCGGCCGAGATTCACGAGAAAACCCGCGCCCTCAACCTGCTGCGCCGGCCCAACATCGAACTACCCGAGCTGGTAGCCTTTCTGCCCGAGCTGGCCGAGAAGCTGGCCGCCTTTGGCGAAGAGGCCCAGGAGCAAGCTATTATCCAAACCAAGTACGAAACCTACTTGCAGAAGGAGCAGCAGCAGGCCCAGCGCATGCGCGAGCTGGAAGATTTCCAGATTCGGGGTCGCCTGAACTACGGGGCCATGCCCGCCCTCAGCCACGAGGCCCGCGAGAAGCTACTCAAGATTCAGCCCGAAACGCTGGGCCAGGCCAGCCGCATCAGCGGCGTGAGCCCGGCCGACGTGTCGGTGCTGATGGTGTACCTGGGCCGGTAATTCTGAACCAGCGGGCCAATGGGTTGGGTAATGGTAGCACTACCCTGCGAAGCTGCTTAGGCAGCTCTACTCAACAAATTCGTCCGTCATGCTGAGCCTGCGAAGCATCTTATCACGTTGGAGCGCCCCGTTATGGCAAACTCGTTCTAACTTGACAAGATGCTTCGCAGGCTCAGCATGACGGACGTGTTCATTAATTCGATCCCCTTGTGAGGAAGCCCGGCGAATACCATCTCAACGGCCGGACTCTAGCGAATGTATTCGCTTCCTCCCCGAACTTTGGCCGACTTTTATAAAGACTGCATTAGTAACTCCGTGCCTACCGAACTATTAGCCAACTGCCCCGTGTGCGGTAGCCCTGACCTTCACGACAAGCTGCAAGTGCAGGACAAATCGGTAAGCCAGGAAACGTTTACCATTCAGCAGTGCGCGGCCTGCGGCTTTCAGTTTACCAATCCCCGCCCCGACGCGGCCAGCATCGGCAAATACTACGAATCAGAAGCCTACGTGTCGCACAACAGCGGGGCGCAGGGGCTGATAAACCAGGTGTACAAGCTGGCGCGCTACTTCACGGTGCGCCGCAAAGTGGCCCTCATTACCCGGCTCAACGGCGGGCGTAAGGGCCGCCTGCTCGACTACGGCTGCGGCACCGGGCATTTTCTGGCCGGCGCCCGGCAGGCCGGCTGGCAGGTAACGGGGCTGGAGCCCAGCCTCCGCGCCCGCCAGGAAGCCGCAAACCGGGTAGGCCAGCCCATTCAGGAGCCGGAAGCGCTGACGGCGCTGCCCGCCGGTAGCTTCGACATCATCACCCTCTGGCACGTGCTGGAGCACGTGCACACCCTGCGCGATACCGTGGCGCTGCTCGTGGAGAAACTAGCCCCCGGCGGGCGGCTGCTGATAGCCGTGCCCAATCCCGACAGCCTCGACGCCCAGCACTACCGCCAGCACTGGGCGGCCTACGACGTACCGCGCCACCTTTATCATTTCGTGCCCGCTACCATGCGCCAGCTGCTGGCCAGCCACGGCCTACGCATCGCCAGCACCTTGCCGCTGCCCCTTGATGCCTACTACGTGAGCATGCTTTCGGAAAAGCTGCGGGCGCCGGAGCCGGCCGGCGGCCCGCTGGCCGTGCTGCTGGCCGGCTACCGCTCCAACCGCTACGCCGCCCGGCACGGGGGGCAATATTCCAGCCTGCTCTACGTAGCCGAGCGGAGCGGTGAAGTGGTGAGATAGTGAGTTGGTGAGTGGTGAGATGGCGAATAGTGAGGTGGTGAGTGATAAAGTAGTGAATTAGCGAGTAGAAATTTCTTATTCACCATTTCACCGCTCACTAGCTCACTGCTCACCATCTCACCACTCGCCAATTTACCATTTCACTACTCACCAGTTCACCATTTCACCGATTTCTGATGCGTTTTCGTGCTACTTTTCCTTTAAAAAATGGCCCGGCTCAGCGGGGTACGCGGGCGACGCTGGCCTTGGCAAGCCTGCTGGCGCTGGGTAGCTGCGCGGCCATCAGTTCGCCGCAAGGCGGCCCGCGCGACAAAACGCCGCCGCGCCTCGTGGCAACCTCGCCCGACAGCGCGGCCCGCAACGTGAAGCAGCAATTTATTAGGCTCACGTTTTCGGAGCCGATTCAGGTCAAGGATTTAACTAAAAACCTGCTCATTACTCCGCAGCTGGCGCCCGACAACTCATATTCGCTGCTGGCCGACCGCGACTACGTGACGCTGCGTTTCAAGAAGCCGCTGGAGGCAAATACTACCTACTCGTTCAACTTTCGCAACGCCATCGTCGATGCCAACGAGAGCCTTCCCGCCAAGTACCAGGCCCTGAGCTTTAGCACGGGGGCCAGCCTTGACTCGGGCGTAGTGCGCGGCAACGTGGTCGACCTGCTCACCGGCCGGCCGGCCGCAGACGTGGTGGTGGGCTTATTTCGCACTACCGATACCGTAGGCGTACGCCGGGGCCAGCCCTATTACCTCACGCGCACCGACGACAAGGGCCAGTTTAAGGTGAATTTTATTCGCACGGCAACCTACAACACCTACGCTTGGATCGATAAGAACAATAACAGCCGCTTCGACGACGGCGAGAAAATCGGGTACCTACCGGGGCCGCTGGCCGTCAGCGATACCACCGGGCCGCGCACCTGGCAGCTCGTGCGGCCCGACCGCCTGCCGCCCCGCCGCACTACCCTCGAAACTACGCCTACGCTGGTGCGCCTCACGTTCAACGAAGGTTTGCAAGCTGCCCAGCTCACGCCCCTGGCCCCGGCCGACGCCGCCACCCGCACCGCCATTCAGGATGCCGCTGAGGTATCGACGCAGGGCAACATCCTTTATCTCTACAAAACGACCAACTTGGTCGATGGCCGCTACCTGCTCGCCGTTACCGACAGCGTGGGTAACTCGCGGCGCGATACGCTCAATATCCGTTTCCCGACTCCCACGGCGGCCGCTAAAAAGCCAACGGTGGCGGAAGGCACCACCGTAGTCGGCAATCCGCGGTCGGTGTACCGCCAGGGCCAGGTGAAATTTCGCTTTCCGGTGCCGGTGCGACTGGTAGCGGGCAAAAGCCCCGGCACCCTCACCGAGGACTCGCTCAAAACGCGCGCCCTGCGCGTACCCGCCGAGGCCAGCCTCAACGCCGCCCGTACCGAGCTTACGGTCGACCTCGATACCAAGGCGACGAAGAATGTGGAAATCCGCCTCGACAGCACGGCCATCGTGGCCATCACGGGGCAGTCGCTGGGGCTGCGCCGGGCGCTGCGCCTAGCCGTGGTCGATCAGAGCCCCGATGGTCTCATTACCGGCCCCATTCAAACTACTTACAAGTCCTTTTTCCTGCAACTACTCGACGAGAAGTACCAGGTGCTGGCCCAGCTGCGCTCGCCGCGCGGCACCTACCGCTTCGACCATTTGTCCCCCGGTAAGTACCGCTTGCGCGTGTTAATCGACCAAGACGGCGATGGGCGCTGGCGCGGCGGCGACCCTAATCTGCAAGTACCCGCCGAGCCGGTGTACCTGCTGCCGAAAGTGCTGGAAGTGCGCGCCGGCTGGGAAGCCGAAGAAAAGCTGACCTTCTAGCCCGCTGGCTTCTTTTCGCTAGCTTTGGCCTTTTCTAGGCCCGCCTTGTGCATAAACGGCCGTCAACCTTGGGTTGCGGCCGTTTCTTTTTTGCGATGGTGGATAACTATGCCGCGTTTCCAGTTACTGGGCGCGGTTTTTGGCGTTTTTACACGCGTTATCCACATACTTATCCACTGGTTGGGGCCGCGCGTGGATTTTGTGTGGATAACTGTGGGGAAAGGTGGTGCGGACCAGTGGATAAGTTGGGTACAACTTTTTTTGGTAATCTGGCCCGGCTAGCAGCTAATCCGGCGTGTGGATAACTGTGGATAACTCCGGGGGTCTGCGAACACTATTCACACAAGCCCTACCCTGTGAATAGTGGATAAGTGGATAAGTGCTGTGAATAGTGGATAACTTGGTTAAGTTATTCAGCAACACCAAAATGATATGCACATTGCCTGTGGATATCCCGTGGATAAGCCCATAGTTGTCCACTGGTTATCCACGCTGTGGATAACCAGGCGGAGTTATCCACTTATCCACAGCCCTAATGGATGGAAACAAAAAAGATTTTTTAAAAAAATTTTTGAGTTGTCTTTTAAGCTTGTGGAAAACTTCGGCTGGCTCGGTTCCGGCTGTCGGCTGACCGGGGCCGGCGCGGGCCAACCTTGACTGGCTCGCGGCCGTTGAGCCCGGAGCGTGTGGATAACTGCCGCCCCGCGTTGCTATGCCGTTCGATTATTCCCTAGATTTCCACACGGTCGACTTTCGCCAGCATCCCGAGCTGTATCGCGTGGGCAAGGGGGAGCAGGGCGTTTTGCTGGTGCAGCCCTACAAGGGCGAAATCCTGCCGCACTGGCGCTTCAAGGATGCCGCGGCGGCCAGGGAGTCTTCAGAAGCCATTTGGGGCCTGCTGGAGGCGTATTTAAAGGCCGAGGACTTCGTGGGGGCCGACATGGCCCGGAAATTTCTGCAAATGGGCTACACCCGCGCCCGCCGCTACGCCAACCACCACGGCGGTAAGAAATACGCCGGCCCCGTGCCCGCCGACAAAAAAGGCCAGAGCGGCGCCCACGGCCGCGCCGAATTACCCCGTACCACCCAGCCCGATGTGGATAAAGTAGAGGCCGCGGCTATTTTCAAGCAGAAATGGGACGAGGCCCGCGCCCTGCCCGAGTACCAGCGTCAAAAAGCCGCCTTCGAAGCCCGCTACGGAAAATAAGGTAGGGTAAGCGTTAGCTTGCCCGACGTAGAACGAGCCTGATGCTAGGCAAGCTAACGCTTATCCTACACCTGATGCGACAACTCAACGCCGGGCAAGCTAACGCTTACCCTACAATGTTGCCCGGCTACCTTTGCAGGCACATTAAGCCCCTTACCCATGAGCACCCCAACCACTACCCCGAGCAGCATCGAGGAAAACGAAATCATCCTGGGCACCGGCATGGGCCCGCTGCGCTTTGGCGCTACCATGGACGAGGTACGCACCCTGGTGGGTGAGCCCGAAGAAATCGACGAGTCGGAAGACGAAGACGAATTTGAGCACCAAGCCTGGAATTACTACGAGGACGACCATCTACTCTCGCTGTATTTCGATCGGGAAGATGATTTCCGCCTGAGCTGCATCGAAACTGATAATCCCAACCTGCGCCTCTTCGGCGAGGCCATCCACGGCCAGCCCCTGGATAAGGTGAAGGCCCTGATGCAGCGCCACGGTCAGGACGCTCCCGAAATGGAAACGATGGAGGGGGGCGAGGTACGCCTGAGCTACGAAAAGTCGATGATTGACTTGTATTTCGAAGAAGGACACCTGCAATTCGTCAATTTCGGCGTGTTTATCAACGACGATCTAGAGGTGCAGTGGCCCAAGTAAGGCATTGGCTGAATTGCCAAAAATCCTTGAAAAAGCCAAAAGACTAGGCAGAAGCCAAAAGTTATCCACAAAATGGGCCTTTTTGAGTGTGGATAAGTGGATAACTCGGTGAAGCTGGGATTATTCCCAGATTACCAAAATTTTCTTTGGCCAACCTACCTAGCAAAAAAGCCAACCCTAATCGGGTTGGCTTTTTTGGTGAGTTATGCACAGGATTGTGGATAAGTGCCGGGCCGGGTGTGGAATAATCTGCTGTAGAATCAGCGTCGGGCGTGATGGTTGGCTGGGTTAGTTATCCACAGTTATTCACAACTTATCCACAGGTAGTTACTTAGCCGGTGATGGCGCGGAACAGCAGGAACAGGCCTCCCGCCAGCACCATCGTGACGGGCAGGGTGAGCACCCAGGCCAGGGCGATGCTGCGCACCATTTCGGGGTTCAGGTTTTTGATGCCGCGATTGGCCACCATGCTACCGGCAATGGCCGACGACAGCACGTGCGTGGTCGAAACGGGCAGGCCAAACTGGGTGTTGACGCCAATCATGGCGGCGGCTACCAGCTCGGAGCTGGCCCCTTGCGCGTAGGTGAGGTGTTCCTTACCGATGCGCTCGCCGATGGTTTTCACGATACGCTGCCAGCCGATGGTAGTGCCCAGAGCCAGCGAGAGCGAAACCATGAGCAGCACCCACCAGGGCGCGTAGTCGGTGAAAACGCGCATCTGCTCGATGGCCTTAGTATACGTTTCGCGGTCGGCGGAGCTGATGCTCACGCGATCGGAGCCGAGTAGCTTTTTGCCGCGGTTGGCGAGCAGTAGGATGTCGCGCCGGATTTCGAAGCGGGCCTGCTTGGGCAGGTCTTCTACCTTGGTTTTACCGGCAAATACGCGGTCGAGGTCGACGGTCTGGGCGCGGACTTCGGCGAGCAGCTGCTGGTCGGCCGCGCTCAGCTCGGCGGCATTCACGCGGTTGATAACGTATTCGACTTTGGTGAGCGAGTCGCGCAGGTCGAGCGGGTTCTTGGCCCCGTCCAGGGCAAAATGCACGGGTACGATGCCAATTAGAATCAGCATGATGAGGCCTACGCCTTTTTGCCCGTCGTTGGAGCCGTGGAAGAAGCTCACCAGCGTGCAGGTCGCAATGAGGGTAAGGCGGATGAACAGGGGTGGGGGACGGCGCTTGCGGGGTTCCTTAAAGATGGCCTTGCTGGGCGAGAAGCGCTTGAGCAAGAACATCATGAGGATGGTAAATGTGAAACCCAGCAGCGGGCTCAGGATAAGAGCCAGCCCGCTTTCGCCGGCCTTGCTCCAGTTGACGGCCGCGCCCTTGCCGCCGGGCAGCAGCGAAAACGCAATGCCCACGCCCAGAATGGAGCCGATGAGCGCGTGCGACGACGACGACGGGATGCCGTAGTACCAAGTGCCTATGTTCCAGATAATGGCCGCCACGATGAGCGCGCCCACCATCGCAATGCCGTGGTACACGTTCTGGTCCACGAGGCTTTCGACGGGTAGCAGGTACACGATACCCATCGCCACGCCGATGCCGCCGGCAAATACGCCGATGAAGTTCCAGAACGCCGACCACACCACCGCCACCCAGGGCCGCAGGGTGTTGGTGTAGATAACGGTGGCCACGGCGTTGGCAGTGTCGTGGAAGCCGTTGACGAATTCGAATGCGCAAGCCGCGAATAAACAGATGGCTAGCAGCAATAAGACATGTGGTTCAAGTCCGAACATAAATAATAAACCGGAGTGGGTAGCCGGCCTACAAAATTAGCCCAGCGTGAAGCAAGCCCCATGTTACCGAATCATTACTTGACCGCGGATTTAACTGATTTAACGGATTGCGCGGATACGCCCGCCTGCCTGCGGCGGCGGGCTGACTAAGCGCCTGTGGTGAGACTTGGCCAAGATGCAGCAATTACTCATCGGCCGCCGGCTAATCAGGCTCCGCCCAAAATCGTGGCGAAGCCAAGTCAAGCCTAATTTTTAACCGGATAGTCAGCCCGCTTTAGTGGGCGTATCCGCGCAATCCGTTAAATCAGTTAAATCTGCGGTCTAACTTTGCTGCTTATGAGCAAGCCCGCATCTACTTCGCCCACTGCTGAGAACACCCAGCTAAAAGATATTGTCGCCCACGCCAAGGAATACGGTTTCGTATTTCAGTCGTCGGAAATCTACGACGGCCTGGCCGCCGTGTACGACTACGGCCCCAATGGCGTCGAGCTGAAAAATAACCTGAAGCGCCTGTGGTGGGAAGCCATGACCCAGCTGCACGGCAACGTGGTGGGCATCGACGCGGCCATTTTCATGGAGCCCCGCACCTGGGAGGCCAGCGGCCACGTGGCGGGCTTCAACGACCCGCTCATCGACAACCTCGACAGCAAGAAGCGCTACCGCGCCGACGTACTCGTGGAAGAGAAAGCCGCCGAGTACGAAAAAGCCGGCGACCCGGCCCGTGGTGCCGCCCTCACCGCCGAACTCGGCCGCCTGCTCACCGAAAACGACCTAGCGGGCGTGAAGCAGCTCATCATCGACGAGAAAATCACCTGTCCCATCTCCGGCACCGCCAAGTGGACCGACGTGCGCCAGTTCAACCTGATGTTCTCGACCCAGGGCTCGGCCGTAGATTCGGAGGCGCCGCCCGTGTACCTGCGCCCCGAAACGGCCCAGGGCATTTTCGTGAACTTCCTGAACGTGCAGAAGTCGGCGCGGATGAAAATTCCGTTCGGTATCGCGCAGATTGGTAAGGCGTTCCGCAACGAGATTGTGGCCCGGCAGTTCATCTTCCGCATGCGCGAATTTGAGCAGATGGAGATGCAATTCTTCGTGCGCCCTGGGACCGAAGGGGAGTGGTACGACACCTGGAAAGCTGCCCGCCGCCGCTTCCACGAAGCCATCGGCCTACCGGCCGAGAAGCTGCGCTTCCACGACCACGACAAGCTGGCCCACTACGCCAAGGCGGCCGTGGACATCGAGTACGAATTCCCCTTCGGCTTCAAGGAAATCGAGGGCATCCACTCGCGCTCCGACTTCGACCTGACCCAGCACCAGAACCTGAGCCGGAAGAAGCAGCAGTACTTCGACAACGACATCGACCCCGCCACCGGTAAGCCCTACGGTAACTACGTGCCCTACGTGGTCGAAACGTCGGTCGGGGCCGACCGTCTGTTCCTGGCCACCATGTGCCAGGCCTTCCAGGAGGAAACCATTACCGAAGGCGAAGGCGAGGCCCAGACTACCAAAACCCGCACTTTCTTGAAGCTGCACCCGGCCGTGGCCCCCATCAAGGCTGCGATTTTCCCGCTGGTACGCAAGGACGGGATGCCCGAGAAAGCCCAGCAGATTTTCGACGACCTGCGCTTCGACTTCCGCCTGGTAATCGAGGACAAGGACGCCATCGGCAAGCGCTACACCCGGCAGGACCTAATCGGCACGCCGTTTTGTATCGTAGTAGACGGCCAAACCCTCGAAGACGACACCGTAACGGTGCGCCACCGCGATACCCGCGAGCAAACCCGGATGCCCATCAGCGAGCTGCGCAGCTACATTGGCGAGGCAGTGAGCTTTAAAACGGTATTTGCGAAGTTGTAATTCAGTTGGTTACGCCGCTGTGGAACTCTGAGCAGAGGTAGACAGCTTTCGACTATGCAGGTATTGACGAAGCGGGCGCTACGGGAATTTGGACTCCTACATCCCGATGTAGCAGCTGACATACTGCACTGGTTTGATGCTGTAGAGGCGGCCGATTGGGAAAACGGAGCAGCCGTGCGAGCTTTTGACCGCACGGCTGACTACGTTGGTGGTGACCGCTGGGTGTTCAACCTGCGTCGCAATCGCTACCGGCTGGTTGTGCGAATTTTCTTTCCGGCTCGGCAAGTGTACGTGCGCTTTATTGGTACTCATGCTGATTATGACCGTATTGTTGATATCACCACCATTTAGCTAGCCCCATCATGGATATCAATACCGAAGCTGATTACCAACAGGCCATGCGTCGCCTCGAATACCTGCTTGATCACGAGCCTGCTAACGTAGCCGAAATTGCGACGCTGGGTAATGTGGTGAACGCGTATGAGAATAATAACGGCCACCGGCCGCTGGCGCCCAACTCACTCGTTGCCCGACTAGAGCGGGAGCGGCTGGAGCGGCAACTCAACGAGCAGCAACTAGCTGAGCTCCTCGGAATCAGCCCTGATAGCCTGCGCGCCGTACTCAACGGCCAGCAGCTTATCGACCTGGATTTAGCCAAGCGGCTCCATAGCCGTTTGGGTATTCCGGGCGATTTTATTCTGGAAGCAGCCTAGCTGGCGCGCTGTTTTCGTGTACGTTGTTCTTTATTCCAAAAGCCTATGTGGGGACATATCGCCCTCTTTATCATCAAGTACCGGCAGTGGTTGCTGGGCCTGATTGCGCTCTTTACCGTGACCATGGCCTGGTTTGCCAAAGACGTGGAAATGACCTACGACTTTGCCCAGGTGGTGAGCCCGAAGGACCCCGACATGGTGTACTTCCAGCAGTTCAAAAAGACCTTCGGCGAGGATGGCAATATTCTCGTGCTGGGGATGCAGGACAGCTCGGTGTACCAGCTCGGGAAGTTCAATCAGCTGCACCAGCTCACCGATACCTTGGCTAAGGTGGAGGGCGTGAGCGGCGTGCTTGGTATTCCACGCCTCATTCAGATTGAGAAGGATACGGTGAACTCGAAGTTCGTAACCGCGCCCATCTTCAAGCAAGCCCCGCGCACGCAACACGAACTCGACTCGCTGATGCGGGTGGTGAACAGCATTGAGTTTTACAAGGGCCAGATTATCGCCCCCCGCAGCGGGGCCACGCTGCTGGCCGTGACGCTCGACCCGGCCTACCTCAACTCCAACCGCCGACAGGCCGTGATGAACAACATCCTGGGCCACGCCGAGCGGTTTGAGAAGGTCACCGGCATCAAGATGCACTACGCGGGCCTGCCCTACGTGCGTGCCACGATGACGAGCAAGGTGGCCGGTGAGATGAAATTCTTTGCCATCCTGGTGGTGGCCGTGATGGGCGTCACGCTGTTTATGTTCTTCCGCACGTGGTCGGCGGTGGTGTTTCCGCTGTTGGTGGTGATGTGCGTGATGATCTGTTGCGTGGGCAGCATCGTGCTGCTAGGGTATAAGATCAACCTGCTCACGGGGTTAATTCCTAGCATTCTGGTAGTTATCGGGGTGCCCAACTGCACCTACCTGCTCTCGCGCTACCACTACGACTACCGCAAATCGGGCAACCAGATCCTGGCCATGACGCGGGTAATCCGCAAAATCGGCCTCATCACGCTCATGAACAACCTCACCACGGCCATCGGCTTCGTGGTGTTCACGTTCACTGACATTGCCATTCTCTACCAGTTTGGCATGGTGGCGACGATTAATATTTTCATCGCCTTCGCCATCAGCTTCATCATGATTCCGGCGGTATTTACCTACCTGCCGCCGCCCACCGAGAAGCAGTTGGAGCACCTCGATTCGAAGCCGCTGCTGGGCATTATTCACTTCCTCGACCACGTGGTGCTGCACCGCCGCGGTACGGTGTACCTGGCCGCGCTGGGCTTGCTGGTGATTGCCGGCCTCGGCATCCGCAAGATTGAGGCCGTGTCGTACATGGTCGATGACCTGCCCAAGTCGAGCACGGTGAATACCGATCTGGACTTCTTTCAGTCGCACTTCAGCGGGGTGATGCCGCTGGAATTCGTGGTGGATACGGGCAAGCCCAAGGGCCTGCTCAAGCTATCCAACTTGCAGAAAATCGACCAGTTTGAAAAGTTCCTGCGGGCCCAGCCCGAACTGTCGCCGCCCATCAGCATGGTCACGTTTATCAAGGCGGCGACCCAGGCTTTTTACAACGGCCAGCCCGAGTTTTACCGCCTGCCCAACAACGACGACAAGAACTTCATTCTGAGCTACCTGGCTAATTCGCAGGGCGGGGCTACCACCAACGCCCCCGACTCAACTAAAACCACCGTAGCCCAGGGTACGGCCGGCGCGTCCATGAACAAGCTGCTGCACAGCTTCGTGGATGAAAAATCGCAGAAAGCCCGCGTGAGCCTCAAAATTGCCGACATCGGCTCGCACAAGCTCGATACGCTGGTGGACCGCCGCATCGAGCCCGCCATGAAGCGCATCTTTGCCAACTCGGGCATGACGGTGCGCCGCACCGGCACCACGGTGATTTTCACCAAGGGCAACGAGTACGTGATCGGCACCCTGCGCGAGAGCCTGATGTGGGCCTTCGGGCTGGTGGCGGTGGTGGTACTGCTGCTGTTTCGCTCGGTGCGTACCATCTTCTACGCGCTCATCCCCAATATCTTCACGCTGGCCCTCACCGCGGGGATCATGGGCTATTTCGGCATTGCGCTCAAGCCCGCCACGGCGCTCATTTTTGTGATTGCGCTGGGTATCGACGGCGACAACTCCATTCACTTGCTGGCCAAGTTCCGGCAGGAAATGGCGATGGCGGGCCGCACCGTGACGGAGGCCATTACCAATACGATGGTGGAAGCCGGTACCAGCATGATTTACACCAGCATCGTGCTGTTCCTGGGCTTCAGCATCTTTGCCTTCAGCGAGTTTGGCGGTACCAAGGCGCTGGGGGTACTCATGGGGGCTTCGCTGCTGATAACCAACTTCTCCAACCTTGTGCTGCTACCCACGCTGCTCGTGACCTTTGAGCACGCCAAGGATGAGAAAATCCCCGGCAACGCGCCCATTCGCCACTACGACGAGAACTACCACGAGGAAGATGACGACATGGACCAGAACTTGCAGCGCCTAAGCGTAGAGCATTCCCGGACCAGAACGACTTAGACTTGCCAGAATAAAAAGGAAAACCGTCATGCTCATCTGGCGTTCGCTTGCCGAAGCATCTTGCCTGTTCCATCTATGCAATGCAGCCAAGATGCTTCGGCAAGCGAACGCCAGGTGAGCATGACAAACGATTTTAGAGAAAAAGCTAACAGCTACTAGCTGACAGCTAACAGCTTAAATAAATGACCTACCCCGAATACAAGCAGCCGCTCGACTACGCCAAGCTCGCCAACGAGGTGCGGGCCTACTGGGACGCCAACGGCATCTTCGAGAAGAGTGTGAGCAGCCGCGAGGGCCAGCCCACGTTCGTGTTTTACGAGGGCCCGCCCTCGGCCAATGGCCAGCCCGGCATCCACCACGTAATGGCGCGGGCGGTGAAAGACATCTTCTGCCGCTACCAGACGCAGCTCGGCAAGCAGGTGCCCCGCAAGGGCGGCTGGGATACCCACGGCCTGCCCATCGAGCTGCAAGTAGAGAAGGAGCTGGGTATCACCAAGGAGGATATCGGCCACAAAATCAGCGTCGAGGAATACAACCAGCGCTGCCGCGAAACCGTGATGCGCTACAAGGCGCAGTGGGACGAGCTGACCCAGCAAATGGGCTACTGGGTGGACCTCGATAACCCTTACATCACCTTCGAGCCCGAGTACATCGAGAGCTGCTGGGCGCTGCTCAAAAAGCTCTACGACAAGGGCTTCTTGTACAAAGGCTACACCATCCAGCCGTACTCGCCGGCCGCTGGCACCGGCCTCAGCTCGCACGAGCTGAACCAGCCTGGCACGTACAAGGACGTGAAGGATACGACTATCGTGGCGCAGTTTAAGGTGGTGCGCGACGCGGCTTCGGAGAAATTGTTTGCTAGCGGTGGCGAAGGCAATACGTACATCCTAGCTTGGACGACTACGCCCTGGACGCTACCTGCTAACACGGGCCTAGCTGTTGGGAAAAACATTCCCTACGTGTTAGTTCGCACATTTAACCCCTACACTTCGGAGCCAATATCTATTGTTCTAGCCCGTGCCCTTGTTGATAAATATTTTATCAATATCAAATTTTCGAAATTTCTTGAGCAAATAGAAAATTATCCACTAGAAGTGGATAAGTTAGTCGAAGACTGGATTTTGCGCGGACGTCTCGGCATTACACCTGAGCAATTCGCAGCCTATCGACAGCAGATATTGCCAAATGGTATAATTTATAAAAGGCCAATGCCTTTTGAGATTATAAATGAGTTCACCGGAGCCGACTTAGTAGGTATTCACTACGAGCGTCTGTTCGGCACTAAGGATGGTTTCCCGCATTTTGAAGGCGAAGAAAACGCTTTCCGCGTCATCCCCGGCGACTTCGTAACGACGGAAGATGGTACCGGCATCGTGCACATCTCGCCCACGTTTGGTGCGGATGACTTCCGAGTGGCGCAGCTCAACGGTATCCCCGCGCTACTCGTGCCTGATAAAGAAGACCTTAATAAAAAGGTACCGATTGTAGACCGCACGGGCCGCTACGTGGCTGAAATGGGCGAGTTTGGTGGTCGCTGGGTAAAGAACTACGACGGCCACGACCAGAGCGGGGCCGACTATAAAACGCTGGACGAGAGCATCGCAATTCGTATGAAAGGTGCGGGTACAGCGTTCAAAGTTCAGAGTTACGAGCACACCTATCCGCACTGCTGGCGCACCGACAAGCCGGTGCTGTACTACCCGCTCGACTCGTGGTTTATCAAAACCACGGCCGTGAAGGACCGCCTCATCGAGCTCAATAAAACCATCAACTGGAAGCCCGAAAGCACCGGTACCGGCCGCTTCGGCAACTGGCTCGAAAACCTGGTGGACTGGAACCTCAGCCGCTCGCGCTACTGGGGCACGCCGCTGCCCATCTGGCGCACCCAGGACCGCACCGAGGAAATCTGCATCGGCAGCGTCGCCGAGCTGAAGGCGGAGATTGACAAGGCCGTCGCGGCCGAAATCATGACTCACAACCCCTACGCCAACGGGGAAAAAATCGACCTGCACCGCCCGTACGTCGATGATATTTTCCTGGTCTCGCCCAGCGGCCAGCCCATGTTCCGCGAGCCCGACCTCATCGACGTATGGTTTGACTCGGGCGCGGTGCCGTACGCGCAGTGGCACTACCCGTTTGAAAATCAAGAGATTTTCAAAAAGAACTTTCCCGCCGACTTCATCGCCGAAGGCGTGGACCAAACGCGCGGCTGGTTCTTCACCCTGCACGCGCTGGCCGTGATGCTGGAAGATTCGGTAGCTTTCAAAAACGTGATTGCCAATGGCTTGGTGCTGGATAAAAACGGCAACAAGATGAGCAAGCGCCTCGGCAACGCCGTGGATCCGTTCGCCACCATCGCGCAGTTCGGCCCCGACGCCACCCGCTGGTACATGATTTCGAACGCCCCGCCGTGGGACAACCTCAAGTTCGACCAGGCAGGCATTACGGAAGTGCAGCGTAAGTTTTTCGGGACGCTCTTCAATACGTATTCGTTTTTCACGCTGTACGCCAACCTCGACGGCTTCCAGGTGCGCGAGTTTGATCTCGTACCGGTGAGCGAGCGCACCGAGCTTGATCGCTGGATTCTAAGCAAGCTACAATCGCTGATTGCGGAGGTGCGTGGTCATCTGGACAATTACGACCCCACGAAGGCCGCCCGTGCCATCCAAGAGTTTACCACCGACCAGCTTTCTAACTGGTACGTGCGCCTTTCGCGCCGCCGCTTCTGGAAAGGTGAGCTAACGACCGACAAAAAAGCCGCTTACGAAACGCTGCACCAGTGCCTACTAGGGGTGGCGCAGCTGATGGCGCCTATCGCGCCCTTCTTCGCCGACTGGCTGTATCAGAACATGACGCAGCACCTTCGGGCCGAGGCATTAGAAAAAAATACGCCCCTGGCCCCCGAGTCAGTGCATCTAACCCTATTGGCCCAGGCCCAGGAGCAACTCATCGACAAGGCGCTGGAAGAGCGCATGGAGCTGGCCCAGCGCATCAGCTCGCTCACGCACTCGTTGCGCAAGAAGTCGGTGCTGAAAGTGCGCCAGCCTTTGCAGCGCATCCTGGTGCCGGTGCTGAATGAGACGACCAAGGAGCAGGTTGGCAAGGTCGAAGACCTGATTTGTGCCGAGGTCAACGTGAAGCACGTGGAGTTTCTGGACGACACGAGCGGCGTACTGGTGAAGTCGGTGAAGCCTAATTTCAAGCGCCTGGGCCAAGTCTACGGCCCGCGGTTGAAGGCCGTGGGTGCCCGCATCCAAACCCTGACCGCCGACGAGCTCAGCCAGCTGGAAAAGCAGGGTGAGCTAGCCGTGGAGGTGGAGGGCGAGCCCCTCACGCTGCACCTCGATGAGGTGGAAATCCGCACCCAGGACCTGCCCGGCTGGCTGGTAGCTACCGACGGCCCGCTCACCGTGGCCCTCGACGTGACGCTCACCGAAGAGCTGCGCCAGGAAGGTCTGGCCCGCGAGCTCGTCAATCGCCTCCAGAACCTGCGTAAAGACTCGGGCCTCGAAGTGCAGGACCGCATCAACGTGCAGCTGGCCGATAGTGCGCCCGCCGAGCTGCAAGCCGCCGTGGCCGCGTTTGGCGACTACATCCGCGAGGAGGTGCAGGCCCAGCGCCTGGCCTTCGTGCCCGAGGTAGCGGGTGGCGCGGTACTGGAATTCGATGACTTCTCGGTGCCCGCCAAAGTAGAAGTAGTAACTGCTTGATTGTGAGTAGCCCGGTCGTGCCCGTCGGCGCGGCCGGGTTTTCCGGCGCACAACGCCCGGCGCAAGCCGTTTTCAAAGGTTCTGAAGCCTGATAATTCAGTATAAAACAGTACAAAGTAACTTGAGTTTCACTAGTGCAGCCTGATTCGCCCGAAGCCTCTTTCTCCCAGCCCCTGCGCTACCCGGCGCGGCGCGGCAGCGTCCTGCCCTTCTTTCTGCTAGCCCTGCTGATTATTGGTATCGACCAGCTTTCCAAATACTTGGTGCATAAGCACATGCAGCCGGGGCTGGCGGGCGAGATTCCGCTGCTTGGCAATTGGTTTAAGCTGCACTACACCCTGAACCCCGGCATGGCCTTCGGCGTGGAGCTGCTGCCGCCGCCCTACGGTAAGCTGCTGCTCACGGCGTTTCGCATTCTGGCGGCGGGCGGCATCAGCTACTACATGGTGTACTTGTGGCGGCACCGGGCGGCGGCGGGCTTCATTGCCTGCATGGCGCTCATCCTGGGCGGGGCCGTGGGCAACGTGATTGACTCCATCTTCTACGGTGTCATTTACCACAATGCGCCGTTTGGCTCGCCTACGCCGTGGTTTTTCGGGCAGGTTATCGATATGATCTACGTGGATATCTACGAAGGTTTCCTGCCCGCCTCCTGGCCGCTTATCGGGGGCAAATACATGTCGCTCTGGCCGATTTTCAACCTCGCCGATTCGTCCATCTTTATTGGCGTAGCGCTCATCCTGCTGCTGCAAGGCCGCTTCTTCAAGCAGACCGAGCAGAATACGGCCGCCGCCGCGCCGGCCTCGGAGCCTGCCTAATTACCGCCCGTTGGCTGGCCTCGCCCGAAGATGGCCCGCCGCGCTAGCCTAGCCACCTGCGCCCGCCTAAACGTCTGTCATGCTGAGCTCGCGAAGCATCTTATCACGCCCAGCCTGGGCCGACTAGATAAGACGCCTCGCTAGCCCAGCATGACAGACGTTTTATTTTGTAGTTTGCCGCTAAATCCTGTCCCATGCCTTTACTCACCGTCGAAAACCTGACCGTCGATTTTCACTCGCAGCGCGGCCACACCCGCGCCGTGGCCGGCGTGTCGCTGGCGGTGAATAGGGGAGAGGTCGTCGCCATCGTGGGCGAGTCGGGCTCGGGCAAGTCGGTAACCTCGCTGGCCCTGCTCGGGCTACTGGCCAAGCCCGCCGCCCGCATCGAAAGCGGCACGGCCCGCTTCGAATCGGAAAAGCTGGGCGAGGTTGATTTGCTCCGATTGTCCGAAGAAGAATTGCAGCAGGTGCGCGGCAACGACATCAGCATGATTTTTCAGGAGCCGATGACTTCCCTGAATCCCGTGTTGACTTGCGGCTACCAGGTAGTAGAAGCGCTATTATTACATACAAAGCTGAATAAGCAGGAAGCCGAGGCGCGCACCATCAAGCTATTCACCGAAGCGCAATTGCCGCGCCCGGCGCAAATCTTCAAAAGCTACCCGCACGAAATCAGCGGTGGGCAGAAGCAGCGCGTGATGATCGCCATGGCCATGGCCTGCCGCCCGGCCCTGCTCATTGCCGACGAGCCCACCACGGCGCTCGACGTGACGGTGCAGGCGCGCATCTTGCAACTCATCCGCGACCTGCGCCGCGAGCACGGAACGGCCGTCCTCTTCATCACCCACGACCTCGGCGTGGTGGCCGAGATTGCCGACCGCATCCTGGTGATGTACCGGGGCCGGGTAGTGGAGCAAGGGCCGGTGCTCGACATTTTCACCAAGCCGCAGCATCCGTACACCAAGGGGTTGCTGGCCTGTCGGCCGCACCTGTCCATTGGCAAGGCGCGGCTGCCCGTGGTGGCCGACTTCATGGCCGTCGATGCGGCGGGCAATCTGGTGGCGCGGGCCGGTGGGGGAGGGGAGGAGGCTCTAAAAATGCCCCTCGCGCAGTTACGGAGTAATTCTGAGACTTCCAAAACGTTCCCCGTGGAACAAAATCCATGTTCCACGGCCGTAAAGCCTCTGCTTCAGGTCGAAAACCTGCGCGTGTACTTCCCCATCCGCAAGGGATTTTTTGCCCGCACCACGGACTTCGTCAAGGCGGTGGATGACGTGAGCTTCACCATCTACCCCGGGGAGACGGTGGGGCTGGTCGGCGAGTCGGGCTGCGGCAAGACCACGCTGGGCCGCACCCTGCTGCGCCTCACGGAACCAACGGCCGGCCGCATCCTGTTTGAAGGCACCGACCTGGCGGCGCTATCGGCCGGCGAGCTGCGGCACCGGCGGCGCGAATTTCAGCTGGTGTTCCAAGACCCCTACGCGGCGCTGAACCCGATGCTCACCGTGGGCGAGGCCATCCTGGAACCCCTGCGGGTACACGGGGTGGGCGGCACGCGGGCCGAGCAGAAGGCGCGGGTGCGCGAGCTGCTCCGCACGGTGGGGCTGAGCGAGGATGCCGAGCAGCGCTACCCGCACGAGTTCAGCGGGGGGCAGCGGCAGCGCATTTGCATTGCGCGGGCGCTGGCCCTGCGGCCCAAGCTCATCGTATGCGACGAGTCGGTGTCGGCGCTCGACGTGAGCGTGCAGGCGCAGGTGCTCAACCTGCTCAACGACCTCAAGCGCGACCTGGGCATCACGTACCTGTTTATCACGCACGACCTGTCGGTGGCCCGCTTCATGAGCGACCGCCTGCTGGTGATGAGCCAGGGCCGCATCGTGGAAAGCGGCCCGGCTGCCGAGGTGTACGCCCGGCCGCAAAACCCGTACACGCAGCAGTTGCTAGCCGCCATCCCCAGCGACGACCCCGCCCGCATTGCGGCGCGGGTAGCGTAGTAAGCAGGAGGGCCACTCCGCTTCGCGTGAGGAGGGCTAGCCGCCAAGCCAAGCACTTCTGCACTTCAAGCTGGCTCGCCGCCCGTCAAGCGGAGTATCACTCCTTTTACTAGATTCGCTCTGTGCATTTCATCTACCCCTGCCTGCCCTATTACCCGCGCACCGTCGACCCGCTGTGGGCGCCAGAGTACGAGTGGGCGCAAGCGCAGGGGCTGGCCACCGGGCTAGTTGATCTGGACAACGATAAGATCTGGCTATCAACCCCAGCCCAACCGACGCGAGCCATCTACCGCGGCTGGATGCTGACGGCTACTGAATACGAGCGGCTGGCCCAACTGCTACCCCTGGCAATAACTCTGGCCGAATACCTTGCCTCGCACCACGCCACCGGCTGGTACGAGGCTGTGGCGGCCTACACTTTCCCTAGTTGCTTTCTGACGGAGCCCGCCCCGCTGAATTTTGCCGCTGGCCGGCGCTACTTCGTGAAAAGCCTGGTAAAATCGTTCGGCGCCGACTCGGTGCTGACGAGCCCGGAGCAGCTGGCCAGCTTCTGGCAGCGGCATGAGTTGCCAGCCGGCACGCCGCTTTTCGTGCGCAGTTTCGCGGAGTTGCAGCCCGACTCAGAGCGCCGTTTCTTCGTGGTGGGTGGGCAGGTTTTCGGAGCTAGCGGCGCGGCGTTGCCCGAGATACTTCGGGCGGCGGTGCTGGCCCTCGAGCCGCGGCTATTCTACTCGTTCGATGTGGCTGAAACGGTAGCGGGCCAGCCAGTGTTAGTGGAAGTGGGCGACGGCCAGGTATCGGACCTGAAGGAGTGGACGGTGGTTGAGTTTGGCAACCGCGTACTGCTTGCGTTGGCTTTAACCAACGCTAAACACTGCGCCGTAAAATAGCGTTGAATTTTTGGGGGCGAATAGCTGCCCTGACCCACTGGCGAGCTCCAGCTCGCTGCTTCTTTTCTTCTTGGCCAGGCTGGAGCCTGGTGCCATTGGTCGCCTTCGTCAATCTTACTTCAAGCTGTCTGGCGGCCGTCTTATTTACCAATGAAAAACTCTAAAGACTCTGCCGCCCCCCGCGCCGCTCGCGCGAAGGTGGCTCCCGCCGGCCTCAGCCAGGACATCGTGTACCGGCAGTTTGCCGACAATCCCGGCAAAGTGCTGGGCTACCGGCAGCTCTCGCGTCGGCTCGGTATCACCACCAAAGCCCAGCGCGACGAACTGTTCGACCACCTCAAAGTGCTGCGTCGTTTGGGCCGCATTGAGCTGATGCAAAACGACGAATACCGCCTGGGCAACCCTACCGACCTACAGGTAGCAGCGGCGGCCTCCAAGGGCCGGAAAACCGCTAAAAAGGAAGCTTCCCGCGAGGCCACGCCGGCCATCCTTCCCGAGGACGAATTTGGTCAGGATCCCATCGTGCATCGCCGCCGCTCGGCCGGTTTCGACCACGTGGGCGACGGCCCCGACCGGCCCCGGCGCGATAGTAATACCATCATCGGGACGGTATCACTGGCCACGCCGCGCTTTGCCTTCGTGGTGCGCGAGGATGGCGAGGGCGACGACATCCGCGTCTTTACCGACCAGCTGCGCTACGCGTTGGATGGCGACCTGGTGCGGGTGCGCCTACGCGGCGTCCGCGACGGTCGCCTGACCGGCGACGTGGTAGAAGTCATCAAGCGGCAGCGCACCGAAGTGGTGGGCCGCTTGCAGCTGCACGGTTCTATCGGCTTCGTGAAGCCCGACAACCGCAAGTCGTACTTCGACGTGCTGGTGACGCCCGAGGGGCTGGGCGACGCCCGCAACGGCGACAAGGTGCTGGTGCGAATTACCGAGTTTCCCGAGCACGAAGGGCTGGGCCACCCGGCTGGTACCATCGTGCGCAACTTTGGCGCGGCGGGTCAGAACGAGGCCGAGATAAACGCCATCATGGCGGAATTCGGCCTGCCCTTCGAATTTCCGGGCGCGGTGGAGGAGGAGTCGGAAGCCATTCCGCAGGAGATTACGGCCGACGAAATCAAGCGCCGCCGCGACTTCCGGCCCATTACCACCTTCACCATCGACCCTGATAATGCCAAGGACTTCGACGATGCGCTTAGCATTCGTCAGCTCGAAAACGGGCACTGGGAAGTGGGCGTGCACATCGCCGACGTAACCCACTACGTGCGCCTCGGTACCGAGCTGGAGCGCGAGGCCAAGCACCGCGCCACCTCGGTGTACTTGGTGGACCGCGTGATTCCGATGCTGCCCGAAAACCTCTCGAACGGCCTCTGCTCGCTGCGACCCCACGAGGACAAGCTGACTTTTTCGGCCGTGTTCGAGTTCGACGAGAAGGGTAAGATTCACGAGTCGTGGTTTGGCAAAACCATCATTCACTCCGACCGCCGCTTCACCTACGAGGAGGCCCAGACGCGCATCGAGACCGGCGAGGGCGACTACGCCGACGAAATCAATGCCCTCAACGGCATCGCCAAAAAGCTGTCGGCCGCCCGCTTCAGGAAGGGCGCGATTAGCTTCGAAACCCAGGAGGTGAAGTTCAAGCTGGGCGAGGATGGCACCCCGCTGGGCGTGTACGTGAAGGAGCGCAAGGATGCGCACAAGCTCATCGAGGAGTTCATGCTGCAAGCCAACAAGGGCGTGGCCGAGTACGTGTTCAACAAGCGCCGCACCAAGCCGCGCCTCACGATGGTGTACCGCACCCACGACGCGCCCGACCCCGAGCGCCTCGAAAACTTCGCGCTGTTTGCCCAGAAGTTCGGCCACAAGCTGAACCTCGCCAATCCTAAAAAAGTCAGCACCGAGCTCAACAAGCTCAGCGAAGACGTGGTGGGCCGACCCGAGCAAAACGTGATTCAGGGCCTGGCCATCCGCTCCATGTCGAAGGCCATTTACACCACCGAGCCGCTGGGGCACTTCGGGCTGGCCTTCGCGCACTACTCACACTTCACCTCGCCCATCCGCCGCTACCCCGACATGATGGCCCACCGCCTGCTGGAGCACTACCTCGAAGGCGGCAAGAACGTGGACCCCGAGCCGGTGGAGGAGGAGTGCAAGCACTCGTCGCGCCGTGAGAAACTAGCCGCCGACGCCGAGCGCGCCAGCATCAAATACAAGCAGGTCGAGTACATCGGCAAGCGCGTGGGCGAGCAGTTCACGGGCGTGGTGTCGGGCCTTACGGAGCGCGGTATCTACGTCGAGATCGAGGAAAATAAGTGCGAGGGCATGGTGCGAATTTCCGACATTCCCGGCGATACCTGGGAGCTCGACAAGGACAATTACCGCATCGTGGGTCGGGGCTCGAAGCGCATCATCCAGTTCGGCGACGAGCTGCAAGTCATCGTGACGTCGGCCAACCTGCTCGACCGCACCATCGATATGGAGCTGGTCGATAACCGCCCCGAGCACGTGAAGCAGCGCGAGCGTGCCGAGCGCGAGGCCAGCCGCTACGAGCGCGGTGGTCGGGGTGGAAGGGGTGGTAAAGCCGGTAAGGGTAACGGTAAGTACCGTCGATAACAATGCGGCTCGTCAAATACATTTTCTCTGTGCTTGGCCTACTCTGGTTAACGCTAGTAACCTCCCCATACAAGCAGGCATATGGTCAGGACAGGTATCGGTACTTTGATGATGACTCCATCTTCTTCGGCCTGATACTTTCACTATTTTTTCTGTTTGTGCATGGCTTGAGTGTCTGGCTGACCGCTTACGTAATTCGTGAACGCCGCCCAGAAAAAGCTGATCTGATAGCTGGCACTTGCTATCTCCTATTGGCTGGCTACTATCTCTACTGTGCTAATAGTGGTGCTGCGCTGCATGAGCAGTGATCTCAGTTAGCTCTCGCACTAGGTTGCTTCGTCGGCCCTGTATCGCATGATACAGGGCCGTTTTATTGTTGGCTCATTAGGACCCTGATTATGGTACTGGGCCAGACCCCGCACCATCGTCATTCTGCGCCCTTCGTCCCGCCTACCTTTGCCGCCGTGCAAACCGACCTCTCGACCCTCCTGAATCAAGCCCTCGCCCAGCTTGATTACGGCCAGCAACCGGCCGCTCTCTACGACCCTATTCGCTATATCATGGGCCTCGGCGGGAAGCGCCTGCGGCCCCTGCTCACGCTGCTCGGCGGGCAGCTTTTCACCGACGACCTGGCCCCGCTGGTGAAGCCTGCGCTGGCCACCGAAGTCTTCCACAACTTCACCCTGGTCCACGACGACCTCATGGATCAGGCCCCGCTGCGGCGCGGCCAGCCCACGGTGCATGAGAAGTGGAATGCCAGCACGGCCATCCTCTCGGGCGACGTGATGCTGGTGCGGGCCTACGAATTGCTCTTCGAAAACGTGCCCGCCGCCGTGCTGCCCCAGGTGCTGCGCCGCTTCTCCCAAACCGCCGCCGAGGTGTGCGAGGGCCAGCAGTGGGACATGAACTTCGAGACTGAGACCACCGTCACCATCCCGCAGTACCTCGACATGATCCGGCTCAAGACGGCCGTGCTCCTGGGGTTCGCCCTAGAGCTGGGGGCCGTGCTGGCCGGGGCCAGCGCCGCCGACGCCGAGCACCTGCGGCAGTTCGGCACCGACATTGGCCTGGCCTTCCAGCTCCGCGACGACCTGCTCGACGTGTACGGCGACGCCGCCACCTTCGGCAAGCGGGTAGGGGGCGACATCATTTCCGACAAGAAAACCTTCCTGCTCCTGACCGCCCAGGCCCAGGCCGGCGAGGCCCAACAAGCCACGCTCGCCCAGCACATCGGCCAGCCCGTACCCGATGCCGAAGCCAAGGTGGCGGCCGTGCGCGGCGTGTACGACGAGCTGAATATCCGCCCCCAAACCGAGGCGCTCATCAACCAGTATTTCGAAGCCGGCCTGCTGCACCTGGAGCGGATAACCGTCGCCGCGGCCCGTAAAGCGCCCCTGCACCGGCTGGCCCTGCAACTGCTGGAACGCGAATCGTAGCCCCTGTAGGGTAAGCTTTAGCTTGCCCGGCACCAGACGAGCCGCCTCCCACCTTACGCCGGGCAAGCTAAAGCTTACCCCATACTCCTTATGATTTCCCCGATTCTCCTTCTCATCGGCCTCACGGTGGCCATCTCTGCCTACGCCTGGTCTAGCCGCGACCTGATGGAGGCCTGGATAATGCAGCCCTACGTGATGGCCCGCAACGGCCAGTGGTACCGCCTGCTCACCTCCGGCTTCCTGCACGCCGACTGGGCGCACCTCCTGTTCAACATGTTTGCCTTCTACTCCTTCAGCCCGCTGGTGCTCGCCACGCTGGCCCAGGGGTACGGGGCGGGCGCCGGGCTGGGGCTGTTTCTGCTGCTTTACCTGGGCGGCATTGTCGTCTCGGACCTGCCCACCTATTTCAAGCACCGCGACGACCGCAACTACCGTAGCCTGGGTGCTTCGGGTGGGGTATCGGCAGTGCTCTTCGCCAGCATCCTGCTTTTTCCGGTTAATAAGAACGGTGGGGGCATCATCATCTTTCCGATCCCGTTTCCCATTCAGCCCTTCCTATTTGGCTTCCTGTACCTGGGCTATTCCTACTACATGGGCCGGCGGCGGGGCGACAACATCAACCACGACGCCCACTTCTACGGGGCGCTGTTTGGAGTGCTTTTTATTCTGGCCCTGGTGCCGGGAGCGCTGAACCATTTCTTCCAGCAAGTGGGCGCTTATCGATTTTAAAAGGAAAGGTATCCTAGTGGGGAAATGCTGCGTAAAACACGCACATTCTCTCACCAAAGCCCTTTCCTTTCACAATGAAACCGCTTCGTTCTTTTACCCAACGGCTGCCCATGCTGGCCGCCCTGCTGCTGCCCATTCTGTTGCTCACCACCGGCTGCGCCCGCTTCAACGCCGATGGTAGCCTGGCCCCCTGGGGTATCGCCCTGCTGATCCTGGACGTGCTGGCTATTATCAACGTGTTCGGCCAGCCCTGGGACATTGGCAAGAAGATTCTCTGGGCCGCCATCATTTTCTTCTTCCCGTTTGGCGGCCTGCTGATTTACTACTTCTTCGGCCGTACCCGCTAGGATCACACCTCAGCCAGTAAAAAGGGGCTCCCACCGATTAGGTGGGAGCCCCTTTTTGTTTAGTCAGGCCCGGATGGCTCGACGTACTTAATGGCTGTTCAGGAGATGATTCTTTTCCAGCCGGGCTACGCCCCGGGCCAGCTCCCCGGCGTTCGTGATCTGCTTGGCCTGCCAGTGGCCATCGGGCTGCTTGAGCAGCTTCACTTCTACTACCATCGTGGTGTCGTAGCGCGGCTGCGTAAACTCCAGGCCCACCAGCGCCTCGTTGCCCTTATCGGTCGCGTACTTCACGCCCTTAAATTTGCTGTCGGGGCTCACCACGCGCCCCGCCAGGCCCAGGAAGGAGAGATTGACCAACCTCTTGGGAGCCGCTGCCTGGGCCGCTTCCAGTGAGCCGGTCTCGACGTAGCGCTGCATTTCCTTGTGGGCCGCTTTCGCCAGCTGGGGCTTGAGCAGGCGCAGCCCGCCGCGCAGGGCCAGCCCGCCGCCGGGTACCAGCGCCGTCAGGACGCCGCTCTGGCTGGCCACGTCATCGACCAGGTGGCCCGTCAAAGCGTCCACATCTACGTAGCGCTCGAAGGTGGCCAGGTCGTGCGTTTGGGTAGCAGCGGCGGCTTGCAGCAACGCATATTCGGGGCCTTGCTTGAGGGAATTGTAGTAATAATAGCCGCCGCCAACCAGCGCCAGCAGCACAACCAGGAGTAGTAAACGCTTCATAAGAAAAAAGAAAAGTCAGGAATCGGGCAGGCACCCAGCCCGCGCAAACTAGGCTGCAAAGAAAGCGACTGGCTCGCCCGACTGCCATCCGCCGCCGTGCGTACAAGCGGGCATGTCAAATAATTCCTCTTGCCAAAAGGCCGCCCGCCGGCCCGAAATCCACGGCCACCGGGGCTGCCGGGGCCTGCTGCCCGAAAATACCTTGCCCGCCTTTCTGCACGCGCTGGAGCTGGGTGTGGATGTGCTGGAGCTGGACGTCGTAATCTCGGCCGACCAGCAGGTAGTGGTTTCGCACGAGCCCTGGCTGGCCGCCCGGCTGGGGCGCGGGCCCGCCGGCGAGCGCATCGACCCGCGCCGCGAGCAGGAGTATAACCTGTACCAGCTGCCCTACGCCACCATCCGGCGGTGCGTGGTAGGCGAGTGGCCGCATCCCGATTTTGCCGGGCAGCAGCCGCACGCCAGCTACCGGCCGCTGCTACGCGAGGTGCTGCGCACTGTGGAGGCCGCCAGCCAGCGCCTGGGTCGCCCGCCGGTCGGCTACTCGATAGAGCTGAAAAGTACGCCGGCGGGCGACGGCGTTTTTCACCCAGGCCCTACCCAGTTCGTCGAGCTGGTGCTGGCCGAGGTGGCGGCCGCCGCCGTGCAGGCCCGCACTACGCTGCTCAGTTTTGATGCGCGCATCCTGCAAACAGCCCGACGGCAGGCCCCGGGGCAGGCCCTGTGTTTGCTCAACGAAACGCCCTCCCCCGTTACGATGCTGTTCGAACAGCTGGGTTTCGTGCCCGACGTTTTTGGGTCCGACTACCGCCTCCTGTCGCCGGCCCTGATACAAGAACTGTCCGCCGGGTACCCGACGCTCCGGCTGGTGCCCTGGACTGTCAACGAGCTGCCTGATTTGCAAACCGCCATTCAATGGGGCGTAGCCGGCATTACGACCGATTATCCCGACCGATTGCTCACTTTGTTACACTAGCCAGTCTGTAACGCTGTAATTAGTGTAACAAGCAAGTGTCAATGATTACACGTTACGACCTGGCCAGCGGCTACTGTTACGATTGTTAAGAAGTTAGCCAACCTTTGGTGTGCATTGCCGTCTTTATACATCTTTGCAATACCAACCTGTAACGCCCGCTCTGTATGCCTCACCAAGGTGAAATACTGCAAGAAGCTATCAAGAGAAGCGGGATTTCCATCACTCGTATCGTGGAGGAACTCGGTATTACGCGGCCGACTATCTACCGGAAATTCAAGGATGAAACACTGGACGCCAACTTCGTAAAGAATATCGGACAAATTATCGGACATAATTTCTCGGATGACTTTACGATTGTTCAGCAATCTGCTTTGCCGTTTGTAACGCCGCTCCCCAAGCAATCCGTTACACAAGCTGTTACACCCCGTGTAACGAACGCCCCGAAAGTTGATTCTGATACTGTTAGCCAGCTCCTGACGCTCCAAGCCAAGTACATCGCGCTGCTGGAAGCCTACAATGAGCTCCTGCTAAAGGTGTATGGCCCGAAGTAACAAAAATGTTCCACGTGAAACATTTTTGTTGGCAGTTAAGCTTTTTGGTTGTATTGAGTAAAGCTCCCTACGCGGTGCGCTGACGCAATATGGATAACCTGCGATAGGCTAAAGCGCAGCGCAGATATTCCGCCTCACCCGCGTTAGTGTCACTTGCCCGAGCCGGGCTAGCTACAGAAAAATTACCTCCGTTACGGCCTGGGAGCCAACCTCGGCGTTGAGCATTTCGAGCACCCGCGTCTTGGCCATTACCAGCTCGTGTTTGAGCGGGGCGGAGGTAAGCCGCACGAAAAGCTTGCCCTTGCTCACGTACACTTCCTTTGTTTTGAGGGCGACGGCCTTGCCCATTACGCGCTCCCAGCTGGCTACCACCGTCACTTCGTTGAGCTTGCCGCCGAGGCGGTAGGCGCGCACCAGCGCTTCGAGCCCCTCCTTCAGCGGGATAACGTCGGCCCGGCGAGCGGTAGGGGAGAGGCTATGTTTTTTCACGGGTAAAAATAAAAGGCTGTGCTGACGTGCGGCCAGCAGCAGCCCGGTTTGGTATTTCAAAAATACGTCGGCCCACGGGTGTAACGGGTTGCGCCGATCAGATTGCGGCTACGTTGCCCGCCCGTACCTCGAAGCGGCGGATGTCGCTACTCACCCCAGCCAGCGCCTGGTCGGTGCGCGCCAGGTTGGTGTCGGTGAGGAATACCTGGCCGAAGGTCTGGTCGGCCACGAGCTGGAGCAGGCGGGCAATGCGCTTGTCGTCGAGCCGATCGAAAATATCGTCGAGCAGGAGCAGGGGCTTGGTCGGGGCCGCGCCGCCGGGCTGCGGCTTGCCCGCCAGCAGCTCAAACTGGGCGAGCTTGAGCGCGATGGCAAATGATTTCTGCTGGCCCTGCGAAGCGTAGGTTTTGACGGGCAGGCCATCCATGAGGAAGACGAAATCATCGCGGTGCGGGCCGGTGGTGCTGCGTTGCAGCAGCAGGTCGCGCCGCTCGTTGGCCAGCAGCAGGTGGCGAAAGTTCTGGCCCGGGAGCTGGCTTTTGTATTCGAGTACTACCTGCTCGCGGCCGTCGGCCAGCTGCGCGTAGTGGCGCTGGAACACGGGAATGAACTGGGTTAGAAAAGTCACCCGCAGCGCCGAGAGACTTTCGCCCACCGGGGCCAGCTGGTCGTCGAGAGCTTGCAGGTAGAGCGTATCGAAGCCGTGGCTGCCGGTGCCCTGCTTGAGCGTGGCGTTGCGCTGGCGCAGCAGGCCGTTGTATTGAATGAGTAACTCCAGAAATTCGTGGTCGAGCTGCGATTGCAGGCTGTCGAAATAGCGCCGCCGCTCCTCGCTGCCCTGCCGGATGAGGTCGGTGTCGTAGGGCGAGATGAGCACCGCCGGGTAGCGGCCGATGTGGTCGGCCAGGCGATCGTAGGGCTGCTTGTCGTGGGTAATGGTTTTTTTCTGCCCCGCCCGCATACTCACTTGGATGGTCTCGGGCCGCTCCAGCGCGGGCGTCGAAAACTTACCTTTCACTACGAAAAAATCGGCCCCCTGCTTGATGCTTTGCGCGTCGGCCCCGGCGAAGGCGCTTTTGGTAAGCGCCAGATAATAAATAGCATCGAGCAGGTTGGTCTTGCCGCTGCCGTTGTCGCCGACGAAGCAATTGATACCAGGGCCAAAGGCCAGATTGGCTTCGTCGTAATTTTTAAAAAACAGCAGGTGCAGCTGGTCGAGCGTCATTCGGAGCGGGGGCATGAGAGTACGGCTGGTATTACGTAATTTCGCCGTCCCAACGCGAAATTATATACCCCGAATTATGGCGGAGTCGAAAGTAAAGGATGCGCCGAAGGCAGGCGCCAACGGTAGCAACCCCGGCAAGGACGCCAGCGGCAACACGCCGAAGGTAGTTGACCAGGCCACCGGTGTCGAAACCGTGCAGCAGCCGTCCGTAGAAGAATTGCCTGCCGCCCACGAGGGTGGTAACCCCGGCAGCGAGCCGGTCGCTACTTCGCCCGCCCAGCCGGAATTTCCGAAAGAGACGTACCTGACCTGGTATGAGCAAATGCAGCTCATGCGCAAGTTTGAGGAGAAAGCCGGCCAGCTCTACGGCCAGCAAAAAATCAAGGGCTTCTGCCACCTCTACATCGGCCAGGAGGCCTGCGTGGCCGGTGCCGTATCGGCCCTGGAAAAAGGTGACAAGTACATCACCGCTTACCGCGACCATGCCCACCCGCTGGCCCTGGGCACTTCGCCCAACGCCATCATGGCGGAGCTTTTCGCTAAGGCTACCGGCTGCTCGAAGGGCAAGGGTGGCTCGATGCACATCTTCGACAAGGAAGTCGGTTTCATGGGGGGCCACGGTATCGTGGGCGGCCAGATTCCGCTCGGGGCGGGCGTGGCTTTCGCCGAGAAATACAATAAGACCGGCAAGCTCTGCATCTGCTACATGGGCGATGGTGCCGTGCGCCAGGGTGCCCTGCACGAGGCCTTCAACATGGCCATGCTGTGGAAGCTTCCCGTGATTTTCGTAGTGGAAAACAATGGCTACGCCATGGGCACGGCCGTAGCGCGCTCGTCCAACGTCACCGATCTGCACATCATCGCCGACGGCTACCAGATGCCCAATGAGCCGGTAAATGCCATGAACGTAGAGGATGTGCACCACGCCGTAGCCCGCGCTGCCGAGCGCGCCCGCAACGGCGAAGGCCCGACCTTCCTCGAATTCAAAACCTACCGCTACAAGGGCCACTCGATGAGCGACCCCGCCAAGTACCGCACCAAGGAGGAGGTGGAAGAGTACCGCCACCGCGACAGCATCGAGGCCGTGCGCCACACCATCCTCACCCACAACATGGCAACCGAGGAAGACTTGGCTGCCATCGACGAGCGCATTAAAGCGCAGGTGCAGGAGTCGGTAGAGTTTGCCGAGAATTCGCCTTACCCGACGGCCGACGAGCTTTACAAGGACGTGTACGTGCAGGGCGACTACCCGTATATTCACGACTAGTTTCATCTTTTAACCCGGCCCCTTGCCTTTGCGGCCGGGTGGCCCCAGCGGCGCGGCTCGCCGTAGTGCCGCGCCGCCGCGCTACCTATCCCAATGTCTAAGATTCCTTACACCGGCAAAGCGCCGGGCGCCCGCCAGCCTGTTCGCCCCACCTCGACCGACCCGCTGACCCCGGCCGAAGAAACCTACGCTACCCAGAACCCGCTGCTCGAAGACCCGGACGCGCTGGCCGCCCGGCTGGCCGAGTCGGAAGATTTCGTGCGCCGCAATCGCAACCTGCTGGTTGGGGTGCTGGTGGCCGTGGTGGCTGTGATAGCCGGAGCCTTCGGTTACAATTACTGGCGTTCGGAACAAAATATTCAGGCCCAGAACGCCATGTTCAAAGCCGTGGATTATTGGGAAGCCGACTCGCTGAATAAAGCCACCAAGGGCGACGGCAAGCACCCCGGCCTCGATAAGGTGGCCAGCGAATACAGCGGCACGAAGGCCGGCAACTTGGCCAATTTCTACGCTGGGGTGGCTGCGCTGAAGCAGGGCAAATTTCAGGATGCTTACAACTACCTGGATAAATTCAGCTCCGACGACTACCTCGTGCAGTCACGGGCCTACGCCCTCATGGGTGATGCCAAGCTGGAGTTGAACCAACCGAAGGATGCCGCTGACCTCTACGCTAAAGCTGCCGACCACAACGCCAACGAGTACTTCTCGCCCGGCTACGTGCTCAAGCAAGGCATTGCCCTAGAAGTAGCCAAGGACAACGCCGGCGCTATTAAAGCTTACGACCGCATTCTGAACGACTACGCTTCCTCCCAAGAAGCCAGCGAAGCTCGCCAGCGCAAAGCGGCCCTCGGCCAGTAATTCTCAGCCAAAGAGTAATCAGAATCTAAAACAGCGACGGCGCTTTCCGAACAGGAAAGCGCCGTCGCTGTTTCAAGGGCCACCCATCCTAAAGCACTACCCAAACCCAAACACCCGCGCCCAACCCCAGCTACCCCAAACAAGTAGCGTTCGCATCAGCGCAATCCGTTAAATCCGTTAAATCTGCGATTCATGGCAACCTCCTTACAAAACCTTAGCACCTACGACAGCAGCGCCTTTCCCGACATCAGCGAAAAGCGCTTTGGCCTAGTTGTAGCCGACTGGAACCGCGAGCTGACCGACACCTTGAGCACGGGTGCCTACGAAACGCTGCTGAAACACGGGGCCAAGGCCGAAAATATCTACCGCAATTCGGTGCCGGGCAGCTTCGAGCTTACCCTGGGCGCACAGTTTTTGGCCCAGCACGAAGAAATCGACGCTGTCATCTGCCTGGGAGTAGTCATCAAGGGCGATACCAAGCACGACGACTACATCTGCCACGCCGTAGCGCAGGGGCTAACTACGGTAGGCCTCAAATACAACAAGCCCGTGATATTTGGCTTGGTTACGACCAACAACCTGGAGCAGGCCTGGGACCGCGCGGGCGGCCGGCATGGTAATAAAGGGGTGGAAGCTGCGGTGGCGGCTATTCAGATGCTCGGATTCTGAAGGAACTAGGAAGCTGGCGAAGCAAAGCCGCTGAAACTAATTACCTTTGCCCCGCGAAAGCCCGCCGCTGCGCTCATTCTGGTTGGAAAGGAGCGCAGTTCTTGCCAAACTTTTTAGCTTGGCAGGGCGTTGGCTTTGCCAGGCGCTTACCTGGCGTGCGTATTTATTATTCTTTTACTTGCATTTCAATGACCGAGGAGAACCTCCGCTATTCGCGGGAAGACTTAGCTGAGTTTGACCAGATTATCCAGGATAAACTGACGGCTGCCCGCAAGGAGCTGTCCTTCATCAAGGAAACGCTTACCCGGAACAACGAGTCGGGTACCGACACTACGGCCGCATCGTTGAAAGTGCTGGAAGACGGCGCTGAGACTGCCGAAAAAGAAAGCCTGAACCAGCTGGCTTCGCGCCAGATGAAGTTCATTCAACAGCTGGAAAACGCCCAGTTGCGCATTAAAAACGGGACGTACGGCGTGTGCATCACGACGGGCAAGCTCATTCCGAAGGAGCGCCTGCGGGCCGTGCCCCACACCCAGCAAACGATTGAGGCCAAACTGGCCCGGCGCGACTAGGCGCGGCCACGGCCCACGGCCCGGATCCGTACCCGGCGCTTCGGCGGCCGGCTTGCGGGTCCGGGTTTTTTTTTAACTTACTGCCACTTGGGCAGCCATTAGCACTCACCAGCGCCGGCGGCGCGGGACTATAAGCCAGCAATTAGACTAAGCAATTACAGCACATGGGTAAGCAACATTTTTCGGAGGATAAGCCGGGCCGCGGTGGCAGCGGCCGAGGCAGCGACGCCCGCGGCGGCTACTCGCCCCGTAGCGGCAACGGCGGCGCCAGCAATTATAAAGGCAACCGGCCCGATGGCCGCGAAGGTTACTCTCCGGCCCGCCCTACGTTTGGGCAGGGCGGCAACAAATCTGGCGGTCGCCCAGCGGGCAGCGGCTACGGCGAGAAGCGCAGCTTCGGCGGCGAGCGGCCCGAGCGTGGCGGCTACGGTGAAAAGCGGAGCTTCGGCGGCGAGCGCTCGGAGCGTGGGGGCTACGGCGAGAAGCGGAGCTTTGGTGGTGACCGCTCGGAACGCGGGGGCTACGGCGAGAAGCGCAGCTTTGGTGGCGAGCGCAACGCGGGGGCTTTCGGCGAAAAGCGGAGCTTCGGTGGCGAGCGCAACGCGGGGGCCTTCGGGGAGAAGCGGAGCTTTGGCGGCGAGCGTTCGGAGCGCGGGGGCTACGGCGAAAAGCGCAGCTTTGGCGGCGAGCGGCCCGAGCGCGGCGGCTACGGCGAGCGGCGCGGCTTCGGCGGCGATCGTGATGAGCGCCCACGGCGCTTCGAACAAAACGACGGCGGGGAGCGCCGCGACCGCGAAGGCGCGGGCGAGCGTCCGAAGTACCCGCCCAAGCCGATCTGGCAGGGCCAGCCGGTGCGCTACGAGGGCCAGCCCACGGTGCCGCGCGGCCTGAAAGGGGAGCGCAACCGCAAGTTCATCAAAACTAATCCTAACGAGGAAGGTGGGGCCGAGGGCCGTACGCCCGACAACGCCCGCCCGGTATACACGGGGCGCGACGAGCGCCGGTCGTTTGAGGAGCGCGGTATGGGCCGCGACGAGCGCCGCCCCAGCGGCGACCGCGAGGAGCGCCGTAGCTTCGGCAACGACCGCAGCGCTGCCCCCGGCCGCGACCGTACCGAAGGCGCGTTTGGTAAGCCCCGTAGCTACGGCGAGCGCCCGGCCAATACGGGCGGCACTTTCCGCGAGCGCCGCGAGGCGCTGCGGGCGGCCGAGAGCGGCCCCCGCTCCAGCACGGGCTACGGCCGGGCCGACAAGCCCAAGTTCGGCGAGAAGCCGGGTGAGGCCCCCGACTACAAAAACCTCAAGCACTACGAAGCCGACAAAACGCGCGGCAACAAGCGTCGCCGCGACGAGGAAGACTTCGGAACTGAGGAAATGCGCCTCAACCGCTACATCGCCAACGCGGGCATCTGCTCGCGCCGCG
Source organism: uncultured Hymenobacter sp. (assembly GCA_913776615.1). GTDB lineage: Bacteria > Bacteroidota > Bacteroidia > Cytophagales > Hymenobacteraceae > Hymenobacter. The sequence goes on from CAJYPK010000010.1 coordinate 128,915, forward strand.
AGGCCGACGCGCTGATTGCCGCCGGCGAAATCCGCGTGAATGGCGAGGTGGTGACCGAGATGGGCTATAAAGTGCAGCCCACCGACACGGTGCAATACGGTAAAACCAACCTCAACCGCGAGAAGTTGGTGTACGTGTTGCTGAACAAGCCCAAGGATTTTATCACGACTACCGACGACCCGGAGGGTCGCAAAACGGTGATGTCGCTGGTGGCTGGCGCTTCGAAGGAGCGCATCTTCCCGGTGGGTCGCCTCGACCGGAACACCACGGGCCTGTTGCTATTCACCAACGACGGGGAAGTGGCGCAGAAGCTGTCGCACCCCTCGCACAAGAATAAGAAAATCTACCAGGCCGAGCTGGATAAGCCCCTCACGGCTGACCACCTGGGCCAGATTGCCGCCGGCCTGGAGCTGGAAGACGGCAAGGCGGAAGTCGATGACGTGGCCGTGGTGGCGGGCAACCCGCACTTCGTGGGCATTGAGCTGCACGTAGGCCGCAACCGCATCGTGCGCCGCATTTTCGAACACCTTGGCTACGATGTGGTGGCCCTCGACCGGGTGCAGTACGCCGGCCTTACCAAGAAGGACCTACCCCGGGGCAAGTGGCGCTTTCTGACGGAACAGGAAGTTATTCGCCTGAAATACTTTATGTAAGCTGCCTCGGTAGTCGTTAAACGTCATGCTGAGCCTGTCGCTGCCCGTTCGCCCCGCCCGGCTGTAGTCCCCGGCGGGCAAGCAAGTGGCCGCGATAAGCTCAGCATGACGTTTTTACCTATCGCAGCAAGGAATAAGCTCATGACAACCCTCGCCCTCGACCTGGGTAATACGGCACTCAAGTACGGCGTATGCACAGCGGCCGGCCTACTCGAAAACGGCGTATTAGCTGACCCGACGCAGCTTGCGGCGCTGTGGCAGCGCACGCAGCCGGTGCACGCCATTCTGTCGTCGGTGACGGACGAGGCGGGCGCGCAGCCTTGGCTGGGGGCATTGGCCGCGGTCGATGGACTGCGGCAGATTCTGCCGTTCCGGCCGGGCTTTACGCCCGTGCCCGTTACGAATGCCTACGCTACGCCCCACACCCTGGGGGCCGACCGCCTGGCCGGCGCGGTAGCCGCCGCCCGCCTGCGGCCTGGTCAGCATACGGTGGTAGTGGATGCCGGTACAGCCTTGAAATTTGACCTCGTGACGGCCGACGGTATTTACCACGGTGGTAGCATCGCACCGGGCTTGCGCATGCGGTTGCAGGCGCTGCACACGTTTACGGGCCGGTTACCGTTAGTAGACCTGCCCGCCGCCGGGGAGGCAGTGCAACTAATCGGCGACTCCACGGCCTCTTGCTTGCTGAGCGGCGTGCTGCGCGGTACCGCCGCCGAGGTGCGCGGGCTGATTGCAGAGTACAATTTGTTATACCCTAATTTAGGCATAATCCTCACCGGCGGCGATGCTGCGTACCTGGCGGCGGCGCTGACCCCGCTGGCCGACCGTATCTTTGCCGTGCCAGAACTGGTGCTGCTGGGCCTGGATAAGATTTTACGCTATAATGTTGACAACTAAAAAACTATCCGGGGCCCTGCTGACGGCCGCTACGACCCTGCTGGCCGGCTCGGCAGCGGGGCAGGGACTAGGTAACTCGCCTTATTCGCGTATCGGCTTGGGCGATGCCTATGGCAACTACGGGGGCGTGCGTCAGCTGGGCATGGGCGGCACTGGTTTGGCGGCACCTAATACTGGTAATGTCAACGACTTAAACCCAGCGCTGCTGGTGTACACGCCCCGCACTACCTGGGAGGCGGCCTTCACGGGACAGGTCAAATCTGTACGCAATGCCACTACTTCGGCGGGCCGCTCGGGCACGGGCACGCTCGGCTACCTGGCCTTGGCGATTCCGTTCAGCAAGCGCTGGGGCGGCTCGCTGGGCCTGCGGCCCTACAGCGCGGTTGATTACCAGGCAACTACCCTGGGTTCGGTCAACGGCGACCCGTACTCGCAGGCTTTCCGGCGCTACAACGGTTCGGGTGGGTTGTCGGAAGCCTACTTTGCTACCGGCATTCACGTGCTGCGCGACCTGAATATCGGCGGCAGCGCCTCGTACTTATTCGGCACCATTACGCAGAGCATCGGGACGGCCGTGATTGCGCCGGGTATTTCGACCCAGCAGATCGTGGTGGATAACGAGCAGCTGCGCTACTCCGACTTCCTGTTCCGGGCCTCGGCGCACTACCGCCACCAGCTGACCAAAAACTTAAATATCAACGCTGGGGGCGTGTATACCTTCCAGGCGCCCTTGCAGGCCAACCGCCAGCGCACTACCGAGGAGCAGGACGCCAACGGGGCGACCCTCGGTACGGCCGTGCAGCTCGCCGACGACGCCGGTACCGTTACGCTGCCGGCGATGACCCAGGCGGGCCTGAGCATCGACAACGGCCGCAACTGGAGCGTCAACGTTGACGGGTCTTATCAGCAGTGGTCGAGATTTCGCACGTTCAGCATCGTTTCCAGCGCTGGCTTGAGTGATACCTGGCGGGTGTCGGCCGGCGGCGAGCTGACGCCTGATCCCAGCTCGGTGGAGCACTACTTTCAGCGCGTAACCTACCGCGCCGGCCTGAGCGTGGCGCAAATGCCGTACGCTCCGCTGGGCAATCGCCTCTACGACCGGGCGGTGCACTGGGGCTTTGCCTTCCCGCTGCCTACCGCCACCGCCCTGGAATCGACGGTTATCAGTCTGGCTTTCCTGTACGGGGTGCGGGGCAACACCGACTACCTCTACGGCAACGGTGGGGTGAGCAACGTGCAGGAAAGATACGTGCGCGTGCAGGTGGGTGCCACGCTCAGCAACCGGTGGTTTCTCAAACGCCGCCTTCAGTAGTCATGCGGAAGCGCGCACCGTGGGGCGGGGGTACTGTGGCTGGCCTGGGGCTGGCGTTGCTGCTGGCTGGCTGCCAAGCCAAGGATAAAGAAGCCAAACCGGTGGTGTACACCGGGCCACTCGTCGAAACGGAGAACGTACTGACGCTACTCAGCGATTCGGCGCGGCTGCACATTCGGCTGACTTCGCCGCTGGAGCAGCGCTTCGAAAACAGCGATATTCTGTACCCGAAGGGCGTGACGGTGACCTTCTATGATAAGCCTGGCAAGCAGGTTATCAATACCCTGGTGGCCAAATGGGGTAAGTTTGACAATGCCAAGCAGCTCTACATCATGCGTGGGGCGGTGAAGGTGGCCAACGTGCCCGAGCAGCAGACGCTCGACACGGAGGAGCTGTTTTACAACCGAGCCCAGCAAAAAATCTACACCGATAGCGCTACGTTCGTGCGTATCCAAACGCCGACCGAGGTGCTCACCGGCAACGGTATGACCGCCAACCAGGATTTTTCGCGCTACGGCATTTTGCAGCCTAAAGGGGTGTTCAGTCTATCGGAGGCCCAGCGGCTGGGTCAGTAAGGCTTAGGCCCTTGTCACCTGAGCCCGCCCCCGACCGGAGCGGGCCAGGAGACGCATCTATTTTTAACAACGTATGAAATTTGATAAATCTCTGCTGCGTACCGTGCTCTTCTCGCTGGGCGTAGTGGCGTTCGTTATCGGCGTGTACCAGACCATCGTGGAGAAGGATTTGGGCGGTAATTACTGGATATTCATGATATCGCTGGCCTGCTGGCTACCCCTCAACTACTGGCGGCAGCAGGAAGCCCGGCAGGCTAAAGAGGCCGAGGTGGCCCGGCAGGTAGCGGCCCTCAACAAGCCCCCGAAGCAAAATAAGAAACGCCGCTAGGGGCAGGCGGGCCGATTGGCGGCGCAGCAGCTTGAAAGTTCGGGCGATTCGTGGTTATTTTGCGCCTCTTTTTGGCTCCGTGCCACCGCATTAGAATTTATCAATGGCATTAATTAACACGATACGGGAAAAGTCGGGGGTGGCCGTGGGCGCCGTCGCCGTCGGGATGCTGCTCTTCATAGTGGGCGGCGACCTGATTGGGGGTAAAAACCGGCTTTTCGGCCGCGATGGCCAAGTGGTGGGCGAAGTAAACGGCAGCAAAATCGAGCTGCCCGAGTTTAACGCCGCCCTCGAACAGGCCAAGCAAAACTTTGCCAACCAACAGGGCCGCCAGCCCGACGAGCAAGCCACCGGCTACCTGCGCGACCAAACCTGGAACCAGCTGCTGTACCGCCGCGCCTTCCAGCCCGAAATCGAGAAGCTCGGCCTGGCCGTGGGCGACGACGAGATGATTGACATGGTGCAGGGTGATAATCCTAATCCGGCTATCCGTCAGGCTTTTACTGATCCCAAGACGGGGCAGTTTGATAAAGCGCGCCTCATCGACTACCTCAAAAACCTCGACAAGCTGCCGCCCGAGGCCCAGGCTGCCTACCACAACTTCGAAACCAGCCTGCGCGAGTTTGACCGGCCGGTGAACAAATACAACGCCCTGCTTAAAAACTCGGTGTACGTGACCTCGGCCGAGGCCCGCATCTTCGACCAGGCCCAGAACTCGAAGGCGAATTTCCGCTACCTGTTCGTGCCCTACACCAGCGTGTCGGACTCGGCCTTCAAGCCCACCGATGAGCAGCTGCAAGACTACCTCGACCGCCACAAGGCCCGCTACAAAGTAGAGGATGGCCGCACCATCGAGTACATCGTGGTGCCCGAAACGGCGACCAAGGAAGACAGCGCCGCCCTGCGCGCGAGCGTAGCCGGGCTGGCCGAGCAGTTCCGCACCGCCACCAACGACTCGCTGTTCGTGCGGGCTAATTCTGACCAGCCGTACAACCGCGCCTACCTCTCGCCGGCCGACCTGCCCGAGAAGCTGCGCCAGCAGCTGCCCCTGAAAGTAGGGGAGGTGTACGGCCCCTACGTAGAAGGTAACACGCTGGCCATCTACAAAGTAACGGGCGCTAAGGCCGGCGCCAAGCCCGCCGCCCGCGCCAGCCACATCCTCATCAAGGCCGACGCCCAGATGTCGCCCGAGGCTAAGGCTGCGGCCAAGAAGCAGGCGCAGGACATCCTGAATAAAATCAAGGCTGGCGCTGACTTCGCGGCGATGGCCCGGCAGTTTGGCACCGACGGCACCAAGGACCAAGGCGGCGACCTTGGCTGGTTTGACGAAGGCCGCATGGTGCCGGCTTTCAGCAAAGCCGTATTCGCGGCCAACGGCCCCGGCCTGCTGCCCAACCTCGTGGAAACCAACTTCGGCTACCACATCGTGAAGGTAACGGCTCCCAAAACCAACCAGACCTACCAGGTAGCGGCCGTGGTGAAAGCCGTGCAGCCCAGCGACGCGACCCGCGACGCGGCCTACGCCCGCGCCGAGCAGCTGCAAGCCGATGCTGGCAGCCTTGAAGCCTTCCGCGCCCTGCCCACCAAAGACAAGACCCTGCAAAAGCAGGAAGCCAAGTTCGTAACCCGCGACGCCCAAGCCGTGGGCAACCTGCCCAACTCGCGGGAGATTGTGCGCTGGGCCTTCGGCTTCAACCCCGACGGCGGTTCCGAAACCAAAGTGGGCGACGTGCGCAAGTTTGACATCGGCGACCTGCACGTAATCGCCGCCGTGACCGATGCCCGCAGCAAGGGTACCGCCACTATCGAGAGCATTCGCCCCGAGCTGACCGCCGCCGTGCGCAATGAGCTCAAGGCCAAGCAGATCATGGAGAAACTGGCGGGCAAAACCGGCTCGCTCGAAGACCTCGCCAAAGTCGCCGGTCCCGGCGCCGTGGTGCAAACGGCTGAGGGTGCCGCACTGGCCCAGGGTACCATCCCCAACGTGGGCTTCGAGCCCGACGCCGTGGGCCGCGCCTTTGCCCTGAAGCCGGGCCAGAAGTCGGCCCCCATCAAGGGCGAGCAAGGCGTACTGGTAGTGGAGCCCACCGGCGTATTCCCGGCTACGCCCAGTGACCTGAAAGTGGTGCGTCAGCAGCTCCAGCAGCAGCGGCAGCAGCGTCAGGACGGCCTCATCTACGAAGCCATCAAGGGCCAGGCCAAGGTGCAGGACAACCGCTCGAAGTTCTTCTAGGCAACGAGCAAGTAGCTGAAAAAAGGCTGCCCCTGCGGGGGTAGCCTTTTTTTGTGCGTAAGTTGGGCAGAGGCGGGCGCGGCCCGCGTTGAACAAACGGGCGGCTGCCCGGCGTTGCCAGCTTGTGAAACCGGTATTTCGTATGCGCTATTCGTTGTTGATGCTTTCGCTGAGTGGGCTGGCCCTGGCAACCCCGCTGCACGCCCAGCAGCCCGGGCAGGGCGGCCCGCCCCGGCCGGGGCAAAGCGTTTGGGCTCCCATCGACGCGCCCACCCTGGCCCGCGACTACGCCCGCCGGGGCGAGTACGAAAAGGCTGCCTTTCTCTTCGATAAGCTCAAAAGCGACGAGCAGACGGCCCCCGCCGTGCTGCCCGAATACCTGGCCACGCTGCAAGCCCTGAAACGCTATAAGGAGGCCGAAAAGCTGGTAAAAAAGGCCATTAAGCAGCACCCGGAGGAAGGCGGCTACGGCGTCGCGCTGGGGGCGCTCTACGCCACTACCGGCGACTCGGTCGCGGCTGCCAAGCAATACCAGCGGGTTATTACCCAGCTTACGCCGTCGCAGGTGGGGCCCGTGGCGACGGAATTTGGCCAGCGGAAGCTACCTACCTGGGCGGAAAAGACCTACCTACGCGGCCGGGAACTGGCCCGCAATACCACGGAGTACGCCCCGCAGCTCATCCAGCTCTACACCCAGCGCCAGGAGCAGGAAAAGCTGCTGACCGAAACGCTGCACCTCGTGGAGCGCGACGAGCAACAGTTGCCCTTCGTGCGCAACATGCTCCAAAATGCTCTGCACGACGAAAAAGATTTCGACGCGCTGGAGAAAATCCTGGTGAGCAAGGTGCAGGCCCAGCCCGATCAAAACGCCTACAGCGAGCTGCTGTTGTGGCTGCAAGTGCAGCGCCACGACTTTGCCGGGGCGCTGGTGCAGGTGCGCGCCCTCGACCGCCGCACCAACGCCAAGGGCAGCCGCGTGCTGGGCTTGGCGGGTATCGCGCTGCGCAACCGCGACTACGCCACGGCCATTGCCGCCTGTGAGTACGTGGCGCGGGAGTACCGCGGCGACATCAATTACGGCATTGCCCGCCAGTTGCTGCTGCAAGCCCGCGAGGCCCAGGTGCGCGATACCTATCCCGTAGACCTCACCCAGGTGCGCGCCCTGGCCGGCGACTACGAAAAGCTGCTCGCCGAACTGGGCCGCACCTCGCCCGACGCCGCCCCCGTGATGCGCCAGCTGGCTAACCTCTACGCCTTTCAGCTCGACGACAAGCCCAAGGCCATGAGTTTGTTGCAGGAGGTTATCGCCATGCCCCGCGCCCAGCCCGACGTGGTAGACGAGGCCAAAACCACCCTCGGCGATTTATTCTTGCTCAAGGGTGAGCCCTGGGAGGCTACCCTGCTCTACTCGCAGGTCGAAAAAGCCCATCCCGAGGCCCCGCTGGGCTACGAGGCCAAGCTGCGCAACGCCCGGCTCAACTACTTCGCCGGTAATTTTAAGCTGGCCCAGAGCCACTTGGACATTCTGAAAGAAGCCACCACCCGCGAAATCGCCAACGATGCCATGCAGCTCTCACTGCTCATCCAGGAGAGCACCGTGGAGGATACGCTGGGGCTGGCCCTCAAGGAATACGCTGCCGTGGAGGAGCTGGTATTCCAAAACAAGCTTTCCCAGGCCCAGGCCAGCCTCGACGCGCTGCTGCGCAAATACCCCGGCCACGCCCTCACCGACGATGCGTTATTCCTAAAGGCCAAACTGCTGCGCCGCACCGGCGACTACGGGGCCGCCATCGCCACGCTCGGCCAGATTACGGCCAATCCCAAGTACGACGTGCTTAGCGACGACGCCCTCTTCCTCACTGCCGAAATCCAGGAGGAAAATATGAAGGACAAGGCTCGTGCCCAAGCCATCTACCAAGAGTTTATTGGTAAGTATCCCGGCAGCATCTACGTGGCTGAGGCCCGCAAGCGCTTCCGCCGGCTGCGGGGAGATGCGGTGCAGTAGGCGGGTTTTCACGGAGTGGCGCTCTCCTAAAAATGTTTTTCACGAACTAATTTGAGTGGCGAAACGCCTAATAAATTAATTGTTTATATTTAACTAAATACAGAAGATAGGCCCTTAATCAATAGCTACCTATCGCCACTCAAACCATACTATTAAGCGTTTGGTGTTTCGACGCATCATCAAGTACCTTCATTAAGCTAAATAGCAAGCCCCAGCCATAAGTCTTATTCAATTCCAGTTTTGCGCCAGGGTAAGTCTGCCAATCAATTCTTTCAATTTCCTCATGGGTAATGAATGTATAACCCCAAGTGCTCATTATGGTACTATCATTACTACGTGACTCCTCAATAGCTTGGGCCGTCAGCCAAGCACTATTATTCGGTGGACCTCTTCTTTTAGCAATGGGTAGCCACTCATTGGTATCATTATTTGGACTAGATTCCCCAAATAAAATACTGCAAATATCTCCAGTAGGTAAATCTAAGCTAATCAGGTCGATACACGACATCCAAGCGTACTTATCCTCTAAATCAGCTTCCTCAAGGCTCGATATTTCCAAGAATCCACAGATATCTACACCCATAGAATTTAGTCTCAGCTGTTAGGGTTGTCTAGAAACTTGCACATCGTGACTTCGCCATCCTACCCAAAGACCAAAAACATCAGCCCCAGCGCTAGGATGAAGACCACGTACATCAGCCCATCGGAGAGGATGTACTGACGGTAGCGCTGATAAAAATCACGGAGGCGGCGCATAGCAGAGGTTAATAAGCGCGGGCGAAGGTACGAAAGTGAATTTTTGCGTACTTTTGAGGCTATCCCTATCCGATAAATTAATGGCTGTTACACCGCTCAAGCGCTGGAATATTGCGCCCCAACCCGACGCTGCGCAGGTGGCCGGGCTCGGGCAGGCGCTGGGTATCAGCCCGGTGCTGGCCCGTCTGCTGGTGCAGCGCGGCATCGAAACCCCCGCCGCCGCGCACGATTTTTTCGAGCCCGACCTCGCTAAGTTGGCCTCACCCTGGCTGATGTGCGACATGGATCGCGCCGTGCAGCGCCTGCACCAGGCGTTGGCCGGGGGCGAGCGCATCCTGGTGCTGGGCGATTACGACGTGGACGGCATTACGTCGGTGGCGTTGGTAATCAGCTTCCTGCGCCCCCTGGCCGAGCCCGCCGACCTGCCCGAGGAGCAGAGCCGCTTTCAGCCTTACATCCCCGACCGGCACCGCGAGGGCTACGGCATCTCGCTGCAAGCCGTGGATTATGCCAAGCAGCACAATTTCGGGCTGGTTATTGCCCTCGACTGCGGGGTGAAGGCCGTGGAGCAGGTGGCCTACGCCCAGACGCTGGGCATCGACTTCATTATTTGCGACCACCACCTGCCCGGCGAGGAGCTGCCGCCCGCCGTAGCTTTGCTCGACCCCAAGCGCCTGGATTGCAGCTACCCGTACCCCGAACTCTCGGGCTGCGGCGTGGGCTTCAAGCTGCTGCAAGCCTACACCGAAAAATATAATCTGCCGCTGGCCCCGCTCTACGCGCAGCTCGACCTCGTGACGGTGAGCATTGCCGCCGACGTAGTGCCCGTAACCGGCGAAAACCGCATCCTGGCCACCCACGGCCTGCGCCGCTTCAACGTGACGCAGGCGGCGGCCTTTGCCGCGCCCCAGCCCTCGGCCCTGGCCGCCGCCGATACCCTGGATGGCCCCGCGCCGCTGGCCCCGCCGCCCAGCAACCCGGCCGATGGCTTGCGCCCCGGCTTGGCCGCCCTGCACGAGCTGGCTACCCCGCGCCAGGGACCGCTGAGCTTAAGCTCGCTGGTGTTCGGCTTTGCGCCGCGCATCAACGCGGCCGGGCGCATGGGCGATGCCCACCGCGCCGTGAACATGCTGCTGGCCCCGACCCAGCAGGAGGCCCGCTACACGGCCGAGGTGGTTGACCACATGAACCAGGAGCGTCGGCTTTCCGACGCCCGCACCACGCAGGAGGCGCTGGCCCTCATTGCGGAAGACCCCGGCGGGGCTTCGGCCCCCGCCACGGTGCTGTATCAGCCGCATTGGCCGCAAGGGGTGCTGGGCATCGTGGCCTCGCGCTGCCTCGACCAGTACTACCGCCCCACGGTTATCCTGACTGAGCGCGACGGTATGGCTACGGGTTCGGCCCGGTCGGTGGCGGGCTTCGACGTGCACGAGGTGCTGGAAGCCTGCGCGCCGCTGCTGCGGCAGTTTGGTGGGCACAAGGCAGCGGCGGGGCTGTCGCTGCCCATCGAAAACGTGCCGGCCTTCAAGGAGCAGTTTATGCGGGAGGTGGCCTTGCGGCTGCCAGCAGGCCAACTGCCCGTGCGCCCCGTCGAAATCGATACGGAGCTGGATTTCACCCAGCTTACCGAAGACTTTTTGCAGCAGCTCACCCGCATGGAGCCGTACGGGCCGGGCAATCCGGCGCCGATTTTTGCCAGCCACCACGTGCGGGCGGTGCCCGGCTCGGTGCGGCCGGTGGGCCAGGCGGGTCACCTCAAGATTCGGCTCACGCAGCCGGCCCAGTCGCCGGGCATGGTGCTCGAAGGCATCGGCTTCGGGCTGGGGCACTACCTGCCGCGTCTGCTCGAAAGCCCCGACGCCGAATTCAGCGTGTGCTATACGCTGGAGATGAATGAATTCCGGGGCCAGCGCACCCTGCAATTGCGCCTGCTCGACCTGCGCTGGGAGTAGCGGTGAGTTGGTGAGTTGGTGAGTTGGTGAGTTGGTGAGTTGGTGAGTTGGTGAGTTGGTGAGTTGGTGAGTTGGTGAGTTGGTGAGTTGGTGAGTTGGTGAGTTGGTGAGTTGGTGAGTTGGTG